>JAOARP010000047.1 GCA_025210525.1 Marinisporobacter sp.
AATCTCCTGTTACCCCAGGAAATACTCGACCTCCACCTATTCTATGCCTTGGTTCAATTGCTTCCTTTACAGGTACTAATCGAACCATATCTCCAGGCTTTACAATTTCTAAATCTGCTTCTGTAATATGCTCGTCTTCTTTTACTACACTTAAAGCTTCTTCCTTATTAACTGTTAATATTCCATCTTTATAACAAGTCTTGTCTCCAAAAACAATATCCTTGACATAAAAATGTCCAAGCTCTAATTTCATTGTTTTACACTCCTTTCATATTTACAAAGATTATCTTTCGAGTAAAACAACATGCATCTCCTAAAAAATTTGTTAGAAAACGTTTTCTTTTGTTAAACAAATACTCCATTTGTTTATATAATACATTATCATGATTAATTTGTAAATGTGTTTATTTAATAATCATGATTATTTTTTTTGCAAACCATTAAAGCATCTAATGCAACAATCTCTTCGCCTGAAATTGCAACAGGATTAATATCCATTTCTTTAACCCATTCATTTGAATATCCTGCAATTTGACAGAATTTCTTAATGGTATCTACTAATTTTTGCATATTTACTTCTTTTTTTCCTCTAAAACCACAGAATAGTTCATATGTTTTTAGAGTCATAAGCTTAGAAATAATTTCTTCTTCAGAAGAATTTGGCAAAAGGACAATTTTGTCATTTAATAATTCTGTATATATTCCACCTGCTCCTATAACAACTAAAGGTCCAAAGGTAGGATCTGTTTTCATTCCCAAAATCATTTCAATATCAAAGGATACCATAGGTGTTATAAGACAAGGATTCCCAAGTCTATTTGTCATATCCACATAAGCTTTTTCTAAAGCATTATAATCATTGATATTTAGAACTACACCACCTACATCTGCTTTATGTAAAATTCCTTCTACTGCTGTTTTTAATACTACAGGATATTTAAAATTCTCCATATTTTTTTCTAATTCTTCTAGACTATTGATAGTATAAGATTCAGTTACTGGAAATCCTAAGTCTTTTAATATCTTCATAGATTGATATTCTTGCAAAACAGCATTATTCATTAATAGACCTTTTCCTTCTTCTGAGAGATTTAATTCTTCTAAATTTGAACATTTATATGAAAAATCTCTATATCTTAAATATGATTTTATAGCCTTTAATGCTGGTTTCGTTCCTATTAAAACCGGAGCTGGAAGCTCATTGATTATTTTTGTAAATGCTACTCTACGGGTTCCACCAAAATTTGTCATAAACGCTACTGGTTTTGATGAATTCTTTTTCCCATTTTCTAATGCTTCCACAGCTCCTTCTGAAAGGAAATATTCATCTCTTAAATCTTGAGAGATAACTCCAATAGCTGCATTTTCGTCATTTAACATTGTTACAAGAGAATCCCCAAATATTTTTTCAAAATCAATTCCAGTTCCCCAAGGATCTAATGGATTTGCAGCTTCTTGACCATATTCTTGTATAGCTTGTAATTTTTCCATTGTATCTTCTGACAGTTTAGCAAATTCAATACCTACTGCTTCAGCATCATCTGCTAAAAGATTACGTTCCCCACCAGAATCTGCAATAGCCACTAATCCACCTTTTGGAATTTCTGGATAATAACTAAATAACATGAGTGTATTTGACATTTCATAAAGACTATCTACTCTTATCACTCCATAATGATCAAAAACTGTTTGGATTGCGTCATCATCTCCAGCCATTCCCCCTGTATGACTCTTAGCAAATGCTGCTCCTAGTTTTGATTTTCCTACTTTCATTGCCACTACAGGTATTCTTTTTTCAACAGCTAATTTTAAAGCTTCAATAAATCTTTCTGGTTTTCTTACTGATTCCATATAGACACCCAAAACTTTTGTAGTTTCTTGTTCTAATGCATATATCATATAATCTGAAAGACTTGTTACTTGCCCTGTTCCGGTTGCTACCATTAAATTAAATTTTAATTGGGGTTCATTATGACCTATGGTACTAAATACGGACCCAGATTGAGAAATTAATGCTATATTTCCTTTTATCCCTTCATCAGGTGCTTCAAATCCACAAACTCGAAGATCAATATCATTATTGTAAAAACCCATAGCATTATGTCCTAATAATGGAATATTCGCATCTTGACATTTTTTGATAATTTTTTCTTCTAACGTTGGTTTCATATCATTTTCTAAAACACAATTTGCAAAAATCACTAATGATTTTACTTTTGCTTCAATAGCAATATCCACTTGTTGCTCTACTCTTTTTGCTGCAACACAAAGTGCTGCCACATCAACAGATTTCCCAATAGATTCAAGATCTGGATAGCATTTTAGCCCACAAACACTATCATATCTTGGATTAATTGGATATACCTTTCCATTGAACCCTCCATTTTTTATCATTCTTACCATATCATATCCTAAAGAACCTTCTTTATTAGACGCTCCTATAAGGGCTACACTTGTAGGTTCAAGTAAAGATTTTAAGTTCATGTGTCTCACTCCTAATTTTCATAATTTAAGTATTGTTTTTTTAACCTAATTCTAAACTTTCGGATAATTCAACTTGTACTGTTCTTTCTTAATTAAAGATTAATTCTTCATTCTCACTAAAATCTATTCTTATCAAAAATTCTATTTTAAAACAAAACTATTATATGGAATCGCCCAGTTAAACAATAATACTAATGAAATTACTATTCCCGAAAAAATAAGTATTTTACCATATAAGCGATCTCTATTAAATAACTCTGGACTTTTTTGTGATTCAGGTACAATATGCATTCTTTCAAAGAATTCCACTTCTTCTTTTGTTCTTTCTGAAGTTTTTGTACCTATATAAATACCTATAAAACTCAAGAATACACCAATAAAGAATGGATGTAAGAAATTATTAAGACTAATTACTGTTAATTTATTTACCAAAGTTGCTCCTAAATACCCGATAAAACCACATACCATTCCATATAATGCTCCTTTAGCTGTAATATCTTTATTCCATACACTCATAAATGCCACAGGACCCCAGGAAGCAGCAATAATAGTGCTCGCAAACCATGAAATAATTCTTATAGCTGGGGGATTAAAATATGCTAATATTAACGCTATAATCCCAATTCCAAGCATTACCCATCTACTAAACCAAAGTTGATGTTTATCACTTTTGAAATTAATTTTAATAATATCATTTGTTGCACTAAATCCTACTACAGATAAAAATGTAGAAGCTGATGATAAACCCGCAGCCATTACTCCTGTTAACACAACTACGCCTACTATAGTTGGTACAACATTAAAACAAGCCCATATAATAACTTTTTCAGTAGGTTCTATAGCCGGATTAATAAGGTTCATTGAAACTGCAATAATATAAAGGAAAGTTAAAAATAAAGTAGTACATATAGCTGCGATAACACCAGATCTAATGGTTACATGCTCATTTTTAGCCATCAGGTTACGGCTTGCTTGCCATGGGCTTACAGATACTGTTACTAACCAAACAATCCCAATTGTAACAGCATACATGATTGCATCCATACCACTTTCTCCTTCTCCTAAGGTTCCATGATATGCTAGTAAATCCTTTGGTGCATCTGCACTAGCTAATAAATTAGGTACAATATTACCAAGCCCACCAGCTGCTTTAAATATAAAAGGTCCTGCAATAATTGTGGCTACTATAAATACGATAAACATAATTGTATCCGTTAAGATTACACCCTTTGAACCAGAGTAAAAAGTAAAAGAAGTAAAACAGACCCAAGCAATTAAAAGGCACACTCCTGGAGTAAAACCCGTAAGCTCTTGCATTAAAAGACCTGTTCCTTGAATTACTGCTAAAAGATATGCTGATAATGAAATGACTGTGGTTATTCCAGCAAATGCTTGTACTTTTTTACAATTAAATCTTCTCCCAAAATATTCAGGCATTGTAATCACTTCACTTCTCCTTAAATATCTTCCAAAGAACATAGGTCCTAGAATATATCCTCCAGCACACAATGCATTTAGTATGACCATTATAGTAATATGCCCCGTATAACAGTATGCCGTATCTCCCATAAACCCATTGGTACTTAACATAGAGGCAAATAAAGTTCCTGCTATAAGAATAGTTGGTGCATTTCTTCCACTAACATAATAGTCGTCTACATCCTTTACCTTACTTCCGGCATAATTTCCTATAATAATATAAATGATTATACTTATGATAACACCCATCATATAAATACTCATAGGCTCTCCCCTTCCTTTTAATTATTTATTTTTTCTTCGTTTCTATAACGCCTTTCCTCCTTAGTTAGATATCCATTCATAAATATTCCTAAAAAGATCATCCATGCGCCAACAAAAACAGAAATCATTATTTGACCCATACATTGGCACCTCCTATTTTTATTTTGATGTACTCAAATCTCCATAAATATTAAAAATGCTTCTCTAATTCTATATGTGCCTCAATAACACTCCCTTCTTAGTGCTTTTTATTTCTTAATATCCCATTTTATTGAAATATTTTTTTCAAACCCCTTCTTAGTGGAATATTCTATTCATTCAAGAAGGGGTTCATATTCACATTCAATACTGAAATCCAAAATTTATAAGGAAAGTCTTTCTTTTTGAATTGCATAGTCTTCTTTGATTACTTTTCCTGCACCATGATTGAATTCTGATAAAGCCTTCATAATGGATACTAAACAATTATCTCTTAATTGCTCCCATTCTCTTAAGTCTTTACCTGCTCCTTGCTCTGCAGTTCCTTCAACCATTTTATCAATTAACGCATCTGTTAATTCTGGTGCCTCTAATTTGGTCCATGGTAATTTTAAGGCAGGACCGAATTGTTCCATGAAATGTCTCATACCATTTTTCCCACCTGCCAAATAATAAGTCATACAAGTTCCCATAATAGACCATCTTAGTCCTGCTCCATAAATGATTGCATCATCTATTTCTTTTGTTGTAGCAACATCATCATTTATTAGATGTAATAACTCTCTCCATAATGCTTCTAATAATCGATCCGCAATGAAACCATCTATTTCAACTCTTACTTTCAAAGGCTTCATTCCTATCATTTTATAAATCCCCATTGCTGTTTCTATTGCTTTTGGTGATGTTTTCTCTCCACCAACAACTTCTACTAGTGGTAAAAGATATACTGGATTAAATGGATGTGCAACTACAAGTCTTTCCGGATTTTTCATCTCTGACTGCAATCTTGTGGGCAATAATCCAGAAGTACTTGTTCCTATGATTGCATTTGGTTTTGCATATTTAGCAATCTTATCTAATATAGGGATCTTTATTGTTTCAACTTCTGGTGCACTTTCTTGTATATAGTCAGCATTTTTTACTGCTTCTTCAATATTTTTTACAAATATTAATTTCCCCTTTTTCTCTTGTGGTATAGGTACGATCTTTTGCAATGCTTGCTCTGAATTTTCAATCACTTCTCTCAATACGGCTTCTGCATTAGGCCCTGGATCAGATGCATAAACATCTAACCCTCTATGTAAACACCTTGCAGCCCAACCACTTCCTATAACTCCTGTTCCAATAATAGCAACTACTTTAACTTCTTTATCACTAATAAACATACATTTTCCCCCTTTAATTTATAATCTCCTGTATGCTTTTAACATTATTTCAAAGTCTTTCAAATCCCTAAATGTAGCAAACAAAAACCTTTTCCCAACCTAGTTAATTTATAACTCTAAACAAGTTTTAGTTTCTTTCTTGCTTGTTCTGGTGATAATGTTTTTGATCCCATTCTTTCTATGATTTCTTTTGCTCTTGTTACTAATTGCTCATTTGTTGCATAAACACCTTTTTCAAGATATATGTTGTCTTCTAATCCAACTCTAATATTTCCTCCAAGTAATACTGCTTGGGGTACCATTGCCATTTGCATTCTTCCTACACCAAATGATCCCCACATTGCATTAGTTGGAAGGGCATCTACCATAGCAAGCATATTTCTTGTAGTAGCTTCTGCTCCATAAGGAATTCCTAAACAAAGTTGAAATATGGGATCTGGGTCTATTAGACCGTCTTTCATCAATTGCTTTGCTTGCCAAATATGTCCTAATTCCATCACTTCTATTTCTGGCTTAACTCCCACTTCTTGAATTCTTCTTGCTGTTTCTCTTAGCATATCCATAGTAGCAATATATGCAGTAGTTGCATAATTCATAGAACCACAATCTAGGGTACATATTTCAGGCTTTATCTCCACTATATGAGCTACCCTCTCAGCAGGACATATCATATCTGTTCCAGGTCCTCCTACTGCTGGATTTTCTTCACTTGGAATAAAGTCAGCTCCCATACCTGCCGTAATATTTAAAATTACATCTACATCACTCTGTCGAATAAGTTTTGCTGTTTCTTTATAAAGATCAACATCTCTAGCTGCATCTCCTGTTTCTAGATTTCTTACATGAACATGTGCTACTGCTGCTCCAGCCTTTGCAGCCTCTATTGCAGATGCTGCTATTTCTTCAGGTGTAATGGGTACTCCTGGATGCTTTTTGTTTGAATCACCAGATCCAGTTACTGCACAGGTAATGATTACTTCATTGTTCATTGTTTTTTCCTCCTTTAATTTCATAAATTAGTTTTTTTGATCCTACAATCATAAAATTTTTTTACTATACTTAATTTATTATCTAACTCCTTAATGTTCTATATTGATAGGCGATTCAACCCTAAAACCAATAGTCATTTCATAGGAGTAAAGATATCCTTAATGAATCTTAATCATCGTATATTATGTATATTGTATTATGTATTTTGTATATTGTTATTTTTTTAACAATATCTTTTAATATATTCCTTCTTTCACTCTGATTATTTAAATTGAGTATTTAAAATCTCATATTTTTTGAGGTAAATTTAAATTGATCATTTAGAACATTCTTTAGATATGCTTTATATATTTACATACTTTGGGTTAGAAATCATGTATTTTCTACATGTAATAAGAAGTGATTTTTATCATTGCAAATACATTTAGGAATCAAAAAGAGCTATATTAGCATTATATAATACTAAAATAGCTCTCCATATTTTTAAAATATGACAGTAGATAAAAATCTGCTTCTATCTCCCCAGTGATATGATTGAGGTTCTCATATCCCGTCGGCAATATAAACCTTCTCTAAAAATCATCTAGCATCCTCAATACTATTCTCACCCTTTTAGATACCCTTATATTGCAGCCTCTATTTTCCCTATTTAATTTTTCTTCAAATTTCGAATTGTTTGATTTTTTTCATTATACCATGCACTTTCTAATTTTGTAAATACATTTTTATTAAATTATGTTATTTTTTGTAAATGTTTATTGTTAGAATTTTAACATTTTGAATAATCTCTAAATAACCCCACCCCTCTGTAATTATTCTATATTTTATGCTATAATAGTTAATTGTGTTGGAATTTAATTATAGTTGGTGATATTAAATGGATAAAAAGATGATTCAAAAGAAAAGAATGATGCGTTATTTTATTAAAGCAACCCATGAAATCATTGAAAAAGAAGGTGTTGATCATGTTACTATTCGAAAAGTAGCTGATCTTGCTGGATATAATAGTGCTACATTATATAATTACTTTGAAAATTTAGATCATTTGATTTTTTTCGCTTCTATCAAATATTTAAAAGATTATGCTCTGAATTTTTCTAGCTTCATAGAAGATACTAAAAATGCCATGGAACAATATTTAGGTATTTGGAAATGTTTTTGTTATTATTCTTTTCAAAAACCCAAAATATATTATGCCCTTTTCTTTGATAACAATCGTAATTTAACACAAACTACTATCAAAGAATATTATGAAATTTTTTCACATGAATTAGATGAACACTTTAAAAACATTCTTCCTATGTTTTTGAAGCAAGACATTTATGATAGAAATATGATCATTCTAGCTCCTTGTGTTTCTGAAGGTTTCATAAAAAAAGAAGATCTTGAGGAGATCAACGAAATGACTATCTTACTCTATCAAAGTATGCTTTTAAAAGTAATCCATGAGCAAGAAAATATATCCATAGATCATATGTTAGAAAAAGCATTAAAGTATATTCAACAGATTATACAATCTCACAAAATCACAAAGTAAAAGATAGTCCAAAACGGACTATCTTTTACTTTGTTCATTTTTTAACAAAATTTCAAATTCCTTTGTAACTTCTTTTTCACAATCTATCTTAATTTTCCTACAATATTTTGATAATAGCAACATTCCCCTGTAAGGGGACACTTTTCACAAGCTGGTTTCCTTGCTTTACAAGTTCTTCTCCCATGAAAAATAAGTAGATGATGAGCTTTTGACCATTTTTCTTTTTTGATATTCTCCATTAATTGCTCTTCTGTACCCACCACATGATCACTATGTGCTAGACCAATTCTATTGGCTACTCTAAATACATGAGTATCTACAGCTATAGCTGGCACAGAAAAAGCATTACTTACAACCACATTTGCAGTTTTTCTTCCTACTCCTGATAATTTCATTAATTCCTCTTTACGATCAGGGACCTTGCTATCATATAACTCGACTAACATTCTACAGGTATTTAGAATATTTTTTGCTTTGCTACGATATAATCCTATTTCTTTGATAATTTTTTCTAATTCAATTTGTTCTAATTGCAAAAAATCTTTTGAGGTTTTATATTTTTCAAATAATCCTTTCGTAACCTGATTTACTTTTTTGTCTGTTGTCTGTGCACTAAGGATCGTAGCTATAAGAAGTTGGAAAGGATTCTGATAATTTAATTCACATTCTGCATCTGGGTACATTTCTTCTAAGGTTTCTAAAATCTCTGCTATCTCTTTTTTAGATTTTTTTGTGTCCATATAACCTTCCTCTCTAAAGTATTTCAATATCCATCTTTACTATTTCTACCCTATTATCCCCTTCTATAAACTTTATAATATTATTGATCATCTGATTAGCATGTTTACTTGTATTACTGACACAAGAAAATCCTATTACAGCATTTCTCCATTTGTCCTGCATATCTACTTCCGCTACAGACGCATTAAATCTTGATTGTATTCTTCCAATTAAACTCTTTATAATCTGTCTTTTCTCCTTTAATGAATTTGGTTCATACATCAAAATTTCTACACTACAAACTCCAATAATCATTCTTCTCACCTCTTAAAAAATCTATATCTATTATATAATACTCTACATTATATAATAAAAAAACATACCATTTAAAATAGCATGTAAAATATTTGAAGATATTATATATTGTTTACATTTTTTTCTTGACTCTATTGTCATATACATATAAAATTTATCTTGAGAATACATTGACCGACTGGTCAGTTTTGGAGGGATAAAATGAATAAAAAAATCATCTTAGCATTCACTTTAGTTCTATTATTTACATTAACTTTAACAGGATGCGGAAAAAAAGGAAAGGTTTTAGCAAAGGAAGAAAAACTCATATCTGTTAAAACATCTACAATCGAAAGAAAAAATCTCACCCTAAAAACAACATTATCAGGGAAAATCAAACCTATTGAAGAATCTAGTATCGTTTCTAAAGTCCCTGGAAAAGTAATGAACGTAAGTGTAGAAATTGGAGATAAGGTTCAAAAGGGAGATGTTTTATTTGAACTTGAAAAAACAGATTTAATGAATGCTGTAAAACAAACAGAAGCTGCCTACAATGCTTCTCTTGCAAGTTTAAAATTAAAAGAAGAGCAACTAGCCAACGCACAGAAAAACTATAAAAGAAATAAAGCCTTATATGAACAAGGAGCTCTTTCTCAACAAGCATTTGAACAATCAGAGCTTCAAGCATCTGAGTCACAATTAGACGTGGCAAAGGCGCAAGCAGAACAATCAAAAGTAAGTCTTGAAAATGCAAAGTCAAAATTATCTGACGCTATTGTTACAGCTCCTATTTCTGGTTTTATTACTTCTGTAGAAATCAGTAAAGGGGAAATGGCTTCAGGTGGCATGCCTGCTGTAACCATTGCAAATTTAGATACAGTTCTTATTGAAACAAACATATCAGAACATCTGATTAATAGAGTTCGCACAGGTGATATGGTAGAAATTCTTGTAAAATCAGCAAGTAAAAAACCTTTACCAGGAAAAATCTTTGCATTATCCCCTGCACCTACTAAAAATGGACTCACCTATCCTATGAAAATAACATTAGAAAATAAAGATACTTTAGTAAAAGCTGGTATGTTTGCAGAAATCAGCATTGTTTCAGATCGAAAGGAAAATATTATTACCATTCCATCTGATTCAGTAGTAGTAAAGGAAGGAAAAGAAGTTGTTTTCTTAGTCAATAATAATCAGTCTATCATGAAAGAAGTATCATTAGGCCTTGATAATGGTAAAGAAGTTGAAGTATTAGATGGATTAAAAGTAGGTGATGCGATCGTAATTAAAGGTCAAAACTACTTAGATGAGGGGAATAAAGTAAAAATCACTGAATAGGAGTTGATACTATGAATTTATCAAAAATATCTGTAAATAGACCCGTTACCACCCTCATGTTTATGCTCATCGCAATCCTATTAGGTGGTGTTTGTTTAAATCTACTACCCATCGATCTTTATCCAGAAATGGAAATTCCTGTAGCAATCGTTTCTGTCAACTATAGCGGTGCAGCCCCAGAAGAAATAGAAACCCTTATTACAAAACCAATCGAGCAATCTGTTGCTACTGTTAGTAAATTAAAGAATTTATCGTCCTATTCAAGGGAAGGAAGTTCTATTGTTGTAGTTGAGTTTGAATCTAGTGCTGATATGGATATGGCCGCTCTTGAAATGAGAGAAAAAGTAGATTTAGTAAAAGGAGCTTTACCAGATGATGCTTCCACTCCTTTAGTACTAAAAATTGACCCCAATGCTCAACCTATCATACAGCTAGGAATATCCTCAGATATGGAAAAAGGAAAGCTTCAAAGCCTTATAGAAGATGAAATATCTTCTCGTTTTGAAAGAATAGATGGTGTTGCTTCTGTTGATTCTTATGGTGGAAATGAGAGAGAAGTAAAAATCCAAGTAGATCAAGATAAACTATCTGGTTACAGTCTTACCCTTACACAAATTCAAAATGTATTAAGAGCCGAAAACTTGAATTTGCCAGGTGGTAGAGTCAGTAAAGGAGAAAAAGAATTATTAGCAAAAACTACTGGAGAGTTTAAAACTGTAGAGGACATTAAAAGAGTTCCTATTGTTCTAAAAAGCGGAAAATCTATTAAACTTTCTGATATAGCCAACATTACCCTTGATTATAAAGATCAAGAAAGTCTAATCAGAGTAAATGAAAAAAACGCTCTAGGAATCGGTATCAAAAAACAATCTGTTGCCAATACAGTCAAAGTCGCAGAAAAAGTTCTACAAGAAGTATCTACTATAGAAAAAGATTATCCTCAACTTAATATCGTTGTAGGAGTAGATCAATCAGAATTCATCAATAAATCTATCAACAACGTTACAAAAAATGCAGTTATAGGAGGATTTCTTGCAGTTGTTATCCTATATTTATTTTTAAGAAATATACGCTCAACCTTTATTGTTGGTATAGCTATTCCTGTATCTATTATCGCAACCTTTGCCCTTATGTATTTTGGAGACCTTACTATTAATTTAATCTCTTTAGGGGGCTTAGCATTAGGAATCGGTATGCTCGTTGATAACTCCATTGTTGTTTTAGAAAATATTTATCGTCTACGAGAAGAAGGTCTTTCGAGAAAAGATGCTGCCATAAAAGGTGCAAAAGAAGTGGGTATGGCAGTATTTGCTTCAACCATGACTACAATTGCCGTATTTTTACCGATTGTTTTCGTTGAAGGTTTTACTTCTGTTGTATTCAAACAATTATCCTTCACCGTAACATTTTCATTACTTGCATCCTTAGCCATTTCTCTTACAGTTGTACCTATGCTTTCCTCTAAGATTTTAAAAGTCGGAGAGGTAAAAGAAAGAAAGCATACAGGCCTTTCTTTGGGAAGACTATTAGATATGTTCTCAGGCTTTATTGACCGTGTAGCTAACTTTTATGGTAATATACTAAAATTCACCCTAAATCATAGAAAAATAACTATATTTTTAGGCATCGCCATATTTGTTTCTTCTATTGCTTTAGTAGGTATGGTTGGTGCAGAGTTCTTCCCAAAAGAAGATGAGGGTATGTTTAGCGTAAGTATAGAAGTACCTTTTGGTACCAGCTTAGAAAATACAGATGAAATCGTATCAAAGGTTGAAAACATTGTAAAAGATATTCCGGAAAAGGAAAAAGTATTTACAATCGTTTCTTCTAATTTCGGATTTTCTTCTTCCGCATCAAACAGTTCAACAGTCATGTGTGCTTTAAAGGATCAAAACATGCGAAAGCGTTCTACTGAAGATATCGTAAATGAAGTAAGAGAGAAGGTATCTATTATTTCAGGAGCAAATATCTCTGTTAGTGAAGCATCCTCTATGGGCGGCGGCGGAGGTCCTCAAAGTGCTGCTATTGAAATCGAAATAAAAGGTGATGATATTCAAGCTTTAAAATCTATCGGGGAAGATTTTGAAAAAATTGTAAAGTCCGTTCCTGGTACAGCAGATGTTAGTATAGATACAGAAGAAGGAGAACCAGAGGCAAGAGTTATTTTAGACAGAGAAGTAGCCTCCCATTATGGGATTAGCACATATGATTTAGCAAATATTTTAAAAGCAGCAGTAGACGGAGTAAAAGCTACTACTTTCAAATATGATGGAGATGAAATTGATATAAATCTTTCTTTAGATGATCATGTAAAAGATTCTATTGAAAATATGAAGCAAATCTTAATTAAAGGACCTACAGGTATTATAGTTCCTATTGGTCAAATTGCTGATATAGAATATGGAAATTCTCCTACGCAGATCAAAAGAATCAATCAAGTTCGAACAGTTACTGTATCTTCTCAATTATACGGAAGGGATTTAAAGTCCGTAACAGATGATATCAAAAAAGAATTTGAAAGTTACCCATTGCCATCAGGCTATCGTTATAATTTCACAGGACAGCAAGAAGACATGATGGAAGCATTTTCAAGTCTTGCTAAAGCATTGCTTCTATCTATTATCCTAGTGTATATGATATTAGCATCACAATTTGAATCCTTACTACACCCTTTTACAGTAATGCTTTCTGTACCTTTTGCATTATCTGGAGGATTGATTGGTCTTTTCATAACTAGACGTTCTCTATCGGTTCCAGCTTTTATTGGTGTAATTATGTTAGCAGGAATCGTTGTAAACAACGCCATTGTTTTAGTAGACTATATTAACCAATTACGAGAAAATGGTACAGAAAGAAAAGAAGCAATCATCCAAGCTACAGCCACAAGATTTAGACCAATTCTTATGACAACCCTAACAACCGTTTTAGGATTGATGCCTCTAGCATTAGGAATTGGAGAAGGAGCATCTACACAAGCTCCAATGGCCACTGTTGTAGTAGGTGGACTAACCTTATCAACAGTATTAACCTTAGCCTTTATACCAGTTGTATATACAGTATTTGATGACATCTTAAACAAAATCAAAACCAAATTTAAAGGAAAAAAGAAAAAAGTTATTCATGAGAATTAACTTTTAAGGATTTTGGAGGTCACAAATGGAAAAAACAAAAGGCAAAAGACAATTAATTATTGAAGGGGCTATGAAAATATTTTGTAGAGACGGATTTCATAAAGCGAAGGTTAGTGAAATAGCAGCAGAAGCTGGTGTGGGTAAAGGGACTATTTATGAATATTTTGATAGCAAAAAACAATTATTTATAGAAATGATGAAATATTATGCAGATATTTATTATGAAGAGCTAATAGAATCTATGGAAAAAGAACAAGATATTATAGATAAATTTAAACGGTATATTCTTCTTGAAGAAGAAGTCATGACAAAGCATGGTGATTTAGCACAAATATTTATGCGTGAAGCCCATAGTATCGGTTTAGAAGTTCACAAAATCATGCAAACAAGAAGAAAAAAACAGATTGATTTCTTTGCAAATTTAATTCAAGAAGGCATCACTGAAGGGACCTTCAGAAATATTCCTCCTCACACAGCTGCACTCACCTTTATGGGCAGTGTTCATCATATGCTTGTGAGTAAAATATTTATAAAGGATGATTTTTCAGAAAAAATAAATATGGAAGATCTGCATGATTTATTATTTAATGGTATAAAAAAATAGGTGGTAACTCCACCTATTTTTTACCTTCTAAAGAATCTCCCATCTCTATTTTTTCCTTCTTTTTTTTCTGCATTTGTATATTGAGCTAACTTATTTCTAATTCTTTCACAAATTTTTTTAAAAGGTTTATTTGTGAGTATTTCCATTCCTTCTTCAATAGTAGCAACAGGATAAATATGGAATAATCCATTCTTTACTGCATCGATTACTTCGTCATGAAGTACTAAGTCTTCTATATTTTGATGGGGAATCATCGCCCCCTGATTTCCTGTAAGCCCATAATACTTACATAATGAAAAGAATCCTTCTATTTTTTCCGTTACTCCCCCAACGGGCTGTATTTCGCCTTTTTGATTGACAGACCCTGTTACAGCAATATATTGATTAATAGGAATTTCACTTAAACTAGATAGTAATGCATAAAGCTCTGTACTTGAAGCACTATCTCCATCTATGCCACTATAATTTTGCTCAAAGCAAATTTTCCCTGTTAAGCTAAGTGCATGTTCTTGAGCAAACTTTTCACTTAAATATCCTTCTAAGATCATTACCCCTTTATCATGAATGCTTCCACTCATATCTGCTTCTCTTTCAATATTTACAATCCCTTTATTTCCTACAAAAGTAGTAGCAGTAATAGCAGAAGGTTTTCCAAAAACATAATCTCCCAAATCAATCACAGCTAATCCATAGATTTTTCCAACTTTTTTTCCTTTTAGATCAAATAATATTTTCCCATTTTTATACATTTCCTCAATTTTTTCTTCTATTTTGTTATTTCTATAATTCTTTTCTATATATGCTTTCTTTATGTGTTGTTCTTGAATCAACATACTTTGATCCATATCAGCCCAAACATCTGCTTCGATGAGTATTTCAACCAATTTGTTAAACCTTGTAGTAAGTTTTTTTTGATTTCCAGCAATACGATGACTATATTCTAATAACTTTGTAACACCACTTACATCTAAATGCTTAATCTTTTCTTTGTTACAAAAGTAACTTATGAAATGAGTCATTTTCATTTCATTTTCTAACGCTACATCCATCACTGAATCGAAATCTACTTTTATTTTAAATAATTTTTCAAAATCCTCATCATAATGATAAAGTAGATTATATATATACGGATTTCCAATAAGTATTACCTTCAAATTTACTGGTATAGACTCAGGCTTCAATGAAGCAATATCTACAATCCCTAAATTTGTTCTAAGCCCTTCTATTTTCGCTTTTCCCGTCTCTATTACCATTTTTAACGTATCCCAAGATTTAATATTTGTAAGAACCTGCTTTGCTTGCAGAATTAAATACCCTCCATTGGCTTTATGAATAGCTCCTGGCTTAATCATGGTAAAATCTGTCTTTAAAGATCCTTGTTCATTTTCATATTCTATCTTTCCTGTAAGACTTTGATAATTTGGATTATATTCCACAATAACAGGTGCACCTATATTACCACTGTTATCTACAAATAAATTTACTTTGTATTTTTTAATAAAAGTTTCTTCTAACACATTTTCTTGTTCATCTTCCGGTCTATCAAAATCATATATATTTTCTATAATATCTGCTTCTACATTTTTTAAATATTTCATTACTTTTTCATGTTCTTTATATTTATCAAGTAGCGTGTCTATAAAAGGCTTTATGGTTTTTTTTGCTATTTCCTCATCCATCTGACCTATATATTTCTTTGCTTTATATTCAATGGCTTTTATTTTTTTCAATAATTCTAAAGCTTTTATTTCTACATCCTCTGCCTTTTTTTCAATTTCTTTTTTTTGTTCTTCTTCCAATTCTTCATATTCTTTATCACTAATTGCCTTCCCATCAATAAGTGGTGCGAGAGCGAACCCCTTACTTGTATTTTTTATTGAAAAACCATTTTCTAAGCAATATTCTGTTAATTGTTCCAATAAATTATTTCTCTCTTCTTGATATTTTTTAATAACTTCTGTTTTTTCTCTCTCATAAGTTTCATCAGCAAATGCCTTAGGAATCTCCTCTAAAAGTTCATTAACAAGTTCATCCATATCCTCACAAAATATTTTCCCCATTCCCGGAGGCATATTTAAAGAAATAGGCCGACTTGGTTCATCAAAATTATAGACATAGCACCAATCATCTGGTATGTTTTCTGTCTTTGCATTTTCTTCTACTATTTTTTTTGTATAACTTTTTTTTCCTGTTCCCTTTATACCCACAACAAATATATTATATTTTGAATTTTTTACACGTAATCCAAATTCCATAGCCTTAGCAGCCCTATCTTGACCTATCATTCCATCTATGGGCTTTAATTCTTCTGTAGATTGAAAGTGAAAATGATTAGGATTATATATTTTCTTTAATTGTTTATAGGAAAGTTCTTTGTATTTACTCATGAGATCCCCCTTCCTTCCTACTCTTCTTTAATCTATTTTATTCATCATTCTTGTCCATCTCTCCATTTATTTTTGCAAAATTAAAAAACACCCTTAATTATTCTTATTCATCAACTACTGAATTTAACAAAAAAAAAGAAGACCCTCAGTCTCCTAAAATCCTTGAGATGAAAAAGCTTGTACGGTATCTAACGGCCATATTCTAAAATCAGCTTTTCCTTCTATGCTCTTTTGGGATACAAATCCAAAACATCTACTATCATTGCTATCATTTCTATTGTCTCCCATGACAAATACCATATCCTTTGGTACAATACCATTCGTTATGCTATATAACCTATCTTGATAATCCTCATGACATATATAGGGTTCTTCAATTAATTTGTCATTAATGTATAGCTTTCCTTCCTTTACTTGAAAACAATCTCCTTCTACAGCAATCACTCTTTTGATAAACAATTCTTCTTTTCGATCATCAAGAGGCGGATGAAAAATCACAATATCTCCATGATGGGGATTGGTAAATAGGTATACAATCTTGTTGATGAATAGTTTATCATTATTTTTCAGTGTAGGCTGCATAGACAGCCCTTGTACAATTGTAAAGCCAAAAACAAACCTTTCTACTAAAAGGGTCACCACAACAACCATCAATATGCATTTTAACCATTTAAACACCTCATCTAACATACTATCACATCCTAATAGCTCTTTTTTATTAAGCTTTTCCATATTTGAACCATCTTATAACTTCATAAAGAAAGGTTCCTTAGTTCATTATATGCACAATGTATGTTAGAATATCCTTTGGAGGTGTAAAAATGATAAAAATTTCTGTACCCGGCAAGCCGATCAGTAAATCTAATTTCAAACTTAAAAATGTCCATGGACAAGTTTGGATGCCAAGACAAGGAAAACATAGTAAATATATTGCTTACGAAAATAAAATTGCTGGCTTTATTAACCAGCAGTATGATGGACCTCCTTTACAGGGAAATATTATTACGGTTATCAAACTTTTTTTCCCAGATCGTAGAATGGGAGATTTACATAATTATCCTAAAAGTATTTGTGATGGTATTGAAAAAAGTGGCATTATCTTTAATGATAAACAATTAAAGCCTGTTTTATTATTTGATCATATCGACAAAGAAAATCCTAGAATTGAAATAGAATTATATAAAGCTACTAAATATAAGGTAAACTACTCTATTGATCCAATAGAGTAATATATCCTAATCCATTCCTTATTTCTATTTCATCTATTAATCCTTGAGAATACATTTTAAGTCTTTTTAAAATGTACTCTCCATCTTTTCCTTTGGCTATACACGGTTGACAATCCTTGATTCTTATGGGAATAAGGGTTATCTCCTTACACTTATTATTTTCTATCTTTGCATTTACAATAATGGTTTCATCCGTTCCCTTATTTCTTTGCTTATCAAAGATAAAATTCCCTAGGCTATAAAAGATGAATTTCTCCTTATATTGCTCTAAGCCCTGAAGCACATGAGGATGATGCCCAATTACAAGATCTGCCCCCTGATCAATAGCTGTATGGGCTAAATTTTTCTGAACTTCGCTTGGATAAAATTCATATTCATTTCCCCAATGGAAGGAAAGGATTAGATAATCACATCCTTCCTTAGCTTTCCTTATAGTATCCCCTATAGTTTTCATATCCGCTCGTGAAATGTCCATACGCTCTTTAGAATATATATATCCTTCAGGGGGAAAAACGCTATATCCTAAATATCCAAAACGTATCCCTTTTCTTTTCATAATCACCATTTTATTCTTCCTATGAGGATCTATAACCCCTAGTGATTTTATATTTGCTTTTTCTAAATGCTTCATTGTATCAGCAATCCCTATACTTCTATAATCCATAGTATGATTATTTGCAAGATTTAATATGTGAAAGCCAGCTTCCTTCAAAGCTTTTGTATTTTCTATATCTCCTCTAAAAATCAAATCTCTTCTTTTATAGACAGGTATCCCTCTTTGAGTTATGGGACTTTCTAAGTTTCCAAAGGTATTATCCCCTTTTCTCAAAATATCTTTTATATTCCTATAGGGATAGTCATATCCTCTTTCATCTACTATTTTTCGAACACCTCTATCTAAAAGGATATCTCCTACAAAAACTAAATTCACTTGTCTTTTGTCCATAACTCCTATCAATAAAATAGCTACTATAAGGAAAAGCATCCCCTTTACAATCTTTTTCATCCTAACACCCTGAACTATATGGCTCCACAGGTTCAGGAACCTCCTCTTTCCCTCCTTCAATGAAGCTTTTCATAAAGCTTTTCTGAGGAGGTACTTGATCTTCCTTGATTCTTTTCTGCCATTCTTCATCCGTAAGCCTTTTATTTTCTTCTAAGAATTCATGATAACTAAATACAGCTCCTCGTGTCATATATAATTTACCAGCTATAGGTACAACCACATACATCTCATAGGCAGGTCCTACACCTACTTCAAAATATCCTCCATTACTAAATTGATTCGGTGCTACTGTATGAATATCTGCAATGACTGCCATGTTTTTGTCTGTTTCAGATGTGATTTCAAACCATCTATAGGCACCCTCGGCAAAGGAACTCGTCAAATATTCTAAATATCCTCCATAGGTTAAAAGCTGATAATTTTCTTCTTCTGTTAATACCTCATTATTGAGTTCCTTTACAGAACAATTGATTAAAAAGTTTAATAAATCTTCAAAATCCTGCATTTTACTTTCTATCTCACCCGTAAGAATTTCCTTTTCTTTTAAATTAGCTCTTGAATATTTTGTTAGCCACAATAATTTCTCATATACTTCTATACTAGGCTCTACATACCCCTTTACCTTAGGAGGCTCTTCTCCTCCACCACATTCCGCTCCACTTTGTTTTCCATAAAGAATCGTATCATGCTTTAATTCTGCCCAACTCCCCATAGCTGTACTTAAAGACTTATCTAGCCATGCATCGTTCATCATAAAGGATGGATAGCCTTCTTCTATTGGTTTTAACAATCCTTTTAATGTCCATAGCCATCCATAATACATATTGGATTGCCACTTTTTATCCTCTATCTTATTGAATTGATCTCTCATTTTCTTGAAATTATCTATGTACTCAGGCCATTTTTCATTTTCATGATAAGTATTGATCTGTAAATCATAAGCACGATCTGACCCTAATACTCCCATGACATCTAATCCTGATGGAATAGGTCTCTCTATTGGCTCTACCAATGATTGTAAAATCTCTGAATCTGGAATATATCTTTGCCCCATGAATCGAAACTGCTTTTCTACAGGGCTTGTCACTTCTGTATATTGTTGCTTTATTTTAGGTTCTGGCAATTTGTCTGCTAGCTTATAAACTTTATCTAGTTTTCCTTGATCATTTAACTTATCTAAATTAACCGCATCTCCATACACCTTTATAAAAATATTTTTATAATCATAAAAACTCAAATCATCTGCATTTCCTACATAAAATACAGTAGGATCATAAATTTTCTCCCATTTATTGATATCCTTGTCTCCATCATTTTCAATAAGTAAGCTATAGGTTATGAGTAATGCTTGAAGAGTCTGTTCAATATCCCTTATTTTCTTATTATCTTTTTTAACATAGAAAGGGAAAGGGGCTTGCCCATACCACATCATGGTTTTGAAATATCTTTTTAAATCTTCACTTCTTGTATAATGACCTCTAGGTCTATATTGACTATAATCTAACTGAAAAGGAAAAATAACTGATTCTTTAAAGCCTTCCATATTTTTAATCTGCTCGAGCTCTTTATGAATCATATTTTTTACATCATCTGGAATTGTATCTGGTAATTCCTTTCCTAATGTACATAAAGCTACTCCAAAGTAAGCTACATTTTTGAGCTGTGCTTTTTTCACTTCTTCATTTTCTATATTTTCATATAAGTAAATAGACTTCTCTAGCATGCTATTCGTAAGCTCTTCTAAAACACTTACTAACTTTTCCTGTTCTAGCTTCCTCAACGAATAATCATAAAAAATATGATATACCTGAAGAACTGAATCTGCTGTAACAAAGGAAGGTACTTTTTTATATTCATTATTTTCATATATGTAAAAAAGCTGTTCCTGTTTTGTTGGACTAACGAAAAATCCATTTTGTGCTAATAGATTCTTCTGATTTTCCGTAAATCCTCCGAATTGATCTATATTTTCAATATTTGATAAATCATCCATTACCTGATAAGGTGCTATCTGCCCTTTCACTTTTATAGGATCAAAGGGAACATGGATATTCTCTCTATTTTCTTCTGCCTGTAATAAAGCTTCATCTATCTTATATTTTTCTTGGGTCGTAACTACTTTAACATCCTCTATTTGCTTTCCTTCTATTTCTTTCATTTCTCTTGTCTCTTTCGCCTTTTCCTCTATATTTTTTTCTTCTACTTCTTTTGTTGTAGGTTCTTCTTTCTTTACATGGGACGATGAACAACCTACAGATGAAAAAATCGTTATCCCTGAATAAACAAAACACAATAAAAAAATTCCTAATTTTTTCTTAATCATTTTTTCCCTTCCTTTCTTTTATATAAATAATAGGAACATAATCCTTTATTTTCTCTTCTGTCCAATTCTCATCCTTATACGTTAACTTGATCCACCTAATTTCTTCCTCATTTTTCACCTTTGCATAAATCTTATTTTTATCATCCTTACAAATCTCATAAATCTTATCATACGAAGAACTCTCCCTTACACCTTCAAAACCAAAGCCCTTCCACTTATAGCTGTTTATAACATCTTTCCCATTCCTCAAAACCTCTATGGAAATAATTTCATCCATTTTGTCACCATCAATATCTGCAAATATATAATCCTCAAAAGGCTTGGATAGCCTTGACCCTCTCCATTTAGGTATGATTCCTTCATTCCAATCATAGATAAAGGGTCTTTTTGCCATAATAGAATGAAATCTCGTTTTCTTATATACTCCAATAGATACTTCTTTTTTTCCATCCCCATCTACATCTGCTATTTGCACCTTCCACGGATTTAAATGATAAAAAGTTTTTCTAAAATGCTCATGAAAAGCTCCATCAAAAGAAAGAATCAATAATTCATTTCCAAAAGACTCTCCCTTTTTTCCTGTAATCAAAAGGATTTCATCTATCTCATCCCTATTTAAATCTTCTATAGCACAGCTTATAATTCTTCTATTCTCTTTTCCAATATTGTAGCTAATAATCTTTTCATCCCTATCATAAAGTCTTAATTCATCTTCTAATATAAATAAAATATATTCATCTTTATGACTTTTAACACACCCTTTAACTTTTATATTTTCCTTACCCTTTTCAATAATCTTTATTAAGTTTTTATTTTTCATCATATATATAGGATTATCCCAAAACTTTATACAAAAGATAGAACCATTTATTCTCTCACTTTTTATAAGGGAAACATATTCAAAAGACAAAAATTGAATACTTACTATCATTATTATTAAAAAAAATATAATAAATTTCTTTTTTCTCGTCATCTCTACACTCCACTTTATTTTTATATGCGTCTTCTTAATTATAACAGTTTATTACTGAACAGGTAAATTGTGTTTATATCTAATAGAACATTAATTTTTAAATTAAAAAACTGTTATACACTAAAGCTTCAATCTATAACTTTATTCTTAATATAAAAAATACCAATACCTCCTCCCTAAGGTTTTATTGAAGTACCTATTAAACGTAAATTTTCAAACACCTCTTGACGAAATAGGACAAAATGAGAGAAAATAATATTAGGTCTTGATAATTAAAATTTTAGAGGAGGATAAAAATGACAGTACATATAGGTGCAAAAAAAGGTGATATTGCAGAAACTATTCTTTTACCAGGAGATCCACTACGTGCAAAATACGTAGCAGAAAATTTTTTAGAAGATGTAACATGCTACAATACAGTTCGTGGGATGTATGGTTATACTGGAACTTATAAGGGAAGAAGAATTTCTGTTCAAGGAACTGGTATGGGAATGCCATCCATAGGTATTTATTCTTATGAATTAATTTCTGAATATGGAGTAAAAAACTTAATTCGTATCGGTTCATGTGGTTCTTATCAAGCAGATGTAAAGGTTCGTGATGTAATTTTAGCTATGAGTGCTTCAACAAATTCAAGCTATGCTGAGCAATATGGTTTACCTGGAACTTATGCGCCATCTGCTAGCTTTGATTTATTATTAAAAGCTAAAAACATTGCTGATGAAAAAGGAATTCCTACAAAGGTTGGAAATATTCTTTCAAGTGATATTTTCTACAATGCCGATGTAGACGCTTGGAAAAAATGGGCAGAAATGGGTGTTTTAGCAGTAGAAATGGAAGCAGCAGCCCTTTACATGAATGCAGCTAAATTAGGTGCAAATGCACTTACTATCTTAACTGTAAGTGACAGCTTAGTTTCACACGAAGAAACAACTGCTGAAGAAAGAGAAAAAACACTTACTGATATGATCGAAATCGCACTAGAATTAGCCTAAACAAAAATGAGGGAACGGTTTTATACCTTTTCCCTCATTTTTTATAATCAAATATTCATTGTTTTATATAGATAAGCAATTTCAAGATTTTGAATTTATAATGTACTCTTCTAACCCCTTTAAGGTATTGTTTCATCCTTTATAACCAAGTCTATTATTCCTCCACCTATGACTTCATCTTCTAGGTAAAATACTACTGCTTGTCCAGGTGCAACAGCTCTTTCTTTTTGGTCAAATAGTACCTTAACCTTTTTATTTCCTAAGCTTGAAATAGTAGCAGGTAAAAACCATCCCCACTGACATACCTTCGCCTTTACTCTTATTTTTTCTTTTAACTCATCAAAAAGTGTAAAATTTACATTTTTAGCCATCAATCCTATTGAATAAGTATCCTCATCGTCCCCAAGGAGGATTTGATTTTTATTTGCATCAATGTTCACCACAAACATAGGAGGATTGAAGTTAATTCCAAGACCTCTCTTCTGCCCTATCGTATATCGAACGATTCCTTTATGTTTTCCAATGATTTCCCCTGCCTTATCTACAAAATTTCCACTTTTTAATGCATCTTTAGATTCATTTGATAAGTAAGATATATAATCTTCATTTGGTACAAAGCAGATTCCTGTACTATCACTTTTTTTTGCTATTAGCGGATCCACTTTTAAAGCAATTTTTCTAACTTCTTCCTTTGAAGTAAATTTTCCTAGAGGTAATAATATATGCTTTAATTGCTCCTGACTCAAAGAATAAATATTATATGCTTGATCCTTTCTTTCTGGTATTCCCCTAAATATGCGATATCTTTTTAGCTCCTGATCATAGCAAATATTTGCATAATGTCCTGTAGCAATATAATATGCACCCAGACTATGAGCTGTTTCTATGAGTTTTCCATACTTTATGATCCTATTACATATAACACATGGATTAGGGGTTCTACCTTTTAAATATTCATCCACAAACTCTTTTTTCACCGTTTTCTCAAAAATATCTTTATAATCTACCACGTAATGAGGTATATTAAGAATTTTAGCAATTCGTTTTGCATCTTTTATAAAGGAGGGTTCCACTACATTTCCAAATTCATCATATTCATCAAAAACAGTCATTGTAATTCCTATAACCTCATAACCCGCTCTTTTCAGAAGATATGCAGTAGCAGTACTATCTACACCACCACTTAAACCAACAGCTACTTTATTTTTATTGATCACTATCCTATCACCTTTTCATTTTATATCCATAGTCTATCTTTTCTTTTTTAACTATCTTTCGCCATTTCAGCTAAAATATGAGTAGTTGTATTTAATTCCTGTACAGCAGCTACAATTCCTTCTGTAGTATCTGCTTGCTTTTTCGTTGTAGCTGCTGTTTCATTAACTGATGTAGCCATAGTATTAACAGAAGTCTTTATAGATTCTAAAATTTCTTTTATATTTCCTACTGATTTTTTTGTTTCATCAGATAATTTTCTTATTTCTTCAGCAACAACAGAAAAACCTCTTCCATGCTCTCCTGCTCTTGCTGCTTCAATAGCAGCATTTAATCCTAACATATTTGTTTGATCTGAAATCTGTTTGATGTACTGTAAAATCGTATCTGTTTTTTCTACTTGCTTCTTTGTATCTTCACTTTGAGAAAACATTTCTTTCGACGATTTTGTTATTTCACTTGCTCCATCGGCTATTTTTTCAATATTTCTAGTGATTTCTTCTAGTGAAGATGCTACATTTTCTGATACTTCAAATAATTGATTTTGCTTTTTAAGACTTCTCCCAAAGCCTACTGTTCCTATGACTTTTCCAAAATCGTCTCTTATAGGAATAACAATGGCTTTAAAAGGTATACCAAAGTTTTCTTTTGGTACAATTTTTACAATCTTTTTGTTACTCATAATGCAATCATACATTGCATCACCTTTTTTTATAGGATCCCCTTCCTTTTGAGGAATGGTAATTTCTCTTCCTTGAAAAAATTTTAGTATAGATTTTGTATCAGATACTCCCATAAAAGTATCCTCATCAAACAAGTCCTTCATGTATTCTCCTATTTCAATAAAATTTTGTAAAGCCTTCTCACCTACTACCTTCATTCTATCAACTCCTCGCATTGCATTTATTAAAATTATAGTATATTTATTCGTATAATTCCACAAGCATTATAGAAAAAAAACACTACCCACAAGAGTAGTGTTCTATTAATCATAAATTTATTTTGTTAACAATTCTTTAAAAAGCACCTTTTTCAATTGATTCTTAGTTTTTATTCCCTTAGATGTAAAAACATCTTCATATACCTTATCTGCTACAGAATTTCCAGTAATTACTCTCTTTGCATCTTCTATTTTTTTATATCCTAACATGTAAAATGTCATTTTAAAGCGCCCCTTTCAAATTTATAAGATTTTTTTTAATTATAAATTTGATAGAGCTGGTGGTTCTGGAAAGTGCCCATAAGAAACAAATTTCAATAAAATAATCACATTATCTGTAAACAATATACTCATCCAAGATTTTAGCAATCTATTCACATACATTCTTATGCGCCTCCTTTCATCTAACCAACATATAAAAACTTAACTTATTCATGTCTTTCAACTGACAAGATGATTATAGCACCCGTATCAAATATAGTCAATATTCGGAAAACGATTCCTTGAAAATTTTTTCCCTTTTATACTTCAAAATATTTTGATACAACTTTTATAGTCTTTTCTTTTCCTACTTGGATGGTTTTTTCTATATCCCACTCCCAATATTCTGGCCTAAATAATTCTACAGAAACCATTTTGTCATACCCAATTTCTTTCAAAATTTTTAAAATACCATCAAGGTCTATAGCTCCATCTCCTGGCCATATCCGCTTATCATCTCTTAATGCACCGAAAGGTAAATTTTCTGCATCATCTATATGGAAAATAAATAGCTTCTTTACATCCATTTCTTTTAGACTTGATAAATTAGATAACATAGCATAAAAATGGAAGCAGTCTAATACAATCCCCACATGATCCTTATTTACAGTTTTTACAATATCGTAGGCTTGTTCAAATCTATTTACTGAACAATTTGGATAACCTACAAATTCAAAAGCCAATTTAAAATTCTTCTTTTCAGCAATATCTGCTAAAATATTTATTTTCTCAACGGTTTCTTTTTTTATTTCTTCTATCGTATATCCTCCTACATCAAAGGTAGGCACTACTACTGCTTGACTGCAACCTATTTTTTCTCCCACTTCACAAATAAATTCTAAATCCTTTACAATCTCATTGAAATCTTCTTCTGTTCTAAAACTGATAAACTCTAAAGCATTAAAGGCAAAAGGCTTTATATGACTATTTTCAAAGAATTTAACTAAATCTTCTACTGTATTCCTTGTTAGATAATCCTTTAATTTATCTATACGAATTTCAATTAAATCATAACCATGCTTTTCACAAAACTGTAAGTCCTTTTCAAGTGTAGAATATTTCATTGTTGTTGCTTGATTAAAACAAATTTTCATATAAAATCCTCCCTTTTACTTATCTACCATATACCTTGCATTATAATATTTAAGTAAGTAATCTTATTTTTTAGAATATTGCTGATTTATTTTTATTATAAAATATTCAACACTTTATTACTTTAAAAATAAGGAGTTATCATGAAAAAAACTTAAGATATTCGGCTGTAATTCCTAGCCCATTCTTAAGTTTCATTTGTTTCTAATTTTATTTTTTCTTTTCTATACGCTCTCGGAGATACTCCTACATGTTTTTTAAATAAATAGGAAAAGTATTGTTGACTATTCATTCCAATGTATTCACAGATTTGGGTAATATGGATATCCGTATATTTTAATAATTGTTTTGCTTTATTTAGCCTAATTTTTGTTAAATATTCGTTAATAGTACATCCTATTTGCATTTTAAAAATATGCTGTAAATATCTTTGATGCAAGTTTACTTCTTTAGCAATATCTTCAACAGTTAGCTTATAATCATACTGTTGGTGCATATAATCTATAGCATGTATAACATATTGATTTTGAGGATTCTTTTCTATTTTTTTCGATTGATTATATATATTTGCAATCCGAATAAATATTTGCCCCATCAACATTTGTTGAGTAAAATCATTTCCAATTTCTAAATCATCTAGCTGTTTGATTAAATCTCGAATCAGCTGAGCTAATCGTTCTTCCGTATCTTTTAGCACAAAGAAATGCTCTTGAATAGAAAAAAAGTTTTCTAATGCTGGCATATAGCGAACCAATTCTCCTATGGTAAAGAAAGGACAATACTTTTTTTGAAAGAAAAATTCAATATTTAAAATTCTACATCGATTTTCTTCCACTTTTAAGCGATGGGGAATATCTGCATCAATTAAAATAAATTCTCCCTTTTTCATAGCAACAGAAATATCTTTCATTAAAATCTCACATTCACCCTTTACAACATACATGATTTCTATGCGACGATGAACATGATTTTTAGGAGTAATATAATCTTTAAAATCTTGATAATAATAGGCTTTTACCTTTATTTGATACATTCCCTCTCTCCAATGTACATTAAATAAACTATTTGGATTCATCAAAACAGCCTCTCTTTTGCAAAACAAATTTGTCTACACCTTTTACCCTATTTTATCATAGTTCATTAAAATACTTTATATTTCTTGAATGTATTAAAAAAAGAGAGCTTTCACTCTCTTTTTAGCTATTTTCTTTATGCATTGATCATATTTTTCACGTTTTTTGCAACTCTTTCTGCAAATATTTCTACTCTTTCCTTTTGTTCCTCTGTTCCATCCTTTATGCAAACAGCACCAAAATGAGTATATGGTAATCCTTCACTAGCTCCTACAGAATAAGCAAACATTCCCTTCACTAATAATTCACTTAGTATAGCTAATTCTGCATGATCTGCTCCACCACCAATGAAGTTTTCAGTAGCAAATACACAGCCTACCTTTCCTGCAAATTTTAATTTGCATGTATCTAACCATTTTTTCATTTGCCAAGAATAAGATCCTGCATATGTAGGTGTTCCGAAAAATACTACTTTTGCTTCTTCCAAAAATGCAGTATCAACATCATTAATAGACATGCATTTTGTTTCAACACCTTCTACCTTTTCTGCTCCCTTAGCAACAAGCTTTGCTACTTTATCTGTATTTCCTGTTTCACTGTGATAAATAATTGCAATTTTCATTTTTGCCATCTCCTTCACTTTTTATAAATAGAAACTTATTGATTTCTATAAATTTGATTCATGGACAAATATATTAGATAATTTTTCTGTCTTAAATTTGTCCATAAATAATTTGCATTTACATAAAAATAAATAATATATATTCATGCCACATTCTGATAAAGATTCAAAATTACCCTGCCCCTTAGAAAGAATCAGATCTGCTTTTTTGAATATTTCCTTAAATGCATCACTTACCTCTAAAATGTCTGTTCCTGGTAAATCTGTTCCATTACTTAATACTTTTGCATATTGATTAATCCCAACAAGGTAAGCATCTTCTTCATTTACATCATTTAATACAGGTTCACCTCTAACGGCAAAAAATATTTCTATATGAGGATATTCTCTTTTCATTTCTTTTATAAAAATTTTATCAAATACAATTTCCCCTGCATTATCTCCTAAATACAATAGTATTCTACCATTATTTAACTCACTTTTCAATTTTTTGTATGTATTTTCATCTAAATCACTTTTTAATGTTTGATCAATCAATTCCTTCACTAAATCAAAGCTAATTTCATCAAGGGCACCAAAATCTATAATATTTCCAGCTTGTGCAATTTTTAATGCTGTCATGAAACGATCCTCTGAAGCTTCTAATATTTCTTCAATCTGATTCTCCATAGACAATAACTTTTCATTAAAAAGCTTCTTTTCTTCTTTATAGAAGTCATTGATTCCTGTTTCCTTTTTTAAAATTCTCATAACCTTTGCCACCAAAAAAGGAGCTGTTCGATCATATTCTATATCTGCTACTTCCCTTAAAACCTTATTCATAAAATTATATTTTTCATGTGAATCTTTTAAATATTTATCTGCTAATTGATTCGCTTTATTGATTACGCAAGCAATGCAATCTACATGAATATTCAATTTCATAACATCCTTTCTAATAATTTTCTCATATGGTAATTCATATCAACTATATATATCCACCATTATAACATATACTTTAACATACACTACCTAATCTATAAAAAATCTCCACTTTCATTGCTAAAAATATTTCTTTTTTTATTTCAAGAAATATTTATTCCTACAAATAACAATGCGTTAGCAGAGCTTTTTTATTGTTCTCCACTAACACATTGTTCACATCAAATCTATAAAATTTTAAATTTAATTTGATCAATATCTAATCTAGAATCTACTAAGATTTCATCCATTTTAATATTCCCTTTCAATATTTCTTTGATATTTGATTCTATTTCTCTTCCTTTATCTTTGAAAAATAACTCCCGACTATAATTGATCAATCGAATATTTTCAGGATTATCTAACAATGCCTTTTCATAAGAAGTTCTTGTTTCAAAGCATTGAATCGTTAGTATATCTCCTTGGATAAATGCTTGTACGTTTTTAGGACCCTTCCCTGTATAATGTTTAATAAATCTAGCTATTTCTTTTTGTATTTTATTTTCTAATTCTTTTTTTACGTCTTTTTCAAGAATGATTGAATTGATAATAGTCTCTTTTGATTTTATCTTATATAATTTCAAAGCAGCTTTTTCCATAGCACTAACAAGCTCCCTTGTATCAATGGGCTTAATAATATATTTATCAATTCCTACGTCTATCGTATCAATGATTGAATCCACATCTGAAATAGCTGTAATCGTAATGATTGGGCAAGTAGGATCAATATTTCTAATTTTTTTTGCCATTTCAAGACCATTCATCTTGGGCATTTTTAAATCTGTAATAATAAGGTCTGGTTTATATTCATTGAATTTCATCAACCCATCTTCACCATCTGCAGCAAGATATAATTTTCCAACACGTCGTTTGATAAAGCTGGCTAACTCCTCACGAATCATCTCTTCATCTTCTACATATAAAACTTTAAGATTATATAAAATACTTTTCTTTTTCATCTTGATCAACTCCATTTCTTGGAATAATCATGGTCACACAAGCACCTTCTTTTTTATTAGAAATCTTAATTTTCCCATGGAAGTTCTTTTCAATAATCACTTTCGACATATATAACCCCAGCCCAGTTCCTTTTCCTTTCCCTTTTGTAGTAAAATGAGGTTCAAATACACGATTAATAATCTCTTCATGAATACCTCTTCCATTATCTTCAATTTCTACAATTTGCTTTAAGTCTTGTGCATAGATGTTTATATCTATTTTACGATCATATAATCTCTTCTCAATCAAGGCGTCCATAGCATTTTGAACAATATTAAAAATTACTTGTGAATATTGATTGGCATGTCCAAAGATTAAGCCATCTTCTATCACATTTATATTTAATTGTATTTGATGAAGTCTTATATATTCTTGTAAAAACTCCATAGTTGATTCAATATTTTCTTTAATAGAAAATAACACTTCTTCGCTTTTAGGGTTGAAAAAGTATCTAAAATCATCAATGGTTTGAGACATGCGACTAATCAATTTTCTAGATTTCTCCATCAATTCGGTTAAATATTCCTCTGTTAATTCCTCGTATTGATAAGCATCCTCAATATTTGAAAGAATAAGCCCTAAACCACTTAAAGGTTGTCTCCATTGATGAGCAATATTACCGATCATCTCTCCCATCGCAGCCAGCCTTGATTGATAAATCATTAAAGCTTCTTTTTTCTTGTTTTCATCTACTTCCTTTTGAAACATTTCTTGTAGCTTTATATTAATTCCTTCTAGTTCTAGTGCAATACGATTCTTATTTTCCACATCTGAATAATAGCTATTTGGATTTTTTTCTTCACTATAAAGATTCTTTTTGTTTTTAGTCCCTACATTAGAAATTTCAGATGCAACCTGATGAATAATCTTTCGAAATCTTTCTTCACTTCTTTTTAATGCCTCTTCTTGAATTTTTTTATTAGTAATATCTCTAGAAATCAAAATCAGCTTCCATTGCTTTTCTAACTGAAATAAATGGGCACTAATTTCCACAGGAATAAAATTACCATTACTTGTAATCAGTGTATCTTCAAAAATCATCGTTTTTTCTTTTTTCAAAGTTTCTACCATGTTTTTGAATTTTTCAGAATTCCCATCCTTAGAAATATCTAAATAAGACATTTTTAATAAAGTAGCTTTATGATAATTAAGACTACGACAGGCTTTACTATTGGCTTCTAAAAATTCTGTAGGTAAATTATTTTCATCTAAATTTAATACAAAAGTACAATCACTTCCACTATTAAAAAGTCGTTCATATTTCTCCTTATTTCGAATCAATTCTTTTTCTAAAGATTTTCTTTCTTCAATATCCTTCTCTAATTCTTTATTTAGATCATTTACTTTTGTTAGTAGACTAGCTTCCTTTTCCAATTGTCTCTTGTCTTTTTTTATTTTATAAATATAGAACATACCTGAAATAAAGATCAAAAGAATAATAAAATTAAAAGCAAGAATTTTATAAGTTCCATTTCTTACAAATTGGGTCATTTCCAAATAATCCATAGATACAGTTATAATCCAAAATTGGTCGCCTACTCTAGCTGGAGAATAAGCACTAAATTTTTTCACTCTTTTTCTATTTTGATCTTGATACCAAATGGAGTGATATACACCTACTCCAGACTCTCCACTCCTTTGTTTTTCTACTAATGCTTCAAGTTCAGACCAATCATAATCAGGAAATTCCGCTTTTCTAGCTTTCATTACATTTCTTCCTATATCTTCTTTCTTAGGATGCATCAATAATATTCCATCTTTATTTTTTACAGAAGCATATCCTTTCTCTCCTGCTTGAATAGGTTTTACAAGCTGTTGGTAGATTTTATCTAATTTAATCTGGGTACATAAGATAGCTTCAATTTTTGAATCATAAAAAATAGGTTCAAGCAGCTGAATATAAAATTTCCCCTTATAAAAATAAACCTCATTAATAACAGAATCTTTTCTGTCTAAAACAGTTTGAATATCTTCATATATATTGGGATGAATAGCAGCTTCCTCTTTCGGATAAGTTTCTATTACTTTTCCCTCTAAATTTAATAACTGAATCTTATCAATATTATCTTTTTGAATAATATAATAATCCTCTAAACTATTAAATTTTATTTTTTCCCTATTGGATTGTATATAGCTTCGAAATTGTTCTTGAAAAGATCTGTTCTTTGTAATAATTTTAAGATTCTCACTTTGATAAGTAAAAAAACGCTCTATACTTCTAGATACAGATTTTGAAATAGTCAATAGTTGTTGCTGCTCTTTAGCAATAATATGATCTTGTACACCTTTATAGTTCATATAAGAAGCTCCTAAGATAATCAACACACCCATAAAAATAGCTAGCATGAGTATATATAAATCCATATTCCCTTTTTTTCTTTGCACTTTTTGATCACTCCTTAGGAACATTATAGCATATTACTAATATTGACACGTTTCTTACCACGACAAAAAGATTAGTTCTTTTACTAATCTTTTTGCTAATATTTATGCAGTTTTTTGTTCAGAAACTTTCTTCTTCCCAAAATAATCTTTTATCATTGGATAAACAATAGATAGAATTGTTATAACGATTAAGGAAATCGCTAAAGTAGATTCATAAAATATACTCATACTTCCATCGGATATTTTCAAAGCTTGCCTAAAGGATTGTTCCATCGTTCCTCCAACAATGGCAGCTAAAATCATAGGGGCTGTAGGCATTTTTACCTTTGTCATAAAATAACCCAGTATACCAAATAGAATCAATAGATAAAAATCGATTACACTATTGGAAATAGCATAAGTTCCTACAAAAGCTAAAGAAAGAACAATTGGATATAAAATCTTAGGAGGAATAGCTAAAACACGTACTAAAGCTCCCGCTAAAGGAATATTGATAATAGCTAAAATAATATTTCCAACAAACATACTAGCAATCAGTCCCCAAGCAATATCAGGATTTTGTGTAAATAGCAATGGTCCCGGCTGAATTCCTAACATAAGTAGAGCTCCCATCATTACTGCCGTTGTTCCTGATCCTGGAATTCCTAAGGTCAACATTGGGATCAAAGCCCCTACTGACGCCGCATTATTAGCAGACTCTGGTGCAGCTAAACCTTCAATAGCACCTTTGCCAAACTCTTCTGGATGCTTTGACATTTGTTTTTCATTATTGTATGACATTAAAGATGCCATGGTTCCCCCTGCTCCTGGTAAAGCTCCAATAATAAATCCTAAGGGAGCACTTCTTAAAATAGGCCATTTACTTCTTTTCCATTCTTCTTTACTAATCCAAATTTTTCCGAATTTTGTTTGTGCTTTTTTTGTTCCTTCATTAATCACTTTGAAGCTTTTGAACACTTCTCCTAATGCATAAATACCAATGATTACAATTAAAAAATCTATTCCTGTTTGTAGTTCTAATACACCAAAAGTAAATCTTTCAACACCTGATTGAGCATCAATCCCTACAGTTCCGATGATTAAGCCCAAAATCATAGAAATAAACCCTTTTAATACATTATTCTTTGACATAGATGCAGTCATAGATAAAGCTGCTACCATCAATAGAAAATATTCTGCTGGACCAAATTTCAATGCAAATCTTGATACAGGTGTAGCTAACGCAACCATAAATACAGCTGCAATTGTTCCTCCAATAAATGATGCGATAGCAGAAATGGCTAAAGCAGATTCTGCCTTTCCTTTCATAGCCATTGGATATCCATCAAAGGTTGCAGCAAGAGCTGCACCATCTCCCGGTGTATTGATCAATATAGAACTTCTTGATCCACCAAACATAGCTCCATAGTAAACCCCCGTCATTGTAATCAGTGCTGCTGTTGGTCCCATACTAAAAGTAATGGGTAATAACACAGCAACCCCTGTTGCAGGTCCTAATCCTGGTAGCATCCCAACAATGGTCCCTAAAATTCCACCGATAGTTACCATCAATAAATGATAGGGCTGTAATGCTACTAAAAATCCATCTAATAAATTTGTAATTACATCCATTTTTTCACCTCCAAGTCATTTTAGATATATAGAAAAGGTATTTGTGGCAAATATATGCCTAATAATTTCGAAAAGATCATATAGATTCCTACACTAAAGAACAGAGCTACTAAAGTATTTACCTTCCATTTTTCTTTTCCATTAATAAGAATTAACATCATTTGTAAAAATATAAAAGTAGAAATCACATAGCCTAGATGGTCAAAGGCAATTGTATATAATAAAGCAAAACAACATGTCTTTGTAATCATCTTAGCGTTTAATCGATCTTGGTCTGTAGCTTCCTTCTTTAAAATTTCAAAAGATGCAATAGACTTTCTTAAATCGCTCTTTATAATAAGAATAATCCCGAGTACTCCTAAAGCCCCTGCAAGTATTAATGGATACATGGCTGGTGCCATAGGATTTCCTATAGCAGCTTTAGGAAGGGTATATGCCATAAAGCCATAAATCAAAGCTATGATCAAAGTAATCAGTCCTGTTAATCCATTGAAATCTAATTTCTTTTTAGCTTTCTCCATTTTCACCTCTCCTTTTTTTAATAAAAGGATTCGTGTTCAAACACGAACCCTCCCCCATAAAACTATTTTTTAACCATTCCAATCTCTTCTAATATTCCTTTGTATTGTTCATTTACAGTTCCAAGAAAGTTTGTAAATTCTTCTTGATCTAAATAAGCTTTATCCCATCCATTTTTCTTACAATATTCATCCCATTCTTTTGTTTCTACCATTTTTGCTAAAGTTTCTCTCCAATATTTCACCGCATAATCAGGCATTTCTGGTGCTGCAAATAAACCTCTCCAGTTTTCAAAAGTTACATCAATTCCTTGCTCTTTTACTGTTGGAATTTCTGCAAGAACACCTTCTCCTACACGTTTACTTGCTGTTTGTGCTAATACTTTTACTTCTCCACCTTTAAGTAATTGCTCTACATCTCCTAAACCAGTTGATAAAAGGTCCACATGCCCTCCTAATAACTGGGCAGTTGCTGTACCATCTTGGAAACTTACATAATCAATATCTTTAATATTTTCTACACCTGCAGCTTTTGCTACCATTAAGAATTGAATATGGTCCATACTTCCTGCTGATGAGTTTCCACCGATTTTTACACTCTTAGGATCTTTCTTTAATGCTTCTAATATTTCACTGATTGAATTGTATTTAGAATCCTTTGGTACAACAAAAGCACCATAGTCTGTAATCAATCTAGCTAGAGGTGTTGTATCCTTATAGCTTAAATCTGTAGAACCATTTAAGTTAATTAAAATTAGTGGTGGTGAATAAACAGAAATCAAACTATCAGATCCTTTTTTCGTTTGCATATAAGCAAGGTTTACGCCACCTCCACCACCTGGCTTATTTGTAATAGGCATAGGTACAGATACTAAATTCGTATCTTTAAGGGCTTTAGCTGTAGTACGAATGGTTAAATCCCAACCACCACCAGCACCTCCTGGTGCAATAAATTCCATTGCTTTTTTAGGATACTTTTCTGGTGCTGATGCATCTGTAGCTTTTGTATCTTTACTGCCACATCCAGTTAATAATCCTGTCCCTATCAAGGTTACTGCTAAGCCCAATGCAAGTATTTTCTTTTTTATTGCCATTTTGTTTCCTCCCTTTTATTTTTTATAAAATACATCTTGGCTGTTTTTTCAATAAACATTAGCATTTCATCAACACTATGAGCTCTCGTCCTTGAACACACCCAGACGTATTCATTACATAAAAAACATTTTCTTTGTTCTTTTCCTATCCTTTCTCTGCTAATAGAATTCCCTAAAGGATCTATCACATCAAAGTCATAGATTCTTCCTAAACCATCTGTTTCCTCAATTTGTGTACAAATTTTTTTCATCTTAATAGCTTCTATATCTACAACCATGAAAGCTTCAGAGCCAGTAGATTCATACCATACTTTTTCAAATATGATTTTTATTTTTTCTTCATTCAATAGAGCTTCTAATAGACTTAATCCATTATTAAAAATTTTTCTATACAATTCTCCATCTTTTTCAGGACCTGGAATATTTAACTTCAATGCAATCAAAGTTTTTCCATATTCCTTGATTAATTCTTTTTGATAAAAATATCTTTTTTCTCTTGCCTTCAAAATCATTTCTATATTTTTATTCTCATTCATAAGGAATCTCCTTATTTTACTTGCTTGATCACATCAATAATACTGCCATCACGATATTCTACAATACCAACAATTCTTTCTAAATATTCTATAGGTTTTCCTTTTCCTACAATTTTTTCTGCCTTTTCCTTTAATTCTTCTATTGTAAAAATAGGTAAATCTGTATTTTCAAAGGCTTCAACCAGATCTTTTCTTTTTGGATTGATAGCAATTCCTCTATCTGTTACCAATATGTCTACCGTCTCCCCTGGTGTAATCACTGTATTTACCCTATCAACTACTGTTGGTATTCTTCCTCTAATAAGAGGTGCTACAATAATAGATAATTTTGAAGCCGCTGCTGTATCCGAGTGTCCTCCTGATGCTCCTCTGATTACGCCATCAGAACCTGTTATTACATTTACATGAAAATTTGTATCTATCTCTAGTGCACTTAAAATAACAATATCTAATTGATTCGCAATACAACCTTTGTTATGAGGATTTGCATAAAAGGATGCATCAATTTCATGATGATTCGGATTCTTAATAATAGATTCACAAGCCACCAAATCAAAGCTTTGTACATCAAATAACTTTTCAATCAATCCTTCCTCATACATCTCTACCATAGGTTTTGTAATGCCTCCTAAGGCAAATCTAGCTTTTATATTTCTATCCCTCATCTCTTCCTTTAAAAATCTTGTTACAGCTAAGGATGATCCCCCTGAACCTGTTTGGAATGAAAATCCATCTTTAAAATAAGGGGAATTGACTATGAATTTACTGGCATATTTAGCGATTAGTAATTCCTTTGGATTCTTTGTAAAACGTGTTGCCCCTGATGCAATTCCCTTTGGATCTCCAACAGATTCCACCTTTATGACATAATCTACCTCTGTTTGTGAAATACTAGCTGGAAAATTGGGATAGGGCACTAAATCATCTGTAATCATTACCACTTGATCTGCATAAGCTGCATCCACTTTAGCATAACCTAAAGATCCACAAATGGTATTTTCTCCTTTTCCTCTTGCATTTCCATAGGAGTCACAGGATGGTGCTCCTAAAAATGCCACATCAATCTTAATTTCTCCCCCTTCAATAGCTCTTGCTCTTCCTCCATGAGAACGAATGACAATAGGTTTTTCCATCAAGCCATTAGAAATTTCCTCTGCTAATCTTCCTCTCACACCACTTGTATGAATCCCTGTAATGACACCGTTTTTCATATGCTCTACTAATGGCTCATGAATCGTTGATAAAGAACTTGGGGCAATGGTAATATCTTTTATTCCCATTTGTGCAATGGTGTCTACAACATTATTGAGAATATAATCTCCATTTCTAAAATGATGATGAAAAGAAATGGTCATTCCATCCTTTAATCCAACTTTTTTGATTAATTCTTCTAAACTATCTACTACCTTACTTTCACTAGGCTTTACTTGCTTTAATAAAGGAGCTATTTTTCTCCCTACAGGTTCTTTACTAAAAGGGGAAGAATAATTGATTACCTCATCATACCAAACAACCTCCTCTGGAATCTCACGTCCAATTGCATTCTTCATATTATTCACCCTCCTTTATAAGTCCTGACATTTTAGCAAGTTCTAATACTCTTTCTGCCCTTTCTACAATTGGCTTATCAACCATTTTTCCATTTAAAGAGATCACTCCTGAACCTTTTTCATTGGCTTCTTCAATAGCTCTCATCACTTTCTTCGCATGATCAATTTCTTTCTCAGTAGGTGCATAAATTTCATGAACTGGACCAATTTGTCTTGGATTAATAATTGATTTTCCATCAAATCCAAGCTGTTTGATCAGCTTTACTTCTTCACGGAAGCCCTCTTCATTATTCACATCAGAATAAACTGTATCAAGAGCATAAATTCCTGCGGCTCGAGCAGCTATTAATATTTGACTTCTTGCCATTAATAACTCAATTCCTTCTGGACTTCTTTTGGTCTTCATATTTGTAACATAATCTTCTGCTCCTATAGCAATTCCCATCAGTCTTTTACTTGCTGTAGCTATTTCTACTGCATTGATAATTCCTAAAGGACTTTCAATAGCTCCCATCATCTTTGTTGAACCTATCTTTTTTCCTATCTTCTTTTCCACTTCTTCTATAATTTTTTCTACCTCTATTACATCTTCCTTCGTCTCTGTCTTTGGTAGTCGAATGACATCTACTCCAGCACGTACCATGGCCTCTATATCACTACGTCCATAAGGAGAATCTAGCCCATTGATTCTTACAACAATTTCTACACCTTCATAATCCATACTTTTTACTGCGTTATATACTAATAATCTTGCTGCATCCTTTTCTGCAAGAGAGATAGAATCTTCCAAGTCAAACATCAAAGAATCTGCTCCATAAATATGAGCATCTGTCAGCATTCCAGGGTTATTACCAGGAACATACATCATGGTCCTTCTTAGCTTTTGCATCTATAATAACCCCCAATCTATATCATTTTCTTTTTTCATGGCACGCATTACTGCACTTTGGACACGAGCACGAATGGTGCAATCTAATGCTCCTCGATCCATTGCTCGAACAGTAACATTTGCTACTTTCATACCTTCTAATGTTTCTAAAATCACTGCCTTAATTTGTTCTCCAAATTGTTTTTGTACAGTACTATCAAGATATATTTGAATACCTGATTCTTGACTTTTCCCTATTACTACATGAATATCACTAGATTCCATTGTTCCAGCCATTCCTGTTTGAATTATTTCCACATGAATCCCCCCTTAGATCAGTGCCTTCTTTCAACTGTTTGTATTTTTTGAATAACTTTTTTCCCTTCTTCTGAGTTTAAAAAATTGTATGTAGCTTCAGGAACAAAAGCTTTTATCTTTTCAATATCCCCTTTCCCTATAAAATCCCTCACTTTCGATGCACTAATGGTTTCATTGTTTATTGATTTCCTTGGAATCTCCCTTACCTCTATGCCACATTTAGGCAATAGCTCCTTCATCACTTGATTGTATTGATTCGTCATTTCACAATAAGGCTCTTCTCCCACATATCGCTTACTAATCCCTAAACAAGGAGCAATATGATTTGAAAAAATCTTAAGGTCTAACATTGCATGAGTTTTAACGATTTCACTAGGTTCTTTTATGAAGTAGGAAGGAAATGTAGCATTTGAGATTATATAATTCCCCCCTTCATGGAGAGTAATATTTTTTATATGCTTCGTTCCTTCTTCCATCAATCTTTTACGAAACTTATAGGGAAAACTAGATAAATCAGAAGATACAATAAATACATGTACATGCTCACTTTCCTCTGCTGCTCTTTCAATGAGATAAAGATGTCCCTTTGTAAATGGATTGCTATTCATAACAATAGCACTTATTTTCTTTCCTTCTACCTTATATTTTTCTAATTGGTTTAAATGCTTTTGTATTCCATCAGATCTATTTTCCATTAAGATTACTTTTCCATTGACTTCTTCAATCCTATGAAATCCCATAAATTGAAAACTTTTTTGAGCAGAAGGCTTTGTGTATACAAACAAATGATTTCTTCCTAGCATATATTGCATGCGAACCAATTCATTCATCAATAAATTCAATATATTTGTGCCTTGGTAAGCTTCCTCTACAGCTATACATCTTAAAGTATTTCCTTTAATAGACCCTGTGCCTATTAAAATTTCTCCATCATAAACTCCCACACTGTCTTCTAACCCTGAGTCAAGGGTAAGATGATTTCTTTTTAATAGACTGAGCACCTGATCCTTTATTTTTTTTTCATCCATATATATTTTTTCAATGTGAAAATCATGATAGGACATATTCACTTCTCCTTTTTAAAAACAAAAATCAAAAAAGGTCAATATACAAAACTTAAGAAGTTTTATATATTGACCTTTGAAAGCGTAATTACTTATTATCTTTCGCCTTGTCAACGAGATCATTCAATTGTATTTAAATGTTTCATTCATTTCCAAATACCTTATCTTGTTGATGGTCTACTAAAAGTATCTATCACAAGCTTAAGCTGTTTATCTTGGAAACGTTTTCTAGGCTCATTATACTTCACATTTTTTCAAAATGCAAGCTTTTTATAAAAATTCGTCAAATTACAATTGTTCTACCAAATAAAGCATGATGGTAATAGCTAGTAAATCTGCTGCACCTCCAGGGCTTACCCAGTTATCTATACACCACACATCAAAGGCTTCCATACTTTCTAATCCATCTTCAGAGAAAACGCCGCCTTTTTCGAAAATATTTTTTGCCATCATCTGTACCTTTTTTAACATGGCTAAATCATGCCTTCCAAGAATATTAGAATCTTCCGTATAAACCATCAAAGCTAATAATACCTGTATAAACCTTTCATTCAAAGTCCCTTTTTCAGCTTTCATTAATTCCTTCAGCAACGGAAGTCCATAAGTACAAACGGTTTTAAATCCAGAAGCAACTTCTCCCCTGATACCCATTGTCCCATATTTTATATATAATCGTTCTCCATAAGTCAAAGACTTACCAAAAGCTTTTTTCTTTAATTCCTCATCTACTAATTCCTTGGTCATGAGCTTTACTTGCTTACAAATTTCATTAGAAGACCGATGACTATTTTCTTTCTTTTGGTAAAGAAACCCTATCACAGCAGATATAATTCCTAATGAAAAAATAAGACCTTTATGAGTATTGACTCCCTTTGTTACCTCGAACATTTTTTCTTCGCCCATCTTTCCTATAGGGCGAATAACTTGAAGCAATCCTTTGATCTCTCCACTATATCTCATTCCCGCTAATGTACATTCATAAAAAACTTTTCCTAAAGCTGTACTACTATCAACAAATGTGAAAAAATCCATATCATTATGAGCGCCATTATTTTTTCGATCTACAAGTCCTGGCTTAGGGGTTGCTGATACTTCATATAAAAGAGCACGCACTGCAATAGCTTCTATTTCTCTTGCGAATTTTTCTTGATTATTCATCTAATCTCTCCTAAATTTCATCAAATTTAAAGGATCAGTGCCCTTTTATCATATAGGATTATTAGAAATTTTTCAACAATTCATTTTTTCTATTTTTTAAATTTCAAACTTTATTTAATCAGTATAAATATATCCTTTTAAATCAAAAATAAAAATATATTCTATATAAAGAAAGGAATTCACACTCATGTTAAATGAAAATTTTATATCCAAAATACTATCCATTATTCTTACAATCGTTCTTTTTTTTAGCTCTATTAAATTCTTTATGAAAAAAGAATTCTCTCTCGTTTTTTATGTAGTTTTTGTATATATCGTTTATATCATTTTACTTTATTTTGAATATAGAAAAAAATATAAAATACAACCTTATATAAAAATACTCCTAGTTTCTGCTATTATCATAGATGTTGTATGGGGATTTTATCTTGATCTTTACGATACCTCTAGTTGGTTTGATAAGCTTTTGCATCTGTTTGGATGTTTTTGCTTTACACTTGTTTTTGTTTCAATCATTCATTCACGTGTGAAAATTTTATCCCCTTCCAAAACAATTATTTTTATTTTTATAACCTCCTTAGGAGTCGCTTCTGGTGTTTTTTATGAGCTTATTGAATTTGTATTAGATATAGTTATAAAAACAAAAACTCAAAATGGCTTAGTAGATACCAACTTAGATTTACTATTTGATACCTTCGGCTCTATGGCTGCTGCTTGTTTGATTTTATACAGAAAGGTAGGGATCTATATACAAAACAAATAAACTTTTTATATCGTTTCATCCATCTATAAATTTCTTATTTATATATTCAATTTGCATTATTCTATGAAAAAACACCTGACTACATGTCAAGTGCTTGTTTCAATAATTTAATCTCTTCTCCATGTCCTTTTACATCATTCGGTGTTTCTAGTATAAAAGGTAGATGTGCTAATTTGGGATGAGTGATGATGTTTATAATAGGTTCTAAACCTATTAATCCTTGTCCTATTAATTCATGTCTATCTTTATTACTACCTAATCCATGTTTTGTATCATTTAAATGAAATGCTTTAACTCTTTCTAGCCCGATCATATCATCTATTTTTTCTATAACTCCATCTAAATCATTTACAAGATCATAGCCACTTGAATACAAATGACAAGAATCTAAGCATACACCTATTTTTTCATAATTTACCCCATCTATAATTTGTCTAAGCTCTTCAAGGCTTCTTCCCACTTCTGTTCCTTTTCCACTCATAGATTCTAGTAAAATCCAAGTATCTGTATCTTTTCTTATAGATTCATTCAAAGCACCGATAATCTGCTGTGTCGCTTTTTCTATCCCTTGTCCTGTATGGGATCCAGGATGGAAATTATATAAGCTATTGGGAATCTGTGCTAACCTTTCTAAATCATCTTTTAACATGTTCTTGGCAAATTCACGAATGTCTGGCTTAGCTGAGCATAAATTCATCGTATAAGGTGCATGAGCAAGAATAGGTGCAAAATTATTTAGTTCCATAACCTCTTTTGCTTTTTTTATATCTTCTAAATCAAGGGCTTTTGCTTTTCCCCCCCTTGGGTTCCTGGTAAAAAACTGAAAAGTATTGGCATCTATACTTAATGCCTCCTGTGCTACTTTATAAAAACCCTTTGATATGGATAAATGACATCCTATATTTAACATTTACTTTCCTCCATCTCTAACTTAATACTTTTAACAAAAATATTCCTATCATCGTAAGACCGATTGTTGTATTGACTATTACTCCTAAAATATACCCTATAATCGTTCCTACTCCTGATTTCATAGAATCCTTTAGTTCTTTTCCATAATACCATTCTCCAATACATGTACCTACAAATTGACCCATTAGTAAGCCAAAGATATTTAATACAAAAAATCCAATAATTCCTCCTAATATACCTCCAATAATCCCCGCTTTTGTGGCTCCAAATTTTTTTGCCCCTAGCATACCGGCCACATAATCAAACACAAAAGCTAAAATAGTAAGGACTCCAAAGAATACAATGAATCCCATACTTATTTTCTCAAACTTTGTAAATATTCCATAACCTAGAGTTGATAAAAAGATCAATCCATTTCCAGGGATTCCAGGCACAAAACTCCCAATAAGACCAATAATCATTAGAAGGATCACTACATATAGCATAAAAACACTCCCTTTTACAATAAAATTTTACCCAATTCTTTTTATTCTAAGCATATTTTTTGAACAGATTTTAAAAGCTACACATATTATAGTATAGCACGAAATTATTCATTAGCAGGAGGAAAGCTATGACTAAAATTGTTCCAAAAAAATTTGATTTTGAATCAGTCAAAGGAATCTCAAAAAATCAACTTACACAACACTATCAATTATATAAAGGCTATGTAAAAAAAATAAACGCCATATGGAAAAAATTAAAAGAAGAAAAATTTACAAACCCCAATACTACTTATAGCCCTTATCGCTGTTTAAAACTAGGTGAAAGCTATGCACTAAATGGAGTAAAATTACATGAATTATATTTTGAAAACTTAGGAGGTAGAAAAAATACTCCCTATGGCAATCTCCTACGTCAAATAAAAAAAGATTTTGGTAGCTACAAAAATTGGGAAAAAGATTTATTAGATGCTGGTAAATCTGCTAGAGGATGGGTCATAACAGCTTATGATTTAATAGATGGAAAGATCAGAAATTATCTATCAGATAGTCATGATCAAGGTGGAATTTGGAATGCATTACCTCTCTTAGTTTTAGATGTATATGAACATGCCTATATGATTGATTTTGGTATTGACAGAAATAAATATCTTGATATTTTCTTGAAAAACATTAATTGGGCTATAGCTGAAAAAAGATTTAATACCATTTTAAAGCATATAAAAAATCCTAAGCCTCGTCCCTATCCAATCCCTACTCCTACACCTTATTTCTTCCAATAACAAAGCAATCCCTGAAAAAGATATCTTCTTTTAAGATACTTTTTCAGGGATTTATTCTATTGATCTTTTTTATTTTCTTCTTTAGCTACCTTTGAAGCAACATCAGGCACATAATTTTGAGAATTTATTGGAGGTCTAACATATCCATCATTTACTTGCCTTTCTGGGAGCACTATTTTTTCATAGTCGATTTCTTCATAATCAAATAAGCTAAGTAAATGAGTAATACAATTGATTCTAGCATTTCTTTTTATATCTGAATCGATTACATACCAAGGGCAAAAACTTGTATCTGTGTATTGGAACATGACATCTTTAGCCTTAGAGTATTCTATCCATCGACTTCTTGCTTGAAGATCCATATCACTTAATTTCCATCTCTTTGTAGGATCATTGATGCGATCTTGAAATCTTGCTTCTTGCTCTTCATCACTCACCGAAAACCAATATTTAACAATTTTTATTCCCGATCGAATAAGCATGTTTTCAAATTCTGGAGCTGACCATAAGAATTCCCAATATTCTTCATCTGTACAAAATCCCATTACTCTTTCTACACCTGCTCGATTATACCAGCTTCTATCAAATAATACGATTTCACCTTTGCTTGGTAAATGTTGTACATATCTTTGAAAGTACCATTGTGTTTGCTCTTTTTCTGTTGGCTTTGGTAAGGCAACCACTCTACAAATTCTAGGGTTGAGACTTTCTGTAATTCTCTTAATGGTTCCTCCTTTTCCAGCTGCATCTCGTCCCTCAAAAATAACAACTACTTTTAGTCCTTCATGTACAACCCATTCTTGTAATTTTACTAGCTCAATTTGTAGTTCTCTTAATTTTTTCTCGTACACCTTTTTCTGAAGTTTCAACTCAATCGCCCCCTTATCTTTATATGTACCTCATATTAAATTCCTCTAAACATATTTATCGTAATTTTCCAAAAATTTATATTTAAAAAAAAGCAGCACTTATTCACTGCTTTTTTATTAGAGAGCTTTATTCATGAAAACAACTTCCACCAATAAATTCCTTAATAATAGAAGTTTGAGGAACTACTTGATCTTCTTCTATAGAAGTAAAATAATGGAGGAATTTTAAAAGTCTCTTTGCTTCTGTATATTGAGGTTCTTTTTCTGATATTTCCTCTAAAAGAGGCTCTGCATATTTTTTAAGAACTGCTAATTCATAGGCTAGGGCTGAATTAAACATTACATCTGCTTCCTCTTGGAATGGGAAAATATTTCTTTTTTCTCCTCTTCTCACGGAATTCCAAAGCTTTAATGTAGTCAGTGCTGAATGTCCTCTATACTTACTATCTCTTACAATTCTTCGAATCAATCTTGTGTCAGTTGTAGGAATCCGATTATGATCATCAATATTTAATTGGGTTAATGCACTAATATATATTTTAAACTTTTTATCATGGGAAATATCCTTTGTTAACCGATCATTTAATCCATGAATCCCTTCAATAATGATTGGTTGATCCTCTTTGATCTGCATGAATTTCCCTCTATATTCTCTCTGCCCTTTATGGAAGTTAAATGTAGGAATTTCTACTTTTTCTCCCTTTAATAATTTTGTAAGATGTTCATTAAATAATCCTAAATCAACTGCTTCTATAGCTTCAAAATCATATTCGCCCTTTTCATCTCTTGGCGTAAGCTCTCGATCTACAAAATAATCGTCTACAGATAACGCCACTGGTCTTAATCCATTTACCTTTAGCTGAATAGATAATCTCTGAGCAAATGTTGTTTTACCCGAAGAAGATGGACCTGCAATTAAGATAATTCTTTTATTCTTCTCTGTAATCATATCTGCTACTTGTGCAACCTTCTTCTCATGAAGGGCTTCTGCAATTCGAATCAATTCTGGATGTTCTTTATTTATGATGGCTTTATTTAAATTAGCAACATAGCCAATCTCCATGATTTCTCCCCATTTTTCTGCTTCTCTAAATATACTTGAAAGCTTTTTTTGTTCTTCAAATGGGGGAATCTCATTAGGATTATATTTTTCAGGATATTGTATGATCACTCCAGGAGCATAATACTTCAATTGAAATAATTTCAAATAGCTTGTACTTGGAACCATATATCCATAAAAATAATTTTTTAACCATCCACAGCTATATATATTTATTTCTGGGCTTTTTCTAAAATCTAAAAGCTCTGTTTTTGCATCCATTCCTAATTCTTTAAAAATTCTTTTTGCTTCTTCTATAGATACACTACTTTTGATAAATGGCACATCTTCTTCAATAATCTCTCTCATTCTCAATTCAATTCTTGCTACATCTTCTTCTGTTATATCTCTTTTGTAATGTATTTCACAATATAATCCTTTACTTAAAGAATGTTCTACCGTCACTTTACACCCTGATAACATTTCCATAGCAGCCCTTATAAACACAAAGGATAAACTTCTTTGATAGATTCTTATTCCATCTGATGTAGATAAATCAATAAACTCGATATTGGCGTCTGTATGTACTTCATGATCTAATTCTCTTAAATGATTATTCATTTTGGCACTAACAATAATAGTTTTTGTCTCATCTTTAAATTTTTTACTAATTTCCTTGAGGGTCATTCCTTTATTCACTTCTATCTCTTTTTCATGATCAATAACAATTTTTATCTTTTTATCAGTATTCATCTTAATACGCCCCCTTATGTTTATAGTCTTATTCGTATATTTGCTATTCTATTCTATTATACCCAAATTTACGCATTTAATCTTCTATAAATATTAGAAAGTTCCTGTTTTTTTCAGGAACTTCCTAATACTTACATATTCCCTTTAGTTGGCTGAGATATATCGCTTAACGCATCTCCTGCCTCATTTACATAAATGTTCACAGTGGCTAAGTCTCCTATAGATAGGATTCCTACAAGCCTCCCATTTTCTACTACAGGTAATCTTCTGATTTGACTATCTGCCATAATCTTTGCTGCTTCATGAGCATGCATATCTGGTGTTGCATACACTAATTGTCCTGACATAACTTCTTGGGCATTTACATTGATATTTCCACTTGAAACACCACGAAGGACAATGTCTCTATCTGTAACAATTCCAACTGCACGGTTATTTTGATCACAAACTGGAATAGATCCAACATCTAAATCTTTCATCTTTGTTGCAATCTGACTAATTGGTGTATTGGTATTTGCAAAAGATACCTCTTTCGTCATTAAATCTCTCACTTTCATCACAATCAACCTCCTTTAATATTTTTCACTATTTAGGATATGCAATTTCTATCAAAAATAAACAAAAAAGAGCATTACGCTCTTTCCTTTAGTTTTTCCCCACAATAAGGACATATATAAAAATCTTCCTGAATTTCCTTTTTACAATGAAAGCAAATATTTTTTTTATTGATAATGTATTTTTCAATAATTCCTTTTAATTTATTTTGGTCGATAGGAATCTTCACGATATCATCTATAGAAAATCCTTTGAACTGACTTTTTAAAAGGTCACTACTAGACGCTAATATACATACTATTTCTGGATATCTTATTTTTATTTCTTCAATCAACTGTTCCCCTGTAATATCTTCCATTATATAGTTCACCACAACCATAGCTGGATCTATTTTCTTTAAGTCTGTTAGTATGGTATACTCATTAGAAATAATTCCATTCATCCCTAGCTTCTTCAATAGATCTTTCAAAATAATGCTCTCTAATTTTGAATCATTTACAATTAAAACATCATTTGTTATCATTTGTTATCCCACCTTTTTATCTAGGATATTATTACTACCGTCTATAAAAATATACATATTTCTTCATAAAATATAGATTTTTTCAAAAAAACTTAGGCAGGTTACCTAAGCTTTTTACTCCACTTTTCCAATTTTATTAAATGGATATAGTCGAACTAAAACCTTTCCTCTGACAGTGTCAATCTCCACAGGTCCTACTCTTTCGTCTCTGCTGTCTAAACTATTTGGTCTATTATCTCCCATAACAAAGATCATATTTTCTGGTACTTCAATTTCAACTTCTCCTGGTGTATAATCTCCATTAATGTAAGGTTCACTCAATTTTTCTCCATTTACATATACATTTCCTTCTGTTACTTTTATTTTATCTCCAGCAACACCAATCACTCTTTTAATTAAATCCTTCTCATTTCCTTCTTCTGTTTTTAAATGAGATTTAAAAACCACAATATCTCCTTTTTCTGGGTCATGCATCATATAAGGGATTTTATTAATAATTAAATAATTATATTCATTCAGAGTTGGATACATAGAATAACCCTTTACTAGAGTAGGTCTTACAAATTGTGTAATAATCATTGCAATGACAACAGATATGACAATAGTCTTAATCCATTCTATAATCTCTTTCCTATCCATCTTAATCTCTCCTTACTAACTTTCGATACATTTTATTCTATCACGTATTTTATATTTGAACAATCTCGAAATTTACATAGTTTTTAGAAGCTCTATGATATAAGCATTTATTTTTTCATATTTATTCACACGAATACTTACACCAATTCTTTCTAATACATCACAAAAATCATCAATGATCCCTTGTGTGTTTCCATAAATATTTACCAAATCTTTCCTATTTACACCTATAAATCCATGTCCTGCAATACTCTCATGTCTTAATTCGATAATCTCATTGATTTTATTTGAATTTAATATTTTCAAAACATCCTCATATCTTGGATCCTTTAAGTATTTATTCATATAATTAGAAATGGCAAAACTTAAATTAGGATTATGGATTTTATACTTTTTCCTCAATATTTTAAGGATCATCCTTTTAGACACAGCTTCTGTTCTAAATGAAATTTTATTTTTATCTATATGATTTTTTACAAAAATATATTTTAATATAGCTTCCTTTAATCTATATACTCTACTCAAAAAATCAATATATCTTCGGTTTTCAAGCTGTATTTTTGTATTTTCTATTAATTCTGAAAAGATAGCATCAGCTCTTCCATCCATCAGCTCTTGTAGATTTTTCTTTAGATTAATTATTTTTTTATTAGAAGAAATATTCTCTATCCTTGATAATTCATAATAAGCTAATTTAAAATCAAAATTCATCGCATGCTTACACGAATAAATAAGTTTTATAAGATTTTGATCTACCTGATTCATTTCCTCTAATATTTCTATAACTCCAGCATAATCATAGCGATCGATTAAGGCTTCAACTCTTATATAATTCATTTGGTCCACTTATTTTCCCCCTTAAAGCATTTTTATACATAATATTATAACTTTGGCTTAAATAAATCAATTTTTATTTTTTCTAAGCTTTGAGGCAAATCTGAACAAAAGCTTTTTCCTTTTAGATAATCTAAATTCCTTATACATTTTTCAAAAGATATTTTATAAGCATGTAAAAACTGATGAGTTAATCCAAATCTTTTCTTAAAAAGTTGATTTATTTTCATATTTCCATATTTAAAGTCTCCAACAAGTGGATGTCCAATACTTGATAGGTGGGCACGTATTTGATGGGTTCTTCCTGTTATAATCTCAACTTCTATAAGGGTATATTGTCCATTTGTTTGAAGCATTCGATAGATCGTATGAATTTCTTTCGCTCCTTGTTTTTTTGAATCACTGATTTTTACCTTATTTGTTTTTTCATCTTTCATCAAATACCCTTTTAATTCCTTTCTCCCTGTTAATTTTCCTTTTACAATGGTTAAGTAATATTTTCTCACATAATTTTTTTGACGAATCATTTCATTCAAGTTTTGTAACGTCTCATTATTTTTCCCAATCATAACAATCCCACTAGTATTTCGATCTAATCTATTTACACTGGCAGGAACAAAAGTTTTTTCTACATCTGGGTCATATTCTTTATGATCATATAAATATTTTATGGCTTGATTGACTAATGTGTTTGTATTTTCTTTTAGGTCTTCATGAACTAAAAGACCTTGGGGTTTTTCTACCAATAAAATATTTTTATCTTCATAAATCACTTCGAAGCTTTTTTCTACTTTTTTAATCTCTTTTTTTTCAATAAATCCTTCTATGGTTTCTTCACTTAAATATAATTGAATTCTGTCTCCTTCTTTTAATATATACTGATTTTCTGTTCTTTTCTTATTTACCTTGATGTTTTTTTTTCGAATCATTTTATAAATAAAGCTTAGTGAAGCTTTCGCCATATATTTTCTAAGAAATTTATCTATCCTCTGATTTTCCTCATTTTTTCCTATATTTATTTCTCTCATTCTCTTCACCTCTACTCTATTATGCCACAAACCTCCCTTTTTTGTTAATCATTTTCTATTTTTCTCCATCTATCCTTTTGAATTCTATGTTGAAAAAACATAGAAAAATGTGCTATCCTTTTAATATGGGAAAGTACCTAAAAGGGAGGACTATATATGTGGGAAAGAATAAAAGATCTATTGTATGAAATAAGCGATTTACTTTTAGCCTTTGCAATTATACTTGTAATGACAACAGTTATTACTTGGAAAGTTACAGATTCATTAGCTTTTACAGAAAAAACAACTGCTACTATTACTGAAACTACTCCTATTTCTTCAGAATCGGATACAAATCTCCCTACCCTAGAGGAAACAAAAGATCCCTCTAGCGAAGATACCCTTATAGCAGAAAAGGATGCACCTTCTCCTGAAGTTACTACTCCTTTGCCTGTTGATGAAGTAACTACGGAACCACAACCTGAACCTGAACCACAGCCTACACCGCAGCCACAACCTAAACCTACCATGATAAATGTTAATATTCCTAGTGGTACTCCGGGCATAGGCATCGCAAAAATATTAAAAAAAGAAGGTCTTATTGAAGATACTTCTATATTCATTAAACGAGTAGAAGAATTAAAACTTGCTTCTAAGCTAAAATCAGGTACTTTTAATATTCAAACAGGTAGTTCTTTAGATGATATGATCTATATAATTACAGGTAAGAAAAAATAGGCTAACTTTAGCCTATTTTTTAGTCTTCTTCATTTAAGAATTTCATAATTTTTTCTAACTTTTTCTTCTGCCCCTCATCTAAGAAATCTTTCATTTGCTCTATTGCTTGCATCTGCTTTTTATATTTCTTTGTATTTTGCATCAAACTTCCTTTTATTTTTTTTAATTCCTTCATAATCTCTTCTTCACTCTTATCTCCATACTTAGAAGCAACCTGCTTCATCATTTTTTTCTGTTCATCTGTAGGCTCTATATCTCCCATGGATTTCATGAATTTATCCATTTTCTTTTTATCCATTTTCCCCATATTTCCACCTCCATCATAGTTTTGTAACTACTCACTAAAACTTATGACTCTTTATCTGTATTTATTACTTAAAATCTTTATCAATTATCGTAACACAATTTTTTCCTGTAGCATATGATAAAACAAAGATTGTTTTTAGGAGGAAGAATATGAATGAACTAATTCCTATTGATCAAAATGAAGTTTACCTACCTGTAGATGAACTAAGCATAGCTGGCTTTCCATTATCGGGTAATACGATATTTATTTTAGCAATTCCCTTATTAGGCTTTGCATTTCTAAGGAATAGAAATAAGGCCCCTGCACTTCACACTGAAAGCTATGATGGACCAAAAACACCTCCCATTAATACCAATACCCTAGATAAGATGTCTAATTTATTAGATAACGTAAAAAAAGCGGCTACCCTTAATGATTTAAAAAGAAATATGTCTCAATCAAGTAGTATCTTTGGCAGACGCAATATCAATATGATCAAAAAAGCACTTAATGTTTTTAGTGAAAGTATGGATGTAGATAAGAAGGCAAATATACAAAAGGTCGTAAATGTCTTATCTGTAGCAGAAAAAGTAAAGGATGTAAAAAGTATTTTGAATATACAAAAGGCAGTAAAATCTGAAAACGGAGATCTATCTGCTCAAATCAATAATATTATTGATGTTATTGCACCTATGCTTTCACCAGAGCAAGCAAAAAATATTGGTAATTTCAAAAAAATGGCCCAAATGATGAAGCTGATGTCAGCCTTTGAAGGAACAGATGATGAAGATGATGAATACGAAGATGAGAATCCTACTACAAGTTCTATAGATGAAGAACTCATCCCTGAAGATTCTATAGAAGAAGAGGTTCTTGAAGAAAATGAGATTTTAGATGATGATATCTATGATACACCAAAAGACGAATAACTATCAAAACTAGGACGGTTCTCCTTCAAGTAGATGAAGAACCGTCCCAAAATTACATCTTTATTCAACTATATTCATTAATGCCCTCATGGCTAAAACATATCCTTCTATACCCAATCCACATATTTGTCCAATGCACGCAGCTGCTGTAACAGATTTTTTTCTATACTCTTCTCTTTTATGAACATTACTAATATGAACCTCCACTGTAGGAATTCCTACTCCTTTTATAGTATCGTAAATTGCAATACTATAATGGGTATAAGCAGCAGGATTGATTACGATACCATCATACTTCCCATAAGCATCTTGTATAAAATTTACAACTTCTCCTTCTATATTACTTTGAACAAGATCCACTTCTAAACCTAGCTTCTTCCCTTCCTCATATAAATACTCACACATTTCTTTATAAGTTTTTTCTCCATATATATTTCTTTCTCTTATTCCTAAAAAGTTAATATTCGGCCCATTGACAATTAATATTTTCAAATTTCTCATCTCCTAATAAATTATTTTTAAAACAATAACTATTCTTATACTAATCTATTTTTTACTACCTAACATATTTACAATTCCATCTACTACGCTCTCTAGGGTAGCATGGTTGATTACTTCATAATCACAATATTTCTTATATAAATCAATTCTTTCTTCATATAATTTATACAATTTTTCTTTTCCATCTTTCACCAATGGTCTATTTCTGATATCAATATCTGATACAATCTCTTCTATGGCTCTATTGACAAATATAACTACTCCATTTTTTCTAAGATTTTTTATATTGATAAAGGATTTTACTACACCTCCTCCAGTAGATATGACCATAGAAGATTCTTTACTAACTTCTTTTACTGCTTCTCTTTCAATCTTTCTAAAGACATCTTCTCCTTCTTTAAAAATCTCTGGAATAGATTTCTTCGTGTTTTGTTCAATATATTTATCTATATCACAAAAATTCTTATGAAGTCTTTCTGCTAAAAGCTTTCCTATCGTTGTCTTACCACAACCTGGCATTCCTATTAATACAATATTTTTCATTTTTTTCTAGCCACCTTATTCTATGGGTATAAACATCAATCCTCTATAATTTAACAATTTCCTCATAGACCTTATCACAAATAGAATTTTCTATTTTTAGATCATTCCAAAGTTCTTGTGCTTTTATGGCTTGACCTACTAACATGTAAAGTCCATTTACAATTTTTAATCCATTTTCCTTTGCATCTCTTAAAAATAAAGTTTCCTGTGGGTTGTAGATTAAATCAATAGCCGTATGAAAATTTAAAAGATCTTCCTTTTTCACTGGAGAAGCGTCTACATGAGGATACATTCCGCAAGGAGTACAATTAATAATCAACTCATATCCTTTTAAATTTTTTATCTCCTCATAAGATATGATTTCAAATTCTTTATACTTTCCTTTACCCTTATGAACATCCCTACTTACTATAGTAATTTCTTTTATTGCTTCATCTAAAAGGTACTGAATCACCGCCTTTGAAGCCCCTCCTGTACCTAACACTAGAGCCCTTTTATTTTTAATTTCAATATGATTTGTATGAAGCATCATTCCAAATCCATAATAATCTGTATTATATCCAATGGTTTTTCCATCTTTGAAGCATATGGTATTTACTGCACCAATCCTCTTTGCTTCTTGTGATAGTTCATCTAAATACTTCATCAACTTTACCTTATAAGGAATAGTTACATTTACACCCCCTATCTCTAGTGCTTTTAAACCACATAATGCATCCTTTAGATTTTCTTTTTTAATTTCAAACAAATGATAATATCCGTCTCTTTTTAATTCCTTTAGGATAATTTCATGGATCTTAGGAGAAAAGCTATGGGTTAATTTTTCTCCTATCAAACCGTAAAGTTTCATATTCGCTCCCACCTATCTATTATGTTCTTTGTAATTCCCTAGCATTTGAAAAAAGCTACTTCCCTTTTTAATCAAATCAATAGATTTCCTTACAACCTCTTCATTTAAATTGCCCTGAAAGTCTATATAAAAGAAATATTCCCATGATTTATTAATCATTGGTCTAGATTCTATTTTTAACATATTTAGCCCATTTTCTGCAAAATATCTTAAAATACTATATAAAGCTCCAGCCCTGTGAGGAGTTGCTACTACTACACTAATTTTATTACTATTTATATGAAGTTCTAAGTTCTTTCCGATAATAATAAATCTTGTATAATTATTTCTATTATAATTGATATTAGATTCAATAATATCTAAATCATATAACTTAGCTGCCTTATCACTGGCTACAGCAGCTTTCACTTTTGTATTTTCATCCTTTATGAGCTTCGCACTCATTGCAGTATTTTTATAAGGGATTAATTTAAGATTTTCATATTTTTTGAAGAACTCACTTGACTGACTAAATGCCTGAGGATGAGAATATACTTCTTTTATATCCTCTATTTTTGTTCCTTTTACCCCTAATAAATGATGCTCTACCTTTATACTTTTCTCCCCGATAATATAAAATCCATATTGCCTTAAAAGATCATACACTTCTGCAATACCACCTGTAGAAGAATTTTCAATAGGTAATACCCCATAATGGATTTCATCATTCTTTAAGCTTTCAAATATATCCTTAAATTCACGAACATTTTTTCTAGTAACCTTTTCTCCAAAGTATTCTATAAGGGCTTGTTCACTAAAAGAACCTTCCACTCCTTGAAATCCTACAATCACTGACTTCTCTTTTTTTTCCTTTTCCTCTTTAACAATTTTTAGTTGTTCTTTTTGAACCCCTCTACTAATTTCCATCAACTTTTTGAAAAATTCTTCTGTTGCTTCTTGCAAGGACTTATTTTTAAGCTGCTCAATATTTTTCTTTATCACTTCAGTTTCTCTGTCTTTATGAAATATAGGCATATGATTTCTTTTTTTGTACTCAGCAATTTTTAATACAGTTTCCATGCGTTTTTCAAAAAGCTTTACCATTTCTTGATCAATATAATCAATTTCATTCCTTAACTTATCTAAATCATCCATCCTATCCCATCCTTTTCCATTAGCAAATCTAATAAAGCTATTGCTGCTGCTGCTTCTACTACCGGTACTGCTCTTGGTACAATACAAGGGTCATGTCGCCCTTCTATTTCTATATTTATATTTTCTTTTTTTTCTATATGAACACTTCTTTGCATTTTTCCAATAGAAGGTGTGGGCTTAAGTGCTACTTTAAAAATAATGGGCATACCATTACTAATTCCTCCAAGGATTCCTCCATTATTATTCGTAAAGGTTTTTATTTCATCATCTTCTATAAAATATTCATCATTCGCCTCTGAACCTTTCATCTTTGTAATAGAAAATCCTTCTCCAAACTCAACCCCTTTAACCCCTGGGATAGAAAATAACATATGAGAAAGTTTGCTTTCTATAGAATCAAAAAATGGAGAGCCTACTCCTACTGGAAGGTTAATAATAGCAGTCTCTATGATTCCTCCTACAGAATCTAATTCAGCCTTTGCTTTTAAAATAGTTTCTTTCATAACACTTCCTTTTTCATGATCTATAACAGGAAATTCTTTATAGGTTAATTCTTTCAAAAGTTCTTCTTTTACATTTACGTCATGGAAGCTTTCTTCTTCAATAGTTCCTATGCCTTTTATGTGACTTCCAATCTTTATATTCTTTTTTTCTAAAATTTGTTTTGCTATTGCTCCTGCAAAAACAAGAGGTGCTGTTATTCTTCCTGAAAAATGTCCTCCCCCTCTATAATCGTTGGCTCCAAAATATTTTACATATCCTGTATAGTCAGCATGACCAGGTCTCATCATAGACTTTGTTTTTTCATAATCTTTTGATCGTTGATTTGTATTGTATATAACAGCACAAAGGGGCGTTCCTGTAGTTTGATCATTAAAATATCCACTCAATATTTCAAATTGATCCTTTTCTTTTCTTGATGTAGTAAGCTTACTTTTTCCAGGTGCTCTTCTTTGCATTTCTCTATTGATTTCCTCTACATCTAAGGTTATGCCTGCTTTAAGTCCATCTATAACAACACCAATACCTTTTCCGTGGGATTCTCCGAAAATAGAAACCTTTATGCTATTTCCCCATATACCGCTCATTAATTTGTCCTCCTAGTTTTTCAAAATCTTGCCAAAACCTTGGATAAGATTTTTTCACTGCATCACTATTTTGTATGATTACAGGCTCGCTACATTTTATAGAGGCAATGGCTAAAGCCATAGCAATACGATGATCATTCCAGCTATCAACAACTCCACCCTTTAATTTTTCTCTTCCATGAATCTCTAATCCATCTTCTAATTCTTTTATGTCTGCACCTAATTTACTTAATTCTGTTGCCATAGCCTTTAATCTATCCGATTCCTTTATACGAAGTCTTGCTGCATTGACTATTTTTGTTGTTCCCTTGCTAAGAGATCCTAAAACAGCAAGGATCGGCACTAAATCAGGGCATTGAGATGCATCAATAATCATTCCTTTTGTTGTTGACTCATTTACCTTTACAAAGTCATTATGAATAGCTATATCTGCTCCCATTTTCCCTACAATATCTAAAATGGCTTTATCCCCTTGTAAAGAAGCTATATTTAAATCTTCACATTTTAAAGCTTTCCCTAATATTCCTGCTACAATAAAGAATGCTGCTTGTGAAAAATCTCCTTCTACACGATGATTATTCGCCTTATATTTTTGATTTCCTTTGATGATAAACTCTTCATAGTTATTGTTTTCGATCTCTATATCAAATTGTTTTAGCATATCTAGCGTTAGATCTACATATCCCTTAGACTCAAGTTCTGTTGTAATAATGATTTTAGAGTCTCCCTTAAGAAGAGGCAGTACAAATAAAAGACCTGTTATAAACTGTGAACTAATATTTCCTTTCATTTTAAATATCCCAGGTTTTAAAATTCCCTCTATGCTTAAAGGTAATTTTCCTTCATTATTTGAATACGCTATATTTTGCTCTTCAAATATTTTGTAATAAGTATCAAGGGGACGCTCCACAAGCTTTCCTCTTCCTGTATAAGTCACCTTATCTCCTAATAACCCTGCCATGGGAATTAAAAATCTAATAGTGGAACCGGACTCCTTACAGTCAATTTCATCATTTAATAAGTTTAATTTTCCTTTTCCTTGGATATGCACAGTACAGATACCATTTTCATCTGCTTCTGAATTTTTTGCTGTAATCCCAAAGGATTTCATGGCTTCTAATGTTGCAATAATATCATCAGAAAATGCAATATTTTCTATAAGGCTTTCTCCTTCTGAAAGAGCTGCACAAATAATCGCTCTGTGACTCATACTTTTAGATGGAGGTATTTTTACATCTCCCTTTAATGGGGATGGGTTAATTTCTACATACTTCACAATCTCAAGCTCCTCTCTATATAAAGGCTACAATATCTTTTTTATAAATTTTTTTAATAAGGCTTTCTCCTACTTTTTTTATCAATATAATATTCATATATTGCCCTTTATTTTTCTTATCAAGTCCAATGGTTTTAATAATTTCTTCTTGATCCATAGCTGGCATCTCGTAGGGCAGATGGTATTTACAAAGTATTTCTTTTATACAGTCCGATGTTTTCTTATCTGTTATTCCTAAAGCCTCACCTTTTTTTGTTATATGATACATGCCTATTGCCACAGCTTCTCCATGGGTATATTTTTCATACTTATAATGTTTCTCTACTGCATGGCCTAAGGTATGACCAAAGTTTAAAAGCATTCTTTCTCCTGTATCTAATTCATCCCTCTCGACGATGCTTTTTTTAATATGACAACAGGTATAAATAATCTGTTCTATATGTTCAAACAATTCTTCATCATTATATTTTAGTAAATCATCAAAAAGCTTCTTATTTCTTATACAACCATATTTAATGACCTCTGCCATACCATCAGAAAAAACTCTCTTATCTAGTGTTTTCAATACATCAGGATCTATAAACACAGCTTTTGGATGATAAAAATTCCCTACTAAGTTTTTCCCTTTAGGAAGATTCACAGCTACCTTTCCTCCTACACTACTATCAATTTGAGCTAAAAGGGAGGTTGGAATTTGTATAAATGGGATTCCCCTTAGGAGTGTTGCCGCTGCAAACCCTGTTAAATCTCCTACAACACCACCCCCAAAAGCTATAATTAAATCCCCTCTAGTAATTTCAAATTCTAACAACTTATTGTATACATGTTGTAATACATCCATTGATTTACTTTTTTCTCCAGGCTCCAGGACAATCATCTTTATTTCAAAATCATTATCTAATTGTTTCTTAATTCTTGCTCCATATAATTTTTCTACATGAGTATCTGTAATGATTGCTATTTTTTTATTTTGATATATTTTCTTGATTTTTTCTCCAATGTGATTTAAGATTCCTTTTTGAATCAATATTGGATAATTTTTTTCTGGAAGATTTACCTTTAATGTTGGCATTTTTTAATAAATTCCTCTCTTTTTATTCTTGCATCCTCAAATATATTTTCTAGCCCTTCATAATCTTTATTCATTATAGCATTTTTCATATTTTTAACATATTTTTCAAATTCCTCTATTTTTTCTATTGTATTTTCTTGATTATCTATTAAAAGATCCGCCCAAAGCCTTCCATTAAGTCTTGCCACTCTTGTAGCATCTCTAAAGCTTCCTGCTACAAATAGATGGGTATCCTCCTTTACGCCTTTCATCAATGCTGCTGCCATAATGTGAGGTAATTGACTTGTATAAGCCATCACTTCATCATGCTTTTTAGCACTGATCTTCATGATATTCTTACAACCTATTCCTTTTACCATTTTTTCTATTAATGCGATATTTTCTTTTTTATTCTCTTCAGTAGGAGTAAGAATATAGTTTGCACCTATAAATATATCCTTTGATGCAAAGGCTAATCCCTTATATTCTCTTCCTGCCATAGGATGCCCACCAATAAAATCTAAATCGTCTCTTAAAAAGCTATTGATCTCTTTTATTAATGTTTCTTTTGTACCTCCTACATCTGTAATGATGGCTCCTGATTTAAAAAAATTCATATTCTCTTTTATAAACTTTGTCATCAATGCTGGATATACACATAAAATAACTAAATCCGAATCCTTTAAAGGAATTTTTGCATCTGTATATCCCTGATCAATAAAACCCTTCCTTTGGGCGATTTCAATAGCCTCTTTATTTATATCTACTGCCCACAAGTTTTTAGGTTTCAATTCTTTTAGTGCCATAGCATAAGAACCACCAATAAGCCCTAATCCCACTATCGTAATATTAAAGTCAAACCCCTCCAAAGGAACCACCTCACTATATTTTTTTATTTTCAATAGCTGCAATTTTCTTTAATGTTTTTGTTAGTGAATCGAATCTTTTAGGTGTTATAGATTGTTGCCCATCACATCTTGCATTAGATGGATCATTATGGACTTCAATCATTAACCCATCAGCACCAACAGTAATAGCAGCTTTTGCAAGAGGTTCTACTAACCACCAAAGTCCCCCTGCATGACTTGGATCTACAATTACTGGTAAATGACTCAATTTCTTTATTACAGGAATAGCACTTAAATCTAATGTGTTTCTTGTATATTTTTCAAAGGTTCTTACCCCTCTCTCACAAAGGATTACTTTCTCATTTCCTTCAGACATAATATATTCAGCAGCCATTAACAATTCTTCGATGGTTGCAGACATTCCTCTCTTTAGTAAAATAGGCTTATCTGTTTTCCCTACTTCTTTTAAAAGATCAAAGTTTTGCATATTCCTTGCACCAATCTGAATAACATCTACATCTTCTACAAAACGATCAATGTAATCTGTCGTCATAAGCTCTGTTACAATAGGAAGTCCTGTCTTTTCTCTTGCTATCTTTAATAATTCAAGTCCTTCTTCTCTCAAGCCTTGGAAACTATATGGAGAGGTTCTTGGTTTAAATGCCCCTCCCCTTAAGAAGGTTGCTCCTGATGCTTTTACTTCTTTTGCGATAGTTACGATTTGTTCTTCATTTTCTACAGAACAAGGTCCTGCAATAAGAGCTAACTTTTCTCCTCCAATACTACTATTTCCAATAGTTATTACAGAATCTTCTGGATGAAAAAGTCTATTTACCTTTTTGTAAGGTTCTTGTACATGCATTAATTTTTCAACATATCTATTCGCCTGGATCAAATCTGGATCAATCTTACTTGTATCTCCTACAAGCCCTAATATTTGTCTATTTTCTCCTATTGTTTCATACACTTCACATCCTAAGCTTTCCATCTTTCTTTTGATTTTTTCAATTTCTTCTTGTGCTGTTTTTGGTCTAATTACAATTACCATTGTTATCCCTCCCATTTTTTTGTAAAAAAAAGAAGACTCATCCAATGAGTCTTCTGTTCGTCTCTACTATAACTTTATAGCATAAAACACTTATACAGAAATACATATATCTTTAATATTCTCATTAGAAAAGGTTTTTATTATTTTTTTGTAGAACAAATAGCTAGCGCTAAAGTAAAAATAGCCCCAGATAAAAAAGTAAAAACTAAAAAACATATTTTGTTCTACATTTCCCTTTCTAATAAGTTTTTCCATTTTGTATTCCTCCAAAGATTTATTTAAAAATTATTTATAGTTTGAAATTATATCAGAAAAAAATCAGATGTCAACAGAATACTGTATATTTTCCAATTTTTTTGAATCTTTCTTATTATTTTGTAAATTCCATATATCCCTATCATCACCTTTTACCTGTTTTTCAGCTTTTTCAATTCCTCTTCTGTTAATTCCTTGTACTCTCCCAGCTCTAAATCTTTATCCAATTTCAAATCTCCCATAGCAATTCTTTTTAAGTAAGTTACTTTTTTCCCGACAGATTCAAACATTCTTTTTACCTGATGAAACTTTCCTTCATAGATAGTTAATTCTATCTCTGATATTTCATCACTTTTCATAATATTTAATTCGGCTGGTAAGGTTTTATACCCATCATCTAATGTAACCCCTTTTTTAAAAGCTATTTGATCTTTATCATCTACCCTTCCCTCAATATGTGCATAATAAGTCTTTGGCACATGCTTTTTAGGCGCTAATAGCTCGTGAGAGAGTTTTCCATCATTTGTAAGAATCAGTAATCCTTCTGTATCTTTATCTAATCTTCCTACTGGGAAGGCTTCGAATATATGATAAGCTGGATCTAGTAAATCTACTACAGTTTCAACTCTTGCGTCAAAAGTAGCTGAAATAACTCCCTGAGGTTTATTCATCATAATGTAAACAAATTCTCTGTAAACTAATTTCACACCATCAATTTCTATATGATTTTCATAAGGATCTATATGCATGCTACTATCCTTTATAACTTTTTCATCTACCTTTACTCTTCCCTTTTTAATAATACTTTTTATCTCTTTTCTAGTTCCATAGCCCATATTGCTAAGTACCTTATCAAGTCTTTGCCCCTTTGCCATAAGTACTACCTCCTAATCTATCCAGCGCCATGCTGCTGGGTAATAGTTTTTAAGCATATTTCCTGTTTGCTTCGCCCATCCTAATGGAAAATGATCTACACAAATAAGCGTCCATCCCTTTTCTCCACCTATATTTAAGGTCTCTCCTTTTAAATATTTAATCACTTCCATATCCTCTTTATTAAAATTCACAATTCTTTTAGCATCTCTAAAAGTTATTCCCATTGCAAAAGCATGACTTGGTTCAAATCTATTTTTCTTAAAAGTACCTAAAAGCCACCCTGATCTTAAAACCTTTAATCCTTTTAACTGGGGTAACCCTTTGGGCACTAAATAAAGATTATCACTATATATTTCAAATTGGCCTTCTATCTTAATATTTAAATTTTCTTTCACAAATTCATAAAATTCCTTTGAAGGCTTTATCTTTGATTTCTTTTCTTCCTCAAAAGAAATATTTTCTCCTAGATCTTTTCCTAAAAGTGCTAAAAAATGTCCTTCTCCATCTAGCTTATGAGGCCACAATCTTGCACATCCCTCTAATTCTTTTTCGCCATGAACCCACTCTTGTCTACCTTTTGATAATCCATGATTTTTAGGAATATCTTCTATGTGAAATTTTTCATGATCCTCTAAGAAATTTTTAATAGTAGCTTCATTTTCCTCTGGCGAAAAAGTACAAGTAGAATAAAGTAATCTTCCACCATTTTTTAACATACCTTCTGTATTTTCTAAGATTTGTTTTTGTATAGGCGCATAATAGTTTTCATCATTTTTTTTCCAGCTTTTTACCATGGCTGGATCTTTTCTAAACATTCCTTCTCCTGAACAGGGCGCATCTACTAATATTTTATCAAAATAGTTTTGAAAATATTTTTTTATTCTTTCTGGTGTTTCATTAGTAACAATAGCATTCCTAACTCCAAATAATTCCATATTCTTAATTAATGCCTTTACCCTACTCATATTGATATCATTTGTAATCAATACACCCTCACCCTTAAGCTTTGCAGCGATTTGTACTGATTTCCCTCCAGGAGCAGCACATAAATCTAATACCTGATCATGAGAAGTAGGATTTAATATCTCTACAGGTGCCATAGCACTAGGTTCTTGAATATAATAAAGTCCCGCATGATAGTAAGGATGCTTTGCAGGTCTTTCTCCTTCTTCAAAATAAAATCCATCTTCACACCAAGGAATAGGTGTTAATTTGAATGGTGAAATTTTTTTAAACTCTTCTATAGATATTTTTAAAGTATTTACTCTTAATCCTTGAAACTTTTCATTTTCATAAGATTTTAAAAAGGGTTGAAATTCATCTCCTAATAATTGCTTCATTTTATTTGAAAATTTCTCGGGTAAATACATATAGATTCTCCTTTTTCTTTTCATATTTTCTATCCTTACCAAACTTTGGACAAAATTATACCCACCTTCATAGGTGGGCTAACTTATCTTTTTTTCAACTTAATTTTCTTACTTACCATAGCATAGGATAAAAATAGCATAGACACTAACATAAAATATAGATTTGTTCCAAATCTCGTAGAATAAAGGGATATTACAGCCACAAGTCCACCGCAAAGGGTTATTGGGATTCCCATATATACACCCTCAAATTCCATAATATTATATCTAGCTAATCTTACAGTACCACAAAGTACAAAAACTAATGTAACAATAATCCCTATGTCTCCTGTCTCCATTAGATTTAAATGCCACATCAACAATGCTGGCGCTACACCAAAAGAAATTAAATCACATAGTGAATCTAATTCTTTTCCAAATTCACTTACTACATCTAATTTTCTTGCCAATTTTCCATCCATTCTGTCCATCATTCCTGCAATAATAATTAAGGTTGCTGATAAAACATATCCTTCATTAAATATTGAAAGAATTGCTAATATGCCCAATGTCAAATTAAAAAGTGTAAACATGTTGGGTATTTGTTTCTTATACTTCACATTTTCTCCCCCTATCATAATTCCATTCCATACCTATTACCCTACATTAGAAAATAAATTTTATTATATGTCCTATTTTATTATAATATTACATTAAAATGGATAATATATCTACTATATATACTATTGTACCGTAATTTTTTTATTCTTTAAAGGTTTTTTTGTGGTATTTTTTATGTTGTTGTTATATAATTACAATTGAGTAGATAAATTCATATATTAAGTTGCACATTGTTCTAATTTTATCGTTTTAGTATATTATATATCCGTTTATAAGTTATACTAATATTGCTGTTTTGCTTTTTTTAGAATTTTTTATCATTATATTTTAAATACATAGGAGGTTTTATTATGCCACTCATTACATCAACACAAATGTTTAAGAATGCCCATGAAGGACAATACGCAGTAGGTGCATTCAATGTAAATAATATGGAAATTATCCAAGGAATTGTTGAAGCTGCAAAAATAGAAAAGTCACCTCTTATTCTTCAAGTTTCTGCTGGTGCAAGAAAATATGCTAATTCTATTTATCTAAGAAAACTTGTTGAAGCAGCTATGGAGGATAGCAGGCTTGATATTGTTCTACACCTTGATCATGGAGAAGATTTTGAAATCTGTAAAGCATGTATTGATGATGGATTTTCTTCTGTAATGATTGATGGATCTAAATATCCATTTGAAGAGAACATCGCCCTTACTAAAAGAGTTGTAGAATATGCTCATGCCAAAGGTGTTGTAGTAGAAGCTGAACTTGGAAAACTTGCAGGAATCGAAGATGCTGTAAATGTTAGTGCTAAAGACGCTACATTCACGGATCCTGATGAAGCTGTAGAATTTATAGAAAGAACAGGTGTAGATTCCCTTGCTATTGCCATAGGTACAAGTCACGGTGCATACAAATTCAAAGGAGAGCCTCGATTAGATTTTGAAAGATTAGAAACTATTACAAATCTTCTTCCAAATACACCATTAGTTTTACATGGTGCATCTACAGTTCTTCCAGAGTTTGTAAAGCATTGTAACGAATATGGTGGAGAAATCCCAGGAGCTCAAGGTGTTCCAGAAGATATGATTAGAAAAGCTGCAAAACTTGGTGTATGTAAAGTAAATATTGATACAGACTTAAGACTAGCTATGACTGCTGCTGTTAGAAAATTTTTAGTAGAAAATCCTTCTGTCTTTGATCCTAGAAAATATTTAGGTCCTGCAAGAGAAGGTATTCAAAAAATGGTTCAACATAAAATGAGAAATGTTTTGGGTTCGAGCAACAAATTAAGATAATCAATGGCCAGGACATCCTGGCTATTTCTATCTTTTTCAATAAAGACTTTTTTATAAGGAGTGCTTACTATGAAAACAGCTGCCATTGGCATCGTTATTAAGGATGATGAATTCCTTTTGGTAAAAAGAAGATGGCATCCTTTAGTTTGGGCCCCACCAGGAGGATTTTTAGATCCAGGAGAAACTCATATAGAAACTGTCCTTCGTGAAGTATGGGAAGAGACAGGTGTAAAATGTAAAGTCCTAGACAAAGTTCATGATTTTGTTTATGACAATGGATATGGTGAAGCTCATATCCATGTTTATGTTTGTGAATATATTTCTGGAGAACTTCACTGTAGCTTTGAAAGCAGTGATGTAAAATGGTTTACCCTTGATCATCTACCAAGTCCTATTTCTCCCGACAAAGAAATTTTTGAAAAAGCTTTTGATATTTCAAATAAAAAGCCGGCATAATATTTGCCAGCTTTTTCCTTTAAAGTTTTTCAGGTTCAGGATATTCTTCTCCGAATAACTCAACTGTTACACTTTCCATTTTTTCTTCTTCTAATGGCTTATCTTGAAAATTTGTTCTTGCAGCTGCAATACGATCTACTTCTTCTATTCCCTCTATCACTTTACCAAAACCTGCATATTGTCCATCAAGATGTGGAGAGTTTTGATGCATAATAAAAAACTGAGACCCTGCTGAATCAGGCTGAGCAGATCTTGCCATTGAAATAACGCCTTTTGTATGCTTTAAATCATTTTCAAAACCATTCATATTAAATTCACCTTTGATAGAATATCCTGGCCCTCCAATGCCTATTCCTTTTGGACATCCCCCTTGTATCATAAAGCCTGCTATTACTCTATGGAAAATCAATCCATCATAATAACCTTTCTTTACTAAAGATATAAAATTGTTTACCGTATTTGGTGCTACATTTGGATACAATTCTATTTTGATCTCATTGCCAATTTCCATTTTAATCGTTACAATAGGATTTTTCATATTCAATCTTCCTTTCTTTTTTCTTTACTCTCTATTCATTTTTACTACATTTTGGGTTTATATGCAAGATTAGTTTTCACTCGTAATATAAACTTAACACAGATTCTCTTTACACATCTATAGAATAAATAGTATTATATTGATAATCTCTTATGTCCATACATATATATAATATATGTGAAAACAAACCCAAATATTGAGGAAAATACTTATCTAAGGAGGAATTCTATATGATCAATGGTCTTAAGATCAGGGAATTACGCTTGAAGAAAGGATATACCTCTCGGGATTTGGCAATTCTTAGTAAATTATCTAAAAGCTACGTTGAAGAACTTGAAAGGGGAGATAAGATCAATCCAAGTTTTTCTACAGTTGAAAAACTAGCAGACGCATTAAATGTGTTGATAGATGATTTGCGCTGTTCTGTAGAATGTGTATAAAAACTTTTAACCTAACAACAGCAATCAATCTACGGTTGCTGTTATTTTTCATGTATCCCCTCTCCTTTATATAATGCAAGTCCCCCTAAAATCATCATAATTCCTATAAACCAAATAATCGTTCTTTTGGCAATATCATTAAAAAAACCTAAAGGAAGGATCTGAATTAATACATCTGTTTTAGGATTTAATACCCATAAATCATTGTTAAAAAAAAGCTTATGAAAATATGTAAAATATTTATAAAAATCCATTTGCATTAATATAAAAAGAATCATCATACCTCCTAAAGATAAAATACTAACACCTTTTAAACTTTTATAAATATCTTTTTCTGATTTCTTTATTAAAATAATTAAAGACATTCCCACAACACCAATTCCTATTTTCTGTAAAACATCTCCTTTTTGAAATAGATTCTTTACATCTACCATATGTAGTTTTTCGCGGTCTCCAAAGACTTCCGTATTTTGCCCATTAATTTTAGCATAAATATTCATATCTTTATCTTTGTCTTTTAGATATTTAATTATTTTATCTACGATTTTACTTAATTCTTTTTGTTCTATTTTTGTATTTTCTTCTATATGATATTTTTCAAATTCCTTTAAATAAAAATTTTTATCAAAAGCATAGGCTTGAAGAATCGTTAATAATAAAACAATCGGTAAGAAAATAATAATCAATCCTTGGCTGATTTTAGAAAAGTAATTCTTTTTTTTCAATCTACTTTCTCCATTCTTATAAAATTTTTTCTTCTTTTCTATATTTATAGCCAAAGATCAAAAAATTATAATTCTTTTATTAATTATCACAATAAAATTGCCGGAGTATCTCCGGCATCCTTTTTAAAAATCCTTATTTTTTAATTTTTCAGCCCTTTGTGCTGCTCGATGTAACAAGGACTGTTTATTAACAATAATTCGCTCATGAGTTCCTCTACCAATTACACCAATTTCATCAAAGGCTGTCATCTCTAAAAGTATTTTATCTCTATTAAAGCTTTTAACTTCAACTTTAACGCTAATTGTTTGCCCTAGCATTGTAGGTTTTTCATGCGCCACTTCTGCTCTTCTTCCTATTGTTATAAATCCTTCTGTGAGTTTTTCATCTATTAATTTTACTGAAGCTTCAATCATTAATGCTACTAATCGTGGTGTTGCAAATAATTTTTCTAGCTTTCCACTCCCATAATTCAGTGCAGTATCTTCTGGGGTAACTTTTCTTTGAATGGTCAAATTGCTATTCACTTCAACTTTAGGAGCTTTTATCATTTCATCGCCACCTTTCGTTTCACACAATTACTACATCCTATTTTAATGATACCCTATATTATCATATTTATTCAAATAGATCCTGAATAGTTCTTTTTTTCCTTATTTAATGGACATTTTCCTATTCCATATAAATCAACCACTGTCGTTATACAGACAGTGGTTGATCATTTACTTTAGATTTAATCTCATCTCTTCCCTCATTTTTACTAATTCTTTAAACTGATAAAAAAATAATATTTTTTGTTGTTCTACCGTTTTTCCTTTTGGTTTTTTCTCTGTTATAAATACTCTAAAGCTTTCTGCTATATCTTCTTCTGGATTGGTTGCAGCATAATCAGAAACAAATTGATCTTTATACTTTTCATAAAAGTCAAGAATTGCTTGATTTTCTCCATATTCATCTACTTCTGCTTGATTTGCTTTTTCCCATTCTTTATGAATTCCCTTCCAGAATTTATTGTAAAATTGATTCAGATATGCCTGTGTTTTTGTTGTTCCTTCATCCGTTGTATATGTAGCGCTATTTTCATTTCTTTCCTTCATCATTTGACTATCATTTAGAGTCAAAATATGACCAAATTCATGAATCAATGTTTGATCGAATTCTTTAGTGAATTTTCCATTTTTACCAAATACATCTTTTATATCAACAGCTAATCTCCATATTTTATTGCTTTCATCTGGTGAATTTACATGAGCCAATACATTTTCTTTTCCATCTGTATTCATTTCAAAGCTTACGATTCTTCCTAAATAAGAAGCAGGAATAAGCTTTTTAGATCTTTCCCATATATCTTGATGCTTTTGAATATCCTCTTTAGATAATTCTTTTATAGTATGATTATTAATAGGTTTATAATTGATATTACCATTTTTCACATCATAAAGGGCAATTAAAACATTTCTATTCTCTACATGATCTAGGAGTTCATCTAAATCATATCCTAATGGCTTTAATATTTCTTCTATTTGACTCCAAAGGTTTTCAATTTCTTGTTCTATTTCTTCTTGTTTTTCTTCACTATCTGGTATACCTAATTTCTCATTAAGCTTTTCAATCTCAGTATAAATTCTATTGATTTGATGAAAATCTTCTTCCTTTAATTTATTTTTAATGGATTCTGCAAAATCATAGAAATCCTTAAATGGCACTGCAATACCTGCTTGTCTTAAAGAATGATCAAATTGATCCCACAGCCCATCTGCTTCATCAAATTTTTCTTCTTTTTCCTTTTCTATTACTTTTTTATACAAAGCTTTTAGATTCTTTTGATCTTTCTCTTTTAGTAAATTTATATCTTCCCCTAAGTATTCTTCAAAGCTCATCATTTCATATTCTTCTGTTTCTTTTATGAAATGATTTTCTTGATTTTTATAAGCTGTATGATGAATTTGCTTAGCATTCATCCATATTCCTATACTAAAAACAAATAATCCTATTAGTAAAGATCCTAACACTAATTTATTTCTATTTTTCACAGAAATTCCCCCTTTTTCTTAATTATTTTTTCTCTAGACACCCTTCTATCATCTTTTTAAATGTTTCATAATCGCTGCCTCCAGGTATAAATTCTTTCATAATCTCTCCTTTATTATTTACAAACAACGTTACAGGAACATAATCAAAGCTGTTTACAATTTGCTTTTCTAAAGCTTCATCTGGAACAATATTTGTATAAGAAAGATCTTTTGTAATACTTTTTGCTTCCTCTACTGCTTTATCTGATACAATTCCTATTACTTTTACCTTTTTATCTTTAAATTCCTTTTGGATTTTATCTAATTCTGGCATTTCTTCAATACATGGTCCACAGAAAGTTCCCCAAATATTTACTACAGTCACATCACTTTCTGAAAAAATTTCATTGGTTACTTCATTCCCATCTAAATCTTTTGCTTTAAAAGCCTTTACCTCCTGTCCTGCTAAAGGATTTTTTTCTTCCAAGCTTTGCTCAGCACTAGGCACATCTCCATCAACTTCTTTCTTATTCCCACAGCCTGTTAAGCTTACAACTAATAAAATACTTAATACTACTAAAATCATTTTTTTCATATGCATTCTCTCCTTCTTTTTGTTTTATTGATGATTTCATTATATTTCCTTAAAATAAATTAAAGCTTAATCTAAGCTTAAATTTATCTTAAAAATCAATATTTTTATGATAGAATCTTATATATATGATTTAAGGGAAAGGAGCACATGTATGCCCATCAATATTTTAATCACAGAAGACAATGAAGATATCAACAATCTTCTTTTTTTACATTTATCTAAAGAAGGCTATACGGTTTTTCAAGCTTTTGACGGAGAAGAAGGACTCCAATTATTTAATAAAGAAGAAATAGATCTAATCCTCTTAGATGTAATGCTTCCCAAAATAGACGGTTTTAATTTACTTACTAAAATCAGAGAAACCAGCGAAATTCCTGTAATTATGCTTACTGCTAGAAGCGAAGATGCTGATAAAGTGCTAGGTCTTGGCTTAGGGGCAGATGATTATGTAGTAAAGCCCTTTAGCGTCATTGAAATTATATCTAGAGTACAAGCCCAATTGAGACGCTATATAAAATATTCAAGTAAAGAAGCTAAAAATATTCTATCTAATGGTCATCTTTCTTTAGATTTAACAAACTATACAGTAACAAAAAAAGGAATTTTGATCACTCTTAATCCAAAAGAGTTTAAGCTCTTATCTGTATTTATGAAACACGTTGGAAATATTTATACAAAAGAACAATTATATGAAATAGTCTGGGAAGAATTGTATCATGGAGATAGTAATACCATTATGGTTCATATGAGCCATCTAAGAGAAAAACTAGAAGATGATCCTAAAAATCCAAAATACTTAAAAACCATTAGAGGAATAGGCTATAGAATGGAAAAAGTAAATGAATAAACTGAAAAATAAATTCAATTTATTTCATAGTAACACCATCTCCAAGCAATTCTTAATCAATTATAGTTTTTTATTTGTTTTGCTTCTTGTTATTATTGGCTTTACTTTTATTGCTAATTACTTATATGTAAATTCCATGTATATTACTTCTGAAATCAACATAGAACGTGTTTATAAAAATACATTAGACTACGACATGAAAAAAGCATTTGAACTAGAATATCTTCCTGAAGGTGCCTATTTAGAATATATAGATACCCATTTAACCGTACTTTCATCCTATAATAGTCCCCATAAAATAGGTTATACCTACTCACAAAAGGACTATAATGAAATGATCTTTGATGATCCTTATGGCTTTATGGTCTATTATCCAAAAAATAAGGAGGAATTCTTACTAATGTATCTTCCTCCTGAAAAAAACTTTATAGATATCTTTATCTTCACAGGAAGCTTTTTTATCATTAGCTTAGCAGTTGCAATCATTCTTTATGCAAAGGTAACTTCTATTCAAATTATACAACCTATTAACCATATATTAGCAGGTGTTAAAATCATTAGTGAAGGTAATTATGGTAATAAAATTAATTTTCATTCAAAAAATGAATTAGGTGTATTAAGAGATGCCATCAATCAAATGACAGGAAAAATCCAAGAAGAAATAAGTCTTAGAGAAAAATCTGAATCTAATAGAAAAAGATTAATATTAGATATATCTCATGACTTAAAAACACCTTTAACAAATATTACTGGGTATGCTCAAACCCTTGCTTCAAATAATGATTTATCCTATGAACAAAAGGATAAATATTTAGATATTATCCTCTCTAATAGTAACCGTGCAAACAACCTCATTCAAGATTTATTTGAATTGTCTCAAATGGAAATGGAAGAAAAAATACTCATGCGCGAAGAAAAAAATTTGTGCGAACTATTGAGAAGAATCTTAATCAGCTATATTCCAGAATTAGAAACAAATCACATGACATACTCCTTTGAAATTCCCAATATTCCAATATATTGTTTTGTTCATGAACAAAAATTGGAAAGAGCTATTGGAAATATTATTACAAATAGTATTAAATATAGTGGGAAAAATACCACATTTTATTTAGAAATAAAAATTTCTAATGATAAAGCAATCATTATTATACAAGACAATGGTACTGGCATTGAAAAAGCTTTTGTCCCTATTATTTTTGAACCCTTTGTTCGTGCTGATCCTTCTAGAAATGCTAAATCTGGCGGAACTGGCTTAGGACTTGCCATCACTAAAAAAATTATTGAAAAACACAAAGGTCAAATATCCTTAGATTCAAATTATAGCAATGGTTGTAAATTTATCATTTCTCTTCCTCTCAGTAAAGATATTTAACAAAAGGTTTTAAAAAACAAGGAAGAAATTTAAAATATTTTATTAAAATATTTTAAATTTCTATACTTCTTCTTGTCAAATGATGATAAAATAGGATAAAGGGAGGTATAAACATGACAAAATATATTTTATTAGTAATCGTAGCCTATTTAGTTGGAAGCATTCCTTTTTCTTACATTACTGCAAAATTCATGGGGAATATTGATATAAGAAAACATGGCAGTGGAAATTCTGGTGCTACAAATGTCCTTAGAACATTAGGTCCAAAGGCAGGAGCCATTGCTTTTATACTAGACTTCCTAAAGGGATTTATTCTTGCTATTATTGGAGAAAAGTTATTGGGTAGTCAAGGTGGAGCCATCGCTTCTACTTTTGTAGTTATTGGTCATTGTTATCCTTTTTCTCTAGGCTTTAAAGGAGGCAAAGGTGTTGCTACTGCTGGTGGAACAATTTTCGCCCTATATCCCCTTATAGGCATTATATTATTAATTATCCATTTTTCCATTACAGGAGTCACAAAAATGGTCTCTTTAGCTTCTATCACTGTAGCTGCTTCATTTCCAATTCTATGCTTTGTTTTTAAAGAACCTATAGCCTTTATACTATATGCTTTATGTTTAGGTTCCTTCGTTATTTATAAACATAAAGCCAATATAAAAAGATTATTGGCTGGAACAGAATCGAAAATAAGCTTTAAAAAATAAAGAAAATTCTTTGTCCCCTCAAAGAATTTTCTTTTTTTCTAACTCTCATTTTCTATAATTTTATATTTTCTTGCCTTTGATGCCACAGTTTTATGTGTAATCCCTAATGCATTTCCTGCTGCATTAAAACTACCAAAGGTATTTAATGCCATCTTTATAATTTCCTTTTCATATTCCTCTAAGGTTGCTAACGCCCCCTTTTTATTCATATTAATTAAGCTAACAGACTCTTGAACTTTAGAGTGTCTCTTATATTTATTAGCTATATGCTTTGGTATATGTTCCATATCTACAATGCATTCATCTGCTAGGGCAATCATCCTCTCTACTATATTTTGCAGTTCTCTTATATTGCCAGGCCACTCATAGTCAAAAAAACAATCTTGGGCTTCTTTTGTTAACTTTATAGGTGTTAATTCCATATTTTTAGAAATGTTTTTTATAAAATATTCAAGCAACAAAGGAATATCTTTTTTTCTTTCTCTAAGAGGAGGCAAATAAATGGGAATCACATTTAATCGATAATATAAATCTTCTCTAAATTTTCTTTCACAGATCATTTTTTCTAAATTTTTATTCGTAGCTGCGACAATTCGAATATCTGCATGAATAATTCCATTACCACCAATTCTTTCAAATTCTTTCTCCTGAAGTACTCTTAAGAGCTTTACTTGCATTTCCATTGGCAAATCTCCTATTTCATCTAAAAAAATCGTCCCTCCACTCGCTCTTTCAAATTTTCCAATTTTCCTTTTCAACGCCCCTGTAAAAGCCCCTTGTTCATGACCGAATAGCTCAGATTCTAACAATTCATATGGAATCGCTCCACAGTTTATAGCTACAAAAGGGCCTTTACTTCTTTTGCTATTTTCATGAACCGCTTTTGCTACTAGTTCTTTTCCTGTTCCACTTTCTCCTCTAATCAATACTGTAGATAAAATTTTAGAAGCCTTCTGTGCCCTTAGAAGGGCTTTTTTTATAGACAAACTGTTTCCAATGATCTTTTGAAAGGGCTCGTCTAGTTGAATGTCCTTTTTTTCAAAAGTAGTAGGGAACTTTAATATATTTGCATCCTCTTTCTTTGTATTTCTTTTTTTATTGCTAGAAGAAAAATTTGCGATTGCCATTAAATCCCCCCATATCTATATTTTACTGTATTCTTCTCATAGTTTTTGTAGCTACTACATCTACCCCGGTGTCTAATATATTATGAATAATCACATCTCCCGTTTTTACAGGTGCTTCAACTTCAATAGCATTGATTATTTCCATACATTTAAAAATAAGTTCTTTAGGAATAGGCTGATTCGTTTTTACAGGAAGCCTTTTTAAAAAGGCATTTTTTATTTTCACTGTAGTAGGAAGTACTCGAGTAGGATTTGTCATTTCCTTTATGCCATAAGCTTCACCTCTTTTACAGGTATTTCCTGTAACCTGATAGCTATCCGCCACTTTCCTTACTGTAAGATGACATCCCATTGGACAAACAATACAAATAATCTCCCTTTTCTCCACCCTATTCACCGCCCTTTACAACAGCTATAGCTATTTCCTTTATTTTTTTCTCTTTAAATATACTTGCAGGTATCTTAATCCTTTCCATTTCTCCTGGTGCCATATGCTTTTTATGGATTTCTTTTATTATTTCCCCATTTCCTTTGATGCTCAATTTACAATTTTTATAAACATGATTCACTCTCATGAGTAAATCTAGTGAATCTTCTAGATTAGATGGTCTAATAACTTGAGGTACTATATAAGAAATCCCTTCCTCTGCAAAGGTTTTCACAAGGTCTATATTATTTTCTAATTCACCTTTTATAAACTTAGCTGCACTTTTTCCTGCCTTTTGACTCTCTTTTGTAACCCAATCTACAAGATCATGTACATGGACAACATTCCCACATGCAAAAATACCCTTTACATTCGTCTCCATAGACTCATTTACAATAGGGCCGCCTGTTACAGGAGATAATTCTACATGAGCACTTTTTGATAATTCATTTTCTGGAATTAATCCTACAGATAAAAGAAGTGTATCACACACATATTCCTTTTCTGTTCCTGCTATTGGTTTTTTATTCTCATCTACCTGAGCTATTTCAACAGCTTCTACCCTATCTTTTCCTTTGATCCTTGTAACCGTATGACTTAACAAAAGAGGAATATGATAATCATCTAAGCATTGTACAATATTTCTTGTAAGACCGCTGGAAAAAGGCATCAGTTCTGCCACTGCTAAAACCTTGGCCCCTTCTAAGGTAAGTCTTCTTGCCATAATAAGTCCAATATCTCCTGACCCTAATATAACTACTTTTTTTCCTACCATATACCCTTCCATATTGATATACCTTTGAGCTGTTCCTGCAGTAAATACTCCAGCAGGTCTTGTTCCAGGTATGGCAATTGCCCCTCTCGTTCTTTCTCTACATCCCATAGCTAAAATGATGGCTTTTGCTTTTATTTTCATCAATCCATCCTTTGTATTGACAGCACTTAACTCTCTATTTTCACCAATATCTAGTACCATGGTATCTAGCTTATATGTTATATTCATTCCTTTTAATTCATTAATGAAACGCTCTGCATATTCAGGGCCTGTTAATTCTTCTTTAAATACATGAAGCCCAAATCCATTATGGATACATTGCTGCAAAATTCCTCCCAATTCTCGATCTCTATCGATTAACAAAATACTCTTTATACCATCTTTTTTAGCTTCTATGGCTGCTGCAAGACCTGCAGGTCCCCCACCAATCACAACAAGATCATACTTTAACATCTAATCACCTCCTACTTTTCTTCTTGGTTCTCTTCCTTGGTATCCCCTGTAAGAATATACGAATGGGCTCCTTCCTTTACAATATCTTTCATATCTTCACCCAGCTCTCTAGCTAAAATCTCCATGACCCTAGGACCACAAAATCCCCCTTGACATCTTCCAGCTCCTGGTCTTACTCTTCTTTTCACTCCATTTACCGTTCTAGCTCCTGCATTTCTATGAATTGCATCTACAATTTCTCCTTCTGTGATTGTCTCGCATCTACAAATAATTCTTCCATACCTTGGATCTTTTCTGATGATTTCTGATTTTTCCTCATCGCTTAAGGATGTAAATCGAATTCTTTTTTTTCTTTTTGGGTTAAAGCTTTCCTTTTCTTCAAGACGTCCTACTATATTTTTTATTAACTCTACTACATATTTTGCAATAGCAGGGGATGAAGAAAGTCCTGGAGATTTAATTCCTGCCACATTAATAAACCCTTTTGCTTCTTTTGATTCCTCAATAATAAAATCTCCTGTACTTGGTTCTGCCCTAATGCCTGCAAAGGTTGTTATATTTTTATTAAAAGGTACTTTTGTACAGCTTTTTATGATCGTTTCTTTTATAAAGCTGAGTGCATCCTTTGTAGTTTCCGTAGCTTCTTTGTCCTCTAAATTTTCTGCATCAGGTCCTATGAGAATATTTCCGTCAACAGTAGGTGTAATCAGTACTCCTTTTCCAAGTTTTGTAGGACATTGAAAAACAACTTTACTCACTATATTTCCTACACTTTTATCTAATAAATAATATTGTCCTCTTCGTGGTGTAATCTTAAAAGAATAGTCTGCTACCATACGATAAATATGATCTGCATATAAACCTGCACAATTTATTACATATTTTGTATCTATTTCATTGTTCTTTGTATAAATTTTATATCCCTCTTTATTTTTTTCTATTCTTTTCACCTCGTTGTTTAATAAAAGTTCTACCCCATTGTCTATTGCATTTTCAGCTAATGCAATGGCTAACTCAAAGGGTCCTACAATCCCTGCTGTAGGTGCATATAATGCTCCTACAATCTGATCATTTAAATGTGGCTCCATCCTTTTTACTTCTTCTTCATCAATGATCTCCATATAGGGTACGCCTATTTTTACTCCATTTTCATAAAGGTCTTGAATCGTCTTCATATCTTCCTTATTAAAAGCAACCACTAAAGATCCAATCCTTTTAAAGGGTATATCTAATTCTTCACAGACCTTATCAAACATAGCATTTCCTAAAACATTAAATTTTGCTTTATTACTTCCTGCTTTAGCATCATATCCTGCATGTACAATAGCACTATTTGCTTTTGTTGTACCATTTGCCACATCATTGTCCTTTTCTAAAAGAATAACTTGCAATTTATATCTAGATAATTCTCTTGCAATAAAAGTACCTATTATACCAGCCCCTACAATGGCTATATCATACACAAATATTCCTCCTCTCCATATAAAAAAACCGTACGAAACTAACCTACCTTCTCGTAGGCTAATTCATACGGCTCTCCTATTCTCCGGCCCATTATATTAGGATTTTCTTATTATAATATATGCATCCTTTTATAAAAATGTTCCTATTATTTTTATTCTTCTGATGCTTCCCATTTTAAACTTCTATTTACTGCCTTTTTCCAACCAGCATATAATTTTTCTTTTTCTAATGATTCCATATCTGGGTTAAATGTTTCATCAACATTCCATTTATTAGCAATTTCTTCTTTGCTTTCCCAAAAGCCTACAGCAAGCCCTGCAAGATATGCTGCTCCAAGAGCTGTTGTTTCAATTACCTCTGGTCTTTGAACCTCTACATTTAAAATATCCGCTTGGAATTGCATTAAGAAGTTATTTGCAACAGCACCACCATCTACCTTTAATGCTTTAAGGTCAATATTTGAATCCTCTTGCATTGCTTCTAGTACATCCCTTGTCTGATAAGCAATAGATTCAAGTGTTGCACGAATAATATGATTTCTATTTGCTCCTCTAGTTAATCCTACGATCGTTCCTCTAGCGTACATATCCCAATAAGGAGCGCCAAGACCTACAAAGGCTGGCACTACATAGACACCGTTCGTATCTTTCACTTGTGTAGCAAAATATTCACTATCCTTTGCATGATCTATAAGTCTTAACTCATCTCTAAGCCACTGAATAGATGCCCCTGCAACAAATATACTTCCTTCAAGGGCGTATTCAACAGCACCATCTACTCCCCATGCAAGAGTTGTAAGAAGACCATTTTTAGATGGAATAAATTCTTTTCCTGTATTCATCAACATAAAGCAACCTGTTCCATAAGTATTCTTTGCCATACCAGGGTTAAAGCAAGCCTGACCGAATAATGCTGCTTGTTGGTCCCCTGCAGCTCCAGCAATAGGAATTTTTGCTCCACCAAAGGTTTTTTCATCTGTATAGCCATAAATGTCACTAGATGGTTTTACCGTTGGCAACATAGAGCTAGGAATATCCAATTCTTTTAATATACACTCATCCCATTTAAGGTCTTTAATATTATATAATAAAGTTCTTGATGCATTTGAATAATCTGTTACATGAGCCTTTCCTCTAGTTAAATTCCAAATAAGCCATGTATCCATGGTACCAAACAATAATTCTCCCTTTTCTGCCCTCTCTCTAGCCCCTTCAACATGATCTAAAATCCACTTCACCTTTGTTCCTGAAAAATATGCATCTACCACAAGTCCTGTATTTTCACGAATATAGTCTTCAAGACCTCTCTCCTTCAATTCATCACAAATACCTGCTGTTTGACGGGATTGCCAAACGATTGCATTATAAATGGGCTTTCCAGTAAATTTATCCCATACTACAGTAGTTTCTCTTTGATTTGTAATCCCAATAGCTGCTATTTCATCTGGTCTAATACCAGCAATTTCTAATACTTCCCTTGCCACACCACTCTGTGTTCCCCAAATTTCCATAGCATCATGCTCAACCCATCCAGGCTTTGGATAAATTTGTGTAAACTCCTTTTGAGCAACCTTTACAATCTTCCCATCATGGTCAAATAATATTGCTCTACAGCTAGTTGTTCCTTGGTCTAACGCCATAACATATTTTTTCATATTGTATCCCTCCAATTCTAATTTAAGCGCCAAAGAATGTTATAAAGAAAAATCCACCTAATACACCACCTATAATCGGACCAACTACAGGAATCCAAGCATATTGCCAATCTGAATCACCTTTTCCTGCTATTGGAAGTATTGCATGGGCAATACGAGGTCCTAAATCACGAGCAGGATTAATTGCATATCCTGTAGGTCCACCTAATGAAAGACCAATAGCAAGAACTAAAATACCCCAAAGTAATGAACTAAGTCCTGGTGCCAATTGATTACTTCCAATACATAAACCACCTAATACCAATACAAATGTACCTATGATTTCAGTAATTAAATTTGCAGGTGTATTTTTTATAGCTGGAGCTGTTGAAAATACGCCTAATTTTGCAGCTTTATTTTCTGTTTCTCCCCAATGTGCTAAATAAGCAAGCCATACAAGTGTTGCCCCTATAATAGCACCTATCATTTGAGCTACAATATATCCTCCAACAGCACTCCATGGAAATTTGCCAATACACGCAAGTGCAATAGTAAGAGCTGGATTTAAGTGGGCTCCGCTTATACTTCCAACAGCATAGCCACCCATAGCAACAGCAATACCCCATCCTACAGTAACAACAATCCAACCTGAATCCTTTGATTTTGATTTAGCCAATGTAACCCCTGCACAAACACCACACCCTAAAAGAACCAATATCATTGTACCTATTACTTCACCCATAAAAGCTGACATACTCTTCCCTCCCCTTTGTTTTTCATAAACCTTTACTACTTTAAAATAATCCTACCTCGTCTTGAAAACTTTAATTAATCCTCCCTTCTCTTATTAAATTTTGTTTGTTCTTTATAAAACTAATAAAGCAAATATCATGCCAATTCTCCTTGTTAGTTTTTCAACAATTCAGTCAATTTGTTTTCTACTTCTTGTTCTTTTTTTCCAATAAAATGCTTTCTTAAATCATTTTTTGGTAATAATTACCAGCACTATATTATTTCTCTATCTTTTGCCACATGTCCTCTTCATAACTATATATATTTTCATAGTGATAACTTTATTAAAAATTTTCAAAAAAATTCGCATTATGCTCTCGCATATGCTCATTTCACAAGTCCACAGATTCTAAATTTTATAATTTCCTAGCAAACAAAAAAACTTTCCTTATTTTTATAACAAGGAAAGTAGCTATTCTTTTATCCATATTTTATAATTTAGCCAATAATTTCATCAGTAAAGGTCGATGAATATGAACTGCCTGTACTGGACATAACTCTTGGCAGCAAAAACATCTTATACATTCATCTAAATTCACCATAGGTTTTTTATTCACCATCTCTATTACACGTGGTGGACAGTTATTTGCACAATCACTACAGCCTACACATTGATCATGTATAAATACTGGCTTTGGCTGCAATAGTCCATTTAAAATATCTCTTAAAAATTTAGGAATTTTTCCTTCTAACAAATCCAAGCTTCTTATTTCAGGTACCACAAAATCATTTACTATAAATTTTTCAATATCTTCTCCCTTTAATTCTATATCTTCAAAATTCCCTTTACAAAGGTCCCTCTCCACACATCTTTCAATAGTCGGTACTTTGGTAGGCTCGATTCCAATAATAGTTGTTGCTGCTACATCTAAATGATATGGACTAGTAGCTCCAATGACAACCCCTACGGCTCTTGGGTCTCCTCCACTAGGGCCTGCTCCTTCCATTCCTACAATTCCATCCATAAAGGACAAAATAGGCTTAGCTGCTAAGCATATATCTACTAAAGCATTTGAAAAATCCACATTATTTGGCATACGCACATGATATTCTGCTTTTTCAAGTCCTGCAACAATCCCAAACATATTTTTTACTGCCCCAGTAAAAAGCATCATTCCATGGGTTTTTAATTTAGATACAGATATAACTTTATCTACTTCTTTTAATACTTCAATACCTGTTATCCTTTTTAATATTAATCCTTCATCATTGCTAATTTCTACTGAATTCGTATTATAATTTAGTACCACTGGTAAATCTTTTGCAATCTCTTCATATCCACAAACATTATAAATTCCTTGTAATATTTTTTTATTAAAAGGTCCTCCTGGACTATCTCCTATAATTACCTTTGCACCATAATCTATTAACTCTTCTGCTAAAGCTTTAACAAATTTGGGGTGAGTCGTAGTCGCTTCTTCTGGTCTTTTCTTCATAAGTAAATTTACTTTTAGAAGAACCGTTTCTCCTCTACTTATATATTTTTCGATTCCACCTAAATTTTCAAAGGTTTCTTTTATACATGATTTTAATTGATCATATTCATAATCTTTACATCCTATTAAGGAAACAATCTCCATTTTCTACCTCCATCTAAATAGACTTATTTATCTACATAATATCTAATCAAATACGATTATATTGATTATACCAAGAATTGACTTCAAAGAATAGATTTCTTTTTATGTAAAAAAGGGATTTATTATAGATATGTAGAATATACATAATATAAAATATTCAGACTTTTGAGAATGGAGTGATACAATGGTAAAAGAAGGCTTTAGATCTTTTTTAATGACATCCAATCAGTCTCACCACATAGACACTTTAATTGCTGCATCAGAAAAGTTAGAATCCACATACAAAATAGATCTTAATGAAATTATTTCAACAGAAGAAAAAGCACAAAAACTTCGTATTACAATATATTTTGATCACGAATTAACACCTCTAGATAGAAAACTCTACCCAGATGTAATAAAATCATATTTTGAATTTGTACACAATACTACATTACCACGGCTAAATTTTAAAACAAAGGTATCAAATTAACACATAAATATATTAGACTATGAGAAATTTAACCGCTCATAGTTTTTTTTATACCAGTACGCCCCCTAATTTTAATATTTTTTCTCTAATATCTTCTATATATAAAACAAAAACATATTTTCGACAGGATATAACAGACTTTATTTCTAAAATGGTGTACAATAAAGACGATTTTAATCTATTTTCATGAATAAATATTAAATTTATATAGATTTATTATAAGAAAGGATGAACTACTAAATGCCTAAAAATTATATGGAGAATATTGTTAATCATTTGTTACCATCTATTTTAGAAAAATATAATCATATATGTACCTGCGATAAATGTATTGCAGATATAAAAGCATTAACCTTAAACAATCTACCACCTTTATATGTAGTAAGTCATCAGGGAGAAGCATACGCAAAAACAAATGAATTAGATAGACAATTTCAGATTACCGTTATTCAAAAAATCGTTGAATCTATTGAAATTGTTCAAAAAAATGTGAAACACAATGCATAAAAACTGAAAACACATAGTACCTGCTGATACATACGCCATCAACAGGCACTATTTTATTCAAACATGATCTTATAGGCTTTTAACTCTCTTATGGGGTCTAATTCTTTATCTTTCTTCATATAATCAATTACATCAGGATACAAGCTAGTTGCTTGAATAATATCCCTTAACCCTTTTTCTAAAAGATTTTCATGGACATAAAAGCAGCCCCTATTATAATATAACACCCATGTCTCTGAATTATATTTAATTCCCTCTGTAATTACCTCAATAGCTTTCTTATATTCCTTCTCTTCTTTATATAAAACTGCCAAATTCAAAAAACTATAGGGATAGTTTGGATTCTCTTCAATAGATTTTCTATAATAGTATATAACTTCATCCTTTTGTCCTAGTTTTTTTAAAATAACCCCCATATTGAATAATCCCATATAATGATTCGGATCGATTTCAAGGCTTTTTTTCATCATTTCTAAGGCATCCTCATTTTTATTTAATTCCTCATAAATAGAACCTAAATTAATGTATGCCCAAATATCTTCTGGTTCAAGATCTATTACTCTCTGGTAATAATATATAGCTTGTTCCTTATCTTCCATTTGATCATAGGCATCTGCCAAGAAAAAATATGCACGATCATAGCTAGCATCCATCTCAATGGCTTTATGATAATACTTAATAGCCTTTTCATATTCTTTTTCATAATCATATATAATAGCTAAACCATAATAGGCTCTAGCTTCTTTTTCATCTATTTCTAAAACTTCCTTATATTTTTCTTTAGCTGAACTATAATCTCCTAATTCATCATATAGTAACGCTAAATCTAACAATAACTCAATATCTTCTTTTCCACCTTCTATTCCATATGCTTTATGGTAAAATTTTAACGCTTTCATCAATTGGTTTTCTTCATAAAATTGATTAGCTATATTTTTATAATTATCTTTCATATAATCCTTTTTTATCATCATTCATGTCCTTCCTATATTCAATTTCCTTACTATTAGCATATAAAAAAGCATCTCTATTTTCAAGAGATGCTGAGTATTTATTTCTTTTATAGCTTAAATTTACTAATAGCTTCTTGTAATCCTTGTGCTAATTGAGCTAATCCATCACTAGCACTAGTAATTTCATGCATTGAAGCTGTTTGTTCTTCTGTTGAAGCTGAAGCCTCTTCTGAGCTTGCAGCATTTTCCTCTGCAATAGCAGATAGATTTTGAATAATATCTATGATTTCTATTTTCTTGTCTTCTACTTCTTTTTCTCCATCTCCTAATTGCTTAATTAATGATACTGCTTTTTTTATTGAATTTTCTATTTCATTATACTTTTGTTCTGTAATCTTTACTTGCTCTGATTGTTTTTGAGTAGCTTTTGATACTTTTTCTATCATGACTACTGTTTTTTGAGAGTTTTCTTGTAGCTCCTTTACTACAGCATCAATCTCTTTTGTTGAGTCTGTAGATTGTTCTGCAAGTTTTCTAATCTCCTCTGCTACCACTGCAAATCCTTTCCCTGCTTCTCCTGCCCTTGCAGCCTCTATAGCTGCATTTAATGCTAATAGATTTGTTTGCTCTGCAATAGAGGCAATAGTAGTGCTTGCTTGTCCAATCTTTTCTGAGCTTTGATTCGTTCTTATAATATCCTCATAGATTTCCTTTGATGAGGCTAAACCTTCATCTGTTTTGTTAATCAAATCATTAATAATATTTAATCCTTCTTGTACATTTTTTACTACCTCTAAAGATGCATCATTTAATTGATTTGCATATTGTTGATTTTTCTCTATGATTTCTCCAAGCTCTAAAGTTTTAGTTGCTCCGTTTTCTGTATCTTGTGCTTGATCCATTGCACCCTTTGCTATTTCTTCTATAGTCCTAGACACTTCTTCTGAAGATGCTGCTACCTGCTGAGCTGTTGCTGTTAATTCTTCTGAAGATGCTGCCACTTGTTCTGAAGAATCGGCCACATTCCTAATTAATTCATGTAAATTATTCTTCATTTTTTCAAGTGCTCCTGCAAGCCTACCAATCTCATCTTTTTTACTTAATAATCTCTTTGGTATTTCTTTTGTGAAATCACCACTAGATATAATTTCAGCCTGTTCTGTAGCTTGGCTAATTGGCTTTGTAATAGAATTTCCTATAACATAAGTTAATATAAATCCTATAATCAAAATAATCACAGTTGCGATCATCATATAAGTCTTTAAAGCTTGTATCTCCTTAAGAACCTCCGACCTAGAAGCAGTTACTGCAAGAGACCAGCTTGTCCCTTTTACAGGAACATATCCCATATACTTTTCCTCACCTTTAAATTCATAGCTTCCTACACCCATCTTACCTTTGACCATTTTTTCTGTTAAACCTGCTAATTGTTTTAACTCTTCATTCTCTTTCGCTTCATCTAATAAATTATATTGTTCCGAAACCAATTTCTGTTCCATATGTCCAATAATGGTTCCATCTTTATTAATTACATAAGAATATCCATCGTCTCCATACTTAATATCTTTTGCTAACTTGCTTATAAAATTTCCATCTTGAATAGCCAATAAAACGCCAATAACCTCATTATTATATTTTATGGGTGCAGTCAAGGCTACTACCAAAGAGCCATCTACTTTACTAATGATCGGATCAGATATAGCACTTTCTCCTTTTATGGCTTTTTTAAAATATTCACGGTGGCTCAAATCCTTTGTACTATTATCAGAATAAGTGGCTATCCCATTCTTGTCCATAATAGCTATTCTTAAATAGCCATTTCTCTTCATCTGCTCCTTTAATGCTTGATTTTTATCTTCTTTAGCGTTTAAAAGATTAGCTATACGTGTTCTTGCTGCCCCTTCTTCTAAAACTCTCAATTCTGTTTCTATTCGACTTTCTAATCCCTTTGCCCCTTCTTCTGCAATTTGTGGGAGTACATATTCAATCTTACTTATTAAAGAATTACTCGCCTTTATGTACGCTATGGTTCCAAGACCTACACACACAATAAATAATACTAAAGAAATTATGGCGATTAATCTAAATTTTATGCTTTTCATTTCTACACCATCCTTATATAGTTTATAATATTAAGCCTTCTATTTTTATATCCCACTTTTTAAATAATTAACAGATTTAATAGTTATTATATGTTTATCGACATTTTTCAGATTTTTCTTAAATCCTATTTATAGATTTCTCCATCCAAAAATTCATTTACGATGTATTCTTTAAGCACCTTGAATATGCATATTGGAATTTATTCTTTATCCCTATCTATTTTTTAAGTAATTAAAAATCCCTTCACAAATAGCCTGAGCTATCTTTATTTTATATTTTTCACTCCTAAGCAGCTGTCGATCTTGAGGATTTGTGATGAACCCTATTTCTATCAAAACGCCTGGAATTTGTGTTTCTCTTAATACATAAAAATCTTCAGGTGCAATACTTGCTTGAACGTTATTGGTCTTTAAAGACTTTTTATAGATTCTATTATTTACAGATCCACAAATAGATTGTGCTAATTTTTTACCTTCCATGGATGCAGGATAATAATAAATTTTAACCCCTCTTGTTTTTATACTCTCAGGATGAGCATCCACATGAATACTCACAAAAATATCCCCATTGTTATTTATTATATTTTTTCTTGCATCTAAATCCTTTAAATATCTTGATGCTTTTATGTGACTTTTCTTTTCTAATGAACTATCTTTATCCCTTGTCATGATTACTTTGAATTTTTTATCCATTAAATACTTCTTCAGCTTTAAGGAAACCTTGAGATTTATATTTTTTTCCAACAATCCAAAATCTTCTCCTGTCCCACCATCAATTCCACCATGACCAGGATCTATAACAATTTTTCTATGGATAGAATGGTGAAATACTGCCTTTAACGGTACTTCTTTCCAAATAGAAAAAATAGATACCATGATCATAAATAATATGCCTGTTACTAACATTTTTTTATTTATTTTAATAATAATAAAAATATTTTTTTTTATCATCTTATCACCTTTTCATGAGATTATACAATAAAATATATTCAACTACCCTTGGCTATATTAATTTCCTTGTAAAAATTATTCATGTAAAGGTAATTTATTCAAATAAATTCCCCATGTCCTTACAGACTATGGGGAAATTTTTATAGTTCAATTGATTTTACTAACTTTCCATCTACATCCTTGATCTCAAATAAATTGTTTTCTAAAATACCATAAGTATTTGGATTATTTTCTTTTGGTAAAGTAATAGACCCTGGATTTAATAAATAAATATGTTCATATTTTTCTGCTACAGGAATATGTGTATGTCCATGGATTAAAACATCATTTTCACTTAAGTTTGGCATATTATTCTTATTATAAACGTGTCCATGAGTTAAAAATAATCTTCTATTCTCATAAAGAACAATCGTATAATCCCCCATCATTGGATAATCAATAACCATTTGATCTACTTCACTATCACAATTTCCTCTTACAGCTATAATTTTTTCTTTATATGTATTTAATAGTGCTGCTACTTCCTTTGGATTGTAATCCTTTGGTAGTGGATTTCTAGCACCATGGTATAGTGCATCCCCCAAAAGTACTAAGTAATCTGCTTTTTCCTTATCATAAATTTCTAATGCTTTTTTCAAATAATATAATGACCCATGAATATCTGATACAAAAAATAGTTTCATTATTATCTCCTCTTTCTTATATTATTTTTGATACAACCATTTATTGGCTAAATCATCAAAATCATCATTTGTGATTTCTTCACATATCTTTAGGAAATCATATGTGGTTGCATTTTTAAATTGATAATCCATGTAATAGCTTCTTAAAATATTATATATGTCCTTTTCCCCATACTTCTTTTCTATTTCATAAAGAAACATAGCTCCCTTCTTATAAGCTAATGCATGATACTCAGAATCATTTTTAAATTTATTTAAAGATTTTGCTATGATTTCATCACTTAATTGATTTTTCCTATTGTTATAACTATTATATATATTTTTATTAAAGTAATTTTCTCCACTTTTTTTTCCATATGCTTCTTTAAAAAAGACATACTCTGAATATGTTACAAGCCCTTCATCTAGCCAAGGTTCATCCACTTCATTATTTCCTACTACACCATACCACCATTGATGGGCTGTCTCATGAACAACCACTCTTTTAAGTCTTTCTAACAATTGTTCATTATAAAACTTTTCATTGATAAAAACAAATCCAGGATATTCCATGCCTCCGGTGTGATTAGACGCTACTACCGTATACTGCTCATAAGGATATTTTCCGAATATACCATTAAATGTTTTCAATGAATCACAGGCTGTCTTCAAGACTTCTTCATTTACTTTTTTATCATCTCTTATAAAATAACCTTGTACAATAATCCCATCTACTTCTTTTTCTAATTTAACAAATTCATCACTAGCCACAAAAGCAAAATCCCTCATAAGCATAGCTTCTATTTTCCATGTTTTTTTATTATTTTCTACTTTTTCAGATATAACATTTCCAGATGATGCAATCATCATCTCTTGGGGTGCTGTAATCGTCACCGTATAATTTCCTATATCACTATAGAAGGGATCGCCCAATTTATAGTAAGGATCAAGATTCCACCCCGCATCATCATATACAGCTGCTATAGGATACCAGTTTCCAAAGTTATACGTATTCTTACCATAACCAAACCTCTGCCTTGCTCGAGGCAATAACGCTTCATATTCCATATAAATTTCGATATTCTCCTTAGGCTTAAGGGATTGAGATAATTTTATTTTTAAAATATTCACATTTTCTTTATTCATCTCATAAGTTGCATTTTCTCCATTTACAAGTAATGTATTTAGTTTAAAATCACCTTTACTAAATCCATTCGTATAAGGTGTCCCATAATCATCTATAATATAGGGGGTTGTTTCTTTACTCTTAAAAACATTTGGATACGTATACAAATAAATCTCATTTAAAGTTGTTTCTGTAGTATTTACATATATAATCCTTTGTCTCGCATGATACTTTTTTTGTTGTGGATTAAAATCAACAGAAATATCATAGTTATTTATCAATTCATCAGAATACACAATATTTTGATCTTCTTTTTCTTCTGTAAATCTTAATTTCCCAGCTAAACTATTTATACATGTCAAAACAATAAAATATAAAACAACAGCATAGATTACTAGTAATAATGCAATAGTTCTTTTTTTCATTGATTCCCTCCTGAAACAATTGAGTATTCATCATCAGTATATATGAAATACTCCTATATTTCAACAAATCCTATCTACCTAAATTTCCAATTCAAGGTAAATCTTAAACAAAATTTCTCTTTAAAAATAAATTTTTAGGCATGAATCAAAAGAAATATGGAGATATTTTAAGTATAACAAAGGATATATATAATTTTGTCGAATTTTAAAGTATCAAACATGATTTATGTAATTTTAGTTCACAAATGAGTATGCTATACTAGTATGGGGAAGTATGATGAAACTAACAGGAGATGAAATTTATGTGTAACGCTTTTTTTGAAATAAACCTTGATCACATTATAAATAATGTAGAAGAACTAAAAAAAGAAATGCCTCACCAATCCATTATGGCCATTGTTAAAGGAGAAGCTTATGGGCATGGATTAGTAGAAGTTGCCAAGTCTATAGAAAATTATGTAGATTATTTAGGGGTTGGTCTTGAATATGAAGCCATCAAGTTAAGAGAAAATGGGATTCATAAACCTATTTTAATATTAAGCCCTTACTTTGATGCAGATAAAGTATTAGATTTTCATATAACACCTAGTATTGACAATATAGACGATTTAATTCATTTATCAAAAAAAGCAGCTGAACGAGATGAAATTGCAAAGTTCCATTTAAAAATTAATACGGGCATGAATCGTTTTGGGGTTAGCCCTGAAAAATTAGATGAGTTTATTGATACCTATTTAAATTTAAAAAACATCTCGCTTGAAGGCGTTTTTTCTCATTTTGCTGCTGTATATAATCAAGCTTATGTCAATCAGCAATTATCTATTTTCAATAGCTCTATAGAAAAACTAAAAGAAAAAAATATAGATATTTCATTTATGCATATGGCAAATAGTAAAGCAGCTCTTGAAATTCCCGAAGCGAGATTTAATATGGTTCGCGTAGGAAATGCAATATATGGAAAAATCATGAATAAAAAAGGTCTCCCTATCAAAACAGCAGGTAGATTTAAAGCAAAGATTATTGATACAAGAGAGATCAAAAAGGGCCAATTAGTTGGATACGGCATTGCTTATAAAGCTGAAAAAGATATTCGAGTTGGAATCATTCCAATAGGTTTTTATGATGGGTTTGAAGTTGGAAGAGAAATCAAAAATTATTCATTGAAAGATGTCTTAAGAAGTGCTCTCAAATCCTTTTATAGATACAAAAAACCGAGAGATCTAGTTTATATAGACAATAAGCCCTTAAAAACAGTAGGAAAAGCAAACATGCAATTTTTACTAGTGGATATAACCGATCAAAATAACATGGGAGTAGATACGATCGTAGAAATTGTAACGCCTTCTTTTTTTGTAGGTAGAGATATTGAAAGAAAATATGTAAAAACAATTGATCCTTCCCTACAGGATGAAGCTAAAATAGTTGATAAAGAAGTTGCCATTTCTTCTTTAGATAAATAATTACTAAAAATACAATTTACTTTCTATTAGCTCTGTTTTCAGAATAAAACAGAGCTAATTATATAAGAATCACTTAAAGGGGGAACTTCATATCTTGAAATCTAGAAAAATATTTACCATTATTTTTTCCTTATTCATTCTATTTCATTGTAGTTCTATAAGTTTTGGGGAAAAAATAGACATTGTTCATCCTAATAAAACATATAGTTACGAAAACTTAACACATGATTTGAAGCTATTATCTGAAAGATATCCTAATTTAATCACCTATAGATCTATTGGAAAAAGTGAATATGGTAGAGAAATCTGGGCCATAAAAGTAGGTAATGGAAAGGCAAAAGTATTTCTAAATGGATCTCATCATGCAAGAGAATGGATCACCTCTAATCTTTTAATGTACACAATTGATCAATATGCACATGCTTACAAGGAAAATACCTTTATAGATGGTTATAATGTACGTAACCTCCTTGATCAAGTCTCTGTTTGGTTTGTTCCTATGGTTAATCCTGATGGGGTAACCTTACAGCAATTTGGTCTATCTTCTTTCCCAAAAGAAATCCACAAAAATCTAATTCATTTAAATAATGGAAGTACGAATTTTAAAAGATGGAAAGCAAATGCAAAAGGAATTGACTTAAATAGACAATATCCAGCTGATTGGGAAAATATCAAATATAATCAAATCAATCCTTATTATAAAAATCATAAAGGAGACACACCTTTAATATCAAAAGAAGCCCAGGCACTTGTAGACTTCACTTATGAAATCAATCCAGAAATAACAGCATCTTATCATAGTTCAGGACGCATTTTATATTGGCACTATAAAACTAAACCAGAAAATTTAAAACGTGATGAAAAAATTGCCCATGGTTTATCAAAAATAACAGGTTACAAGCTAGTCAATCCTAGTAAAAACCCAAGTGGTGGTGGCTATAAGGATTGGTTTATACAAACCTTTAATCGACCTAGTTTTACCATAGAAGTATCTCCTTTTGTTGGAGAAACCCATGTACCTCCTTCTAAATTTAATACTATTTGGGATAGAAATAAGTCTGTTTCCCTCTACCTTGCTTCTGAAGGATATGAACTTTGGAAAAAACACAGCCCAGATGAAAATTTAACAGCAAATGATCCTCCATATATCTTCAGTAAATTTCAAATCAAAATCCTTGAATTTACCTCTGAAACCATTCTTCCATGGATATGGCTATTTCAATAATAAATAAACCCCTTTAAAGTACAAGATCCATTTCTTTAAAGGGGTTCATTTATTCAATCTTATTTTTTCTTTTTAAGCTTAGATCTGATCTTTTTAAACTTCGGAAGGGCAAATCTAAACATATTATATACAAAGCTATTTACAACTAAATCAAACTCTCCAACAAATTCTACAAAATCTCCATTAAAGCCTTTTTTAAACTTATAAAGTCCATAAAGTGGATTATCTGGATTTAAGTCTCCTGAAACACCTCTAAAGTCATACATGTAGCAGTCTAAATCTAAAGTATCTTCAATCATTTTCCACTGCATTAGATAGTTTGGCATTGTATCCCGAAGTTCATTGTGGGATGCTCCATATAAATACCATCCTTTTCCTCCATAATATAAATAGATTGCTCCTGATACATATACATCCTTTTGATCTTTATAAGGTGCAATACTGTCAATTCTTTCTTGAAAATTTGCTATTTGTCTTTCACTATCTGCAATTCTTTTTTCTATATCAGATAGCTTTTTATTATGCTTTTCTATTTTCTTTTCATCTTTCTCATTTTTTAATAGAGCTTGTGTATCAATTTTTCTCTTTTCAAGTCTTTCTTTATTTTTTTGCTGACTATCAAGTTTTTCTTTGATTCTATTATAGTCTAAATCATAATTGTACTTCACCATATACATTCTACAAAATGGAACAATTTTTCCAATCATATCTTTAAAATAATTTTTAGGTCTTGTAATAAAATTATCTCTTTGTCCTGTAATCACCATAATTTCATGAAATTTATCAAGCATTTTTTCTGTAATATTCTCTTGATCATAAACTTCTACTGTAAGTCCTCTATTTTCAGCTACTTTAATATTATATTTTGTTTTCTTTGAAAAATTATCAAATATTTCCTTTTTTCTTTCCTCTAGTTCCTTTTCCATATCGAAGTTTAATCGAAATACAAAATTAGGTTGTATGTTTTCAAAGTTTTTTGTATTCTTATGATTATATCCAATATTAATGAGCATATCCTTCACGTTATTTCCAAACTCAACCAATCTTTCATTTTCATTTAGATGGATATCTGGATCAACAGAAATAAATGCTATTTTATTTTTCTTTGCATACTCTTTTATGAATTTTGTAAACTCAGTAATTAGTGTTTTATCCCTATAATCACAATGAAATCCTCTAGGTATGTATCCCATGTATTGATTCATATAAGGAATTTTTCTTAAAAGAATTGTACTTGTTAACACAAGTTCTCCTTTTTGATTGTATCCTCCTACAAATTTAGCTTTCCATTCCTTTTTCACATCTGCCCAATAAGATGTCTGAAAAATATGTCCTTTTGCATCATTATTAAAATCATTTACTTGTTTTTTTTCTATTTCCTTAAAATTATACATCCTAAATCTCCTCGCTAGTATTTTTAGATATTAAATTTTTCCCCTATGCTATGTAAATATTTTCTTATAATTTTCAAATCCACAAATTTCTGCTAAACTACAATCATTGCATTGTCTCATTATATATAAGCACAAATAATTGATAAATTCAATAGAAACTTATTTAATTCTTCATGTAGTCAATATAATTGACCATTTTCTTATTTCATATTCTTTCGAGTTCATTTTCCGTATAGATTTCAATACCATTTTCTATCAACAACTCTGCCACTAAACCATTTCCCTTTTTCAATGTTCCCTTGAATGTCCCATCATAAATACGTCCGTACCCACAAGAAGGACTTCTTTCTTGGAGTATTGCTTTTTTTATACCAATAACTTTTATAATCTCTAAAGTTTTCATCGCCCCATCCATAAATTCTTTTGTAAAGTCCTCTCCATCTTTACTAACAATTTTTTTGCGTCCCTTTTGGTCTTGTACCATTTCACAGCAAGCTCTTGGTGTATTTAAACCAGCTATCATTTCTGGACATATGGCTACACCCTTTCCTTCCTGAACTAGTTGGGCAACTTTTTTATTCAATGTATTACTACCATCATATCTGCAATTTACTCCTGCTAAACAAGCGCTTACTAAATACAAACTTTTCAGCCTCCTTCAAGCTTTCTATATTTATTTATAAATTTTATTACAAGTATATTCTTTCAATAAATTTTATTATACCATATTAACTTTTCTTGCAATCATAGTAATATTACAAACTACTCTAGCATATAATATGATATTTTACCGTTTAATAAGTGAAATGAAAAAAAAGCATCTATTTTGAAATATCTAGATGCTCTTTAATACCTTCTATTTAATAATTATTATAAATTTTAAAATTGTTTTTCTCTTCCTTTTTCACCTCATACATGGCTATATCGGCCTTGTGTAGAATAGTTTTTCTATTATTTCCATGATCTGGATAAACACTAATTCCTATACTCACTCCTATTTCATAAGAATTTGTATCTACTACAAAGGGTTTATTGATCATTCCAATCAGTTTAGTTGCTATTTCTTTGATTTCATCATTAGAGTGAATCTTATAAACATAGGCAAATTCATCTCCACCGATCCGAGCAAACAATCCATTTTTTAAAGACTCTTCTACTCTTTGACCTAAGCTCTTTAAAAGAGCATCTCCTACTTTATGCCCTGATGTATCATTCACCAATTTAAATCCATCTAAATCCATAAAATATACTGCTATTTTCCCCTGATCCTTACACCCAATCATTTCATCTAAATATTCTTGCAATAAAGCTCTATTTGGCAATCCTGTTAAGGTATCATGATAAGCCATATATTTTGCTTTCTTTTCTGCTTGGATTCGCTCTGTAACATCTGTAGCAATCCCCATAATCTCTTTTACCATACCAGTTTCTTCATCAATCCCACTATCATATATAGGTGTAACTACATTTTCAAATATTCTATTTCCTATTTTCACTTCAAATCGAGCTCTTTCTTGTTTAAAAGCACCTTCTAAATGTTCTTTTACATCATTCAGCATTTCTTTTGTATATACTTCTTCTATCCTTTTATCTTTTCCCTTTAAGTTTAAAAACTCATTTTCTTCCACTAATTTACCTTCATTATAAGTTACATACAAATATCCATTTTTATCCATTCTGCATCGATAGATTAAATCGGGAAGCATAGACATCGTATTTTTAAATTCCTCTGCTACCTTTAGCCGTTCCTTCTTGATCTGCAATAATTTATTATAGTTTTTTATCATAAAATTAGCAACTACATAAATACTAATAATACTAATGATTCCCATTAGCACAAATAAATACATTGTCTTATTCCTTAATTTTATTTTATCTTCTTCATTGAGCATCATTACTACAATTTTTTTATCTCCTATAGGTATATACGTGATGGCATATTTTTTGTTACTATAAGTTAGTTCTTCATAAATTTTATCTTGAGAAAAAACAATGTCTTCAACTTTTTTATTTGTATAAAGAAATGCTGTATTCCTCATATCTCCATATAAAACTACAGGATCTGCTCCATATTTATAACTTTTACTTTTATAATGTAACCATGCAGCTCCATCAATTACTGCAATTTCATCTATAAAGCTCACTGTATTTTTGATTTCCAACAAAATTTCATCTAAATCTTTTCCATAAGTTAATTTATTTACTTCATTTTCTAATATAAAAGGATTAATAATATAATCATTCTTTTCATTATAATAGTAAGCATATTTGAAAAAACCATCACTCACATAAGAGAGCGTTCTAGGGCCTACCCAAAATGCATCTTTCCCATAACCTTTTTGGATACTTACTTGCTTCCCTTCAAACATTTCTAGTAATGCATCATTCCAATAACCCCATTCTTTAGTAGACATGCCTACTTCCTTCACCTCTGTAGATTTAACAATCCTTATATCTTCATTTTTTTTAACTAAAATAGATATTCCATATAATCCATAGTCATTTTTAAGTTGTTGCAAAAGAATATCATCTAACTGACCTATTGATTTTTCTTTTATTTTGCTATACATACTTTTGCAAATCAAATGCAGTTTTTCATCTGTACTATTCTCCAATCTTTTATCTGTAAGATAAATATTATTCATAGATTTTCGTATGATTGTTGCAAAATTATTCATTTCCTCTTCTTGATACTTTTCTATTTGTTCCATCATTACACCATATACAACCATAAAAATAATAAATACAATAGTAGCTATATAAAGAATAATTTTCAGTGAAATTTTATTTTTAGCCTTCACATCCTCCATATAAAGGATTCCTCCCTTTGAAAGTTCAATCAAATCATTATTTAAAATCTTAAAATGATAATTTTTTCTAAAACAAATAAAAAAACATCTTCAATATTAAGACATTTTTATAAATTCTACATTTTTCGTTCTATTCCTTTCTCTCCATTAAAATATTTTCCCTTCTCTTTATAATCTTTTTCACCTAACCTATTTACACAATGATAGATAAAAATTTTATATAAATTTTACATAACCTTGTAACACAGGTTCTTTGATCTACATATTCTATATTGAAACAAATAAAAGATAATCCTATATTACATATTTTTAATAGAAAGGAGTGCTTATATGCTAAATTATTTCTTTAATCCTTCAAGAATGTCCCCTTTTACACCAAGTGGTCCACCATTAGCACCACCTCCATCAGAAATTCCAAAGCAAGCTCCATATAAAGTAGATCCAGGTTCCATTAGACGATGTAAAAGAAAATACACATATATTTGGCTTAAAAATGGAGACAGTTTTTGGTTCTATCCTGTATATATAGGAAGAAAATCTATTTCTGGATATAGATGGTTTGGATTTTGGTGGTTTTACTATGGTACAGATTTAAATAAAATAGATTCCTTTGTATGTGTTTAATTCTCTCGTGAAAGAATTGGGTTTTCCCAATTCTTTTTAATTTTTTTCATTTTGTAAAATTAATTCTGAATAACAAAAATTTTCAAGTGCTTTTGAAGGATATTGTAAAAAAATATCGAAATATATATTAAAATTATATTAAAAAAATCATAAGGAGGAAACTTCTTGAAAATAAAAATTGGAAGTAAAATAACTATCATCATGCTTATATTAATTACTATTTCTGTTTCAACCTTAGGACTTCTAACATACGATGACTCAAAAGAAATAGTAATCAATCAAATAAAAGTAGATAATTTTAAAACATTGCAAAATGTAAATGATTACTTTTTAAAAAATTTCATGTATGACATGGAGTATATCGCTAACTATTGGGCTTCTAAAGATGAAATAATAAATTATCGTAATTTACCTAATCAGCCCAAAATGGTTACTTCTATTCCGCAGCATTTCAAACCTGTATCAGATCAATGGACAGGTTATGTTACTTCAAATCCTGATATTGCTTGGGTTTATTTAGGTGTAGAAGAAGACGGTTCAATTTTTATTACCCCTATAGATCCTACCATGCCTGAAGATTATGATTGTCGAAAGAGAGAATGGTATACTTCAACAGTGAAAAATAACGGAAAAACTATTTGGACTGAACCTTATATAGATGCAGGAGATCTTGGTAATATTATTGTAACTGTAGCAAAAGCTGTTCATAAAGATAACCAATTAGTAGGTGTAATAGGTATGGATATCAAACTAAAAAAATTCTCTGATATCATCAATACAATCCATTTCGGTAAAGCTGGTTATCTTATGCTTCTTAGTGAAACAGGAGTTGTTTATGCTCATCCAAGCAGTAACATGCTTACCAAAAATATAAGTGATCAACCATGGGTAAAAACAATCCTTACTAATGAAAAAGGAACAAATATACATATCTGGAATAACAAAAAAGTAGTTGTATCTCATCTAACTGTACCAAATACACAATGGAAACTCGTAGGCATTAATCCTTTAAATATTGATAAAGTAGTGGCTCCGATAAAAAATCGTTTTATCGCTATTGGCATATTTAGCATACTTTTTACTTTCATAATAGGTTATTTTTTATCCCTAATCATCACCAACCCTGTAAAGAATATGATGCAAGTAATCCATCAAGTATCTGCCCATAATGATTTTAACGTTCATGTAAACATCAAATCTAATGATGAGTTTAAAATTCTAGGTGAAAAATTTAATGATATGATCCATAGAATCAGAAATCTTCTTGAAGAAAGAAATATTCACGTTCAAGAACTTTTAGATAAAAATAAGGAAATATTATCACAAAAAGAAGAAATCCTTGCTTATTCAGAAGAAACAGAAGCTATGAATGAAGAACTATTCAATCTTGTAGATGAAATTAGGAAAAATTATCTTTCAACCGTTAAAGTTCTTGCAAATTCAATTGAGGCAAATGATAAATATACAAGAGGACATTGTGATCGTGTTAGAAATTTTTCTATCAATATTGCTAAAGAACTTGATATGAGTCAAGCTAAAATCAATGTTCTTGAATTTGCTAGCCTTCTTCACGATATAGGAAAAATAGGTATCCCCTCTTCGATTCTTAATAAAGAAAGTAAACTAACAGATGAAGAGTTTAAACTTATTCAACAACACCCTCAAATTGGCTATGATATTCTTAAAGATGTAGAGTTTCTTGAAGAAAGTAGAAATATCTTACTTCAGCATCATGAGCGTATTGACGGGAAAGGGTATCCTCATGGATTAAAGGGTGATGAAATTCATATATTAGCAAAAATACTAATGATTGCAGATGCTTATGATGCCATGACTAGTGCACGTCCTTATAGAAAAAAACCTTTAACAAAGGAAGAAGCCATCAAACAGCTTCAATTCGGTAAAGGTACTCAATTTGACGAACAAATCACAGATGTATTTTTATATCTTTTAAAGAAAAATCAAATCTAATCCTACTAAAAAAACTTCTTATTTCATTTTTCAATAAGAAGTTTTTTATTTTCTATATATATTTATTTTCTATATATATTTATTTGCTATTATTTCATGTTGCTTTTCTACATCTGATAATGCCTTAAATATTTCTTTTATAAGATCACTACAAACATTCATGCTATTTTTCTCATAAAAAGCTATAGCATGTTCTTCACGTTTATATGCTTCCTCAAGTAGTAGTTTATCTGTGTTTAATCTACTTTTATAGTCAGGTTTATGTAACTTTGGTAGTTCCTTAAATTCACCTAGCCTTTTATGAACTCTTGCATGCATAAATTCAATATTACTTAAATCTTTAAAAAGCTTTTTAACTTCTTTATCTTTTGCTATATTGCTAGCTTCTTCATAAAATTCTCCGTTAAAAACTTCTAATTTCATAGCATGATCTAATACCTTCAAGCTTTCTTCATCTAAAGTATCATACTCTACATGATAAATTTCTTTTTCATCATCTAAATAGATTTTGCCCACACCACAAAAAGGACAATTGATTATTTTGCCCTTTTCATTTTTTTCAGCAAATGAATAATTATTTAAATCGTAAGTATTTGGATGAATATTCATACCACATATTAAACACATTAACTTACTCATTTCTCGTCCCCTCTCTTAAAAAATTTTGTCTATATAGCTTCTCTTTTATCTCTATTTTACATCAGGTCCATAAAAAAAGCACCTACCATTCAATCTGTAGATGCTCTTCATCTCTAATCCTAATTGCCTAGCCCTTCTATAATTTTTTCAGAAACTCTGATACTTTTTTAAGTCCTTCCTCTATAATTTGAGGTGTATTGGCATAACCAATTCTAACGAACCCTTCCATATCCATAGCTTTCCCTGGAACAAACATCACTCCCGTTTCTTTTAATAATTTCGTACAAAATTCCTCCGATAGCATATCAAAATCATATTTTACGAAAGCAGTTGTTCCTGCCTTTGGTTTCACATAACTTAATTTAGATTCACCCTTAATCCATTGATCTAATAAATCAACATTATTTCTTACAATATTTAAATTTCTTTCAACGATTTTTTCTTTATTTTCTAAAGCAATTCCTGCTAAATACTCATCAATCATCCCACAGCTAATGGTATTGTAGTCTCTTCTTCTATTGATTTTTTCAATAAATTCTTCTGGAGCACAAATCCAACCAATTCTAAGTCCTGCTAATGAGAAAGTTTTTGACATACTTCCTGTACTAATTCCCTTCTCATATAAATCAGCAATAGATGGTGAAAAGCTTTCTCCTTTATGATTTAATCCTCTATATACTTCATCAGATAATATATAGGCATCTACAGATCTGGCGATTTCAATAATTTCTTTAAGAAAATCTTCATCCATCAATGCTCCTGTAGGATTATTTGGATTATTAATGCAAATTAACTTTGTTTTCTCATTCACATAGCTTCTTAATTCATCCAAATCAGGCAAAAAATTATTTTTCGGTAACAGCTTTAATATTTTCACATCTGCTCCAATAGATTCTGGAATAGAATAATGCTGCTGATAAGTAGGTAGTACAGAGATCACACGATCATTTGGTTCTACTAAAGTCATAAGCGCTAATTCATTAGCACCAATAGCACCATGGGTCGTTACGATATTTTGAACCTTTGCCTTTTTATATAAAGATGTAACCCCTTTTCTAAGAGGAATAGCTCCTTCTATAGCTCCATAAGTTAATTTCATATCTAAAATATTTTCAATGATCTCTTTTTCTTTCCCCGCTATTTCTAGTAATTCTCTTACTGATAAAGATTCTACGCAAGTTTCTGCTAAATTATATTCACAATTGTTCTCATATAAATTCATCCAAATTTCCACACCAAAATCTTTTATTTTCACGGTACCCCTCCTATAATAAAATTTCTTCCCCAATACCCTTTTCTTTTGCTAAATCAAGAGCTAATTTTGAAACCATTAAATCTTGAAGAGCAATCCCTGTTGTATCATAAACTGTTATATCTTCTTTAGAATTTCTTCCCTTTATATTTTCTAAAATTAGTTCACCTATTTCTCCAATAATATGACTTTCTGGAATAACCCCTTTCTTAATAGCCATTTCTGTTTCTCCAACATTTTTTGCTTGGTTTATATCATCTACAAATACTTTTGCACTACTAAAAATGTTTTCATCTATTTCCTGTTTACCAGACATATCTGCCCCTACACAGCTAATATGTGTTCCCTTGTTCACCCATTCTTTCATGATCATTGGCTTCTTTGATGGAGTTGCCGTTGTAATCATCTCACTTTTCTTCACAGCATCTTCTAAATTTTCTACAGCTTCGAAGCTTACATCAAATTTTTTCTTCAAGCTATTATAAATTTCTTCATTTTCTTTATAATAAGAAAGAAACTTCTCTTCTAATAATTCTTTTATATTTTCTTCTAGCTTTTTAGCTTTTTCAAAATCTACTGGATCATACAATCTTACCTTTTTAATATGATTCATCACCATTAACATGGCTGCTATTTGAAATGGTGCTTGATGTCCAGTCCCTACCATTAAGAAATTTTCAGATTCTTTATTTGCCAAATACTTAGCGCCAATAGCTCCAGCAGCACCCGTTCTCATACCTGTAATATGCTCTGCACTTAAAAGACCTATAGGCACTCCTGTTTTCATATCAAATACAAGGGTTGTTCCAATTAACGGTGGCAACTCCTTTTTATCGTTTTCACCATACCAAGAAACTAGCTTTAAACCATAAATATCTGCATCCTTTAAATATCCAGATTTAATATCCATATCCGCTACCCCTGGTTCAAATTCATGAAAAATCATTGGCCAAACGTCAGCTTTTTTCTCAGCTTTTAAAATATATACCTTTTCTACCGCTTCAATAACTTCTTTCATTCCTAAAGTCTCTTTAATAAGCTCTTGGTTTAAAACCTTCACCTTAAACATAAGTATCCTCCTCTATTAATAATATTGATCAATTAGTCTTTTTAATAAGTCATCCTTCACATTTCCTCCAGTGATCACTAAAGCTACCTTTTTCCCTTTAAAACGTTCTTTATTTTGTTCATAAGCAGCATATACAATGGCACTAGATGGCTCACATATTGTTTTTTCATCTTTCATCATAGTTACTGTAGCTTTTGCTAAATCTTCCTCTTTTACAAGAATTACATCATCAATACACTTCTTTGCCATAGCATAAGGGGTTTTAGCAATCCCTCCAATCAAAGCATCACAAATACTTTCAGTAGCTTCAAAATATTCATAGCAAACTCCATCTTCTAAAGATTTTTTCATGGCTGGGCTCGCCTTTGTTTGAACACCAATCACTTCAATATTTGGATTTTTATACTTTGCATAAACACTAATACCTGTAATAAGCCCACCGCCACCAACAGGAACTAAAATTACATCCACATCTGGATTTTGATTGAGTATTTCTAAACCAATAGTTCCTGCTCCAGCCATACAAACAGGATCTTCACAAGGGTTTACTTCAATCAGTCCTAATTCTTTTATTCTTTCTTCTCCAATATGATGGGCTTCGTCAAAATCTTTCCCCACCTTATTTACCATTGCTCCAAAACGACTCATTTTTTCAATTTTAGAAAAAGGTGTCGTTTCTGGTACAAAAATTTCTGTCGGATAAATATTTAATTTTGAAGCTGTATAAGCTAAAGCAGCCCCATGATTTCCTGAAGAAATAGCTGTTACCCCTCTTTTTATCTCTTCCTCTGTTAAACTCATCAATTTGCTCATGGCACCTCTTATTTTATAGCTCTTTACCATAGGCTGTTGATTTTCAAGCTTCATAAAAACTTCAGAATCTTGATCACTTAGCTTAAAGCTTTTTTCTAAAGGTGTCATACAAATATGCTCTTTAATTCTTTCATAGGCTAATTCAATATCCTTATAAGTTAACACACAAAACACCTCCTGCCACTTTCGAATAATTATTCCTTTATGAGTATTATTATAAATGTTTTTTTATTGTAAATGTTCTAATAATTATTCTATTTATTTGTGAATTTTACAAAAAAAGAACATCTGCAGATGTTCTCATGTTTACAAGTATTATTCTATTAACATATACACTCTTATCATAAAGGCTAATTGCTCATAAAAACCTGAAATATTTTCTTCAATGCATAAAAGTTCTTTGATTTTTTTAATTCTATACCGAATGGTATTCCCATGTTGAAATAATAATTTTGCTGTTTTGTTAATATCCCCATCATTATTCACATAAATACAAGCGGTTTTTACTAACTCTGTTTCATGTTTTTCATCATAATCAAGTATCCGCATAATCATACTATGATAATATTCTTTTAGCCACTCACTTTCTAACATAGGTACAATAACCTTGTTCAGTCCTATCTGATCAAAACTCATTAACTCACGGTTATAAGCTTCTGCTACTTTTCCTGCATATAAAGCTTCTTTTATAGCTTGGTCCAATTTATTTAGAGCTTTTATTCCACTAGAAATGCCCACCACATAATCACTTGAATTCATACCTAATTTTGATAAAAACTCTGTTATATTTGTCTTTTCATCTTCTCTTGATATAATTAACAATACTCCATTTTCAATGAGCAATGCCGTACTATAAAGATCTCTTGATGGTCCATTGTTAATAGTAGAAATAATATATTTAGGATCTTCATGACATTTCATATATGCAACAAAAACATTTTCTTTGAAGCTTGAATTAATCTCTAAAGCCACCCGTCTAACCATAGTTTCTGAAAGGTTAGCACTTAAAAGTCCGTGAACCTTTGAAGAAAGATATAGATTATCTTCATCATTCTTCAAGGCTTTGATAATATCATAAATAATATTTTCTGTATAAAGTTCTTTAGGATATAAAAAAATAGGAAAGTCACTTTTATTGCAATAATCAATCACTTCTTTTGGCAATTCTTTAAAATAAATATTTTTTATAGCTAAACCACAAACTCCTACATCTACCAATTCTCTTAAAATATCTAATAATCGATCCTGCTTTTTTCTTATAGGATATAGGCTAGTTACTAAAAAATCCCCCTTTCTAAAAACATCCTTAATCCCTCCGCCTATTTCATAATCTAAAATACCCACAGCTTTAATACTTTTCTCTAATCCATTTTCTCCAGCTATTAGCCTTACCTCTTTTAATCCTTGAAGCTTACAAGCATCCCCCACACTTAGACTCAACTTTTTTCACCTACTTTATTCTAATCTTATCCTTTATTTTATCGCATTTATTCATAAAAATCATACAATATTTCTATTCATTTCATTTATTTTTGTACCAAAAAAAGAATAGCAACGCTATCCTTTTGGGAAACATTTTCTATAGTCTATTGATTCGCTAGATGATGAAATTCCTCAATCAATTTATTTACAGTCTTTTCATTATCAGATGAAAATATGCTATGCATAGATTCATCATTTAATAAATTTACTGAAAAAGCAAGCAATCCTTTTTCCTCTTTTTTTGCAAGTGTCATATTTTTTATCTTATTGAAAGGAATATAATCCCATACCCCTCCATATTTACTATCTTTATCTTTTTGCAACTCATGCTCTTGTCTAATCATAATCAGTTCATTATTGGTTAGTACCATTATGTGTGCATTTGTTTTTCTTTTTGAAAAATATCTAAAATGTTTCTCTGAAATTTCATCTTGATATACAACACTAATAACTTTTTGTCCTTCTAAAATACTTTGCTTACTATAATTGAAAAACTTTAGATCTGATGTCTTTAAATAATCTAATTTTGATAATTCCTTCTCTTTTTCACATAATTTAGCTTTATTAATAGCTATCCTTATTTTTTTTATAATAGGTAAAAATAAATCTTCTCTAGCCGTATTAAAGCCAATCATAGAAGACTTTAATTGCCCTTGTACCTCTCCACTAATCTTGATCCACGAGTCTAAAAGGATAGAACCTTTTTCGGTATAATAAATATCTTGAAAGCTATAACAAAGGATTTCAACCTTTTGATCTATTTGTTCATAAATATATATTCTGTCTTCAAAAACACTCATCAATTTAGCAATTGTATTCTTTGTACTCCATCTATTAGGAGGAATAAAAATACTATACGGAAACTGTTCATCTCCATGAACCCATTGAAAATGTTCTTTAAAGATCTCCGGCACCTCTTCATAAGTTTCAATCCTTTTAGGCCATGTTTTCATAGTTTCCCAAGATTTCATAGTTTTTTCAGATGTCATTTTATCTCTCCCTTCTTGTTTTCATCTTTTAAATATATTTTACAAATAATGTCTTTCATTTCTTTTGCTGATACTCTTAATCGATATAACTGTTCTTCCTCAAGGTAATTGATTCTAGACTCAATATTTTCTTCTACTGCTTTTTTATGTTCTTCTAAGAAATTTCTACCCTTATCTGTAATATCTATATAAATCATTCTCCTATCTCTTTTATTAGGTATTCGTTCAACAAAACCTTCCTTTACAAGCTTATCTACAAGAGCTGTTGTGTATGATTTAGATAAAAGCAATTTTTTAGCCATTTCTGACATAGATATTTGACCTAAATCATCCAGTGCGAAAAGGGCTTCAAAGTGAGAGCGGGTCATATTTTCATATGTACAAGAACTAATGGGCGTTATAACATTTTTATAAAATAAACGAAATATATCAAACAAATCTTCTGCCGTATCCTGTAAACGTTTCTTTTCCATATTTCATCCTCCTTATGTTATATTGTTTGTAAAATAAAATTGTTCTTTTACCTAATAGTTCTTTTACCGAACTATTCAAGATATATATTATCTTCTTTTTTCAGAAAAGTCAATATTTTTCATTCTTTTTTACTTGCTGTTAAAATACGCTATGCTAAAAAAAAGCCCTGTGCTTCTTAGTTTTTTATCCTAAGTTCACAGAGCTGTATCTATCTTTATATTTTTTACAATTCAATTTTAAATGTATCATTTCTTTATACGCTATCTCCACATGCTTTTTATATTAAAATTCTCCTTGGATTTTATTCTCATTAAATACAGTTCTTTCCTTCATCACTAATATAAAAGTAACTACCGTTGCGCTAATATCAGCTATAGGGTATGAATAAAATATCCCTTTAATACCTATGAATAAGGGTAAGATTAAGACCAATGGGATTAAAATAATAAGCTGTCTTGACATGGTAAGAATTAATGATTCTAGTCCTTTTCCAATAGATTGGAATAATGTTGAGCCTATTATTTGAAAACCTATAAATGGTAGTCCCCATATAATCATTTTAAGTCCTTCTACCCCTAATTCTATGGTTTTAGGATCTTTCGTAAATATACTTATGATGGCTTTAGGGAATATCAACATAATTAAAAAGGCAAATACACTTTGAATACTCGCATAAAGAGCTGCATATTTGAAACACGATTCTACTCGATCAAACTTTCTAGCCCCGTAATTAAATCCTGCAATAGGTTGGAATCCTTGAGCCAAACCAAATAGTGGCATAAACATAAACATAAAAAATCTATTGATAATCCCAAGAACTACAACATGGTAATCTGTTCCATATTTAACCAAACTCTTATTCACAATAACCATCAAGATACTTCCAGCTATTTGTCTAAAAAATGCAGCCATTCCCACAGAAATGATTTCTCTTACATTCTCTTTTGTCAAATGAAAATTTGAAATCCTAATTTTGAGAAGACTTTCTCCTTTTATATAATAATATAAAAGCCAAATAGCACTACATACTTGAGCAATAACCGTTGCAAGAGCTGCTCCTTTTACTCCCATCTTTAGTACAAATATAAAAATAGCATCTAATAAAATATTAACGCCTGCCCCTACAATCATACTAATCATTGCCACTTTTGCATTTCCTTCAGCTCTTACATAATTATTTGTAGACATAGCAAAGCTATTTAAAATAATTCCATAAGCTATGATCTTTGTATATTCTCTTGCATAAGACATGGTTACATCTGTAGCACCACATAGAACCAATAATTGATCTACAAATATAAAAACAACTACTGTAATAATCGTATTAATAATCAAATTAAGAAGAATTGCTTCTCCTAATACTTTTTCTGCACCCTTTATATTTTTTTCACCCATTCTTCTTGAGATTGCAGATGCAGCACCTGTCCCTACGGTGAACGCTATTGCCATCATGACCATCATAATAGGCATGGCAATAGTTATTCCTCCTAAAGCTAATGGTCCTACCCCACGTCCTATGAAAATACCATCTGCTATATTATAAAAAGCATTTACAAGCATTCCAATAATAGCTGGAATCGAAAACTTCAAAAGCAACTTATTAATCGGTTCATTACTCATCATATCTCTTCTTTTTTCATCCATATATACGCCTCCCAATTCATAATTTATTAGATATTTCCTCTAAAAGCTTTATAGCTTCTAAAAATTTTTTCATCTCCTCTTCTGATAATTCATCCAATTTTTTCATTAAATGTTCATTCAATTTATCGATTTGCCCGTTCGCAAAGTCTATTCCATTTTGGGTTAATTGAATAACATGCTTTCTTCTATCTTTCTCATCTTTTGTTCGAATAACATATCCTTTTTCTGTAAGTACATCGATAATGGTTGTAAAGCTTCCCTTTTCTAATTGAAGCATACTACATAGCGTTGTCATACTTTTGGGACCTTGACTTCTAAGAATCATTATAGTTTTATGTTGATTCTTATTGATCTTACACATAGTACACTCTCTTTTGAAGAAATCCATAAATAAATGATTTCTCATATGTCCCATTGTTTTAAAAAAGAATTTTCTAATTTCTCTTAATTCCCCCTCCACCAAAGACCCTCCCTTTATGATACGTTTTCTAATAGTTAGATTTCTTACTTTATGTATTCTAACATACATTTTATCCTTTCGTCAATACAAAAAAACATCTAGTTTTTTATGCTAGATGCTTCTCATTTTACAAATACTTATCAAATTCTTTCGTTTTTCTCAATTTAAATGAGTATAATACTTTTATATTCCATTTTTCATTGTTCATATAAAAAAATTATCCTTTACGTTGGACAGCTTTTTCTTCTTTCACCTTACTCGCTACATACAAATTCACTAAAGAAAGGGATGCTGCTAAAAAGAATATATATTGAGGTCCCCATAAGCTCCAAATAATTCCACCTGCATAAGCACAAATGATTGAAACACTATGATCTAAACTAAGTCCTAGAGATAATGTAGGTGTTATATCTGAAGTCTTTACAGCTATAGAACGTAAATAGATCGTTCTAACCATTCCCATTTGTGTAGACATCTTATCAAAGATAAATAACATATATGCCATAATTACAGGAATACCAATAATAGGTAATGCACCGGTCGAAAACCCTGCACTCAATAAACCATATACCAAATAAACTACAATAAAAGATAATGCATCTGCATAAAGAAGCTTCTTAATTCCAAAGCGATCAATCCATCTTCCCACAGCAGGAATAAAAAATATCCCTATAAAAGAACCTATTATACCTAAAATAGCTAACGTATCTGCTTTTTTATTTAATATTTCAATGAGTACCCAAGGACCATAAACAATCATGATCTGCTTTTGTACACCCCACATGACCACTAGCGTATAATAATACTTATATTCTTTCCTAAAAATAAAATTCACCTTTTTATGGCTTTTGATGGATCGTCCTGCTTGTTTTTCTAAAATAAGAAGTAAAATAAATACTACCATTAAAATACTTGCAGCTATAATAAATATCCACTTCCATTTGCTTGTAAAACTAAAGAAGCCCACTCGAAACCCAATAAACACCAATATCCCAGCAAGCATAGTAAAAATCGTAGAAACACCTTTATATTGTCCCATTCTTTTACCAATATTCTCATCCTTAATTAGAGACATACCTATGCTGTCTTGTAGAGGCATAAACATATGCATCCCTACAGAATTAATAAAAATAAAAATTAACATAATGGCAAAGGGTGGTGTAATAAAGCCTAATGCTCCTATCCCAACAATGCTTAATACTTGCGCCATCATAGCAATGCGAATATCTGAAAATAAAGATAAGCTTGCCACAATAAATATAACAAGGACACCTGGTAATTCCCTTGGAAACTCTATAATTCCTCGTTGATATGCTGTAATTTTGTAAGCATCTTTGAAATAATTAGCAAGGACATCATTACTAAGCCCTAATCCAAATGCCGTAAGGGCAATAATACAAAAATAGATGAATTGAGCTTTGCTTACATTTTTTAATCTCTTAAGCATCCTATTCTCCCCTCTTCTTTTATCTATATATAATAGCTAGAAACTACTATAGTTATTTTTGTCCTTCTCCTTTCTTTTCCTATGGATTTCAATTATTGTTAATGATACCACATAACAATAAAAAAAGCATCTAACACTTTGGCTAGCTGCTTTTTTTGCAACTTACTAATCGATTTCATTATTTAAAAATCTGTATAGCATACAGGCTTTTGATTACAATAAAAGGCGCGGTCTAGTTCTTGTAAATACTCATCATGATCTAATTCTAATAAACCTAAATCAAATAATCCTTTTAAGCTAGTACATCCTAAAAACAAGGAAGAAAATTCAGCTATATCTATCTTTATAGTTGCTACAAATTCCTTAGCATCTACTATGGCCTTGCCCTTTTCGAATTTAATGATGATTTCTTCTGTTCTTTGATTAAAATTATCTTCAATTAAAAATTTAACCCCTATATTTGCATGATTATAATTCCTATGCTTACATTGTATAAAAGCTTGTCTTACATCAAATAGTTTATACATAACTCCTACTGCTTGAGTATTCGTTTCTAAATATCCATAAGGAATATAATTTAAAGAATCATTTCTTGGATCATTAAATAAATAATAAAAGCTTTCATCTTCTGTATTAAAAGTTACTAAATGCACTTGATCTTCTTGTTTTCTCAAAAATCCTAAAAGCTTTTTTAGAACTTGTGGATTTTCATAAATCAATTCTTTTATGTAAATATTGTTAATCGTATAATTTCCAGCTTTTCCATTTTGAAATTTATAAACTAAGTACCCATTAATATTTCCATTTTCATCATAGTTTCCTATAACTCTATTAAAATCGTCTCCAAATATAGCTTTGCTTTCATCCCCAATTTTTTTCATCATTCCATGGGTTTTATGGGCTACTCGATTATGACAATCCAATAATTTACAAAGCTCATCTTCCTTTATATATCTAATATCACTATCTTTATAATAAGCAGGAATTCTTGAAGCTAATATCTTGTATTGATTCATCTTTGTTCCAAATCCATACCCCATTTTTTTATAAAAATCCGGTCTAAATGGAAGTAAAAGACCAAAAGGAACCCCTTTATCTTTGTAATTCTCTTCATAAAATTTCAGCATATCACGAGCTGCTTTTTTCTTCTTATGCATCAAATGAACACCTAAAAATCCAATTCCTGATACAGGAAGCATCTTTCCAAAGCAATTCATTTCAAAATCAAAAAGACGCATTACTGCAATCATTTCATCATCTTCAAATAACCCATAAAAAGTAACTGTAGGATCATTTTTTAAAATTTCTAGTGTTTCCTTCTTATATTGAGCCATTGATTCTTTTGTAAAATCTTTAAAGCTGGGATAGGCATTGTAAGCGATTTCAGTATATTCATCTATATGCATTTCATTCAGTTTTCTAATTTCCCTCATGATTAACCCCCCTCATATTTTTATTATCTATTTACAATATCTATTATAATTGTAAAAATGAACAATATCAATCACTCTCAATAGTTCTTTCTAATTCATTTCCCTAAAATATCTTTTATTAGATATACAACAAAGCCCCAAGAGGTAGACTTTCTTAATCAGTCTACTTCGTGGGACTTCTTTATATTATGGATTAAAAATTTTTATTTATAACATGATTTTGCAAATATCATTTGTAAATTCTACAGGATCATGAATCGGTAATCCTTCGATCAATAAAGCTTGATTATATAATAAGTTTGTGTATAAGTTAAGCTTTTCTTTATCTTTTCCAAAAGCTTCTTTTAAAGACTTAAATACCTCATGATGGATATTTATTTCTAAAACTTTATCTGCTTTTATATTTTGATTATTAGGCATAGCATTTAATACCTTTTCCATCTCTATTGTAAGTTCACCCTCATTGGCTAAACATACAGGGTGATGCTTTAATCTTTTTGATGCACGAACAGTTTGTACTTTATCAGATAGAGCATTTTTCATATATTCAAATAAATCCTTATGCTCTTCTTCATTAATTTTAGCATCCTTTTCATCTTCTTCTATGCCTAAATCCCCACTAGATACAGATTTAAATTCCTTTTCTTTATAGTTCATGATCATTCTTATGGCAAATTCATCTACTTCATCTGTAAAGTATAAGATTTCATAGCCTTTGTCTGCTACTAATTCTGTTTGTGGCAATTTTTCAATTCTTTCATTAGACTCTCCAGCAGCATAATAAATATACTTTTGATCTTCTGGCATACGAGAAATATATTCACCTAAAGTAACCATTTTCTTCTCTTTCGATGAATAAAACATCAATAAATCTTGTAATACTTCTTTATTACTTCCAAAATCCGTATAGACTCCATATTTTAATTGTCTTCCAAAGGATTCGTAGAATGCTTCATATTTTTCTCTTTCATTCTTTAATAGATTTTTAAGCTCATTTTTAATTTTATTTTTTATGTTTTTAGCAATTAATTTCAATTGTCTATCATGTTGCAGCATTTCTCTAGATATATTAAGAGATAAATCCTCTGAATCTACTATTCCCTTTACAAATCCAAAATAATCAGGTAATAAATCTGCACACTTATTCATAATTAGAACACCATTAGAATATAACTCTAATCCTTTTTCGTACTCTTTTGTATGGAAATCATAAGGCATTTTTTCAGGAATAAATAAAATAGCACTATAGCTTACAGCTCCATCTGCCTTTATATGAATATGCTTTACTGGTTGATCGAAACCATAATGCTTTTCTACATAAAATTTATCATAATCTTCCTTCTTTAGCTCACTTTTATTTTTTTTCCATATAGGAACCATGCTATTTAAAGTCTTTTCTTCTATGTACTTTTCGTATTCTGTTTCACTACCCTCTTTCAATTTTTCTTCTGTCATATCCATTTTGATAGGGTATCTAATAAAGTCAGAGTATTTCTTTATAATAGCTTTTAATCTATATTCTTCAAGGTATTCATCAAAATTTTCATCTTCTGTATTTTCTTTTATTTTAAGGATAATCTCTGTTCCAATAGCATCCCTTTGGTATGGTTCAATAGTATACCCTTCTGCCCCATTGGATTCCCATCTATAGGCTTCATCACTTCCAAAAGCTTTACTAGTAACCGTCACTGTATCTGCTACCATAAATGCAGAATAGAATCCAACACCAAACTGTCCAATAATATCATATCCATCTTTTAGCTCATTTTCTTTTTTAAATGATAAGGACCCACTCTCAGCAATAACCCCAAGGTTATCATCAAGCTCCTCTTTTGTCATTCCAATACCTGTATCCATAATCTTTAATATTCTATTTTCTTTATCAGCACTTATTTTTACATAGTACTGATCTTTATCAAAGCTTAAAGAATCATCTGTTAATGCTTTATAATAAATTTTATCTATTGCATCACTGGCATTAGAAATAAGCTCTCTTAAAAAAATCTCCTTATGGGTATAGATAGAATTGATCATCATATCTAGCAATCTCTTAGATTCTGCTTTAAATTGTTTTGTTGCCAATTAAATCTCTCCTTTCAAAGTTAAAACTATTCATACACAGATAAACTCGTTTTTTATTAGCACTCTCTTTTAGTGAGTGCTAATTTTAATTTTAAAATACACCTTTTTCTATATTTTGTCAATACCTTTTTCACTCTTTTAACATTTTTCCCATGGATCTTTTCATTTCTATGTTTTTCAATAAAAAACTCACCTTAACAAGCTTTATTATAACATGTATGGTGAGCTTTTATCCTTACCTATCTAGCATTTATCTTTTATCTACTATATAAAAAGTTCAGGTTCTCTCCTCTTAGCACAATCAACTTCTAATTCATATTTATGTCTTAAATAATCTTCATCATCATAATATTTTGCTCCAGCAGGACATTTTTTAATACAGGCACCACATTTAATACAAATTCCATTAAATTTAGATACATCATCTTTATCAATAGATCCCATTGGACAAACACTTACACAAAGTTTACAATCAATACAATTGTCACTTGTCTTTGGCTTGACCTTTCTTATGTCTACAGAAACACCTTCCTTGTTTTTAGGTCTATAATATGGTCTATAAGGTGTATTTCCTTTTACTACTACATTTTCAATTTCATCTTGTCTTGTTATTTTTTTATAGATTTCATGAGCAAAATCATTTGCTATAGCTAAATCCTTTTCATCTGGTCTATTTTTTGCAAGGATTTTAGAAAAAGAATGTTCTCCAATGAACGCCCCTCCTGCAATCACTTTAAATCCATTATCTATAAGAATATCTCTTAATTCTATTAAAGCATCATCATAATTTCTATTTCCATAAAGAACGATAGGAATTGCTAATGCTCCATTTCCTTCAATAGTATTTAAATATTTTAGTAATACATTAGGAACCCTTCCTGCATAAACTGGAATCCCTACAACTACAAGGTCTTCTTCTGTAAAATATGTAGGTTCCTTTCTAGCTTCTGGCAATGTAAAATCCATATGATTTACATCAATTTCCTCATCCATATTCTCTGCAATTTTATTTGCTACTTGAACTACTACTTTTTTTGTTGTATCCGTAGCACTAAAAAACATTGTATTTATTTTTTTATTCATACTAGTCCCCCCATTATATTATTGATCAAATGTCCATTCCATTAGTTTCCAACTTTCATTATACTATGATTGCAAGCATTATACTACAATTGAATAAATTCAATCACAATATAGAAAAAAGAACTAACCCTTAAGTCAGCTCTTTTATCTTTCTAAAACTCCATCTTTCTAACAATAACTCCTTCTATATTCTCTAGCTTTCTTTGTATTTCTTCTACTTCTTTTTCTGCATCCATGATAAATTCTAATAAAATCAAACCCTTTTCACTACAAATCTTTCCGTGATCAGATGCATTATGTAGTCCTACTCTTGTTTTAATAAAACATCCATAGGCAGTCAAAACCTTTTGCACTTCTGTTGCATTATCATTTCTTTTTTCCAGTTGAATTCCCATAATAATCTTTGCCCTTATCCATTCCCTCCTTTTATTATTTTTTATTATTTAATTTTTTATTCATCCATCAATAGTTTCTGTATTTTCCCTATATATTTCATTATTTCATCTTTATTTAAATTTGAAGCAGCTCCCTCTGCTTGAACAGCATAATTAGCAATTTCCGTAGCTCTTATATTTCCTGAACTCCCTTTTAATTGGTGCAATAAATTACTTACACTTTTCATGTGATTCTTATGAAGACTCTCTTCAATCTCCTTAATCATTTCCGCTGTTTGTCCATAAAAATCTAGTACAATTTCTTCACTTGTTTTCCTATCAAAAGCTACTTGTTCCATTAATGTTGCTACCACTTTATCAAAATAATTATTTTTTTTATGTACTACCCATTTTTTAATCATTTTTATAACCATATCTTTATTTAATGGTTTCCCAATATAATCATTCATTCCAGCTTCTCTGCACTTTCTTTCATCACCTTGCATGGTATAAGCTGTCATAGCAATAATGATTGTATTTTCTTTCCTTTCTCGTATCTTTCTTGTAGCTTCATAACCATCCATAATAGGCATCTGACAATCCATAAAGACAATATCATAGTTATTCTCTAGACATGCCCTCACCGCTTCTTTTCCATTTTTTGCTATATCACAATTTAAATCATAATTCTGCAAAAGCTTCACCATAAATGTCCTGTTAATTTTATTGTCTTCTACAACAAGTATTTTTACTTTTTGATTTATTTTATCTTCTATCTTTATATTTTCTAAGAAAACGTTTTCTTCACTTTCTTCTATCTTTCCTTCTATTCCACTAGCAATACATTCTAGCAAAGCATCTCTTCTATAAGGTTTTGTCAATGACCTAATAAATCCTTTCTTCTTTGCATCTTGTAATTCTCCATTTCCAACAATAGATGTTAACAAAATAAGTGGCAAATTTTTTGTTGAAGGAATAGCTTTAAGAGCTGCTGCTAAATCAAATCCACTCATCCCTTCCATCTGATGGTCAATTAAAACAGCATTAAATTTATAATGATTTCCATTTCCTACCATAAGCTTTTTTAATGCATCTGTGCCACTTTCTGCTTCTTCTACCATACAACCTACTTCTTGTAAATACACCTTAGCAATATGACGATTCATCTCATAATCATCCACAATCAAGATTCTTTTTCCTTTTAAAATATTGTAATCTATTGGCTTAGGCATCTCTATACCCTCAACTTTTTTTAATATAACAGTGAATTGAAAATTAGACCCCTTATGCTCTTCACTCTCAACAGAAATTTTTCCATTCATCATTTCTACAATATTTTTACAAATAGAAAGCCCTAGACCCGTTCCTCCATATTTTCTTGTAGATGATGTTTCTGATTGTATAAACGGAAAAAATATTTTTTTTATCGTTTCAGGAGTCATTCCTATTCCTGTATCTTTTACTTTTATGATGATCTCATTCAGCTCGTCCCTTTGCTGATAAAGTTCAACCTCAACAAATACATTGCCTTTTTCAGTAAATTTGATTCCATTGTTTACCAAATTACTAATGATTTGCCTTAATCTTGTAGGATCTCCAATAGCCATTCTTGGAACATTGGGCTTTATCAATATATTTAATTCTATTCCCTTTTCTCCTGCCTTTGCAATAAATGGAATGACCGCTGCTTCTACAGTAGCATATAAGTCAAATTTGATTTCTTCTAATTCAAATTTTCCTGATTCTATTTTTGAAATATCTAAAATATCATTGATTACAGTTAATAATGAGTCTGTGGAAATTTTAATATTCTGAATATAATTTTTCTGTTCTTTATTGATCATAGTATTTTCAAGTAAGTCTAAAAATCCTACAATTCCATTCATAGGTGTTCTTATTTCATGACTCATATTAGCAAGAAATCTGCTTTTTAACTTATTTGCATTTTCTGCTTGCCTTCTTGCTTCAATTAAATTTTTTTCTTGTACCTTTCTTTTGTTAACATTTACAAACATTTGAGAATATAATTCTAATATCTTGATTTCCTTTTCTGTATAGCTTTTGTATTGATGTACAAAATCAAATCCAATAAAACCGATACATTTTCCTTCATCCATCATTGGTAAAGTAATTAAAGTTTTAATATCCTGAGGCTCTAGTATTTCTCTTACTGCATCTCCTTTAGGTAAATCCCTAACGCTAGGAACTAGTAGCATCAACCCATCTTTATGTGTATTTACCCAATCAGGAATAGCTTTTAATGGCACATTTTGTAGATTTTCTATTTGTGGAACAATCCCTTCTCTACACCATTCATGAGTATTAGAAGTAATATCCTCGTCGAAATCATAGTCAAAAATATATACCCGATCCGATTCTACAAATTCACCCATTTCTTTTAAAGAATCTTGGATTACTCCTTCAACCTCATCCAGAGGTATATTTATATATTTTGCTGAAATCTTCATAAGAAGATTTTGCATATTAGATTGATAAATTAAAGCCTCTTCTGCTTTTTTACGATCTGTAATATCTCTAGCAGCAACATAAATCAATTCACCATATATCTGAGCAGACCATTCAATATATCTATAAGACCCATCTTTGCAACCACATCTATTAACAAAGTTTAATATTTGTTTTTGCTCCTTTAATAACAGTATTTCTTTAAGGGTTTTTTCTAAATCATCTTCATGTATAAAATCAATGAATTTATTTTTTTCTAATTCTTCTAAAGGATATCCTAACATATCTTCCCATGCTTCATTTACTTTAATAAAATTTCCATGTGTATCTGCAATACAAAGCAAATCTAAGTTTACTTTAAAAAATCGATTTAATTCTGCTATTTGTTCTTTTTCTTTTGTTATATCACTAAAATATGTGGCAAAATAATGTTTTTGAGGAGAAGTAGCATACACTTTATACCACCTTTTTAAAGCTTTTGAAAATTGTCTAAAAGACTTTTTCCCACCATCTAAAGCAATTTGTCCATAATAATCAATCCAGTTAAATTCTTCGTTTTTTATACTCGGTAAGATTTCTGTTATTTTTTTTCCTATAATCTCTTCTCTTTTCAATCCTGTCATTTTCTCAAAAGCATTATTTGCTTCTAAAAATTCATAATCAATTGGCTTTCCTTCTTGATCACATATAATCCGATGGTATGCATATGCTGTAGGAGACTGTTCTATAACTGACTTGTAAAAATCCTTTTCCATATGAAATCCTCCAATACTTTCTACAAATAATGATTGTAATTTTATTACATTTTATCACATTTTCCAACAATTATGTGAATATTTCGATGTTTTATTTGTTTTTCTTGCCCTCTAAAAAAGCATCTAGTTTTTACACTAAATGCTTTTCTAAAATATTAATAAATTCATTATTCCCCCACAACCATATGGGCTTTTGTTTTATACTTATTAGTTTTATAATATACCCCCATCATACTCCTCCTTACCATGATCTTTTATTTCTAATATTTTTGCTCTTTAATATTTAAATTGATCTATCATCTTTCTTCTAAAGACGAGTATCGTCCTAATATTATTAGCTTTTATAAATAATATATCATAAATTTTACAACTTTTGTAACACACATCCTTGCAGCTGCATACTTTATATTAGGACAAAGAAAAAAAAATAAAAATGGCACTTATAAAGGAGGTATTTTCATGGCTAATGCTCAATGTGGCGGAATAGGCGGTATTTTTGGTGGATGTGACAGCAGTTTACTTTTCTTCTTCTTATTATTAGTTGTTTTATTCTGTATGCCTTTCTGTGGAGGCTATGGTTGCTAATAATCTTAAAAGAATTGGGGATTTCCCCAATTCTCCTACATACTACTTCACTTTCTATGATCAACCATTTATTATAGTACCTTTTTACGACTAGAAGCCATCCCTGTCTGTATATTTTCTAGCCAACCTTCATTAATAATATAACCACCTAATGCCCCACCTTCTGACCCCATCTCAATAATCCAATCCCCTTGCTGTATAAGCATAGGGTTATGTTCTATTACTATGACAGTAGCTCCGTTATTCGTTAATTCTTTTAATATATAAATCAATTTTTTTACATCCTCATCATGAAGACCCGTTGTAGGTTCATCAAGAATATATAGTGTATCCTTTGTTTTCCCTAGACATAATTCTTTTGCAAGCTTTATTCTCTGTACTTCTCCCCCTGAAAGAGTTGTTGCCCTTTGACCTAGTTTAATATAAGATACCCCTACTTTATCAAGCATATGAAGTATGGCAAAAATCTTCTCTTCTTCTTTGAATATTTCTTTCACCTCATTAATTTCCAACTCTAATAAATCTGAAATAGTATATCCTTTATATTTCACCTTTAAAACTTCATCTCGATATCTTTTCCCATTACATTTTGTACATGTAGTATAAATATCTGGCATAAAATGCATAGGAACAGCTATTTGACCAGCTCCTTTACATTGTGGACACTGACCTTTTTTGCTATTGAAGCTGAAATGCTCCTTGGTTAATTTTTTCTTTTTTGCATCATCTAAATTAGCGTAAAAATCCCTTATATAGTCAAACACACCTGAGTACGTTCCGGGGTTAGATCTTGGTGTCTTTCCAATTGCCTTTTGACTTACATGATAAACTTCTTTTAGATTCTTAGCTCCAATAATCTCCTTGTATTCTCCTATGGTATCTGTTCTCTTCCCAAGTGCCTTTAAAATAGCTGGATATAAGGTTTTTGATACCAAACTGCTTTTACCTGATCCACTTACCCCCACCACACAAATAAGCTTTGAAAGTGGTATTGTAATGTCAATGTTTTTTAAATTATTGGTAGTTGCCCCTTTTAATATTAATGCCTTATGCCCACTAATAGACTTACTCTTAGGTTGGAAATGGAATTCGTGTGCAATTCTATCTTGATTATTAAATTTTAATAATTTTTGATACTCTTTTACTTCTTCTGCTCGAATTAATTGACCACCATATTTTCCGGCTTTTGGACCTATTTCTACTATATAATCTGCCATATCAATAAAATCTTTTTTATGTTCCACCATGATAACAGTATTATTTAGTTTCTTTAAATCTTTAATAGCTTCTATAAGAAAACTATAATCCCTTGGGTGAAGCCCCTTAGATGGTTCATCCATTATATAGAGAATATTGGTTAGCCCTGAACCAAATTGAGTGGCAATCTTCAGTCTTTGCGCTTCTCCACCTGAAAGGGAAGGTACACTTCTATTCAAGCTTAGATAACTTAATCCAACTTGATCTATTTTCTTTAATCGATACAAAAGCTTCTTAAAAATAGCTTTTGATTTTTGTTTCTTTTCATAAGTCAAAGCATTGTACGTTCTATGACACCAATCTCTTAACTTTGTTATTTCCATAGTAGCAGCTTCTGGATATCTAGTTTTATCTATTTTCACCAAGCGCCCTTCTTCCATTAAACGCTCTCCATTACAACGACTACATTTCTTTTTCACAATAAAGGGTTCAAGATGGTTTATAGATTTTTCTGCATGCTTATCCCTTAGAAGGCGATACATGGTATTTACTACACCCTCAACAGGTCTTGTTATAATACCTTTTCTTCCATTAGAATTCTCATAATTTAAGCTAACTTCCCTACCATTTGTCCCATAAAAAAGTTGCTTCTTAAAATCGTCAGAAAGATCTTTAAAAGGAACTTCCAGATTCTCCTTCATATCTTCAGCTAATGCAAGCACTTCACCTTTCATCCAGTTTGCATTTGGTTTCTCCCTATGCTTTCTTAAATTTCCCCACCAAACAGAAGCTCCATCTAGAATAGATTTTTCAGGATTATTTATAATAAGTTCCACATCAATCTGTAATTCCTCTCCTAATCCCTTGCAAACAGGACACATATGCTCCGGATGATTGTAACTGAATAATCCCGGTGTCATCGCAAAAAAGATGGCACCACATTCACTGCAAACATTGTTCTCAGGAACAGATTTATGACAGTAAGGGCATATCCTTTCTCCAATAGTTGTATATAGCAATTTTAAATAATCTCCGGTTCTAGATACTGACCCAACTGTAGACCTTGGATTCATGCCTAAATTTCTTTGCTCGATGGCAATAGATGGTTGTAATCCAGTTATTTTTTCTACCTTAGAATCATTAAGGTCATTGTTTATAGGTGAATTGGAAGACACCAAATCAATGAATTGTTTTTGACTTTCATGGTATATGGTATCAAATGCAAGACTTGATTTGCCACTTCCACTAACTCCTGTAAATACAGTAATCTTTTCTTTAGGAATTTTTAAAGAGATATCCTTTAGGTTATGAATAGACGCATTTTCTACCGAAATTTCATCAGCATTCATATTTTCAACTTCTAAACCGCTTTCTGACTCAAGCTCCTCTATATAGATTGTTTCTTCATCTATCGTGCTTTCTGATTTAAAATCAATAGCTTCAATATTTTCTTTTGAATCTTGAAAAATCTTATAATCAGTCCAATGATCTACCCACTTTGGAACTTTAACATCTTCAAAGACATCAACAGCATTATACGGCATAATTTGTAAGATCCTTGAATTTTCAAACCCATCAAATCCACAAACCTTTAAAAAATGATTGTACTGATCCACAGCATCTACCTTTACTACTGTAGATGCAATAGGATTAGGTCTTACGGGTGATCTTGTAGCAAACACCCCACATTTTGGTGCATTTTCATAAGGAGGATTACACATACAATTCTTACGGAATTCTTTTTTATCAAATCTATGGAACCACCAAAGGACTCTGACATAATCACCTTCTTCTATCATTTCTAGTGCTGATTCTATTTCATTCCTTGTAAGAGCTTCCGATTCATGAAACTGTATTACCCCTTTATTGTTAACAAATAGATATTCCCCAATGATATCTCCATTGAAAGGAATAGTAGCAGGTTTTTGCTTCTTTAAAATCTCTTCTATCCTTTCTTCGCATGGGAAATATGGTTTTATATCTATAATCTCACCTTTCATATTTCCTTCTTCAATGAAAAGTTCACCACTTTTTTGCTTCAATTCATACAGTTTTGTTCCATAACAAAAAAGCCTATTTTTATCTTTTGTAAAAACAAGGCAATGACTAAAATCGTCTAATTTTATCAGGGCTTTTTCAAAACCTTTTTTTAGAGTAATCTTGGTAATACTTTCTTGTCCATGGTCTCCTTTATTTATGATTTTATAATTTCCGATAGACTCTAATTTTATTTTTTGCATAGTTCCTCCTCCTTTTAAAGAGGAGTTATTGGAATAAAAATTTCTACAACTTTCTCCTCTTTATTTTTTAGGCTCTTTTGAGGTGGATAATATTCGAAAAATACACGATCATCTGGCACATAACCACTTTCAGGAAGCCATTTTGATAGCATGTAATTCCAAGCAAGTTGATACTCATCTGGCTTTACCAGAAACCTTCCTACTGCACATTTACCACCTTCTAGAATCATACTGCCAAATTCGCTGTCAATTTTCACCTCTTCATCAGTAGACATACAGACACTTAACCTTAGTTGTTCTTCCATTGTCAAATCACCAAAATCGTGATATGCAACAAACCATTTTGAATCATTTCTTATGTAATTCCTTGAACTAGTGTAAGCATATAATTTTGAAAACAATCCTTCAAAAAGATTGCTATTTCCTTTATATGACCCAGTGTGTCTGACATACACCACTTTTGTGGATTCCATTGATTTAACAGATAATTCTATAGGTCTAGTATACTGAATCTTTTCATCATATACTTTTCCATTCGTGCTAATATGTTTTCTATCCATACTACTTATTCCTTGCAACCTTCCAGATTCATTAAGACATCTAAACTCACTTGCACTCATACCAAATTTTCCTTTAAAAGCTTTTGCAAAGGATGCTTGATTAGAAAAACCAATTGACAAAGCAATATCTTGAATTGACTTTCTCTTATTGACAAGTAGTAAAAATGCGGCTTTCTCAAGGCGAAGCCTTTTAATATAACTATAAAGGCTCTCCCCTGTGATCTGACGATAAATTCGTTGGAAATGAAAACTAGAGAACCAAGCAATTTCCGCAAGCTTCCCTATACTTAATTCATCCTCTAAATGTTTTTCAATGTAATCTTGCACCTTGTTAATTCTAGAAATATAAATTAACCTCGATTCATTAAGTATAAAATCCATAAGATCTCCTTTTTACCCAAATTCATTACTTGACATGTCCCACATACTTTATCATATATAATAGACTTGACGTATTTTCATCTTTTTTATGAATCAAAATTGATATGACAATAGCCATTTAGCTTTTTCATTTTAAAACCATCTCTCAACACTTATATAAAACGCTTCATAGTTTCATCAATAATTTTATCAACGTTGTTAACAATAATGTTATTTTCTTTAATAATAACGCTCACTCTTTTTCTTCTATTGGGTTCAGATAAATCATATCTGCTATTCATAATTCCTGTCCTTCTTCCAACTCTAAAAATCATTTGTTCTTCTGCATTAAGTTCTAGGTACCATTTTAAAGCAGAAATCATTTTCTCCTTATCACATGGTAATACTCCCTCTACTTCTGGAATTAGATTCAGTATATGGTCACTCTTTATGGTACTTGATATGCCATTTAAATTTTCAATAAGCAATAGTAATTCTTCAACCATTTTTGTATCATTTGTTCTACTAAATATACCTTTTTTATAATCATCAAAAAGTAATGATTGATCCGTTACTGCTAGAGTTCTAATACGAATAAAATCAGGATTAATCTGATTTAATGCATCTGCTGTTTCTAAAGCATTTTCTTTTGAATATTCATTTCCACCAAGCCCTGGCATAAAATATTCAGAAAGCTCAATATTTGTTCTTTTTACCTTCTGCCCTGCTAATATATGGGTAGCTTTATCTACTCCTTTTTTGACCAATTTTAACACTTCATCCGATGCTGTTTCCATACCAATATGAATTCTATTCAGTCCTGCATCAGCAATTCTTTTAAGGTCTTCATCACTCATTCTTGCTATGGTATGAGATCTTGCGTAACTTGTTATCCTCTCTACCTCTTTAAAAGAGGATCTTATATAATTTAAAATTTCTACCATATCATCCGGTTTTATGATCATACTGTTTGCATCTTGTAAAAATATCGACTTCATACCACTTCTATACCAGCTTATTGCAGAGTGATATGCCCAATTATTCCCCGAACCTAAAGTCTCCTTTAATCTATCTAATAATTGTTGTCTTCCTTTGTTCCTTGCATCTTCTATTTGTTTAAATATATCAATGCATACTTTTATTAATTCAATATCTTTAAAAATATGTTCTTTAGGTCTTATGCTAAATTTTTCACCTTTGTATAAAGTACAAAATTTACATTGATTCCATGGACAATTCCTTGTAATTCTTAATAATAAACTTTCTGCTTCACTAGGCGGTCTGATCGTTCCTATTTCAAATCCATCATAGTTTTCCATATGTTATCCCTCCGTATAATTTTTACTAACCCTTACAAACAAAAACTCTTCTTTGTTTGATCTAATCCTATTATTCATATTTTCATGAACGCTTATATTTTTTGACTTATGATTTCAAATTCTTCTAAGTATTCTTTTTACATCAGTTTACGTCAGAAATTTGATTTATTCCTTGAAATAAATTATATTATGCCTAATCACCAATAACAAGTTAATAAATCTAGTTTAAATAACACCTCTACAAATTAACCTCCTCAACCAAAATATAATTTATCTTTAAAGAGTTCTTTAAATTGAATACCAATCACTCTTCCTTTTGCTAGTAATGCACCTCTTTGCTTAATCAAAATAAAAAAATGACTCCTGTTCAATACAGAAATCATCTTCTTAATGTAACATAGTCTTTTTTTAAATCAAAAACCTATACTTGACTTACTTAATCTGTTCTAATATAAATGGATCTTTTATTTTCTTATCTTCAGCAAATAGTAAAATCTTAGAAAGTATTTCTGCTGTCTTAGGATCTTCATCAACAAACGGAAGAAATAGTCTCCCTCTATGCTGAGAATGTACAGGTAATACATTTATTTGTGCACCAGCCCTTTGGTGGATTACACCACTTCCAAGATGAACAGTATAGTTCCCTAAAGAGCCTTCAATCATTGCATGACTTTCATTAAATGCAATATTATCAAGTTTAAATAGCTTAGCACTAAGCTTCCCAATAGCTTTACGCATTTCAATAGTTGAATGACTTGTTTCAGGGTCAACTCCACCAACGTAAGCAACACTCACAGCAAGATCTACATCACGCATGACCTCCGAAAATACAATATCTGGTATTTCATCTATTTTAATAGGTTTAAATGTCTTTCTATCACTAAATTCTACCCATTCAAGTGTTGGCGATTCAATATCAGAAGGAGAAAACCAATCAGCAAGAGCATAGATTCTAGCAATAATATTCTCATTATAATAAACCTTTTGTAATCCCTCTTCGTTATCCACAACCCATCTACGATTTTTTAGTACAGCTACCGTTTTCTTTGGCTGAATTTGATGTCCTGCATATCTTCGTGAGTTTAACTTTTCTTTTTCTTCACTTGTCTTAACATATAATTCCCTAAATACTTGCTTAAATGGTTGCTTGATTCCATTGTCAAATAAATACTTTTGATAATCCGACCATTTTCCTGAATTATACAAATCAAAACAATGGGCAATTCTAATAGTACTGCCTTCTGAAAGTTCAACTTCAGCACCATCAGCACATAAAAGTTTTCCATCTCTATAAAATCCAAACGTATTATCTAATTTCAAAACTAAAAATTCCATCAGTGGCTTAGTTACAGGATTGATCATTAGATTTTCAATTTCTGATGGATAAAATAAAACCTCATCTTCCATTGACTGCTCTAACATTTTCTTCGAACGGCTATGTTGTTCTTTTAAATTCTTGTGAATATCTTTCAACGTTAAAATATATTTATGTTTTTTTAGCTTTGCAGGGATACTCTTAAGTATTTTATCACCTTTTACAGCTATAATCTTAGATTGACCGCTCTCATCAACTTCAATATTTACTAATGTCCCCTCTATATCATGTGGATTAAAATATGGCTTCATTTCCTTCATAAGACTCGCTTCCATATTTAGAGTAAGTCTAGTTACATCAGAAAAGCCAGCATTTCGTGCAAGGTTTTCCATAGAAATTGAAACTGCTTTAGCTTCACTAGCACGTCTTTGAGCTCCAAACTGCTTACTTTCCTTAAGGAAGTTTTGTAAAAATTTATATCTAGTTAAAAGAGCTTTTTCACGATTTTTACCTAGAGGAATAAGACCATAACTCATGACCAAATCTTTATTTCTCTTATCTATGATCTTCTCTTCAGCCTGCTTTATTTTAATCTTCCCATTTACAGCATCCGCAAACATTCTAGCTCTTGAGTGCTTTGTACCATCAGAAATATATTTTGCAGCATCATATAAAACTTCAAACTTTTTCTTCCCAAGCTCCTTATAAGCAGACTTAAACCAACTTATATCAAATGCTCCTAATGATAAATCTTCTATTGCAATAGGAGTGAACTTGGCAAATAATGCACTTTGTTTTTCATTAACATTACTCATATGAGCCATAAAATAGTAGCACCCACTAGAAAAACCTTTCCAACCAAGATATTCTTGAATCATGTCAATCCACTTATGAGAATACATGGCAACTTCAACTAGTCGTTCCTTTGAAATATTTTTATCTTTTATTAGCTTCTTTAATTTTTTAGCATCATCCTCTTTATTTGGAGAAGATACATGTAACAAATGACTAAGGGTAGATTTTTTAGTATCTCCACTATAACTACTTCTATCTAATTTTTCAGTATTTAAGGCCAAGAGAATTTGAACCATATTTTCTAGACCTTTAACAGATTTTATTCTTGATATTACCTTAGAAAATATTGTTGGGGTATCCCCTCTATTTAATTCAACATCTACAATCTTTTGGATTATTATATTTCCATTCTTATTTAAAATATTTAAGTCTTCTTTATTTATTTTATTTTCATCAATATTAAATCTTTTAAAATCACCTGTTAAAATTGACGATATAAAATCAACACTGCGAAGCAATTTATTTCTCTCAAATACTTCTTTGTATAATTCATCTTTTTCTATAATACCAAGTTTTATAGCTCTTGAAAATTCTAGTAGATCTATTAAGTTTGTATCCTCGTGAAGGTCATCTTTTTTAGCATTAAAATTGAAAATATCATAAAGTTTATACCTTAAACTAAAAGAAATCATAAAATCTTTATCATCTGAAAGACATTCTAACTCCTTATTTAAAGTTCTAAACCAACTATCATGAAGTATACTAACAAGCTCTGTTTCATCATGATCTTTACTCCAGCTATAACGTTTTCTTCGCATAGTCATATCCTCTAAAGTATATTGACTTACTAGCTTTGAATATATTGATACAGAGGTTTTAAAAGTATAACTTTTATCTTTATATTCTCTATATAATACCTCTACAATTCGTGTAATATAATATTTGTATTCTAAATCAAATACTTTCTTTTTAATTTTAGATAAAGAAATACCAACAAAATTATCCCAAAAAACCATCAATTTGTTTGTATCTTCTTCTTTATCATAAATTCCTACCTGTAACATCATATACAATTGATACAAAGTCTCAAAATCTTTAATTTCTTTTTTATAAAACTCAGTCCATAGCTCAGGAAATGGATAATCATTTAATTTTTCTTTATTGTAAGCAGTATATCGAATACTAGTTAAGCCACTAGAAAGCATTGTTTGTTCACCATATCTTGTGGTATACTCCCTATCCTCATTTTCCTTGTAAAGGTTATTTAATTTTTCAAAAATATCCAAATAATCTTTTTCTTTTAATGTAAATATCCATTTGATATTAGCATCCGTTTTAGATATCTCAAATTTTTTATAAAAATCAGCCATATATTCATTATTATATATACCAAAACCATTTTCCATGCTATTTTCATCTTTATCGTCAGACCCAAAAATCTGTTTTATTAATATTTCCTCACTAGATATTGGCTCATTAATATCTTTAACTAATTCCCTTGATTTTTCAAATAAACTTTGCCGATTTTCATCATCAAGTAATTTCAAAATTATATCTAATGCTCCAAGTCGCTTACTAGCATTTTTCTCAGCAATGAGTCTACTAATCGTTTCAAATAAAGCATCATCATTTTGTTTAATTAAAAGATTTATGACATTACTTCTCAAATCACCAGCTTTTAAGCGTAACATATTCTCTATTTCCATATAGTATTCATTGACTAGGTTCATTTTATCAGCTATTTTAAAAGCTACATGCCGAGTTCCTTCACTTCGATTAGAAAGCATTGAGACTAATGTATCTTTTTGTTTATTTGTAGATGGCTCATCAAGTAGTTTTTTTACAAAGCGGTCTCTACTCCAAGGATCTATATTATCAAAATACTCACATGCAGAGTCTATTTTATCCTCTTTCAAGAGCATTGCTATATAGCATAGCTTTCTAGCAACATCTTCTTTCTTTAGTTTTTCTTCATGCCAAGGGAAAATACATGGATTATAGGTAAGAACTTTTTTATCCATATTATCAATTATTGAAATTAGATTATTAAAATGTTTATTAGCTTCTTCTTTTGATTCAAAATATTTTATAATATCTTTTTCAATTAATTCAAAGTTATAATTAGAAATTTCATTCAAATAACAATCGTTAAAGCAAGCTAAAACCTCATAATCATCATGATATTCAATGAAAATTTTATTAGCAATTCTATTTTGTATATGGTTTTCTTGCGTATGAATTAAATAGTATGAAACTAAAAGTTTTTGATGTCTTTCTCCATTATCAATAATATTTTCAATTACTTTAGTAGCATCTAAAACATTGTAAAAGCCAACTGCCCAAAGACCCATATACAGCTCAACATTGTCTTTGCTAGTTAAAAGCTTTTCTCTAAATTCTATACTTTCAAGAGCATTTTTAATAAGAATCATCTCTTTTTTAGTAATTCTATCACCGTTTTCCTCTCCAATGCCTGTCCATGTTCCAACAGCACGTTTTACAGATGAAAAACGAATCAGATTTTCTGAATCTACAATATTAAATAGATACTTAAATGCTTCAATTGTACCAGAATCCATACTTTCGCAAATACTTTGGCGAATTCCTTCTTGAAGCTTAGCAGCTAGGAGTAACTCACCTAAAAGCTTATGTAGCTTCTCATTACTTGACCTAACGATTCCACGAATCATCTCATAAGACACTTTTGCAACATTATTGTCACCCAGTATTATTTCTTTTATTAAATCAATGATTTTCTGATTATTATTATCTATTTCAACTGCCAACCAATCCTTATAATCCACTGAATAATCAAGTTCACCTTTTATGTGAGCTTCTAAATGAGTAGCCGATGCTTTATAGAACATAAATAATTCCAATAAGTATTTAATTGATGATAGGTGACTTCTAATATCCTGACTTCTAATAGGTCTACGATAATAACCTTTTGTATAAGGGTATTTTATCTGATTATAAACAGCTTCTAAAAATTTTTCTTTCAATTCATCGCCAAGTAACAATTTAAAAACAGGATGAATTTCTTTTGGAAATAGTTCATCTACTGTGATAATTTCTTTATTTGGAAATTTTTCATTAAGCTTTCCCTCCAAATAACCTGCATAATCTCCTCTTCCACCTTTTTTGAAAAAAGATATGATTTCATCAAGAAAATTTATTTGCTCTTTTGTTTTAAGTATTTTTTTATTTTTCTCAATATATTCTGAATAATTTTCTGCGATTTCTTTTGGTACTCCATAAAAATGAAACATAATATTATAATCCCTTTCTACTTTTTTCTTTTTAAATAAGTTACTAATAAGATGAAAATCAAACATACTATTATGATTCCTTTCATATTTTGAGATTAATTGTGCTATATAAAACGTTAGTTACCACATTCTACCTGCTAACATAGTAAGCCTTATAAATGTCAATGTGGAGTTTTCAATTATTTTAATTTCATCATGCAAAGCCCCCACTTCATCATCATCTATAAAAATACGAAAAATACCATCTTCATAACTTTGCATCGCATTTTCAATAGCTTGATCTATATCCTGTTTATCTCCTCTGTTATCTTCATTAAAAGAAATTTTCCCCACTTGAGCATGGTTATTGATTTCTTCTTTTGATAAGTATGTAATAATTTTCTTATTATCCACTCTATCATTGAAGTCTTTGACACATATAGTAACAAAGCTCTTTATTAACGCTTCAACAGTTGAAGGTTTATTTTCAAGGAAATATAACTTTTTATCTATTATATTTCTCCTTTTCCCAAGTTGTTTTAGATTTACAAATACATTCAAAGTACCACCTCTTCTTTTATGGTGATTTTCTCAGTCTCTTTCAGATTTTATTATACAGAATTTTGAATTTAAACCATTATAAAATTATACCATATATTTTTTCCCATTCTTTAAAGCATCAAAAAACAAAGACTAACAATTAAAAATATTAGAGAATAAAATAAAGACCGTAAATTTTTTAATAATCTCTGTAATTGACAAGATAAAACGAATAGTTTACTCTAAACTAAAAGACTAGCGTAAAGTTTGGAGCTGATTTTAGTGATTCATGAAAGTGTAGATAAAAGAAAAAAAGTATTGAATACAGCTTTAAAAATGATCCTTGAAAATGGTACACAAGGTGCATCCATGGGAAAAATATCTAAACAATCAGGCGTAGCTGTTGGTACAATATATCATCATTTTTCAAGTAAAGAAGAATTAATTACAGAGCTTTATAAAGAGTTAAAGTTAAAAATGCTACAAGCAATTAAGTACGTATCTCAAGAAGAAACACCTTACCAATCCTTTTATACTATGATAAAAAAATTTATTGAATATGCTTTAAATTATCCTGATGAATATGAATTTATAGAACGATATTGTAATTCACCCATCATAGATAACAATGTAAAAAAAGAAATTGAAGCATCTTTTAAAGATACTATTGATGATTTTCTGACTTTTATTAAATCTAAAAAATTTATAAAGGAAATACCAGAAGATTTACTTTTTCTTTATATCAACGGGGCACTTTCTGGATTTTTGCGTGCCCAAATATCTGGTGAGATTAAATTAGAGAAAAAATTTGTTGATCTATACATTCGAATGATTTGGGAAGGTTTAACTAAGTAATTTATTTTTTAGAAACCTATTGAAATTTAATCATTACATGTGTATAATAGCACTATAAACCGAATGAACATTCAATCTAATCATCGCCAAATAATTTTCCCTAGATGTAAAAAATCTTAAAGAAAGAAGGTTTTGTAGATGACTGATAAAAAAGCAATTGTGATATACTATTCTCTACAAGGAAATACAAAGAAACTAGGAAACATTATTACAGATCAAATAAATGCAGATGTTTTAGAACTTCAATTACAAAAGCCCTATAATTTAGCAACAGCAGCGACTATAGGCTTAGCTCATATAAAGTCTGGTCATACACCAGCATTAAAGCAGTATGCCTTAAATTTAGCAGATTATAATTATATCTTTATTGGTACTCCTGTTTGGTGGTATACAATCACGCCTCCTGTAAGTACATTTTTACAACAAAATAATTTTAAAGGGAAAAAGGTTATTTTATTTAGCACCCATGCTGGAAATAATGGGAAAACCTTTGAAGTTATGAAAAATCATTTGGAGGGTGCTGAAATTATAGGACAGAAGGATTTCTATAAGGTAAATAAACAAAACTTAGAAGCTTTAAAAAAAGATGCACAAGCTTTATTAACTTTTTTTAAATAGCAAATTTAAATTTATAAAAATTTATCTTTTTATATTATTTGTAAAAACTCTACTAGTAGTACAATGCTTCCTTTAAAAAAGAAGTTATATTGATCCATTTAAACTACTAATGGTAGTTTAATGGTAAATATAACCTCACCTTTTAAACTCTCAATACAAACACTTCCTTTGTGAAATTCTATGATTTTCTTAGTAATGTAAAGCCCTAATCCAAAATTTCCATTTAATCCCTTATAAAATTTATTAAATAAATGGGTCCTTACTTCTTTTGGAATATCATCGCCATCATTGATAATAGAGATTTCAACAAAAAAGCCTTCGTATTGGCTAGCACTTACCTTTCTAGTTTGAATTTTGATATAAGTCTTTGCATATCTTACACAATTATCTAAAATATTTTCTATTGCAACCTGTAATTTTTCTTCTATACCCATGACAAAGCACTTTTCTAAATTTAATTCTAATTCTATTCCTTCATTAAAATGACAAAGTCGATCTGTAAGATGTTCTATCATTCCTTTTAATTCTATACAGTTGAAGTTATCTTCTTTTTCTAACACATATTCAAGAGAACTGATGTATAAGAGCTTACTAATCTTTGTTCCTAAAGCATTAGCTTCTTCCTCAATCACATTGATTGTATCATTCATAGAATCATTTATATACACGCCATCATGGAGTGCTTGACAATAATTTTTAATAACCATAATAGGTGTTTTCAATTCATGGGATAAACTTTGTAGGAAAAATTCTTCTTCTTTATCTAGTTTTTCTAAATTATCTTGCATCTTACTTATAGAATAAGCTAGTTTCCCAATTTCATCTTTCCTATCAAGCTTAATGTTTTTTATCCATTTCTTATTTGCAATCAATCTAACTTTTCTTTCTAAAAAACGTATGGGCTCAGTTACTGTATTTGAAATCATTTTTGCTGCTATAATACTTATGATAACAATGCAGATCATAAGTTTAAAAAGACTTCCAAATAATTTTTTATCAAAAATATTAATATCTAAGTTACTTGTTTTATTTATAGTAATAATCGTTGTAACAGAAACAATAGCAGTAATCAAAACAATAAATATAGTAATGATGATCCATATTTGAAACCCTAAGGGTTTATTTTTCATACTATTTTCTTTCATATGTATACCCATATCCGTAAACAGTTTCAATCTTTAATCCTGGCATTTTTTTCCTAACTCTTCTTATAGTATCATCTACAACTCTTTGAGACCCTTGATAAGCGTCGTCCCAAACTCGTTCTAAAATTTGTTCTCTAGAGAGGGCTATATTGGGGTTTTGAAGAAAATAAAGTAAAAGATCATATTCTTTCGCAGAAAATTCGATCTCTTTTTTGTCACAAAAAACTTTATGCCGATTTATACATATTTCATATTTTCCTGCTTTTAATATACTTCGATCCTTGACGGGTGCTTTTAATAATTTATTCACTCTTATGATCAGTTCTCTTGTCATAAAAGGCTTTGAGATATAATCATCACATCCCATTTCAAGACCAACCACTCGATCTATGTCTTGATTCCTAGCAGAAATAAAAATAGTATATACATGCGGTGTAGCTTCCTTTATTTTATTAAAAATAGTAAATCCATTTGTATCAGGTAGCATAATATCTATCACCCACAAATCCGTTTCTAAACCTATAGCTTCAATAGCATCATTGCCATTTAAAAAACTTCTCACAGAGTACCCCTCTTTTTCTAAATAAGTTTTCAAAATAGCATTTAAATTTTTTTCATCTTCAATAATATTAATCCACATATAAGCTTAACTCCTTTTAGTAAATTCTAATTCATTATAACATTTTCTAATCAAATAAGTCCTATGAGTCTTTTGAAGATGAGTCTTTAAATATTATAAAATAAAACAGACTACTCAATTTTAGTAAATTTACATTTCTAAAATCAAGAGGTCTGTTATCATACACCATCTCATAGCCTATTTGCAAAATTCAATTGTCTAGCTTATTTTACTTTCAAATTTCCTATTTTCACTTATATCATCTTCATAAAATAATTTACAATTTGAATCTACCTTTCCAATCCCTAAATATCTAGCTTTGTAATCCTTTAATAGTTCAAAGAATTTATTAGATAAAAATAATACTGCAAAGATATTTACAAAGGTTGGCACAGCTGATGAAATATCTGCAAAATACCATACATACTTTCCTGGAAGCCCATAGCTTACAGCATATAATACCATTAAAACTCCAGGAATCTGGTACAATAATCTATAAACCTTCAAGATTTTATTTTTAATGTCTGATCTTTCTTTAAAAACATGTCTTAAAATAATTTCATAATATGAATACCAGCCAGAAGAAGTTGTTATTCCAAATAGAAATACACCTACAGCTAAAATATTTTTACCTAAAGAGCCTACTCCTATTTCAAATGCAGATAAGGTAAGTGTTGCACCAGATAAGCCTGAAGACCACTGGCCTGTAATAATAATTGCAAGGGCTGTCATGGTACATACAACCATCGTATCTACAAACACCTCAAATCCACCCCATAATCCCTGTCTTACTGGATGATCTGTTTTTGAAGTAGAGTGAATCATAGGTGATGTACCCCAACCTGCTTCATTTGAATAAACACTTCTAGAAACTCCCAATCTTATTACTTGGGAAATCCCTGCACCTGTAAATCCTCCTACAGCAGCTGTTCCAGAAAATGCAGATTTAAATATAAGACCTAATGCCTCTGGAAGTGCAGCTATATTTGTACCTATAATAATCAAGCAAGATACAATATAAAATAAACACATAATAGGAACGATTTTACCAGCCACTTTACCTACATGCTTTATTCCTCCAAAGATCATAGCATAAGTTAATACACAATATATTAAAGATGCTGGTATCATACCTATTCCAAAAGCTGAATCTAAAGCTTCTGAAACAGTATAGTTTTGTAAGGTAATGAAAAAAGTTGCAAATATACCTCCACCAAATAAAACTGCTAATACAGGCCAAAATTTAAAACCTTTTTCTTCTCCTAACCCTTTTTCAATATAATAGGTAGGTCCTCCAAATGGATTTCCATCTTCATCAGTATTTCTATAATGAACTGCTAAAGTTACCTCAGCTGTTTTTATAATCATCCCAATTAAAGAACAAATCCACATCCAAAATACTGCACCAGGGCCACCTGTAGCTATAGCTGTAGCAACCCCTCCTATATTTCCTACCCCTACAGATCCTCCTATAGCAGTTGAAACAGCTTCTATTGGCGATAAAAGGCCCTTATCTCCATGACTATCATCTTTACCTTTTATCATTTTTCTAAAAGTATTTTTCATTATATGACCAAAGAAAGCAAACTGAAAAAATCCACTTCTAATTGTAATATAAAAACCAGTAAAAAGAATTCCTACTATAAGCGGTGTTCCCCACAAAAAACCGACTATAGCATCTAAAATTTTTTCCATTAAAAAACTCCCCCTTATGTTTCTTTATTTTATTCCTTAGGGAGAGTATAAAAAACAAATGTCAAATGCAAATCAAATCTTCGTGTGTATTTTCACACAATTACTAAAAATCGTAATATTTATCGTCTTCTTCCTTGAAAAAGACTGGTATTCTTTCCTCCGGCTCGACTTTTTTAATATACCTTAGCTCATAATCTTCTAATAAATCAAAGAATTTATTAGATAGTATCAAAACAGCAAATATATTTATAAACGTTGGAAGTCCTGCTAATATATCAGAATAAGCCCAAAGTAGTTTTCCTGGTACTCCGTTTTTGCTAACATATAAAACCATAACAAATCCTGGTAATGGGTAAATATACTTCATCACTTTTATTAGGGGTAATACATCAATACTTGATCGTTTATGTATATACTTAAATATAGTCTCATAATAAGAGTACCATCCTATAGAAGTAGTTAATCCAAACAAGAAAATGATAATCGGTATAATTATTTTTGCTCCATTTCCTATTCCCATAGAAAAAGCTTTTATAACCATTTCATTTCCAATACTTAAGTTCCCAGAAACTATAGAAATTACAACAACTAGCCCCGTTGTAGCACATATAATAATCGTATCAAAAAAAACTTCTATAGCACCCCAAAATCCTATTTTTATTGGATGATCTGTATTGGCTTTTGCATGAATCATAGGTGTAGTTCCCCATCCAGCTTCATTCGAGTATACAGCCCTAGATACCCCTTGTCTTATGACTTCTGCAATACCTTTTCCTGCAACCCCTCCAAATAATGCATTTACATTAAATGCATCTATAAAAATTAGCTTTATAGATGGCAAAAATAAATTTAAATTCTTTAAAACTACTAAAATTCCTGATCCTATGTAAATCAAAGAAATGATAGGAATCATTATTTTAAATATTTTACTGACAGCTTTAATCCCTTTATAAATTGCTATGTATAATATAGCTAAATATATAAATGCAATATATACTACATTCATGTTAAAAATACCTGAAATCGCAACAGATGCATGATAATTTTGTATGGTTATAAATAAAGTAGACATGATCCCAACACAAAAAATAGCAATAGGTACATGAAGTTTTCCAAAATTCATGCAAACACCTATCCCTTTTTCTATATATTGCATGGGACCACTATCAAAGCTACCATCTTCATTTTCATCCCTATAATAAACGGCAAGAGTTACCTCTGCCATCTTTATGATCATACCGATCATTCCAGTTATAATCATCCAAAATAAAGCACCTGGTCCGCCTAGTGAAATGGCCGTTGCAACGCCTGTTATATTTCCAATCCCTGAGGTAGTAGCAATTACTGTAAAAAAGGTCTCTACTGTAGTAAGAGAATTTGCATTATGCTCTTTTGCATTTTCACTACTTCCCAACGTACTTTTACAAATATGCTTAAAATACTTGATTTGAAAATATTTACATGTTAATGTATAGTAAATACCAGTTGAAAGAATCGTTACAATTAGCGGCCAATCCCACAGAAAGTCTGCTATATAATGTATAATCAGTTCCATATATTCCTCCCACAAATTTTAGTTTTCAAAATTTCTTTATTTTTATTTCATTATATCAAATAAAATTTTTAAAAATAGGAGATTTTACTATGAAAACATTATTGATTAACGGAAAAATAGCATCACTTGACTCTCAAAATACATTTTATGAGGCTATAGGTATTAATGGTAATAAAATTGATTTCTTAGGTTCTAACAAAGCTGCGAAGAAAATAACAACTACTTATGATGAAGTCATTTCTCTTGATGGAAAACTACTCCTTCCAGGCTTTAACGATAGTCATATGCATCTTTTAAATTATGGCTATACATTAAAAAAGATGGATTTGACTAAATTCGCTTCTATTGAAAATATGATAGAAAAAGCAAAAGATTTTATAAAATCTCATTCCATTGCAGGTGAAAAATGGCTCCTAGGTCGTGGATGGAACCAAGATAAGCTTATGGAAAATAGATTTCCTAAGAGAGCTGATTTAGATACAATTTCAAAAGATATTCCTATTCTATTTACTCGTACTTGTGGTCATATAAGTGTATGTAATACAGCTGCACTAAATATTATTGACATAGAGCATTTAGATGAAAACGACCCTAATATCCATATAGAAGACGGAATTTTTCAAGAAGACGCACTCAACATTTTATATAACGCAGTACCATCTCCTTCTCTAGAGGATATCAAGGAAATGATTTTAACTACATGTGATCATCTCCTTGAAAGCGGAATCACTTCAGTCCAAACAGATGATTTATGTACTATGCCCGATCAAGATTATAAAAAAGTTCTTACAGCATACGAAGAGCTTAACCAAGAAAAAAAGCTACCTGTTCGAATTTATCAGCAATGCTTATTTTTTGACAAACCTTCATTTAAAGAATTTGTTGAATCAGAATATAAAACAGGTATGGGGGATACATTTTTTAAGATCGGTCCTCTTAAACTTCTTTTAGATGGCTCCTTAGGTGCTAGAACAGCACTACTTCGAGAAGATTATAGCGACTGCCCTAAAAATAAAGGCATTGCTAGTTTTAAACAAGAGGAACTGAACGACCTATTTGATTATTCTCAAAAACATGGTTTCCAAGTTGCTGCTCACGCTATAGGAGACAAAGCTATGGATATGTTTATAGATGCTATAAAAAAATCTTCCTCCTATAATGAAAATAAAGATAATAGACATGGTATTGTCCATGCACAAATAACAAATTCAGATATCCTTCATTCCATGAAAGATTTAAATCTAATTGCTTATGTTCAACCTATTTTCTTAGATTATGATTTACATATTGTCCGTGACCGAGTGGGGAATCGTGCTGATGAATCCTATGCCTTTAAAACTATGTACGATTTAGGTATCAAAGTTTCTGGTGGATCTGATGCACCCGTTGTAGATTTCAATCCCTTTGAGAATATCTATTCAGCAGTAGTAAGAAAAGATTTAAACCTTATGCCTAGTGAAGCCTATCTTCCAAAGGAAAAATTATCTGTAACAGAAGCTTTAAAAGCATTTACTATAAACGGAGCCTATAGTTCTTTTGAAGAGAAAATAAAAGGTTCTTTAGAGGTTGGCAAACTTGCTGATTTAGTAGTTTTAAGTGAAGATATCTTCAATATTAATGAGAACAAAATTAAAGATATTTATGCTGCAATAACAATTGTTGATGGAAAAATTGTATATAAAAAATAGTTTTAATTACAAATCATACAAACCCACTAGCGTCTAAAAGATTCTAGTGGGTTAAAATATTTATAATTTTCTGTATAGTCTGTTTTAAATTGTTTTATTCTCCTGTTCCTTTTACTCTTTAGGTCCGTCAAATATATCATCTAATGAATAATTCATAAATTTCACATCCGATGGAGGAGTAAAATAATCATCGTCTACTGCTACATCTGCCTCTATCTTCGTTATAACTGAGCTTAGCATACGCTTTCCATTCATATGGAATTCATATTTTAGGGGTACAGAATATTTAGGACTATACCACATATAAACAGTAGCTTCTCCTTCAGCCCCTTCTGATTCTTTAGTTTCTATATAAATTACTTCCTCTCCATCTAACTTTTCAACTCTTGCTACTATATTTTCTGAGGATTCATCAACTAGATCTGCAAAAGTAGGTGTGGCCATACCCATTTCCATTGCATCTTCATCTTCTCCGTCTAACATAACAATTCCCTGAGCATCCCCTTCTTTATACTGATATGTTGCTCCCTCATCAGCATTGTATATAACTATTTGTTTTCCTACATCAGCTCCTTCTGTCTCCATCCGACTATTCTGCCCTTTGTTGTAAGTAATAGTCTTTGAAACAAATCCTTCAAAACCAGTTACTTCAGCCTCCATTATTAAGCTTTTTGGAGCTTTATACTGAACCGATTTAAGTAACTCAAGTCCTGTAATGCTACTATCTAATTTATTCTCTTTTGTTTCTTTTGTTTCTTCTGCTTGTGTATTACTTTGTTCTACCTGCTGATTCACTTCCCCACTATCCGTTCCCTTTTCGGTAGTTTTTTCATTAGAGCATCCTGTAATACTTAACATAAGAACCATTGCAATCAAAATCATTATATTCTTTTTCACTAATAATCCTCCTCTTTATTTAGTTTATTTTACCTATACAGTTTTATTTTAATAGATTTTATTTTTATGCGAAATATACTAGTAGTCATTTCCATAGTAACTTTAGTAACTAATTTTTTGTATTCTTAACCCGTAGTCATTTTGGATAAACAAAAAGGCTATCTTTTTTAGATAACCTCATCAAAATTTATTTACTTTACAGGAATTTTTATATTTGCAATAAATCCCTCTCCACTACTAGCTTCATATGTAGCCCTTCCTTCAATTAGCTCTAGTCTACTATCTATCCCTTTTAGACCGTTACCTTTTTTGATTTTTTTATTTCCAATACCATTGTCCATGAATTGCACATGAATCTCTCTTTCTAAAAAGTTTAGAGAAAGTAAAATACTGCTAGCCTTAGCATGTTTTAATGTATTGGTTACAAGCTCTGTAGATACCTTCTTGATAATGTCGAAAACTTTTCCATCTAATTTATCCGCCTTTCCTCTTAAGTAAAAATTAACCTTCATCCCACTAACCTCTACCACTTTAAGCATACTTTTAAGTTCTCCCTCTAGGAGGGTAGAACTATAGATCCTATGATTATCTTTTCTAGTGGTTATTTCTTTCATTTCACTAAAGCCATTTTTCACTGATTGTCTTGCTTTTTCTAGACTTTCTAATACTCTTTCTGTATTTTTTTTATAAAATATTTTTGAAACTTCAAGTAACTTCATCGTCACTACAAGGGAATGACCAATGATATCATGAAGCTCTCGTGCAACATAGTTTCTAGCACCTATACGAGAAGTTTCTTTAAGCATTTGAATTTGATTCTCAAGTTTCTTATTTGCTTCATTAAGCTCTACATTTTTGTTATGTAACTGATTTCTAACAATCTGATAGGAGGTTATATCATTGAAAGTCACTATATACTGTATTCCACCTATGCCTTTCAAGGTTTTAATACTATATTTAAAATATTTATCATTATATTTGATTAAATAATTATCTGTACTATTTTTTTTCATTTCCTTGTGGTTTATTAGCTCTTTTAGTTTTTGATAGTCATCAAAAATCTCAAAGCTATGTTTAAGCTGTTCATTAACAAATATTATGTTTCTAGCTGCATCCATGATTAGAATAGGTGTATCAAGTCTATGAGTTACCTCATGTTTCATGATTGGCGTAAGATCAAAAAATTCATACTTAAAGGTAGCATATACAAAAACTAGAAGAGACCAGGTAAATACAATAGGTGTAATATCAAATACCTGAATACCTAATATTTCAAAAAAACTTTCAAGCATTCTTGTTATATAGATAAAATTAAAAATAATAGGCATTAGTATAGCAGATCCAATAATATATTTTTGTAATGGATCTTTGTATTTTACCTGCTGTCTAAACTTTTTACTGCAATAAAGCATCCCTATAATCATATAAATATAATAAATAGCTGCATATGGGTAAAAAAGTATTCCAAAGTCATCCCCCCAAAAACTATATCTACTATAAAAAAGATAATGGCAAGGATTAGTGAGTACAATAATAAATTGGGTCAGTGCAATGAAATAAATAACTATTCTATTCACTTTTTTCATAGGTCTACCTTTATTATAAATATATGCAAAGTCAAGAAAAGCAACCTCTAAAAGACATGCGCCAAAATAGTAAAATACAATAAATGCCCATCTTAAATCTTCCGTTGGTGAAACTGTTTTAAATACTTTTCCAATAAGCCAAATTAGCATACCAAACTGCACAAGAAAAAAGGCTTTTAGGGAAGCATTTCTATTTGCTTTCATATAAAGTATTATAAAAGCTATAACATTAACAATAATGGCTGCATAATTCCAAAGAGAAATTGTAGCCACTTTAACTTGTACTGCAAAATCCATACGAATACCACCTATACGATACCATTTTCTATAGCAAAAATTGCAATCTGCATTCTATCTGACATATGAAGCTTTTCTAGTATTTTGCTAACTTTATTTTTGATGGTTCCTTCTGAGTAATTAAGCGTAGCAGCTATTTGTTTATTGCTCTTTCCACTAGCTATAAGCCTAATAATTTTTATTTCTTTCTCATTTAAAATATCTTCATATTGGGACTTATATTCACCTAACCCCTTGAATCTATCTACCATAATTTTCTTAACACTTTCATGTATTACCGTAAGCCCACTTGCTACACATTTTACTGTAAGTACAAGATCCTTATGACTTATATTTTTCACAATATATCCATCCGCAAGAGCAACAAAAGATTCCATTATATTATCTGGATTTTCAAAGGTTGTAAGTATAATAACTTTTATATCATTATATTTTTCTTTTATTCTCTTCGTTGCTTTTACACCATCAAGCTCGGGCATTTCAATATCCATAAGTACCACATCCGGGTGCAGTTCATTACACATCTTTATTACTTCATTTCCATCTTCTGCCATACCTATAACATTGATTTCCTCATCATTATCTAAGATATATCCAATAGATTCTCTAAGTAAAACCTGATCATCTGCTATAATGACATTTATCATAGCTTACCCTCCATAATGTTCTCTATATGTTGTTACTGCTTGCCTTACATCATTTAAAATATCTCCATTATGTTTAATCGCATCCTCTATATAACTTTCAAAATCATCCTGCCCTAGCTTAGACTCTAAATTATTGATTCTAATAATTAACTTCTCCATTGCTTTTTCTCTTGTTTTAATGATTTCTTCAAGCAATAAACTGATCTGTTTTTCCTTTTCTAAATGATAAACCACTTTTGAATAATTTTTTAACTGCTTATTAGCTTCCTCAGCCTTTTCTTTTCTTTCTTTTAAGGAATAAACTAGCTTCATCAGCTCTGTTATGTCCGTAATTGTTATCATATATCCAATTAATTTATCTTCATTTTTAAGGTCTTTTAATTTATATGTAAAATAATATTGTTTATTATCTTTTATCAGTTTTATATACGTATTCCCTAAAGCATTCTTTTTTTCTTCAATGCTTCCTCTGAATAAACTTTTTATTTTAAAAACATCAACATTTTCATTCTTTACAAAAAACTTTGTATCATTTGTAGCCTTATTCTTATAGATCATGTTACTATTTGTATCCACTACAAATACATAGTCTACTATCATATCTCCAATTTTATCAAAAGCAAGAGTAGTAAGTCCAAAGGGGGTAGTAGAGTAGCTCATGGTATTGATGGCAATACAAAAAATAAAATATACAAAAAGTTCAATAAAATCTATGCAATCACTTTTTTTCATAAGAGCTAAAATATATATAAATATAGGAGTAGTAAATAATAGAGTAATCCATATAAAAATCTTTTTATTTGTATATATTTTATGCATTTGATTCTCAGACTTAAAAATAACAGCCGATGAAATCACTATCATTCCAAGTAAAGAACATAATAATCCTATATAAAAAAAGCTATAAACTACATTAAAAAAGGAATAACTTTCTATCAAAAATGTACCTTTTGTATTGATTCCTAGAAATATTAATACTATTAGAAACATGATCTTCATCTTATTGTAAAAGCCATCACTTCCATTTCTATACAAGGGAAACATATATACAAATAAATAATAATAAAAAGTGGCAGTGGCAATGATTAACATCATGCTCTCAAAATATCTCAGTCCCTTTGCTACATAAATACTTGGAAGTACTGTTTCGAAAACCCTTCCTATTACTATAAGTGTTATATCTAAAAAGGTAACTGTTATATATTTACCTCCCCTTATTTCTTTGTTTCTATAGTGACTCATCACCATACTCGCTACCGTAAACATTGTTAGGAATGTGAGTATTATTATATTAAAAAATTGATAATACGTATAATATCTACCATCACCCATTGCTTAACTCCTCATATTAATAATGATTTCTTATCTTTCCTTTATAACTATATTACTCATAAATCCTTCTCCTTTAGAAGTATTGAATTGTACTTCTCCTCCTACAAGTTTTAATCTATCTTCAATCCCTGTAAGTCCATTTCCCTTTACAAGCTGCTCACTTCCTATGCCATTGTCAACAAATAAAACATCTATAGATGTTTTTTTTATATTTACTGATATAAACACCTCACTTGCCTGTGAATGTTTTAGGGAGTTTGTAACAAGCTCTGTGCAAACCTTTTTTATAATATCAAATACCTTTTCTTCAATTATATATAGTGTTCCTTTAAAGTGCAGTTTTGTCTTGACGCCTACTTTTTCCACATGTTCTATCATCTTTGTAAGATCTTTTTTTAACAACTCTCCTGTATAAGTATTATTTAAACTTTCTTTTGTAGATACACCGTTCATATCCTTTATTCCTGTATCTATAGATAATGTTGCATTATTAAGAGCTTCTATACTTAATTTTTTATCCTTATTAAAATAAAGCTTTGCCACTTCTAGTAGTTTAATAGTTACTACAAGAGAATGTCCTATAATATCATGTAACTCTCTTGCTACATAATTTCTAGCACCAGCCTTTGAAGTTTCTTTAAGTACTTTAATCGTATCCTCTAATTTTTTATTGGCAGCATTCAAATCATTTTGCTTATTTATAATTTTTGTTTCTATACTTTTGTATGGTGATATATCCCTTATAATAAGTGCATATTGTGTTTCTTGGATAGATTTTATTACTTTTATTGTTACAATAAGCATTAACTTATTAAAAACTATTTCTTTTTGAATTTCATCCTTTTTCCTTAATTCTTTTTTTATATCCTCACTAAAAATCTCTTTTGCAAGATTTTCTATATCCTCACTGATCATGGTTTCTAATCTTTCGTTAATGTAAGATACCTCAAAAGCCGAATTTAATATACCTATTGGCGTATCAAGCTTATGGACTATTTCATGCCTCATGATTGGTGATAAACTGAAAAAGTCATGTTTAAATGTGGCATATACAAAAATCAAGCTAGCCCATGTAAATACAATAGGTGTTATATCAAAAATCACAAAGATTCCTAAAGAAAAAATAACACTGTGTATCACCTTTGTAATATATAAAAAATTTAAAATAAGTGGCACAACAATGGCTGATACTACCAAATATTTATAAAAAACATTTTTATTTTTAAAATGCTCTTTAAACACTTTTGAACAAAAATATGTACCTACTAATATAAATATATATTCAAGTGCTGTATGTATATAAAATAATATACCAAAGCTATCACCCCAAAAATCATAGGTCTTATAAAACAAATAATGATATGGATTCGTAAGGACAAATAAAAACTGTACAATAGGGAGTATGTATATAAAAAATCTTATTTTCTTAGATAATGGCTTCCCCTTATAATAGGCATAGCCAAATTCTAAAAAAGCTACCTCTAAAATACAGGTACAAGCATAATAAGCTACAATAAAACTCCATCTAATCATTTCTGTATGAGATACGGTTTTAAATATCTTAAATACCATCCAAGCAATCATACTTATTTGAAGGACTAAAAATGATTTAAGAGCATGGTCTCTATTTGCCTTCATATAAAGAATTACAAAGGCTATTATAGAAATGATAATAGCTATTATATGCACTATACAGATAGTAGCTATTTCTTGTTTTAATATAAGATCCATAAAGACTCCTTATTCTATGCCATTTTCCACTGCATAAACTGCAAGCTGCAATCTATCTTTTATTTTTAATTTTTCATAGATTCTACTTACCTTATTTTTAATCGTCCCTTCCGTATAGCTAAAAGCTTTCCCTATTTCCTTATTACTTTTTCCTGCAACAATCAACCGAATCATATCAATTTCTTCTAAAGATAATAAATCTGTATACGTTTTTTTACTATTACTCATTTTCTTAAACTTTTCCACCATAATTTTTTTAACACTCTTATGTACAACAGTGAGTCCATAATTTACACATTTGATAGTTGTAATCAGCTCTTCACAATCAATATCCTTGACAATATATCCATCTGCTTCACTCAAAAAAGATTCTACTATGTTTTCTGCATTATCAAAGGTAGTCAGTATAATCACCTTAATATCTGGATATTTTTCTTTAATTATTTTAAGTGCTGATATGCCATCCATTTGAGGCATTTCTATATCCATCAAAACAATATCCGGCTTATTTTTTTCACAAGACGCTATCGCATCTTTACCAGAACCTACCATATCTGCTACAATAATCTCTTCATCTGTGCTAATAATTTGTCCTAAAGATTTTCTTAGTAATACCTGATCATCTGCTATTATTATTTTAATCATTTTGCCCTCCATAATAACTCATATACGCTGACACTGCCTGCCTTACATCAAACAAATCCTTTTTGGCCTCTTGAATTATTTTTTCTATGTCTACTATAAAAGGATCATCATCACTATTCTCAACGAGATTTTCTATATTTTCTTTTAACTTTTCCATAGATTTTTCTCTCGTACTAGCAATTTCCTCAAGAAGTGCATTGATTTCCTTTTCCTTTTCAAGATCATAAACAATTTTTGAGTAATGAGAAAGCTCTCTATAGGTTTTTTCTGTCTCTATTTGCTGTTCTTTTAATTTATCTAGCATTTTTATGAGAGCAGTTCTATCAATAAATGTTATTATTTTACCAACAACAGCTCCTTTATTTTTGATCTCTTTTTCATTATAAGATAAATATCTATTCGTTTGATCTATATACTTTATCAATAGCTTATTGTAATCATTTCTTTTAATAACCTCTTTTGAAAAAATCTCTTCTATCTTTTCCTCATGAATGCTTCCTATATCTTTAAAAATTTTACTTTCCTCTACTCTTTTATTTCTATACATAATTTTACCATTTGCATCAATAATGAATACATAATCAAGAACCAAATCTTTAACATTTGAAAAAATCGGTGTAGTAACTCGATAAGGCATAAAATAATTGCTCACCACACTTAAATTGATTGAAAGGAATAAATACATGATAAGTTCAACAATATAAATATTAAGCCTATGGGTTACTATAGCTATACTGTAAAAAATTAGTGGTATCCCCCATAAAAAAAATTGAATAGTAGCAAAAAATCTATTATTGAATTTAAACCTTTTCATATCTCTATTAGGACTCAACAAAAGTAGGAAAGTATTGATGAAAAGTATGAGTAGTAAGCATATAATAATCATATGCTTATATACAAATCCAAATCTGATATAAAAAAAAGAGTAACTATTTATTATAAGTTCTTTATTCAAAACACCTATTGTCAAACCAGCAAACAATACAACATAAATCATATTCTTTAAAATTTTCATTAGTATTTTATTATGCTTATAAAATTCCTTTAAGACATATTTTATTAAAAAATAAATTAACATATAATTAACTACTACAAATACTACACTAGAAACATATCTCATAACGTATGCCGTACTCTGTGATACAATGACTTCTTCTATAAATCTTGTAATCATTACAATTGCCAAACCTATATATACAAATATTATATTTTTTATTCCTTTATTTCCTGAACCTTTATATAAGCATAGCATGATACTTATTACAACAAATATAATCAATGTAGTTAAAGCTATAATATTTAAAAATTGATGTGCTGTATAATACCTGCCATCATTCATAAATTGCTCCTCCGATAGAATGAAACTTTGTATTTTCTTCTATTATACGATATTCTTAAATCATTTTAAAGTAACTGTACTAGTAGTTTCTATATATATCCAATAGATTATTTTACAATACCAACAATCTCATAAAAAATTCGCATTATGCTCTCGCATATTCTCATGTGGCAAATAAAAATAAGAGAACATACTAAAAAGTACGTCCTCTTATCAATCCTAAACCTTATTGTTTATTGTTCATTTAACATTTTTATTAGGTTGTAGAAGATCTGAGCCACCTCTGCTCTTGTTGATTTACCAGTAGGATTGATCTTTCTATCATATCCATGAATAATATCTCTTGCTATTAGGTACTCTGCTCCTTTTACTGCATAATCTGATATAGTATCTTTATCAGTAAATGCACTTATACTCATACCTTTGTCTGATAAATCATCACTTTTTCCTGTTCGTACTAATGCTTTATGAAGAATAAATAGCATCTCTTCACGAGTAATTGCTTCAGTTGGCTTAAACTCATTGCCATATATAGCTGGTAGCAATTCTAATTTTTTTGCAGTCGCAACTGATTTTGTATACCACATATCATCCTTTACATCTACATAACTTGTAGTAGCATCACTCTTTAAGTCAAAATATGAAGTGATTAGTGTTACAAATTCTGCTCTTGTGATAGTCTTTTCTGGTGAAAATGTAGTTTTACTAGTTCCTTTAGTTATATTTCTTATTGCTAAAGCTTCAACAGCTTCTTTGCTCCAATGATTCATTGTATCTTCAAAACTTTTATCTACATACATAACACTATATTTGCTCAAATGCTTCGTTGTAAATTTAATGCTTTCACCATCAAAGAAGCTATCTTTTAAAATTTCCACATTACCACTATCATCAATATAAACTGCAACTAATTTGTAATTATCATCATTCTCTTTTTTTATCTTAAATTTTATCTTAATATTAGTATCAGATGACCAATCTACTTTCTTACCATCAATCTTTAAGCTTATATCATAAACTGGATGATCACCTATTTGTTTCTTAACTTCATCTGACAGTTTTGTTTTTTCTAATTTCTTTGGCTTTATTTCAAGGGCAACACTTCTTTTATGATCTTTGAACATCTTCCCATTAAGCGTTACATTTACATCATCCGTTTTAGCTGTGAATGCTACTTTTTTACCTATAAAATTATCTGAAAGCTCAATTTCGGCTTTACCGCTTTTATCCATCTTTACTTCATATATAACTTCCTTTGCACCTTCATCATTCTTCATAGCTTTTTCAATAGCTTTTTCAAGTGAAGATTTGCTACTTTCACTTGATGCCGAACCGCCACCGCCAGAGCCACCACTTCCTGAACTACTACTTCCTGATCCACCGCTTGATGATTTTTTATTCGTTGTTACAGTTAATGGATCACTGCCCAAAGATACAGTAGAGACTTTTGTTTCTTTTACTCTTTGGATGAATATATAATTCGTTGAAGGGCTAAGCTTATTGAAAATATTACTCTCTTGCCAAGTATCACCATTATTTATAGAGTATTCATTTCCCAATGTAGCAACTAATGTAATACTGTTGTGGGTTTTGCTACTAAGTGCAGGTGCACTTGGAGTAGCTGGAGTAGATTTTACTACCACAAATTTAAATGTATCAGTAACCGTACCACTCTTACCATCATTTGCTGTTACTGTTACACTCACCGTTCCTTCAGTAATAGGAGTCCCATTAAAACTTCTTGTATCACTATCAAAAGTTATTCCTGCTGGTGTAGTATTAACGGTATACGTTAATGGATTCCCATCATTATCTGTAAAAGTATTCTCTGGAAATTGATAACTATATATTTCACCCATATTGGCCTTTTGATCAGGGATCTCATTGGCTACTATTGGCGCTGTATTTGTTGATGAACCATCATCGCCACCACCCGACTCTTCTTCCTTAGTTGTTACCTTTAATTTATCACTAGCCAAAGATGCAGTAGCCAATTCAGTTTCCTTTACCCTTTGGATAAACGTATATTCTGTTGAAGGGCTCAGCTCCGTAAAGATATTGCTATCTTGCCAAGTATCACCATTATCTATAGAATATTCATTCCCCTCTGTATAGACTAACGTAATACTGTTATGGGTTTTACTACTAAGGGTAGGTACACTCGGTGTAGCCGGAGTAGACTTTACTACCACAAAATCAAATGTATCAGTAATGCTACCACCATTACCATCATTTGCTGTTACTGTTATACTCACCGTTCCTTCAGTAGTAGGAATCCCACTAAAACTTCTTGTATCACTATCAAAAGTTATTCCTGCTGGTGTAGTATTAACTGTATACGTTAATGGATTCCCATCACTATCTGTAAAAGTATTCTCTGGGAATTCATAGCTATATCTTTCACCCATATTCGCCTTTTGGTCAGGAATTTCGTTGGCTACTATTGGCGTTGTATTAGTAGGTGTAGCTGATAAATCTACAAAATCAATTAGATCAGTAGCATCATTCGCATTACTATCTTTATCTGCATAAGTTTGTGCAGTAGAATTAGCGTAGCCATGTATAGCTAAATCCACATGACAATTTTCTATAGCATTGTCATGAAAAGTCATGGATTCATTCAGTACAGTAATTTTCTTCAGCTTTGTCATATTTCTAAAAGCACTTTTCCCAATATTTTCTACGCTCCTTGGAAGTGAAATTTCTTCTATATTTTCACAACCGTTAAAAGCAAAATCACCTATAGTTTTTAATCCATCCGGTAGTGTAATACTTGTTAATCCCTTACAATTTGCAAAGGCCTCTTCTTCTATACTCGTAACACTACTTGGAATAACAATAGCACTAAGTTTTTCACAATTTATAAATAACGTTTCCCTAATTGTTGTTAGATTGCTTGGTAATTTTACATTGGATACTTCTGGACAATATCTAAATATTTGTTTTCCTATAGTCGTATCATCCCCCATAAATATAACCTGAGATAGATGATCACAATGGTTAAAGACATAATCTCCCATAGTCATGACATTATCTGGTATTGTAACGGTAGTTAAATTATTACAATCACCAAAGGCATAATTTCCCATTAAAGTAACCTTTGTAAGGAGTGAATTAATATTACTAAAACCTGTTTTAGAAAAGGCATTTGATCCTATTTCTGTAACATTTCCTTCAAATGTTAAGGTATCAAGGGAAGTACAATTATAAAATAGATTGTATCCTATTGTGGTTACACCTGAGGGAATAACCATATTATTAATTTTAGAACAATCCTTGAAGGCTGATCCTTCAATACTATTTAAATTGTTCGGTAAATCTACAGATGGTAAAAAACTACATCTTAAAAAAGCATTTGCTTTAATAGTAGTTATATGATCATTTAATTTGACATTTTCTAATTTCTTACAATCTTTAAATATTTTTTCTTCTATAGCATTCAGTCCAGAAGGAAGGGAAATATCAGCTGTTTTTAAATTATCACAGCTTTCAAATGCTCCTTCCCCAAGAGTAGTCACAGTCCTTGGAAGTGTAAAATTAACCAGATTGTCACAATCCTTAAAAGCAGATTCTTTTATCGTGTGAATAGTAGATCCATTATTAAATATTATGGACGTGATACCATCGCAATTTCTAAAAGCACTTAGTCCAATAGATTTTACTGATGAAGTAATGCTTAAACCACTACTTCCAAGGGATGAACAATCCCTAAAGGCTTCACTTTCAATAATTTCAACCTTATTAAAATTCACGTTATCAAGGGACGTACATCCTTCAAAGGCATTTATCCATATATATTTTATATTATCTGGAAAAGAAATACTATTTAGGCTCGTGCAATTCCTAAACATACTATCTGTAATAGTATCTATAGAGTTATTATTAGGTAATGTAACATTTTTGAGGTTTTGGCAATTATAAAAGATATCTTTTTCTATTCTATTAATCGTATTCGGTAATGATACATTATCAAGTTGATCACATCCTAAAAAAGCAGCTTCTCCTATCTCCTTTAATCCATGTTTCACACCATTAATCTCTACTTCATTAGGAAAATTAATATTCCTTAAATTATCACAATCACTAAAAGCACCTTCATCTATATAGCTAAGACCCTTGTATTTTCCACCATCATTTATACCATTTTCTATATTTACAGTTACAAGGCCATCGCAGCTTTGAAAAGCATCTTCACCAATTCTTGCCACTGAATTAGGTATTGTAATTGAAGTGATATTATCTTTATTGTCCGTTCCAAAAGATTTAAAAGCTTCATCTCCAATATATTTTACAGGTTTTCCGTAAACCACTTCAGGTATGGTTAAATTTCCAGCGGTACCCGTATAACCTGTTATCCTTACACAATCACCATTAAGCTCTGATATCACTTCATACTCTAATCCTTCTGTAGTTGTTTTTGTTCCATAGGTAGTAATTGTCAATCCTAACATACATATGAGTATAGTTATTAAAAAATATATTTTCTTCATATCTTCCCCCTAATTTAATTCTCTAGCACTTTCAGGGATGTGAAATAGACTATCATCAATAGGTGTATGATCGTCAATTTCTTCTGTCCACCAATCTATGGTTTCCGTTACTTTACCATCCTCATCCATCCATTCCTCATGTAAGGTATTTGGTATACAGTACATAAGGGAATACCACAGCTTAGCTTTTACTCCATTTTTTGATGATGTTTCTATGAAAAACTCGTTATCTTTTATTTCTGCATGGAAATATTCATGATCATTATCTATTTCTAGTCCCTCTAAATAGGCTAAATCTAATCTTCTTATAGGAAGATAATTTCCTTCTAAATATTCAGCATACATGGGTACGTCTGTAAGATAGGTATAAGTTGCATTTTCTTTTTCGTTATAGATTGACGTACTACGCCCATTAATTCCCCAGTTTGTTTCTATTCTCACATTTTTTCCTTTGAAATAAACTGTATAGTCTAAATCCTTTTCGTATTCTTCTGTCTTGGTTTTACCTTTTATTTTTACAGTGAGTTCATCCTTTGCTGGAACGATTTCACTGATTCTTTTCTTTATTTCTTTAAAATCAGTATAATCCGTTTTAGGATGATCCCCAGCAGGTAACTCTGGTTTTATTTTTTCTGTACTAACTTCATCTTTACCATCATCTTTAACTTCTTTATTCACCAAGTTTACTTGTGCATCTTGAATATTATCAAGAATTTTCGTAAGAGGAGTATACCAAGTTTCTTTCGAGTCATAACCTAACCCATATCTATAGTTTCCACCCATAGTCCACAAGGTATTGTCAGTTTTTATTACAGCTGCATGTCTTTCTCCAATTGAAACATTTACTACATTGTCTGCATATTTATAAGGTACTTTTTTATTAACACTTGCTCCTGTATAGCTATATCCCCATCCCCATAGAGTATTATCTGTTTTTACAATAAATGCATTATCTCCATCTATTGCACATGTTTTTACATGATCCATTATTTTCTGTGGTGAATCTGCGTTTTTGATCCAGCCATTTTCTGTGTAAATATCACTTTTTCCCCATCCATAAAGGCTATTATCCATACGAACAGCTAATACATTTCTATCACTTGAAGTTACAAAACAAACATTGTCAAGGATTTTAGTCATAGAAAGCTCAGCATTTGTATTTGTATCTCCTTTGTCAGTGCCATTGCCAAGCTGTGCATGAGAATTATCGCCCCATCCCCATAAGCTATTATCTTCTTTTATCACAAATACAGTATCTTTTCCTGCATGAACTGATTTCACACCATCTAGTATTTTTACAAAGCCACCACTTCCATCAGCTTGAGTCTTTGTTCCATCACCAAGATACATTGCTCCACATAACCAAAGCGAATGATCATTTTTAACTACCATAATATAGTCTTTACCATTGGCTGCTATCTTTACATCCTCCATTATTTTTACTGGAGTTAAGAATGTAGGATCTTGTTTTTCACCAGTAGGGTATCCATCAAAACACCCCCACCCCCATAATGTATCATCATTCTTAACAGCTACACCAGAAAAACTATTAGCAGATACACTTCTAGCATTATCGAGTATTTTCACTGGAGTTACTTGTGGTTTTCTATATCCATTACCACTACCATTGTACATATTTCCCCAACCCCAAAGAGAGCCATCATCTTTTATAACATAGGTACTTCCATGTCCTGCCGATAATAAATCTCCACTTTCCCCTTCAGCAAAACCAATCATATTCATACTTATAATCAATATGAAACTCAATATAAAAGTTAAACTCGTTTTTCTCATAATATCCTCCTATTCAAAGTAACCATATTCAACCTTTGTTATTTCATCCCCATCTTCATTATCTATTACTACACCTACATCTTTACCATTTATTGTTCCTGTAATAGATGCCCCCTCAACTCCTGGATACGTAACAATAGTATAATTAGGTGTTCCTTCTAACATGTCTTTGAAATAAGCTACAATATCATCACACTTAGCAAGGGATGTATATGCTACTTCATAGACTCCCTCTTCACTGTTTTCCTTTGAAACTTCAGATACTTCATATTTACCAAGCTCTTTTATATCACCCGTAACCACCTTATCACCACTGCTACCCTGCATGGCTTGCATTTGATTCATAATTTCCTTACTTTGATTTTGAAAAGCTTCCATGTCTATATTCTCGAGTTCTTTTGCAGCATTATTCATGCCTGCCATTGTTTCTTTTTGTTCCTCTGTAATATTCGCTGCATTAGCTTTTTCATACTCATAGTATTCTTTTATAGTAATCTCCATATGGTCAGCAGCTACTACAAATTCATCAAATGGTGTTTTCCCATCTTTTTTTAATGTTTCAATATATTCTTCCTTTGTAGAACCATACTTCTCAGCCGTCATAATTGTTAGTTCGTCAATCATTTTTTCCATTTCACTAACAGATAACCCTTCCTTATCTGCTCTAGCTTCTAGTCCACTATTTGTATTATTGGTACTTGTATTTTCTATATCATTGTTACTTTGTTCAGTTTCGGTATTTTCAGCAGGTGGATTAATTACCTCATCCATTTTTTCACTTGCATCACCACAACCTATTAAAACTAAACTTACCATCAAAACATATATCATAACTAAAAATATTTTATTTCTTATTTTCATAGCTAATAACCTCCCTATATAATTTCCTTATTTAATTAATCTATATTTTCCTATAATTGGAATTTCCTTCATTCTTTCATTATAGGCATTCACCATACCCATAATTGCTAATACAAGGCAGAAAATCTCACCAATAGGAAGTATAATAAACCAACCAATAACGGGTACAAAAGAACCTATAATACTGATTGCAAACGCAAATATAAAAAGATTTAGCCCTTGATTCGTATGGAATTTATACTCCTCATTGTTTCCGTCCACTAAGATAGGTATAAAAAATATTATGTATGCTAAAACACATATCCATTTATTAGTATCTTTCACGTCTTCACCCCTCCTTCTAATTTGTTACTTTTATATTATTCAAGGCGGAAGTTATTCTCAATATAGGGAGAGTCACTGACTTTTATCCTGAAGTCATTCATTTCGTCATAAAAATGACTTGCGTCATTAGTTTAATTGTAAAATCACTTTTAACTATAAATACTGGTCAAAACTAAACATTTTGAAATTAAATTTACTACCTAATTAAAAATTAATCCAGTAAGAGAATTAACTCTTACTGGATTAATTTTTTAGATTCATCTGATTTACCTATAAATTAGATAGTATCCAAATCTTCTCTTTCATTAATATACTTACTATATCTCATGGATAAACCCCTAACACAAATCCAATCAATTACCTATATACGCTATCCTTCTATAGCTTTTCGAATCATTAAAAATCCTTTGTATTGTTCTTTTGGAAAAAGAATAAATAAACCGATTCACCCCTTACTCATAATTCATTGAACCGCTGAGATTTTGGCTTGCTCAGTAAAAAAATCCTTTAATAAAGCCATTGCCTCAAAATCCATAGGTCTATGCCATGAAACTTTTCCTTTTTCAATGAATAGAACATAAGTACAACTTTTACAAATTAACTCTAGGTCATGGGTAATAATAAAAATACTTTTCCCTAGTTGTTGTAACTTTTGTAAATTCCCTCCTACCTCTAACATATGTCTATAATCTAATCCGCTTGTTGGTTCATCAAGAATTAAAATCTTATTATTAGATGCAATAGCACTTCCAATGGCAACACGTTGTTTTTGGCCACCAGATAAGGACATAGGATGAAGTTCTTGATGATCTATTAGATCCAGACTGTTTAGTATTTGTTTTGCTTTTTGTATGTTGTCATCTTCACTTTCATCATTGTCCATACTGAGTAATATTTCATCTAAAACACTTTCAGTAAAAAGTTGATGATTTACATCTTGCATTACCATATAGGAAAGTTTATTACGCTGTTTTGTGCTATAACTTTTACCATCAAGTTGCAATACTCCTTTTGTGGTTTTATCAAGTCCACAAAGAGCTCTTGCAAAGGTTGATTTACCAGCACCATTATTTCCAATAATAGCAATAATTTCATTTTTAGGTATTTCTAGTGATGGAATATCTAATTGTAAATCACCACGTCTTTTATATGAGAAACGAAAATTATTTATGGATATTTTATTAAAATTTTCATTTAATTTTGTTTCTGGTTTTAAATCAAATGGCTTTAAGGAGCGTAGTCCCATTTTTTCAATTTCATTAGGAGATAATCTATTAAATTCTTCTCTTGTATATTCCTTTGTGATTTCTCCTTTTTGCATATAGATAATCCGATCAGCCATTGGAACAAGAAAATGTAACCTATGCTCTGCAATGACAATAGTTTTTTTCTCTTTTTTCCAAGATGAAATAACCTGAGCTAAATCATCTATTGTGTTCATATCTAAATTGGATGAAGGTTCATCTAATACCATAATTTGTGGCGAAGTAGTATCAACGCAAGCACAAGCAATTCTTTGCTTTTCTCCACCTGATAAGGAAAATAAACTACGATCCATCAAATGATTTAAATGAAGCTTTCTCTTTGTCTTTTCTAGTCGATCTAATATTTCTGGTACAGGTAATGCTCTGTTTTCACAACCGAATACAATTTCACTAGTAGTTTCTACATTATAGAATTGTGTTCGAGGATTTTGAAATACAGAACCAACTTTTTCAGAAATTTTATAAAGAGGCTGTTCTAACAAATTTTCACCTTCAATCAGAACTTCACCTTCTAAATTACCATCATAATAGTGTGGAATCAATCCATTTATTAAACGAGTAAGTGTTGTTTTACCACAACCTGATTCTCCACATATTAAAATGGTTTCTCCTTCATTTACTTTTAAGTTAATGTTTTTAAGTCCATTTTCATTACCACCACTTTGATAATGAAATGAGATATTTTTAAATTCAATCAATTAAAATTCCTCCTATCACTACCTAAATGCAAAGAAACTAAATAATAACAATGCAATACTAAAAGTAATTGCCATAAAATCATTAGCAGTAAATCTAATCTTAGTTATATTTGTTCTAGTTACAGGATTATCAAGTCCTCGCGTCAATGCTGCAGCAGAGAGTTCATCTCCAATCTTTACAACTGAAACTATAAGAGGAATAAATCTGTATTCTATGAAAGTAATTGGATTTTGCCAGAATTTCTTTGTACCAAATTCTATTCCTCTCATTTTCATTGCAGCTTTAATTGAGGAAGACTCCTCTCCCATAGTAGGTAAAAAACGAAAAATGATAGAAACAGGTATGGTGAATTTTCGCGTTATGTGCATTTTTCCCATAGCTGAAACAAATTCGCTTGCTTTGGTAGAGTTTATAACATATGTGCCCATTGCAAATGCTGGAAATAGCCTTAAAACTACTCCTACCAAAAATATAATAAACATATTGATTACTATATTAAAATGGATAAAATTTTGTACTTCTTTTGCAATTAAAGAGAGACTAAATAAGACTCCAAACCAAATACCAAATTTATATTGTTTATTTATCATTAATAATATAAAAGGAATAGCTGCAACTACAATCATAAAACTTATATTATCACTCATTAACATTTCGCAAGTGGATATGATAGCCATTATCAATATTTTGGTGCGCGGATCTAAATGAAACTTTTTTTTATTTAATGACTGAATAACCATTACGCAATACCTGCTCTAACAAAGTGTTTTTTTAGTGTTCTATATCCAAATAATGCACCACAAAATCCACCTGCAAATAAGATAATAAAGCCTGCATAAAGCATCCAATGTGGCATCATTTTCATTAAGGTATCAGCGTATTGATCTCCCATTCCTTTACGAATATTATCCCAATATGATTGTCCAGCTAAAAATAATGGTGCATGGCAGCCCATTTCGCCAAGACAATATATACAATAACTTAAAAGAGTAAATTTAAATTGGTTATAATTACCAAATCTTAAAATAACATCCGCTAGGAATCCAAAAGGAATCCAAAATGCAATGGCCATCCAAGTATATCCAATAAAGAAAAAGAAAAGACCGTTAATAACACCTGTAATAGTAAGCATACCAAATTTTCTAATTTTTGTGTAATAAAGCATCATAGGAATACCACAAATGAATGGCAGTAAAAATAGTAAAAATGGATATACTACAGGAAGTGTAGTTAGTAATCCTCCTACAAAGAAAACTGAAATATACATAGCTGTATAAATACCTACATTAATTAAATCCTTACCATTTAATTTATTTGTATTGTTCATGTTTAAATCTCCTTTTTTTATAATATTTGGACAATGTATCTTTTCCTTTAATTTTATGTTTTGATCATTTGATTATCCTCCTTATTAATTGCTTAAAATACTTTCGTTAAATCTGCCATCCAGCAGACTTCTGTCTTATATCAATGAATCTCTTATAGATTCCTTCTTTACTAATCAATTCATTATGTGTACCCATTTGGTTAATCCTTCCATCCTTCATAACCACAATATGATTTGCTTCCTTAACCGTTGATAATCTATGGGCAATGCTGATAACAGTCTTATCCCTTGTCAATTCATCAAGAGCTTTTAAAAGTTCATGTTCATTTTCTGGATCAACACTAGATGTTGCCTCATCTAAAATAACAATAGAAGCATCCTTTAACATTGCTCTAGCAATAGAAATTCTTTGCTTCTCCCCTCCAGAAAGTGTAGATCCACTTTCTCCTACAACAGTATCAAAGCCTTTTGGCAAGTCCATTATGAAATCATAGCAACACGCTTTCTTAGCAGCCTCTATCACTTCTTCATGTGTTGCATGTGGCTTTCCAAACTTTATATTATTTTCTATGGTATCGTGAAAAAGATAAACTTTCTGGAATACAGTACTAATATGACTCATTAAGCTGTCTGTGGATATATTTTTCACATCTTCACCACCGAATTTAATACTACCCCTATCCACATCCCAAAAACGCATCATAAGATTACACAAAGTGGTTTTACCACAGCCTGAAGGTCCTACAATGGCTGTTTTTGAACCCTGTGGGATTTTAAGGCTCACATCATGGATAATTTTCCTGTCTTTTTCATATCCAAAGGATACATCAGACATTTCAATATCATAATCCTTTACAATCAATTCCTCATCTTTTCCATTCATTTCTGGAATCTCTGTCACCTCTTCCAAACGATCTAATCCCTTTTCAATCATAGGAAGTAAGAATGCACTATTTCCCATAGTTTTCATATGTTGATAAATCACAAAGGCAGAGATTAAAAATAACACTGCAATTGGAAATGTTAATTTCTCATCTAGAAAAAGATAACCTGTCATCATAATCATAATACCGCTACCCACATCAAATACACCTTTATATATATTTACCCACGGCATCACTTTTTTTTCTGTAGCAATACTGGCTTTCTTCTCTCCTTCTAATGATTCATCAAACTCCTGTAGAAGACCCGTATCTACTCCAAAGGTTCTAACAATAGTAATTCCTCTAATATATTCAATAACTCTTGAAACCATAGTTTCCTTAGCATTTTGCATATCTACGGCATGACTAGCAGTCCTTTTACTAATAACCTTCAAAATCAACTGAGAAATAATAAGACCAGTCAGTGTAATCAGCCCTATTTCCCATCTGAAGTATAATAAAATAAGCGTTGTGAGAAAGGCTTGCACAATTCCAACGACTATGTTTTCTACCGCCACCATACTAAAATTCTCCATAAATGTCATAGAAGACGTTAAAGCTGAACTAATATTTCCTAAAGTTTGATCACTAAAGTAACCCATTGGTGCTTTTTTTAGTTCTTTACCAATTTCTAATCGCTTCTCACCATATACATAATAACCATTACCCGTCATTTTGATAGTTATTAACCATTTGCATATAAATTGCCCAATAAAGGCTACCAGCAAAATGAAGAATCCATTACGGATAATAGCTGATGTCAAACTTTCAACATGATTCAATATATATAGAAGTGCAAACAACGATACACTTCCAAAGGCTGAATAAAGCATGCTAAAGATTATTCCAGAAATAAGATTTCTCTTATATGTACCACAAATATCTATAATTCTTTTTATTGTATGAAACATTTCTTTACCTCCCTTCTATAAGGCCGATACGGCTATATGTTTATTCCACATATTCCTGTAAAGATCACAGTGCTTTAGCAGTTCACTTTGCGTCCCTTTATCAACAATTCTTCCATCTTCAACTACCACAATCTGATCAGCTTTTTGAATAGTTGTAAGTCTATGGGCAATAACAATCAATGTTTTACCTTTAATGAGCCTACTCAATGCCTCTTGTATTAAATCCTCATTTTCAGGATCCGCAAAAGCTGTGGCCTCATCCAATAAAATAACATTGGAATTTTTTAAAATAGCTCTTGCTAGTGTAATTCTTTGTCTTTCACCACCAGAAAGTTTACCTCCAGCATCCCCTACTTTAGTGTCATAGTCTTGGCTTAGCTTCATTATAAAATCATGACAACAAGCTTTTTTTGCTGCACTGATAATCTCTTCATCAGTAGATTTTGGATTTCCAATACGTATATTTTCTCTAATGCTACAGTCAAATAAGAAATTATCCTGTGACACATAACTAATTTCTTTCATCAATTGATTAGTTGGAATCTTTCGTATATCCTCATTGCCATATAGTACAGTTCCTTTATCAACATCCCAGAATCCTGCCATTAATTTCATAATTGTAGATTTTCCACCGCCAGAAGGTCCCACAATGGCAGTTACCCCCTGTGGTATAGTACTTAGACTCACATCATGGAGAACTTTCTTATCTCCGTATCCAAAGGAAACACCATCTAAGCGAAATGCTTCTTTATTAAAAACTACTTCCTTATTAGGTCTCTCAAGCTCTGGAGTATCCAAAAATTTATTAACTTGTTCAATACTTTGATAAACAACAGCAAAATCTTCAATAAAATGAAAAGCTGCTAAAATAGGACCTGCTATTCCCATGGATAAAATGATACAGGTAATAAATGTATCAAATTCAATATTTCCCTTCATAAAAAGCGTACTGCCTACAGGCAAACTGACTAAAAGGGTTGAAGGGATCAATGCATATCCTGCTGCTGAAAATCCCCAACAACGTCTCCACCAGCTAAGTGTGAAATCTCTAAAATATTCAACAGTTTTTGTAAATTTCTCATAAGAACTACCTGATTGATTAAAGGCTTTTATTACTTCAATACCATTGACATATTCTATAAGTGCTTCGTTCATATCACTTCCTGCCTTCATGTATTTTACAGAGTTTTCCTTATAGCCAATCATCTGTCCCATCATAATAATGAAACCTAAAGGTATAGTAGCAATGCCTGCTAAAGCCATTCTCCAATCAAGAACAAAAAGAACAATGATAATAGCAATAGGCCCTAAAACATTTGAAGTCATTTCTGGAAGAATATGTGCCAAAGGCTTTTCTAGTTTTTCAACCGTATCAACAACAAGTGTTTTCAATTCTCCTGTAGAAGACTCTACCATAACGCCTAATGGAACTTTAGTCATCTTCTCAGAAAGACTTGAACGTATATTTTTTAAAATTGTAAATGCTGCTTCATGAGATGTCATGGTTGAAAGTGTAGTAAAAATAACCTTACCCACAAACCCCACCATAGCAACTAAAGACCATTTCAAAATATCTTGCTCTCTTATACTATGATCAAAAAAACCAGCACTTAACCTTGCCACACTTAAATAGGATAACATTCCTAAAAGCACACCAACTACTGCTAAAAAAATAGAAACTTTAACTTTTCCCCTACTACTTCCAGCAAACTTTAATAACTCAGCAAGTGAATTATTTTTCTTCTTTTCTTCATCCATTTCTAATCCCCCTTCTACTACGATAACTATGATAGCTAACTTAGTTATCACAAGCCTAAAAAAAGAATATCCTAAAGACAATTCTTTTTCTACAACCCTAAAATAACTCGCCATCCAGGATTGAAAAATTTAACTAGTGTCTTTGAATAAGATAATGCATCCTCTTTAGGATAATCATGCATAACAACTTCAAAAATAGAAGAAAAATATGCTTGAATTAACATGTGAATTTCATTCTTATTGATTTTAACAGTTTCATAACCCTTTTCTCTTATGGCTATAAGATACTTACAAGTCTTTTCTGTTTCTACAGATGCAATCTTATGAATAAAATCTCCATATTTTGTGCCATCTGAATACATCAAAAGTAATTTCATCTCTGTATAATTCTCATAAATAAACTCTATAAATGGAACAAGAGAATCTTCATTCATCTCCCAAATTTTTTCAATCTCCTTCGTATCAAGAACTTCATAGTATTGATTCTCGTTCTCACGATACATGTCTTTTAATTGATCCACAACTGGCTTTACTAACTCAACAAAAACAGCTTCCTTATCTTCAAAATGACGATAGAAGGCACCTGTTGTTATCTTTGCATCTTTGCATATTTTTCTAAGATTCGATCGTTCAAAGCCATTTTTCAAAAAGTTTTCTTTGGCACTATTCAAAATATCTATATGTGTTTTCTCATAGCTACTTCCCACAGAATTATCATCCCTCTCCTTCGATAACTTAGTTATCATTTTAGCACAATCGTTCTGTTTCTTCAATTCTTTTTTTACCAAGTTATAAGGATTTTTCCTTATAACTTAGCATATTCTATAATCAAAATCATGGCATATTCAATTATTTACCGATTTATTCATTCCTATTAGATCTAATCAAAACTTATTTTAAATCTTTCACTAGAATATCTTTATCTGTAAATCTCAATATTTCAATTTCTTTTAATGTATCTTTCCCATCACCATTCAATTGATCTTCAATAATAGCTATATTGTCCTTCAATTCTATTTTATAATTCTCTGATTTACCTGCAAATTGAACGATATCTACCCCTTCTTTTCCGTCAATTTCATTATTCCCACTATTACCCATTAGAATATTGCTCTCTGAATTTCCGATTAGTCCTGTGTTTTTATTGCCTAATAGCCTTGCATTTTTCAGATACTTTGATTTATGTGTATAAGGTTCTTTTTCATCATAGTACATTTTAAAAGTACCACTAAATTCCGAATCAACTCTAGCCATATAGGTAATAGAACTTGGTAAAAATTCACTTACGATTTTATAACCCATAGGATCATTTTTCTTGATATCTTCTCTAGTCTTTGAAGTATATATTCCCCACATACCACCATCATTTTCTGTATATGGTGCCCAAAGTCCATAATAAGAATCTACTACCGATGCTAAATATTCTTGTTCAAGACTTCCTTCCTTTTCAAGTTCTAATAACCAATCCTTTGAATCAAGTCCCCACAATCCTTTTTTGCCCCAATCACTTTTATTTTTAGGAAGTGAACTTTTCATAGCCTTGTAAATTTCTTTTTGTAAATCAGGAAGTGCTCCCGGATTACTTTTTATTCCAATCCCATAATCATGAACCATATGAAGTATTTCCTCATAAGCTGCATCTCTATGTTCATAGTCATTTTTTGTATACCATTTACTGCCTACAGTTGGCACTTCCATTTGATATAAAGGTTGTCCCTGCACTGCCTCTTCTGGAATATCAGATTTTCCATCAGCCCCATTTGGCATAACTAAAACTGCACTATTTTCAGCCATTTTGTTTGCAACATGACCTTTTTTATATGCTCCAAAATCCTCTAGATAAAAGCTTAGTTGATTATAAGCCTTTAAAACTTGTTCATCGGTTACTTGATCCTGAGCTACAATTGTAATAGGCTTTCCATTTGGTGCCATATATTGAATGTACTTAGAATAATACTTCTTATAAACACCACCCAGCTTAGAAGTATCTCTACTAATATCTTTTTCACTTACATATCTTTTATAATTTGGATTTGATATCTCAATTTGCTTTTTAATATCTATCCCTTCTTTATCTTTTAAATCTGATGCTGAACTGTTGTTATATATGCAACCTGTACAAAGTACAGCTACACATATAATTTTCATAAGTATTTTTTTCATTTTTTTCTCTCCTTTTTTTATTAATATTAAACCGATCTACGACTTTAAATACAGTTTAATTGAATGATGTATCCACCGTGTATCCATTTTAAAAGATATTTATTTCTCTATTAAATTTAGGTTTTATTCATTAAAGCTATCTAAAGTTTCTTTAGATGGTACAGTCATGATTTTGGGTATATTCATTTCATACAAATTATAAGCTGAAAGTAAAGATTCTTTGAGTGTTTCTCTATTTTTTAGACTCCATTCTTCTTCTCCAAGCCCATAAGATTCTTGAACATTCCATGCAGATGAGATTACCCAATAGGCAAACTCTTGGATTAAGATACGCTCTTTTGTACTACCTTCAGGTATGTCTTCGTATCCAGAGATGTTATAATAGTTTTTATCAATTGCTTCCTGCATACTCTTATATACCATAGACTCCTTTGTCAGTCCCCATTGATCTGTCAGTGCATAGTGAAGACCTACATCTGTAACTGTATGAAGGATATGCTCAACTACCTCCAACGTTTGGTACTCACTACCTTCCATAATGATGTCACATATACTGTTTTCTCTTTCAATTTTAGAAAACTTTTCCATTTCTTTATTTGATGATTCTAGGTTGAATTCTCCTTTTACAACTGGTATTAACGCATTATACTTATATAAATTTTGTAACACATTTTCCTGTAAATTTAAGTCAATTCCTTCTTTTTGTGTAAACATTTCTTTCATTGTTTTTGCAACCTTTAACATGAATTCATCTGATACATCATCTTTTGCAACAAAAGTTATGCCATAGACTACCATTTTCTTAGTAAAAGGCTTATACTCATTGGTTTGAATAATCCCACTGTCTTCATATATACTATTAGCAGCCTCTCTTACAGCTTCTTTTAATACGGCTCTACCAATATGTGTTTCTTTTAGTTCTGATTCTTCTGCTATTAAATTCTTATTCGTGGTACATCCCACACAAAATACAACCACACATAAAAACAATAAAATTATTTTTTTCATCACTTGCCAACTCCTTTTCATTGATTTAGAACGATTATATGTAAATCTTGATAAGAGTATATTAAAATCATGTATCCATCGTGTGTCCATTTTTAAACTTATATATATTTAGCTACAAAAGTTTTTTCATAAAAAATAAACCCCGACTCATCAGGGTTTATAAACCATCATATTTGGTATTGGAATTAATCAATTATACTTGATTAATTTTTTCACTGTATTCTTAGACATTCCAAGCTCTCTTGCAATTTTCTTTATAGGATTTTTTTCTTTTAGAATTTGACCTTTAATGAAAAATAAAATTCCACGCCATTGTTGATATTCTTAACGCCATAATCTGATTCATGTAACTCTAGGATATTTTTCACTATTGTAAGTCCTAATCCACTTCCTCCCAAGCTTCGATTTCTTGATTTTTCTGTTCTATAAAACCTATCCCAAATTTTGTCTAAATCATCATCATCAATTAGAACTCCATAATTTCTGATGGAAACATATAAATTATCTTTTTGAAGTTCAGAAGTTACTTCAATCCTTTCACCATTAGGCGAATACCGAATCCCATTACTTAAAAGATTAATCATAACTTGCTCAATCTTATTTATGTCTCCAATTACCGTTTGATCTTCTATCCCAAATTCAAATTTCATGCTTTTGTCTCCAAATCGCTTCTCAAATTTATTTACCAAAGTTTCAATAAACGCCTTAATTTCAAATTCGCTTAAACTCAATTTATAACTGCCTGTTTCAAGTTTGGATAACTCAATCGTCTCAAGTACAAGTCCATTAAGTTTATCAATTTCATTCGAGATTACATTTATATAATACTCTGGCTCTTTTTCATAAACACCATCACTTATGATTTCTAAAAAACCAGATATGATACCAAGAGGTGTCTTAAATTCATGAGATAAACTGGTTAATAAATTCCTCATTCTTTCTTCATTCTCTGCTCTTTTGATTGCTTCAATAGCCAATTGATCATTTGACGATTCTAATTTTTCAATTGTTGTTGATAAATTATTTGAAATATTATTCAAACTATCAGATAACGTACTCAATTCATCATTTGTACTTATATCTGTTCTTTTTGTAAAATCAAGCTCTGATATACTCTTAGCCGAATCGATAAGCTTTATTAGCGGATTTGTAATCCACTTAGAATAAAAAAATACAAGCACTAAAACTAATGCTAATTGAAATGCAAAAATATAGTAATAATATCCGTTTAATATTTGAAATGCATCATGAATGTTTTCAAGAGTAAATAGTGAAAATGCATAGGTAGAAGTGCCATCTAGCCCTTCTACTTTTTTTATTAATACGATGATTAATAAGCCTGAATATTCCTCAGTAAACTCATATCTACCTTTTTCAAAGATTTCCTTGACATTTTGAGGATTTTTACTCGTTTCAATCCAATAGCTTTTTACTTCGTTTAATAATTTTTCTTGCTGATAACTTAAAACCCCTTGATCTCTAACAACAAAGTTTCTAGCTATTACTTCACCCCTTATTTCAATAATGGCATAAGGATTTTTTTTATATAATTCATCCCAAGTTGCATATCCTTCATCGCTGATAAGTGCAGTATTCATTTTTTTTATTTCTAAAGGTTCTATAAAATTTGTACCTTTAATACACATACCTATAACTTTAATTTGTTCATCATCATTTATTTTATTATTAGGATTTCTAAAATTCCCTTCTTCATCAATCAGAAAATCTGTAATAATTTTAAATTCTTTTTCTTTGCTATCTCTTATAGTTATATAATTAAAACCTTTAAAAAAAGAATCATCTAGGATTTCCCTATTTTCATTGAAAATAAGGATTGAAGCGCCATTTTCATTTTCATAATCAATTGCTTCTTCATTTAATTGTGAATGCGTCCATTTCTCATTACTATAATCTTCACAAAGCTCAATGAAACTCTTTTCTATTTTAGAAATTTTCATGTTTGCATATATATCTTCTAGAAAAAAATTTTGAAGCACAAGTTGAATAAGCATAATCAAAACAAATATACCTACTATGGTTGAAAATATTTTTTTCACAATACTATTAAGCATATTCGTGTACCTCAAATTTGTACCCAACAGATATTACTGTTTCAATGAATCTAGAATAATTTTCTAATTTACTTCTTAACTTTTTAATATGATTATCAACAACTCTAGTTTCTCCCTCGAAATCATATCCCCATACATTTTCTAGAATTTGGTTTCTTGTTAGGGCAATTCCTTTATTTATTACAAGATATTCAAGTAATTCAAATTCTTTCGGAGCAAGCTTGACTTTACTCCCATTTATGATAACTTGTCTACCTTCCAAATCTATTTTAAGTTTGTCATATGTATAAACATCTTTATCAATCTCTTCTCTAAGTCTTTCAAATAATCTTTTAATCTTTGCTATCAAAATTTTTGCTTTAAAAGGTTTTGTTATATAGTCATCTGCTCCCATTTCATATCCCTTTATATGATCCCTTTCTTCTTCGATTGCCGTTAATATAATAATAGGTACTTTTGAATGCTCTCTAATCTTTTTGCAAACCTCAAAACCATCCAATTTAGGCATCATCACATCAAGAATAGTAAGGTCAATTTTATTGTTATTAAATTTTTCTAGCCCTTTTTCACCATCACACGCTTCAATGACTTCATATCCTTCTTTTCTTAAATACAAGCTAATAAATTCACGCATTTTACTCTCATCTTCAACAACTAATATGCTTTTTCCCATAACATCATCACCTTTCCTTTAGAAGGTTTTAAAATGAATAAATAATTCCACAATCTCACTTTGATTCATCACTCTTATGGGTGGACCCCATGTTCCATAACCAGAAGAAACAACTACATGAAAATCTTCCTTTTTCAAAATCCCATAGTCTATTTCAAAAATTATTTTTGTTATGAAGTGGTTTGGAAAAAACTGCCCCTTATGGGTATGTCCTGATAATTGTAAATCTACACCTTCTTCCATAGCCTCATTTAAATTTCTAGGTTGATGGTCAAGTAAAATCAAAGGTAAAGATTTATCTATTTCTCCTGTTATTTCACCAAGAACTTTTCTTTTTTTATGGCTTGTCATTTCTAAGGCTATATCTTCCCTACCAATAACATAAAACCGATTGTCTATATTTACATAATCATCCCTTAATACATTAATCCCGCATTTTTCAAGATTTGAAACTACCTCTTCAATCCTACCTCCATAATAATCATGATTGCCAAGCACTGCATACACCCCTAATGGTGGATTAAGCTTTTTAAAAGTTTCTCCCATTTTATTTGTAATAAAAGGATTAATGTCACTGTCTATTATATCCCCCGCAATAAATACGATTTCAGGCTCTATTTCATTTATTTTGCTAACCATTTCCTCAAGTCTTTTATTATCAATAATATCACCAAGATGTATATCTGAAATCAATACAGCATGAATACTTCTTGAATGGTCACTTACTTTGTTTATTTCTATATTATAAGTATTTACAATAGGACGTTTTGCATTGATCGTACCATAAACAAGGATGACAATAAGAACGATTATAACAAATAGACCTTTTCCTATGATAAACCTTGTATCATTTATTCCTTCCTTTGAAATGAATCCTAATATTCTACTACAAAAAACAATGACATCCATCACCACTATCAGCATTAAGAGATAAACAATACATGCTATCCAATAGCTTCCTAATAATGTAAAGAAATAATGAATTTTAGTAGGCAAAATTTTCACACCTATTCTGCTTATTACATAGGAAAATGCAATGATCCAAAACAACACCCAATATACCTTATGATCTACAACTGGAAAAGCTTTTGTAAAAAATTTTTTTCCTCTTACTCCTAAGAAATAATTAAGTACAGTGTAGATGAATATAAATACAATAAAAAAAGCAATATTTATTCGTTTCATTTTCTCAGCCCCTTTAATCAATTGCAAAATAAAGCATCTTCATTTTTGCATTTTTTTACGTAATAGCTATCAATGTATCATTTCATTACATTTATATCATTTATTTTTCCTCTAAATATGACTATCCTCTACTATGATTCTATCATAGTAGAGGATAGCAATTGATACTAAAATTTGTTTTTTTACAAATTATCTGAAAATACGAATTTCCCTTTTCTTGACTCTCATCATACCAATTTACAAACTTAAACTTCTATCTCTTCGAATATCTTAATATTGTAATACCTTCGTTTACAGTACATTCATCTAAATGTAATTTAATTGTTGGATTTTTACCTGAAAATAATGGTATCCCCTTCCCTAATATAATCGGTATAATTCCGATTATGTATTCATCAACAATATCTGCTTTAATAAATGCATCTGTAAGACCAGCTCCTCCAAACAACCATATATCTTTACCATCTTCCTTTCGTAATTCTAAAACTTTACTACAAATATCACCATTAATAAACGCTACATTTTTATCTCCCTTAAGCTCTCTAGATGTGGCAACAAGAATCTTCTTCTCTTTAAAAGATTCTATGGTTTCTATTGGACAATCTTCATAAGCTTTTGATCCCATAACAATAGTATCTACTGTATTTACAAACTCTGGAAAATTAAAAGATTTTTCTGTATTTTGGCTGCTATCACCATCTCCTTCTATCCAATCAAACCCTCCATCAACATCTGCAATAAATCCATCTAAGCTAATCGCTAAATTAAGAATTATTTTTCTCATTTTATATCCTCCATCAGTTTCATTTTTATATGTTTTTATAGTGCCACGTGACATATTATCTATTACCCTTATTATCATAAACTCTAAAGCTATTTAATAACTTTTATGATAAAAAAGCTCCTGTATAGCTCTCTGGACACTTAGCAATTTCTGCTGGTGGACCTTCTACAATAATAGTTCCACCCTTTGATCCACCTTCTGGACCTAAATCAATAATCCAATCACTTTGTGAAATCACTTCAAGTGCATGCTCGATAACAACGACTGAATGACCACGTCCTACCAGTTTTCGAAGTAATTTTATTAGCTTATCTATATCACTTGGATGTAATCCTGTTGTTGGCTCATCTAATAGATACAGTGTATTTCCTTCACAAATCCTTCCTAATTCTTTGGAAAGTTTTATTCTCTGACATTCTCCGCCAGATAATGTAGATGTTGATTGACCTAACGCCAAGTACTCCAATCCAACTTCATTGAGAACACTTAATCTTTTAAAAACATCTTTATTATCTTTAAAAATTTCCATATTCTGCTTTACCGTCATATCAAGAATTTCAGAAATATTATATCCTTTATACTTCACTTCTAATACACTTTTATTGAATCTCTTACCATGACATACTGGACAACTCACTTCAATATCATCCAAAAAATGCATATCAAGTGAAATCGAACCAAGTCCCTGACATTTCTCACAACGTCCACCTTTAACATTAAATGAAAAATCACTACTTTTAAGCTTTCGTTCTTTTGCCTTTTTTTGTTTTGAAAATATAGTTCTAATACTTGTAAAAATATCTGTATAGGTTGCCACTGTTGACCTTGATGATTTTCCAATTCTTTGCTGATTCACTTGGATGATGCGATTTAACTGATTCATGCCTTTAATTTCATGAGCACCTTTTTTCTCACCATCAGTAAAACCAGCCAGTACATCAAATACTAATGTTGATTTTCCTGAACCTGATAGTCCAGTGAATGTAACAAGTCTGTTTAAAGGTATATTTACATCAATGTTCTTAAGATTATGTTCATACGCATTTATTATCTGAATATCATTATCGTATTCCCTCTTAACACGAAATTTAGCTTCATATGATTTATACAAGTATTTTCCTGTTAATGATTGTCCAAAGTTAGACATCTCTTTTGGCTCACCGTATGCCACAATATGACCACCTTTACTTCCTGAATGTGGTCCAAAATCAATAACATAATCACACTTACTGACAAAATCCATATCATGTTCTATAACTAAAACTGTATTACCAACATCCCTGAGTTTTTTCAACGCATCTAATATTTTCATTGTATCTTTAGGATGAAGTCCAGTTGTTGGTTCATCCAAAATATAAAGTACACCTGTAAGTCCTGAATCCAGTAAACTTGCCATTCTAAGGCGCTGTGCTTCACCACCTGATAATGACTTTATCATTCTGTCAATAGTTAAATAACCTAATCCAATATTCGCTATACTTTCTATTCGTCTCTGAATATCAATAATCATCGATTCCACAACTTCACGATTTGCTACACCTAATTTTTCAGGTAATGCTCCCACCCATTCCTTTAGATCATCAATGGTATAGGTAGATATTTCAATGATAGATTTTCCATCAATAACTACATTTCTTGCCTGTTTATTTAGTCGTGCACCATGACACTCTGGACATATTATTCTTTTAAAACACGCCTCAATGTTTTTATTAGATGTACCTCTTCGAATATTTTCCGCTGATTTTTTCTTAAGGAATGTAAGTATCCCCTCAAAATATCCATCACTTACTTTCTTGGGTCTAGCTATTTTAGGAAATAGTTCTTTAAACTTATTATTATTAACACCATGATAAAAGATCATACGTTCTAATTCATTATAGTCTTTTATTGGTTTCTTCACATTAAAATCTAGGTTATAATGCTTTGATAATGCTATCAGAACATATTCATAATGTTCAGCCATTACCCCCTGCCACATCTGAACTGCTCCCTGTCCAATAGCCAAAGCGTTATTAACAATTCCACTTGGATCAACTTCATTAACTTCCCCTAAACCACTGCAGTGTTCACAAAAACCTTCTGTTTTATTGAAAGAAAAATGTGCCATGGTTAATTTAGATATTATCTCACCACAATGTGGACAATTAGCTGTTTTCTTTTCTGAAGCTCCTATTTCAATATCATCAGTTGTAAAAATGGGTTTTATTTTCTGATTACAATGAGGACAGTAACGTTCACCACATTTAGCATAAAGCAATCTTAAGTAAGTTAACACCTCCGTAAATGTACCAACTGTTGATCTTGGATTTCTGTTGTTAATGCCTTGTGAAATACTTATGGATGAGGAAAGCCCTACAATTTTATCAACTTTTGCTTTATTCATTCCATCTGTTACCATACCCATGGATTCCATGTACTGCCTTTGACACTCTCTTTGCAGGATGTCAAAAGCGAATGTTGATTTCCCTGAACCAGAAGGTCCCGTAATTGCTACTAATTTGTTTTTGGGTATTCTCACTGATACATTTTTCAAGTTGTGTTCTTTTGCACCCATAACTTCAATATATTCGTACATTTTTCCTCCTTTTAATTATCTTTTTTGATTATAGTGTTATAATAAACTATAAAGTTACTTCATAGTCAAGGAGGTTTATTTATGAACAGAAAATTTTTAATTAGTGAAGTGGCAAAAAGATATAATATATCTAGACCCACGTTAATTTATTATGACAATATTAACCTGTTGAAACCATCCTATAATGAATCTAACGGATATAGATGCTACACCTATGAAGATATGGATAAACTAGAGCTTATACTCACATTGAAGGAAACAGGGTTGAGCTTAAAGGCAATTGAGTCATTCATGTCCAATCCTTCTCATAAAGGAAGTATTGATTTATTAAGTATTCAGAAAAGAAAAATTGATAAAAAAATCAAGGAACTCCAAAAACTACAGATCGCCTTAGATAGGCGAATCAGCATGATTTCTGAATATGAAAATGTTCAGCTTTATAAAGGTATAAAATTTGACTATTACCCGAACATCACTATCTGTAAATATGATTTAAACTATAACGACCCCACACCCTACGAAACAGCTGCCCGAAAATTAAAAAATATTTTAGATCAATCCCCAACAAGCTATGGTTCTATCATTAGTAAATATGGTCTCTGCCTAGGAAAGAATCAACTATTTAGACAAAACTTTGAACACTATAAATATATTTTTAATTATTTGAGTCATCCAATTAATGATGGTGACACAATTGAAATACCAGCTAATTATTTTGTTAGATGTCTCCACCATGGTCCATACAATACAGCATCAGAAACCTTCAAACATTTACTCAATTATATTACTCAAAATAATTATCGCATTATAGGTGACGCTTATATCATTCCATTAATTGATTTATGGGCAACCACATCTGAAAATGATTATGTAAGTGAAATACTAATTCCTGTTGAAACATAATATCTTCTTTCACACTGTATGAAAACAAGTTATTTTTCTCATTATTCCATAATATTTCTTCATAATAAAAAGCACCCAACTCAGTTAGATGCTTTTTATGCTACCTAAATATCCTACTTTATAGCTTTTAATTTAACAATATCAGACCAATTACTTGCTGTAATTACCTCAACATTACTTAAATCATTTGATATAAATATTCATTTAAGTTACAATTACTCTGTTTCTGTCATTTAATATTTTTTCCATCAACTATAAGACTCGGCTTTAATTCCATTCTTTCTACTGATAGAGCTAACTTTTTTAAATCTTCAATTTTAGGTGACTCTATATGAGATAAATCATAATTTCTTCCTAACTTTTTATAGGTATCAACACCAAATTTATGATAAGGTAATAATTCTACATCTCTAATATTAGAAAATTTTTCACAAAATTCTATTGTACTCTGAATATTACTTTTCGTATCATTTATTGATGGTATTACAGGAATCCTTACATGAATATTTAAATTTGGATTATCTTCACATATTCTCGCAAGATTTTCAAGAATCAAATTATTTGATGTTCCTACCCATTTTTTGTGAGATAGGTTATCCATCATTTTAATGTCTACATAAAGACTATTTAAAAATGGAGAAATCTTTTCAAACTCTTCATACTTAGCGTATAAGCTTGTTTCAATAGCCGTATTAATTCCTAGAAAAATACATTTTTCTAGTATCTCTTTAGCAAAATCTGCCTGCATTAAAACTTCTCCACCACTTAAAGTAACTCCACCTCCAGAGTGATAGAAAAATACAGCGTCTTTTTCTACTTCTTGTACCACTTCATCAGATGTCATAACTTTACCATATCCATATTCAATTTTCTTTTCTTGTGATTCTGGAGTTGAACACCACTTACAGGACAATGGACACCCTTTTAAATAAACTACCGTCCGCAAACCATCACCATCATAGATTGATGATTTCTCAATACGAAGAACTAGGCCTTTCATGTCATATCACCCCACTGATATCAATGACTGACTTGTTCTACCTATGATTTCATCTTGAACATCTTTTCCAAGTTCAACAAAGTAGGCAGTATATCCAGCTACTCTTACAAGCAGTCCTTTATAATCCTCAGGATTTTTTTGTGCATCTAGTAAGGTCTCTCTATTCACCACATTAAACTGTACATGAAACACCCCTAAACTACATACTGATTTCAATAAAGCCATCATTTGCTGAATACCATTTTCACTTTCTAAGAAATCTGGTTCAACTTTCATATTAAGTAGTGTTCCTTGCACAAAACGATCATGTGGCAACTTAGAAACAGATTTGATCACTGAAGTAGGTCCATTAAAATCTGTTCCTGCATTTGGACTAACTCCATCAGCTAAAGGATTCCATGCTAATCTACCAGACGGTAAAGCTCCTACTTCTAATCCAAAGGGAGTATTACCAGATACAGGTAAAATACCAGGGGACATTTTTCCGAACTTACTTTCATATTGCTCTATTTCATCTGCAATAAAAGTAAACATTTCTCCAGCAATAGCATCTACATAAGGGTCATCATTTCCATATTTAGGAGCTTCTATACAAGCATTGAATACTTCTTGATATCCATCAAAATTGTGATCAAGTGCATTCACTAATTGATCCATAGATACCAATTTTTTATCAAAGACTAAATATTTAACTGCTGCCATACTATTTATTAAATCAGCTACGCCTATCATAATAATACCATTTCCAATATTATATTTTGCTCCACCTCTTGAATAATCTAAAGCTTTGTTTATGCATTCACGATGGGTTAAAGACAAAACAGGCACTGGACGATCCATACAAACCTCATCTATAACATGACTTCCTTTCACACAAGCTTTTACAGAATATGCAATTTGTTTTTTTACAGCATTCTCAAAATCTAAATATGTTTTGAAGCTGTTTGGATTTCCAGAACACGCAGAAATTACTTTTCCGCTTTTTCTATTTTTACCGTTTGTTAAAGCAAACTCAATAATACTTCCTAAATTGATATCTGCTAGAGCAGTATATTGACGCATTCTTCCTTCAAGATTTGTTTCTACACAGCCGCATGGATTCCAGTCAAAAGCTTCTTTTAAAGGAACACCTTTATTCATTACCATTCTAATACCTATATCATCATTATGAAATGCTGGAAAACCTGTACCCAGTTTGATTAACTCCACAACTTTACGCAAAAATTTAGTTGGATTTTTCGAAAGACTATATCTTACAGATAAAGAAGGCTGATACAATTGTACCTCCATAGTTGCTTGTAGAATAAGATATGAAAGCTCATTTACAGCATCTTGACCCCATGTATTCACACCACCAACACAAACATTCTGAAACATAGGATATCCAGCAGCAAACTCAGCTGTTACAGCATCTTGAAAAAGACAAGGTTCACTAAATTTTACCCATAGACAATTCAGTAATTCTTGTGCATCTTCAACACATAATTCTCCAGAATCTATATCCTTCTTATAAAATGGATATAAATATTGATCCATCCTACCAGGATTATAACTAGCTGCATTTTGTTCCATGAAGAGGCAAATTTGATAAAAATATAAAGACTGTAACGCTTCTCTAAAATTTCTAGCTGGATATTTTGGTACCTGTCTACATACTTTTTCAATAATTAATAATTCTTCTCTTCTTTTCTCATCCTTTTCACTTAATGCTTGTCTTTTAGCTTCTTCTGCATATCTTTCGGCTAATATTTCCATTCCTTCACAAGTAATCAATAAAGACTCTAGATAATAATATTTCTCATAATCTCCAGGGTGTGTAATATCCAATTTTTCTTTTTCATTATTAATGTTTTCTCGAATTCCTACAATTCCTTCATTAATAATTTGTGAATATCCAGCAGTAGTCTCTCCAAAGCCTCTAACAGCTTTGCGATTAATGTAAATCACACCATGATCTCTTAATTCTTTTGTATCTTCTGGTACTTGTTTTAACCATGCTTCGTATGTAGAACGCCCTTCCCAAAAAGGCTTAATTTCCGTCTCAAAAACTTTTTTATCTTCAGGTGAGAGATAAAAGGGATCGTATTTTCTAGTACTAATAGTTTCTAATTCTTCATTTAAGATAGACCAACAAGTATCTGCACAGAGAATACCTCCTCTGATTTTGCTTCCTGAACAACCAACAATTAACTCTCTCTCAGCAATTTCTATTGTTTTTTCTATACACTGCTGCCTAAATGCTTTTGCTTTTTGGATTACTAAAGGTTCTCCAGAAGTTTCTTTAAATACTTTTGTAAGAATTCTTGCATTTTCAAGATCAATTTCAGGTCTGGTGTTTACCACCCTATCTTTTAAATACTTAATTCTTTTCATATATTTTTTTTCCACAATATAAATCCTCCTTAGGTTGTTATTTCTTTTAGTTAATAATATAATTATATCAACATATTATGTGGCTAAATACAAATATATCGCCTATTTATATAGATATATTAACATTTTAAGGAGGGGAATTTAAAATGACTAAAAGCAAACAATCATTACATGAATCCAATCAATATAATGATCCTTCTTTTCCCTTTGGAATGTATACTATTAATCGTACAAAATGTATTCCAAAAGGACGTGGCTATAAAGATTTACACTGGCATGAAGAGTTGCAATTTACTTTGGTTATTACAGGAGAGATCATCATTAAAGTAAATGGAATTGATTACTCTTTAAAACAAGGAGAAGCCATCTTTATGAATAGCGGCTTACTTCATATTACTACTTATATTAGCCAAAATGCAAACTACGTTAGCTTCAATTTTCCCTATAATATGCTTTCATATTTTCCTGGAAGTAGAATGGAACAAAGTTATGTTCTCCCTTATACAAGTAACTACACTTTTCCAGTTACTGTTTTCAAATCTTCTATTCACTGGCAGAATGATTGTCTATGTATTTTATGGAGCTTAAAAGAAATCATGAATAATGATAAAGACTTTGGATGGGAGTATATTATTTCTTTGAAAATTACACAATTATGGTTTTTGATGTTAAAAAATACTTTTCAATCCATTAATGAGACTCCTAAAAGTTTTATACGAAACCAAGAACGCATACAATTGTTGCTTACCTTTATGCATGAGAACTATTCTGAAGATATTTCCCTACAAGATATTGCTAATGCTGCTCATGTAAGTGTTGGGGAATGTACAAGATGTTTTAAAAATATTATCCATACTACTCCCTATGAATATTTATTAGATTATCGTATCTCTAAGAGTATGGAATTACTAGCTAGAACAGATTACACGGTTAGTGAAATTGCTGGACGAGTTGGCTTTAATCATGTTAATCATTATATTCAGTCCTTTAAGAAGAGAGAAAAAACTACTCCTATGAAATATAGACAAGCTCTAAGATAACATAGGAGTAGCTTTTATTATAAGTTGAAAAATTCATTTAATTCTTCTTTTTTATCATTTATATATCTTGACCACTTAACTTTGCCATTTTCTAAAAATATAAGAAAGTTACAAACTTTATTTATTAATTCAAAATCATGAGTTTTTCTAATGCAGCGTCTTTAAATGATACCATTTCCAAATATATTTATTAATATTTTACATGATTTGAATAATAATTATGTTCTGGAGATAAAATAAGTTTGGCATGAGTTCACTTGAATATGGAACTCATGCCACTTAAGATGTTTTTTATAACAATCTACTTGACAGAGGTATATTTACTTCAAATAAATGCCCTTTATAATATCTATGTATTTTATTTTAATATCTCTTTAACCCTACCTACAATTCCACTCTCAAGCATGACTTTAATCCCATGAGGATGATTAGGCGACTTCGTAAGAAGCTTTTGAACCACACCTTCTGTTAATTTTCCAGAACGTTGGTCTTGTTTTTGTACCACATTCACCTTTGTACCTATTTTTATATTCTCTCGTTTGTTTCCATCCATATTCATAGCCTCCTTTCTCTACTTATGATATAATCCTACCTAATACTTTTTCGACTCATCCTTTTCTACAAATTGTGCAAAAATCTACATTACGACTTCCATTGCATCTGAATGGACAACTTACCTGTTCCCTCGTCCTATCTCTTTACTTACCTTTCGAAGTCTTCCTTTAATAGGTGTGTTTTGTAACGCCTGAAAAACCAATTCTCCTTTATTATTTAATATTTCTATGAAAGTAGATATATCCATCACATTGATGATCCCTATATCATCCTTTGTCATCCCTTCAATATTGCAAAGTGTACCTACAATGTCTACGGGTCTCATTTTTGTTTTCTTCCCTGCATTGATATGTAATTTCATAATCTCCTTGCTTAATTGTGCACCCTTTGTTTCTTTAATTTTAAGTTTCGTATTTATTTTTTCAATAAATTCCTGTTTGCAATTTTCCACAGTTTCTTGATTGGGTCTTTCTTTCAAAGGAATCTCTTTTCCAATATATTCATGTATTTCCTTTAAAAACTTACTTTCCTTTTGTGTTACAAAAGTAATTGCTCTACCCTTCCTGCTTGCACGTCCAGTTCTTCCAATCCTATGCACATAGCTTTCGCACTCTTGTGGTATATCATAATTGATTACAAGTGAAATATTGTCTATATCTATCCCTCTAGCTGCAACATCTGTAGCAACCAGATATCTAAAATAACCTTGTTTAAAATCATTCATGACTCTTAACCGGTCACGTTGTTCCATTCCACCATGAATCTTCCCACAAGTATACTTCAAATTTGATAATTCATCATAAACCACTTCCACCATTTGTCTCGTATTGCAAAATATCATACAACTATCGGGGTTTTCTACTATCGTGATATCTCTTAAAAGTTTCATCTTTTCTCTTTGATCTACACTATATCTTTCTTGACATATCCTATCTGCTGTTGAATTTTGATCTTCTATTTTAATAAGTACAGGCTCTTTCATATATTTATTACATAAAGCCTCTATGTCCCTTGGCATGGTGGCTGATAATAACATAGTTACCCGTTCTTTTGGCAAACTATTTATTATGGTCTCTATTTGCTCTATAAATCCCATATTAAGCATTTCATCAGCTTCATCTATTACAAGGTATTTTATATTTGATGTATCAAAGGTCCCTCTTTCAATGTGATCTATAATGCGACCCGGTGTGCCTACCACCACATGGGTCTTTTGTTTCAATTCCTTCTCTTGAATATAAAAAGGAGACTTTCCATAAATTGCAGATACTTTGATCCTTTTAAACCTACCTATATTGAAAATATCTTCTTTGACCTGAATCGCCAGTTCTCTTGTTGGTGTCATCACTAATGCTTGTGGTTTATTTTCATCCCAATCTACTAATTCGCAAATAGGAATGGCAAATGCGCCCGTCTTTCCGCTTCCAGTTTGGGACTTTACTATGATATCCTTTTGCTCTAATACAATGGGGATAACTTGTTCTTGAACTTTTGTAGGACTTTTAAAATTTAACATATTAATGGATTTTAGTAACTCACTACTTAATGGGTAATCATTAAAATTTGCTTTTATCATTTAATCATCTCTTTCTTTCATATTTCTATTACAATTATTGTTAGCAATATCTATTTTATTATGTTTCCACGTTCAACGCTACACCTTCTCTTTTGTGTATAGAAACCTATGAATATCATACTTCAAATTCAATCATAATAAAAGGGATTTCACTATATCTCAGCATATATTCTGAAATAAGTAAAAAATCACAAAAAACTGCTCGAGTAGGCTATTTTGGTGTTGCTTATACATTTGTAACTATGAAGAATGAAGCAAAGCTTGAAGATATTGAAAATTTCATCCATATAAAAATCAAGCGAATCAATATGGGTAATAAAGTAAAACAAAATGCAAAAAACTCGTTTTTACACCGTTTAAAGAATTTTTAAGAATTTTAATTTTCATAAACTATTATTTTCTATATAACTTTACTACACACTCCACGTGTGCTGACACACCTGTAACGGCAAAATCGCTTTATACCTATATTTAATCAATCATCCAGCAAGTTATGCGAAACATATAAGTAAGGATAAGTCTACCTCATAAGTTTACTGAAACAGACTTATCCTTACTTATGCTTGGAAAAATTCAGATGCATATTCAACGACACCATTGAATTCCTTCAAACTATTCTCTTTTAACTCTAGTACCATAAAGTTCTCATCTGGAACATCAAAAGGTGCTTTGATGCCATATAAACTTGCTTTAACATAGCCGAATCTAGGATAGTATTCTTTATGACCTAAAAGAACAATTACTTTATACCCAAGTGTTTTCGCAACCTCATGTCCAGCTTTTATCAGTTTTGAGCCTATTCCCGAACCTTGATAATCAGGTAAAACAGCAACAGGAGCAAGTGCTAATGCAATTTGTCCACCAATAGTTATCTCTGTGAATAATATATGACCTACTATCTTACCATCAATCTCAGCTACCATAGATAATTCAGAAATAAAAACATCTGATTTTCTCAACCTGCCAACTAGGTTATGCTCATCTTTGTCAGAATACTTCTCGTTCTCAAAGGCCATTTTGACAACTTTAAAAACTTGTTTATAATCACTTTCTTGTTCTTGTCTAATTATTACATTATTCATATTCATTACCCCTCCTGAAATCAATTCTTTATTGTCACTAATAAAAACATGCAGAAGGCTCAATCTCAATAAACTAGAGCCTTCCGCTTAGACCCGAACTTAATGTACTTATTTTTTCACAAAAACCTCTTTCGTCTTAAAATAAAAATTTTTACTACTTGTTTTGTATTAATTTCTCATAACATTCTTGTCCTTTTTTCAATCCTATTATCCTTAGGTCATTATTTATTATTTAACTAACTTTGCTCTCTTTAACATTTTGAAGATAGATAGTTTTGATTAGGAATTAACAGCATTTTTTTTATAAATTAGTTTCTTTGATTATTCTATTTAGTGAAATTCACACTCTCTCTTGCATATATTTTTACTGAATAACTACCTGCCGAATGAATTTCAGCTGTGACAAAAGGCTTAAAATTCTCAGAATCAAGAAGCTTCATGTTTGGAATTATAAAACTTCCATTATCAAATATTAATTCCTTTTCATATCTATCATATATTGAATTGTTATCTATTTCCATATAAATGAATACATCTTTCTCTTCAACTGGTTTTTGATCCTTAGTCCACTCCATTACTAGATCCACTTCCATTCCATCTATTTTCTCAGATAAAGTAGCTTTATAGCTAACATCAACTTTAGTAAATCCATATACCTTTTCAATCACTGAACTTGGATCACCCTCCGTCCAACTTAGAGTTACCGGTGCTGACACTATAACAAATTCCTTGGATTCAATTGGATCTATTTTTTCAATCTTAGTAATGTTAGTCTCGTCAAAAGTACCTACAATAATGACCTTGCCTTGAGCCTCAAGTTCAATATTTTTACTAGAGCTTATATCTTCAGAATACATTCCTGATGCCACATAAACTTTTCCATCTGCAGCTGTATTCTCCATTGCCTTACTTATTGAAGAATAGATATCCTTTTCGCCTTCAATTCCTTTATATTTTACATCTGCATAGGCTACATCCTTAACTATAATTGATGCTGTTAGAGTATTTGATATAATACCTGCATAGCCTATTGTTGGAATAATAACTAACAAAGCACTTAACAAAATTAAAGATACAACTTTTTTGTTCATTTAGAGCACCTCCTGAATTTTTGTAACAATCATTAGTTAATTTCTTGAGCATATATACTCATTTGATATAAACCTGCCTTTTCAAATCTTGGCTTTATATTTACTTCTTTTAGTTGATCCTTTGTTAAGGACACTCTGATGATGTGTATTCCATCAGATAATTTACTATTTAAAACATTGTCATGAATTACTGTTATATCACCCTCCTTTAAATAATCATTCTCTTTTTTCCACTCTAAAACAATAGTGATATTGCGATCCTCAACATCACTATTCGTAAAAACTGTAAAGAATAAATCTATTTCTTCTCCCTTTTCAACTGTAACATTAGTTATAGGTTCTCTAGCCCAAGAGAGGACTATATTAATATCATCTTCCGAGTTTTCCCCAGAGTCATTTTCGTTATTACTTCCACCTGATGAGCTAGAATTATCATCATTCTGTTCTCTTTCATTATTTATATCTTGGCTAAAAATATCTGAATCCTGTGATTCTATATCTCCTAAAATAGAGCTTATAACTTCTTTTATACGTGATTCAATAAGCAATTCAGTATTTTCATAATCATTATCTACAGGAATATCTATACCAACTTCTGCATTTTTACCATTGATTATAACTTCAACAGCTAAATTATTTACTGTATTGACTTCTCCTTCGGCCCTTATATTTGACCCTCTAGCATTCACATTAATTTGCAATTCATGAGTAACTGATCCTTTATCAGTTTCGACCACTACATCAGCATTTAGTGTCAAGGTACCTGTCTCAGAGTTATTTACAGCAGCAAAATACCCCTCTGAATTCATGTTAATCTCTTCTACATTAGATTCACTCATTATAACCTCAGCACCTGTGGCTGTATTTGTTACAGTAACACGATTTACCATAGAACTATCAAGCAATGCAGTAGCAGTAGACTGTAATATAACATCTTTTATTTCTGAATTTCTTGCTATTATTTGAAATCTGTTAGGATTTTGAGAATCAGATATATTATCAGAACTTATTACGGTTACTGAATCTACTGACGTATTCTCTAGGATAAGAGTTGGTCTTGAGTCCCCATTTTCTTCGAATGATTGTTCTTCACTTTCAGTTCCATCTTCTGATTCAGATTGTTCTTGATCACCTGGTTCCAGTGGTTCTTCAATTTCAGCTCTATCTCCTTCTCTATTTTGCATTATTTCTTGTTCTTGTCTTATATTTTCAGGAACATTTTCGCTAGATGGTTTAATATCCGGTGGAAGAATAGAACTCATCGAACCTTCAGATGATTGTTGTTCACTTTCAGTTCTATCTCCTAATTCAGGCTGTCCTTCATTTTCATATGGTTGTTCTCCTTCTGATTCAGATTGTTGTTCATCTTGTTGTTCCTCTTGCTGTTCATCTTCTTCTCTCCTTTGTTGCATTATCTCTTGTTCTTGTCTTATATTTGCAGGAGCAATCTCTCTAAATGAATTCAATATCTGAGATGACAGAGGACGAACCGGACTGAGTATACCACTAGATGATATATCACTCATTTGACCACTAAATAGTTGTCTTATCTCTCCAGTTGCCTTCGACTGAAGTAACATAGCCTTACCAGCATGTATTTCTTCAACTCCATGTTTTTCTCCATCTGCTCCAACTTCACTAAGTATAATCGTAGCTAATTCCCAACTATCTATACTATCAAAATCTCTTTTCACAATACTCAATACAGTCTGATCATCTGCCGATGCAACAAGCTTTGGTATCTTTGATAGTATTTCATCTTCTTTCACAGTAACCTTGGCATTAGATTTTAAGTACAGTTTTTTGCAGTATGCATTTATAATATTAATGTTATCTCCTTCACATTCAATATTTATACTCTCAGTTGCTATTGTATTTAGAAGAGTAACATTACCATCATCTATTCCCTTTGTTAAATATATATTTCCTTCTACTGCTAGGTTATTGATAGAAATATTTTCAGAACAGACAAGCACATTCCCTTTTATTATTTTTTTATTAGGATATTCAAAAGTACCTGGTGAATCATAAATATGTGTAACCATATTATCTAGTAGTGTAAAAATCTCTCCCCTTGTCATAGGAAGCTTTGGTCTTATTGTTTTATCTGTATATCCTTTTACATACTCCCTTGCAACTAGTTCATTGACAGATTTTTCACTCCACTTAGATATTTTATCCCTATCTTCAAAATCCGAAAGATAATCTTCTTCATAATCATTAAAACCAAATAACTGTGCAAGTATTGTTATTACTTCTTCCCTTGTTATATTTTCATCTGGTCTGACTTTATATCCTTCAAAATACATTAGATATCCTGCAACATGAGCTTTTTGTATTTCCTTGTAATACCACTTATCCTCTGAAACATCATTAGCATAAATCTTTCCAAGCTTTTCAAACCCAAAGATATTATTTACAAATGTATAAAACTCTGCTTTAGTCATCAACTGATTTTGTTTTATACCCCCATTTTCATATCCATTGATATAACCCTCTTCAATCCATCTTCCAATTGAATCATTAGCCCAATGATCTTTCGTTTCTTCACCATATGCAATCATATTAAATGTAAGTATAAATACTAATGGTATCCAACATAATAATCCTCTTTTGAAAATCATATGCACCTCCAAATTTAGACATTTGTTTTATTTCACCATATTTCGAAACACTTTTTTGAAATATACCTAATCAAAATAATTCTGTCAAACTATTTATGTCACAACATATTTTCTAAAAATTAATTTCATGTTTTTACATTTCGCATATCCCCCCTTAAGAATTATTTTTTGAGATTTTCTGCATATTCAACCCAAATTATTTGTTCCGTATCAACTACTACCATAATTAATACGATCCTTTGCTCACCATTATTTAGTTCCACATCATTAAAATTAACCTCTACTACTTTTTACCTTATATTTACTAATATCCATTTTTTTGTATTTTAATCAAATAAATTCCACTACCCTTTAACTAAAATAAGTCTAGTTCTATGGAATCATACTGAACTAGACTTATGCTTTATTTATACTATTATTATTCTAAATAATTATTGCTATTTTTTATCTGTTACAGTTATTAACAGGTTATAGCTTATGTCTGCTTCATCTATTTTATAGTCGTCATAATACTCAAGCATAACCTATTCTACTTATATATAGGACACTCTATCGTTCCACTCTTTGCATCTTTAAAAAGTGCCTCATAAATAGCCATACATCCACCACATACATCTATATATCCACATGTATAGCACAAACGTTCTACATGATATACTTTATTTTTTAACGACTGTATAAATTTACCTTCTGTATAGTATTCATAGATTGAATTAGCTCTCTCTTTCATTTTAATATGACTACAAGGTTTAAAAGAACCATCAGCATGAATAGCTATAAAACTTTTACCCGCCATACAACCTGAACGTTCTTTATTAACACGTCCATTATTAAGATATATTAATAGGTTAGAATAGGCTGAGTCCACTTTAACTTTAATTCCCTTAACTTGTTTGATCCATTCAGCCAATTGGTAAAACTCGTCACTAGAGAGTGCATAATCTTTATAGACCTCTGCAGGAGATGGTTTATATCGCAAAAGATTGATGTTTTCTGCACCCATTCTTTTTGCATACTCAACTGTTTCTAAAAAAGTATCTAGATTATCTTTACGTATAACCATATTAATACCAAAAGATAAATCTGTACGCCTTAAAATTTGGATTGCATGAACAGCATGATGAAAACCATCTCGAGATTTCTCATTAACTAATTGTACAATTGAATTAAGGGAAATCTGCATATGGTTTAATCCTGCTTTAATAAGTTTATCTAGTAGTTCCTGTGATAACCCATAACCACTGGTAGTCATTGTAGCAGACATTTCTGTCTTTGAAATATACTCAACAAAATCTACAATTTGAGGATGAACTAATGGTTCCCCACCACCAATGGCAATCTGAAAAATTTTAAGTTTCTGTGCTTCATCAATATATGACTGAAATACTTTTAATGACATCTCAAGTACATTAGTATCCCCTTTATAACATTGTGGACAGGTTAATGGACATGCGGTTGTGATATCAATATGTAGAGCATCAAGACGTAAATAATCTTGCTCTTTCTCTAGTGCTTTTATAACCTCATTGGGATGAAAAGCTTTTGTAAGTATTCCAAGATGGTATAGGCGATCTATAAACGGTGTTTTTACACCATCTTTTGCATATTCTACTAACATTTCTTTTTCCTTATTTGAAAACACCCCAGTCATTCCTGTGCTTTTTTCAAACAAATACAGTTTTTCATTATATAGTTTAACTTGCATAATATCTGTCACCCTCAATCAATTCGTCAAAGTATACGTTCCACATATTCTCTGAGCTTTTGTGATACAAGTAGTTTTAACTGAATATCGTTATTTTTTCTACTAAAATATATTTCCCCATAATGAGAACAATTTGAATTAGTCCTATATATTTTCAGTCCTATGGATGTACATCTATGAAAGATTTCATCTGTAACGAATCCTAATGGTGCAATCTTTTTAGCAAATTCAATATGACCTCTTAATGTTTTATCATGATATTTTTCACATATATCCATCAAACATTCTAACTCCGTATCAATCTGACCTAAAACTCTAGGCTCTTTTTCTTTATAGGAAATTGAATCATAACGATATTTTTGATACTTTTTCTTATCGTTACAATGATAGGTATTTATAAATGGATTTTCATGATATGTTTTGACACATTCAAGATTTAATATATGATCAATTTTCATATATAAATCCTTTGATGAACAGTCGATCTCTTCATACAAAAAATTTTCTGAATAAATCTCATACCATGATACATTTTCTAAATTAGCTTCCGCATCAATTTCTAATTCTGGGAAAGCCAATGACATCTTCTTTAATGCGTAGTATTTTAAAACATTAGGCCCTCCTAAAAAACAATCAACCTCTACAAACCTAATAGGTTTATCTTGCTTTCGATTACAATAATCATCTCCACATATTTCATTGAAATCTGTATATCTTTTCTTTGCTGAATATGGTTCTAGATGAATTTCTAGATAACCTTGAGTATAAGCATTGGGATATAAAACTGGTTGTATCATATCTTTTTCTTTTATACCAAAGTTATTGACTATACTTGTAATTAACTCTCGTTTCACTTCTGGATAGAGATTATAGGGATTAACATATTTATAAGAAATCTCAAATGATTTAACTGATGAACTAAGTACATCTTCCCACATCAAATCCAATTCATGCTTATAATAAGATTTATTACATAATTCTCCTTTTCTTTTTGTATTAACTTTTGTTATTTTAATAGGTATATCTTTTCTTATTATTTTCAACTGTAAATAATAATTAACAACCTCTTTCAACTTCTCTATTTCAGGTGTTAAAATGTTATAACTTGTATCTGACCCATCTATTTCATAGCCATCATAATACTCAAACATAGCTAGCCTCCTCATATATATCTTTCTAGTTTACTTTAGTTGATATCTGCTATGTTACTATCAATATGTTCAAATATAGATTTACCATTTTACAAAGACACCCCTCCATTTTTATTAAACAGCTATAGTATTTTTATCTTCTTCCTCTCAATTTTACTGCTATTTAGCTTGTATATCAAATTGTAAAATAACACATATTATACCATGCATTCAATAACTGTAAATTCCTCATTTTTTACCAATTCTGCCCTTTTCCGTAAAAATTACTAACTCCTCATTAAAATGTTTTTCTATGGACAACTCATAAACTTTAAATAAAAGTACAACTGATCAAACTAAAAAATCCCCCAAACTAATGTCAGAGGGAACACATAATATATATTTAAATTTACCTATCATTTAGAAAAACTTGTGATTAATAGATTTGTCCTCTATTTTGAAATGTAAAAACTCCAATGTTATTTTTTTAATACTGTTTACAATTATGTAGGCGAGTATCACCTATCCAAATAATGTAAGTATGCCCTTTCTATAATTTGTTTTTTTAGTGTTCGGATTTTCGTATCTACATTGCTATGCTAACATTATAGTATAATGTCTTTTTACTTAGGCTGCATATCATATTCATCTGCAACAAAATCTTTTAAATTCAAAAGTTGTTTTTTCCCTATATTCTTTTTTATAGTTTTAATTTTTCCATCTTCTAATTTTTCTCCTATATAATCACCTGTAATTAGGTTATAATCATCCTCAAGACAATCCATTGAATCACCAATAGATTCATATGAGCCTTCTGTAAATCCAATTAAATACCAGCCATTATCTTGATAGCGAAATCTAAAATACCTATGCCATCTACTAGCCCCGCCCATGAACTTTATCAAAACAGAACCTCTATCTATAACTATATCTTCAAAAGGATCTCCAAAAGTTCCTCCTTCATTTGCAAGAAGAATAGCTTTTTCCGCTCTTATTGATAGTTTATAGGTATTATCTTTATTTCCAAAAGCTATTAATAAATTTCTTGGAGGTGCATATTCAGATTGATTATTTTGCTCAATTACAAAGGCTTTATCCATTACTCCATCTTTATTTAAATCTCCTTCTGCTATGGCTAATTCACCATCACATTTTTTTAAGGCTTCCCACCCTTTAGGTATGAATGGTTCTATATCTTGAACATCATTATCTATTTTATTTTTAGTTTCACTTTCTGGCTCAATGCTACTATCGCTATTTAAATCTATTTCTTGTTTTTCTTTAGTTAAATCTTTATCTATAGTTGAAACTGATTTTTCAACTTGCGATATACACATTTCATTCTTATTCGCACATCCAACCGCCCAAAATACGCTAGATAATAATACTATTAATAATACAAACTTTTTCATATAATACTCACCCTATCCCTCCAAAATAAATCTCCTTTTCAAATGGACATTAATGTGATTTTAGATATAAGCATTTACATACTTTTACTCACCATACAAAACATATCCCATATTTATATGTCTAACTTCCTATATCACTTTGTAATACCTCCATCTTTTCCATTCTTAATTCATGCAATGTCTTATTACTTCCTTTTAAAATAGTCCATTCATAAATATTTACAGATGACCACTCTGTTATTTTTTCTCCCCATCGATTGAAAGACATTACTTCATCTTTATATTTCACTTTTTGAAGATCTATAACCTGTGCTTCTGAATCAGGATAATTTTTAATTTCAACTATATCTCCAGCTTTAATAATACTCCATTCAAATAACTTATTCATTCTAGGTAAATATTTCCTAGTTATTTTACTTTGTCCACCTGTAGTAGTCTTTTTGTCCTCTATTTCAACATAGTAATCATCTAGTTTTTGTAATGGCAGTATCTGATTTGACTGTAGCAAAGTTTGCTCACCTATCTTTACTGGCACAATTTCAATACAATTTATATCAACACCATTTTCGATTAACCAAGCTACTGCTGATAAAGTTTGAGCATCAAATCCTGAAGCAACTAGAATAATTCTCTGCCTTCTATTAAATGTCTTCAAAGCATTATTCTTTTCAAGAAATTCATTGAGTATCCTCTTTCCTTTTTCCTCTGAAGTTAATTCTCCTAGTTCAAACTCATCATTATACTTCAATATATAAGGTGCAAATATTTTTTCTACTGCTTCATCAACATTTTTTATCTTTGCATAACTTGCTGCATATCTAATAGCTTGAAATTCAAATGGTTCCTTTCTCATTTTAATATCATCTAAATCTCTTTTTATTTCGATCAAAACTAAATTCCCATCTTTATCTATTGCTGTTAAATCACTTCTACCTTTTTCTATATTTCTAACTTGTCTTCCTATTACTAATAGGGTTTCATCATCAATAATTATTTCAATATTTTTTCTTAAGAATTCTTCTATATGCTCTTCTTTGATACCTAAATCTTTAAATTGTAAAATTTCTATATCTAAGTTATTTACTTCGATTGAACTGTTTATATTTACAGGAATTAACATGAATTTACCTCCAAATTCTTTCTTATGTATCCATTATAATCCAATACACTAAATTTCTCCATGTTTTTCATGATAGAATTCTCCATAAGCATATATAAACTAAGACAAGAACAAGAAAGAAGTCATCGTCATGAGAAATTTGTAATATTTTTAACTATTGATTGCCGGATTGCAAAATATCACCCTTTCGAAAATTTCTAATTTCAAGAAATTATTTTCCCCTACAACCAAAACTTCCCCCAAACCGTAAGTCTGAGGGAAGATAAAACACACATCTATATTTACTTAAAACCCTTCAAAGCCTTTGAAACAAGGCTATTTCTTCTCTATCCTCACAACAACCTCCACATGTGGTGTATGCGGGAACATGTCCATACACTTCACCGTTTTCACTTTATATCCTGCCTTTTGTACATCTTTAAGATTTTCTGCTAAGCTTCTTGGATTACAAGATACATAGATAATCTCAGGTGCTCTATAAGCTAGTACCTTTTTTAATGCTTTTGGATGAACTCCTACACGAGGTGGATCTAGGATAATAATATCCGGTTTAGTTGTTAATTCATCAATTTTTTTAAGTACATCCCCTGCTATAAAGTGACAATTGTTAAGTCCATTCATTTGCGCATTTTTATTGGCAGCTTCTACTGCTTCTTCTATGAGTTCAATGCCCATAACTTTTTTCGCTTTTTTTGCTACGATTTGCCCAATTGTTCCTGTTCCACAATATAAGTCAAATACATTTTTATTTTCTGCATCTCCCATAAAATCTAGTACCATACTATAAAGCTTCTCTGCCCCTAGTGAATTTGTTTGGAAGAAGGAAAATGCTGATATTTTAAATTTGAGTCCTAATAATTCTTCTGTAAAGAAATCTTGTCCCCATAAAACTTCTGTACGTTCATTCACTACTGTATCAGCAATATTATCATTAAAGGTATGGATAAATCCTACTAGCTCTCCTGTTAATTTTAAGTTTTTCATGATCTCTACTAATTCAGCCATGTCAAAGATAATTTGTGTACTTGTTACAAGATTGATTACAATTTCCTTTGTTTTCTTAGCTTTTCTTACGATGAAATGTCTTAAATAACCTTCATGGGTTTTATTATTATATAAAGGTGTCCCTTTTCCCCGGAAATAATCTAGCATAGTTTTAAGAATAGTATTAAAATCTTCATCAACAATTTTACATTGATCTACCGTTACTACATCATGAAATTTTCCTTTTTTATGCATTCCAAGGTTCAATTCTCCACCTTTTTTCTCATTTCCAAAGGAATATTCCATTTTATTTCTATAGGCATATTCTTCTGGGCTCCCTTCTATCCCTAAAAATTTGTAGCCCTTTATGCCTGCGTCATCTAATAATCCTTTTACTAGCTCTGCTTTCATATTCATTTGCTTTTCATAAGGAATGGTTTGGTAACTGCATCCTCCACAATTCCCAAAATGCTCACAAAAGGATTCTACTTCTGTAGAAGATCTCTCTATTACTTCTAATAATTTTCCTTCTGCATGGTCTTTTCGAACCTTTTTTATATATGTACGAACAACTTGCCCAGGGATAGCATTTTTTACAAATACTTTTTTATCTTCATGATAGCCGATTCCCTTTAATGGAAATTCTAGCTCTTCTATTTTTAATTCTATAATATCTTTTTTCTTCATTGTATCCTCCTAAGTTTATTATATTTTTCTAACCCATCTTAATCCCTTTGGATAATGGTTCTTTAATATATTATTTACAATTTTACAGATCTTCTTTCTTTAAAGAAAGGGTAAATGCATGAGATGGTTCAAATCTTTTCAATATTGATCATATCCTCTAGTAAAAGATATATTTAATCTCTTTAAAATATCAGACAAAAAGCCGAGTATCCACTCGGCTTATGCAATCTCTTCAAATCCTTCTAAATATTGGTCTGCTAATGAACTAATATCCTCTTTGTAAAGATATGAAGTTTCATCTGCAACAGCAAACACCTTCATTCCAGCTCTTTTTCCTGCAAGAACACCTGCGTAAGTATCTTCAAAAACTAGACATTTATCAGGTTCAACCGCTAGATCCTCTGCAACCTTTAAGAAGATATCTGGATGAGGCTTACCCTTTTCAACCTCACAACTAGTACGAATCGTATCAAAAAAATCAATGATATTGTTTTTTCGAAGAACTGCTTCTGCTAATTCTTTTGCATTGCTTGTACCTACCCCTATTTTTATTCCTTTGTTTTTTAGCATCATTAAAAAAGGGTATACCCCTTCCTTTAAAGGAATTTTATTTTCATAATAATCTCTTGTCATTTCCATCCATTCATCCTTAATTTCATCAATGGAATCCTCTAACTTAAATCTTTCTTTAAAATAGTGGGCTGTCTCTGTAAAACTCATACCTTCTATTATTTTCTGTAAATCTTGTGGTAATTCAATACCTCTTTTCCCTAAATAATCTATATCTATTTGTTTCCAAATCCACATAGAATCTACTAATGTCCCATCTAAATCAAAAATAACGGCTTCAATATTATGCATCATAAAAGATCACAACCTTTACTAGCTTTTTTGACTATACTTATTCTAGATTACCATATCTTTATAAGTTGTTCAATATAGATTATAAATAAAATATCTCCTCCTGAATTTTGGGAGTTTGAGCCAAATTTATCAGGAAGAGATACTTTCAGTCTTAATAAAGGTGACAAGCAATCAAATGTTCTTTTTCTATTTCTTTTATCTTTGGTAAAATGTTTTTACATTTTTCCATTCCATAAGGACATCTAGGATAAAATGTACATCCCCCTTTATGATCTTCTATACTTATTTCTTCTTTTGAAAAAAATTGATTTTCATCAAAATTTATATCTTTGGAAGGAATAGACGATAATAAAAGCTTCGTATAGGGATGCTGTGGATTTTTGTAGATTTCTTCAACAGCTCCCTGTTCAACAATTTTTCCTAAATACATAACCCCTATCCGATCACACATATAATGTACTACATTCAAGTCATGAGATATAAATAAATAAGTTAAATTAAACTTTGATTGTAGCTCCTTTAAGAGATTGAGTATTTGTGCCTGAACAGAAACATCTAAGGCTGATACGGGTTCATCTGCAATGATAAATTCAGGACTTAACATCAAAGCTCTTGCAATTCCTACGCGTTGTCGTTGACCTCCACTTAATTCATGGGGATAGCGATTTTTAAAGCTTTCATCAAAGCCTACTAATTCTATCATTTGGGATACTTTTTTCTGTCTTTCTTCTTTACTATATTTTTTATGAATCAAAAGAGGTTCTTCTAAAATCCATCCTATCTTTTTTTTTGGATTTAAAGAAGCATAGGGATCTTGAAAAACAAATTGCATTTTTTCACGAATTTCTTTTTCTTTTATAGATTGAATATCTTTGCTGTCTAAATTTATTTCACCAGAAGTTGGCTTGAGTAATCCATTGATCATAAATCCCGTTGTTGATTTTCCACATCCGCTTTCCCCTACTAGGCCAAAGGTCTCACCCTTCTTAATAGAGAATGAAACATGCTCCACTGCTCTTACATAGCTTTTCTTTTCCCAAAACTTCTTTTTAGGAACAGGATAATATTTGCAAAGATTTTTTACTTGTACAAACCCTGTTTGTGACATTAATCTCGCTCCTTCTTACTGTGCCAAAAAACATCTTACACGATGTTCCTTATTGACCATTTTCATATCTGGCTTTTCATGATGACAATGTTTAAGTGCCTTCGGACACCTCAAAGCAAAGGGACATCCTGTTTTTCCTTCTCCTAAGGAAGGGACTCTCCCTGGAATGGCGTGTAAAGATTTACCACGCTTTTCTGGTGTAGGAATACATTCCATTAACCCTTTAGTATATGGATGCATACCATCTTTTACAATCTTTTCTATACTTGCCTCTTCAAAAATATGCCCTGCATACATAACAATGACACGATGGCACATTTTCGCAATAACACCAATATCATGTGAAATAAAAAGCATCGCTGTTTCCATCTCTTGATTCATTTTCTTCATTAATTGTAAAATCTGCGCTTGAATGGTTACATCTAAAGCAGTAGTGGGTTCATCTGCAATGAGCAGCTTTGGCTTACAAATAAGTGCCATAGCAATCATGACTCTTTGTCTCATTCCTCCTGATAATTCATGGGGATAAGCATCATATATTTGCTTAGGTCTAGGTAATCCAACTTTTGTCATCATCTCAATGGCTTTTTCTTTTGCATACTTTTTTGATACTCCTGTATGCAAGATGAGTCCTTCTGTAATTTGATCACCTATTCTTAGAACTGGATTTAACGAAGTCATAGGCTCTTGAAAAATCATCGCCATTTCCTTCCCTCTGAGTTCTCTTCTTTCATCCTTCTTTAAAGATGTAATATCTTTTCCTAAAAAAGAGATTTCCCCTTTTGTAATTTTTGCATTCTTTGGGAGTAGTCCCATTATAGCTAAAGAAGTAATGCTTTTTCCACATCCCGATTCTCCAACGATTCCTACAATTTCTCCTTTTTTGATACAAAATGAATTTCCTTCAACCGCTGTAAGTATACCTTCCTTTGTAGAAAAACCTATATGTAAATCATCTACTTTTAACAAAGGTTCCATATATATTCCTCCTACTCTCGTGGGTCCCTCATATCTCGTATACCATCTCCTAATAGGTTAAATCCTAATACAGACATAGTAATCATTATTCCAGGAGCTAAAGTATACCATGGAGCCTTTACAATATAGTTTTGAGCTTCTTTTAACATTCTTCCCCAGCTTGGTTCCGGTGGTTGTACCCCTAGTCCAAGATAACTTAGTCCTGCTTCAGCTAGTACTGCATTTGCAAATCCCATTGATGCAGCAATAATCAAAGGAGATAACACATTGGGTAATATATGTATAAACATAATCCGTAAATGTCCTGCTCCTATAGATTTTGCAGCTTTTACAAATTCAAACTCTTTATATTGCATAAAACCACTTCTTGCAATACGAGCAAAAGTAGGAATCCCACGAATCCCTATGGCTATAATGGTATTTTGTGTGGATGCGCCAAATACAGCAATAAATACTAATGCTAATAATATACTTGGAAATGCCATTAAAGCATCAATAAACCTCATAATGATTTCATCTACCCATCCACCTATATACCCAGCTATAGCACCAATAACTGTTCCGAATAAGAAAGATACACCTACAGAAACTGTTCCTACTAAAAATGCTGTTTGTGCCCCTTTTATAATCCGACTCAAAACATCTCGTCCAAAATTGTCTGTACCCATTAGATGCTTTATGCTTGGTCCTTGAAATCTTTCTTTAATGACCATTTCATTTATATCATAGGGTGTATAAAAAAGACTCACAATCATCAAAAATAGTAGAATGGTTACAAGAAATACTCCTATATATAGATTAAAATTCCTTTTAAATTTCATATTTTCACCTACTTCATTTGTATCCTAGGATCTAGCACCTTATATAATAAATCTATCAAAAAATTCACTATAATAACTGCAATGGCAATATACATAACCATTCCCTGAATAAGAAGAAAATCTCGATACTGAATAGATGAAATGAGGAGTCTTCCTAACCCAGGTAAAGAAAATACTTGCTCTATTACTAAGCTCCCACCAAGTACACTAGTAATAATCATTCCCATAATGGTTATTACAGGAATCAATGCATTCTTTAAAACATGCTTATAAATGATTGCCTTCTCCTTTAACCCCTTACTATAAGCTGTTCTTACATAGTCAAGTTTTAATTGTTCAAGTAAAGATGTCTTCAAATATCTTACGAGTACAGCAATGGTAGGGATAGCTATAGCACTTGCTGGTAAAATCAGTGATAAAAAGCCGTCTCTTATACTTTCGCTCCATGGAACATATCCCCCTGGAGAAAACCAATGTAACTGTAATCCAAATAAATAAATCAATATAATCCCTAACCAAAATGAAGGAATAGCCATTCCTAATTGGGTACAAATTGAAATAATATATTCTACACACTTCCCATTGGCTCTAGCTGATAAAATACCAAGAGGGATCGCCACAATGGTAGCAATCCCTATAGCCATTATAGCTAAAGACAAGGTTACAGGAAGTCTACTTCCAATCAACTCTTTTACAGGCATGGCAAAATGAATAGACTGACCTAAGTCTCCTTTTAATACATTCCCCATCCATTTTATGTATCTTACAGTTACGGGTAAATCTAGTCCCATTTGTGATCTTAAAGCTTCTATTTGCCCACTTTCTGCATCCATTCCAAGAATGGCCATAGCAGGATCTCCTGGTATGATTTGAAATAATACAAACGTAAATATAGATATCAATAAAAGAGTAATGGTCAAGGTAAGTCCTCGCCTTATTAGATAATTCATAATAACTCCCCTACCTCAGCTTATTCTGTATAATAAACAGATGCCATATCTTGAACATAAATAGGATATAGTTGATACCCTTTAATATTTTTCTTCATAGCTACTGTAAATTGTGGGTCCATAATAAATACACATGCAGCATCTTCTGCTAAAGTTTTTTGTGCATCTTTATAAATCTTTGCTCTATTTTCTTCGTTAACTTCCTTTTGTGCTTGTTCAATCAATTGGTCATATTTTTCATTTTTATAATTCATAAAGTTATTGCTTGCTTTTGATGTATATTTCTTTAATGTTTTTCCTATGTCTAATTTTCCTGCAAAGGCAATAATAGTCATATCATAATCTCTGCCTTTATAAATTTTATCTAACCATACACCCCATTCAATAAGCTCAATCTCTGCCTGTATACCAACCTTTTTTAACTGCTCTACAATTACTTGACCTGTATCTACATGAAATTGATAATTAGAAGGAATAGCAATCTTTACCTTCAATCCCTTTTCATAACCTGCTTCTTTTAAAAGTTCTTTTGCTTTCTCTATGTTTACATTATATAAATTTTCTAAGTCTTCTTGATAATATTTTTCCATTACTGGACTCATATTTGAACCTAACTTTGAACCATACCCAAAGGCAACTGCCTCAATAACCTCATCTACATCTACAGCATAATTAATAGCCTTACGAACACGTAGATCATTAAAAGGTTCTCTTTCATTGTTCATAACCATTAGCTGTACAAGATTTTGTGGTCCTGATACAGTTTCAAACCCCTCTCCTAACTCTTCAGCACGTTCATTAGGAAGACGAGGATACATATCTATTTCTCCTGCTTTAAAGCTTAATAATGCAGCTTCTCTATCTGGCATAATTCGAAACTCTACCTTGTCTAAATGTGGTAACCCTTCTTGCCAATACTCATCAAATTTTTCCATAACCATTCTTTGTTCTGGCAAATATTCAACAAATTTAAAAGGTCCTGTTCCAATAGGATTTTTAGTAAAATTTTCTTCATTTTCTTTTGGTACAATTGCCGTTGTCAACTTACTTAATAGGGAAGCATCCATTTCCTTTAATGTCATAACAATTGTCTCATCATCTGGTGTTTCTATCTTTTCTACTTTATCAAAATCAGCTGTTAATGGCTTTTTTGTTTCTGTTCCCATTACTCTATCTAAAGAATATTTTACATCTTCTACTGTAACCAAATTTCCATTGTGAAACTTTATTCCTTTTCTCAATTTGAAGGTGTAGGTAAGCCCATCTTCTGATACACTATAATCCTTTGCTACTGCTGGGATCACATTTCCTTTTGCATCTGCCTTCATCAGTCCTTCAAAAATATTAAATAATATCTCTTTTGTCCCTGCTGCTGCTGAAAGGTGTGGGTCTAAGGAATCCATATCCTGTTCTATAGCCATTACTACCTGTCCACCTTCGACTACCTTTTCACTCTTCGTTTCACTTACAGAATCTCCACTAGATTTTCCACAACCTGTCCCTAAAATTGTAAAGCTTAAAACTAGCACCAAAAAATATGCAATAGTATTTCTTTTCATGTCTTCACCTCATTCGAAATTTTTTCACTAATTGTAATCCTACATGAATTACGAAAGGATATCAAGAATTTTTTGTCGAAATTTATTACAAATACCATGTTTTTGAATTTTTTGCTAATTCTACTTCTTCCTTAAAATGTTCTTTTGCTTCCTTTAAAAGCTTTTCATGATTCCCAAAATGAGGTAAATGAGATAAAACTAGATGCTTAACCCTCGCCATATCACCTAGTTTTCCAGCTTCCCCTGCTGTAAGATGCCCTGACACAACTCCATAGTTTTCATTATATAGGCTTGCTTCACAGATGAGTAAATCTGCCCCCTTAGAAAAATTTATAAGTTCTTCATTCCATCCCGTATCTGCCGTGTATACAAAGGATTTATCTTCTTTTTGTATTCTCATGGCAAAACAAAGGTCTGCATGAACATTCTTTATAAACGTGAATGTTAAATTACCAAACTTTATAAGGCTATTTTCATCAATAGAACAGGCTACTGTGTAATGATGATAATTTAATGTTTCAAACTTTTCATCTTGGTTATGTCCATAAATATATAAAGACTTTTCTCTCTTCTTCAAATCCATGAGTATTCTCATAGCGTACTGTAATGAATAAATATCTGTTATATGATCTGCATGATAATGAGATAAAATCACAGCGTCTAATGCTACTAAATCTATATGATTTTGTAAATTTGATAAAACCCCTGAACCACAATCAATTAAAATATTCTTACCATCTGATTGTAAAAGATATCCTGATGTAGCCTCATTTGCTTCTGGATACGCTCCCCAGTAACCTATTGTTGTAATTTTCATTTTCCTTTCCCTTTCTCTTTTTTATAATTTTTTATTTCCCCTACAATATTTGCTTAGTTGTAGCATTTTTTCTTTTCATTACCATTGTTACTACGATCCTTTTTACCCTAAACAATTCGGACTCACATTTATAATAATAACATCAAACTTATTCAATTTCATGAAATTTTTTCGTAAAAAAATGAAATTCTGATTTAATTTCAGAAAGGTTTGCGTAAGTATTTGCCTAGATAAGTAATATGAAAATTTTAAGGATTCTAAGTAACAATACCATCGACCCTGCTGTAGCTACAATACTATAAATTCACTTTTTTTATGTTGGTTATGCAATTTAGAATTATTTAACATGAAGCTTAGATATCTCCTGAATAAATATGTCCTTTCTACAAAAAATATTTATGAGGTGAATATTCATGAAGACTTCATTTAAGAAAAATCTAGGAAATACAGATAGGACTATACGGATTATCTTAGGCACTTTCCTGATTGTCGAAGGAATAATAGGATACTGAATTGTTTTAGATATGCTAGGTTGGTCAACCTCTAGATGTAAAAATTAGGGTAGGAATTTAATCCTACCTTGTTATTTATATGCTATATATATATCCATCAATAGTCATCACCTTATCTTATACTCTCTTTCATAAACAATTTACTTTGTATCTCTATCTTATAATTCTCTAAGAAAGTCTATTTTGCACCTCTCTTATTACCTTCCATTTGAAATACTAAATTACAAAGTATCATTATTTTTTACTTAGTAATAATTCAACAGGCATATGGTATGGAAATATCATGTTTGTAGTATGACCAGCAGTATAAACTAATTCATATTTTTTATTATCTAATGTTTTATTCACCCCACCTAAAAACCAATCAAATATTCCTAGATATTGTTTTGTATTATCATATTCATCTGGTAGACGAACAGGACAACCAAAAGTGACTATTTCTATTTCTCTATCAATCCCTATTGATTTGTTTTCTAAACCAAACAAAGTATTTGAAATACTTAATGCTCCTTTACTATGACCTACTAACATTTTAATATTAGAACAATTCTTTTGTAACAGTTCCATTAGTACCTCAGAATCCTTAACATTTTCAACATACATATCTTCATTACATTTACTTTTAGTGGGATATACAGTTGTTGTCTTTCTTGTACTTTTCTGAACCAATTTATAGTACCCTTCAACAGCTTCTTGAAATATATCCAAACTTCCATAACCAGAAACAATTCCAGCCACAGGTTTCATAAGTATATTCGCCACAGTCTTAGCAAAAGCAGCTGTACCAAAAATAGTACTTCCCACCCCAGTTATTATGATTGTATCTATATCTTCATAATCCTTTAAGAACTCATCTACTTCTGAATATTTTTCTATAATATTTTGTAAATAGGGCTTTACAACAATTATATCTCCTTCCATTACTTTAAAATCATCAAAAACGTGGTACATAATCATAAATGTACTATAAAAGTAATTATCAAAAATACTTGGAGCTAATATTAACATCTTACTCGGATCAAACATAAACATATCATTCCCTCCTCTTCATATTCTCTTATGATTTCAATATCTTCATAATAAATCCCATCACCAAAAGTATGTACTTTATTTTGTCCTTTCATAACTATCTCATCATTCTTAATATTTTCCAAAATATAGCTTAAGTGAATGCCTATAATGATCATATATAAACAAATGGATGTAAATATAAATCCAATTTACATCCATTTAAATCTGATATTCTTTTTTACTAGTAGCATTTTTTACTTTTATTATATTCTTCTACATCTCTTAAAGCTTCTCCAAATCTCTTAAAATGTACAATTTCTCTTTCCAGTAAGAATTTCAAAGAATCTTTTAGTAGTGGATCATCTGTTAATTTTAACAAATTCTCGTATACTGCCTTTGCTTTTTTTTCTGCAGCCATATCATTGTAAAGATCTGCTATAGGATCTCCCGTTGATGAAACATAGCTTGCCGTCCAAGGATTTCCTGTACTATCTGCTGGATATACGGCTTTATCTCTTATAGCATAATAGGGTCCCATATCCAGTTTCTTTATTTCTTCGACACTAGCATCTTTTGTTAATTTTACAATCATCGTTTGAATCATCTCAACATGAGCTAATTCTTCTGTTCCTATATCTGTAAGCAATGCCTTTGACTTTTGTGTAGGCATTTTATATCTTTGATTTAAATAAGTTAGAGCTGCAGATAATTCTCCATCAGGTCCTCCTAATTGTGTCATCACATACTGGCCCATTTTTGGATCCTTACAGCCTATTTTGACTGGATATTGTAATTTTTTTTCATAAATCCACATAAAAAAGTCCCCCCTTAATATTCAATTTCCCAAGGCCAAGGATCTTCTATCCATCTGAATGGATACTGGCTTTGTGCTGATCCAAAGTTTGATAATGGTCCATACCTACACTCATACTGATCTTTTAGTGACCTAATCTGACAGGCATATGTGTTATACTGCATTAATGCATTCTGGTCTGTAGGATGTGTATCTAAATATAGATTCAAGTCTACACAACAATTTTCTAACTTCATGATTTCTGAAAGCATATCTAATCTTTCTTTGTGCATGTTTTTCCCCCCTAATCATTTAAAATCCTACAATACCATCATATTCATATTTTTTAGTATGTGTTACAAGGGTAAAAAAAATAGACACTTTCCGTGTCTATCTAAACTCATCATTATCCTTTATCCCTTCATAAATTCTTTTTGATTCATTTGTATATTCATTTAAACGTCGCAAATTGATAATCCATAAATAAATAACAAAAGGTATAAAGAAAATCATCAACGTAGGAATATTCGCCATTAAAATAAAATCAAATATTCCGTGAAGAATAGCAGGAATGAGTAATGCCTTTTTTAAATAATTTTTTCGTATCTGTTCATGTCTTGCATATTTTGCTAAAGATAAATAATAACCCATTGTAACACCAAAAAGCATATGAACAGGAACAGATAAAATTCCTCGATAAAGTCCTATATAAGGATTTGTTGCAAAACGAAATACTACATACATAATATTTTCTACTGTAGCAAACCCTAATGCAGAGAAAACGCCATAAACAATCCCATCAAGTTTTTCATCAAAGGCTTTATGGTGAAAAGCTAGTCTTAACACCACCTCTCTTTTGAAAAACTCTTCTGTAAATCCTGCAACAATAAAAGCTGTATATGCCGCACCTAAAACACCACCGAATATATTAACTGACAATAAAATTTTTTCTGCAAAAGCTGTAGGAATAACAGATACAGCTCCTAAAAGAAATGTTTTTGCTAATAAATCTACCGGTTCTCGATCATATCGGTCTGTCAGATAAATTCCTAAAGCTAAAGCGAGTCCTGGCGAAATTGCAATCACATATAATCTCGTATTCATAAAATACATCCTTTCATTTCATTGCTACTTTTAGTATTTGTAAGAATGCAACTTTTTAGAAAGGATAATTTTTACAAAATCAATATTTTTCATTAATATATCCATCAATTAAGGATTTTCTTTTTCCTTCTATAAATACGCCCTCTTCTATTAGTCTATCTGCTAACCAATCACTAATAGAGTGCAGGATAAAATTATCATAATCCATCAGAACAATTTCAAACAACTTATCTTTTAGTCCCTTTGATTTCACTTTTACATAATATGCTTCTACATTTGCAAAATCTAGATATTCTAATAGTTTTAAGGTTGTTTTATCCTTTTTACTATAAAAATAATTTGCATCTCTTCGTAGCTTATCTGCTAATTGAGGATGTTTTTGTTGAAGCTTTGGATCTTTTGATCTCATATAGCTATATTTTGCTAACATATTATAGTATTGGTAATTGTAAATGCCTTTTTCAAAAGAATCGATTCGGTATTTAAAAGGCTTTAAATTTAATCTTTGGATGAAATAATAATGCTCTTCAATAAATTCTTTTTTTGTAATATCTCCTTTTTTAAATTGTTCAATCAAGGATTCTCGATTATTAAAAAATTGATCAAATACATTTTCTTTCATTTTATAACTCATCTTTAACACCTGTTTTCTATATTTGTCTTTTACTCTATATACTGCTTTATTATAACATATTTATGCTAAGGGACTAAAAAAGGAAATAAAAAGACTGCATGAAATTCTATTATTCCATACAGCCTTTTATTTTATAGATCTTTTTTAAATTTATGCTCCTGTGATTCTAAATCCTTCTGGCAGTGGGTCCTTTGGATCAAGGACTAATTGATTAAATCCCATAATATGTGCAGTTCCTGATACTTCTGTAATAACAGCTTTATATTCTCCAACCTCGGTATCTTCTACAATCTTTGCTTCAAATGGTGTATCGATTATGCTATTATTTACAAGAATATCACCTTTTTTCATTTCATCCTTTTGATAATGTAGTGCAACTCTTCCACCTGTTCCAGTTCCTGTAGGGCACCTATCAATTTGTCCTTCAGCAAAAATACATACATTCTTTGTTAGAAGTTTATTTTCTGCTCTTTTTACTGGCTCATAAAAGATTGTTCCATAAAGCCAATTGACCCCTGATGTTGGATGATTAAATTCCATGTCTGCTATGACCTTATTTTTAATCTCCATCCCTACATTAACTAATTTCTCTGCATTTTCAACATTTACATGTAACCCTACCTTAGTAACATCTAAGTACACATAAAAAGCTCCACAATAAACAACATCAGCTACCACATCACCAATTCCATCAACATTTACAATAATATTTTCTCTATATACAAAACAAGGTACATTTTGGAATCTAACCCTTTCAACTTCTCCATCCAATACATCTGCATATGCAGTCACTCTTCCTGCTGGAGAATCAATCTTTACAATATTTACTCCTTCTTTTGGTGTAATCATTCCTGTTTCTAAAGCAACCTTTGTCACACCAATAATTCCATGGCCACACATAGAGCTTAATCCTTCATTGTGAGTAAATAATACGCCTAAATCTCCATCTTCTGTAACAGGAGGAACAAGGATACAACCATACATTCCACTATGTCCTCTTGGTTCTAACATCATCATTTTCCTCAAATGATCTAGATTTTCTAATACATATTCTCTTTTTTCTAAAATAGTTTTTCCAGGAATAGGTGGTAATCCAGAGGTAATAATCCTTAGGGGTTCTCCTTCCGTATGGGCATCAATACAGTTGATTAAATGTTTAAAATGCATCATTTTTATCACTCCTCATTAAAGTATAATTTCTTGACCTATATTATTGCTTTTTGCTTTTTTATATATTAAATGGGCAACAGCAATATCAAACAATGCCATTCCTACCGATTTAAAAAATGTAGTATTCTTTACAATTTCTTCTTTGTTTTTTTCATAGCGTAAGAAATGATCAAATGTCTCTATTTGATCCTCAAAAAGCAACTGATTATTTAATGGGAATATTAGGTCACCTGTTTCTTCTTTAGCAAAATCTGTATCAATATATACTTTATTTAATAAAGAGAATAAAACTTTTGGATATTCTCTCATACTAGGCTTATACGATCCTATTCCAATAAAATGTTTTCCTTTAAGTAATTCTATTTCCTCAGGCAATACAGGATTATTCGCTGTAGTAGTTGTAATAACAACTTCTGATTCTTTAAGCAAATCATCTACAGTTTCTGCAATTTTTATTTCAATATTGGGGAGTTCTTCATGTAATTTTTCTACAAAGGACATCAATTTATCTTTGAAAACATCAAAGATAGTTATTTTCTCAATATTTCTAGCTTTACATGCATATAATAATTGATAAAAACCCTGCACACCTGCTCCAATCAACCCTACTGTTTTTACTTCATTAGGTGTTGTATGTCTAATGCCTACCCCTCCAACAGCACCAGTCCTTAACGCTGTTAGACATTTTCCATCTATTATTGCTACAGGCTCTCCCGTTTCAAAATCATTTAGGAGCATTAACCCATCAATTACTGGCTTATTTTTCTCTCTATTTTCTGGAAATACCGTCAACATTTTTGTGCCAAAAATGTTATTCAAAAAACATGGCATATATAACAAGGTCTTATTCTTATAGTCAATATGTATTCGATCCGGCATTTCAAATTCTTTCTTTCCATAAACACAAAAAGCTTCTTCAATTGTATCCATTATTTCATCAAAAGACACACACCCTAAGATATCTTTTTCATTAAGGTATAAAATTTAAATCACCCTCTCCCAAAATTTTCACCCTCATCTCCTTCAAAACTTTTCTGCGCCTACAATCACCTACCTTCTTCCTATTTGATCAATATATTTAAAATAAAAGTTTATTATTTATCTTTTCTAAAGGGATTCGGTGCACTCACAACTAATATCTTTGTTATTTTGTTTGTATGATTACACCAATTATGAACCAAATTAGAATCTAAATGCATACTATCTCCATGATATAAGTCATACCTTTGATGATTCACATATAGTGTCAAGATTCCTTCTAAAACATAGATAAATTCTTCTCCCTCATGTTGAAATTCTTCAATATTTTCATCTTCACTACTAGGAAGTATCGTTACCATTCGAGGTAACATACGTTTATTCTCAAGATCATTTGAAAGGTGAAAATATATAAACTTATCTGCCTTAATTTGAGATACTGTTTGCTCATAACTACGAATCACATCACTATTATTATTTTGAGGCAATACAAAGAAGTAAGATAAATCTACCTCTAAGGCTTTTGAAATATTTTCTAAAGAATCAACTGCAATAGTCGTTAACCCTCTTTCTAATTGTGATAAAAAACCTGTAGAAAGATTCGTTCTTTCACTAAGGTCCTTCAATGTTAATTTTTTAACACTTCTCAGTTCTTTGATTTTTTTTCCGACATCCTTTGACATAACTTGTACATCCTCTCCACCGTGAACATTAATTTATATATATGAAATTCATTATTTCTTTATTTGCATTCATTATACAACTAATCCTTAATAAAGTCTACCTTTTTTCAGAAATCACTGTTCAGTATTCTTCTTATGTGTGAATAAAATTTCACGTACGTGAAATATACAATCAATCTACATAAGTTGTTTTTTATATAGCAAAATATAAAAACATAGACCGCTTTTTAGAAGCGGTCTATGAAAAATTATTTATTTGACTCTTTAGAGAACTTATTAGGCCTTCATATTTTTTTATTTTATTTTGTATTCTGAAATTCTCTTCTTTTAATTTTTTATTTTCTTCTAGTATTTTTTGATCTTTTATATTTGGTGAGCCTACCTTCGCAGAAAAAGATGTGATTTTTTCAAGAATTTTCAATATTTTTTCTCCATACCCATTCCCCGGCACAGCCCATTTACCGTTTAGATCGGTTACATATTTACAAGAGCCCAGCAGTCCACTATTTACTAGTATCGTATATCTAGGATCTACAATGGGAGCAATTACAGGATCTTTACTTACATATCCTTTTAAATGCTGAATATGTGCTTTGACTCCTGTTTGAGGGGTTACAAAGCTTGCTGCTCTTCCCTTTTGAGTGGTATTCGTAGCTCCAATACCTGCATAATTATTCTGGTTTGGAAAAACCAGCCCTCCAAACTTAAAAAATCCTGTTTCAAGAAGTGCCTGTGAAAAAGCTATATCCCCTCTTATTCCTTCTACTTCCCCCTCCTTCAGATAATAAGCAACGATTTCATCTGGAGTACAATTAATCTTTGGTAATGGATTAATCATTAGTAGATATTGTTTCATTTGTTCCTTTGTTGCTATAGCAGTTCCTACTATTTTCACATTATTTCTTATTTGTTCCATAAATTTAAGTTTATTTAGAGATGTTCCTGGACAACTTTTATTGGAATATTCTCTATGAAATATTAATCTGTCTGTTTGAAAGATTTCAAATAATCCTTCAATTAAATTTTTTACTGATTCTAATTGTACACCTTCAAGTTTTTCATGACCTTCATCAAAGTTTCCAATCATTTCAATGGCAAAGGCATTTTTATTATGTCCTGAAATACTAGCTGGTGTTGAATTCACACCTCTACCATCCCATATAAGCCCATCAGGAGAAATGCTTACATGCTGTCCTATATCACGCCACTTCAAGGTTTGGGTATGATATCGCCACATACCATAAATAACTTTTTCTTTATTATCAGCTAGATAATAAGTTTTTTTTGTTGGTTTCCACGTATGATGTAAATGAATGTCCGTAATCTTCCTCTTTAACTTCAATTTTTTTAAAAAGTCTAAATAACTTTTGACTGTATAACTATGAAATCTTCTCATTTTTTCACCTCCTGCTTAATAGATATGCAAAAATTAAAAAAATGATATCATTTCTTATTACTTTCTTCTTCCCTCTTTATGTCTTATGTGCATTTTTGCATTTCCACCATTTAAGGACCCTCTTAACTGTTTTTTCACTGACGCTAATTCTTCTTCTATTTCCTTCCTGCAAGAAGGACAATATTTATGATGTGCTGAAAGAAGTAGTCTTCCACATCTTTTACATTCAAAATTTAAATATTCATTTGGAATTTCAATAAGTCTTCCTTCTCTAACAAAATTATTAACAATATGATAAGGAACACCCGTTTCTTGTTCAATTTCAAAAGCAGTAGCTCCAGGATACTCTTTTAAATATTCTTCAATCTTATCAAATATATCCTGGATTTTTTCAAAACATTCAGGGCAATAGTCATATAATGATTTTTCATCAATTATTTTTTTGCATTTTTTACAAGTTCTTACTAATACGCCTTTATGATATCTTTTATTTTTCACTATATTCCACCTCTGTCCTAAAGTACCTTTTCTTCCTATTATAACATATCTCAATCATAACCATCATTGCCCTTATTAACTATTTTTTATTCTAAAATTTTTAAGGGCTTAAAATCTAGGGCATCACAAGATGTTAAATAGTAAAAAACATCATTTTTTTCTCCTTGAAGCCCACCTCCAAAAGAATCTTTTCCATGAAGATGTCCATAAATTACTTTTTTCACACCATATTCTTCATATATTTTAGTAAATTCAGAAGGCTCTAACTGATCATTTGTGGGTGGATAGTGAGTCATTACTAATAAATCACTATACCCAGCCTTTATAGCCGCATCTATGGATAACCTTAATCGATGTTGCTCTCTTTCATAAATTTTTTGATCATGTTCAGTAAATTTATGATCATTTGGACAAAGCCATCCTCTTGTCCCGCATATAGCATATTTTTCATAAGGATAATAATTATTTTGTAAAAACTTCATATCTTCAAATAATTTATTCATCTTCGTTACTGCACTCCACCAATAATCATGATTTCCTCTGATAAATATTTTTTGTCCTGGAAGAGTATGAATCCATTCTAAATCCACCATTGCCTCATTCATATTCATAGCCCAAGAAGTATCTCCTGGAATTAATACTAAGTCATCATCCTTAATCATTTCTAACCAAATTTTTTTAATTTTTTTATGATGATCGATCCAATGTTGCCCAAAAATATCCATTGGTTTATCTACACCCAGACTAAGATGCAAATCGCCTATTGCATATATTGCCATTTTTTCACCTACTTTAATACTTAAGTTCTTAAATATTATACCCTAAATTAGAAAGATTTTCTTAATAAAAGACAAATTAAATTGAACTACTTTTACAAATCATATATAATAGCAAATAGAATGAAATTAAGGAGGTTGATCTTTTGAGTAATTTAGATTTTATTTACAAAAGACATAGCGTACGAAAATTTGAAGAAAAAAATATTCCTGTAGAAGATATTAAAAAAATTATCGAGGCTGCTACATATGCTCCTTCTGGAAAAAATGTTCAAAATTGGCATTTCGTTGTTATCACCAATAAACAAAAAATAGAAGAAGTAGGAAAAATCATTGAAAAGAAAAATGCAGACCTTGCAAATTTAATTCAAAACGAAGATATGAAAAATAGATTCACAAAATTTTTGAGATTTTCGACAGTCTTCACAAAAGCACCTGTACTTGTTCTTGTATATACTGAAACTTCCTATAAACCTACTGGTCTTAATGTATTAAAAGAAATAGGCGTTTCAACAGAAGAAATACATGATCTTCTAAAAACAAGTCCTGCTATTCAAAACATAGGGGCAGCTATGGAAAATCTTATGCTTGCTGCTACAGATATGGGATATGGAACTTGCTGGATGACTAGCGCAAATTATGCTGCAAAAGAAATCGAAGAATTTATCGGTTTAGATAAAGAAGGATATTTCCTTGCAGCTATGACTCCTCTTGGCGTTCCTAGTGGTGAACCAAAAAGTCCATCTAGAAAACCAGTAGAAGAAGTATTAACAATTATCGAATAAAAGTGGGAGACATCTAATTGTCTCCCTCATTTTTTTCCGATTCTTTCTTTTTTCAAAAACTTAAATACAAATAAATTATACTAGGAGTGATACCCTTGGGAAAAATAACTTGGAAACCAGGAACTTTTGTTTATCCTATACCAGCCATTTTAGTCAGCTGTGGAGATCATGAAGACAACCATAATCTCATCACCATTGCGTGGACTGGTACCATTTGCACAGATCCTGCAATGACATACGTCTCTATAAGACCTGATAGACATTCTTATGAAATCATCAAAAAAACAAAAGAATTTGTAATCAATTTAACAACAGAAGATTTAGCTTATGCTACAGATTATTGTGGTGTAAAATCAGGACGTGATGTGAATAAGTTTAAAGAAATGAAATTGACTAAAGAGCCAGCAACACAAGTAAAAGCTCCTATGATCAAAGAAAGTCCAGTAAACATTGAATGTCGAGTAGAAAATATTGTCCCTCTAGGCTCTCACCATATGTTTACAGCAAAAGTATTAGCTGTAAATATAGATGAACAGTATTTAGACGAAAAAAATAAGTTTCATTTAAATCAAGCAAAGCCTATCACCTACTGTCATGGACAATATTATGGGCTCAAAAAATCTTTAGGTCACTTTGGCTTTTCAGTAGCAAAGAAGAAGAAAAAAAGAAGAAAAAAATAAAGAGATGACCCCATCTCTTTATTCAAATGCCTTATATTTATCTACTGCCTGTTTAATTGAATCAGATAACTCTATCAATTCAACAATATTCCCTGTTTCTAAATCCTTATTAAATTTTTCTCTAAATTTTTTAGCTTTTTCTTCTTGTCCAATGCTTTTTAAAAGTTGAATATTATTAACAATACTTGAAACAGTATTAGATTTTGCTTCAAAAAACTTTTGTGCATTGATCACTTCATCTCGAATGGTCCACATTTCCTTATCTAAAAGATGAGCAGCTTCTGCTGATTTTTTCAATCTTTCTTTTATAAGTTCTGGAACATTTTTCTTGTATTTATAATTGATTGAATGTTCAATAGTAGCCCAAAAGTTCATGGCTAAAGTACGTATTTGAATTTCAGCAAGAATCTCTTTATGTCCAAATGCCGTTTGTATAGGATATCTTATAATCATATGATAACTTCTATAGCCACTTTCTTTTCTATTTTTTATGTAATCTTTTACATATTCAATTTTTAAATCTTTTCCATCTCTTTGCTCAATTAATTCTACAACTTTATATATATCATCTACAAATTGGCACATGATTCTGATGCCGGCTATATCTTCTATCTTTTCTTCAATTTCATCTTCAGCAAATCCATATTTTTGAGCCTTTTCTATAATACTAGATACTTTTTTAACTCTTCCTGTTACAAACTCTATTGGAGAATATTCACTCATCTGTCTCAGTTCATTTCGAATTGCTTTAAACTTTACCTTTAGTTCTTCTACTGCTTGTTCATAAGGTATTAGAATCTTTTTCCAATGTCTCAAGCTCATCTCACCCCCCATTTACATTGCTAATTTTAAATCATTCCATCCAAATTAGTTCTTTCTTTGCAAATAAAAAAACTGATTTTTTTTAGTTCCATTGGATGCCCCCCTCTATTCATTCTATATCTAGCTTTTAATCATAACACTCTCCAACAATAATTGTAAGATAAGGTTCACAATTATTCAAGCTATTCCTAAATATAGCATATCTTTTAATTAAATATCTTTAGAAATTCAGTTTGATCTTCTAAACTTTCTAATAAATAATCTGGAGCATATTCTGCTAATTTTTCTGCACTATAAGAACCGGTAGCTACAGCAATACTTTTTATTCCTAATATTTTTGCACATTCAATATCTAATTTTGTATCTCCTATTACATAAATATTTTCTTTCATATATTTTATTCCATGAACGACTTCAGCAAGATGAATAGCCCTTTGAATAATTTCCCAACGCTCTACTTTATCGTCTCCAAAGCCCCCTACTTGAAAATGTTGATTCAAGTCATGCACTTCTAATTTAATTCTTGCTCCTCTTTCAATATTTCCTGTTCCTAAAGCGTGAAAAAAATTATGCTCCTTACTACTATGCTCAAGAATATTTTTCACTCCTGGCAGGATTTCTATATAATCTTTCCCTTCAAGAATTCCTTTAAGGGTTTCGCAGTAGGTATCAAAAAATAATTTCTTATCTGCATCCATGATTGTATGATTCAAAAAAGCATCCTCCACAATCATAGCATCTAGTCTCCCTGCCATATTTACATTTTCAAAGGCTTTTTCTAATCCAAATAGCTTATAAAATGCTTTTTCCATAGCATCTCTACCACAACCTCCGCTATTAATTAACGTTCCATCAATATCCCATACGATCAATATTTCTTTCATAAATAGCCCCCTTAATTTTAATCAGCATTCTTTTGATAAATATTTTTTACTTTAAAGGTAACTATCCATATTATATCACTTTATGTATATATAAAAAATAATCCTGCTAACAATCAGCAGGATTATTTTTTTATACCATACAATAGCTTCCTATTACTTTTTTGCACATATCTTTTTCACATTCAAATCCCATTTCTCCTATATATTCAGCTAAATCAATTACTCTATTAGAATATCCCCACTCATTATCATACCATGCAACCACTTTTATCATATGACTATCCACCATTGATGTAGATAATCCATCTACAATAGATGAACGATAATCCTTCTTATAATCTACTGAAACAAGAGGTTCTTCAGAATATCCTAAAATGCCATATAATGACCCTTCTGCTGCTTCTTTTAATTTGTTATTTACTTGTTCTACTGTCGTAGACTTTTCTAATTCAACAACCAAATCTACTACAGAAACTACTGGAACAGGCACGCGCATTGCCATGCCATGAAGTTTTCCTTCTAACTCAGGAATCACCTTTGAAACAGCTTTAGCTGCACCTGTTGTAGTAGGAATAATGGACTCACCTGCAGCCCTTGCTCTTCTTAAGTCTTTATGTGGTAAATCTAGTATTTTCTGATCATTTGTATATGCATGTACTGTTGTCATCAGTCCTTTTACGATTTTAAATTCATCATGCAGAATCTTTGCTACTGGAGCTAAGCAGTTCGTTGTACAAGATGCATTCGATACAATATGATGCTCTGAGGGGTGATATTCAATATGATTTACACCCATGACAATAGTTTTATCTTCATCTTTTCCTGGAGCAGTAATAATAACTTTTTTTGCTCCTGCCTCTATATGTTTTTGACATTCTTCCTTTGTTCTAAATTTTCCAGTAGATTCTATAACAATATCTACCCCTAATTCCTTCCAAGGAATCTGTGTTGGATCTCTATGAGCTGTAAATACAATTTCTTTATCTCCTACAATAATTGAATTTTTAGTAGCTTTTACTTCATAAGGCATTATTCCATAAAGTGAATCATACTTAAATATATGTGCATGCTTTTCTGGACCACTCGTACTATTAATTGCCACAATTTCAATATCCATTTGTCTTTCCATCCATGCTCTTAATACATTTTTACCAATTCTTCCAAAACCATTAATCCCTACTTTTATTGACATATTATGTCCCCCCATTATTAGATATGTAAACATATATCTATAGATATATGTTTAATTGTATGTTTTATTCTTTATTTGTGTTATATTATATTAACATATTAACATAAATGTTATCGATTGTATACATTATTATACGTTTTTATTAAAAAAATCTTCTATTATAAGATTTTTAATATATCACATTTCAAATGATTCATTCTTTTTTTAAACTGATCCCTTTTCCCAAAATCATCACAGGAACTGTTCTTACAAAAACAAAAAAACATAGACAAAATACTCATCTTGTCTATGCACCCCAAAAAGGTTTTAATGCCTTTCCATTTAAATAATTAAATTTTTTCCCTTGATAGCTATCTAGTCTTTCCATCCTCTCATCAATTGCATCTTTTATTTTCCACCAGCTAGTATTCCAATTACAGAAAAGAGTATTTTCCTTTGGTGCTCTTCCAACTAACCGTTGCAAAACAATATCTGGATTTAAATATTCTAAAAAAAGGGTTACCCGTTTTATATATTCTTCTAATGGAATAATCTCAAATTCTTTATTTTCATACATTTTTCCTATAATTGTATCCTTTAAAATATACAAAGAATGTAGCTTAACTTGCTCTACTCCAAGAGCTGATATAATTTTTGCCCCTTCCATAACATCTTCTTCATCATCCCATGGAAGATTTAGAATCATATGAACACAACTCTCAAAGCCATGTTTTTTAATACGAATAACAGCATCAATCAATTCAGCAAGAGAATGTCCTCTATTTATTTTTTTTAATGTATGATAATTTACACTTTGAAGGCCTAATTCTATAGATATATTGATCTTCTCTTTTTCTTTTATTTCTTTTAAAAAGGCTAAATATTCATCATTTACACAATCAGGTCTTGTAGATACTGAAATTTCTACGATATTATCTTGGCAAGCTGCATGAATATATTCTTTAAATTTTTCTAATGGTAAATAAGTGTTTGTGAAATTTTGAAAATATGCAATAAACTTTTTTGCCTTATATTTCTTTTGTATATAACTTATATTCCTATCAAGTTGCTCCATAACAGATATACTATTTTCTAGATTTTCAAATCCTGCTCCTTCTTCACCACAAAATATACAACCACCACTAGCCACCGTTCCATCCCTATTTGGGCATGTTACGGGAAGATTTATAGGAATTTTATACACTTTCTCCCCATATTTTTCTTTTAAATAATGTGAATATATCCTGTATCTATCTTTTTGCACTATTTCTTGCTCCTTCTATATTTTTTATCTCATCCTTAGCTCACTTTTTCTTTTTGCTCTACAGGTACAGTTTCAACCACTACCCCTTTAGGCAATTTCTTTTCTAACTTTGTTGTTACATTTTTCTCCTCATTCTCATAGGATTGCCCTACTACAATTAAATCTATGCTATTTTTTTCAGTTAACTTTTTTAATGTTTCTAATACATCCTGAGATCTCACTACAGTCAATGTTGCACCATAAGCTTTTGCTTTTTCAAATAGATATTCTAAAGCATCTCCATCTTCTGATTTTCCTAAAAAATGATCCCCTTCTTTAGCTACATGTATAACAAACAGCTCTCCCCTATGCTCATCTCGTATTTGAGCACCTCTTCTAATAAGTCTTTCACAGGTTCTTTGCTGTGTCACACATACCATGATATTTTGAATATTCTCCATTCTAAAACCCCTTTCGAAAATGGAAACCGTATTTGTCAGCTTTGTATTTTACAAAAATCCTTTTCTATTAACATTATACTACAAACCATTATGCCCTGCTAGTATATGTAGAAGTATAATACATAATACACACCCTTAATAAGCATCTTTCAAGAAAATTCATCATATAAAAAGCGGCCAAAGCCGCTTTATATAATAGATGCTAACAATAGCATTTCTTCATTATCATTATATATTTTATCAAATTGTTCAATAGGAAGAGGATTTTTTCCTTTTCCTACCTCAATCGTATATCCAGGTTTTCTATATTTCTCTATAAACCAATCCTTATATCCTGCATAAGAAGCAATTCCATAAGTCTCATCTAATGTATATCCACTTGTTTTAGCTAATAATTCTCCTATTTTTTTTGCTTCCGGTGTCGCAAGGTTTTCAAAATTCCAGTATATCACCTCTCCCTGGCTATGATATGCAAGTACTAATCTAAAATTATTTTTTCTAGTAAAATCCGCCACTGTCTTAGACTCTGGCTCTGACTCTGGATAAGGTCCTGAATATCTTGTAGGTCCAGGTCCATATATCCCATATTCTTCTTCTGCTTCCTTTGACTTTTCCCATAATGCATCATAATTATGATTTAAATCTACGCCTCTATTATTAGCCTGCCAATTCTTTGAAAAATCTGTACTTCCTTTATTCCACTTAATCAATTGATCATAATATGGATTATTTTTTTGTAACCCATTAAGTACTAAATCTATACCATCTGGATTTACCATAGGCATAATGTATATGCTGCTTTTTTCCCATATATCCTTGGTGTTGTATCCTCTTATATCATCTTCTCTTATATAAGCTTTTGAGAAATTTTCAATAAACTTCATAAGAAGTGGAGCTGTAATCCACTCTAATGAATGATGGGCACCATTATAAAACACTTTATTAGGTCCATTTCCTAATTTTATATAATATAAATTTCTTCCTAAAACGCTTTTCCCAGCAATACCTACCTCCAAAAAAGGATATCTTTTTTTCAACCCTTCTATATCTCTTTTCATAATATCATAAGTATAATCAATATTCGTATCTACTACATCTATCCCATAAGGTACAATAATTTCTTGCCCTATTTGTAAATTATATGGATTCACATTAGGATTAGCAGCTACGATACTTGTAACATTACTATAGTATTTTTGAGCAATATCATACATAGTATCTCCCTTTTGTATAATATAAACATCATATCCTAACAAAAGAGGTTCTAATGCTTTTATCGTATTCGGTCCAATAATCCCAGTAGGGATTAATCTGTTATCCTGTTGAAATTTTTCTACTGCACCTTGTGTCTTTTCTCCAAATATTCCATCAATAGGACCTGGATCATATCCTATTTTTTTGAGAAGTGATTGTATCTCCATTACATCCGTCCCTTCAACACCTCTTTTTAAAATTCTCAATCCTATCCCCCCCTTATTCTCTACTATTATTATATTATTCCTATCTTTATAAATATTTCCTTACTCTTTTTATACATTCAAAAAAATTATGTTATACTAAATACTGATAGGTGATTTTAGGAGGGAACAGAATGAGAAAATACACAAAAGTAATTAGAATGACAGGATACTATTTCACAAAGGAATTTACAAAAAAGAAACATCACAAAAATAAAGTAAGAGAAGTAAAAGAAGAAACAGTAGCAAAAGCTTTTCTAGAAGGAGACACTGAAGTTTTAGTATATTTTGAAGAAAGTGACCGAGAAGTTTATATTACCCCTTCTAGTGATGCTGCAGATGTAAAAAAATACCTAGGAAATAAATTTCTTCTATAAAAAATCTCTACAGTTTTTACTCTGTAGAGATTTTTTTATCTTTTTAATTATAAGTTTTCATATACTTTCAATTCCTCAGGAATTTCATTTAAATCACAACTAACACTCGTTATAAATGTTATCTCAAATTTTTGAGATAACTCTTCAATTTCTTTTATAAAAGGTATCAAATGGTTTAACTCAATATTTTTTATTTTAAGTAGCCTATCAATAAAAATTGTTTCTATATCATGATCTCTACTAATAATCCCACATAAGAATCCCAAAAAACTATCTATATTTTTAATAGGATATTCATCCAAGGAAACAAATCGAATCTTATGCTTTAAATCATACATAGATCTTTTATTATAATCTATAAATACAACATTTCCAGCTTCTGTATCAATGAGATTATTGGCCATCTCAATCATCTTCTTTGTCTTGCCTGTTCCTTTTCCTCCAGTAATCAGTTTAACCATTTTAATCTCCTCCTTGAACTTTGTTGTGATTTTTTATAAACATAACATTTTTAACACTATATTAATATTTCTACACTTTTTTCCAAACTCCTTCTATTTTTTCAGTAAATTCTACATTTTTTAAATTTTATTTAAATAGCAATATTTCTATCTATTTTTTCTTTTCCTAGCATATTTTCTTCTTAATTGCCCACAAGCTGCATTAATATCACTACCTAATTCCCTTCTTATAGTGGCTTCAATACCATTGTTCTTTAAAATCTTTTGGAAGGTTTTAATTCTATCTGTTTTTGCTGTATCGTATTCTCTTTCCTCTACTTTATTAAGAGGAATGAGATTTACATGACATAATATATTTTTGATTTTTCTCGCCAATTCCTTAGCATGCTCAGCTGTGTCATTTACATCTCTAATCAACGCATATTCAAAGGTAATTCTTTTATTGGTCTGATCTGTATAAGTCTTACACGCTTTTAACAGTTCCTCTATAGGGTATTTACGGTTTATCGGCATCATTTTACTTCTTATATCATCATTTGGAGCATGTAAAGAAATTGCAAGGGTTACTTGTAGTTTTTTATTTGCTAGATCTAATATTTCTGGCACAAGACCACAAGTGGATACAGTTATATTTCTAAGGCTTATATTAAGACCTTCTGGATGGTTAATCAGCTCAAAAAACTTTAGTATCTCTTCATAATTGTCAAAAGGCTCTCCACTACCCATTATTACCACATTAGATACTCTCTCTCCAATATCTTTTTGTATAGATAATACTTGATCTAATATCTCCCCTGCACTTAAATTTCTTATGACCCCTTCAATGGTTGAAGCACAAAACTTACAGCCCATTCTACATCCCACTTGAGAAGATACACAAACAGAATTTCCATGCTTATATTTCATAAGCACACTCTCTATAATATTTTCATCCTCTAATAAAAATAAATACTTTCTAGTTCCATCAATCTTTGAGATTAATACATCCTCTATTTTCATTGTTCCTATAGTAGCATGCTCTTTTAGCTTTGCCCTTAAATTCTTTGACAGATTACTCATTTCATCTATATCATTGACGCCTTTATGAATCCAGCCAAAAACTTGCTTTGCTCTAAATCTCTTTTCTCCTATAGATTCTATAAAATTCTCAAGTTCTTTTATTGTACAGCTTTTTAAATCTATTTTATCCTTCATGGAAAAGCTCTCCTTCTAAAAAATAATTTCTTGATAAATATATGAAAACCTTAGTGTAAGGTTTTCACTAAGGTTTATTCTTCATCAAAATATGATTCATATTCTTCTGTTACACGGGCAAATTCCTCATCATCCTCTATAGCTATGTACTCTTCTTTTCCTTCTGCTTCTAGTATTTTATATACATAAGCATCCTCTTCTTCTCCGACAGGTGCTAAAAGTGCATATTTGTCCTCTTCAATATTTAAAGTGTCTACCACTTCAAAGTCTATTTTCTTTCCTTCTTCATCTAAAAATGTTACAATCTTTTTTTCTGACATACTTAGTCCCCTCTCATCTATTTGTATAATCATTATATCTTGAACTAATCTAATCGTCTATATAATATTTATTATTTATTGTTGACAAGCTACTTATTTTCTAAACTTTTAAACACTCATCTACTATAGAAAAAAAGATCAGAAAAAATTTCTGATCTATTTTAATAAGTCTTCATTTGTTGTAATTTCGTAGTTACCTCTTAATCCATCTGCATAACTCTTGAATACTTCATTTTGCTTATTTCTTAATATATGTTCTTCTAATTGTGCTTTTACTTGCTCAAAAGGCATTGTGCTAGCAGCTTTTTTATCTGTTACTTCAATAATATGATATCCAAATTGAGTTTTTACAAGTTCGCTCATTGCGCCAACTTCTAATTCAAAAGCAACTTTTTCAAACTCTGGTACCATTTGTCCTTTTTGGAAATGTCCCAAATCTCCACCCTTTTCTTTAGATGGACATTCTGAATATTCTTTTGCTGCCTCATCAAAGCTTTTACCTTCTTGAATCTCTTTTAAAATATCTTTTCCTTTTTCTTCATCTTTTACTAAGATATGTTTTGCTTGAACAGATTCAGCTGTTACAAATTGCTCAGGATTTTTTTCATAATATTCCTTAATTTCAGCTTCGTCTACCTTTACACCATCTATTACTTTTTTAACAGCATATTGCTTTAATAGATTTTCTTGTACAGCTTTAAGCTCTTTTAAGTATTCTTCATCCTTGTCTAACCCTTTTTCTTGTGCATCTAAATATAACATTTGCTGAGTAATCATTTCATTTAATAAGTATTTTTTTCCTGCTAAAGTATTTAATTGCATCTGTTGTTGTTGAGGTGCATGCTTTAATACTAAATCTAAATCTGCTTTTGTAATTTCAGTTCCATTAACTGTTGCTAAAATCTCTTTGCTCATGTTATTTCTCCTTTTTTTTCATTATTTTTCCTTATTATCATAACATAATCTTTTCAGATAGTCTAATTATTCTGTAATATGTCTGCCTTTTAATGCTATTTCCTTCTTCTCCCCAAAATAATTAGTTCCCCAAACGCCTAATAGGATCATACATACTCCTAAAAACTGATACGTCGTAAAAGATTCCTTTCTAATAAAAACGCCTGCTACAACAGAAATCACTGTTGTTAAATTGGCAAAAACAGCAGCTCTTGAAGCTTCTAACTTGGCTAAATTATAGTTGGTAAGGAAAAATGCAATAATAGAAGATAATACCCCTAAATATAAAATAGATGTAATGACTTTTACTTCTTTAAGAGGTATAATCAGTGCCATAAAATCTCCACTCATTCCATGCTTTAAAAAAGAAATACTATTAAAGAATACAGCCCCTGTACACATCATAAAAAAAGTTATTTCAACAGGCTTAAAGCTTATAGACAATTTTCTTGAAAGTATGTTCAATATGGCCGCACATAATACAGCTCCTATCAAGTAAGTGATTCCTACTATACTTCCACTACTATAAACATCTTTCATCAATACAACACAAAGTACTCCAAGTAATGAAATAATAATAGAAATTCCTTGCAATTTAGATGGAATTTCTTTTAAGAACACACTTGCTAAACAGGTTACAACAATGGGAATAAGCGCCATCATCACTCCAGCCTCTGATGTTGTAGTTTTAGCTATACCCATTATTTCAAATATAAAATATAGTACAGGCTGAAATATAGCTAGTACTAATAATGCTTTTATATTCTTCCCCTTATAATCAACCTTTATAACACCCATTATCCTTAAAAGTATTAGGACAAAAGCTGCAACACCAAATCTAAAGCTCAATAAATCAAATGGTTCAATGGCGTCTAATGCTTCTTTTGTGAATAAAAATGAAAATCCAAATATAAAGGACGTAGCAATCCCTGATATAATGGGTAAAATCTTATTACTTTTCATGGCAACCCCTCTTCGTCTTTTCGTTTTTTACATACAGTATTATTCTATGTGAATCTTCCTTTAAATGCAATGATTTTAAAAAAGTAATTGCCATCTATCATCTAATTTTTCCCCATTGCCTTATTTACTTTACCTTCCCAATTCACACTTTTGATTCCTTCTATTTTACCAATACTTACAAATAGTTCTTCTGGCGAAAAACAATTTGGTATTTTCATTGTAATATCAATATGAAGATCATCATCTTGATATTCTTCAAAAGGAGACATTTTAATATATTTTATAGTAATATCATGCTTTCCTAATAAAGTCCCTATTTCTCCAATAAGACCAGGTCTTTCACAGCATACTACATGTAAAGTCTTGTATTGATCTTTGAATACTGTTTTTTCGAATAATCCTAAACTAATCAAAGAAAACAATACAATGCCTGCTGTGACTAATCCTCCTAAATAATATCCATTCCCTATAGCTAAACCGATACAACCACAAACCCATAAACTTGCAGCAGTAGTTAATCCATGAATAGAGTTTCCTTGTCTTAGAATGGTTCCTGCTCCTAAGAAACCAATACCACTTACTACCTGTGCTGCTAATCTTGCTGGTTCTCCACCAGAGCCATTATTTCCCAAACCATCAAAGCCATACATAGAGATAAGCATAACAAGTGCTGCTCCTGCAGTAACTAAAATATGAGTTCTAAATCCTGCTGGTCGGTTGTTAGATTCTCTTTCAAGACCTACTAAACCTCCCAAAGCACTGGCTAATATTAATCTAAAAACAATTTCCGTATTACTGATCATTCTATTCCTCCTTCCTAAAACTAAATATCCATTATATTATCATAATGATACAAGATACACCATAAACTTACAAGTATATTAAAAGATTTCCTTTATTATATGAAAAGAGGAACAAAATTGTTCCTCTTTTATTTATATCCCTTTTTTAGAAAGCTCTACCAAAGCACAACCTTCAACATATATTATATTTTTTTCTTTACAAAAGGATAAAATCTCCTCACTTGCAGCTCCTGGCTGAATTAAAACTTTATCCATTCCAAGTGTATCTGCTTCTTTTATGATTTTTATCCCTAGTTTTGGATTAATACACAAGTCAATAACGTCTACTTTTTCATGAATATCCTGAAGACTCGTAAAAACTTCTCCACTTTCATCTCTAGGATTTATTAAAAACACATTATGTCCTGCTTCTTTTAATCTGTTTTTTATTTTATGAGCAAATTTAGAAGGATTAAGTACATCCCCTACAACAGCCCAGTTTTTATAAGCTATCAGTTCTTGACCCGTCATCTGTATCATCCCTTTCTTTTGTATCTTGGCTTTTTCAATAATATCTATTTTACTATAACTATACTATACCCATCTTCATTATTTATAATCATAATCCTTATTTTTTATAAGCCTTATAATTGCGAGTATTTTTTCTATCAATGATTTCTTTTACAGGGATGATTTTACCATTACTAATATTCACGGGAGTAACCTTTATATTAAGAGATTTCATCATTTTATATAAAATGAATTTTTCTCTATCTCTCACAATATTCATAACAACCCCATCTTTACCCATTCTTCCTGTTCGTCCTGCTCGATGTAGATAATCTGTTTTATTAAGGGGTAAATCCATATTGAAAATATGAGTAACTTCTCTAAAATCCATTCCTCTTGTGAAAAGATCTGTTGTTACAAGAACTTTTAGCTTTCCTTTATTAAAGGAACTTAGTAAATGTTGTCTGTCTTGGTTTTTTGTTCTTGTTTGTATTCCCCCTACCATAAATCCTGCGCTCTTTAATTCCTTTACGAATCGATCTACATTTTGATTATTATTGATAAATACCAAGCTTTTTTTAGGCTTGATGGTCTTTAAAATTTCTGATAATGTTTCTGTTTTCTTTAATGCTTTGGTGACAATATATTGATGCTCTATTTTTGAAGGAATAGGAGCTACATGATCTAAATTTAAAAATTTAGGTTCTTTCATTAATTTATTTAATATTTCTCTCGCTTCCTGTGACATACTTGCAGAAAAGCTTAAAAGTTGACGCTCTTTAAGGGTCTTATTCACAATTGAAAAAATCTTATCCTGTAGCCCTTGTTCTAGAATTTGATCTACCTCATCTAATGCAATAGTTTTTACTCCATGTAGCTTAATTTTCTTAAGTCCTATGATATGTACTAACTTTCCAGGTGTAGCAATAATCAATTGAGGCTTTTTCTTTAGTCTTTCTAATTGCTTTTCTAATTTCATACCTTCTACAACTGCTTCTACTAAAATATCCGTTCCTTCTATAATACGTTCTGCTTCTCTTTTAATCTGAAGACTCAATTCTCTACTAGGTGCTAATACTAACATCTGTAATTCTCTTTTAGATGCGTCTATTTTTTCTATCATAGGTAATAAATAAGCTAGAGTCTTTCCTGTTCCCGTCTTAGCTTTTCCGATAACATCTTTTCCTTCTAATGTAAGTGGAAAGGTTTCATATTGAATCTTTGTAGGCTCTTCTATATGATTCTTTTCAAGATTCTCTATAATAAATTTTTGAAAATTATAATCCTTAAACTGTTTATTCATCCTCTGTTTCTCCTTTTTTTCCTAAGTTACATATAGTATACCCTATATAGATTTCCCAATCAAAAAAATATTAATTTATGACAAATTCTTCGCACACCTAAAGGTGCGAAGAATCATCATAAATTTAACTCAAGTATAACAGGACAATGGTCTGACCCCATTACTTCATTTAAAATTTCAGCACTTCTTACTTTTTCAAATAAATTATCCGATACAAAATGATAATCAATTCTCCACCCTGCATTGTTTTTTCTTGCATTAAATCTATAGCTCCACCAGGAGTATTTTACTTTTTCAGGATATAACCTCCGAAATGTATCCACATAGCCATGCTTTATAAATTTATCCATCCACGCTCTTTCAATAGGTAAAAACCCTGAACGTTTTTCATTGGATTTAGGATTTTTTAAATCTATTTCTTCATGAGCCGTGTTATAATCTCCACAAATAACTAATTTCTTTCCCTGCTCTTTTAATGTATCACAATATTCTAAGATAGCATCATAAAATTCAAGCTTATAATTTAACCGATCATCATCCTTTTGTCCATTTGGAAAATAGATATTAAAAAGTATGAAACTTTCATATTCAAGGATTAAAATCCTTCCTTCCGAATCAAACTTTGAAATCCCTATTCCCTTCTTTACTATAATAGGCTTTTCTTTTGTATACACGGCAACACCACTATAGCCTTTTCTTTCTCCATTGCAGAAAAAAGCTTCATAGCCTTCTATATTGAGTAACGATTCATCTAATTGCTCTATATGGGCTTTTGTTTCTTGAATGCATAAAATATCTGGGCTTTCCTCCTTTACCCATTCTAAAAATCCCTTCTTTTTTATAGCTCTAATTCCATTTACATTCCAAGAGTAGATCTTCATTATTTATCCTTTTCCTCCACTTCCACAACATAATCATCTATATATTCGCTTAATATATTGGCAAGCCCTACAAATTCACATCCAATATCATATCCATCTTCTAATTTTCTGCTTCTTACAATTCTAAGGACACTATAAAACATTTTTTCCTCATCAATAGCTACTTTTGCATTAAAAAAATGGTTCATAGGAAGCTCTTTACTCGATATAAAAGCCATACCCGTCTTAGAAATATTTGTTACCAGAATCTTTTCATTTAACTTAATACCTTCATGATCTCCCGACACGTATAAAGATTCTATTTCTAGATCCATATGAATAGGTACCCGTTTGTGTTTTCTTTTTTCTTCCATTTTTATTCCCCTTTCTATGATCTTTGTGATTTTGAAATTCTATTTGATATTAAAATACACTATTTTTATATACTTTTTCAATAATTTTATTCATTTTTCCTTTAAATATCCACAAATATTTTACTTTTTCTTTAAGAGTACAGCATTTCACTTGATTTTTAAAGGTAATTCTTTAAATTAAATGATTTGTTATTTGAATATTTCTTAATAAATTTAAAAGAAGAGAATGAATGATTCATTCCCTTCTAAATTTATACTACTTATCATTCATAGCTAATCAAAATCGTGCCTTATAGGTGGTGTGTAGTAGATGATGAGATTTTTCCCCTAAGGGTTCTTTTAAATATTCATCATATAATTTTCTAATAGCTGGATTTTTATGAGATTTTCTATAAGACATATTTTTATCTACACGATAAATTGCATCTATTCTTTTTTTCCTTATATCTTTAGATGAGGAGATTGGCTGTCCACCTCCCCCAATACATCCACCTGGACATGCCATAATTTCAATAAACGCATATTCACTCTCACCTTTTTTGATTTCATCAATCAGTATACTTGCATTCTTAAGTCCATGAGCTACAGCCACTTTAATTTTTGTACCCTTTATATCTACCTCAGCCTTTTTGATTCCTTCTAGTCCTCGTACATCTTCAAATTCAATATTTTTTAATTCTTCATCTGTCAAAACTTCATAAACTGTTCTTAAAGCAGCTTCCATAACCCCTCCTGTAGCACCAAAAATTGCACCTGCACCTGTTGTAATTCCAAAAGGATCATCAAACTGTTCTTCTTCTATATTTTTAAAATCAATTCCTGCTGACTTAATCAATCTTCCTAATTCCCTTGTTGTAAGAACACTATCTACATCTACATATCCATAGGAATTCATTTCAGCTCTGCTTGCTTCATATTTTTTTGCAGTACAAGGCATAATAGAAACTGTGTAAATTTTTGATGGATGTAGATTGATTTTTTCTGCATAATAAGTTTTTGATAATGCACCAAACATTTGTTGAGGAGATTTACAAGTAGATAAATGTTCTAGTAAATCAGGTGCAAAACCTTCAATATAATTGATCCAACCTGGGCTACAAGAAGTAATCATCGGAAGGGTTTTATTATTCTTTATTCGATGAATTAATTCATTTCCTTCTTCAAGAATCGTCAGATCTGCTGTAAAATTTGTGTCAAATACTTTATTAAAGCCTAATCGCTTTAAACTCGCTACAATCTTACCTGTAGTAATTTCACCAGGCTCTAATCCAAATTCTTCTCCTATACTTACCCTTACAGCAGGAGCAATTTGAACAATTACGTGAATCTCCTTATCCTCAATAGCATCTAAAACATTATCTATTGCACTCTTTTCATAGATTGCACCCACAGGACAGACATGGATACATTGCCCACAAAACACACATTCCGTCTCGTGTAAATTTTTATTAAATCTAGGGAGAATTTCATAATTAGTTCCCCTATTTGCTCTTGCTAAAATATTTACATTTTGAATCTGGCTACATACTTCTACACAACGATTACACTTAATGCATTTGCTATAATCTCTTACAATAGATGGATTATACAGATCCATTGGATGAGCTTGTACTTCATTTTCATCTAAACTATTATTAGAAATATTAAATCGTTCACATAAATCTTGTAATTCACAATGACCATTTCTTACACATTTTAAGCAATCTTGATTATGATTAGCTAGAATCAACTCAAGTACACCTCTTTGCGTTTCTCTTACAAATTTTGAATTTGTAATGACCTCCATACCCTCTTGTACTTTTGTTGAGCAGGCAGTTACTAACTTATCATCCCCTACTTGTACTAAGCATATTCTACAATTTGCTTTTATAGATTGATCTGGATGATAACACAAAGTAGGAATGTTTACATGAACTTTTTTTGCAGCTGCTAAAATAGTTGTGCCTTCATCTACCGTTACTTTTTTATGATCTATGGTTAAGGTTACTCTATTCATAAGACAAGCCTCCTATTTTTAATAATAAGGACAAATACCTTCTACCGTATTACATAACTCTGAAGAAAAATATTTAATAGCAGATAAAATAGCCGATGGAGCCGTTTGTCCTAATCCACAAAATGAAGCATATTTCATTGTTTTGGCTATTTTTTCTACATTCTTCAAATCATCAACTGTTGCATTTCCTTCTGATATCCTTGTTAATATTTTGGAAAGTTGTCTTTTCCCTTCACGACAAGGAGTACATTTCCCACAGGATTCATGGAAAAAGAAATCCTGTACAGTTTTTAAAAAATCAATAATACTATTGGTTTCATCTGCAACAACAATAGCACCTGATCCTATCTGAAAACCTTTTCCAGATAAGTCTTCATAATCATATTTAGTATCTATAAGCTGCTTTGGCATTAATGCACCAGATGCTCCCCCAAGCTGTAAGAATTTTAATTCTTTATCCGCTTCAATTCCTCCACCAATATCGTAGATAATTTCTCTCAAAGTAATCCCAAAGGGTACTTCATACGTTCCAGGATTTTTAACATTTCCACAAAGGCTGATTAATTTTGTTCCTTTACTTTTTTCCGTTCCAAATCTACCATATTCTTTTCCCCCGTAGCTCAATATGGCAGGTACTGCTGCTAAAGTTTCAACATTATTCACAAGAGTTGGCTTACCAAGATACCCTTTTTCCCCAATACGTGGAGGCTTTAGTCTAGGTCTTCCAGCTCTTCCTTCCATAGATTCAACAAGGGATGAATTTTCTCCACAAACATATGCACCCGCTCCAGAAAAAACTTTGATTGTAAAATCAAAACCTGTATTTAAAATATTTTCCCCTAAAAATCCATGCTCTTTTACAATTTTTATTGCTTCATTAAATTTTCTTTGAAGATGCGTATATTCTTCACGAATATAAATAAAACCTAGCTTTGCACCAAACACATATCCAGAAATAATCATTCCTTCTATAATCTGATAAGGTACCTTCTCAAGAAGCTCCCGATCTTTAAACGTACCTGGTTCCCCTTCATCCGCATTGCATATGATATATTTTTCATCTGCCACTCTATTTTTACCAATATCCCATTTTTTCCATGTTGGATAGCCAGCACCGCCACGACCTCTTAATCCTGATTCTTTTAATTCTGAAATAACATAATCTTTTCCATTCTTAAAAACACCTTTCAATGCTTCAAAGCCACCTAATGCCATGTATTCTTCCATATTTAAGTTGGTATTTTTAAAATATCTTGTAATAATAGATTGGGTTCTATTCATTTTCCTTCCTCCTTAATCCCTCTATTATTTCGATCACTTTTTCTTCATTTAACTTCCCATAAACCCTTTTATTTACCCGTATTGCAGGAGAAATATCACAAGCACCAAAGCAAGTAGTATACTCTAATGTAAACATTTTATCACTTGTGGTTTCGCCTATTTTGATTCCTAAAATATTTTCAAGGATCTCTTTAATTCCCTGACTTTTTTTCAAACTACAAACCGTGCTATTACATAATTGAATTAAATACTTTCCCTTTGGTTGATCACGTAAAGCTGAAAAAAAAGTTACCACTTCATATACATGACTACTTGAAACATTTAATTTTTTCGCCACATAGCTAGCTCCTTCTTCTGAAATATATTGTTCCTCTATTAATTCTTGAATGTTCATTAAAATGGGTATCAAAGCTTTTGGATCACTATTATATTTTTTTATAATTTGATCAATATCCGAATAGTTATATTCCATACGAAAGCCTCCCTTTATAAAATTATCCAATCCTTTTTTAGATATTCTTTTTATACCTTTGTCAAAATGTTGAATTTTCAGAAAATATAATCATGATTATTATTTAAAATAATAGCAAACATCCAAGGAATTGTCTAGCTTTGTCGATTTAATAACAATGTTGTAGATTATTGTAATTTCCTAGAGTTTGTCTAAATTTCAAAAGAAAAAACGTCCACTTAGCAATCAAATTTTTCAGAAAAAATTTCTTTCATTACTAAATCATTCACTTTCTGTTATTATTGTAACAATTGCAGTTTCACTTATTTGTCCATTTAACCTGATTCTACTAAATTCGTCACCTTATACAATTTTTCTCATTATGAAAATCCTAAAAAAAATCTCTATTCAATGTGAACAATCCACACTCATAGAGATTTTTATTCATCCTTACTACACGCAATTTTTAATTTTCCTATAAACAAACATCCATCATACGTTTTTTCCTTTTATTTTGATATGATCTCTATCCCATCTTCAGTGATGAGAATTGTATGTTCCCATTGTGCTGAAAGAGACCCATCAGCTGTAAATACAGTCCATCCATTGTCTTTATCTATAAATATTTTATGACTTCCCCCATTAATCATAGGCTCGATCGTAAATACCATCCCTGGTACTAAAATCATACCTGTTCCTCTTTTTCCAAAATGATATACAAAAGGCTCTTCATGAATAGCAAGACCAACCCCATGACCTCCAAACTCCCTAACTACAGAGTATCCATTACTTTCTGCATGCGCTTGTACTGCTGCTCCTATATCTCCTAAGGAACTCTTCCAAGGTTTGATCGCTTCTATTCCCTTATATAAACACTCTTTGGTTACCTTAACAATTTTTCTAGCATCTTCACTGATTTCCCCAATTTTAAACATTCTTGATGCATCTGAGAAATATCCATTTAAATTAGTAGTTGCATCCACATTTACAATATCTCCATTTTGAAGAATTCTATCTTTGCTAGGAATTCCATGACACACTTCGTTATTAACAGATGTACAAATGCTTTTCGGAAAACCTTCATAATTAAGATCAGCTGGTATTCCTCCATGGGATATTGTATATTCATGGGCTAATGTATTGATTTCTTCTGTACTCATGCCTTCTCTAATATTCTCACCAATTAGATCTAAAAGACCACTATTAATTTTAGCACTTTCTCTTATCCCCTGAATTTGTTCATTGTTCTTAATCATGTTTCTTTCTGGAATTTTATATCCTTCTTGTTTTAATCTTTTTAGTTTTTCATCAAAATTCATATGACATTTCTTATATTTCAAACCACTTCCGCACCAACATTTATCGTTTCTATTAAAAATCATATACATTCTCCTATCTATATAGTTATATTTAACTATAGGTCCAGAACTCCACCTATATAAAATAATATTATATAACAATAATATTTACCCTTTGCCTCAAACCATATTATACCATTACATCTAATAAATTCATATTCCTTTTAGGGTTCATCATCCCATTTATCTTTTCTAACTGAAATAGAAGTTGACTGTATCGACCTTACAGTTTTTATTGTTTTGATTATTTGATCCTACTATCCTAATTTTTTTAGAATTAGTTATTTAGACTTGGAGCATGAGACCCTTGATATACACAGTACACTAGATTGATTTTAATCATATACATACTGTAGATAAGTATATAAGCATTGGAGTTAAGCTACCAATTAAGCTTATTTCATTCATGTTAGATATAGTATTTTGGAGAGGATAATTCTATTGAAAAATGAAGAAAAGAAACATGAGAGCTTTTGGTTTTAATTCTCCTTATCATCTAATAGAATACAAAAACGCCTAGTTATCATAAGAATTGTAAATTTTTACTCATTTACAAAATGCAATAAATACTTGACATATGATCTATCCTATTGTAGAATTTACAAAACCACATATTCATATTTATTCTTATCAAGATAGGTGGAGGGACTGGCCCTATGAAACCTGGCAACAGCTAGTATGAAACTAGAAATGTGCTAATTCCTGCAGGATTTATTCCTGAAAGATAAGAAGTCGAAATATTTTGTTAGTTTGTACAGATCTTTTAATTCTATTAATCTGTATAGATCTTTTAGCTAATAAAAATCACTTCTTATTTTAAATCTTGAAGTGGTTTTTTTATTTTTATGAAAAATAATTAGATAAGGGGTGTATACAATGATAAAAATAGGATTGCTCGGATTAGGTACAGTAGGCTCTGGTGTATATGAAATAATAAATAATCCTAAAAACAATCTAAAAAGATTATTAAATAAAAATGTAGAAATCAGCAAAATTCTAGTTCGGGATAAAAATAAAAAAAGAAATATCTCTGTACCAGAAAATATTCTTACTGAAAATCCCGATGATCTATTAAATGATCCCGACATTGATATAATAGTAGAAGTTATGGGTGGCATTGATACAGCTTATAAATACATATCTACAGCATTTAAAAATAATAAACACGTCGTAACTGCCAATAAAGCCGTCGTATCTAAATATTTAAACGACTTTTTATCTTTAGCAAATAGACATCATAAGGGTTTTTTATTTGAAGCAAGCGTAGCAGGAGGAATTCCAATAATAAAACCTTTAAAACAAAACATAAGAATCAATCAAATCAGTGAAATCAAAGGCATATTAAATGGTACTACAAATTTTATCCTTACAAAAATGGCTGAAGAAAATTTATCTTTCAATGAGGCTTTAGCTCTCGCAACAGAATTAGGATATGCAGAAGCAGACCCTACAGACGATATCGAAGGCTATGACGTACAAAGAAAACTTGCAATTTTATCCTCTATTGCTTTTCATAATCAAGTAGCTGTAGACAGTATTCAATGTAGAGGAATTCGTACTCTATCTACAAAAGACATAGAAATATTTGAAAGACTTCATCTTACAGTAAAATTAGCAGGAAAAGCAATTGCTTGTGATGATGAAATTTCTGCATCTGTTGAACCTATATTAATTGATAAAAATTCGACAATGGCTACTGTAAAAGATGCTTTTAACATAGTTTCTATCACAGGAGATACAATAGGCAATCTTCAATTCTACGGTCAAGGAGCTGGAAAAAATCCTACAGCAAATGCAGTAGTTTGTGATATCTACGATATTATCAGCGGACAATTCAAATCAGATCATTTCATTCAAAATGACGAAATCAAATGTGCTGGAATTGATTTATTCAAAGGAAAATATTATATCAGAATAAATACTGAAAACAAGCAAAAAGTACTTCATTTACTCGATAAAAACCATATCCATTATGACATTATCAGTATCCATCAAGAACTTATTTTAATCACAGACTTAATAACTGCGAAATCAATAGATCATTTGATTAATCAACTACAAATATTTGAAAATAATTACTTTTATGCAAGAATAGAGGTAAATGATTTTAATGTTTCTAATTACATAGCTATTTAAGTCTCACTTTCAGGGGTACGCGTGCAAAATTGGATATCAAAATCCCAAGAATTACTACAATACAGCCTAACCATTGCTGTAATGCAAGTTTTTCTTCCAGAACAATTCTAGCTGTAATAAGTCCAGTAATAGGAACAAGTAAAGAAAGGGGAGCTACCCTACCTGCAGGATACTTTACAAGCAAATCCCCCCATGTACCATATCCAAACAATGTAGCAAGAAAAACAAGGTATAATATAGCAAAAACGGATAAACCATTCAAATTACTAATTGCGTGCAATAATGTTTGAGAGGAATCAAACATCAAAGCAAGACCCATAAGAGGAATTGGAGGCACAAGACTTGACCAAACAACAACGCTAAGCATATCCAGCTTTTCTCCTTTAGAATCTGTGTGCTTTGCAGCATATTTTACTACAATATTAGACAAACTCCAAAAGGCGGCAGCTGCAAGGGTTAATAAGAATGCTTCAGTTGGAATAATAAATAATTCGCCTTCGCCTCCATTTCCTCCTATAAGGTAAAGTCCTAGTAAAGCAACTACAAGACCTATCATTTGTCTTCTCTTTACGTCTTCTTTTAGAAATACCGATGCAAATAAAATTGTAAATAACGCTTGAGACTGAAGGACAACAGAAGCAATTCCCGCTGGCATACCAATCCCCATAGCATAAAACAAGCAAGCAAATTGACCAACTCCTACTGTCAGACCATATGCAACACAATATTTCCACTCCATAGCAGGACGCTTTACAAAAAAGACAGCTGGAAATGCAGTAAATACATATCTCAATACAGCCAACAGCATGGATGGTACACCATTAAGACCTAATTTAATCACAGTAAAATTTGCTCCCCAAACCGTTACCACTAGAAAAGCAAGTATAAAATCTTTTTTACTCATTTTTTCATTTATATACATTACAATCTCCTTTTAATATTTAATCTATGTTTTGGAACAATATTGAAAATATATGAATTTTTAAGGGAACTCATTTTGATCAGGTTAATCTAATTAACCGCTATCCACCAAACAACACGGTTAAGGCATAAAAATAATCATAAAATCTATATTTTTGAAAAAGAATATTAAAAGTACAATTATTGGTCAATACTACTATAAAATAACGTAAAGGAATATTAACAAATGATTGATATATAAAGAGTCGAGATTAATCCCTACTCTCTAACTCTTCTGGCTTATCTACCCAGTCATAATGATATCTTTTATTAAATGTCTTCTTGTATTCTACCAAATAAATAACTTTTTCTTTATTTTCTAAGCTATATTTGACCTTAAAAATATCGTAAACATTATATCTATCTTTCTTTTCTATTTCATCAACTTCTTCAATATAAGAATCGTCTTCATCTATAGAAATAACATTCCCACCAGTTTCTGCAATTTTATCATTGATCATATTCATACATTTTCTTGACATAAGATTTGAGATAAAAGCACCTAATTTGTCTAATTTACCATTCACTTCCTTACCCTCTTTTACTTTCTTTTTGTAAAGACCAGCTAAAATTCCTGCTATAATAGCAGTAGAGTATATACTAATAAAAAAAATGAAAAATCCAATATTTTCAATTAATAATTCATAATTCCAGAACAGAATTACAACGGGAAAAAGAATATAAAAAATAATTCTACTCAACTAAATCCCTCCCTTTTGTCCAATTGTTACAATCTTCTTTTACCAAAAAAACATAATTTTATATATTTTGTCTAAATAATCACATATAATCTCATCAGAAAACAAATCAAACCTAAGTATTCTTTTCATATGTGATCAATCTCCTTTAAAACCGCCCTCCACTTGGCATATATATACTACTATCCTACAATTCTACATATATGAATTAACCTAACATCTAGTATAGTTTTAGTTTTTTATTTTTTTCTTGCCACTATATAATAATTAGGTGGATAATCATACAAATTATGTGTCTCCATAATAGAAAATTTACCTACTTCAATAATTTCTCTTAATTCTGATATCTTAAACTTTCTTATATATGGAATTGCTCCAATTTTACTTAGCAAAGATTGAATTACTGTTATAAATGTCTTTTTTTGACCAAGGCAATCTGTAGCTGAAATAAATATTCCGTTAGGTTTTAGTAATTCATTTATACGATTAAGCACCTTATCAATATCCTTTATAAAATAAAGAATATTAAAAGCCATGATGACATCAAAAGAATTTTTTTTGAGTTTTTCATTATAAATATCTGCAACATCAAATTCAATATTTGAAATACCATTTTTTTTAGATTTATTTCTTGCAATACTGATCATATCTTCTGATATATCAATAGCGCATACTTTTTTAACATCTTCAGATAATTCAATTGTAGTTATTCCTGTTCCACATGCATAGTCTAAAACCACATCAGTGTGTTTTAAATATTTCTTTGTAATTCTCACCGTCTTATCATATGTTTGAGCATATTTAGAATTGACCTGAGAATCATAGTTTTTTGACATTTTATCCCAACATTCAACTAGGATATTCTATCATTGTAACAACATATATTTTCCATACTTATCTATATTATAGTATATTTGTAAATATTATCACATAACTTTCATACTTTATAGATCAATTTACATGGGCTAGCTAACATTTTAGAGCAAAATAAAAATACAGGATCTTTGATCCTGCATTAACCACAATATTCCCAAACTTAACATTATTCCTATATCCATTATTATTAAACTTAAATATATTGGATGCCTTATTTTTTTATAAATACCTGTTTTAACAACTTCTTTTATATCTTCTGGCTTATCATGTTCTTGTTTAAGTGGTTTTTCAGAACAAACATGAATATAGATAACATATGCAATTAAAACAACTCCCTCAATATCTCTATATGGTGAAAAAGGTATTTTAGAAAAATTAAAAATTAAACCTAAAATGCCACTACCTATTAACAATACTTCTTGTATTAAAACCCTTACATTAGATTTCATTTCTAAAAACCAATAAAATAGTCTTGCCTTGCTCTAGATATACACTGACTTCACAATTACTTACCATCTTACGGGAATCCAATTATAGTAAGGCTTTATTACTCCGCAGCCTAGTCTTTTTCCTGCATTACCCGTAGGCTGTGTTCTATAATCATCGGGATTTTCATGAATGATAATAGATTTTCCTATTACATCTTTAACCCTAAATTTATTGGTGAAGAAACTCATTACTGCCATTCCATCATTTGAAAATAAAACTGGAAAATCCCCTGCGTGATTCCCATGGGGTTGATTAGTTGGATTCCAATGGCCGCCAGCATCTTGAAATGGATTGTCACTATTTTCAATATTGCAATTTCCAAACTCATGAATATGGAATCCAAAGGGACCTATAGGAGCCTTATCTCCCTTTGCAGGTTGATACAGAGGTAGCCCCTGCATATTCACATATACAAAAGCACCACCGAGTACATCTTTTATAAATACTATTCCCCTAATTTGTGGTCTAATTGACCCTCCTCTTATATTAGCTATGGCTGTTGTGGGTGGAAATTTGATATTCATATACTCAACTCCATATTTATTTAACTACATACTCTATACTATGATACTGAGTAATAGAGTGCTATCCGTCCTATGCTAACCATGAATTTTGTAAAAGAAATATAGGAGCTACTATAGCTCCTATCCTAAATTATTCATTAGCAACTTTCACACAAAATAAGACTCACTAAAAATAGTGAATCTTATTTTTTATATATTTGACATAAACTTATAAAAAAGTTTTTTTCTATTCTTCTGGATAATAGATAGCTAAACAACTATCATGTCCTTTTGAATTTGTAAAAGCAATTGAAGCATACAATTGTTGGTATTCTGTTAATTGGTTTAAAGCATCAACAGCCGATAGACATAATTTCTCATAGTCAGTATCATTTTTTACTATTTTAATACCCCATGTAGTAGATGATGATGGCTGTGAATTTTGAATGTTTAGTTTTGTATCAGAAAATAAAACTATTGCTCTTGCATCTTTACCTTTCATATCTGAAGCAGCAAATTTACAACAATATCCAGTACCAGATTCATTGACACGTTCTTGAATTTCCTTTAAAGCATCTTCAGCTTGACTAGCTGTATTCATATGATAACCCCACATCTTAATTCCCCCTTAAAATTTTTATCATGTTATAGTATACAGCATTACTATGGATAAATATGTAATAATTTGTGTTTTGATTCCATGAATCGTTTGTGTGTTTTTTACATTTTTTGACTTACGCTTACTAAAGTTTCTGTTTCAAAGCAAACCTGATGATTCACTTCAAATGATTATTTTTATACTACTGCCGTAAATATTTAGTAGCATTTTTTTAATTCATGCATGAATTAATATTATAAGCAATAAAAATGAGGTGAATAGAGATGGCTTATTCAGATAGAGAACTCCTTGCAAGAATTATTAAATGCGAAGCCGGTGGTGAAGGAGATAATGGTTTGTCGTCTCCTTCATGCCACCGGCTTAATTCAGTAAAAAAATCATAATTAATCATTTTTTTCTTTATCTTGAGTATATAACTCTCGTAAGTATTTATTTAATAATTCATTCAGTTCTTCAAAGAGCTCTTCCTTGGTTATTTCTCCTGTATAAAAAACTCTATCCAAGATCATCCCCCCTTGCTTATCTATATGAACCAACTAATTTGTCCTATAGATAAAAAGAAAAAATATCTTAGTTGCATAAAAAGTTTTTTGGAAATGCTTTATAACGATTATATATTGAGGAGAATAGTTATGCAACTTACTAAAAAACATAAAATAGAATTTTCTACAAATGCTATGCTTGGCATCTTATTTCTTTTAATAATGGGAAATTATATTCTTACCAATTTAAGAATGTACACTTTTGAAATATTTAAAGAAGCAAACTATCTTATGCCATGGTTGATGAAATTGCCTTTCTGAAAAGGATTTTTAACAAGAATGTATAATCCGTCCATTGCAATATCTATATTTTAAATGTTTAATAATTCTAACTTTTAATATTCTTTCATATAATAATACAAATTTATATAAAGGAGCTGTCTAATATGGTTATTACACCTAATATCCCTAATTTACCTTATATTTTAAAAAAAGGAGTTAAATATTTCAATTTAGTTGCAGAGCCTGTAAAAACTAGAATACTTCCTCAAATCTATGTAAATGCATGGGGATACAACGGACTTACTCCTGGACCAACTATTTGTGTATACCCTGGAGATTATGTATGCATAAGAGTATATAATAAATTACCTCAACCAACTAGTGTTCATTGGCATGGATTAGACATTCCAAATATAATGGATGGTGTACCAGCAATAGAACCTAGTCCTAAAATTAATCCAGGCTGTTATTTTGATTATCATTTTAAAATTACAAACCCACCCGGAACCCATATGTATCATTCACATTTTTACACAGTTGTTCAAGACATGATGGGACTAGAAGGTGGATTTATTATTCTCGACCCTACCGAATCAAAGAAAGAGATACAAAGAGATTACTATCTTATGTTAGGTGCATTTAAACTTAAAGGACTAAAGGAAGGGATTATTCAAGAAGGAATTTATGATATTGATCCTTTTTCAAACATGGCAAATTTTTTTACTATCAATGGAAGATGTTTTCCATATACATCCCTTCTCCCTGTTAAAAAAGACGAACATGTGCGACTAAGATTCGGAAATATTGGAATGATGAATCATCCAATACATTTTCATGGACATCAATTTTATGAAACAGCAATGGATGGTAATTCTATTAGAAAAGAAAATCAATTCTTAAAAAATACAATTTTGATTTCCTCAGGAACCACAAGAGATATTGAATTTGTTGCTAATAATCGGGGAATATGGCCCTTACATTGTCATTTTCCACATCACGTTAGCAATAATATGACCCTTCCTTTAGGTGGTATGACCACAGCAGTAGTGTACAAATAGATAAAATAAGTTTATATTGTATTCAAAATATGAAAACAAACTAATTTTATACTAACACCATTCCGTAACACATTCTAAGAATCATACAATCTAATCTTTATAGCAAAATCTAACGTAGATCAAGATAGCTCCTAACAGCAATGTTAAATGATTAAACAACGAAAATGTAAATCTTAAATGAGATTTTAAATACATACAAATAATAAAATAATTACCTATATCTTCTATTTTATTCACCTATGTTAAATAAACGGTTTTCGCATAAAAAATAATGGAGCCACTATGGCTCCTCTATACAAAATTATTCTTCTGTATTTTTCTTATGTGTTTATATTATAAAATAAATGATAATATAAAATAAGTTATAACACCCATTATGAAACCTACAATTGTATCTTTTTTAAACATGAAATTCTCCCTTCTAGATTGAATTTTTCTCCTATATAATATATTTTTTATTCATATTATATTATATTATATCATATCTGTTTTTAAAAAAATATATTTCTATCAATTCACCTAGGCTAACTAAACAGTTTTTGCATAAAATAATAAAAAGCTTGGTAGGAACATCCTCCTACCAAGCTTCAACTAATTATTACAATACAAGTTATTATAGTTTTCTAAAACAAATTTCATACTTTTAAACATCTCCTCAGATATCTTTTCTTTTTTATACCAATCAGTTAGATCCTCCATCATGTTCATAAGGGTATTCTTATCCAAAACAATGTCTTCATTTTTTTCAATTGTTTTTAGCTGTTTCAATATATATGTACTCCTCTCTAGCATTTTTTATCCCCCTTCAAATCGTTCTCCGGTCCATCTATTTCATTAATTTCCGTTTGCACCATATCCATATTCATATGGGCATATATCTGCGTAGTTGCAATGGATTCATGCCCTAGCAACCTTTGAATAGTTTCAAGAGATGCACCTTTTTGTAACAAATGCATTGCTCTAGAGTGTCTAAATTTGTGTGGATGTACATTTTTAGTAACATTGGCTCTACGCCCTACAGTTTTAACCATATCCTGAATAGCTTTTTTTAGATAGTCTATTTCCTTGTCTACTAAGAAATAAAGCATCTTTATCATCTGTTCTTGTATCTAGATATGCTTTAATTCTTTCAACTGCATCTGAATTAAATATACAAGTACGCTCTTTTGCTCCCTTGCCTAATACTTTGAATCTACGTGCTTCAAAATTCAAATCACTTCTATTTTGTTGATAAACCTCTGTAAGCCTACATCCAGAAGAATACATAAAAGATATAAGTGCAGCGTTTCTTATTTCTCCTATAGAATCTAAATATTCTAGTATCTGATCATATTCTTCTTCCGACAAATATCCACGCTGTTTTTTTCTTTTTTTCGGCTTTTCTACCTTATCGCAAGGATTTTTCATTACAATAACTTCTTATTTTATCAATGTATTAAGAAACATATTTACGCTTGTATACTTCCTTGCTATTGTCTCATCACTATTCTTACGATCCTCAGAGCAATATATAAGAAAATCTTGTATATCCAAATGAGTAACATTTTCTAATGCTTTATCTCCAACAAAATCCAAAAATAATCTTAGATCATTTTGTACAATAGCTTTTATGCTCTCTAATGTGAGTCCTTTCGTTTTGCAGCGCATTTTATAGCACTGCAAATTGATTATTGCAAGAGACTAGTATTCCTTATATACTTAAGGTGGTAGCCTCCTGTAGGTTACTAGATGTTTTCAGTAAGCCGCTACCTCGCCAAAAGTTCGGCTTCCTGTTCTTTTTTGATCCCTCCTTTTAATTTTAGAAATAAAAAAAGTAGACAGCTACGCACTTTTGCGCGTAAAATCTACTTTGTTTTTAAAATAATTATTCTTTTTTTAAAAAAGGATAGACTTATCCCGTAAACTTGAACTCTATCATGCAGTTTCTTATGAGAAGAAACTGTAGAACAACGCTTCTTAGCGTTGAGCAACGTTTTTAGAAAAAACGCTTATACTTGTCGCAAAAACATTTATATTTTTGCGCTAAAATAACATAAAAATATTATTTGTATATTAAATAGCTTTAAAAGTATACACTATGCCCCTGGTACGAGGACTTTCAAAATTGGTTTTCCTCAATTGGGTACTTTCCTAATCAAAAAAAATTATTGATTATATTATACTGTTATTTTCTACAATATGCAACATCATAAAACAAAATAATATTTTAAAATTAACGAGCTAACCACATATTTTATACGCTCAATCACTAATAATTATCTCTATACCAGTCATAAATAGAATATGGACCATTATATATTCCTCCTGCCCTGGTTCCTTGACAAGTAATATTTTTCCCCCAACAATCTTCGTGAATTGTGATTCTTCCTGACTTAGGAAAAGCAACAATTTTATGATTTTTTGCTTCTATCCTATATTCAGTTCCTTTGCTTGATAATGCTTTTCCTGGACCTTTCATCTTTAAGAAGTCATATACTTGTGAAAATGTTGGCACTTTTATACACTTCCTTAATCAAAATTTTATGAAAAAATTATAATTTAATTTCACTTTCAAATTCTCCAATTATACCTAATTTAGATAATTTTTTTGCGATAACATCAGCGTAAATTTGTTGTTTCGATGTTCCGTTTAGTGTAAACTTTTGGACTTTCTTCCCAGTATTGTCTTCTATTATTCCTGTAATTGTAACTTTACACTTATATAAACTTCTTATATCTTCATGCTTTTCAAGTTTTATCATATGTCTTTTTAAAAATCTAATCCAATTTTCAACACTATATTGTTTATTTTTAGCTTCAACTTCTTTTTCAAATTCTTCTATTATATGATCTATACCATAAAATCCTTTTTCTAAAGTCTTATAAGCAAATTCATAATCTTCTTTAAGATCCCACCATTTTATAATTTTTTTATTTGTTCTAAATCTCTTACTCTATTAATTTTAAAAACTTCTTTACTAGACAAAGTAAAATCCCTTCCTTTCCGAGTTAATAGTTCTTAGTACATGTTACACCAATTAGGTATATATTTCAAATTATAACTTTTTATTCCATAAACTAAAACCAGGAGCCTCAGCTCCTGGGCTAGCCACACATTTAATATTATTTTGATTTCAATTCCCCTAGTTTAGCTACACCACCTATAATAATAGACAGTTTATTTGATCGTCACGATATAGTCGTCAGTTACCCCGACCATACACCCAGCTCATCTCTAATAATCTAATTCCAATTATATAATTAAAGTAATTTAGTATACCTTTTTGCTAGTTGGTTATGCACTAAAAACATGAATAACTTTTTAATACGATTAAAAAATATTTTACCCCCTATTCCTTTAATATCATCGTATTTTCTTATTTAAATAATACAATATAATTCCACTATATGGCTCTAACTTACCGATTTCATTAGGAGATTCATACTTTTTCTTTATCCTTCGTAAAAATTCTTTCTTCCAGGTTCCTTTTGATCGTAAACTTAACAGATACTTTTTTAATGCTTCTAGTGCTCGTTTTCTATTTGTTTTTAATAATACTTGTTCACAATTTAAATTTAATGTTACATCTAAATCTTTATTTATCTCTGGATCATCAGAATAAATCTTTCCGCTCCCATCATAACATATCAAATTTATTGATGCCTTTAAAAATGGATTTATTGTTAGATTATCATTTCCTCTGTGCGCATCACATGTGAGATTTTTTTGTCCTTTACCTCTATTACCTAAGCATACTCCTAGCATATTATTATAATCTAGTGCCTCTTTTTCACTAATATTAGATTGAGTACTATAATGCTCTACTGTCATACTAGTTTCAGAAATTCTTTTCATACAGTAGGCACACAAGTATCCTTGCTCATTTAATAAAGCTTTTCTAATATCAGATTTATTGCAACCATCATAATACGCATTGCTTTGTGTTTTGTATTCTGTTAAAGAACTAGGCTCTTTTCCCTTTTTTATCAGTAACATACACTAGTCCTCCAATTGCAATGTTTCTAAATCTAATGTGACTTTTGCTCCCACTACTTCTGGATTATCTTCTCCCAATTCATCACTTAAAGCCCTTAAAATATATGCAGCTTTATGATATTGTTGGAGTTCAATAGCCTTATAAAATTCTTCTAACTTAATTTTAATATTTGAGACTATATTATAACTATTTTGATAGGTAACTAAAACATCATTAATTGGCAATCCATATAATGACTTCTTATATTCTATATTCATATTAGAGTCAATAGATATTACTCTTTCACCTTTACACGATGCTAAAATAACTGATGAATGAGTAGTTGCTATAAATTGAACATTTGGAAAAGTTTCTTTTAGTGCCTTAATTATCTTCCATTGCCACTTAGGATGTAAATGCAAATCTAATTCATCAATAAGAACAATCCCTGTTGTTTTATCAGTTATATCCTCTAATAAATTGGGATTTAAAACAGCCATCCGATAAGCTATTTCAAGTACCATCCATATCAACGACTGATATCCTGCACTTAAAAACCTAATTGGTAGAATTTTATCATTCTCTTTATACATTAATTCCTCTTGTTTTTTATCATATATAACCTTGTTAACATCTGTATCATTCATTATACTCATAAATTTTGCTAATGCATTTTTTACAGCTTCATATTCACCTATCTTTTGATCTTCTTGCCACGATACTTGTTCCATTTTTCTGCACCAATTTAATAGCATTTTGACATTTGATTCTTGAGATAAGCAATCTATATATCCAGCATTTCTTGAAAAATTATCTTTTTTAAAAATATTTTGTGCTTTTTCTCTTTTTTGAGCCCACATTCTAGCTACACTTTGATAATTTAATAAAGGTAAAATTTCATTAGCGTTTTCAGATAGCTGAGATGCTTTTTTGCATATATCTCTTGGTTCAACAGTACTTCTTGATGCCTTGATACTACTTTTCCTTCTTGTCCATATATAATTTTCGCTATTTAACTCAACTTCACAATCCACTTGTATAGGCGTTATATACTTTATATTATACGAACCTTGACCTAGCAATTCACTTACGCAGCGTATTTCATCCTTTGTAAAATGTTTTGTATTTATATTATCAATTCCTACTAAGAATCCACCTAATGCTACAGATATAGCTTCTAAAATGGACGTTTTTCCAACTCCATTATCACCTATTATTATATTAAAGCCCTTTTCAAATTTTATTTCTGCACTATCTATTGCTTTAAAATTTGATATTCTTATATTTTTAAGAAACATTAAGCTCACCAACTTTCTTATTTAAAAATATTTCTTAACACAATAATTACTTATTAAATTATACACGATTATTTACTGATTAATCAATGCCAACAGATGAATGTATTTCATTTTCTACTTCTTTGTATTATAGCCTAATAAATATGGACTTATAGGATACTTTACCCTCGCTAAATAAAATTTTAGTATAATAAAAACTCCCGCAGCGGCAGGAGTTATATGTATCACAATAGACTCTTCGTAATTCTCTGTTTTCATATCTTAAATATTTTCTAATATTAAATATTTGTATCACGATTTAAGAATATTATGTCTTAATTGCAACTATAAGTATTGCTTTTTTTCTTTATTTCAACAAATATGACATAGGTGTAAATCTAATACCATTTACAGTCTGCTCTTTGCCTGTATCAACAAAACCAAGATAATGATAAAATTCTACTGCATAGGGGGATGAATTTACTGTGATTTTGCTAATATTATTATCGCTTTTGCATATTTCTTCAACTGTTTTAAATAAATTTCTTGCTATACCTAGTCTATGATACTCTTTCTTTACAAACAACATGCATATATGATTAGTATCTCTTTTTTCTTGTCTTGTTGCAATTACACCTGTTAAATAATCATTATCTATACATCCCCAAAAGTATAATTCTTCTTCATCAAATTTTTCAATAATAGACTCATAGGATATAAATTTTTTAAATTCTTCAACGCCTTGTTTTGTCAAATCTGCTGCTTTGAATTCTTGAAAAACGCTCCATACTAAATCAAGTGCATTTTGGATATCGTTTTTCTGTAATTTTATAATTTTCATACGAATCACCTACCTAATAAAATATATGTTTCGCAGTTTTCTACGATTTTGCCATAAGTCATTATACCATAATTTACAATGCTATTCTTTTAAATAAGTAAATGGTCAACATATATCCGTTACACACACAGTTAACGTCTTTTTTATAATTACAACCAACTACAATAACACAAGGTGTTAGAAACATATTCTTTTATTCTACTTACTTTTCTATTTTATTTTTAAAAATTTCAATGCTTCTTTTTACTGATTCATCAAGAGCACTAATATGATCTCCTTGTATTACACAACATTCACTTTCCACTCCGTTTTCTTTTATTTTTTTGGAAAATGACTTTGTCAAATCTTGAATTCCTGATATATGACTTTTAGATTCAACAAACATATATAATGGTTTATTTACGCAATGAGGATATTTAATCGGAGTCCTTAAATCAAATTCAGTAGCAATACTTGTGTCAAAAGGAATAATTTGCTCAAATTGCTTGTTAGCATCTAATTCTGCCTTTAGATCCAATGGCGCTCCTCCAAATGATGAAACGGCTTTATAATCAGAAGACATCATAGAAGCTATCATAGATATAGCTCCTCCAGAACTGTGACCTACGAGGAAAATATTGTCTGAATCAACATACGACAATTCTTTCAAATATTTACCTGCTGATATAACATCATATACTTCACCATAAATTAATTCATAGTTTCCTGGATTACCATTTTCACCTCTGAGCATTGGCATCATAACAATAAAGCCTGAATCAATATACGGCTTTGCAATCTCCCAGTATCCTATATCAAATGCAAATCCTCCATGAACAAAAACAACTGCAGGATGTTTTTTATTTTTGTCAATATTATTTGAAATTAAAGCTTTAAGTAATAAATCACCTGATTTATAGTTGACTAAAGAAGCATTATCAGGTAAAGATAGTTCTTTGTATTTTTGAGGTGCACAAGCTTGCTTTGTTAATTTACTTTTATAATTTTCTCTTAATGACATAAATTCATTCTTAACATTAGCAGTTTCATTTTTTTTATTGTCTTCAACACCACAACCAACAAAAATCAAAATAAACATAGCAATCATAGTAGTGAATAAAATTTTTCTTTTCAACTAAATTCCTCCTTTTAATTTTTTTAATTATGAAAGTATGCGGTAACACGATTCAAAATTTTCCAAATATTCAAATCATAGCTTTTACTAATCTTATGTTCTTGGGATAGAAAAAAATAAAATTTATTTTCAAATTTTATTTTAGCATAAGTTACATTGAAAATATTAGCACCGTGCCATTAACCTTTATGTTAATACAGCTAAAACAAAATCAGGCATCCTCTTATTTTGTTTTTTTTTACAGATTTGTAAAATATATATACAATATATCATAATCAATATACTTTATGCAATTAAAAGAAAATGAAAAAGCAGGATCATAATACCTGCACTAAATTAACATTTTCTATCCTTTCGCTAATATCTAATCTATAACTTATACCTAATTTTTAAAGTAGCTCCTTTCCCTTTCTTTGGTGCATCAATTATAATATCATCACTTTTCATTAATGAATACATAGCATCACAACAACAAGGCATCCTATGATTTTCACCTGCATATTCACCTAGCTCTCTATGTATATCTCCAGATACAATATCTATATAATCTTTTCCCTCTTTAATAGCAATATCAAATTTAAATCGTATAAACTTTTCAAAGTCTTCCGTAGTAGGTAACATAGTAATTTCCCCCGATCTTTATTTCGAAAATATATTCTAATGCTATGCATTATCTTATATCAATATGGAATATTTTTCAATTTAAATAATCGTCCTGATTTTTCGCTAAACATAAATTTTGTAAAAAAAATATAGGAGCTACTATAGCTCCTATCCTAAATTATTCTTTAATATATCTACCATTAATCTAATATTAGTAATCTACAGTACCAAAACATAATTATACTAATTATTCCAATCATAGAATTAAAATAAATATCTTTATCATATTTTATTTTCTTTAATATGGATATAAAATTCAAGAAAAATACTATAGAAGCCATGCCACTTCCAATCACCCCATATATAATCATATTTTTTATCTCCTTTTGTGAAGTGCATAATACAATAAATTTCGCAAATCTAACATTTAGTATGGTTTTTACTTTTCTTTTCTATTTTTTTCAGCTATTAGAATATGGATATCATTGTTTTGCTGATCAATTTGCATATGCTCATCTGTTTCTTTTCCATTTTCATTTTTTTGCTCTTTTACAGGATTAGTTTCTTTTTTATCGTTTCTTGTTTTTATATTTTCCTTTTGCTCCTTGCTTATCTCTTTATCTATTTCTTTAAATTTCTTAGTTATCCTTTCTTCTACTGCAATAAGTTTACTATTCAGTCCTGGTAATCGGTCTGCTTGATATTCAGATGGACTTTTTGCACTATTCGCTTCACTTTGAGCAACCCTAATTTCTCCTATGATTTGTGTTTTTACTTTACTTAAATCATAACAGGATGAGTAAGTATTACTTGCTTTTATCAGATGATCCATACTAGGCGTATAGATAACACCTTTTTCTTCTAGTTCTTCCTTCTTACGTTTTTCTTGTTCTTCTTCTTTGTTTTCATTTTTCTTTGGCTCCATTTTGTTTTTTATTTTTTCAGCTTTGCTCTGTTGTATCTGAGCATCAATTTGTGTAATTTGCTCTTGTAGTTCTTTAATTCGCTCATTTTTAGTTTTTACATCGCTTTTGCCTTCTTTTATCTTCTCAATATTTTCCTGAAGTTTTTGTTTTTGGTTTTCTAATAATTGTATTTGTTTGTCAGTAGTATCTTGGACAGGTGGTTGGTGCTTTTGAGTAGATGTAGCAGATGAAATATTCATACTATATTCTCCTTCTCCTTTTTTTATTGAATAAAATTTCATATCACTATAAATATCGGAATATATTATTAATTTTTACAGTTTTTTCAATAAATTTTTTATTAAAAGATCAATTATCAAATGGGATTTCTCTAGTAAAATCCTGCGCTAACTAAAGTTTAAACACAAAAAAAGTACCATCAACTAAAATTAACCTGATATGCTAATAGAATCACATCAAGATAAATTTACCAATTTATTTTTAGAAAAAAATATGCTTCTTATAAACTTATACTGGGTATATTCTCCAAATATAAGTTCTTTAAAGTTTTGTGAAAATATGCCCTATCAAACTAGCACAACGGGTTAATTATCTAATTTAGCTTGATATATCTACTACAATGATTATTAGAAACTTATCTACATGATTCACTCCTAAAGTTATTTTTTCTGCTACTCCTCATAAATATTTAGTAGCATTTTTAAAATTCGTGCATAAATTAATATTATAAGCAATAAAAATGAGGTGAGTAGAGATGGCTTATTCAGATAGAGAACTCCTTGCAAGAATTATTAAATGCGAAGCCGGTGGTGAAGGAGATAATGGAATGAAAGCCGTTGCCACCGTAGTCATGAATAGAAAAAGAGTCCCTTATGGAGAATATCACCGAGTAGGGCAAGGTGATATTAGAAAGATTATTTATCAAAAGGGACAATTTGATTGTGTCCGTTCTGTTTTAGCAGGAAAACCAAACCCTCAAACGATCTGGGCAAATCCACCAGAACAAATCCATTATGATATAGCTGATTGGGCTCTTTCTGGAAACAGATTATATAATGTTGGCTATTCATTATGGTATTTTAACCCATTTAAACCTACTTGTCCTTATGAATTCCCAAGAAATGGAACAGGTAGTTTTCAAGTAAGGGTTGCACAGCACTGCTTTTATAATCCAACAGAGCTATATGCGCAAACTTAATATGTTTTAAAATTACTTATTAAGGGGGTTAATTTATGTTTAATGATGTTCCAAATTATTACTATCCTATGTATCCTATGTATCCCATGCCACCTAGCATGCCTATGTCATCTAACAATCCAGAACCTATGATGCCAAATGAAGAAGTTCCTATGCCACCTACTACTCAATTGCCACCAGATTTTGAGATTGAACCAGGTCCACCTGTACAAGATGATATCAATTATACCCAAGGATATCTTAGATCACAGATTGGTGAATATGTAAAAATAGAATTTCTAATTGGCACAAACATGCTAGTAGACCGGGAAGGTAAATTAATTGACGTTGGAATTAGCTACGTTGTTCTTCAAGAGCCAGAAACAGATAATTTCTTAATGGCTGATATTTATTCTATTAAGTTTGTAGAAATATTTAAATAATATACTATTACAGATTACTACTTCATAGGAAGTAGTCTTTTTTTGTAACCAAACCCTTGAAATTTTCATATTATATGGTAGATATGATAGAAAGGAGCCATTCATCATGTATTATCCTTATATGTCTGCATTTAATCAAGCTATGGTTACACCTTCTTATGTAAGAGTATTTCATGCTTCACCAGATGCCCCTGCTGTTGATGTATATGCAAATGGCAAACTAATTGCAAAGGGCTTAAGCTATAAAAACTTCACAGAATACTTACCACTAATCCCAGGTAAATATTCTATTTTGGTATTCCCATCTGGTACAACTACAAATCCTGTTATCAATACAAGTATAGATGTGATGCCTAATTCTAGCTACACAGTAGCTGCTGCAGGAATGTTAAAAAATATAAAACCCCTTATCATTCCTGATACAGCCTCTCCTATTTATCCTGGAGCATCTCAATTAAAGTTTGTTCACTTATCCCCGGATGCGCCTATGGTAGATTTAACTTTTCCTGATGGGACAATTCTTTTTAGAAATATAGAGTTTAAGGAAATTAGTCCAAATTTAATGATTCATCCTGGTAATCATACTTTTGAATTACGTCTAGCAGGTACAGACAAAGTAGTCCTTACTGCACCTAACCAATTAATAAAACCTGATCAATATTACACCATATATGCAGTAGGTCTTGCAAAGGATCAACCTCCTCTACAAATCATTACTGCTCTTGATAAAAACTCTTATTAAAAAAACAGTAGTATCTTCCGATACTACTGTTTTCATATTAACATTTTCTCAAATTCCAAAGCATTCACAGGACGACTAAAGAAATACCCTTGTATCTCATCACATCCATACTTTTTTAAACAAACCAGCTGTTCTTTTGTTTCTACACCCTCTGCGATAGATTTTACTCCCAAACTATCAGCAATCCCAATAATAGCTAAAACAATAGCCTTTGTACTTTCATCTTTATTGATATCTCTTATAAAGGACTGATCTATTTTTATTTTATGTATAGGAAAGCTTTTGAAATACGCTAAAGAAGAATATCCTGTACCAAAATCATCTATGGCTATTTGAATACCCATATCATTCAATATTTTTAAGGTTTTTATTGTAAAGTTGGGATTTAACATAGCATTAGTTTCTGTAATCTCAAGTTCTAAATCCTCGGGCCTGATTCCTGTTTCTTGTATAATTTTTATAATCTTTTCTATGAGATCTTTCTGTTTAAATTGTAGCGTTGAAAGGTTTACAGAAACTTGGATATTTTTCAATCCTTTTTTCTGCCAAAGCTTATTTTGTTCACAAGCTTTACGTAAAACCCATTCTCCTAAAGGCACAATAAATCCTGTTTCTTCTGCTAAAGGAATAAATTTAGCAGGAGACACAAGTCCTAATTTCGGATGATTCCATCTTATAAGTGCTTCTGCTCCAATAATTTCTCCTGTAGTAGTTTTTACTTGAGGTTGATAATACAGCACAAATTCATTATTTTCTAGAGCCTTATATAAATCATTTTCCATAGCTAATTGATCATAAGCTTTCTCATTCATCTCTTTTCTATATAATTGATAATTATTTTTACCTTTCTCCTTTACACGATACATGGCGACTTCTGCATTTTTCATTAAATTCTCCGTGGTCTCTCCATCATCTGGATAGATACTAATCCCCATGCTTGCTGTAACATAAATTTCATCATCCTTTAGTAAAAATGGTTCTTCAAAAGCATGAAAGATTTTACGTACTGCTTTTATAACATTTTTCATATTTTTTATCTCTTCTATGATAATAATAAATTCATCTCCACCTAATCTCGCTACCGTATCTCCTTCATCCATACATTTTCTTAATCTTCTCGCTACTGCTTGTAAAAGCATATCTCCAGCAGCATGCCCTAATGTATCATTAATACGTTTAAAGCGATCTAGATCCAAACAAATTACAGAAAACATTTCATTATTTTTATTAGCATGAGCCAACGCTAAATTCAATCGATCCTTTGCTAACTCTCTATTAGGAAGCTGTGTTAATGCATCATGATAAGCTTGATATTTAATATGTTCTTCTTTTAATACATTCTCTGTAAGGTCATGAAACACAGAAACATATTGTATATTTTCACCATTTTCATCTTTTACAGCAGATATATTCATCCATTCTAAATACGTTTCTCCATTCTTTCGCCTATTCCATATATGCCCTTTCCACTGACCCTTTTCTATGAGACTTTTCCACATCTCTTCATAAAAGCTTTTATCATGTCTTTCCGATCGTAAAATACGAGGATTTTTCCCAATTACTTCCTCTACTCCATATCCCGTAATAGTAGTAAAAGCTGGATTTACTAGTTGGATTATTCCTTCAACATCTGTAACTACAATACCTTCTCCCGTATTATTAAATACTTTTTCTGCTATCCTCAGCTTTTCTTGGGGTGTTTTTATATTTATCATATTTTTTATATCTTTTCTGAGTTTCTTATTTTCCTGATTCATACAACCCCACCTTATTTTTAATATCTTTCTATATCCCTTTTTGAAAATATTTTATCATAACTAAAAACATTTCTCAATATTACATACCATTCCTTACCTTACCTTTATAATAAAAAATCAGCCTAGTGGCTGATTTTTTATTATATTCTTTCTAATTTCATGCCTGTCTCATGACCATTTAGATTTTGCTTTTCAAAAGTATCATTTTGTACTTTTTCAATACTTTGTGCTAAAGTTTCTTGCATAATATAATCTTTATGAACATTTACAGCTTTCGTAATCTCTTCATCTCCATTAAAGTAAATATGGATTTGATCCATCATTTCATATCCATTATTTTTACGCATTTGCTGTACTTTAGAAATAAACTCACGAGCAAAACCTTCGTCAATTAACTCTTCTGTTAGAGTTGTATCTAAAATAACAAATAAGTTATTTTGCATCTCAACTGTAAAGCCTTCTTTTGCAGCAATATTGATTAATACATGTTCTTTTGTTAACTCTAGAGTCTCTCCATCTACTGGTACTTCTATCGTTTCACCATTTTCAAGCTTTGGTACAGCTACAGACGCATCAAGACTACCCAATGCCTTTCCAAGAAGCTTTATTTTTGAACCAAATATAGGTCCTGCCACTTTAAAGTTTGGCTTTAAGTTAAAATTCATAAATTGATTTAACTCTTTTTCAAATACTACTTCTTTCACGTTTAATTCTTCTTTGATTAGTGGTACTAAATCAGAAATTAATGATTCATATTTTCCATCAATCATGATTTCACGAACTGGTTGACGAACCTTGATTTTAGACGCCTCTCTTGCAGCACGTCCAAGTCCTACTAAATCTCTTATAAGGTCCATTCTTTCTTCTACTTTTTCATTGATTAAAGCTTCGTCTACTTGTGGATAATATGCTAAATGTACAGAAGCTTCTCCCGTTAGATTTTTATAAATCTCTTCTGATAAGAATGGTGCAAATGGTGCTACCATTTTTGAAATTCCTACTAAGATTTCATAAGTTGTATTGTATACAGCTTTTTTGTCTTCTGTTAATTCTGTTGCCCAGAAACGTCTACGTGCACGTCTTATATACCAGTTAGATAAATCTTCATTCACAAATTCTTGGATTTTTCTCACTGTCTTTGTTAAATCATAGATTTTAAGCTCTGCTTCTACATCTCTTACTAAACTATTGTATTTTGATAAAATCCATTGATCTAATTCTGGACGCTCATTATAAGGAACAAAGAATTCCTTTGGATTGATTCCATCTGTATTTGCATATAATGTGAAGAAGTTATAAACATTCTTAATTGTTCCAAAGAATTTGCTTTGTACTTCTTTTAATCCATCTAAGTCAAATCTTGTTGGTGTCCATGCAGGAGATACATAAAGTAGATACCATCTTAATACGTCTGCTCCATATTTATCAAAAAGCTCAAATGGGTCTACTGTATTTCCTTTTGATTTGGACATCTTTCTCCCATTTTTATCTAATAATAAATCGTTTACTAATACATTTTTATAAGGAGATACTCCTTTTACAAATGTAGAAATTGCAAGTAACGAATAGAACCATCCACGAGTTTGATCAATTCCTTCGCAGATAAAGTCTGCTGGGAATAATCCTCCATCAAAGTCCTCTTTGTTTTCAAATGGATAATGATGTTGCGCATAAGGCATAGCCCCACTATCAAACCAGCAGTCGATTACTTCTGTAACTCTTGTCATAGTGCCACTACATTTTTCACATTTTAAATGTACATCATCTACATATGGTCTATGTAGTTCTATACTTTCATCTATATCTTCAATAGCTCTTTCTACTAATTCTTTTCTTGATCCAACTGATGATATATGACCACATTCACATCTCCAGACAGGTAGTGGTGTACCCCAATAACGGTTTCTAGATAACGCCCAATCATTTAGATTTTCAAGCCAGTTTCCAAATCTTTTTTCTCCAACATAATCAGGATACCAATTTACTGTATTGTTATTTTCGATTAGTTTGTCTTTTAGTTTTGTCATCTCAATATACCAGCTTGGTTTTGCATAATATACAAGAGGTGTAGAACATCTCCAACAATGTGGATAGTTATGAGCAACCTTTTCTTTTTTGAATAGCTTTCCTTCAGCATGTAACCACTTGATAATAGCAATGTCTACTTCTGGATCCATTACGAATTTACCTTCCCAAGGAGTAGCTGTATATTTTCCAGCCTCATCTACTGGATTCACTACTGGAAGGTCATATTTTCTACCAACTTGATAGTCATCTTCACCAAAAGCTGGTGCTATATGGACAATCCCTGTTCCATCTTCAGTAGTTACATAGTCTGCAAGTGTTACAAAGAATGCTTTCTTATCTGGCTTGATAAAAGGCATTAATTGCTCGTATTCCATATGCTCTAACTCTTTACCTTTTAGCTCTTCTAATACTTCAAATTCTTCTCCAAGTACTCTTTTAGCTAATTGCTTTACTACGTAGAATATATTCCCCTTTGATTTTACTTTTAAATAAGTTTCTTCAGGGTGAACTGCTAATGCAACGTTTGATGCAAGTGTCCAAGGAGTAGTTGTCCATACTAAGAAATACTCTTCAACATCTTTTCTTTTAAACGCAGCGATTACTGTATTTGATTTTATTTCTTTATATCCTTGTGCTACCTCATGAGAAGCTAAACCTGTTCCACATCTAGGGCAATAAGGAAGTATTTTATGACCTTCATACATATAACCTTCGTTGAAGAATTTATTTAAAATCCACCATACAGATTCAATATAATTATTATCTAATGTAATATATGGGTTATCTAAATCAATCATATATCCCATTCTTCTTGTCATTTCTCTCCATTGTCTTTCATAAGAGAATACAGATTCACGACATTTTTCATTAAATTTATCTAATCCATAACTTTCAATTTCTTGTTTGTCAGATAAATTTAATTGCTTTTCAACTTCAATCTCAACAGGTAATCCATGAGTATCCCAACCTGCTTTTCTTTTTACTTGATGACCTGTCATAGTTTTATATCTACAAACAGAATCTTTTAATGTTCTTGCCATTACGTGATGGATTCCTGGTCTTCCATTTGCAGTAGGAGGTCCTTCAAAAAATACAAATGGCTTTCCTTCTTTTCTTGTTTCAACACATTGATCTAAGAGACTATTTTGATCCCAAGCATCTGAAATTTTATTTTGAACTTCAGCGATTGGTAAATCCAACAAAGTCTTAAATTTTTCCATATCTTTCATCCTCTCGTTTATTTTTTCAATAATAAAAGTCCCTAAGCATTGTGCTTAGGGACGAATCAACCGTGGTACCACCCTTATTATAAGATATTTATATCTTATCACTCTATGCACAATAACGCATGCCTACGAAAATTCCTACTATTTTTTCAGAATTTTAGCTCCAAGGTGATCTTCATAAAAAGTGCTGTAATAACCTCTCAGCAAATGATTATTTCTCTGTATACGCCAGCTTTTTACTACTGTCCTCTTCATAACTTTTTATTTTTTATATTTTTACACTTTATTTTACCCGTAATATGATAAATATGTCAAGGGATAGGACAAAATTCTATCAAATTTTTCTATTATTTTCATACAATCACAAAAAAGAGATCTACTATTTCCATCTATGTCCATGTCTTCCATGTCCTTTGCAATGCTCAATTCCTTGACTTTCCTCATCTAAAGTATAATTTCCTCCTTCAATTTTTAATATTTTTCCATTCACCACTGCATCTGCTAGCTTTCTTTTTGCATCTTTATAAATTCTTTGAAAGGTCGTTCTTGCGACTCCCATTTTTTCTGCACATGTGGCTTGATCTAAGCCTTCTAGATCCATCAGTCTTATGCTCTCAAATTCTTCTACATCCATCATAATAACATCTTTTCTATGTATATCCTCAAAGGGCCCAAAAATTTTCACTTTTGGAGCACACGCCACTCTTCTCCATTTTTTTGGTCTAGGCATTTTTTCATCTCCTTATAAAAAATGATAGGAAGTAAACTTACTCCCTATCATTTTAACCTTTATGATTCACTTTTGCTAGTATCTTTCCCTGCATCTAATCTTCTTTTTACTCCTTCGAGTTCCTTTTCAAGGATTTCCTTTTGTCTTTTTAAAAGTTCTTGCTCACTCAATGAACCATTTCCAGTCCATCTACATAATCCTAAACCTCTACCATAACCTCTTCCATATCTTACTCCGTCATTCGAAGCATTACAAGTACCTCTTTTTCTTCCAGTACCTGGCCCCATTCCAGCTGGTCCTCTTCCATCTAATCCTGGCATCTAACCATCTCCTTTTTATTTATAGCATATGCTATTTACTTATATTGTAAAATAATTTAGGGCATATGTCAATAACTTTACGAAAAGTTTTTTTGACATATGCCCATATTCTTTTTTATAAAATTAACGCACAATTATAAAAAGCTGGACATAGTATATTATTGCAAAAGACTATATGAAAAGGAGGCGAAAAAATGAAAAAACAAGAAAATAATAACTTTTCGCGTATGATTAATGGATTTGTACTAACCAATGAACAAATGAATCAATTCGATGGATTTATGAAAAAATATGAGAATCAACCAGATAGAGTCATCTTTAGAGATATGTATAGAGTTAAAAATAATGTTTCTGATGAAGTTCTTCAACAGCATATACAAAACCTTGATCATTTATCACAAATGGGAGGATTTGTAAACAATGTGAATAAAGAAAGAATTGCAGCTGTAAAAAGAGTTTTAAATACGCCTAAACCTTCCTTTAATAAAAAAGTCAATGATCAATCTACTGTTGAAAGTCAATATGTTAGTGGCACTAGTCTCTTATTATGGTTCTTAACCCTCGCAGCTATATGGCCTGGATGTTGTTATTAAAAAATAAGCCCTATGATTTCTCATAGGGTTTTAATTTGCTGCATATTTAATTTTACCACCAACTAGAGTCATTACAGCTTTTCCTTTTAATTTCCATCCATCAAAAGGCGTATTCCTTGCCTTAGAATAAAATTTTTCTGCATCTACAACCCATTCTTTTTCCAAATCAATTATAGTAATATCTGCATCTTTTCCTATTTCTAATGTTCCTTTTGGAATATTTAATAGCTTTGCAGGAATATAACTCATCCTTTTAATTAAATCTTCTAAAGACATTTTTCTTTTATGGACAAGTTCTGTAAGAGCTAATCCTAAAGCTGTTTCTATCCCTATTATTCCATTAGCAGCCTCTACTAAATTTTTATCTTTATCTTCCTTCGTATGAGGCGCATGATCTGTTGCAATAACATCAATCGTTCCATCTAATAAACCGTTCTTTATAGCTTCTACATCTTCCATAGTTCTCAATGGTGGACTCATCTTCGCTTTGCTTCCCTTTATTAATATTTCTCCATCTGTTAAAGTAAAATGATGGGGAGTAGCTTCACAAGATACTTTAATTCCTTTTTTCTTCGCCTCTCTTACAAGCTCTACTCCCTTTTTTGTAGAAATATGCTGAATATGAATCTTTGCCCCTGTTTTTTCAGCTAAGAAAATATCTCTTAAAATAATAGCTTCTTCTGCTAAAGGAGGAATCCCTTCTAAGTTCAATTTCTTTGATATTTCTCCTCTATGAATAGATCGATCATATACCATATTACTGTCTTCACAATGGGTACTTACTAATAAATCTAATTTTTTTGCCTCTTTCATAGCTTCATACATAACCCTTGTATCCATCACAGTCTTTCCATCATCTGTAATCCCTACGATCCCATTCTTGATCAAATCCTTATAAGGACTCATCTCGTTTCCTTCTAGATTTTTCGTGATACTTCCCATCATATATATATGACAAGCTGCATTTTTTCCCTTTTCCTTTATATAATTTACCGTATCCACATTATCAATTACAGGACTTGTATTGGGCATACATACAACACTTGTAAATCCTCCTGCAGCCGCAGCTAAAGCGCCCGTCTCAATGGTTTCCTTTTTTTCAAAGCCAGGTTCACGAAAATGTACATGCATATCAATGAGTCCTGGTACAATATATTTTCCCTTAGCATCAATCACTTTTTCATTTTCTTCTAAAATATTTTTTTCTATTTTGACTATTTTCCCATTTTCAATCAGTACATCTAAGGGTTCGTTAATCTGTTGAGATGGATCAACAACCCATCCTCCCTTAATTAAAGTTTTCATAAAATCTTCTCCCTTATAATTATTTTTTTAATAAACAAATACCCTAAAAACAAAAAACCTTTTACCAAAGGCAAAAGGTTTATATACAAACATAAATAAATATAGAAAAATAACTATATTTATCTTCCACTATCCTTTTCAGCCTCTCTGGACTCATTTAAAGGTATCTATATTTTTTAAAGATTAACATAATTTTCACTAGCTTGTCAATATCTATATCTTATAATTTTACTTTTTAAAAATTCCAAATGGCTTTCCTACAGGTAAAAACTCTCTTCCAAAATGTGCATTTAATACACATGCTGCTGAGCCATAAAATGAAACCATAGAAATCACGATCTCTGAATAAGCCGCAAGTTCATGACCAAACTCTTTCATAATTCCAAAGGTACTTAATGATAATCCAATGAACAATAAATCAATCAAGGAAAAAATAATAAATAATACCTTATTGGTTTCCATAGCTCCAATTGTCATGAAAACACTAAAAATCAAATAACCAATAAAAGCAAATCCAAGTTGCTTAATATCCATATTTGCTGCCATTTTTTCACCAAATACACCTAATTGAATCATCCACGTCATAGCCACACCAAGCCAGAAGAATGCATATCCCCCAAAAGCAGTTGTTCCAAAGGTATTACCTTTTTTCGAATCGTTAATACAAGCAAACAATTGTGCAAGGGCACCTAAAAATATTGCCCATGGGATAATTAACGATACACCTTTTGTCATTCCAAGCTTTTGAGATGATGCCACAAGGGTTACAATAGCTAGTCCAAAAAGTCCTAGGGCAGAAGGATCTGCATTTGTAATCTTTACATTTTTCACTTCATTCATTTTCATTTACACGCTCCTTAGAAAGTAATTATGTATTTTTACATACTGTTATATTATATCATAATTTGTCGAAGTATTAAATATTTTGTAAAGTTATTAAATATTTTGTAGAATCTACAACATGATGTTATTTTCTTTTCATTATTCACTTCCTAGTCATTACTAAATTTAATTTATAAAATTTTATTATTATACCTCTATACTTATTCTTTGCTAATATAGAATGCAACATTCACTGATCTTTTATCCTATTCAATTCGTCCATATAACCACCCTATTCTTCCTCTAGATCTAATTTTTTTATATATACAAAAAGACATATAAGTTCTAAAAACCTATATGCCTTCTATTTTTATCTTTGTCCTATTTTTTATGAATTTTTTAAATAGCTAACACTAATTCTCTAATGATTTTGCAAGCAACTGCCGTTGAAACACCACTTGTATCATAATGAGGAGAAAGCTCTACCACATCAGCACCTACAATATTTAAATCCTTAATGGCATCTATTACCTCCATCATATCAGAAAAAGAAATTCCTCCGGGTTCAATAGTTCCTGTTCCAGGAAAAATAGAAGGATCTAGAATATCTAAATCAATGGTTACATATACAGGTCGATCTCCTATCTCTTTTACTGCTTCTTTTAATCCCTTACAATTAAACTTTGTCAGCTTTGTATGTTTCTTTGCCCACTCAAATTCGTATTTTTCTCCTGATCTTATTCCAAATTGATAAATTCTATCATCCCCAAGGAAATCCCAAATTCTTCTTATTACTGTTGCATGAGACATCTTTTCCCCCATATAATCTTCTCGGAGATCTGTATGGGCGTCAAAGTGAAGAATACATAAGTCTTCATGCTTTTTATAAACCGCCTCCACCGCTGGTAATGTAATAAGATGTTCTCCGCCTATCATTACAGGTACTTTTCCATCTTCTACAATATCTACTGTAAAGGATCTGATCATGTCTAATACCTTCTGGGTATTCCCAAAAGGAAAATCTAAATCTCCTGCATCAAATACAGTAATGTCTTCTAAATCTTTATCTAAATAAGGACTATAAGTTTCTAATCCATAAGAATCATTTCTCATAATGCCAGGGGCAAATCTTGTTCCTGGTCTAAAGGATGTTGTTCCATCAAAAGGACTTCCAAAAACAACTATTTTTGATTCATCATATTCATTATCAAATCCTAAAAAAGTTACAATATTCTTAGAGCGTTCCAGTTTCAATCATCTCCTTCACATAATTTGGAAGTGCAAAACTACCTATATGAAGCTCCGTATTATAGTATTTTGTCTTTAATCCTAAATCGTTCCATTTTTTTGCATCAAGATCTTTTAATGGATGAAGTTTCTTAGATGCAAAGCCAAATAGCCAATGTCCAGAAGGATAAGTTGGAATATGTGCTTGGTAAACTTCTGCAACAGGGAAAATATTTTTGATCTTTTGGCTTGCTCTAATCATTTCTTTTGCATCATCTTCATAATAAGGACTTTCATTTTGATTTACTAAAATTCCTTCTTCTGTTAATGCTTTATAGCAGTTTTTATAAAATTCTGTTGTAAATAGTCCTTCTCCAGGACCTATAGGATCTGTTGAATCTACGATAATTAAGTCATATACATTTTCTTTTCCTTCTACAAATTTAATCCCATCTTCGTAATAAAGACTTACTCGCCCATCATCTAATTTGCATGATGTAATATTAAAATGCTCTATGGATGCGTCTACTACCACTTTATCAATTTCAACCATATCAATTTTTTCAATTGTTTTATATCTAGTAAGCTCTCTAACAGTTCCTCCATCACCACCACCAATCACTAGAACCTTTTTGATATTAGGATTTGTAGCCATTGGCACATGGGTAATCATATCATGATAAATAAACTCATCTTTTTCTGTAATCATCACAAGTCCATCTATTGTTAATAATTTTCCAAATTCATATGTATCGAAAACATCTATTTGTTGGAAAGGACTAGTTTTCGTATATAAGTGCTCCTTCACCTTTATTGAAAATTTAACTGTGTCTGTATGATTTTCTGTATACCATAATTCCATATTTTTTTCCTCCTACCCTTTTATTTTTTCAGTTTTCTTAAAACTTACATTTTCAAGTTTATCTAAAAATACGTTAGATTTTCTTTACAATGCTAGTTTTTACTTTTTTTACAGCTTCATTCATATATTTGTGTTAAATGATAATCATTTAGAATGATGGGGGGCAAGATACCCATAATACAATAGCTTTTCTTTTAAAGCTATTTTCTAAATAGTGTTCCTGACGAGATTTAAAATAAAAGCTTTCTCCTTTATTCACTTTGTGCTTTTTATCTCCAAGACATACATATATGGTACCCGATAAGACATATCCAAATTCTTCTCCTTCATGGGGTTTTTCTACATTACTTGTTCCGTCACTTTCTATAGTAATAAGGATCGGCTCCATGCTATTCTTTTGTGCATTTGAAATCAACCAGTCAATGCTATGTCCTAGTTTTTCATTTTCACTAGATATAATTTCATCTTTCCTATAAACTACCTTTGTTTCCTCTACTTCGCTAAAGAACTTTCTAATATCTGTTCCTAACGCTTCAAGAATATCCATCAAAGTTGCTATAGAAGGAGAAGTCAAATCCCTTTCTATCTGGGAAATAAATCCCTTTGTAAGATCTGTCCTTATAGCTAGTTCTTCTTGGGTTAAGCCATTTAAATTCCTCAGACTCTTTAGTTTCCTACCAATATCCATTTTCGCACTCCAATCCAAAGATTATCCTTTACTGATTTCTAACTACCATTGTCTTTATTTAATATTTGTAAACTTTTAGTTTACTAAACCTTAAGTTTACCAATATTAAATATACTATTTTTTGAGGAAATGTCAATACTCTTTATGATAATTTTATAAGGATTTTCACACTAAAAAAGATCATAAAAATAGCGCCCTCAAGGAACGCTATGATTTACAACCCTAAAACTTTGATTTTTTCTACATAAGGATCTTGTGAATCCGTCATCATACTGTGTTGACTCTTTAAAAATTTTATATACTCAATCATTTCACTACTAATTCGCTCTCCTGGGGTAACAATAGGAATTCCTGGCGGATATGCCATAATAGATTCTCCACTGATCTCCCCTTCTGCGTCTTCTAATTTTACAAATTTCTTTCTAGCATAAAAAGCATTCCTTGGAGACACGATGACTTCTGGATTCTCTAGAGCAATTTTTGCATATTTTATCTGATTACCTTTACTTACTTTATATTTTTCACTAATATCTTTTAAAGCATCTACTAAAGCTTTAAGAGACTCTTTCGTATCCCCTACACTTACAATAGCAAGTATATTTAAAACATCTCCAAGCTCAACTTGAATATTATATTCATCCCTTAATAAATCATAAACCTCAAATCCTGTTAAGCCAAGACCTGTTACATTGACCCCTAATTTTGTTTCATCAAATTTAAAAACACCAGGAGTCCCAATTAACTCGTTTCCAAAGGCATAAAGCCCCTCGATCTTATTGATTTCATCTCTAGCTTCTCTTGTGAATTGCAATATTTCTGATAATAATTCATCCCCTTTAGTTGCAAGCATTTTTCTAGCTACATCTAGACTTGACATCAGAAGATAAGAAGCACTAGTAGTCTGGGTTAAATTGAGGATTGTTTTAACTGTATTCTTATCGATCAAACCTTCATTTAACAGCAAAACAGAACTTTGAGTTAAGGAGCCACCTGTCTTATGAAGACTTACTGCTGCCATATCCGCACCAAGTTCCATAGCTTCTCTTGGAAGTTCATGGTGAAAACGAAAATGTGCACCATGGGCTTCATCCACTAAAGCTGCCATTCCATGTTTATGGGCAAGCTTTACAATATTTTTAATATCTGAAACAGCTCCATAATAAGTAGGATTTACAATAAATACAGCTTTTGCATCTGGGTTCTTAGCAATGGCTCTTTCTACACTCTCTACAGATACCCCCATAGCAATACCCAGCTCTTCATTTGTTTCTGGCTGTATATATACAGGCAAAGCCCCGCTTAATATAAGTCCATTAATAGCTGATTTATGAGCATTTCGAGGTAAAATAATTTTATCTCCAGGCTGACAAACACTCATAATCATAGCTTGTACTGCTGTAGTAGTTCCATTTACTATAAAAAATGAATGGTCTGCCCAATAAGCATCTGCCATTAATTCTTCAGCTTCTTTAATTACACTAATAGGGTTACTAATATTATCAAGGGGTTTCATGGAATTCACATCTATTTCTAATACCTTTTCCCCAACAAATTCAGCAAATTCAGGCAATCCCTTTCCATGCTTATGACCTGGTACATCAAAGGGAATAACCTTTCTTTCATGATAAGCTTTCACTGCATCAAATAATGGCGTATTATTTTGATTGGATAACATTTTCTACCACCTACTTTTCTTTAAAAATTGAATACAAGATATGTTATAATATCTACTGTTTATTGTCAATACACAATTTTTTGAAAAATCTACAAAAACATATTTTCAAATCTAAAAATTTTCCATCTATTTTATTATTTATTTTTGCAAAAAAAGAAACAGGAAATTCATCCCTATTTCTTTTTATTTTCTTCTTTTTTTAAGAAAATATTTCTGCTTTCATCACATATAACTCTTTTCTTTATATTATCAACCGTTGTTCTTAACTCTACTTTTCCTCCCCAAAGGGTCTGCAAATATCTTAATGTTTCATAAGCATAAGATAATTCTAGCTCTCTCCCATCATATTCATGCATGATCAAAAGAGTATTATCTTTTTTAAGTACCTCCATTACCTTTATACAAGGAATAGATCCCATTCCAGTACTACTCGCTAAAGTATTTCTAATAATTTTATATCCTTCCTCATCACTAATCTCTTCTATCAAATAATCCTTATCTCTCTTTTTATACTGAAATAAATTCATTTCATAACAAAGCTCTTTTGTAAGATACCTCCTGATAAAGGAAGCATCTCTTTCCATTTTCCGAACTTCGAAGATCTTTTCTTTTCCATACTTTTCTTCAAGATCTTTAAATATTTTAAATCCTACATAATAAGGATTTACATTTCCTAAAAAAGGTCTAATCACTTGATTATGTCTTGTTAAAAATTCCATATGCATCTCTTGTGGCAAATCCAACCTATTTAAAATCTTATAATGAAAATAACTTGCCCAGCCTTCATTCATAATCTTTGTTTCAATCTGAGGAATAAAATATTGAACTTCTTCTTTCACAATACTCAATATATCTTTTTCCCATTCTTCAAGCTTTCCATATTCTATCAAAAACTCCATAATGTCATCTGTAGGCTCTAGAGGAATTCTTTCAAGATCAGGAAAAGGAATATCTTTTTTCTCATCAAGAACACTAGTCATCTTCGTCTCATCATAATATTTATCAAGAATTTTTTTCTTCTTTTCTTCTTTCGATAGCTTTTTAGCTCCTATTACTCTTGATGTTTGAAATTTTAATGCATGGGCAGCATCTACTATTCTTTCAACCCTTTCATATCCAATACTAGGATCATGTATGTAACTCCTTATACGATCCCCATGGTTTTTAAACATTTCTATAGTACTATCAGCGTTCGTTCCTTCAGCAAACAATCTATTATTCTTGAAAAAATCATTGTGCCCATATACATGCGCCATAGTTAAAATCTGTAAAAGAAAGGTATTATCCCTCATCAAATATCCTATACAAGGATTAGAGTTTATCACCATCTCATAGGGAAGTCCTGTTACATTATACTTATAAAGGGTTTTCTTTTTCTCATAGGATTTTCCATAGCTCCAATGGGGATAATGAGATGGCATTCCTACATATGCCTCATAACAAATCATATCTTCATAGCTACAGATCTCATATTCTTGAGGATAAAAATCAAGCCCCTCGTCCTTTGCAATAGCCTCAATATCTACATTCCATTTTTCAAGCTCTTTAAGGGTATATTCCATCATAGGCAAAATTATTATTCCTGTAATTTATTTTCTTTGTCTAATATGCGTTTAAGAGCAGGAACAATATCCTCCTTTCTTGACATAGTCACAATTGAAAAGTTTGGATATTTCACCTTCAAATTGTATTCTGCTTTAATAGTACTCATTCTAGTATAATATCCTGGTACAATCTCTCCATATCCAAAGAGATTACAAGTTTCACATAGTTTTTTAGCAGCTGCTACTGCCTTTTTATTATCCTCTGACCAATTATCTCCATCACTACAGTGAAATGCATACACATTCCAAACTTCAGGATTGTACCTCTTCTCAATAATTTCTAAAGCTTTTTCATAGCCACTACTAATATACGTTCCTCCTGATTCTCCCTTGTGGAAGAAATCATCCTCACTAACCTCTTTAGCCTTAGTGGTATGAGAGATAAATACAATTTCTACATGAACATATTTTAATTTTACAAATTGATACAAAAGAAAATAAAAGCTTCTGGCTAAATATTTTTTTGTAAGGGTCATAGATCCAGAAGTATCCATAATACAAAGAACGACTGCATTGCTTTCTCTTCTTACATCTTCCCTCACTCGATAATATCTCAAATCATCTTCTTTAAAAGGAAATCTTTTTTCTTCATCATAATTCTCATTTTCTGTTTTTCCTCTTTCATATGCCTTTTTTCTTTTTATTTTCTCAATAACAGATCTTTTCTTGGCTAGTCTTGGTGGAATTCCTTTTCTCTGATATCCAAGTCTTTTAAAATTCTTTTCTGATTCAATCTCACTAAACTTCTTTCTTTGCATAAAAGGAAGATTCAAATCCTCAAACAAATACTGTATCAGCTCTTCAATGCTGATCTCAGTTTCATAAATATCTTCTCCCTCTTGATTTCCAGCCTTTTCTTTTCCTTTTTCCATCTGCTCTTGACCTATTTTATCGCCTCTTTTTTCATCTCCCGTTCCTGAACCTGTTCCCTTTTGATTTTTTCCATAAATAAATTGATATTCTTTAATCCCTTTAATAGGCACTTTAATCTTTCGATCTTTACTCCGACCAATGATACTCTCTTCTGCAATAATATTCCCTATATTTTTCTTAATAGAATCTTCTACAAGCTCTCTATGCCTTCTGCGATCTTCTGCTGATCGATCTCGTCCCCGACTATCGAATTCTCGAAATATAGCCACCTATCTCACCTCCATGTAAATATTAAAAGGAAATCTATAGACATACATGTAAAAAACACGTATGTCTATGACTTAAGCTTTAATCTTTCCACAAATTATTAGCAGCATATTTCAAGATCACATTACAGCAGTGATCGCAATAGCCATTGCGTTTCATCTCTTCTACCATTGCATCATATTTTTTATTTTGATCCTTATCCCTTACCTTGGTACGGGTAATAACTCTACTTAATTCTTTTACAGAACCTGTAAGTTTTTTCTCTATAGCTTCCTTCAAAGGCTCATAGCACTTATAATCCATCTTGCTTTTACTACGCATCAAATAGAACATATAAGAGGTTACATCCTGTCTAAAGCCTTTTGCTGCACTACTTGTAATACCAATTTGCTCTTCAATGCTTCGTAAGAATTTTTCATCAGGCTCTAATTCTTCCCCTGTACTGCTATCTTTAATTTTTGTCTTATTCACATAAGCTTCTGCATGATCTAAATAATTGTTAAATAAATCCTCTGCTTGCTCATTATATCCATGAATAAATGCTTTTGTAACTTCTTTTTCAAGAAGCTTATGATACTCTTTTTTGATAACATTTTGAATAAAATTCAAATATTTTTTCTTTTCCTCATCACTAATAGATAGCTCTTTTACTGATTTTACTAAAACCTCAAGAACTAAAATAGGATGGATACAATCATGCTCTGCTTCTGCCATTGCTGTATCTATGGCTTTCATAATGAATCTTGTAGATATTCCTGTCATTCCTTCTCTAGATGCTTCTTCACGTAACTCTAGGATATCTACCTTTTTGGTGCTTCCCTTTTCTACGATTTCTTCTCCATTATAAATTTTCAATTTTGTTAATGGATCAACTTTATTAGATGATGCAAGTCTTGTAAGGATGGCAAACATAGAAGCTACTTCTATAGTATGAGGCGCTATATGTGCTGTGAATTTACTGTTCTTAAGAATTTTTTCATAAATTTTTACTTCTTCATTTAATTCTAAGCAATAAGGAATCTCAATTTTAACAATCCTATCTAAAATAGCTTCATTGGTATGATCTGCTTTAAACTTATTCCACTCAGCTTCATTAGAGTGAGCTAATATAATTCCATCGAAGTAAATCATAGATCCCTTACCAGGAGATGGAATACTCTTTTCTTGGGTTGCAGTAATCATAGTATGAAGATACTCAACTTCATTTTTAAATACCTCTATAAACTCTACAATCCCTCTATTTCCAACATTGAATGCTCCATTTAAAGATAATACCCTCGGATCATCCTCTGGATATAGGTCTAATTTAGAGATATCTACAGAACCTGTTAAAACTGAGGTATCTTGATTATTAGGATCTACTGGAGGTACTACCCCTACTCCTTTTCTTGATCTGATACTAAAATCAACTGTTTCCACAGGAACTTTTTCAAATTCCCCACCATATTCATGCTTTAATCTGTATCTACAGATAGGACATAGATCCCCTTCAATTTTTATCCCTAATAATTCTTCAAATTGATCTCTTAAATGCTTTGGAACAAGATGTAAAGGTTCCTCTCTCATAGGGCATCCTTTAATGGAATATACAGGTGTACCCATCTCAAGTGCTCTTTTTAAAGTTTCCATCAGTGATGATTTCCCTGCTCCCACAGGACCCACTAAGTAAAGAACCTGTCTAGACTCTTCACCTTTCATAGCTGCTGTATGAAAATACCTTACCATTTTCATCAAGCTTTTATCGATGCCAAAGAAATCATCCTTAAAGAAGTTGTATCTTTTGATTAATTCATTTCCATATATTCTCCTAAGTCTTGGATTTTCTTCTGTATTGATACTTTCTACTCCTTTTTCCATAATTCTTTCATACATTCTTTGGTGTGCTAACATAGATACTGAAGGATTTTCTTTTAAAATTTCAAGATAATCTAAAAAAGTTCCCTTAAACTTTTGTTTTTTCCTCTCTTCCCTATCCTTCTTAATAATTGCAGAAAAATCCATCATCTTCTCTTAAAGCCCCCTTTTCTAGAAAACATACAAAATTATAAAAATCATCATTCTCTTATCCAACAAATATAATACTTCTTGTAATAATATGTATGTTGCCCTTTCCAATTTTAAAACTAAAATCTTTATATCTAAAATTTATAATCCTTATATCTTATGCTATTTTACTTGTATACGTTCTATTAAATAAAAAAATCCTCCTTAGTTTATTCACTAAAGAGGACAATGCTTTTTCATACTATTTTAATATTCTTCCCAATTCCACAATCTAACCTCACCAACCTCCATTCCACTAATCCATTCTTCTTCCTTCAACGTTAATAACTCTTTTGTGGGTCCTGTAATCACCATGCCATATATTTTCACACCATTTTTCTGAATATAATCTATCTTTTCTTGGATATTTCGTGTCTTAAATGGAGCCACTTCAGAAGCTATAGAATCATATTTTTCTATAAATTTTAAGGTTTTTATAAAGTTTTCATTCCTTACCTTACCGCTTCCATATCTCTCAACCGTTGGAGCTGAGCTACTTTCCGTCACAACCTTAGCAAAGAAATTTCCTTTTTCTTCTCTGCTTTCTAAAATATAATCATCACTATGCCATATAGGAGCCTCAGGAAACCCGATAGGATTCGTTATCATTTTCTCCTCATTCCCTGTGTCTACTACAAACCATAGTAGATCTACATCTTTATCTACAAATTTTTTTAGTATCTCATCCGTTTCATAAAATTTATCTAAAGATAGATAGACTTCTGAAACAGTACCTTCTGGGAGTTTCTCAAGCCTTTTCCATTCACTATCCATCCATTTGTTTTCCAAGTCATTTGGATAATTAAATGTAATCTGATAGTTTTTATTTGAAGCATATTTTAAATTTCGATTGTTTAAATTTCCCAGAAAAAAATCATACTCTCCTTCCCCTATGATTATGTCATCTTTTCCTACTCTTTTTACTAGCTTCGTCGCAATGGTTGCTGTTAAAAATTGATTTGGACTCATACCTGTTGATCTTATACTTACATTAGGCTGTGTAATCCCTAAAGTAGATTCAATCACATCCTTATATATTTCAAGCCTAGTAGGCTCTCCCATGCTATAAAAAACAGAAGTTATAACGCTAGATATTATAGCAAATACAATAAACATACATATACCCGTAGTAGCATTTTGTATTCTAGCTTTCCATTTGCTTATTTTCAATATCTTCTTTCCATTCTTATGTTCATAAAATATATTTGTATTTCTTTTATCCTCATTTTCTTCAATTTCTTCATCTAAAAATTCTTGGTATTTTTCAAGTTTTTCTAAGTCTTTTTCAATTTCTTTTTTCTCCTGTTCAAGCAACTTCCCTTCTGTATAATCTCTTAGCTTTTTCTTAAAATCATCCTTCAAATCACTCATTCCTCTCTACCTGATTTCTTATACTTTGCCTTGCCCTAAATAATAAAACTTTCATATACGATAAACTTACATCCATAATTTCAGCAGCTTCTTTATACGATAAATCATTAAAATCACAAAGGAGTATGGCTTGTTTCTGTTTTTCTGGCATATTCTCTATAATATTCCAAATTTCTTGATACTGCTCTTTCATTAACAATTTATCTTCTGGTGTTTTATAGTCCGCAATGGTATTGAAAAAATCATTACTTTTTATATGATTTTTTTTATTTTTTCTTATAAAATCAATATATGCATTATGAGCAACTCGGAATAACCATGGCTTGATCCTATCATATGGACAATCTTCAAAATACAAATAAGCTCTAAAAAAAGTCTCTTGCATCACATCTTCTGCAATATGCTTATTTTTACAAAGTGATAGGAGATAATAATAAATATCTTCCATAAACCCTTGATAAATTTTGTCTAATGTATTCTTTTTCACTTATATATCCCCTTTCACTCTATCAACGTATGAGAATAGAAAAAGTTACATTTAAATTTATATTTTAAACAAAATAAACAGTACATAGCTTATACTAAGCTATTATACTGTTCAATAATAGAAATTTTACGAATCTAATATTTATTAATTATTTAATCTTTAATTTTCATAATACCATACTTTACTTCTGCTAATTAAGTACAAAATCAATCTAAACAATGCATTTCATTTGCTGCTTCATCCCAAGCCACTATATAACCTTGTCCTTTTGAACAAAAGATAGAAGATGAAGTATACTCTATATCTGCATCCTTTTTATAGCCAATTTTTTCAATAACTTCTTCTTCATTATGACAAGGGTAATATCCACCAAAGCTTAACCGAATCATTCCTCTTCCTTGTGTAAAGGAAGCTAATTCCGTACTATAGTTCATAAAATTAATCACTGGAACTTTTCCTGTTATGATAGCTTTATCTCCTATGGTTTCAGGAGGATCGAAGGTACCACAAGATTTTTGTATGTCTGCTAATACTCTTCCTAAATAATCTAATTCTACTTTGATTTTGAAATCATAGAAAGGCTCAAGCAATATATTCTTTGCTTTTTCTAATCCTTGCCTTAGCGCTCTATAGGTAGCTTCTCTAAAATCCCCACCACTAGTATGCTTGTTATGAGCTTTTCCTGTTAGTAATGTTACCTTTATATCTGTTATAGCCGAGCCTGTTAATAATCCATGATGCTCTCTTTCATAAATATGATGTCTAACCAAATTTTGATGCCCTGTTGTCAAGTCATCAACATGACAAACATTTTCAAAGGTGATCCCACTATTTCTTGTAGCAGGTTCTAATTTAAGATGTACCTCAGCATAATGTCCTAAAGGTTCAAAATGACCATAGCCATTCACTACTGCACTAATGGTTTCTTTGTATATAATTTCAGGTGTTCCAAAAGTTATATCAAAGCCAAATCGTTCCTTCACTAGTTCCTGTAAGATTTCTAATTGAATAGCCCCCATTACATGAATATGAATTTCTTTTAATTTTTCTTCCCATATGACATTCAAGGATGGATCTTCCGCATCTAATATTTTGAAGTTTTTTAAAACCTCTTTTACATTTAATGAGTTGTCGAATATGACCTTTGATTTTAGAGTAGGAATCATTTCATAAACACCTTTTTCTTTCAAATCTCCTACTCCATCCCCTACTGATGCTTTTGTTAATCCTGTTACTGCAAAGACTTGACCTGCTCCTACTTTATCCACTGTTTTAAATTTATTACCATTGTACACTCTTATTTGAGTTATTTTTTCGCAAGTTCTATTCGAATCATCTCCATAGAATAATTCATCTCTTACTTTCAATGTACCCTTTAAAGCTTTTATATAAGTAATCCTAGTTCCATTATCATGTCGTATTTTATAAACCTTTCCTGAAAAAGGTCCTTCCTCACAATAATCCGTAACCGTTAACCTATCTAATTGATCTAAAAAACCGATTATCCCTACGTCTTGTAGCGCCGAACCGCTACCACATGGAAAAATCTTATTTTCTTTGATCATATCTTTTAACTTCTTTAACCATAAATCTTTATCATAATCATCTTCCATATATTTTTCTAAAAGAAATTCATCTCTTTCAGCAATAAATTCTATGAGTTCTTCTTTCATTTCCCCTTGATCAAAAGATTCTGTAATAAGGCAAATATCCTCTGTTAGATTTAATAGAATTTCTTCTAATACTCTCTCTACATCTGCTCCCACTCTATCTATTTTATTGATAAAGAAAAAGGTAGGTACCTTATGCTTTTTAAGGAGTTGCCACACGGTTTCTGTATGGGCTTGTACCCCTTCTACTGCACTAATGATTACTATCCCATAATCCATCACTTGAATAGCTCTTTCCATTTCTGGAGAAAAATCCACATGTCCAGGGGTATCTATTAAATAATAGTTAGCATCCTTATAATGCATAAGGGCTTGGTCTGAAAATACGGTGATTCCTCTCTCTTTCTCTATATGATGATTATCTAAAAAAGCATCCTGATGATCTACTCGTCCTCTTTGGCGAATACTTTTTGTATGATAAAGAAGTTGTTCTGAAAATGTAGTTTTTCCTGCATCTACATGAGCTAATATCCCAATCGTTTTATTCATTTTGTCACCTCGATATCTTGATATAACTTATTATATCAAAATGACAAAAGAAAAAAAGGCTTCTAAGAAGTACTTGTCTCTTAAAAGCCTTCATCCCCTTATAGTACAGTATCTTTTTCTTCCTCATAGAAAACTTTTGTATCAGGATCTATCTCTCCAATACCCATATGCCTTGCCTTGTAGTCCTTTAAAAGAGATAAAAATTTAGGACTTAAGATAAGCATCGCTAATATATTCGCAAAAATAGGCAAAGCAGTAGACATATCTGCAAAGAGCCATACACTAACTCCTGGTAATTCTTTTACGACTGCAACAATTACAAGTGCTAGCCCTGGAATAGGATAAGCCCATTTATAAAATGTAAGTATCCTATCTTTATTCCTATTTTTATCCCCAAGCATATATCTTAATAAAACTTCAATCTGCGCATAAAGACCTGAAGAAGTAGTTACTCCAAAGAGTAAAATCCCTATAGTTAAAATAATTCTCCCTAAAGAACCCAGCCCTTGTTCAAAGGCACTAAGAGTAAGTGCTGCTCCTGATATTCCTGATGACCATTGACCTGTAATGATGATTACTAAGGATGTAATACTACATATTACGATCGTATCTACAAATACCTCAAATATACCAAGAAGTCCTTGTCGTATTGGATGATCCGTTTTAGCAGAAGCATGAATCATTGGAGAAGAACCCCAACCTGCTTCGTTACTAAAAACGGCTCGCGACATTCCCACCTTAATAACCTGTGCAAAGGCTGCTCCTGCAAAGCCCCCTAAAGCTGCAGTTCCATTAAAAGCACTACTAAATATTAAACCTATTGTTCCTGGTAGATACGAAATATTTTTTAATATGATAAAAATTCCACCTAAAATATAAAATGCACACATAAATGGTACAACCTTTGAAGCGATTCTACCTAAAACAGGAAGTCCTCCACTGATCATCAAATAAAGTAATATGGTATACACAATGCTTACCGTAATCATGTTGAAGTCAAAGGTACTTGATACAGCCTCTGAAACAGTATAATTTTGCATTGTTATAAAAAATCCTACCCCAAATCCGAAGATAAATATAAAAGCAAGAACTTTGGATAAAACACTTAACCCCTTTTCCTCTCCTAGTCCTTTTTTCATATAATAAGTAGGTCCTCCAAAGGTATTTCCATTCTCATCCTTAGAACGATAATGTACTGCTAAAGAAACTTCTACCATTTTAATGATTTGACCTAATATTCCTGCAACCCATAGCCAAAATACTGCACCGGGTCCTCCTAAAGCTATAGCAGATGCAACACCACCAATATTTCCAACACCTACAGTCGCTCCAACAGCAATACTAACTGCTTCAAGGGGTGAAATAGAACCCTTATCATCTCCACTACTCTTACTTCTAAAAAACTTTTTATAAGCTTGTTTCATGGCATAACCAAAATATCTAAATTGAAAGAATCCTGTTGCAAATGTAAAGAAAATCCCAACAGCCAATATTAAGATAATCAACGGTAGTCCCCACAATATATCCCATACAATTTTTTCTATCAATGCCATAAGGTTTTATACACTCCTTTTCATTCATTTTTTAAAAAGGATTTCACTTATGCTCTTCTTTGTGGGTCAATTTTTTATTGGCTTATCTCTTAATTAAAACCTAAGAGATAAGCAGCTTAAACCACCGTCTAATTTTCTATATTCTGAAGTATCTACTAATACAACCTCATACCCTGCACCTTCAATAACTTCCTTCGTTTTTTCATACCCCTCCGGAACTAATACCTTATTATTTACCCATATACAATTTGCCGAATAGCTTTCATTTTCGTGAATTAAAATTTTATTAAATTGGTCAAAGGTAGGATGATCTACAAATTCTCCTGCTACTAAAAGATTATTATTTTCTAAATAGGCTAATCCAGTTTTTAGGTGAAGTACCTCTTTTAAAGGAACTACAGAACCCGTACACCCATGCTTTTCTAAAGCTTTTATGAATTGTTTTGCCCCTTCTTCATTTGTTCTCTCTGATAATCCTATATAGAAATGATCTCCCACCATCATTACATCTCCACCTTCAATCGTTCCAGGTGATTTTATATATTCTATCTTCTCTTCAGGATAAAAGTTTTTTAAGGTATCAATCATTTCTTTTTCTTCACCTTTTCTCGTTTTAGCCCCTGGATTTGTAACAATAGCACAAGTCTTTGTAAGCACTGCAACATCTTCAACAAAACAAGAATCAGGGTATCTTTCATCCGCATTTAATACAATTACTTCAACACCACAAGATTTTAGGGCTTCTATGTAATTATCATGTTGCTTTAGTGCCAATTCATAATTAGGTTTACCAAGCTCTGGTGCTGATGTAATCCCTTCTACCATTGACTTACTAGGTCTTCTCACAATAACATTTTTAAACATTTTACAGTCCCCCTTAATTTTTCATTTTGATGCTTTGATTATTTTTAATCTTCCCAATCTAGCAATATAGAAATTGCACGATGAAGAAGTTTTGGTGTTTTGTCAAATAAGTCTTTCTTCAAAACTCGTTCTGTAAGCTTATGAAAATCCTTCCCCCATGGTCCAATATTCATGCAAGGCATGGAGATTTCTTCTATCTCTTTTAATGGTATAGCATAACTTGATCCATAAAGAGGCATATTCCCTTCTAAACTCTTTATAATTTCTTTACTATTTCTTATAGAAGAATAACTTAAATCTGAAATACCCGTATAAAAATGTTCTCTCTCATAAATTTCATTTAGATTGTCTTTTGCATAAGCTATAAGTTTTTTAGAAAGTTCTTTTCCTTTATGATCTATTTCTTTAAAATAAATATTGGCTACATTAGGATAATAGGGTGGCGCTAAAGCAATAACTACTCTAGGAGATAAGTCATGAATATATTCAAATATCTTTTCAATCAAGGTAAAATTACTTTCAACAATAGAAATTTCTCCCTTTTCTACCTGATCTTTTATTTCTTTAAAAAGATCATCATAATCTCTTTTAAAATCTCCTTCATAATTTTTATATGCTTCATCATAAAGATCTTTAAAGGTGACTACCTTCACTTTCCACGGTAAATTTTCAAAGGGTTTATTCGTTTTTTTTCTAAATATTTTATATTTTTCATTCATTTTTTCTATCACATCTGAGAAAGCATCTTCAGAAATTTTTTTAATTTTTTCTACCATAATTGCAGGGTCCCTATCTAATGTAAGAATACTAAAATATCCTCCAACACTAAGGGGCATAGAAACATCATAATGATATTTTCGATCTTTTATATACATCCAAGTAGGCGGCGGGGAGGCTTCCCCTTCAACAAAATCAGAAAGCTCTAAGTTAAGCTCTGTTCTACGAACAATCTCAGTTAGTAGATTTAAAGGATTAAACCCTTCGAAAACTTTCCCAATATGGGATAAAAATCCTCTTACATATATGAGGGGCATCATCTTTCCAACAGAGCCTTCTGAAAGGATTCCTATATCTGGATTTACTCTTTGATGAGGTTCAGAATTTATCATCATTAAATAGTTTAGTTTATATTTTTCTTTTAATTCTTTAAGTAATAAAACTGCACTTCGCATACCTGCTGAAATATTTTCTTCATCTGGCACAGAAATAAGCAAAATATTTCCTTTCATATTTTTAATTTCTGTATATCGCTTTATCAAAGCAAGTTGGATAGCTCCTCCTGCCTTCATATCAGCTGTTCCTCTCCCAAATATGTACGACCCACTTTCTAAATCTTTTTGGGCTTCACTTAGTAAATCATCCTTCATCTTTATAAGTTCTCTTTCAAGACCCTTTGGAGAGTAAGCATATGTTTTTAATATTTTAAAATCCTCTACATCTACCACATCATTGTGATGTATCAAAACAACAGTATCTTCTCCATTTCCCTTTATGAACGCCCAAGAAACGGATCTTTTTAAAGGATCATTTTCTATCTTATAAGCTCCAAAGTGTTCTAGATGATCTTTAAAATAGTCTATACTGCAAAAAAAATCTTTTAAAAACCCTTCAATTTTTCTCTCATATTCAGAAAAGGTATCACTTTTAATTTTGACATAAGGATAAAATATTTTTTCAATCTCTTGATCTATGTCTTTTAATATCCAAGATTTCATATTCCCCCTCTTTTCTAACTATATTCCTATAGATTTATTCTCTATATCCTATAAATAGGACAGGTTAAACAAGTAGGTCCACCTGTTCCTTTAAAGGAAAGTTCATTTCCTTCATATTCATACACCTCTGCTCCTGCTTTCATAAGCCTTTCTTTAGTCATTGGATTTCCCTTTAAGACTAAGCATTTTCTGGGAGCAAGTGCTAAAACATTAGAACCTAAATAATCATATTCTTCATCTGGAACCTCAATTAACTCGATTCCTTGTCTTATTAAATACTCTCTAAAAAATACTGGCATATATTTGGAATAAACTACTGCGAGGTCTTGATCTACTAAACTAATAATACTCATAAGATGAAGACACGCTTCTTTCCCATCCCCATGAGGCATAGGAACTACAATAACGTCCTCAACAAAATCCTTGATAATTTCTTTAAGCTGTCTAATACCTTTATCATTTGTTCTATATCCTCTTCCTACAGCAACAGTTTTTTCATCTATCCACACTACATCACCGCCTTCCATTTTTCCTTCTCCTTCTATACATCCTAAAGTTGGTATTCCAATAGATTCAAGATACTCTCTTGTAGCATTTGGTTCTCCCTTTCTTTGTTCTTTCCCCATTGGAAAGTAAATTGCTCCTTTATGTGTAATCTTTAAAGTATCATGTGTATAAATAGAATCAAGCCCCACATTGTCGTTTATAGGTAGATAATAAATATCTTCTACATACTGCTTAATAACTTTTTCAAAAGTTTTATATTCTTCTAAAACCTCTTTATAATTGGGACATCCTATGTAATGAAATTGTTTATAATGATCCTTGAGATATTCTTGACTGATAAACGCATCCTTTGGATCTTTTAACAAAATACTTTTAATCTTTCCAACCATAGATTGGCAACCATAGTTCATAAACAATCCCCCTTCTTGTATACAATATATAATATTTAATATATAATATTTAATATATTGGAATTTATTATATTATAATACATATTTTACCTATTGTATATAGTTTTCTGAATATTTGGTATTTTTATTTATTTCGCCTTTCTTCACGCTTTCATAGAAAAAATTGTATTATATAATCGTATAAAGGAGGCATATTATGTGTCATTATTTAAGCTTAAAAAACCATGTCTATAATTACATATCTGAAAAAATTAACGAAGGCACCCTCACCCCCAATGAGAAAATCAACGAACAATTAATCTGTAAAGAACTTCAAATTAGTAGAACCCCTGTGAGAGAAGCATTGATCCAACTATCTACAGAAGGTTATTTAGAAAATATACCTAGAAGAGGATTCCGTGTTAAACTTATAGATGAAAAGAAAGCTATGGAATTATATATGTTAATTGGATCTTTAGAAGGCTTAGCAGCTTCTCTTGCAATAAATTTTATTACTAACAAAGAAATATCCCATATGAAAAAACTAGTAATAACTATGGATAAATTCATTGCCTCCGAACTTTATAATAATTATTACAAAATCCAAACTGAATTTCATAATATTTTTATAAATCTTTGTAATAACGAAGAGCTTATTCGTCTTCTCCATCAATTAAAGAGAAGTTTTATTCGACAAAGTTATATGGAAAAAGCAACTGTAGATTTTGTTAGTATTTTGAAAAAAACGAATGACGAACATAAAAAAATCATTGAACTCTTCGAATCAAAAGATAAAAAAAATCTTGAAAGCTACCTCCGAGATGTACACTGGAATACTAAAAACGCTATATTTGATTCTATATAAATGGATTACCCCTATAAAAATCTAAAAACACCTGCTTGGTTAAACAGGTGTTTTGGATATTTTCCTTTCAAAAAAATAGCAGAAAGCTATGCCTTCTGCACTCACAACTCTCCTCTTTATTTCACAATTACTACAGAAATATTGGAATAATTTGCTACCTTGTTTGATACACTTCCTATAAGTATTTTTTGTACTCGAGATAATCCCCTACTCCCCATGAAAACCAAGTCTACATTTTCTTCCTCTGCTGTTTCAATAATAACTGCTGCCGGGTTTCCAGTTCTTGTGACAGGATAGACATTCCCTTGGTAACCCTTAAAGTAATCCAAACTATCCTTGATCATTTCTTCTCCTATTTTCTGAAGAATTCTATCTGTGTAAGGTATTGTTTGTCTATGACTATAAATCCTGTTGAGTTGGTCATCTACCACATACAGAATAATCACATCTGCTAAAAATTTTTCAGCTAGCTCCTTCCCTTTTAAAAGAGCTTTTCTTCCATTATCCGATCCGTCATAAGCAATTAGTATTTTTTTCATAATATCTATCCTCCCTTCCTGCGTTTTGTTTGGTAATATCTTATTATTTATATACCCCGTATAAGTCATTATAATAAATTTTTATTTATGTAATCTTTTCCAAAAAAAACCTAAGGAACAGTTTCAATAACATATTGTTATCAAATAACTGTTCCTTAGGTTTTCCCATTGGGGTCTGTTGGCTTAAATTTCATTGTATTGATATACTCACGCCCCTTTTATTTATTTAACAAAGGCCTGTGATTCTAAGTTTTGATCCAGAATTTCGGTTCAAACTTATAAACCAGTTTCCTTTGATATTCAATATGTACCCATAAATTCTTCTTCTGAAACAAATAAATTTTTCATATTCCATATTTTTTCTAAACGACAACAACTTTCTACATTTTTTCAAATCCTCATTTAGTATAATTTACTTGTACCATTTTGAATCCATGTGTCTTTCAATAAAAATTTAGATAAAGGGGAGAATGAAATGACAAAAGTAAAGGTACGTTCAAATACTATTGAGGCTGTAGGTTACGACCCTACTAATCAAATATTAGAAATAACATTTATTTCCGGTGAAACCTATCAACATGACGGTGTTCCCCAATCTATTTATGACAATCTAATACATTCATCCGATCTCGGATATTATCTTCATTATTACATTCGAAATACATATCCATATCAACAGATCTATTAATTATTAAATAACAAAAACAGGGTTAGATTTCTAACCCTGTTTTATTATTATTTCTTAGGAATAACGATTTTCTTTCCTTCTTTTCTCCACTCTGCAAATTCTGAAACAGCAGTGAAAAGTGCATCTGTTGATGAGTTAAGTGCAGTTTCACAAGAGTCTTGGATAACCCCTACAACAAAACCTACACCAACTACTTGCATTGCTACGTCATTTGGAATACCAAATAAACTACAAGCAAGAGGAATCAATAGTAACGAACCACCAGCTACTCCAGAAGCTCCACAAGCACTTACAGCTGAAAGTACGCTAAGAATTAATGCTGTACCCATATCTACTTGAATCCCTAATGTATTAACTGCCGCAAGCGTTAATACAGAAATTGTGATAGCTGCACCAGCCATATTGATTGTTGCTCCAAGAGGAATAGATACTGAGTAAGTATCCTTATCTAAACCTAATTTTTCACATAAATCCATGTTTACTGGAATATTTGCAGCTGAACTACGTGTAAAGAATGCTGTAATTCCACTATCCTTTAAACACTTAAGTACAAGAGGATATGGATTTTGACGGATCATAACAAATGCCATAATTGGATTGACTACAAGTGCTACAAAAGCCATACAACCTACTAATACAAGAAGTAGTTGCCCATATTCTTGTAAAGACTCAATACCATGCTCAGCAACTGTATTGAATACTAACCCCATAATACCAAGAGGTGCAAGATTAATTACCCATTTTACGATTTGAGATAAAGCCTCTGCTGCATTAGCAATCACTGTTTGAGTGCTCTCAGGTGCTTTTTTAAGTGCAATTCCAAGAAGTAAGCCCCAAGTTAAAATACCTATATAATTAGCATTAGCAAGAGCATGTACTGGATTATCAACAATATTCATTAATAATGCCTTTAATACTTCAACAACTCCTCCTGGAGGTGCTATACTATCCACACTTGCTCCAAGTTTTAAAGTTACTGGGAACATGAAACTTGCTACAACTGCAACAAGTCCTGCTAAAAATGTTCCTAAAAGATAAAGAACTAGTACTGATTTCATATTTGTTTTTTGACCACTCTTATGTTGAGAAATAGCAGCCATTACTAAGAAAAATACCAATATAGGTGCAACAGATTTTAAAGCACCTACAAATAGCGAACCAAAAATGGCAATTGGTTTTGCTACATCAGGAATCGCAACAGCCAAAATAATACCTACAATTAATCCTATAATAATTCGCTTGACTAAACTCAATTGATTCCACTGTTTTAATAAATTTGACATTTTGCTTTTTCACCCCTATGCTTATTTGTTTTTGCTGAATTCGATTGTATTCATTTTACAAAATAGTACATGTACAGCTTGTACGCTTTTAATTTCTCTATGCTGAATACTCTCAAAATTCAATTAGCAATAACATTTTATCATGGATTTTATTGAATTACAAGAATTTTCAATTATCCACTACCTCTCTATACAAGCAACGCTCGTCTCAAAGATAATATGTAGTATAAAGTAATTCTCGACACTTTTCAATGCTTTTCGCAAATTTTGTTTACGTAGAACTTACAGTTGTTTGCATTTTGAACACACTCAGCCACAAATGCGCAATATTATAAATTTTCATTCTACATATTTTACATATTGTTCATTTATTAGTAACACCCATTAAATCTTATACATATGTTATATTATGAGTTAAGTAATTTACATAGCAAGAAAGGAGGTGCAAATAGATGGCTGACGGTTGCTGTGGCTATTTTGATAGAGATACATTATTATTCTTCTTCTTGTTATTAGTAGTATTATTCTGTGCTCCTTACCAACAAAGAGGATGTTGCTAATTAATACGATAGAAAAATGACCAGGGTTGCTCCTGGTCATTTTTTTCTTTGTCCAGCACCTCAAAAAGATCAAGATAGAACTTGATCTTTTATAAAGGTGTTAAATATGGCTGATTTTATTATGGGTAAAATTTATTATGTATAGAGAATTGGGAATAATCCCAATTCTTTTATTTTTGATTAACATCTTCCATAGCCACCATAACAATTACAGAAGATCACTACTAATAACAAGAAGAAGAATAACAACTCATCTCCACATCCACCACAGAAACCACATTGTCTATCAGCCATAAAAGTACACCTCCTTTACACATTATGTACATCTTATACTTTATCAGTTTACTCTTTGTCTTTTCTTAATATAAAATATGCAAACTACAGAACATGTGTTACATAATAATAAAATTCTTTGTTATGTATAGAGAATTGGGAATAATCCCAATTCTTCCCAAATTTAATAATTACAATAGCAACAGAATAATACTACAAGTAGCAAGAAGAAGAATAATAAGCTACTATCACATCCACCAATGATACCACCGATGCCACCACATTGTGTATCAGCCATAAAAATACACCTCCTTTATACATTATGTATATTATATTTTACTGTATCTTTTGTCCTTTCCTTAGTATAGGGTATGCATAGTCGTTGATATGTGTTACATAGTAATGAAATGAATATTTTACAAAAATAGCTGATAAAAAATGAAGTTTCATTTTCTATCAGCTATCTATCGTTATACCTTCTAACTATTTTTTTATTTTATAACAATAGCTTTTATAGGACAGGCTACAACACAAGAACGACACTTTATACATCTAGTCATATTTACCCTAATTCCATCCATCTCCTCAATAGCACCCACTGGACATATCTCCATACATATTTTACATCCACTGCATTTGCTTTGATCTATTTTTATAATCATATCAAACCCCTCCGTTCTATTGAATTGACCGTCTTCTTAGATATTCCTTAAAGCATATATATCTTTTATCAGCATTTTCCAATTTTTGAAGCGCATCTTTTAAAAGTTCATGTGCATCTTGAATATCATATTCCAAATGCTTTATTTCATCACTATTTGTTATATTATGTATAGACTGTTCTAAATTTGTAATCTTCTCTCTTATATGTACTACATCTTTCGTAATATCTGTAAGCTCTTTTTTTAAATAATCATCTGTTGCTTCAACACCCATAGTCCTAATCATATCTATAATAGTTTTATAATATTCTCTATATACCGAATCTTTCATTTTTTCACTCCTATGCTGATCATACAGTTCACACACTATAGACCTCTATTTTCACTAATACCCACTTATATATGCTTTATTCATTTTTGTTGTAAGCCTTCTGTGGATCCTATCAATATCATACCCAAACATTTGTTCGTTGTAAATAACTTTAACATTATCTTACTTGGATAATCGATTCTACTTTTTTATAATCAAAAAACAAGGGTTCAATCAATTCCCTTGCTCTAAACATTTGCATCTGGTGGAGCTAACGGGAATCGAACCCGTATCTATAGACTGCCAGTCTATCATTCTCCCGTTGAACTATAGCCCCACTCCTATTTACATTCTAACCAAAATATTCCATATTTGCAACAATTAAATTCTGCTCTTTCTTCAGTTTTCTACTATTACCTGAAAAACTTCTTTATCCTTATATAAAACACCTTATTCATTTAACTTTTCTATTAGCTCTTTAATATCCTTCGGTATAGGCGCTACTACCTCTATACGCTCATTTGTTCTTGGTTGATTAAAAATCAACTTTTCTGCGTGTAAAGCTTGTCTTTTTATCAAACTTTCATCTACATATCCATATAATTCATCTCCTATTAAAGGATATCCAATATGTGACATATGTACACGAATTTGATGAGTTCTTCCTGTTTCTAATTTCACTCTAATTACAGTAGCGTTGTGTAGTCGTGTGATAACATTATAATGAGTAATGGATGGCTGACCTTCAGCATAAACTTTTCTTCGAATATCGTCTTCATCTGGTCTTCCTATAGATTTATTAATGGTTCCCTTTTCTTCTTCTACAATGCCTTTTACTACAGATAAATATATTTTTTCCACCTTATTTTCTTGCATTTGCTTTGACAGCTCTTGTTGGGTATATGGATTTTTTGCAACAATAACAAGCCCCGAAGTATCTCGATCTAATCTATTTACAAATCTTATTTTAAAGCTTTTCCCCGTCTCTCTCATATAGTGAACAATAGCATTTGCCATGGTTCCTGTAGGGTGACGTCTTGTAGGATGTACAACAATACCTGGCTGTTTATTTATAATAAGCAAATCTACATCCTCATACACTACTTCTACTGGTATATTTTCAGGCTCAAACTGATTTGGTTCTTCTTCCATGATCACCTCAACAAGATCTCCTCGTCGTAGGATAGCATGAAAAGAAATCTTATTTCCATTTACCCGTATATTTTTCTTTCTTTTTGCTTTCCTTACTAATCTACTTGATAATTTCATCTGATCATATAACACTTCTTTTAATGATAATCCTGAAGTTTCTTCATCTAATTGAAATGTTAATACGTCTGAACGAACTTCCTTCACTTCTTTTTTCAATCAATTCACCTACTATCTTCAAATGTCTATTTTTTTATTATAGGGTCTTCTTGTATTTCCGTCAATTTTAATATTTTATTATTAATATTTCCCTATCTAAAACTTTTAGACTATTTTTCTTTTGTTTTAGCCATAATCTTTATATAGTCTATTCTATCCTTTTATAAATATAGTAAATATGTTAAAATGTACTAAATATTTGAAAATGATAAACGAGGTGATGTGATGAGTAACATCCAAACACGTATCGTAAATATTGTATCTAATAATCGTCCCATTTCAAAAGAAACCAGTAGAGTTTTGAAGCATAAGCTTGAAAAGAACGGTTTCTTTGTACCAGAAGAATTTGATCAAAACGCTGATTTAATTATGTGCGTTGGCGGAGATGGTTCCTTTCTTCGTACCTTACATGAAAATAATTTTCCTGACATGCCTATTATAGGAGTCAATACAGGACATTTGGGCTTTTTTCAAGAATTATCCCCCTATCAATTGGATGAATTTATTTTTCGCTACGAAAAAGGGGATTATATCATTCAAGAGCTTCATCCTGTAGAAGCATTAGTATGTACAAAACAACATTGTATCGAGATTATTGGAATTAATGAAATCGCTATAAAAGGAGATAAATCACGAACGATTCATCTTAATATTTCCTTAGATGATAGTTTTTTAGAAAAATTCAGTGGAGATGGTGTTTTAGTAGCAACACCTACAGGTAGTACTGCCTACAATTATTCCTTAGGCGGAAGTATTGTAGATCCAAGACTTAATCTACTTCAAATCACCCCTGTAGCACCTATTTCTACTACTGCTTATCGTTCTTTTACCTCTAGCATTATTGTCCCTGAGGATTCTACCATAAAGATCTTTCCTGAATACACTTTTGAAAATTCTATTCTCATTATCACAGACGGTATGGAACATAAGCATGATGAAATCGAAGAAATTCACTTACGCATGTCTGATTTAAAACCTAAAATACTAAGATTAAAAGATTATGACTTCTGGAATAAAGTAAAAGAGAAATTCTTATAATAAGAAGGAGATGACCAAAATCATCTCCTTTTTTATTATACGATTGCTTTTTCTTCTACTTGTGCATTATAGATATCTTCATTAAATTCTCCTTCAGATTTTGCAATAATTACTGTACACATAGCATCTCCAGTAATATTGATAGCTGTTCTGCACATATCTAAAATTCTATCTATACCAATAATCATAGCAATTCCTTCTACTGGTAATCCAACAGCTTGAAGTACCATTGAAAGCATGATCAGTCCAACTCCTGGAACTCCTGCTGTTCCTACTGATGCAAGGGTTGCTGTTAAGATTACTGTTAATATATTCCCCATCGTCAAATCAATTCCATAAAGCTGTGCAATAAATATAGTTGCAACCCCTTGCATAATAGCCGTACCATCCATATTAATCGTTGCACCTAAAGGAATTGTAAAGGATGCTATACTCTTATCAACTCCAAGCTTTTCTTCTACTGTTTCTAAGGTAACAGGCAAAGTAGAACTCGAGCTTGCCGTTGAAAATGCCACACCCATAGCTGGCCAGAACTTTTTAAAGAATGTTAATGGATTTAATTTTGTAAGTGCTACTAGTAATCCTGTATAAGTAAATCCTGCATGTAGTAACAATGCAAATAGTACACAGAACATATATTTCGCTAGTGGTACCATGGCTTCAAATCCAAGACCTGCAAAAGTCTTAGCAATCAAACAAAATACCCCGAAAGGTGCTAATAACATAACAATCTCAACCATTTTCATCATTAAATCATTCAACTTATCAAATGCATCTTTTACTGGTTGTAATTTCTCCCCTAAAGCAGCAAGACCTGTACCCATTAAAATAGCAAATACAATGATCTGAAGCATCTTTCCATCTGCCATTGCTGCTACTGGATTTTTAGGTACCATATCTACAATTACATCAACAAGTACTTTGCTTTCTTTGATCGTTGGTTCACTTTTCACTAAAGATGACATATCTAGTCCTATTCCAGGTCGCACAACTAAAGCAAGACCAATAGCAATAGAAATAGCAATAGCTGTTGTTACAAGATAAAACCCAATGGTTTTACTTCCCACTCTACCAAGTTTTTTAATATCAGAAATAGATGCAGCACCATTCACTAAAGAAATAAACACTAATGGTACAACCATCATCTTGATAGCATTCAAGAACACCTTTCCTACTAGTGTAAAAACTCCTCCTACTAAAATATGGTCTCGCATATAGGAAGGACCCATTTTGTTAAGAATAAGACCTGCAATAAGACCTAATATTAATCCAATAAATATTTTGGTTGTCAAACCCATTTTCTTATTGTTCATGTATATCCTCCTTTTTCAATTTGTTAAGTTATTGTAATAATACATCCTTTCCGACACATTCCGACATTTTCCGACGCAATGATACTTCTTTTCTTTTTCATTTTATCGAATTGTCTGATTATTTAGCGCAAAACAAAAGCCAAAACAATTAAAGTTTTGGCTCCTATAACTCACTTTTCAATTCAACAATAATTCCTTCAATAAATTTTTTCACACTTATTTTACCACCATAGTTTGACTTTCCTCTAGCAAAATTCATTTGTTTTCGTACTTCTTTAAAATCAAATAGCGTATTTGAATATCTTATAAACAACTCATTTCCATAGTCTTCAATTCCCATATTTGCAATATTTCTTAACGCTTTATTAATAGCTCTTCTAATCCGTTGCTCTATGGCACCCACATTAGATGAATTATCAGCATCATCTTCGTACCTTTTATTTAACATTTTGTATAATTCCGACAATTTCTGATTCAAAAGTCCTTCTCTTTGCATATCCTCCTGTTCTGAAATCAGCAAAATCATTTCAACAAGATCATTACTTCCAGCTTCTCCAAGAATCCCCAACTGAGAAAGTACTTTTTTAATCCGATCCCTTTCTGATATTGTTTGTGTTTTTATATTACCTTTATATTCCTTTAACATACTCATACTATGAAAAGCATGTTCAAAGGAACTAATCACTTCATGCATAGTCAATTTTTCTTTTACTTTATTAATAATAGATAGTACTTCTACTACATTAATAGGCTTATGAATAAAAAATTCAACCCCCATAGTGTATGCCTTTGATACAATATCTTTAGAGGTTACTTCTGAAATCATAATAAAATTTGTAGAAAGATTCATTTTTTTTATTTCTGCTACAATACCAATTCCATCTATTCCTGGAAGCAATAAGTCCACTAATATGATAGGAGGATTTAACGCCTGAATATCCTTTATTGCATCCTTTCCATTATCAGCTTCTCCAATTACTATTCCTAAGTCATACTGATCAATAATATTTTTTAATACTCTTCGAATGCTTTTATCGTCATCTATAATATAAAATCTATCATTCACCTTGCATCTTCCTTTTTATCATTGTTTTCATGGGAATAATTATGGTAAAAACAGTTTTTTTGTTTTTTTCTGATTCTACATAAATTTTTCCATTCAAATGATTTTCAACAATATGCTTTACATGGGTTAATCCTATTCCTGTAGACATCTCTCCCGTTACCTTGTTGAATTTCGTAGAAAATCCAGGTTCAAAAACTAAATCAATATCGCCCGCTTCTATCCCTTGCCCATTATCCATTACTCGAAAGATACAGTTTTCTTCTTTCATTTCCTCTGTAACCGTGATAACTCCAATATCTTCTAACGCTTCCATAGAATTGATAATCAAGTTGTTCAATATGGAAATCAATGGATAGAATTGGTCTGTCTTAAAGTCATGTTTGTATTTAAATCGAAGAATAACATTTTTATTTTCCGCATCAATACATTTTTGTGTATTCCCTTTGATGATTGTAAGAAGTTCTTCTATACTCATACAGGGACTTGTATCCTCTTCTTGTAATGTTTTTTCTATCCCCGTAACCACACGCATATAATCTTTTTTTATTTCGTGTATATCCTTTGCTACTAATAAAGCATCATCTTTTAAAATGGGCTCCTGTAGTTTTTCATATAGGTTATAACTTTTTTTCATTGCATTTTCAATATCTAAGGTAGATTTTCTTAAAAAAAACAATTCTGCCTTTAAATTGGCAATCAATAAAATTAGCTCTCTATATTTCTTTTCTCTTTGTTCTCTATCATATCGGTCTTTGTAGTAGCTTACTCCATGATAAATATAAATAGTAAATACAGCTCGAACCATTCCTATTAAAATAATGGCTAAAATCACTCGCTCAAAGGAGTATGCACCCATTTCCTTTCTCAAGAAAACCTCTACCATATTTGAGATGCTATCACAAAACCATAAAGAAGCTGTAAAAACAATAGCTCTATTTAATTTATTTCGTATATCTAATATTTTAAATAGTATACCAAACAATATATAAAATATTCCTACAGGATAATAAAAAGAAATTACTTCTTCAAAGCTTGTACCAGGATGAGATACCATATACACAAATGAACGAAACAAAAACACCCATATACCTACAATATTTGCAGCAGTAATAACAGAAATGTCTTTAAAGTAGATCAGTAACAAAGAAAGTGTCACTACTCCTAAAGAAAATCGAAAGGTTGTTGAAAAGGGACTTAAATAAATCTGTCCCATAAATACAGTTACCATAGAAATTACAAACAGTTTTTCTATTCTTTTTTTAACCTTTGTCAATACAACACCCTCTTAAATATTATAATTTAAAATGAGTTTCGTGTTTGTTGATTTTTCATTGACAATCAAGAAATGATTATAGTTTAGTTCGCAATACTCTACTAATTTTGCCATACTGCATTTAAGCTTTTGTACTTCTAATATATTCACACTTATTTCATCCCATCCAAAGTAAGTCAATCGATTTACTGCGTCTTTACCGATTAATTCTGCTGGAACAGAACCAAATACATTCCCTCTTAACACTTCATGATTTTGCCAAAATCGATTATGTATATCTAACGCTTTTGCATCTTTTAACTCAGAAGTTCTTCTTTCAGCAAATTCTTCTAAATAAGTCCCTTCATAATAATTTCTTCTTAATACAGGCTTATAGACAAATGGAATCGTATTGATCCTTTGTAGTTTTATATCATTAGATACTTTCTTCTTTTCTGCTAATTCAAGCTTTACATTTTTACAAGCACGAATCATTTCATCCATCAATTTTTCTAACTGTAGTTTATTGCCTACTGCTGCTGCTCTTTGTATTTGATCTGAAATTCTTTTTATGTCATTTGTACTTCCTTTCATGAAAATCCCCTTCCAGAACTATAATAAATACCCACTCTTTATTATAGCACTAAAGTGCGAAAAAAAGGCTATTTTGCCAAAAAATTAGACTATGACCTTTTTATCATTTCTTCAAATTTTGCATCTACTTCTCCCTCTGACCAACTATTAAAAAATTTACCCATCTTGTAAAAATACAATTCTTTTGTTTTCTTTATAAATTTCCAAATTCCTGTAGAAAACCTATATTCTCCCGTTGTTAAAACTTCTTCAACAATGCGAGTATTTTCGTCATATAATTCTTCATATGTTTCCTTTAAACTTTTATAATCTAATCCCATTTTAAGATAAGTGTCTATCGCCATAGCCTTTAACATCCATCTATAATGATTGATCCCTTTAATAAATAGCTTTGTATAATATTTTTCCTTTATAAATATAAAGGTGTCTATATCTTCTGTAACCTTATACTCTTTTTCTAAATTTGCAAATAAATGTTGATCAATCAGTATATATCCTTCTTCTTCAAAAGATTTCAGAAGTACGTGAACCATTTCTTCATTTTTAATATTGCCCAAAAAGTTATCTATTATTTCTTCCTCTACTTCTTCATCTACATCTAAATTGTATAAAATATCTCTAAATATTTCTTCATTTATCCATATCCAATCTATATCTTCAAAAGAATTACTATCAAAGATCTCCTTCAATGAAGCCTTGGCTATTTTTTCTAAAATAAAAGCTTTCAAATCATCACCACCATAATTTTTTATTCTATCTATCTTTCACAAATATAAAACATATTTTAACATAACCTTTCTTTAAATTCTATGATTCTATGAATAATATAATCAACCTATCAAAAATTATTAATATAGTATGTTAAAATAATATATTCAAACAAAGTGGAGGTGCTTATGAAAAAAGCTATATTTTTAGATAGAGATGGTGTAATTAATGATAATAAAAAACCTGTTAACAAGCCAAAAGATTTAATCCTTTACCCTTGGACTATAGAAGCACTTAAAATATTAAGTAACCAAGGCTTTATGTTATTTGTTGTAACCAATCAAGGTGGCATTGAAATGGGTTATTTTACAGAAGATGATTTAAAAACTATTCACGATGAAATGATGAGGATATTTAAATCAGAAGACATTCCTATTGATGATATTGCCTATTGCCCACATTTTAAAACTAAATGTGAATGTAGAAAGCCTTCTCCAGGAATGCTTATAAAGCTTTCAGAAAATCATGACATTGATCTAAAAAAATCTTATATGATAGGAGATCGTGAAATGGATATAACAGCTGGTCTTCAAGCTGGATGCACTACTATAAAAATAGGAAAACCCTGTAAAAATGCCCATTACACCGTCAATAACTTATTAGAGGCTGCAAAGCTTATCGTAAATCTTTAGCAGATTAGAGAAACCTCTAATCTGTTTTTTTCCTTAAAAAAGTATATTTTCTTTAGATAATGGTCAAAACTTTACATAAAAATGGTATAATATTCATTTGGGAGGTGAGTACTATGAACATACTATTTTTTACTGTATCAGCTGGAGAAGGTCACAACCAAGTTGCTAAGACGGTTGCTGATCATATTAAAAATCTTCATTCTGATCATAATATAGAAATTATTGATACCTTTAACTATATGCACCGTCATCTTCATAAAATGATTATTGAAACTTATATGAAATCTATTAAATATATGCCTGCTTTATACCGATTTATTTATAATCGTTCAGAATATACAGATAGCTCTATTTCTGATGTAAGTGAATTTTTAAATCAAATATTATTATCAAGAAAGCTATCCAAATTACTCGCAGATTTCGAACCTGATGTCATTGTGTGTACCCATCCTTTTCCTGCAGAAGCTTTATCTGTTATGAAGAGAAAAGGAAAAATCAATATTCCACTGGTAACAATCCTTACAGATTATACCATTCATCCTAGCTGGATCAATAAAGAAGTAGATTATTATATTTTTCCATCCGAAACCTTTGCATACCAATTTCAGTATTGGGAAATTCCAAAGGAAAAAGCTAAATTTTTTGGTATTCCAGTAGATCAAAAGTTCAACCATGAGCCTCATCGAGATGCATTATGCTCAAAGCTTGGTATTAAAAATACCTTTACAGCACTCATTATGGGCGGAGGACTGGGTCTTGGTAATATTACAGAAACACTGAATTATCTATTCACTTATAATGTCCATATTCAGTTATTAGTTGTTACAGGTAAAAACGAAGAACTCTACCAATATCTTTTAAAAAACAGTCGCCCAAATTTAAAAGCCTTTGGCTATGTAAATAATATAGATGAGCTTATGAGTGTATCTGATTTAATCATCACAAAACCTGGTGGAATCACAGTCACCGAATCCCTTAATAAGGAGCTTCCTATTATTGTTACCTCTAAGCTTCCAGGTCAAGAGGAAAGAAATACAGAATTCATACTCAACAACGGTATTGGTATGGTAGCCAATAGTCCTAATTCTCTTATTTCTTGTATTAATTTACTAAAAGAAGATGAAGAAAAGTACAACATTTTCAAACAAAATATGGCTAGATTAAAAAAGCCAAATGCTACAAAGGATATTGCCCAGTTTTTACTTAGTTTATGTGTAGAAGAAAATAACAACCTCAATGCAAAAGAATCCTCCTTGACATAATCAAGAAGGATTCTTTTTTATTGACATTCTTTTAATTTCATTTCATAAACAGGAGAAATTACTCTTACAAATTTGTTACTATATTCCTCCCAATGATCTAGAATCATCTTTCCTTTCTTACTATTTGTATATTGATAATGATTCTTTACAAGTCTTTTTACTACTTCTTCATCTTCATGCTCTAAAGCTTTTATCTCAACAATTTGTTTATTGCACTGATCATAAAAATCTTTATTTTCATCAAGAATATAAGCTACTCCTCCACTCATTCCAGCTCCAAAGTTTCTACCTACAGGTCCTAATATAACTGCAGTTCCCCCTGTCATATATTCGCACCCATGATTTCCTACACCTTCTACAACGGCTACTGCTCCACTATTTCTAACACAGAATCTTTGTCCAACAATTCCTCTAATATACGCTTCCCCTGATGTAGCTCCGTAAAGCAGTGTATTCCCTGCAATCATATTGTCTTCTGGGATAAAGCTTACATCCTTTGGTGGAACTAAAATAATCTTTCCACCTGATAATCCTTTCCCAAGATAATCATTGGCATCTCCTTCAAGGGTTAGTGTAAGTCCCTTTGCTACAAAGGCACCAAAGCTTTGTCCTGCTGAGCCTTTAAAATTTAGAGTAATAGTATCATCCGAAAGTCCTTCGTCCCCATATTTTTTAGCAATTTCACCACTTAGCATGGTTCCAACTGTTCTATCTGTATTTTTAATTTTAAATTCTCCTTGAACTTTTTTTCCTTTTTCAATGGCTTCTTTTGAAAGCTTTATTAATTCTCTATCTAAGATATGATGAATTTTATGATCCTGAAATGTTGTACATCTATCAATAATACGAGATGGAATTTCAGGTCTATATAATACGGCTGATACATCTAAATCTCTCAATTTATCTTTTTTCATTTCTTTTGCTTTCAATACATCTACTCTTCCAATCATTTCATCTATTGTTTTAAAGCCTAAATCTGCCATAATTTCTCTTGTTTCTTGCGCCACAAATTTTAGATAACGAATCAAATGCTCTACCTTTCCGCTAAACCTTTCTCGCAACTTCTCATCTTGTGTTGCAATACCAGCTGAGCATTTATTCAAATGACATTGTCTACACATGATACAACCAAGAGACACAAGTCCAGTCGTTGCAAAACCATATTCTTCTGCTCCTAAAAGTGCTGCAATGACTACATCTCTTCCTGATCTTATTTTCCCATCAACTTGTATAGTAATTCTACTTCTTAAATTATTTAAAAGGAGTGTTTGTTGGGTTTCAGCAAGTCCTAATTCCCAAGGAAGTCCTACATATTTCATAGAACTAATTGGAGACGCTCCTGTTCCTCCATCATGTCCACTGATCATTACAACATCTGCATATCCCTTTGCGACTCCTGCTGCAACAGTTCCAACTCCTGCTTCTGCTACAAGCTTCACATTAATTCTTGCAGATGAATTTGCATTTTTCAAATCAAATATCAATTGAGCCAAATCCTCTATAGAATAAATATCATGATGTGGTGGTGGAGAAATCAAATCTATTCCTGCCATAGCATGACGCACCTTAGCAATTTCTGCTGTAACTTTATTTCCTGGTAAATGTCCTCCCTCTCCAGGCTTTGCTCCCTGTGCCATTTTGATTTGCAGTTCATCACAATTTACTAGATAATTGGTCGTTACTCCAAATCTTCCTGATGCTACTTGTTTTACAGCACTTCTTAAGCTATCTCCATTTTGTTTTACTATATATCTATTTGGGTCTTCTCCACCTTCCCCTGAATTACTTCTTCCCCCTATTCTATTCATAGCAATAGCTATTGTTTCGTGAGCTTCTTTACTAAGAGAACCAAAAGACATACCTGCTATAGTAAATCGTTTTACAATATCTTCTACAGATTCTACGTCTTCAATAGCTATGCTTTCTCTATCTTTAAACTTTAATAGTCCTCGAATAGTTGCTACTTTTTCATTTTGTTCATTTACTTCCTTAGCATATCCTTTATAGAGATAGTAGTCATTCTCTAAGCATGACTTTCTTAATCTCTTTACTACTTCAGGATTTAATATATGATACTCCCCATCCTTTTTATAGGATAGCTCTCCTCCTATCTCCAATGTTCCATCTAATCTACCAGCCTTTTCATAAGCAGATGTATGTCTTATAACTACTTCTTTAGCAATCCCTTCTAAGTCCATTCCAGACAGCTGAGCTGGTGTATCTGTAAAATATGCATCAATGACATTTTGATTGATCCCTACAGCTTGGAATATTTGTGCTCCATTATAGCTTTGTAGTGTTGCAATCCCCATTCTTGAAATAATCTTTAGAAGTCCTGCTGAAATAGCTTTGCAGTAATTTCCAAATCCTTTTTCTAAACTGTCTATATTTTTTACATATTTTTTATCAGCTATGATTTTTCCAATGACATCATATACCATATATGGATTAACTGCCTTCGCACCATACCCTACTAAAAGAGCGATATGCATAACATCCCTTGCATCTCCAGCTTCTACAATCAAGTCAACAGATGTTCTTAGCTTTTTACGAATCAAATGATGGTGAACTGCTCCTAATGCTAATAAACTTGGTATAGGAGCATTGTACCTTCCTATGCTTCGATCACTTAATATAAGGATATTACACCCTTCCCTTACACTTTCTTCTGCACGTTTGCAAAGATAATCTAATGCTTTTTTAAGTCCCTTTTCTCGATCAATTTCAAAAGTAATAGGAATAGTAATAGCTCTAAAATCATCATTATTTAAATGCCTAATATCCTCCATTTGTCGATTACATAAAATAGGATGCTTAAGCTCTATATACGTATGTTCTTTTTCAATTTCTATTTCATCTAATAGCTTTCCATGACCTCCAATAAACTGAATAAGGGACATAATGATTTCTTCTCGAATAGGATCTATCGGAGGATTAGTAACCTGCGCAAATGTTTGTCTAAAATAATTAAAAAGAAGTTGTGGCCTATCAGATAAAACAGCTAACGGAATGTCCATCCCCATAGAACCAATTGGTTCCTTCCCATTTTCAGCCATATATCCAATAACTCTTTGCATCTCTTCTTCTGTAAAGCCAAAGATTTTCTCCTTTAACAGAATCGTTTCTTTTCTCATTTTTTTAATTTCATAAGATTCTTTAATATCATCAAGAACGATTTTATTATTCTTAATCCACTCTACAAATGGCTTTTCCTTAGATGCTGCCCATTTTATTTCATCATCTGAAATAATTCTTCCTTCTTCTGTATCTATTAAAAGCATCTTCCCTGGTTCAATACGACCTTTTTTCGCTATTTTTTCTTGCTCTATATCAACTACACCAATTTCTGATGCCATAACTACCATTTCATCCTTTGTAATCAGATATCGAGCAGGTCTTAAGCCATTTCTATCTAGTGTTACCCCTACCTTTACCCCATCACTAAAAGCAATAGTCGCAGGTCCATCCCACGGTTCCATAAGTCTTGCAAAATACTCATAAAACCCTCTTTTATCTTGATCCATTTTTGAATCATTTTGCCATGCTTCAGGAATCAACATCATCATGGCATTTTCCATAGAATGTCCATTAGCAGTAAACAGTTCTAGTGCATTGTCTAAGGATGCAGAGTCACTCCCCCCCGGTTCAATAACAGGTAATATTTTTTTTAAATCTTCTCCAAATATCTTAGAATGCATTACCCCTTCTCTAGCATTCATCCAGTTTATATTTCCTCTTATGGTATTGATCTCACCATTATGGGCTAAATATCTAAAGGGTTGTGCTAGCTTCCATGATGGAAATGTATTTGTACTATATCTTTCATGGACAATCGCAATTGCAGTTTTCATGTCCTCATCCTGCAAATCTAAATAAAACTCATCTAACTTATATCCCAAAATCTGCCCTTTGTAAATCATAGTGCTACTAGATAAACTACAAATATAAAAACTCTCTGCATAAGGTCTTTTTAAATCAGCAATTCTATTTTGAACACCTTTTCTAACCATCAATAGCTTTCTTTCAAAGGTTTCGTGTTCCTGATTGTTTCTATCAATAAACACCTGCATCACAACAGGCCTTGTTGCTCTTGCCGATTCTCCACACGCCTTTTCATTTACCACTACCTCTCTCCAGCCAAGGAGTTTTTGATTTTCTTCTTTTAAGATCCTTTCAAAAATCCCTTCACAGAAAATTCTAGCATTTGGCTGTCGTGGTAAAAAGATCATTCCTACTGCATAATCATCCTCATTAGGTAAAATAATCCCTAATTTTTCAGTTTCTTTCTTCAAAAACTCATGGGGAATCTGCATCATAATACCAGAACCATCTCCTGTACTTTCATCCGCCCCCACTGCTCCTCTATGCTTTAAGTTTTTCAAAATTTCTAATGATTGTTTTAATATTTTATGGTTCTTTACTCCCTTAATATTTGCTATAAATCCAACTCCGCAGCTATCTTTTTCTAAATGAGGATTATATAAGCCTTGCTTTTCTGGCAATCCATTCCTATTCATACACGATTCCTTCCCTTCCACAATTTTATATAAATACAAATCATCTTGGTCATTGTATACTTTTCTGAATTTTTTGTATTGTGCAAGATTATAGCATACAATTCGACACTTTTCAACGTTTTCTAATAAATTTACCCTTATTATTTTTTCCTTATTTTAGGAAAACGATTGCATTTGTAAAGAAAAGAACAAATTTATCTATTCATGGAAAAGAAAGTCATGTTCCATCCCTTTAAGAATAAAAAAACCTCTAACAGAAAATTACTCTATTAGAGGTTTTTTTATCATTATATATTCATTTTTATAATATTTACATGATCTACCATATGTATCCAAGGCAGCTTTCGCTCCTAATAGCTTCTCTTTCAGTAGTTATTAAGCATTATGTTTAATATACCGGAACACAAAATGCAATTTTTTTACCTTCTACGGTAATTTCAGTAATATTCACAGGCAATCCATACAATTCACTAAGCAAATCAGACGTAAGAACACCCTTTGCTCCACCAATTAAAACCTCATCACAGTTTTTAATAACAACCACCTTATTTGCACACATATAAACATGATCTGGAGAATGCGTAGTCATAACAACTGCAAGTCCACCTTTTGCAAGTTTTTTTATCTGTTGCAATACACGAATTTGATTGCCAAAATCAAGATTTGAAGTTGGCTCATCCATAATAAGAAATTGAGGTTTTTGTGCAAGTGCACGTGCAATAAGCACCATTTGACGTTCCCCACCACTTATTTCAGTATAAATTTTATCTGCTAGATGGCTCATTCCCACAACCTCAAGTGATTCTTCCACAATAGAATAATCCTTAGCTCCTGGAGAAGAAAACAATGGAACATGAGCAGTTCTTCCCATAAGAACCACATCTCTTACAGTAAAAGCAAAGGGAGGCGTATGTGCCTGTGGCACATATCCTATTTTTTTCGCAACCCCTTGTCTTGTCATTTTTTTTATATCCTTACCGTCTAATAAAACCTGTCCTGACAAAAGATCAACATGTCCCAATATAGATTTAAACAAAGTAGTTTTTCCCACTCCATTAGGTCCTAAAATACAGATGATTTCCCCAGACTCTACTGTTAAAGAAACATCCTTCACAACAATCTTCTTACCATAACCACAACCTACACTTTTCAACTCCAACATCAGTTTCACTCCTTTCTACCACGCAAAAGCAAACCTATAAATAACGGTGCACCAATAATTGCAGTTAGAATTCCTAAAGGAATTTCTACTCTCAATAAATTACGCGATATATTATCTACCAAAAGCAAATACCAACCTCCAACCAAAAAAGATGTAGGTAGTAAATATTTATAATTAGGACCTACTATAATCCGACTAAAATGTGGAATCACTAAACCTACCCATCCAATTTGTCCACTAATACTCACTACTGACGCAGTAAGTAGCGTGGAACAAACAATGATCACCATACGATATTTCTGAGTATCCATCCCCAAAGCTGAAGCTTCTTCATCCCCAAATACTAGCACATTCAACCTCCATCGCAAAAGCAATAATGCTACTGCAGAAATTATTATAGGAGGCAAAACAAATATCAAATCATGCATTGTAGTGGAAGACAGACTGCCCATAAGCCAAAATGTAATCTCAGGAAGCTTACTATACGGATCAGCCAAATATTTTGTTATGGAAATAAAAGCAGAAAACAAAGCAGAAATAACAATACCGGCAAGTACAAGTACCAATGTTATATTTTCTCTATGTCCAACTTTTTTTCCAATTAAATAACTCATACCAACTGCTGCCAACCCACAGACAAACGAAAGTAATTGTATGCCCATAGCAGGCATAGAAAATAAAATACCAATGGCTGCACCAAAACCCGCTCCAGCTGATGCTCCTAAAATATCTGGAGACACCATGGGATTACGGAATACCCCTTGATATGCTGCTCCAGACATAGCAAGGGATCCTCCTACAATAAGAGCTGTCATAATTCTTGGCATACGTATTTGATTGATAACCGATATTGTTGTTGATGAAAATTCGATTTCATTTCCCAAAAACAATGATTTTAAATAAAAAACATAATCCCAAATAGGTACAGTATAACGCCCTATGAAAAGGGAAGCTACTGCTGATATAAAAAAAGTAATCATTAAAATAATCAAAATACGCCTATTTCTTTTTACATCTACACTTTGACTAGAAATTTGATTATTCAATTCTTTTCTCCTTCCTTTAGAATTTCTGCATAAATAGGCAACCTGTTAATATATCTCCATTTTAACTTCTTACACGTAGGTAAGCCCTCGTACAGATGTTTTACAGCATTCTCTAAAAACTTTACTAAAGATTCATATTCAGAAGTACTAATCTCCTTTTGCGAATATGCTGATTTTTGTATAACAGACATTGCCCATAAAAATTTTTCAAAAGGAAATACAGTCTTTTTTTCCATTTCTTCTGCCCAAGCGAGATCCGATATTTCCCTGTTTTTCAAATATTGTGGTGCAACAAGCTTTAGTACATCCATCATATATGTGTACCATGACAAGGTTGATTGATTTCTGCTTTTATTTTGCAATTCTTTGATACGCCGTTTGACTGCACGTTTACTTAGACTCAATGGTAAAATAAATAAAATTGACACCAACAATATAGCTATCATGATCATCATCCATAAACAAGATATTCTCCCCGAAACTGTATTTTCTTTTCCTTTACCTAACTGATCATCAGCTTTAGCCTCCGTTGATGTGTTTTCTATCTGAGGTATTTCCATAGGAATATCATTTATTTCACTTTCTTCATTCGTTTCATATTCAATAGACTCACCACTTGCAGGAGCAACACCTCCTGTATTTACAGAGACAAGCCCCGGGGTTACCTCTACAGGCACCCAGCCAAATCCATCAAGATAGATTTCACACCATGCATGAGAATTAGTATCCTTTATATTCATAATATATCGTCCTTCATCAGTCCTTGAAGCACGTGTATAATCTTTTACTGTTACCACATACCCTTCAACATAGCGGGCAGGAATTCCACTCAAACGAAAAATAACAGTAGCCGCAGAAGCAAAATGTGTACAATAGCCTTTCTGGTTTTCATATAGAAAATAATCCACATAATCTTTTTTATTAGGTGTTTCCCCTGGTGTAAGCGTATAAACTGCTCGTTCTGACAAGTTCCCCATAACTGTTTTAATAATTGATTCAATCGTTAAATCTTTGTTAATGGTAGAAAACTCATCAATCATACGTTTAGATAGATTGTTCGGCAACCGTGTATATGCTTCATGAACAAAATCAGCATATTCCTTTTCTTTGCTTAAATAATCATCTACTTGCTCTGTGCTTATACTTCCTTTTGCTATACCAAGATTCCCATAAAGCTGTTCTTTAATCTTCTTTCTGTTAAGTAAAAAAAGATTATTATCATAATTTAAAACATCATAATACAAGGCAGAATAACTGTTATTCTTACATTGATCCTTTGATATAGTTCCATATTCATTAATATAAAGTTTGTTGATTGATTCATCGCTCAAATTATATGGAACATATTGATACTGCATTAAAGCTTCATCAGTTTTTGTTACCTTTAGTAGCCTTTTTTCTGCATGGAAAAGCTTTGAAAGCATAGCATTATCATAATTTATCACCTTTGATGGTAACTTCCCTACTTGTAATTTCTTAGACAGCTTTTCTCCTTCCTTTGAAAGTTTATCAGGCAATGGTTCCCATCCATTTGAAGTGTAATCACCTCCAACATAGCCCTTTAGATAAATACTCCCTCGTAGTTCATCAGCCTCAACAGTGAGCACTGTTTCCCCCTTAAATGAAAACTGATCTGTTTCAGAAAATTGTCCCCCTGTAATACCACCTTGTGGGGGTGTTTTTTCTTCATAAGCAAAAGACATTATTTTCTTTATTCTTTCTCCTGTTTGACTACGCAGACTAAAATTATTAGTAAATGCTTTATAATCCGTTTGACTAACCAAAAGCCAACACACCATAACAAGAACTCCAACAATTCCTACTATAACCAAACTTGAATTTCCTGCCTGTTTTTTCAATGATAAATCACTCCGCACATCAAAACATTGTTTACCTGGTTTAGTAGTAGATTGATTTAAAACAAACAATGAAAAACTACCAAGTAACAACAATACAAATGCAACAACAGACGGAAGACAACCCAAAAAAAGTGTTATTTCCAAAATTGGAACTGTAATAAGCAATAATAAAAATATATTGAACCGATGTATAATCGCATAACTCAATAACAACATCAATGGAAACAACACAGCAACAAAAAATAATGTCATTGGTATTGTTTCATATGTAGTACCCGCATTTAAAGTCCAAGGTAAAATTTTATCACTACATTCTTCAATAACTTCACTCATCCACCCTATTGTTTGATTAAACCCTTCATACAAAGTAGCTCTGAAAAAAGTACATATCAAACAAAACAATACACTCATGCTAGAAACTACTATCCGTGGCTTTTGTATAAACAAAAATATAGATCCATAAATCAAAGCATACAACACCACAAAACCAGCAACAATCGCCATATTATATGGCAATTTAAATGCAGATGATAAAGTCAATACGATACCAAACCCATTGAGTAACAATATAATCAACAATTGGGGTGCTACCTGCTTGATTGTTTCATTATTTTGTTTTTCTGGAAAAGAGATCCTTATACCCATAGGTTGCTTATAATCTTTGGTATTGCTCATCAAACTACTCTCCTTTCACAATTTAGTGCATTTGGTATGATCCCTGGTTCAAAGTATAAAATATTGCCGCTAGGTTTTTCTAAAGAATCCCTATGATACAATTTCTTTCCTTTAGATTCTCCTTCATAAAGGGGTATTGAAAACAAATACTGTATTGCTGTGTAAATATCATCCTCACAATTAATGTTTATACTGTCTGTATTCTGATCTCTCATATCAAACCATACGATATTGTGGCGTACATAATTTTTCTGTAAATAGTATGATAAAGACAAAGCCGTTTGTAGCATATTATCTACAGAAGACAGAACATTTTCAGAAAGACTTTTAACATTAAAATCCATAAAAATAGTAAAACAATTACAAATAGGCTGACTGAACTCACGCACCATAAGATTTTCCTGCTTTAAGCTCAATTTCCAATGAATTTGCTGTTGTCTATCTCCAGGACGATATTCTCTTATATCAAATACTTCAGACGGGTCATTCCCACTTTTATGTAAAGAATAAACATCCTCCACTTCATTCACAATATTCATATTTAAATCAGGCAATGTTTTTTCATCATAAAAATTGGGAAATACCATTACACTTATCTCCTCTTTGTTACGACCCACCTTTACTTTTTGCTGAAAAAGAGAAAGGGGGTCAAAAATTTTTACCGTGCTTATGCTTACATATAATTCTCCACAATGCTTAGAATTTAAGAAAAACTTCTCCAATTGTGTTTTACCTGCTAAAACAGATGTAACAAACATAATATTATTTCCATAAGGAAGATAGTTGTTTGTATAATGAATAGAAATTTGTACATTTGTTATTGGAAAAATACCATTGTTTTTAATTTCTATAGACACGGGCACATCCTCGTCTTTATTGTAGGAATACCGTTCTCCACTCAACCTTACACTTAAACATTGCCTACAATATAACAAATATAGAAAAAGGAAAACAGGTAAAAGAATCTCTACTATCAATAACAAAAAAATATGATAAGCACTATGAATAATCCCCAAGGTTATGGTTAAAAATAGCAAAATTCCGTATCCTAGTTTAACACCCTTCACTTATTCACCACCCGCCTGTTTGTCAATTGTACCGGACCTGCCTCGTTCAATATTTCTTTTAAAATATCAGATACATTCGTTTCATTAATTTTTGCCCGAGGTTCTAAGATCAATCTGTGATTCGAAACAGGAGAAAATACGAATTGTACATCCTCTGGGATAACAAAGTCACGCCCTTTTAAAAATGCACAAGCACGTGAAATATTCGCTAATGATAGAGTTGCTCTCGGACTTAACCCTAGACGAACCATTGAATGCTTTCGAGTAAGGTTTACAAGCTTTACTATATACTCCATTATTTTTTTATCCAAGAATACCTCTTTTGTTACAGTTTGAAGCTTAATAAGCATTTGTTGATCAATCACACTTTTAATAATAGAAATACCATTGCTCTCTCTACGTTTTTGTAACATATTCACTTCATCTTTGATATCAGGATAACCCATTGTAAGTCTGATCATAAAACGGTCAATCTGAGACTCAGGAAGGGGCTGTGTACCAGCAGATCCTATAGGATTTTGTGTAGCCATGACAATAAAAGGTTTGGGTACCTCATGTATAACACCATCCACTGTAATTTTTCTCTCTTCCATAACCTCTAAAAGAGCAGCTTGTGTTTTTGGAGAAGTACGGTTAATTTCATCTGCAAGAAAAACATTACACATAGCGACCCCAGGCTTATATTCAAACTTTCCACTTTTTTTATTGTAAACAGAAAATCCAGTAACATCTGCTGGCATTACATCTGGTGTAAACTGCATCCTCTTGCCTTCCAATGACATTGCTTTTGAAAAAGCCAAAGCAAGGGTAGTTTTTCCAACCCCAGGAACATCTTCAATTAGAATATGTCCTTCTGCTAAAATTGCCATCATCACAAGCTCTATAATGTCATCTTTACCTATAATCGCTTTTTTAACTTCATTAATGGCATCCTTAAGTAAATTTATATTTTTCATCATTTATTCTCCTCATTTCTTTTTTTCTGTTTCCGTGCATGTAATACTAATCCTATGATTAATCCCAGTAAAATTACAAGCACTCCAAAAGCTATTATTTTCCGAATACCTAATGTTTCAGGAGAGCCACTACCTGCAATAAGCTTATATGTATAGGTTCCTAGTTTTTCCTCCAAACCCTCTTGTAAAACTGTACCTGTCACCGTAACAGTATATTGATCACTCTTTTCAAACAAATCACCCTTTAGGCAAAATTTATCCCCTTTCAGAGTAGAAAAATCTTCTTCATATATTTTTTTGCCACGAGAATCAGTTATTATTACTCTACCCCCATTTCCAAACTGAGATATAAAACGAGGCGTAGGTTTCAGATAAAAATCTTCTCTCTCATTCATTTCTGATTCCGTATTAAAAACTTGCCCTACAACAACTACAGTATCCAAACTCGTGCATTTCTTTAAATCCCCAGCAACCCAAACAATAGAATTCCCACTCAAATCTAAATACCGCAGCGCATTGCTTTCCAAAGCAGGAATAACCTGCAAATGATTATTCCTTAAATCAAGGGTTTGCAAATTCACTAGTTTATTTAAATCAGGTAAGGATATCAAATCATTATCTGATAAATCCACATTTTCCAACATATCCAGCTTTGCTAATGCATTAACAGACTTTAAATGATTCCCACTAACATCTAAATATGTGAGAGATGGCATCGAAAGACTATTTAATGATTCTAGCTCATTTTCTGACAAAACCAAAGATTCTAACCTCGAAAAACATACACGTTCCAACTCTTCTATACTTTTTAATCCAATTGAAGATAAATACAAGCTTTTAATACTATCAAGATCTCCCTGTGTTATGGTATCTCCCGTTTTTTTTCCAAGAGTTGAAGCAATTGTCTGCGCTATTTTTTCAGTTGGAAACACACTACAAATACTTCCAAGCACCTTATCTGCATCATAATGAATCACTTCACCAATACCAAAGCCGCTAAAATCTATAGGCTCTTCATGCAAAACATAATTCCCACCGTAACGCACATCAAAAGTAACCATCCCATTTATAATCGTCAGTTCATTAGCTATTTGTACTATATTTGAATCAATCTGGCGTATCTCATCCTTAGCTACAACAGGTGCTGGGCCATGAATCACAGTAGAATCATACCCTCCATAGTAAGTAAGATTCAGCTTTGTTTTATCTGGAAACTTATCTCCTACATTTAAGGTCACTTTGACTTTCCCTGGAAAATCACGTTTTGTAGCAAATGAAAAAAACATAGCATTGGGATATCCAGGAAGTCCTTTCACAGCTTCTTGATCATAAATGCGAATTCCCAAAAAATACGGACCTGAAGCATTAGTCAAAATATCTTGAGCATGAAAAGTATAGCTATAAACCAAATTCCCATCAATTTTTTGACCTTCACGGTATTCATATACTTCTGTTACTCCATTATTATGATTATCTATTAGATGCTTCCATGCAACTTTGGAATTTTGATCAATAAGATATCTATATGGATTTTCCTCAGTTCCCAATCCTTCTATAGGCGTAGCCACCTCTCCACTTACCTTGATTGTTTGATCCCCTTGCACAGGTATTGCCAATAAAATTATCAAACATATATTCATCACAATACATGTAAGTATTTTATTTTTCACAGTATTTACTCCCCTCTTTTTGATCTTCTTCGTCTAAGATCTGTAATGATTACTATAATGAATAACACCATAAAAGTTGCAATCAAAATCATCTTCATTGTCTTATTTTCATCTTCTTTATTTAAAGACTGCTCTGCCAATGCAGTAGTTGCCTCAGATGTATATTCCTGCTTCAATGCAATGGCTGCTGTAAGATTATCCTCCTCAGCCATCCTTAATACTACAAAGGAGCTCAAATGAGTGGTACGAAAAGTAACATACATATTTCCATCTGCTTTCAATTCACCATGAGATGAAAAAAACTCATTCGTCAATTGTCCATCGCTCCCTATGCATTTGACATAAAGCAAATTTTCGTCATAAATTGAATAATCCGACCCTAAACAAAGGGTTATATCTAAATAATCATTCTCATTCATATGATAAGTAAATCCACTTTTCTTTTTTAAAGTAATGTTATATTGTGAAAGAGCCTTACTATCTTTTGGCAAATGAAAGCTTTTATCCATCAGCTTTTCAGTATCATTAGCTACATCCATTGAAACCTCTGGGTTAAGAAGATATCCATTTGCACAAACCTTTCCATCCTGACTTTGTGCAGTAAAATTGATTTCTTTTAAATTGCTATTACTTGTCTGTACCAATGTCCCTGTTTCAGTATGTGTACTGTCCTCAACAGGCTCCTTTATCATTTCCTCAATAGTTTTTAATTCATCTTTCATGGCTTCCACATTTTCTTCAGACCCATCTACGCCATCATCTTTTTCTGTTCCATTACTTTTTTTAGAAAATACGAAGCTATCCTTTTTCTCCTCTGTTTCACCATTTTTTGAAAAGGTGAAAAAACCACCCGTATAAAGAGGAAACGATATATATCCAGAGGCATCAACTACCGTTTGCGTATCATATTTAGAATAGGATGCTTCCTCCAATAAAAGCTCTGCATTATTTGGCGCTTCACCATGATATAAATCCCCATTACACGAACCTAAAATATATTTAATATCTATTAAATCACCAGGATTGAAATAATTACTTACATCAATTTTATAATGAATCACTCCTGCAAAAGAACGGGTTCTACTCATGAGAAAAAGAACCGTATCTTTACTTTCTGAATAATGTGTAAGTGTTTCCAATGCTCCTTTTTTTCTTTCCGTATACTTTCCTGTATACAAAGAATGTGTATCTAGGATACCGTCAATTACTGCGGGGTTTGGATTTAATTTATAATCCAAGTAATAGGGTCCCTTCATATTTTCTGGTGTCATACGCCACTCTGAGCCATCAATATACAAGGATGAAATTAATTTCCCTGTAACTGGGCTTCGATACTCAACCATTACTTTCATCAATTTTGTTCCATCGTATGAGCTTTCAGTTGGAGTAAAAGTTGCAGCGTAACCTGAGATAGTATTCATTGATTTCCACGAAGCATGAAAATTATCATCAAGTTTTCCAAGCAAAGTCAATGGCTCATCAACAGTTCCGTATCCTTTTCCTTTATATTTAAATCTTGTATACTTATTATCTCGTGTTTCCTCAGAAACAGCTTTTGCCTCATCAACGGAAGCACTTGATACATCTTCCCCGTTGTCAACAATAGTATATAAATCACCTTTAGTAACCCAAAAGGAAATATAGCCACGGTCTACCACCGCCGTAGTATCAACATCTTCACCACTTATATGAACAATAGAAGCATTAGAAAAATAATCGCCCACATACATACTCACCTTTAATTTTCCCGGGAAAGCTCCCTTGTGTGCAAAATCAGCAATTACTGTTCCTTCATTATTTTTTGTACTAATTGCCAAGTCAAACTCCTCTGACGAATCAATTGCTGCCATCCGTCTGCCCTCTGCAAGATAGGACCAAAGCACTGTGTCATTCTCATCTTTCCACAAAAAATATCGAGATTGACCACTATTTTTCATCTCATTAAAAGCTTCTCCATCTACAACTGATGATTGTACACTACTTAATTCAACGTTAAATGGAAGTTCAGGCGTTCCCGCACGAGTATATTCCTGTGCAACAGCCTCTCCCTTTTCATTGGGTTTATCCCACACCTTTGCTTCTTCTTCAGATGCAAAAGTACATAGCGCCTCAATTTTTTCTATTGGCATCTCATAACCTTCTGCTATCAAAAGATGGTCCCCACCATTTTCAATAGCAAATTCAATATGATGATCTTTAACCTTAGTACGTAAATTAGTTTTTCCTCTTATCGTCACGATAACGCCATCATCAAATCCTACATAATCCCTTACATCCAAAGACAAGGTAGCAGGCATATAAGAAGAATCTTTTTCACCAATTTCAAGATTTAGAAGTCCTTCTTGCTCTTGCCAAACTTTTACATCCAACATAAGGGGTGCTTTTACAACATCTCTAATAGTAGTAGAAAAATGTAAGTTATAATCTTTTTTGCCATATACACTATGTTGCACACTCCAAATGGCTTCTGGTGTCTTTTCCTTCATCATATCCAGTCCTTTAGCAGTGATACGATTGTTCGTCCCACTTATATCAATCACATAAGGATCTAGAGCTGTTCCAGCTCCACTTACACTATACTCATCTGTTCCATTATAAGGATCAAATATGGTAGTGGCAAAAACATTAAACGGTAATAGCAAAAAACAAAGCAAGATAGCATAAATCAATGATAAAGAAGATTTTTTTCTAAAACAACTTAGTCCTTTCATTATCTCCACTTCCAATACCCAGTATAATTAGTGTTTTGACTCATAAATTTTATTAAATATTACTGCTGCTTCAGCACGTGTCAAATCGTCCTTTGCTCCAAATCTGCCATCTGAATATTCCTCTATATAGCCTGCAGATTTACAAGCACCAGGATATCCCACTGCCCATGATGATATATCATCAGCATCAGTAAAATCATCTGTTCCTGGTTCCATATTTAGTGCATTACAAATGAAAACTGTAGCCATCTCACGATTTACCTTTTTATCAATTCCAAACACATCCTCTGAAACCCCTTTTGTAATCCCCTCTTCAACAGCTGTAAAAACATAATCGTTCCACATGCTTTTCTTTGGTACATCTGTAAATTCTATATCTCCTGAATGAATAGTAATACCACTAGATAAAAGTAGACCTTTCAAGAATTCTCCTCGATTAATAATCTCATCAGGCTTAAACCTTCCTCCTTCTGCAGACATATAATTTTTTCCAACCAATAAACATATACTGTCATATGCCAAATTTGAAGAATCTACATCTACAATTTCTGCTGTTTTATACATCTTTGGAGCAACCTTTACAAGACGTTTCTCTTTAATAGACGTTTCATTCTTAAGTTCAAAATACCCGCCATTATAAAGAGGCAATGAAAGATATCCGTTATCATCCACTGTAACCGTCATACCCTTATCCTGATAATGTTTTCTAAAGGTAGGTTCCTGCTTAATAAGTGTATCTGGTTCAGGTTTTATTCCATGAAAAAGATTTCTATCGGAAGACCCTAAAAGATAATGAACACTTACTACATCTCCTGGCTTAAATTTTCCTGATTCACTTACATCTACAGTAAAAACAATGGGTCCACTAAAATCACGCATCCGATAATTGAAAAACAAAGCAGAAGTAGTTGAGTTTCGTACAGCTTTTATCTTTTTTATAGCTTCTTTTTTTCTTTCAGCTCCATTTGGAATATTATCACTATACAAATAATGGTTATCAAGAGCATATCCAGATGTAAGATATGTATCTGTAGGATCTAGCATATAATTCATATAATATGGACCTTTATTATTTCCTGTAACATGTAACCAAAGACTGCCATCAATAAAAAATGAACCACGCAATCTTCCTGTATTTTCATCTCTGTCTTCAACTAAAAGAGCTAAAACATGACTTTTATCAAATGACTTTAAATAGTCAGAATCTTTTTTTGAATCCATAGTAGGATATCCAGCCAAATAATTATAGCCCTTCCACGCCGCCTGTAGCTTATAAAGCTCCATAGGTACATCAGCAAAAGTAGAAATAAGTGTATATGGATCCTCAGTAGAACCAATACCTTTATACGCTCCAACACTCATATCTTTTGTACGCATTGATTCTGTAAAATAATCTCTAGTACTTTTTTTTGTATCTTTTATCACATATTCACCATACTTTTTAGCATCAAATTCAATCATTCCTTCACCAACTACTGCAGAAGTTTTAATCCCTTGCCCTGATATATTTACAATAGATGTATTTGAAAATTTATTATCTAAATTCACTCTTACTTTACCTGGAACCCTACCATTTTTCTCACTTACCATAATACTAACCATAGTTCCTGATGCAAAAACAGCCATTGGCATACAAAAAACTAAAGCAATAACAACCAACAATCCAATCCGCTTCATAACAATTGATTTTAACTCATTCATAAAATTTTCTCTCCTTTTCTAATTAACTCACCATAGTGTATAAGCCAAATATTTGTTATGTATCAATTTTTCCTAATTATTTTTAACTGCACCCATTAGCAAAGTATTTATCTCTTCATCAGTAAGGGTTTTATTGTAAAAAAGCTGGTAAAATGTACGTGTTTCCTCTCGGATCTCTAAAGGAAAATAATCCGGATAAAGAAGATTCCCCATCCACAAAACACCCATGATTCGGTTAACTGACGGTGGCATATCAAGCCAATTATATGGATAGCATGGCGTTGAAAACACCCTATGGTTTTCTACAGCTGAGACTAAATTCCATTCTTTTTGTCCATCAGATAAAATACCAAAAATACTATTATCACCTTTTACAGTACCGTTCGCCATACTATAAGATGCAATAACAATATCAGGGTTCCATGACAGGATCTGCTCCATATTTACTGTAAGTCGTCCGTCTAATTCTGCCGAGAGAGTTACAATATTTTCACCTCCCACAAGATCAATTACCTCCGAATGTGATGACCCCTTAGGTGCTGTTTGCAACCCCTTTGACCCTTGTGCATAATAAACACTAAGTTTCTTCTCTTTTGAAATAAGTGCTGCTTGTTTTTGTGCATTTTCCAGTACATCTTCACTATAACGTGCCAAAAGCTCTGTCCTGTCCGATTGAGACAAAATATCTCCTAAAAATCTATAGGTATCAGGAATACTACTTAATGTATAATCCACAAATACTACAGGTATTCCCATACGTTTTTGAAGTTTGTCTGCATCTGAAATTGTATCTTCGTTTATGTATGTCATCATCAAAATAATATCGGGAGAACGTAACATGATTTCTTCACAATTAGCAGTGTCATTACTTCCCTGCATTAATCCCAGCACAGGAAGTCCCAAATATTTAGAATTGATATATTTTGCTTCCTCCTTAGCTGGTTTTATACACCACCCCAAAAGTAGGTCAGGATTGATTGTATATAGAGTAACTACTCCTGGCTGTCCTGTAGAATATACCTTTTTAATTTCTTTTGGAATTTCTACCCTTCGTCCTACCATATCTCTAATAACTTGAGTTTCAGGCTTTGATTCAGGCTGATCCTCATTATAAGCTTTCTGACAGGCACATAAATTTAAACATAAAAGCATAAAAACACATATACTAACAATTTTTTTCACAGCTGTTTATACTTCCTTTCTATTCATCACTAATATTCTTTAGTGCAAGAAAACAAGCTGCTTACAAATAAATTTTATTATTGTAGCAACCTGTTCCCTTACACTTAATTGTTCATATTTAAATCAAGTCTCATAAAATCATCTTAAAATTTAGGTTTTTGATTTTATTATTATTTAGCCTCTACCTTATCAGTTTCATTACTTGTAGCGTTTTGGGGTTTTAAATATGAATCTTTTATATTTTGTGATATGAATTTTTGTACAATCACTGCTACTTCAGCTCGAGTTGCAATTCCCTTCGGATCAAGATTTTTTTTATCTTTTCCTTTTATTAATTCTGAACCTACTATCCAATTCATAGCATCTAACGCCCAATCTGATATTTCATCAGCATCATCAAACTTCGATATATCCCCCTTTATACCAGTATCTACACCAATAAGCTTCGCATAATTATTCAAAATTACCGCAACTTGTTCACGTGTAACACTGCCATTAGGATTAAAGCCATGACCCGTTCCTGTAACAATATCATTTTTAGTAGCCCACGCTACTGCTTTAGCATACCAACTATCTTCATCAACATCATCAAATGAAATATCTCCACCGTTAGGAGCGCCTTCCAGATTATGAAGTACCGTAACAAACATACTGCGTGTCATGGTCTCATTAGTACCAAATTCAGTTTTTGACATCCCTTTAAACAGCTTATGCGATGTTGCAAAATCTATAGCTTCTTTTCCCCAGAAGCTATCATCCACATCGTCAAAGCTCATAGATTTATCCAAGAACTTAACCGTACTAGAGCCATCTACGCTAACAAGCATTTCACTACCATTAAATACAGATTTTTTGATGACTTCTTCACTACCATCTTCCTTTACCAATACAGCAACCATACCACTATCTGCATTTTTAACAGGAACCGCCATCATAACGTCTCCAATCCCTTTAAGTACCTCATCATTAAGCTTAATTTCAAGATTAATTTCATCTTCAGAACCTTTTTTAATATGAATTACAACCTTATCATCATCTTTTTTATCTCCGTCTTTAGCTACAATTTTAGCTAAAATATTTTTTGATATAACTACATTTGTCATGCCTGTTTTAAGCATAAGATCTGACTTAGTTTTATCCAAAACACTCGAAAGAGCAGTTTTATTAAGCTCAACACTTAATTCGTCAGCTTCTCCCGTAATAACTGGAGCTATAACTATTACATCAGCATCCACCTCAATAGACGCATCTATTGCTGAATTAATCTCTTTATCATTCACTGCAAAAGCCACTACACCATTCTTTGCTTCTACTTTAGGCATGATATTAACAGAAGAAACAGAATTTTCATCTGTAGCTTTTAAACCAACAACACTTGCAACTTCTTCCTCAGTAGTCTCATTTGCTGTTAATGTATATCTTCCTCCATGTGTAAGCTCAAGTGTAGCGAACCCATTCACAACTTTCGTAGTCCCTCCACTGTAATAAGTTGAAGGATGATGCAAAGAATCTACCCAATCACCAGAGCTTATATCTGTATGAACAACCTTTCCATCACAACTGCCATCTACATAGGCTATTTTAATTTCAGTATCATTCTTAAAATATTCAGATACATCAACACTTACATAAAGCTTTCCTTCAATGGCTGTACGCCATGTCAAATCTGCCTGTACAGAATTTGATGATTGCCTAGAAACATTAACATCCGTATAATATGGTTGTGCTATATTACATTTTTTAATGTCTTTACCATTAAATTTCCACTTGTACTTCGCCTTACCACAACTATTATCCTCTGTCACATAAACCTCCCACCACTGGGATTTACCTGCAAGTTTATTTAGTGCCTTCCATGCAATTTTAGACTGACTGCTATCTGCCAAATGTGCAAGATATGGATCTCCCTCGCTACCAGAACCACCTTCCTTCTTCAAATCATCTTTCAAAATATATCTCATCCATTTAGGATGCAATTTCAAATCTGCTGTCACCTTATCACTAAAGTTATATTTATTCGTTAAATCGCTATCCGTATACCATCCAATAACAAGATAGCCATAACCACTATCAAAGAACCCAGGATCTTTTGCACACTCTCCACTTTTAACCTTTTGCTCATCAATAGTTGCATTAGGCTCTCCTGTATCAGGGTCATTTCCCGTTACAAAGGTAACAGTAAATTCACCTCCTGGTAATGTTGTATCACCATCTTCCCCAATCCACTTAGCATAAAGGATCATGTTTTTTGTAACAGGCGTTTCAAAATTATACTCTGAAGTCAATTCTTTATCTGTATACCAACCACCAAAAGGATACTTTCCTTTTGTAGGATCTTCTGGCTTGGTAATTTTATATCCATCTTCAGCTGTTAAAATTTGTGGATGAATTGTACTACCACCATTTTTTTCAAATTCTTCTGGATTATTTGTTTCAAATTCTACTACATATTTTGTTTCTTTGTTCTTATCGTCTTCTTTCTTTACAAGTTCAAAGTAACCACCATTGCGAAGATCAACGGTAATATATCCATTAGTCACTACCGCTGAAGTATCATTCTTGAAATATATAGGTTCTATCGCTAGCGCATATTCGTTTTTAATATGAATCCCATGAAACAAATCAATTTTCGCTGCACCTAGCAAGTAGTTGATGTTTACAGTATCTCCATCTTTAAAATACTTGCTTACATCTAGTTTAAATGTTATAGGCCCTGGAAAATCACGCATTTGTGTATGCTGCATCAAAACCCTTTTCTCATCTTCTCTTACAGCCTTCAATTTTTTTAGTGCAGCAGCACGTCTTTCAGGATAATGTATAGAAGAATAGATAGCATGCATATCAAATTGACCATTTATTAACGCATCAGAAGGATTAAGTGCAATGCCATATGTTCTAGGAGATCTGAACCACCCATCCGAATCGCAAGGTTTAAGCCTTCTACCGTCAATAGTGAAGGAAGCCTTCAGTTGTCCAGTAGATGTATCTCTATCTTCAAGCACTATATAATGAGGTGTTTTATTGTATTTTTTACCATTAATATCATATCCTGTAATCAAATTTAATACACGAAACGTCAAACTAACCCAATCAGCCTCTTTGGTTTGCTGTGAAGCATCCTTTGTAAAAAAGCTACCAAGCATAGTAACTGGTTCATCCTCTGTCCCGCGCCCAGTTCCTTTATAACCTATTTCAGATGGCGTCTCACCTTTATTTTGAGTAAACCTACGAATGTTTTTAGATTCTACTGTCTCACCACTATCAGCAATTACATACTCACCAGCCGGTACAGAAAAATCTATTTTCCCTTCATCCACCACAGCATAGGTGGTATACCCTTTAACATCAGAAATCCTTACAATACTCGCATTACTAAAGCCTTCTTTCGATACATCCAAAGTTTTTTGTGCTCCAGACGCTGCTGCAACATAATCAGGTTCTCCTGTAATACGCCACTTTGCATAAAGGGTGATAGAGGACGTAACCTTATCAGTATCTAAATTCCACACCTTAGTACAATTCTCATCCTGATACCATCCTTCTAGGGTAAAGCCCTCTCTTTTTACACTATCAGGTATAGTAACCAGACTTCCTTGATCTGCATCTAACTGAATATCACCTACTCCATTAGTATGAAGCGTAACCGTATACCCCAGTCTCACATGCACCTTTGCAGTAGGTAGATCCGCAGTTGTTGTATACCCACTAGGAAGAACTGGCGTAAAGGTATATTTAGCCATAGTATTTCCATCAAAATCACTGCACGTCCATGTAATATCAGGTATGCTCACAGCTGTGGTATTATCCTTAGTTGCAAGCAACGTAGTTGGTAAAAGAGCAATAGCCTTTTCCTTAGAACAACCCAACACTACCTCTGGTGTTTCAGTCAATTCATCAAAAGCAGTAATATTCCAATCTTTCTCTGAATCTGCATTAATATAATCAGAAATTTCACCTGTTTGTGCAATTTTATTGGAAATGTTTTTTAACGTAGGAAGTTTGTCATTTTCAAAGCTCCAGATATTATCATTCCAGTTTTTAACCGGCCAATCTTCTCTCAATTCCTTAGCTGTTATATCAGCACCTTGTTTTTCACTTGGTTTACGTTCATCAATTGGTAAACCCTTAAGAAATATGGTCAATTCTTTTTTTTCGTCTCCCGCAAAGGTTTTCATTCCAGAATAACCATAGTTTGCCATAAGCTTAGGATGCACATAGTCATCACTCTTTTCTGAAATACTCCCCCCTTTTACACTACCTACTATACGTCCTGCTTCACCTTTGCTATTAGCACTACCTTTTATTGTATCGTTTAATGCCACACACCCTTTTATAACAGGGACAGGGTCAGATGTATTATCCTTACAAACTGCCTGTGCTACAATACCACCATTCTTACTTTCATCCTTTTCTCCTTTATACTCAATAGTCATTGTAGAATAGCAGTTTTCTACAGTACAATTATTTTCTACATAACTGCATATGCCTCCACTATTCGCCTGACCATCATAAGTACCCATTTTATGGAATAGATCCATAGAACCAGTTGTATAACAATTAGAAATTGTCCCTTTTCTATGAGCAAGACAAATTCCACCTGACCCACCGACACTATCTATTATTACATTTGCATAGCATTCTTCAATTGTACCATCACATATATCTACTATTCCTGCTGAACCATTTTGTGTCGATATTAATGTACCAGAAAATGCGCATTTGGAAATACCGCCACCTTCCATTTCTTGTACAAGCCCGTATGTACAACCAGCTTTGATTTTCCCCGTTGCTGTACAATTTTCCATATGCGATTCTATGAAACGTGCTACTAAAGAGGTTATACTAAAAACCGTCGTATCTATGTATACATTACTAAGGTGTATATTCTTAATAGTTCCTTCCTTTACATAAGCAAATAGTCCATAATATTTATTTTTTCTACTATTCGTATGAGAGTCAGGGAAAGTAGACATTTTCAAGCCATAAATAATATGATTACTACCATTAAATGTTCCTTTGAAAGGTTCATCACAAAGTATTCTTCTCCCTCTCCTTTTATACCTTCCGATTGGAACCCACAATTTTTTTGACAAATCAATATCTTTTGATAATGTAATCGTCTTACCCTCAAAATCATCTTTCGTCTGATCATTTAAACCAGATGTCAATACGGATAACCATGCCAAGCCTTCTGCCGAACTCACCGTCACATTTCCATTACCATCCACTACAAAGCCTTCTGGTTTCTCAGTTAAATCATCTGTCCAATAGCTTGTAGGCATATATACATCATTGTACACAGTTTCTGTAACTGATTTTGAATCCAGCGTAAGCAAATTTGGCTCTGAAGTATATACAGCCTTTGTAACTGAGTTTGCACCTGAACCCGAAAGTGGTTTCTCGGTAGCAAATGCAGTCGGCACCATTATGCTAAACAGCATAATAATGGACAACAGTAAAGATATTTTCTTTCGTATCCCTTGACCCTTTTTCTTATTCACGAAATTTTTCTCCTTCCATTATTCCATAGTACACAATTAATAGAACAAGGTAAATTCACCTTGTTCCATTAAACCGTATCCGAGAGTTTAATAAATTTTGCTATTTTTACAAAGTTATTATTTATATATGATATAATCTCCTCCATGCCATGTTGTAAATGTAACATAACCATTAGCATCAGTCTCAGTATCATAAGATGTAAAGGTGTTAGCAAATCCATTTAGATAATTTGGATTTCCACTACCTATCAATTGACTAAAGCTTGTAGCTTTGCATGGTGCATAGCCATTGCAAGAGCCTGGATCGTATTCAACAGTAACTTGTTGCTTCGCACCAAGATTTGTAGGAACTTTTACTTTCATGGCAACAGGGAATTTTGTACGGCAACCCATAGTAACATCTGTTTCAACACTACCGAAATTCTCAGTTTGAATATGAAGATAATATGGTTGATGATTTATCAAGCTTTGAACTATATTATCTGCATTAAAGGTGTAAGAATACTGACCACCGCATTGTGCTTTCCAAATACCTGTAAAATTAGGATTGTAGCTTGATGAGAATGTCTTCCAAGCAATCTTTTCCACCCCCGTTGAATTCATATGTACAGTATAAGGCTGTGTTGAAGTTTGAGAAGGTGTATTAGGTTGCCATATGTCTGTTGCCGCAAATGCTTGAATAGACATGCACCCCACAATTGCCATAACCGTAAGTACAAATGTTAACTTCTTAGATATGTTCGTCTTTACCATAAAAAATCAATCCCCTCTTTTTTTATTTTTATTAAAACTCCCCAACTCATCTGCGTACATTTTACTCAACTTGCAAGAAACTTTAAATCATCCCTCGGATACATATAAAAGTCTTCTTCGTTCCTACAAATATAAAGCGTATTGCTGTTATCCTTAACCTAGCATTAAATTTATATAAATCAAAATACGCTGAACGCAGAAAGTGAAGAGAAATAAAATCAAAACGAACATGCTTTTCTATTGATAATAATTATCAATTTCAATAATATATTAACATTTCCTTTTTATTCCTGTCAAGTATTTATTTGTTATATTTTCATGTAATTGTTTATTCTTGTATAATTTTTAAATAGAACTAACATTTAAACCTTTCTATTTATACGTATGGATCATCCAACAAAAGGAATCCTTCATACATAAAAAAACCAGAGAATTTTATCTCTGGTTTACCTCTTCACATTTTATATAAAAAAATAAATTATGGTAAGTAGCTCTTACTCCTTCCCCTTCTAAATAATCTTGATCATAGATTTCCATAACCTTTTCGATAAAATCAGGAGTTGTTTTATTTCTATGATTCTGACTATTATTGGCACCTACTTTTTTCACCGAAAACAAAAATTCTTTACATGAATTAAAATGTTCTATTTCATAGGTTTGTGCACATAAAATTTTTTTATTCTCTAAACTTTTACTCATGATCATCTGATTACAGATCTTTTGCAGTTTCTCTAATGAGTAAAAGCTTTGTCCGGGAAAAATGTCTTCTTTTAATCCCAATATATCTTTTGCTTTACGAAAAGCTTCATGGAGTTCTTTAAATGTATTCTCTCCAAAAGTTGAAAAAGCTAAGATACCATCCTTATTCAATAAATTTATAAATTTTCCAAGAGTCTGCTCTAAATGATTAAACCACTGAAAAGTTGCATTGGATATAATTAGATCATATTTTTCATTAAAGATCATTTCTTCAGCATCTCCACAAATAAATTGAATATTTTCCCCCATAGTAGATTTTACATACTCAATCATTCCTGGTGCTAGATCTATAGCAGTAATGTTAGCTTTTGGAAAATATCTTTCCAAAGCTCTTGTTACATATCCTGTACCACACCCAATTTCTAATATATTTTTAATATCTTTGTTTTTAACATTTTCAATAAGGGTATCTCCCATTATTTTTTGTACCTTAGCATATTGATCATAAGTTTTGGCATTTCTACTAAATCGTCTCTTTAATTTATTTTTATCAATCATGAGTTTCTTCCCTCTTTAATATAATTTTTGATGATTTTATAACATTCATCAGGTTTAGTAAAAAGAATCATATGTCCTGCTTTTTTTAACACAACCATTTTAGCTTTTTTAATATGATTTTTTAAATATTCTCCTGCTTGTATAGGACAAATACTATCCTTTTCTCCATGTATAAGTAATATCTTACCATCTATCTCCTTTAAACATTCTCTAAGGTCTTGATCTTTTAAATATTCTAATCCTATCAACAAGCTTTTAATATCCTTCTTTGTATCTATTTTTTTTATTTCATCTAAAAACTTTTTTTCATATCCATTATCCACTTCTACTCTTGAAAAAAGATTTTTATAAAATTTCTTTAAAGTTTTTTCATGGTCTCCTTTTAACATATAAATCATTCTATCTACAATTTTTTTGTTCCATCCATAGAAATAATTTTCATCTTGTATAAATTTAGCTGTAGCATTAAATAGTATCATGTGTTCTATTTTTGAAGAAAAATCCTTGTATAGATCTATAGCTACCAAAGAACCTAAAGACCAGCCTATTATAGAGAATTGTTCCATATTTTTTTCATAGATTAAATCTATAAACCTATTTTTAAATTCATCTATTACACCTATTTTTTCCCAAGTTAGGATGAACACTTCAAATTCTTCCTTGAAAAAATCAACTATAGGTTTCCAAACAAATTCATCTACACCCCAACCGGATAATATAACTAGATATTTTTTCATCTATTTCATCCTTCAATAATTTTTAATCTTTTCCCATGATATTTTATAACTTTTAATACATATTCTAAATCCTCATAGGTATGGGTTGCCATAATAGATATTCTAAGTCTACTTGTTCCTTTTGGTACAGTAGGAGGTCTAATTCCTGGAATATAAATGCCTTCTTCTAGTAAACTTTCACTAAGCTTTACCGTTTTTTCTACATCCCCTATGATGACAGGAATAATAGGGGTAATGGTATTCGTCATAGAAAATCCCATTGATTGTAATTCATTTTTAAACCAAGTAGCTAAATTTTTCAATCTTTCTCTTCTTTCTTTATCTTTTTGTATCATTTCAATAGCCTCTAAGGATACCGCAATTGCTGAAGGGGGCAATGCTGTTGAAAAAATAAAACTTTTTGAAACATTTTTAAGGTAATCGATTATTTCTTTTTTTCCAGCTACATAACCACCAACAGAAGGAATAGCTTTGCTTAAAGTACCCATTTGCACATCTATCTCTTCATTTACACCAAGATAAGAAGCTGTTCCAGCTCCATTTTCTCCTAAAACGCCTACCCCATGGGCATCATCTACCATAGTAAGAATTCCATGCTTTTTCGCAAGCTTCACAATATGAGATAGGGGTGCTATATCTCCATCCATACTAAATACACCATCTGTTACAATTAGATTATAAGCACCCTTATTCATATGAATTTTTTTTTCTAAATCATCCATATCACCATGCTTATATCTAACAAGCTTTGCACCACTTAATAAACATCCATCTAAAATACTTGCATGATTGGCCTTATCACAAAATATAGTCCATTTACGATCACATAAAGCTGAAAGAATTCCTACATTTGCCATATATCCTGTATTATATACTAATGCTTTTTCTGTCCCTTTAAAATCTGCAATTTTTTCCTCAAGCTTTTTATGCAAATCACAAGAACCCGTTGTGAGCCTTGATCCTCCTGCTCCAACACCATATTTATTGATTGCATCTATTGCCGCTTCTTTCAACTGAGAATCATCACAAAGTCCTAAATAATTATTAGATCCTAATAATATAATTTCTCTCCCATCCATATTCACTTTGGGAGATTGGACTGAGCTCAAATATCTACATTCTCGATATAATCCATTTTTCCTTATTATAGATAATCTTTTCAAAATATTGTCCATCAGCAATTCTCCTCATTTTGTAAATATATAAAAATTTCAACTTATCTTCATGTTTATAAATCTTTCACTTCAGTTTTTCATTATTATCTACTAAAATATATCAGAACGATTTAATTGTCAACTGTTTTTATATTTATGTTTACAATTTTAAAAAATCATATATAATGATATTAAAAACAAAACATTTCATGGAGGTTATAATAATGGTATTTGAAAAAGTAAAGAAATCAATTATAGATATTATGGGAATTCCCGAAGATGAAATTCTTGTTAAAAGTCATCTTTACGATGACTTGGACGCTGATTCTTTAGATTTATCTCAAATCATATTAGAGCTTGAAAATTCATACAAAATAGAAATAGAAAATGAAGATATTTCAGATTTTGAAACAGTTGAGGATATTGTAAAGCACGTAGAGAGTAAGCTTTCCTAAAGGAGATTGTTATGAAAAGAAGAGTAGTTATCACAGGACTCGGGGCTATTACCCCCATTGGAAACAATGTAAAGGATTTTTGGAATAACGCTAAGAATGGAGTATGTGGGATTGATTCTATCAAATCCTTTGATGTAGAAAATGCAAAAGTGAAATTAGCTGCCGAATTAAAAAATTTTGATCCAAGAGAATATTTTGATAGGAAACAAGTGAAAAGACTAGATCGTTTCTCTCATTTAGGAATCGCTTCAGCAAAAGAAGCCTATATGGATGCACGACTCCATGAAGCAAACATAGACAATGAAAGACTTGGTGTAATCATTGGAAATGGTGTAGGGGGTATATCAACAATAGTAGAAGAAACTAGTAAACTTTTAAATCATGGTATGCATATGGTATCTCCTCTATTTGTTCCTAAATCTATCCCAAATATCGTAGCTGGTAATATTGCAATTGCGTTTAATGCAAAAGGGCTATCTAATACAATCATTACTGCATGTGCTGCTGGAACAAGTGCTATAGGAGAAGCTTTTCGAGCAATCCAGTACGATGATGCTGATGTGATTATGGCAGGAGGAAGTGAAGCTTGCATCACCCCTATTTTTTTAGCAGGCTTTACAAATCTTAATGTCTTATCTCTAAAAAACGATCCAAAGAGAGCTTCTATTCCTTTTGACAAAGAAAGAGAAGGCTTTGTTATGGGAGAAGGAGCCGCTATCTTAATACTTGAAGAGCTTTATCATGCATTAAATAGAAATGCCAAAATCTATGGAGAAATGGTGGGTTATGGAGCAACTAGTGATGCGTATCATCTAACAAGTCCAGCACCTAAGGGTGAAGGTGGGGCTAGAGCTATGAATCTTGCACTAAAAAACGCTAGTGTTTCCCCCGAAGATATATCTTATGTCAACGCCCATGGTACATCTACCCCTTATAATGATCAGTCAGAAACAGAAGCCATCAAAACAGTTTTTAAAGAATTTGCTTATGATCTTCCTATAAGTTCTACAAAATCTATGGTCGGTCACCTATTAGGATCAGCAGGGGCGGTAGAAGCTGTAGCTTGTATAAAGTCATTAGAGGATAATTTCATTCACCCAACTATAGGCTATAAAGCAAAAGATGAAATATGTGATTTAGACTATGTCCCAAATAAAGGTAGAAGTGTAAACTTAAATTATGTTCTATCAAATTCCTTTGGTTTTGGAGGACATAACGCTTCAATTATATTCAAAAAATGGGAAGGAAAATAATCTCCTTCCCATTAATTATTTAAGTATTTTTTCATGATCATATACTTAATGCCGCCCTTTTGAAAACTTTCGTTTGTCTCCATCATTCCGAATTTTTTATAAAAATTCATCTTATCATACCTTGCATTGCACCATATATAGTTCATTCCATCTTCTTTGCTCTTTTTAATAACAAATTTTAACAATTCTCTTCCATATCCTTTTCCTTGCTCCTCTTTCAACGTAGCAAACTTCCTAAATTGAGCTACATCTCCATTAAAAAACAAAGAAATCACTGAGACGATTTTATTATTGTCAAAAACTCCATAATGCATCCCCTTATGATCATCCTTTAATCGAACATACTCTAAATCTTTTTCTGGCCACATAACTTTATGTCTTATTTCCCATGTATCTTCTGCACGAATTTCTTTGATAATCACAAAACGCCTCTCCTTATCTAACTTTTTTCTTATTCTTTAGATAGCTTCTCTGTTCTCCATTCTTAACTAATTTCCAATCCTCTTCAATATTTAGCCGCATTCGCTTTAATAAGTCAAATATAATAGTTTTTTCTTGATCATCAAACCCTTTTAAAGCTACTTTTGTTGTATATTTTTCTTCTTCCTCAAGAAAAGCATATACCTCTAATGCTTTTTTAGTTGGATACAGCTTCCACGCTCTACGGTCATTTTCATTAGAGATCTTTTCAATATAATTTTTTTGTACTAACTTTTTAATCGCTTTTGCAACCGTAGTTCTATCTACTTTGATCATATTCGATAACTCTTCTTGACTGATTCCTGGGTTTTCACATATTCTTACAACCAAAATATATTGTCCCTTTTCTAGCTGAATTTCTCTAAACTCAATATCACTAATTGTCTGAACACATCTTGCAATCATACCAATCTCACGCATTGTTAAATGATCCATATTTTCCTCCAAAGCACTCTAAAATTTGTCTATCCTATCATAAAACTTGAAAGTTTAAATATTTTTTATATTTTCCTTATCTTTTATCATCCATCTACTTACTACATATACAATAACAATGCTCATCATTGACGTCAAGAGTGCAAATACAAATGCTTTTAAACCAATATTTTTAACATTATTTAATAAGGATTTATTTAATCCTATTGTTGCTCCCATAGTAAACAATAAAATCATAACTCCTACAACTTGTAGTTTTCCATTATAGTTTCTGATTTTTTCAGACAAATTGCCTTTTGCACCTATCATCATTCCACCTAACAAAAATACTAAAATCTTCCACATAAAATTCCTCCTAAACCTTCCTCATTCTTATTTCTTTCACTAAAAAGAATAAAAAAACGGCACTAGAATAGGTACTAAAAATGTTAATATCATACCATTTAATAAAGATACTACAACAACTTCTGTACAAGTATTTTTCGAGATCATAGGCAATGCAGAATCCATAGAAGTAGCTCCTGCTGGTGCAATAGTCGTGTAAAAATTTAAATACTCTGCAATATATGGGATAGAGATCATACTGATTGTCCACCTAAAGATATTCGTTAAAAATGCAATTGTTCCTATTTCAACATTGTGAAGATTTGTCAATATAATTCCTGATAAACTTGCCCACCCAAAGCCTGATGCAATAGCAAAGCTAATATTCATAGGAATGTGAAAAATCAATCCTGCAAGACATCCTCCCCCCAAGCTACCTACTATAATTCCTACGGGTATATATATAATCAATTTTCCATATTTCCTAAGATTTTTAAACATGTGTTTATTTAACCCTATATCTATTCCTATAAAAAAAATGATCCCATTTAATATAATTGACATGGCTTGATTCATATGTGGTAAAAAGCTATCTGGAATGAAAAAACATCCTGCTATTATTCCAAATAGCATAGAAAATAAACTTAATCTAGTCATACTTTTTCTCCTAACAGGTAGCAGCTTTATATATCATTTCTACATGAGGTATACCATCTTCTAAATATACTTCTGAAGCAATCATAAATCCTAAGCTTTTGTAAAAATCAAGCAAATATTTCTGAGCTGAAATTCTAATTTCTTTTTCATTCAAGTGTTCTTCTATAAAATCAATGGCTTTTACTAATAGCTCTCTTGCCAATCCTTTTCCACGATGTTTTTGATCCACCAAAACTCTTCCTATAGAAATTTCATTATAAGAAACTCCTCTTTCTAAAATTCTCAAATAAGCAACCATTTTCTCATTCTCTATACCCAATAAATGATATGCTTTTTTGTCTTTTTCATCGCAATCTTGATAAATACAATTTTGTTCTATCACAAATACTTCATTTCTCATTCTTAAAATTTCATACAACTCTTCTACCTTTAATTCTTCAAACTTTTTTATTTGAAAATCCAATTTCTTCGCCTCCTTTTATTTTTATTGCAAAATACTTGAAAGTTCAAGTTGATTTATTATAACAACATTTATTTGAAAGTTCAAGCATTTTGAATTTCTTTTTATAAAAAAAAATCAAACCCTTTTATATAAAGAATTTGATTTTTTCTATGTTTATATTTCAAAATGTAAATATGATTATTTCTACAAAATAGCAGCTTATTATCTCCATTAATCTATTTTCAATTCTTCTTGATATTTTTCTTCATAGATTTTTTTCATAAATTCAATTGCATCAACATATCCTGGTTTACCCTCTGGGATTTCTTCTTTTGAAACTCCTCGATACCTCCATCCTTTAATAACAATTTCTTCATCACTATTTTCTTTTTGAAGCTTTCCTAAATACCAAACACCTATCTTAATATTTATATCTGCATCCTTTAAATCCTTCCACGAAAAATCTTCTATCCCCATTTCTTTTGCCCATTCTTCTCCTAACTCTCCTTTAATCTGCATAAGTCCTATTTTATCTTCTTTATCACTAAACCAACTTATGAAATTATGAAAACCACTTTCTTGACGAATAATCGTTGCCACAAGGAATGGATCTACACCATATTCTTTTGAGTATTTTACAATTTCCTTCTCATAATCTAGCCTATAATCATCACTATTTTGTAAATTTATAAAAGTAACAACACCTAAAATTAATACTACAACTACCACAATACCTATTATTTTTTTCATTTGCAATGCCTCCTTAAATTTTTAACCTCTTATGTTATCTATTATAAAAGGTCTACAATCCTTCAACTATCGAATTTCATTACATTTACCTTACAAGCTTGTAATAATTTAAACAAAAAAAGCCTGTTGTATAAACAACAAGCTATCCTATATAACGCAACAAGTTCTTTATATATCGATGTCGAAGAATTAAAAAATAAATTACCTGCACCATCAAAAAACCTATCAATACCTTTAATACAGGAAAAACAATAGATGTAGAAAATAACATTTGTAAAGGCTTTAATGCAAAAGCCGTATGAATAAAGGCAATCACATAGGGAATAAAAAATAATACAGCCATTTGAACCGTTACGGCTCTTTTTATTTCTCCTTGAGTCATTCCAATCTTTGTCATATTTCTATATTTGTCCCTTTCCTGAGATAAATCCGCATACAATCTAAAATATAAAAAGCTCCCTGCTGCAATAAAAAATATGACACCCACGAAAAATCCAATAAATAAAGTTAATCCTGATATTTGTTTATTTTCATAATATTCCTCTGCCATACTCCAAAAAATCCCTAAGAAATCCTTATCATCTTTTATCTTTAAAGCTATATCTAATGTTTTTTCCCAGTTTGGTATGAAGTATCCATAAAAATATTCTTTTTCTCCTAGATCTTCTACTTCTGAAAAAGTAGCATCATTCACAACAAGAAGAGTACCTAATAATCCACGAGGGGTAATCGTTTCTTTTCCTAAACCCTTAAGTTCTATCTTAATATTACTATTTTTCACGATTATCTCGTTTTTGCTTAAAAGACTTTTCTCAAGAATTTGTTCAGAGTACTCTTTAAACTGAGGTACTATAAATCCTTCGTCATCCTTCATCCTTATTCTTTCAAGCCCTAAAATCTGTCCAATATGGTTATATTCTGAAAGCTTCATAATACTATAGCTATTATATGGATCTGTCTCATTACTCTTTTGTCCAATAGAAGTAATGGTTACTTTTTCATATAGAATATTTTTTTCTTCTAATAGGCTTTCTAGTTTCTTTAAATTTTTTTCTATATTTTCATCTTCCTTTTGAGGAAAATAATTAAATGCATAAATAAACTCTGTTTCTATTGTATTCTTGATTTGATAGTCCCAAAGGTATAGCGTAGCTATAGAAGTAAACGCCACTGCTGATACAATACTTACTAAAAAAAGAATCCTTGCATTATCCTTTATCCTATAGGATAAATCTGAAATCCAAAGAATATTAGTTCGTTTCATATAGAACTTTCTATTCTTTTTTAAGAACCCAATAAGAAATACACTTAATTGAGAAAAAAAGAAAAATGTTCCCACAGTAACGATTAATATAACAGGTACAATCAGCATAGTCAGAGTATGTCCATTTGCCGTATAAGCTAGAAAATATCCTCCTAACAATAATATACCTGCAAGCATTGATAATACAATAGATGCTTTTGGCTCTTTTTTAGGCTTTCTTGAACCCTTAAGGAGTTCAATGATCTTATTTACTCTTATAAAACCAATCGTAAAGGCTGAAATACAAAAAAATAAAATAAAAAAGGATATACTCGTTAAACCTATAGCTTTTCCAGGGAAATAAAAAGATAAAGAATGAATCATCAAAAGCTTTGCAGCCATTAATAAAAATAACTTCAAAAATACAAAGCCTATAAAAAGTCCCATAATGATTGAACACACGCCTATCATCATATTTTCCATAAAAACCAATCCATTTAATTGCTTCCTTGATATTCCTAAAATCATATAGGTTCCAAATTCATTATTTCTTGCTTTTAGAAATGTCCCTACTGAATATAAAACAAAAAGAAACGAGAAAACAAAAATAATGATTTCTGCTGAGAGCATACCATTTTTAACTGCATTTTTTAGAGGGGTATTCTCTACTTCTGGATGAAACATAAAGCTTGCGAAGGTAAAGAAAATCATTACAGAAAATGCACTACTCAAAAAATAAGCTGCATATGCATTTCTATTTCTAAATATATTTTTAAAGGCGAATTGACGAAAGGTCATGATGATCCCCTCCTAACAATGCAAGTACATCCATAATCTGTCCAAAAAACTTTTGACGACTTTCTCCTCTATGAATCTCATTATAAATTTCTCCATCCTTAATAAAGAGAACACGATGACAATAGCTTGCAGCCAACGGATCGTGAGTTACCATCATTGTCGTAACCTGATCTAGGTGATTAATTTCTTCAAAAATTTTCATTACATCCTTCGAAGCCTTAGAATCTAGATTTCCTGTAGGTTCATCTGCTAACAATAAAGAAGGAGCATGAACAATAGCACGAGCAATAGCAGCCCTTTGAGCTTGCCCTCCTGATACTTCATACGTTCTTTTGTGAAGAATTTCTTGAATACCCAGTCTCTTTGATACCATCTCTAGCTTTTCATCCATTTCAGACAAACTATAGCCATCTAAGGTTAAGGGCAATACAATATTTTCCCCTATGGTCAATGTATCTAATAAATTATAATCTTGAAACACAAATCCAAGTTCACGACGTCTGAATAAAGCAAGTTCTGAACCCTTTAGCTTATGTGGGTTTTTATCATTTAATAATACTTCTCCTGATGTAGGATGATCGATGGTTGAAACCATATTCAAAAGAGTTGTTTTCCCACTTCCAGAGGGACCCATCACGCCTACAAATTCTCCTTTTTCTATGGTTAGGTGAATATTCCTCAGTGCACAAAAGGGAACTTTCGTCCCATAAATTTTTCCGATTTCTTTTAGTTTTAAAATAGACATAAGCTTATTTCCTTTCCTCATATAAATTTATTTTCTATCATGCTTTCTTCTATTTTATTTATTCTGTGCACTAAGTTCTATTGATTTATATTTCATAAACCTTACAATCATGTAATGTTTCCATTTTTAAAAATAATTCGTATAGCGGTTCCCTCCATTATCTCTGATTCTATCTCAATTTTATGATCTAACTTTTCACAAACCTTTCTTACTAAATACAACCCCATTCCTGTAGATTCTCCAAAATCCCTTCCATTTTCTCCTGTATAAAAGGCTTCAAAAACTCTTTTTATATCTGATTTAGGAATCCCTACCCCCTTATCCTTCACTTCTAATACTCTATATTGACCCTTTACATAAGAATAAATGAAAATCTTTTTATTATTTTCTTTGCTATATCGTATAGCATTTGTTAAGAGCTGTTGTAAGATAAATTTAATCCACTTTTCATCTGAGTAAATAACAGCTCCTTCTTCTATATGTACCTCTGGATATACCCTCTTACGAATAAACAATCTTTTTAATTCATTTACTACTTCTAGGGCTAAGGGCTTCAATAAAATTTTATCCACATGAAAATCCTGTTGAAAATCATCTAACCGTGCCATATACAAAGCCATATTTAATCCACTATTAAGCCGCTCCACTTCTTCTCTAATATTTTCCATAGGTAACTCATCTTCATTTTCTTGAATAATCAATTGAATCACAGAAAGAGGGGTTTTCATCTGATGCACCCATTGATTCATAAACATAAGATGCTCCTTTTGATTCCTTGTATAATTTTGAAGCTGATTTTGATATAAATAATACTGCTGTTTTAATAATTCATCTAACCCTTGATCAAGAGGTGTACTTCCTTCTGATGATAAATATTCTTCCAAAGTACTAGGGGGCTTACTCAATCGCTTATAAAAATTTTTATGAGTATAATAACGATATACTAAATAACATCCTAAAAAGAAAATCGTTAAAAAATAGAAATAATATAAATGATCTTCAAAGCCTCCCATCCATTGATACAACCCAACTAAAAAGATCATATTAAAAATATATAAAACACAAAGGGATAACTGATCTTTAAAAAATAATTTCATTATGCATTCCCCCAAGTAATATGGATTCGATATCCTGCACCACGAACTGTCTCAATAGCTCCTCCAATACCCAACTCTAAGAGTCTTTTTCGAAGACGTGTAACATTTACATTCAATGTATTTTCTTCCACAAAGCTTTGATCATCCCATAGCCTTTCTAATAAATATTCCCTGCTAGCTACTCGAGGATATTTTTTCATCAACGCTTCTAATAACACGGCTTCTTTTTTTGCAAGTAATATACTTTCTTCTTTGAATTGTACTTCTAATCTTTCTGGAAATAAAGTAAGCTCTCTTATTTCAATAGTTCTTTCTTTTGTTGGCACTGCATAGCTTCCATAACATCGCCTCAGCTGACTTCTTATTTTTGCCATTACCACTTCATAATAAAAAGGCTTTGTAATATAGTCATCTCCCCCACTTTCTATTGCCATAACCTGCTCCATTTCTCCCGAACGTGCAGAAATAAAAATAATAGGACAAGTAGAATTTTGTCTGATTTTTCTACACCAATAATATCCATCATATTTCGGTAAATTCACATCTAAAAGAACAATGTGAGGCTGCATCTTTTGAAAAGTTTCCATAATTCCATCAAAATCTTTTACTATATTTGCTTCGTATCCATATTTTTCAATATGTGAGCCTAAAAGCTTTGCAATATTCATATCATCTTCTACAATCATAATTTTGTAATTCATATATTGTTCATCCTCTCTATGGATATTTTTCCAAAATTACAACTTCTACCCATTTATTTAATTAAAGCTACTCTATCCATATACATGAATTCCTCATTTTAGAAGTTTATATATTTTATTATTATTTTGATTGTATCAATTTTCAATACACCCTTCAATCTCTAGAGAGAAAACATGTATGATTTTTATCCATACATGTCAGCCTGTAGAAAAAGTCTAAGAAATTCCTTAAAACCCCCTATATTTACAAAACACTAATCGATGAAGAAATTCGTCCAGTTCTACCTTATACAAGACCAAGGGAATCAAAAGAGTTAATATAAGGACAATAAAAAAACTCAAAGTCCAAGCATTGATTGCTTTCACATGCCATAATCTTAAAAAAATGACAAACAGGATATGGAGAAAAAGAAGAAATCCTCCATATTCTTTATTAATTTTTCCGTTCATTCCAAAAATCTATGAAAAAATGATAAAAATCCATAGTACACTTACAATGCACCATCAATATATCTTTCACTGTTATTTTATTTCCATACCTTTACTTTATTAGTTATCTGCAGATCTTAAATTTAATAATTTCCTAAAAAACAAAAAATAGTTTCACAATTACCTATTTACTTCCCTCTATAAAAACAAGAAACTCTTCCAAATTCATCAGTTGTATTGTTTTAGGAAATTGATTGTTATAAGCACAGACAGACAATTTATAACCTGTATCGATGTCATATTGCATACAATGATAACGTTTATCACTAATGATATCCCATTGCCCTTCATTACTCACACAGCTAAATGTATCTAAAGAAATGGATAGACCTCGTCCATCCGCTTTAATATAGCTCTCTTTTAATGTCCATAAATCATAGAAATACCCTAAACGTTGCTGTTCTTCTATTGCCATCAATGCCTCATACTCCTCTGATGAAAATAATCCCTTAGCTATGTCTATATCCATTAATTTAATCTGCTCAACATCAATACCAATAGGCTTTGTATCAATAGCACACACAATCCATTCTCCAGAGTGCGATATATTAAAATGTATATCCTCCTTATTAAGGATATATGGTTTGCCATAATCATTTTTTTTAAACATAATTGTATAGTTATTCATCTGATATCGTCTACATAATATACTTCTAATCATTATTTTTCCAATGATACTATTCTGAGCATCTTGCCACCGTCTATAATGCTTGATTTTATCTTGTTCAATAGGTGTAACCCATGAAATAAGTTGTTCAAAATCATTTCTATCTAATTGCCTATCACTATGCACAGCATAGATTTTCATATTAAACCCCTCCCTCTTATCTTGGTAGTATCAAGCTTTATACTGCCGTATTATTAATAAGATTGGTTCTAGTGCAAAAAATATTAAATGCTAGATTAATCCCTTTTCCAATTTTAATTTATGCCACTACACCAAATAACTTATTGATAAATTTAATTTCAGCAAGGGTACATTGATTTATATTATCGACCTGCCCTTTTTTTATCGTATGGAAAGTTTCATTCCTTTTAATTTTTTTCTTGCTGTATTAAAGGATTTAAATCCTAAGCTTGCTTTAATAATTTTTTTAATAAATCGATGATATTATTCTACAATATTATTGAGATATTTGATTTGCCTAAACTTGGTGTTTATATTTAAGTTTACATTATCCTTTAAGTCCTTAATAGCTGTAGGATAAGCAGCATTTTTATCAGTAGTAACTACTCTAGGCATCTTATTGTATGGAGGTCTTAAGACTTTTATAAAAAATCGGCAGCTTTTATATCTCTTTTTGTGCTTAGCATAAAATCTATCGTAGCCCCATTAGAGTCTACTGCTCTATATAAATATGTTCATCTTCCTTTACTTTAATATATATCTCGTCAATTCGCCAAAAGTCTTTAGTTGGTTTCAAATATTTTCGCATTTTATTTTCCATTTCTGATCCATACTGATGAACCCATCTCATTATTGTTATATAATTAATATGTAGTCCTCCTTCTCGCATCATTTCTTCCAAATTTCTATAGTTCAAAAGATATTTTAGATACCAGCGAACACATAATAAAATTATTTCTGATTGATAATGTTTCCATTTGGAATAATTTGATACCATGATAACAACTCCTGATCTTGTTTTTTTACTATGATATAGCATCATATTTTTTTGCGCCAGAGCCAAAATGTTGACAAGCCCCCTTATAGTTTATGCTTGAATGAAAAAGTGGCTTAATATAATAAGCCACCTTTATCTGGGTCTATGAAATTATGGTGTCTTATAATAGCATTATTGAGAGCCTTTATACATAACTCTGTTCTCATGTTATCAGCAGTTGCCCCACCGACAATCTCTTTTATAAATATGTCTTTAACGGTTGCTAAGTAAAGCCATCCTTGATTTGTAGCTATATATGAAATATCGGTAACCCACACTGTACTTGGTTTATCCACATTGAAGTTTTGATTTAATATGTTTTCTGCTACTGGGAGTTTATGATTGGAATTGGTTGTTGCCTTATATTTTCACTTTGCGTATAGACCATGCTTCTTTTGAATTTTATATAACCTGTTGTATCTACATTTGGGATATTTTTCTCTGACATCCTCAAGAATTTTATCAAGACCGCACATTCCTTTGAGGTCTCTATAGCTTTTAATGGCAACATCAATAATCCCTTGAGTTTCTTTGCTCCTTTTGCTCATGGGTCTTTTCAACCAATCATAAAATCCGCTCCGTGAAATATTTAGTATTTCGCACATCTTCTTAACAGGAAATTCGGAGCTGTGTTTCTTAACGAAATCATATACTACTTCCTGCTGTCTTGAATGAAGATGGAAACGGATTTTTTTAGTATATTTACCGTTTGCTCAGAATCAGCATTCTTTCTTTTTTCTGCCTTAAGCTGCGCTTCCAACTCAGTTACACGATTGTTGATGGGATTCTCTTTAGTCATAGCAGATTTTAGCCAATTTCGTATGGTCTGGGCATTCACATCAAAGTCTTTTGCTACTTTATCAACAGGCTGATTTTCTTCTCGTATAAGTCTTATAATGTCAGCTTTAAATTCCTCATTATATCGGTTACCTTTACTTGTCATTTTTATCTCCTCCACAGGTTTATTTTACACTAACTTACCTGTGTTCGACAAATCGAGTATACCGCAGTTGCCCCCATATAAGTAGTTAAAACATGACCATAGGGAAGGATCACTTCTGGTGAAAGCTCTCTAGGTAATGCAATAAATTCTCCTATTCCCCATATAAATATGACAGCAATGATCAAATACACAATTCGATATCGATGAATAAAAAATGATGCCCATCTTCCTAAGATATTTTTTCCTTCTTCTAATCCAGGTATTTGTTCTTTATTTTTTTCAAAATCTGTCATAGCTGCCTCCCTGTTCATTATCTTCTCGGATTTATTTTCTCTGAAAATCCACAAAACCATTTTTTATTCATGTCGTTTTTTTTGTGAGAAAATACCCATTCCGTCGATTTTAAAAAATTCTTTTTTAAATCTATGCACTCCTAATTATGTATCCATAGTTATCGCCTTGTCTCATAGTTCATATCTAAAAGTTCTCTTGTTCTTCAACCTATACTCCTCTTTCTGCCCTAATTTGTTTATTAATAAATATTAGGGCAATACAAAGAGCAACAAATCCCATAGCGACTAAAACATAAATATTTTTCAACTGTGATGTAAGTGTGCCATTATTAGATATTACGTCGATGATACTCATCATAGTCCATCTTTGTGGTGTTATTTTAGCTATGTTCTGTATAACCTTTGGCCCTATTTCAAGAGGGAAGAATGCTCCCCCTATCATACTTGAAATAACAATAATTAGAGATGTAATCGTGTTGAGTTGTCTCTGATTCTTCACAAATGGTACAAAAAGTGTCCCCATACAAGTGACCGTAAATAAATAAGTAGTCATTACTATACTCAAAGATATAATATTCTCAAACCAACTAATATGAAAAATGAATTTTCCTGCTAATACTAATACTAGAATTTGTATACCACCATATATAAAGATTGCAATAAGTTTACCTATTATGAACTTACTATAACTTACTGGTGTACTTAATAAGCGCTTATATATTTTATTTTCTTTTTCCTCAATGAATGTTCGTATCCCCTGTATAACAGCAAACCATAAGAAGAAAACCAAAAAACCAATAGATGTATAAGTAGTCCAATGCATCTTTTCCCCTTCTTCTGCTACCGGTTTGCTATCATAGAGATGTTTGGATGGTTCGTCCCAAATATTCATAATCTCATTTAAGGTACTATGAAACAGCTTATCTTTGCGATCTACTACCTTGTATTTCTTTAATGTAGTCATAGCATATTGACTATCGCTTAACATATCTTGATAGATAGAAACTTTGTTAGTAATCTTATGCTTAGCCAACATATTTTCAGCACTATCATAGTTACGTATTAACTCTAATGCCAATCCCTTGTTAGCCATAACACGCTTCCCAAAATCTTTTAGAATAACCAGCGCCATGATACTTTTTTGTTTCTTCATCATTCCATTAACCTGATCTCTTGTGCTTTCTATAATTTCCATAGATTCATCAGAGTGAAATATGCGTAACAAATCCTTAGAATATCGACTATGGGCATCATCTATTACATACAGTGTGGTTATTTGTTCCCCCTTAGCAGCACCACTAAACAACATAGTTAATATAATAGGAACAGCAACTGTTGATATTATCGTCTTCTTATTTTTAAGCAGTTGCTTTATTTGATATGTTATTATTTTTAATAATTGAGCCATCTCTCCATCCCTTTCTCCAAGCTATTGTTAATGATACTATCACACATACGCAGGCTATTGATATGAGTATACTAATATGGCTAAGTAACTGTGTGAAATCTGTTCCCTGTACTACGCTTAAATATGCCTTAAATGCTCTACCATTTGGAATTATCCCTTGCAAGTGGCTTATAAACGTTGGCATCTTATCTAATTTCACAAAACTACCACCTAAAAAACTAAAAATAAATATAATCGGCATCGACAAGTTTGAAATTGCTCGGTCATCTTTTGCAATAAAACCAAGTACTAATGTAATTCCAGCAATTGCAAAAGCATATGCTACTGTAATAATGATTATATATCCTATATTTCCCCATCTTAGTCTAAATAAGAAATGAGTTATACAGATTAACGTAACCATTTGAAGCAACATCACTATAACAATGCCCATTAATTTACCAATAACATATTGTACTCTCCCTATTGGAGAAGACTGTATTCGATAGAACGTCTTATTTTTCTTTTCTTCAATCATAGACTGTATAAGAAATTGTCCCGTAAATAAAGCATACATAGTTACCATAGCAATTGCATAGTATTGCATTGCTGAAACGGGTGGCACTTTTCCACTTATATTGGGGATTGTTTGATGTTCTTCATATGTCTTATTCCTAATTCCCATGATTAAAGCACGCCTATCTTCCCCAGTAATACCATACACATTTGACTGTTTCTCCATAGCTTTCATACTCACTTGCATGATTCTTAATCTTTCATTGAAAGAATAAACAATCTCTTCCACTAAACTACCTTGTACAGACTTCTTATTATCAATAAAAATATGAATTATTGTTTCTTCACCATCTAGATACCTTTGGGTAAATCCCTTTGGGAAATAGATAAAAGCACTTACTTTATTATGATTTAATAATTGCTTACCTGTATTCTCACTTGATACTTCTTTTGTATTCACTACACCCTCTAATTCCTTTGATTTTAATACTTCTTCTAGAAATGAATTACCAAGGCACAGTGTATCTGACCCTTGTAAAACAATTGGCTTGTCATCAGAATAAAAAGCTACAGTAAACGGTTCTAATTTCATAGAGAATGTACTCTTAAATACAGTTCCTAGTATCATAATTAGAATCGTAGGCATCAGCACTAGAATCAAAAGAGCATTTTTATCTTTTAATAATAATTTAAAATCTTGTAATAAAATTCTAATAAAGCCCATCATTTTCACCTCTCGATTAATCTCTTAATGTTTTACCAGTTAATTGCAAAAATATAGTTTCTAAGTTGACTTCCTGATAGCTGAAACTGGTGATGGTAATACCAAGTTTCTTCAATTCATCCACTATATCAATAGCACTTCTCTTCTTAGGATTTATAAGAATCTTAACGCTCTGTTTCAGAATAGCTACTTTTTCAACTCCTTGTATATTTTCTATTTTATGTACAATTTCCTCATCTACATTACTATAAGTGATCTGAAGTACATCACATGCATCTGTCCTATTTTTCAATTCTTCTTTTGTCCCAAGTGCAATTAATTTACCATAATCAATAATACCAATACGATTACATAAATACTCCACTTCTTCCATGTAGTGACTAGTATAGATAACCGTAATTCCTTTTTCTTTATTTAACCTTTTAATGGTCTTTAAAATATGATTTCTTGATTGAGGATCTATCCCTACTGTTGGCTCATCTAGAATAATAATCTGTGGATTGTGCATAAGAGCAATACCGATATTCACTCGACGTTTCATACCACCTGAATACTCTTCTACAGGCTGGTTAGCCTTTTCTCTTAATCCAATAAGGTCAATCACTTCTTCCACTCGTTTATTTAGTTTTTTTCCCTTTAATCCATATAAGCTACCAAAAAACCTTAGATTGTCTTTTGTATTTAATGTTTCATACAAGGCAAGTTCTTGAGGTACAACACCAATAATAGATTTTATCTCTCTTTCATTGCCTTTCAATGTTTTCTGGTCAATTTTTATTTCTCCACTATCAGGTATTAATACAGAACTTATCATAGATACAATAGTAGATTTTCCTGCTCCATTAGGTCCAAGCAAGCCAAATAGCTCGCCTTTCTTAATATTGATATTTACATTATTGACTGCTGTATAATCGCCATATTTCTTTATTAAATTAATTGCTTCAATCATGAATTTCTCCTCACTTTCTTATATGATCATACTCCCTTAAATCCGATACAATGTAAGCACAGAGATATTTCCTACCGTTTTCATCGGTATGATCGAGAACTGCTGCTTTTCTCACCTTACTGTATTGTCTAATCTTATTTTCAATTTCTCCAAGTTCTATCCTGTATCCCTTGATCTTTACTTGTTGATCTTTTCTCCCCATAAACTCAATATATCCATCTCTATGAAGTATCCCATAATCTCCCGTTTTGTAGATATAACCTAACTTAGGATGATAAATAAATGCTTGTGTGGTTTTTTCTTCATCATTCATATAACCTGTTGCTACACCTCTACCACCAATATACAACTCCCCTTTTACACCTACTGGACATAACCCTAACTCCTTATTGAGAATATAAAAACGTTGATTTTTTAATGGTTTACCATACGGTATAGTCTTCCAAGAATCCTTAACCTCTGTTACAGGGTAGCGTATAGACCATATTGATGCCTCTGTCGCACCACCCAAACTAACAACTTGAGCTTCTTTAAAGTTATCTTTGATCTTGTTCGGTAATTTAAGAGGAATCCAATCGCCACTTAACATGACTACCCTTAAGTTGCTTTTATTCATATCTTTAATCCCCCTTCTATAGTATGCAGTAACACTTGCTTATCATTTAATTTAAACTTATCTTCAATAGAGCTATATAGCACATCACCAATAGAACATAATCCTATAGCAAGCCACTCTCCTATATGATGCGGTATACTCGATTTGTCGTACACAGATAAGTTAGTGTAAAATAAACCTGTGGAGGAGATAAAAATGACAAGTAAAGATAACCGCTATAATGACGAATTTAAAGCTGACATTATAAGACTTATACGGGAAGAAAATCAGCCTGTTAATAAAGTAGCAAAAGACTTTGGTGTGAATGCCCAGACCATACGAAATTGTCTAAAATCTGCTATGACTAAAGAGAATCCCATCAACAATCGTGTAACTGAGCTGGAAGCACAGCTTAAGGCAGAAAAAAGAAAGAATGCTGATCTTGAGTAAACGGTAAATATACTAAAAAAATCCGTTGCTATCTTCATTCAAGACAGCAGGAAATAATATATGATTTCGTTAAGAAACACAGCTCCTAATTTCCTGTTAAGAAGATGTGCGAAATACTAAATATTTCACGGAGCAAATTTTATAATTGGTTGAAAAGACCCATGAGCAAAAGGAGTAAATTTTCATAATTTAACCTCATGTGTAAGCTAAATTTTCTTAACATCACTTTTTCACAAATTGTGGTTACTACCCCATCTTTGGTTCATAAGTTTTTTCTATATTTTTCTCCTCAAACCTACTTTATTAACCTATATAGCCATATATATAATCTAAACAACCATATTTACTATCCATTTAACCAATTCAATAAAAAGAAGATTGTCACCCATTCTAAAAAGTGACAATCTTCTTCTTTATTTCATCAACCTTATATCTGCTCATTAAAGCAGTTTTTTTAGTTCCTGTAAATTCAATTTGATAAGATCTGTTTCCCATATCTTTAATTGTTTTTATTTTTTCTATGTTTACCATAAATGATTGGTGTACTCTACAGAAACTACTATTTAGTTTATCTTCTAATTCTGATAATGTTTTGCTTAAGGTATAAGCTTCTTTCTGGGTATGTACCAATACATCTCTATCCACCTTTTCAAAATATAAAATATCTTCTAGTAGAACAATAGCTATTTTTCTTTTATCTTTTATAGCGATCTTGTCAATAGCATTCTCTTTAAAGTCCTCCATAACAATAGTTATAAGGTTGTTAAGTGTATCTTTGAATTTTGAAATATCTATCGGCTTTAGAAGATAATCATAAGGATGTACACTAAAAGATTCAATAGCATGCTCCATATAAGCAGTAATAAAAATAAATCTCGTTCTAGAAGATAACTTACTCATCATTTTTGCTGCATCTATGCCATCAAGATTAGGCATATCAACATCCATTAATACGATATCCATGGATTTGTTTTTTATCATATTAACTGCTTCTACCCCATCCTTTGCAAGAAAAATAGTATCTACAAGAGGATTTTGAGATACTATTTTTTCTAGCATTTTTCTTGTATATGGATCATCATCACATATTAATATATTCATCATATGCTTTAAAATTAAAGTTCCTTTCTAATACTTTCAGGTATTTCAGGCTCATAAACTCCCCATGTACATGCAGTACTTATACCCGTCATAGCTACCATAGTAACTATCCCAGCAACAAGAGCTAATAAATTTCTTTTCATTGATTTAAACATTTTGTTTTTTTCCTCCTTTTGTTAAGAAATTTAAGTAAATTTCTAAATGATTAATAATTTTATAACTAGAAGGGGTACTAAAGAAAAATGCACCAATTACCCCTAATAAACTAGAAAATATATACTTTGATAAAACTTTATCTTTTAATAAATACATACTGATTGTCCAAAAACTTAAAAGTATAATTGTTTGTATTTTGATTTTTAAACGAGTATTTTTATTTTTTATCATTTTCTTCTCTGTTCCCATTGGAATATATCTAATGGTTTGTATAGCAGCAAATATATAAGCTATCCCAAGCAAAATGAATAAGTGTTTAGATAGAAAAGGCACTTGATCACCTATAAATCCTAGTAGAATCATACTAAACCCACTCACAAAAAAACAGTTTCTATAAATAGTGCAATGGGTTCCCCCTATTAACCTTCTAAAAAGAATAAAAGACACTAATACAACCATCGTAGATTTTAAGGTATTAAGCAAACAAGCAACAATAATAATGGATATGATTTCAAAAACTGTTCCTAGAAATATTTGTAGCCCATAGGAGTAGACCTCTGTTTTATCCCTATCACTTTTTAAATTTTTGCTTATGTAAATAGCTATTGTATCAGATAATCTTTTCAACATTTTCTTGTACTCCTTCTATTAGCACTAATGTTACCAATACGGTTTCATTTTGTGTTTCTTCTATACCTACGGTTCCATGATATTTTTCAACGATTTGTTTTACGATATGTAATCCAAACCCTCGACCTGTTGCACTTTTGGTTGAAATACCTGCTTTAAATAAATCTTTTGTAGAAATATTTTCATCTAATTTCCCTGTATTCTCTATTTGTAGGATATATTTATTTTCAGATTTATCAATTTTGACTTTTATCCATTTTTTAGAATTCGTGAGTATCATAGCCCCTTCAATTGCATTATCTATTAGATTCCCTACCATATCACAAAGATCCCAAGATCTAATCCATTCAAAATTTGTTTTGTATTTACACTTAATATATACATTCACGCCTTGTTTTTCTGCAATTTCCTTTTTTATATTCAATAAAGATGTAAGAGCTGGATTTCCTACTCTGATTAACTCAGAAACATTTCTATATTCTTCTGAAATACCTTCTAAATAATCTATTAAATCATTATACTCTTCTAGATAGATCATAGATTTTATGGTTTGTATATGGTTGACATAGCTATGTCTTTGTTTTCGAAATAAAGTAAGTATGCTTTCTGCATTACTTAAGTAGGTTTTTAATAATTTATTTTCAATTTCTTTGTTTCTATATTCATTTATCTTTTTTATAGAAGAAATAACAAAAAACGTTAAAAGCATTATTAATAGATTAAAAAATAGTATACATCTTTTGAGACTTTCAAAGGATGTAGCAATTTCAATAGATGTATTAAACATTAGAACTACTGTTAATTGTAAAAGAATCGTAATAATAAGCATATGAATGTTAAATAATTTCAATATAGCACCTTCTATTTTTCAACATCCCATAAAGAGAGATTAAATTTTTTAATAAGCAATATAAACAAAAATGAAACTATAAAAATAGGCATAAAACACAAAGTTATATCTTTAGGCTTTTGTGCTAAATTACATACATCAATTTTATAAAAGTTTGAAATATACGGTAACATACTGCTTTGAATCATTCCTTCTAATACAGTTCCCATTAGAACAGGGATTGCAGCTTTATAAAAGCTTATATTTAGAATAAAATAAACCAATAAAGTCAATGTAATCATATGTGCAATGGTATGTATTCCAAATATTCCAGTTAGCTTTCTTACTTGGTAGGTAATAATAGCTTGTATAAATGCTATAAACAGTAATTTGTATATGTTTAGTTTTCTTATATTTGATAAGTAAAATCCCATTATAAGCATTATAAATATTTCTGGCCAACCTATCATTACAGCCGTAGCTAATGGTATTGAGAACATTCAAATCTTCCTTTCTATTTGATTACAAATAAAACTGCATTTACAATAATAATAGTATAAATGATTTAAAAAAAAGGTAGAATTTTGTAAAACAGATGAAAAAATTCATATTTTTTATGTTTTTAGTTTATTCCAACAAGAAAATATAGAAATATTTGACTTTGTATAATGATATATTAACTAACTGCAGCTTTTTGAGTTACTTATAGTTCAATAAGGTATACCTTGGTGTTAGTGTAAAAGCATGGACACGAAAAGTAGGATATAATAACTATATCTGAAAGGAAGTGAGCCATACCCGATTTGCCGGACACAGGAGAGTTAGGGTACAATACTGTGGGAGGTAGATAATATGGCGAACAATGGTAAGCGTTATAACGCTGAATTTAAAGCAGATATTTGTACGTCTAGTAAATGAAGAAAATAGCTCAGCATCAAGTATAGCAAAGGATTTTGTAGTAAATGAGCAGACAATAAAAAAAGGCACAAGATAAAAAAATCCATATAAAGCAAGAAAAGATATCTTCTAATAGAGAGTTTTTATAATAGAAATAGATGGCATGATAGGCTTTTATGCTAGGCATCAACCATACTCCAAAGCCTTGCTACCTGTTCAGAATGGGTGATGCCTTGATGCACAACTACATGCCATAAGAGGCTCATTGTCAAGAGAACCGTGGAATAAATGGGTGAAAAATCAGAATCACGAGAAATCATGAGAAAAACAGAGAAACTCTAACTCTAAAGTATCCAATTTATCGAGAAAGGGTTATAACTCCCATCTTTATATAGTTAGAATTCTCACAAAAGATAAAAACATGTATCACTTTTACTCACACATGTTCTATCTATACATATACCTTTTATTTCTCTTCCTTGATAATATTCTTGAAATCCTCAATATTCTTTTTACCTTTTTCTTCCAAAAAGTTAATCAACTTATCCATAGACGTATTAATTACTAATTCCTCTGGCATATCAATCTCTTCAAACATTTTCTCCACATAGTCAAATCGACCTAATTGATTTGCAATATGTGTATCCGAACCAACAGCTATTTTTACATCTAGCTTCTTGGCTAATTTTGCTATTCTCGTACAAATGTGTTTACTTCCTGGTCTGCTTTTCCCAAAAGAGCTATTATTGATTTCTATCAATATGTTATTTTTTTTAGCTTCTTCTAGTACCCTTTCTTCATCTATAGGAAATAGAGGATTTCCTGGATGTGCAATAATATCTATATATTTATTTTTCATAGCTTTTATTAAAATATTTGTATTCTCTTCTTTACTTTTTGCTCTTACACAAACATTATGTAGACTTGCAATGACAATATCTAACTCCTCTAAAACATCATCCTCAATATCAAGTTCTCCCTCTTCATTAATAATATTTGCTTCTACTCCTCTAAGTACAAATACACCATCCATAACTCTTGGAATCACCTTTTGATTCTTTATATGATATATATGAGGTCCTCCCGGCATTGCTGGTCCATGATCTGTGACGGCAAACATTTTGATCCCTACATTTTTAGCTTCTCTTACCAAATCATGTACGGTACTATATGCATGTCCACTAGCAATCGTGTGACAATGAGTATCTAATATAAATTTCATAGCCATATCCCCTTCCTTGTTCAACACAGAATCATATCATATGATGACAATGACAACAAGTGCATATCTAAAAATAATAAAAAACTTTCCTTTAAAAAGAATATACCCATCTCTTTTCTTATTATTCTTTTTGTCCTTATAAGACTAAATCTTATAAAAAACAATCCAATATGAAATAAGAGTATTTCTTCCTAACAAAAAAATACTCCACTTCAACATAACTTTAGTCAAATTTTATAAACACTTTTTCATACAAATATGTTTAATATTTGCTTCATCGAAAATATCTCCAAAAGATGTAAATCCTAATTTTTCATAAAATCCTTTAGCTGTCAACTGGGCATGCAATTGAATTTCTTTTCCATTAAGTTCTTCTACTTTTTTAATAATATTTTTCATGATTAAATTTCCATAATCTTTCCCTCTATGCTCTTTTAAAACAGCTATTCTTCCCACCAAATAATATTTTTCCTTTTTTAATAATCTGCCAACAGCGACAGCGTGATTCTTATCATATGCTACTATATGATAAGCTGTCTCATCCAATTCATCTAATTCTATTTCTATAGGAACATTTTGTTCCTTTACAAACACTTGATGTCGAACACTACTTGCATCTTTAAAAGCTTCTTTTCCCTTGGACCATTTGATCTCCATTCTGGTATACCCCCTACCCTTTTATTGAATTAACCTTAAAGGCTCCTTTATCAAAAGGATACCATAGGATTAGATATTAGACAATTCAACAACTGATTTTACTAATTAATTTAGGGGAGATTCCTTTTAGAATAAAAATTCCTTATATTTTGAATGTCTATATCAAATAATCATTTCTTAGATACGAAAGTAGAAATTATTTTAGAATGTCTACCCTAAAATCGAGAATTCATCATTGTAACACTTGTCTCACATTTTGCATACATTATATTAGAAAAAGGACAAGGAAAGAACTAGAAAAAATCTAATCTTCGTACTAAAAAAGGAGGTGATATTTGATGATGCATCCATATCGTTGTGAAATTTGTGGAGAAACAACTTTAATGGCTAATCCTCCACAACGTTGTCCTTTCTGTGGTTCTGCCCAAATACGTGTTGTACCTGCTGCTGAATGGATAGACTATGGTAAAGTTGACATGAGTGAACAAAGTTATAAAGATTGTCAAAAAGCTTTAGATCTAGAGCTAAAAAATTATGCTTTTTACAAGTGTGCTGCAGCTAACGCACAAAGCCAAATGACTCAAGCTATCTTTGAACGTTTAATGGAGCAAGAATATGAACATGCTGAAGTTTTTGCAGAAGCTATGGGAATACCTCTTCCTGAAGCACCTATACGTAGCTGTTCTAGTGAAGATGCCAAAAATATGAGAAGATCCAATAAACATGAAACAACAGCTATTAAATTTTACACTGAAGTAGCAAATAGAGCACCTGAACCTCGTATACAACAAATTTTCAAAGCTATAGCTGAAGTTGAAAATGAACATCTAATGGTAACAAATGTGTATTTGTATAGGTAAAATTCTATAGGTTTGTGCTTATTAAAATTTCCTAAGCACAAACCTATATTTTAAATCATCATTTTTTTATTTTCCCTATCAATTCAATTTCAACAGCTGCATTGCCTGGTAATGAGTTGGTTCCTATAGCAACCCTAGCATGCTTTCCTTTTTCTCCAAATATCTTCTCTAATAATTCAGATGCCCCATTGATAACTAAAGAATGCTTTTCAAAATCTTCACAGCAATTCACATACCCCGTAAGCTTAACAATTCCTTCTATCTTGTCTAAATCTCCTACATAATACTTTATAGCACTAATTGCTCGTAAAATACAAATTTTTGCAGCTTCATATCCATCTTCAGTAGATAAATCCCGTCCTACTTTTCCCTTATACAATAATTCCTTTCCATTCTTAGGTGTTTGCCCTGCTACAAAAATAAATTGTTCACTTAATACAGCTGGTACATAAACAGCAGCAGGTTCTGGACAAGGTGGCAGTTTAATTTTTAATATTTCTAATCTTTTTTCAATCTCCATATTTTTTCTTATAGAATATAATAAATTTTATTCTATAAGTCCCTCCTCTCACAAGATTTTTATGTATTTATTTTTCTGATTTTAAAATTCATTCTCTATGAAGGTACTTAATTCATTAATTTTACACTCTAAAGCCTTTAAATGATGCTTTTCAAAAGCAGCTGTATATTTAAGACCACTACCAGTTACAACACAAACTATTTTTTCATGTCCCTTTAAGTAATTTTCTTCTTTTAGCTTCTTAACTGCTGCTAGAGGAACTGCTGATGCAGGTTGTCCAAATATGCCTATTCTTGCAAGGATTCCTTGGGCCTTTACAATTTCTTCATCTGAAACAGCTACACAGATTCCTCCATTTTCTTTTAGTATTCTCAATGTCTGATTTCCACTTGGTGGAAATGGATTTTCAATAGCATGAGCAATGGTACTAGGATTCTCAGCCCTTACAATAATCTCTTCTTGATCTTTGTAAGCATTATATATAGGAGAACAGCCACTAGCCTGTGCACAGATGATTTTAGGAATTCTGTCAATCAACCCACAATTTCTAAATTCCCTAAATCCTTTTTCTATTCCTCTAATATTTCCTCCAGCACTAGTAGGCACAACCACATAATCTGGCATATGAAAATTTAATTGTTCACAAATTTCAAAGGCTATCGTCTTCGATCCTTCTACTCTAAAAGGCGCATCGGAATTAATAAAATAAATGTCATTTGCTTTTCCTATTTTTAAGCTTTCAAAATAAAGTTTTCCATAGTCTCCATCTACTTTGATAAGATTTGGATGATAAATAGCAATAGGATTTAATTTCTCAGGGGCAATATTTTTGCTTACAAATATAAAAGTTTCCAAATGGGCTTTACTTCCATATGCTGCTACAGATGGTGCCATATTTCCAGTAGATACAGTTCCAATCCTTTTATATCCTAATTTTAGTGCATGCTGAATTCCTGCAATCGTTCCTCGATCTTTAAAGGACCAAGTAGGATTTTGACTCTCATTTTTAAAACATAAGCTTTCTACTCCAAAAGCTTTTGCTAGTTCTTTCGATGATACTAACGGGGTAAATCCCTCTCCTAAAGTTATTTCATCATTCACATCTAAAAAAGGAAAAAAATCTGAATACCTTTCCATAATGGTTTGATTAAGTACATTCCCCTCTTTGATTTTTCCAGTTTTTATTTCTTCTAATTCTAAGGGTTCATTACAAACATCACAGCGATAATAAGCTTTATCTACTGAAAATTTCTTCTTGCATTTGGTACAAATCAATTGAATCTTTTTCATTTTTTCTCCTCCTTTATTCATCCACATTGGAAATTCTTTCACTAATATTCCTTTTTATTTTTTCTTACTTCATCTAAATAACTATATACCGTTACATTTGAAATATTTAACTTTTCTGCAACCTGATCAATTCCTCCTTTTATCAAAAAGATTCCTTTTTGATCCATAAATTCAATTAGTCCTATCTTTTCTTTCCTTTTTAAATCATGTACATTTACATTTCCTATGATTTTATTGATCAAATCCTCCGCAATATCCATAACATTTTCTAGCAGCTCTATTTCTTCTTCAATTTTTTCTTCTCTAACTTCCATAAATTCATCTAAAAAAGCCTTCATATCTTTCATTTTTTCTAAATCATAATTAATACACATAGCACCTGTAACTTCTCCTTTATTATTCCTTAGAAAAACAGTAGATGACTTTAAAGGTCTTCCATCTTTTGAATAGGTTTTGTAATTAGCTGTAATGTCATGATCAAACTTTTTTGATAATAAAACTTGTTTGATTAGAATATTGAAAGTATCTCCTATTTTTTTTCCTGATACATGGCTATTTACCATATAAACAATCGAATTTTGTGGATGAGATAAATCATGAATTACTACTTCACAATTTTTACCAAAGGTCTTCCCTATTAAGTCTGCTATTGGAAAATATTTTTTTAACTCTTTTCTGATTTTAGCCATCCTATCAACTCCATTTATACAAATTTTATACTCAGATCCTTTATAGTTTAGTTGCATATATAGCCTATCAAAACTAAATCATACATCCTTCAACATAATAAATATTATATAATTTTTTATGCAAAATGCATATTTTTATTAAATTATATAATTTATTATATAATTTTTCAATCTTTTTATTTTTGTTTTGAAACTTTTTTTGACTTTGGATAAATACCTATATCATTATGAATAAAATTTTGAGATGAATACTTTACATTATTTTCGATAGCATAGACAATTAGTAACTACTTTGATATAATTACAAAAAATATTTCAATTATATATACTCTCTATTACCTAAAAAATCTAACCCAATGATGAAGATTTTCTAAGTAAAAGAGACTTTGGAGGATTAGATGAATACAAAAAAAATTATTGATAAAATCGTAAAAACTTCGCAAGGAAGTATAGATGATCTGGTAAACATATTACATTCTAATTGTGATGCTTATTTATTTAAACAAGCAGATCAGGTAAGAAAAAAATACTGTGGCGATGAAATTCATTTAAGAGCTATCATTGAATTTTCAAATCATTGTAGGTGCAGTTGCTCCTATTGTGGAATCAATAAACAAAACACTACCTTAGATAGATATCGCATGCCGCCTGAAGAAATTATTGATTATGCAAAAAAAGCATATATTTCTGGCTATAAAACCATGGTCCTTCAATCTGGAGAAGACCCTTGGTATACTACTGAAAAAATATCTTATATCCTTCAAGAAATTAAAAAACTTGGCGATATTGCTATCACCTTAAGTGTTGGCGAAAGGGATTATGATATCTATAAACAGTGGAAGCTAGACGGTGCTGATAGATTTCTTATCAAACACGAAACAGCAGATAAAGCTTTATATAATTCTCTTCACCCTCATTCTTCCTTCAAAAACAGAATAAAATGTTTGAAAAACCTTAAAGAACTAGGCTATCAAATAGGTAGTGGTTTTATGATTGGACTTCCTGGCCAAACCTTGGAAACAATGGCAAAGGATATACTTCTTTTAAAGGAGTTAGATGTAGATATGGCAGGAATGGGACCATTTATTTCCCATCCTAAAACAAAGCTTAAAAATTATCCTGTAGGAAGCTCCTATCTAACTTTGAAAGCCCTTGCCCTTACGAGAATTTTATTAAAAAGGCCTCATTTGCCTACTACTACAGCTCTTGAGGTAACAAATATAAAGGATCGAGAAAATGCTTTTTATACAGGGGCTAACGTTATCATGCGTAAAGTACAACCTTACAAATACAGAAAATTATATGAAATATACCCTAACTCTACGATTCATGAGAAAAGTATAGAAGAAGAAAGAAAAGAAGTAGAAAATTATATAAAAATGATAGGAAGAAAAGTATCTATTACCCGGGGAGATTCTATTGAACTATAAAATATGAGTACTAATAAAAATACTACTCCCATTTCTTTAGGAGTAGTATTTTAGCTTTTATATAAAATCTAATATTTCAACTATTTTACTGCTTTTATTATTTTTTAAACTGTATTCATATTTTGTACCAGATTTTTCATCCATTTCTTAGATCTATATCTTTTTATGGAAAGTATACATTTCACAACTTCTTCAATAGTCACAAAGAAAAACACTTCATAAACTGGTATTTTAAGAATAAATGCCCCAATCATACATATAGGCACCCCTACTAACCACATAGTTGCAAGCTCTATTTTCAAAACATAAGAAGTATCTCCTCCACCTCTTAATACACCTACAATCAAAAGAACATTCATAAATCTTACAGGCAATATAAAAGCTGTAATTAAAAGCATATATAAAGCACTCGTATATACTTCATGGGAAATTTTATAGAAATTCAAAATGAACTTCGAAGAGGTAGCAAGGGCTAACCCCATAACTAAAGATAATACTAAACATATTTTAATCAGTTTTTTTGCATAATCCTTAGCTGTTTCAAAATCATCTTTTCCAATTTCATTTCCCACCATAACACAAGCTGCATTAGAAACTGCAAACAGCACAATAAAGAACATGTTTTGAACCGTCATACATATTTGAACTGCTGCAATAGCTTTTGTTCCCATATTTCCATAAATAACAGAATAGATAACCATCCCTAAGCCCCAGCAAAGCTCATTAATAATCACAGGCACTGTCACTTTCATAATGTCTTTAAAAAATTCAACATTGAAAGCTAACATTTCACTAGCTGAAGCTTTTAAAACATGGTCTTTTCTATATATTAAGAAAAGAATCAAAATCATTTCACATACTCTAGCAATCAAAGTGGCAAGAGCAGCTCCCCTTACTCCCATAGCAGGCATATTAAAATGACCAAAGATAAACACATAATTAAAAAACACATTTAAAACAAGCGCACATGCACTACAAATCATAGGTAAAAAAGCTTTTTGAATCCCTCTACTTCCTATGCCAAATGCAAGAGATATAGCCATAAACACATAGCTTATACATACAAGCTCCAGATAATTTTTCCCAAGATTTATAACTTCATTATTCTTATTAAATATAGTGATCACTTCTTCACTAAAAAACCTTCCAAAAAATGTGAACCCTACGCTTACAGCAACACCTAATACAAGAGATATCCCTAAGACCTTTCTTATACTCATCAGATCTTTCTTACCCCAAAATTGAGCAATCAATACATTGCATCCTGAATAAATCCCCATAATAATAATATTTAATAGAAAAAAATATTGATTAGCAATACCCAAAGCAGCAACAGCTTCTTCTCCAAGTCTTCCAATCATAAAGTTATCCATCAAATTAAGAGAAGATGTAATAAAATATTGAATCATTATAGGAAAAGCAATTTTCAAAAGATTTTTATAAAAAGGTGATTTGAACATAGTTTTCCCCCTTTCAAATTTTTGCAACAAAAAAACACTGCAAAAGGAAAGCTTTACAGTGGATTTCATCACTTTTATATAAGTATAAATTTTTTCCAACATTATCTTAACATACTCATCTATAAAAATCAATAAGCTTGTTCTAGCTGCAAATCTAATATTATTAATAACTTTTGTTATCAAAAATCTTCCTTCTGTTTAAATGTATTTATTTTTGGGTACTATAGTGATAAAATGATTATAGATTTGACAAATTTTTATCTTTTTTGAGGATGTGATTATATGAACCTTCAACATCTACGTTCATTTTATATAACCGTAAAATGTAATAGCATATCAAAGGCTGCAAAAACTCTCCATCTTACCCAACCAGGACTAAGCATGCAACTTCAAAATTTAGAAAAAGAATTAGGAGCAAGCCTTCTGATAAGAAGCAATAAAGGTGTTGAATTAACAGAAGAAGGAAAAGTGGTATTTGACTATGCAGATACCTTACTATCTATTCAAGGAAATATTGAAAGAGATTTGAAAAGTTTACAAAAGGATCAACCTCAGCTAATGATCGGTTCTTGTAAAAGTGTAGGAGACTATGCTCTTCCTTGCAGTATTTATACCTTTAAGCAGCTTCACAAAGAAGTAAATATCCAACTTGAAGTAAATAGTTCTGCTGAAGTCATCGAAAATCTACGTCAGCATACGATTAATATTGGTATCATTCAACATGATCCAAAGGTAAATGATATTATTACACAAACAATCATTTCAGATGAATTACTTTTAGTAGGAAATCAAAAGAATGCCCCCAAACAAATTTCTTTAGAAGAGTTAAAAAAAATCCCTTTGATTTTACGTGAGAAAAACTCAGGAACGCGATACTTAGTAAGAGAAGCATTAGAAGGAAAAAATATTGGACTAGAAGACCTAAATATTATTTATGATCTTAATTCCTTAGAAGCTATTAAATCTTCTATTCTTGCAGGGAAAGGATTTTCTTTTCTGCCAAAGCTAATTATCCAACAAGAATTAAAAGAACAAAGTATCCAGCCTGTTATGGTAAAAAATTTAACTATTCATTTTGATTATTACATTGCTTCAAGGAAAAAATATAAATTCACCAAATACGAGCAAATGTTTGTAGATTTTATTATTTCACATAAAAGAGGTTTTTGTTAAAAATAAAAAGTAAGAGCTAGTGAACTCTTACTTTTCTTCCATGTAATACCATATTATTTGTTCTTTATTAAATATAATCTTTCCTAGATAAGGATCTGATGCATTAGATATATAATTTTTCATACTTTCTTTATTGGGTTCTACTATGGATACTTCTTTTAAAGTAATTTGTTCAGTCCCTATTATATGCTCTGTTTTACCTACATAGGTTACTCCATCTACTGCTTTTAATACTACTGTTCTCATATTCTACCTCCTCTCCCGACCTCAATATTCTTCACTGCTAAAAATTATCCTATAACAAAAATCGAATTAAAATTTTACTCCCAACCCATCCACCTAATATAGCAAATATCCCAAATATCCAAGCATGTAAAGAAAAGGATGGAATTCCACTAAAAAAGGCTCCTATATTACAACCAACAGCAAGTCTTGTTCCATACCCCATAATGATTCCTCCCAAAAGAGCAAAGACCAACTGCTTTCTATTTTTTATTTTTTTCCATTTAAATTGAGATGCTAATAAGGTTGCGATGAGAGCACCTACAATTACCCCTACATTTAGAATGGTATATTGATTTAAAAATACATTATGCTTTGTAAGCACTGGTTCATAATAATGTTGAAAATGTTCGAAATACTCCCAAGTAAGGGGTTCTAGTCCAACCCATTCTAAAATTCCAACACCCCACAGCAAAAATCCACTGGTAATCTGCCAGCTAATTCCACTCATTGCCAATAAAATCACATTTAAAAGTCCTAATAGAATTCCTCCTACCCAATAAGGCCAAGGCTTTTTTAACCATGTGACAATGGGTTTCATCTAATCCCTCCTATTTTGTCTTTTCAATATAAACTTCCCATTCGCCATCCTCTGCTTCAACTACCTCTACTGGGTATTGGTTTTTCACTGCCCATTCCTTTATATTTGCTCCAACACAGCTATGGTCAGAGCGTATAATCACAACATCTCCTATTTCCATTGTTTTTAATTCCTTCATAGCCTTCAATAAAGGAACAGGACATAATTCATACAAACAATCAATTTCTCTTACTGCCATTCAATTGCCTCCATTTATATATCTTTTCTATATCTATTTTCATACCATATTGCCAGCATATATAAACTAAATAATACCATCAGTTGGCCTAGTACCACTATTTTAAAATTAAAGTATTCGAAAAAGTAAACCGTCTTTGCATGCTCAATAATATGATCGTACCAAAAACCATAATGTTTTGCCCCTAAGGTCGTTCCAATAAAAAATCCTAAAAGAACCATCCATTGAAGTGCATGTCCTTCTCCAATTCGCATCAATACGCCTGAACTACAACCTCCAGCAATGACCATTCCTACGCCAAATAAAAAAGCACCTATCATCACATGAATACCTACAGAGGTAACAGCGCCTGGAATAAAATCATATTTAATAGGGTTTTTCTGAACATATATATATTGAATTACAGCAAAACCAATGGTACTCACCATCATAGCTAAAAGCATTCCTCTAAATAATCTTGTATCCTTTACAAGAAAAGGGTCTCTTAATGCTGCTGCAAAACAAAATCTTGAAGAACGAAGAACCATACCAATCCCAATTCCTAAAATCCAGCATATAGCCAGCCTATACTCCTTTTGCCATAATCCTATACAAAGACCCACTGCAAGAATTAACAAAACAATCCCCATAGGAATTTGATTTTTCCTCTTTCTTTTTTCTTTATTCCGTTTTTCGATTAATCTAGCCATTTCATTTGACAATATTTCATCATCCTTTTAAATAAAATTAAACTTTTTTCTCCTTCATCATTTCATTTACCTCATTATATATCATCCTATTTGCTAAAGCAAGAATGTGCAAGGTTTTGGATATTTCTACATTTTTTCTAAAGAAAAAGGAAACTCTCTATAAAATAATAAGCTATCATAAAAATATTCAGTACAAATGTTTCATTTGTACTGAATGTCCAATTTGTATTGAATATTTATTTTATATCATACAATCCATATTTATTAAATATTTCTTTACCTGCATCTGATGAAGCATAGTCCATAAATATTTTAGCCAGTTCAGGATTTTCCGAATACTTCAATAGCCCTACAACCAGTTTTTTCTTTTTAGCATATTCTTCATCAATCTGTAATACATCAATATCTTTAGGATTATCATCCCAAACAGAAGTAGCATACCAGTTTATTACCAAATCTACTTCCTTGTCTTTTATAACTCTTAATAATTCTGTAGAATCATTTGTCAATTTACTAGCATTTGCTACAACTTTTTCAAATATTCCCTTCTTATCTAGTATTTTTTTAGTTTCCTTCCCAATACTACCACTTTCAGGATTTCCTATGACAACCATATATTCTTCCTTTGTAAAATTCTCTAAATCACTAGTGATATTTAAAGGATTTCCTTTTTGAACAAAGATTGCTGCCTTATTATATCCTACTAAAACATGTTCCTTTATAATTTCTTCCTCAACTAACGTATTTATGTATGAATCCGATCCTGGTAAATATAAATCTCCTGTTTTATCTGTTTTAAGCTTATTCAAAAGACCTCCCGATCCACCTTTTTCTATTGTTATTTTACAATTTTCTTGTTCTTCAATTATTTTTGCAATTTCTGTCATAGGTCTTACCATTGTTACTCCGCAATAAATCAATAGCTCTTTTTGCTCTTCTACCTTAGATTCACTAGGTTCACTGCTTTGTTTAGAAGTTTCATCAGCCCCTCCACACCCAACAAAAGCCATAGCCACCATTAATGCTAATACTACTAAAAATATCCTCTTTTTCATTTGTTTACCCCCTTCATATATTAAAATCAAACTTTAAATCTATTCATAGAGTGATGAAGTTTGTTCACTGCATCTGTTAATTTTTCAGAAATTTCTTCTAACATATTTGAAGTTTCATTTTGACTTTGAGTAATGGACAAGACTTCCTCAGTCGATGCTGCTGCTTCTTCTGAAACATCTTTAATATTTCTTATAGCTTGTATGGCATTTTCCTTATGCTTATTCATATTGGTAATGGCTATATTTACATATTTTACTTGATTCGATATTTCTTCTGATTGCTCTAAAATATCTTTAAAAGCTTCATCTGTCTTTATGACGGCTGTTCCTTGTTCTTCAAATACAGTATATGCATTATTCACTACTTTGTCTGTATCTAATATATCCTTTTCAATATTATCAATCAGACATTTGATGATCTCTGTTGAATTTTTTGATTGTTCAGCCAATTTTCCTATTTCCTGTGCCACTACTGAAAATCCTCTACCTGCCTCTCCTGCTCTTGCTGCTTCTATGGTTGCATTCAATGCTAATAAATTGGTTTGTTTATTGACCATTTCTATAATTTTATTGATTTCAATAATTTCAACAGATCGCTTCCTTAATTGCTTCATATAATTTTTTATTTCATCTAGCATATCTCTCAAAGCTCTTTCATTATCATTCAAGCTATTTATTGTAAGTATTGCATCTTTTTCTATTTCATTAGTATTTGTAATGCTCTCCATAACATTTTCCATATTATCTGTAACATTATTTATTTGACCAGAAAGATCATCTATAATATTTGTTGTATTTTCAGCATCTTCTACTTGTTTAGCCGTTCCATCACTAATTTGTTCAATAGCTAACGAAACTTGTTCTGCTATAACATTCGTTGTATGAGCTGATTTTTTTACAGTAATCGTATCATTTTCTACTAATTCTACCAAATCTCTAGTATCTACAATTAATTTTCTAATATTTTCAATCATCACATTAAAGCTTTGAGATAATCTTGCTATCTCATTGCTCCCCTTCACAGTAGACTGAACTGTCAAATCTCCCTCTTCCGCTTCTTTCATAAGACTTGAAATATTTTTTAATGGCTTAGAAATACTCGTTGCAATAATAATGGAAATTCCTATGGCTATACCTATACAAATTATACCAATAATTAAAGTGATATAACTAATTCTTCTAATTTCTACCACTAATGATTCTGACGGTACCTGGCATAAAACTTTCCAACCATTGCTTGTGGTAGTGTATGTTATAAGATTATTATTAGTTGTAAATTTATCTGATTTTCTTTCATTATATAAACGATTGATATATGGATCTGTTATTTCTTTTCCTAAATTTTCACCTAATTTATGAGAAATAATCTTCCTATCTTCATTTAAGATTACCACATCGGTTCCCTCTCCTAAATGAACATCGCTTAAAATATCCCCAAAGACAATCTGGTCTACTAATACAACTAACACTGATCCTCTTTCTCCTGTAGTTTTATCTAGAATAGGCTTTAATAAAACTATCTCTTTATAGCTTTCATTTAATCCATTAACCCATAGTACACCCGCATCCATCTCTAATACTTTTTTATATGCATCCGTGTCTAAAAAGCCTCCGCCTTTACTCCAAAAATTACTATTCTCATAAAAAACTTTATCTTCAATCTTTTCACCATTAGGCTTTAATAATATCAGCTTTTTTATATCTTTATTAGATAATGTTATATTAGATAGAACATTTTGAGCCTTTTTCATATCTCTCTTTTTTTCTATAGACTCCATATAATCTTTTTTATAGGCAATAGCTCTTATTTCCATATCCCCATCAATCAAGCTCATACTATCCTGTATCTGAGAAATTTTTAAATCTAAATTCCCAGAAGTTTGTTCTATTATCTCTAAAGAAAATACAGATATCTTATCTTTCATTGCCCCTATTGAATTAAAATAAACAACACTTAGATTGATCAACATAGGAGCAGTAATCAATACTAAAAAAGACAATATTAATTTTTTCCTAATACTATTTTGGTTTAGTGAAAAAATATCTATCGCCTTTTTGATCTTAAAATCTCCCAATTTAAACCTTTTAAACTGAAATTTTTTAAGATAATTTCCTCTACTTAAATTTTTCCTTATTTTTTTGTATAAACTATTTTTTTTGATGTTTTTCAAATCAATCACCTCTATTTTTTGGTGTATTGCCTACGGCTATTGATCTTTAAATCAACTAAACACATACTTATTACAAATAAAAAACATCTGTTATTCTCAATTTTATTTCTCCGACAAATAATTTGCCATTTTTATTAATTATAACAATATTCACCATATTTTTCAAATGATTTTACAGAGCATTCTCTTTTTTCCAAATATATTTCCTACCTTTATCCACCCTTTCAAAAAATAAAAAAAACTGAAGATTTCTCTCCAGTTTTTTATTCGACTCTTTAAATTATAATACTGTAATGTTTTCAGCTTGAGGACCTTTAGCTCCTTCAACAACATCAAAACTTACGTTTTGACCTTCTTCTAAAGTTTTGAATCCTTCTTTGTTGATTTGTGAGAAATGAGCGAATACATCATTTCCTTCTTCTGTAGTGATGAATCCATATCCTTTTTCGCTGTTAAACCATTTTACTGTACCTGTCATGTTTATCTACCTCCGAAATTTTTATTCCTTTAATTCTTTGTAAAAATAAATCATCAATAAAAATTTCGAAATCTCTATACTTAAGTTATTCTTAATTTTAGATCGTTCGAAAAATATTCATCTAATAAATTATTTACTCATGAATTAAGGTTCTCTATCAGTATACACTATATAAAAAATAGTTCAAGCCCTTTTTATTAACTTCCTTAATATAAGTGCTTTTCTTTATTTTAAATTCTAACTAATTGTTATAATATAAACTATCTGATGGATATTCTGGATCACAAGTAACATCAATATCTAGTTTTCTAAAGGTCTGCTCATCATTTGTATTCAAAATAGTTGTAGAATGAGCTTGACATCCCTTAAGCATTGCTAGCTTTTCCATAGCCGCTTGTGCCATAGGATTTGTTGCTGCACTAATACTTAATGCGATTAATATTTCTTCACAGGTTAATGCTGTAATCTTACTACCAAATGTTTTTGATTTTAAATTAATGATTGGTTCTAAAATTACTGGTGAAATTAAATGCATCTCATCTGTAATATTGGCAAGATGCTTAATAGCATTTAAAATCACTGCTGCTGCTGCATCCATAGTTTCTGAGCTTTTTCCTGTTAAAATGGTTCCATCATGAAGCTGCAAAGCTACTACTGAACATTGTTCATTTTTAGATAATTCTTCCTTTAGCTTAGCACTTCTTTCTCTAGCCGGAACAACTACCTTACGATCTTCAGCTTTAAGATGAAGCTCTTCCATAATCAGCTTTGCTCTATGGAAAGTCTCCAAATCTACATATCCTTTTTTATATTCACAACCTGTTTTAAAATATCTTCTAATAATCTCTTGTCTAGAGGCTTCTTTAACAACTTCATCATCAATAATACCAAATCCAACTTGATTAACGCCCATATCTGTAGGTGATTTATAAACAGCTTCTTCTCCTGTAATTTTTTCAATAATTCTTTTAAGTACAGGGAATGTTTCAATATCTCGATTATAATTTACTGTTATCTCATTGTAAGCATCAAAATGGAAAGAGTCAATCATATTTACATCCTTTAAATCTACTGTAGCTGATTCATAAGCAATATTTAATGGATGCTTTAGGGGTACATTCCAAACAGGGAAAGTTTCAAATTTAGAATATCCTGCCACACGGCCTCTTTTATATTCATGATATAACTGACTTAAGCAAGTAGCAAGTTTTCCACTTCCTGGCCCTGGAGCTGTTACAACTACAATAGGCTTTGTAGTTTCGATATAAGGATTTTTGCCATATCCTTCATCACTTACAATCATATCTACATCTGTAGGATATCCCTTTGTTGCACGATGAGTATATACCTTAATACCTCTTCTTTCTAGCTTATTCATAAATACTGTAGTTGCAGGTTGATTATCATATCTAGTAATAACAACACTGTTTACATCTAACTCATAAGATCTTAAGTCATCAATCAATCTTAATACATCCATATCATAAGTGATTCCAAAATCTCCACGAATTTTATTTCTTTCAATATCTCCAGCATAAACACAAATAACTACTTCAACCTGTTCTTTTAACTTATGAAGTAACTTAATCTTTGCATTTTCATCAAAACCTGGAAGTACTCTTTTTGCATGTAAATCAAATAAAAGTTTCCCTCCAAACTCTAAATAAAGCTTGTCATAATCATTCACTCTTTCAAGTATAAACTTCGATTGTTCTTCTAAATATTTTTTTGGATCAAAACCTTTTTTCATAATAACCCTCACTCTTCCTAATTATTCTTTGACTATTTTAACACGAAATCGCTCGAATGGTAATGGTTAATATAAATATTTTTCAAAAAAATACTTCGTTCTTGTCCTCTACATTCATGATTTTACCTATATTTTTGTTGGTTTTCTTGAATTTGTAAATAAGATGGATTCTTCATATAAAAAGCAAAGAAAAAAGCACTTATCTCATTCGTGCTTTTTTCTAAAATTTAACTTTTCGATTATTGTCATAATTTTTCAACATATTAAACAGTCTAAGACTACTTAATATTTTTACATAAAACCCTTTTATTTATTCAGAATCATTTTTATTGATTCAATTCCAATTGCAATCTCTAAGAACATTAAAGTATATACATATGTGTTTAATTCTTTCATGTATGGAAGATAAAATCCACTTATCAAAACAATACCATATATGAAAAATCTTATCATACTTTTTTTACGATCATCATTCCATCTATTCTTGTAGATAATCATGAGTCCTATAAACAGACACAATAGTATGATTGAATGAATCAGCATTCCATTTTGAGTATATATTTTTGATAAATACTCCATCTTTTTAAAATATAGATGCTTCATCACACCTGCTTTATATCCCGATAAATATTCTAAAATACATAGTGCGATAAATATAATTAATTCTAATCCATATACAATATTATTCATTCGTCTATTCTTTGAAAAAGCTTTCATCTACTTCTTAGGCTCTCCTGTCTCAATTGGATTATTCTCTTCATTGCTCCAGCCAATCCATCCATCACTAAAAATAGCTATATCCTTTAGTCCAACAACATCTGTATAAGTATATATTTCAGCTACTCTCCATCCACTACCACACATAAACGCTAAATGCTTTGTTGTATCGATGCCTTGTTTTTCCCAAAGGACAAGGAATTCATTTGCATTTCTCATGGTTTTATCTATATTTCTATAATAATCTAAAGAATAGGAATCTGTTTTTCCTGCATAACCAAATACAGCACCAGGAACTCTACCTTTTTTATCATGATAAGAATATCCACTTGCTTTACCTATATGCTCATCCCAAGTACGATTGTCTACTAATGTAAATACATCCGGTGTTTTTAGCCCTGCTTTTGTCTCTTCCATTGTATCGATCACATCTGGATTTCCTGGAATCACTCCACCAAAATCTGTAACTGCTACGGGCTGATTGCTTGTAGTTTCAAGTTCATATCCAGCCATAGTCCAAGCTGTTGTTCCACCATTTAAAACTCTTACATCCTTAACCCCTATATATCTAAGGACTGTAGCTACTCTATAGGCAGCCATAGGTTCTTCTCCTGTAACGATTACTGTATCATCTTTTGTAAAACCATATTTTACAGCAAATTTAGCAAGAATTTCATCATCTGCTAGCATCCACATCATTGGAGGTTCTGTTGTTGGTGGTTCAATTTCATCTGTATTAATATGAAAAGCTGTAGGAATATGACCATTGGCATAAGAAGTTTTTTCTTCTCCCCAGCTTGCTTCAACAATCTTTATATTCTTAGCATTTTCAAAGCTTTCTGGTTTTTTTCCATCAATAATATCCTTTGTAATAGATGGGGGTACAATCAATTGATAGTTTTCATATTTCTCCATTGGTAAGCTTTCATCATCTGCCCACTGCTTCATATCATACACATATAAGTTAGCAAATCCTTTTTCCTTTAAATACGTAGCTACTTCCTTTGCATCCGTTCCATTTACATCATATAAAACAATATTTTTTTCTTCTGTTATTCCCTTTGTGTTAAGTGCTTCCTGTAGAATTTCTTCTTTATTGTCTACTTCAACTTTTAGCCAATTTGCAGAAAAATCTACAGCTCCTTTAATTCTTCCGCCTCTGCTAACACCATCTAACTTCCATCCATTAAAAGCATCGTTTAAACGGGTATCTACGATTACCCAAGAATCATCCTTTAATCCTTCTTCAACCTTCTCAGTATCAACAATTTTGTATTCTTCTTGCGAACTATTTTTTACTTCTTTTTCCTCTTTACTAGAACATCCTGCTAGACTAAAAATAACCATTATCGCTAATATAACGACAAACGTTTTCTTCATATACTTGTCCACTCCTCTAATTGTTTTTTGGAGTAGTATATCATTATAAAGAAGTCCATGTAAAGCATTATAAATTCTTTCTATAATAAAAAAAATTATATAAAAATTTCTTTGTATTTATAATAAATATCATCATAAGATAAAAAATCTTTCTCTCAACTTTCAGCATCATTAAAAGAATCAAATAATTTTATCCCTTTAATTTATTCTGTCTTACAATTAAATACAAATGCTGGAGGAATATTTCTAAATTCATAGGTAATATGAATATCTTTGAAAAATTTTTTTATCAGATTTCTTTTTAATAAAGTATACTGAAATGTAATAAATTGCCCATCTTTTTTCAATAGTTTTAACGTATTTGTTAAGATGTCATTTGATAGTTCTTCTGAAAAAGCTGCAAAGGGCAATCCTGAAACAATATAATCTACCTCTTTAAAACCAAATAATCTTATATACTCATTTGCTTTTTCTGCCGAATCATGAATAATATAAACATTTTCAATATGATCATATTTCAATTTTAATAAATCATATAAATCGTCATTTAATTCCATTACGACCAAAACCGTATCGTTTCTCTTTCTCTTGATCAATTCTTCTGTAAAAACTCCTGTACCTGGACCATATTCCACAATACATTTAGCGTTTTCAAAATCTATTTTTCCCATCATTTTATTTGCAAGAGCTTTAGAGCTAGGGCAAATGGCACCAATCATTCTAGGATACTTTATATAATTTTTTATAAAAGAAACTGCTTCCATTCTATAATCCTCCCTTTCATTTCATTGACAACTTTTACTATATGGAGAATTATAGAATAAATATCTTAATAAAAGCCCTGCTAAAGTCTTAATATTTTCTTAAAATATCATTAACGATTTAACACTTAAAACTGACAAAAAAACTTATATCTTCTTTCTCGCATGTAGCCCAAATATTTCCTTCTTGTATTTCTACAATATTTTTCGCTATAGCTAGTCCAAGACCCGTTCCTTCATCCTCTGATGTCCTAGATTTATCTCCTTTATAAAACCTTTCAAATAGATAAGGAATTTCTTCTTCAGGGATATTTTTACCTTTATTCTGAATACAAACGACTCCATAATGATCATCTTTATAAATACTTATTTTAATTTTCCCTGGTTTAAAGCTATATTTCACTGCATTCATCAATAAATTTTCAAATACTCTCACCATTTTATCCGGATCTATTAAAATATTTATTTTTTCTTCTATTATCTTTTTTTCTAATTGAAGGTTATTCTCTTCAAAAATAGGTACAAACTCTTCTATTAACTGCTCTAAAAATTCATTGAGGTTTACATCTCTTTTATTTAATTCTATTCCTTTATTAGCTACCTTTGTATATTCAAATAGATCATCTATAAGGATTTTTAATTTCTCAGATTTATAAAAAGCAATACGAATATACTCATCTAGATCTTCTTCACTCTTATAGCTTTTCTCTTTTATTAACCCTAAATATCCTATAATAGACGTAAGCGGTGTCCTTAAGTCATGAGATACATTGGTAATCAGTTCATTTTTTGTAGCTTCTGCTCTTCTTTCTTCTTCTATTTTCTTCTTTAGGGATTTACTCATATAATTGATATTTTGAGCAAGTAGGGCTAATTCGTCTTCCCCTTTTTTAACGATTCTAAAATCTAAATTTCCCTTTGAAATCTCCATGAGACCATCTGATAATTCTCGAATGTATTGTACTTTTCTTTTGGCTAAAATGAAAAATAAATATAATAAAAAAATTACAGATATGATAATCATAGTAGGAGCAATAACATCTATATCATCATAAAAATATTTAATTTCTCCATCAGGTACCCCCTTCAAAATAATATAACTCCTCTGGTCTTTAAAGTTTATTGGATAAATAAATACTTGCTCCTGTATAGACTCACTCCATTTCCAATATTGTGAATCTTCATACCTGTTTTCATTAACATTTTTAATAACATTATATAGATCTACTTGTATTTCATCCCCATTATTTGTTCTGTAATTCACTTTTCCATCTAAATCTGTAATCAGTATTTTTACATGCCCCCTAGCATATTCATCTATTATCTTTTGTATATTTTCTTTATCTTGAATGCTATATTCCTGCTTTGATATTTTGCTTACTAATGATTCTACAGTCCTCTGCATATTTTGTGTACCCTCACTATAATTTATATAAGGGTGAATTTGAAAAATCCCAATAACACCTATAGATGTAAAAAAGAATACGCCGCTAATCAATATACATATTATAAAGGTTCCAATGAGTTCTAATCGAATATTACTTGTAATCTTTTTCTTCATTAGCTTATATATATGAATACTCTTCTTCACAAGATTCATCAACATCTTTATATCTATCTTTTTTAGCTTATCTTTCAACTTTATATCCCACTCCCCATACAGTTTTTATGAACTTGGGCTTCCTTGGATTTTCTTCAATCTTTTCTCTTATTTTTCGAATATGCACCATTACCGTATTATTTGCATCATGAAAAGCTTCTTTCCATACTCGTTCATAAATCTTTTCTATACTAAATACGATTCCCCTATTTCTTGCTAAAAGCTCTAGTATCTCAAATTCTGTAGGAGTAAGCTTTATATTTTCCCCTCTTACTTTTACTTCATGGGTATCTATGTGAATGCTTAATTCATCTATTTCAATGATAGAATCACTCTCTGCTTTTTTTGTATTCAATTTTATATATCTTCTCAATTGAGATTTTACTCTCGCAACTAATTCTAATGGATTAAAAGGTTTTGTCATATAATCATCTGCCCCAGTAGTCAATCCCATAATCTTGTCCATATCTTCACTTTTTGCTGAAAGCATAATAATAGGCATATTTTTTCCCTCTCGGATTTTCATACAAACCTTTATTCCATCTATTTTTGGCATCATAATATCTAATATAATCAAGTGAACTTCTTGATTTTCTAAAATTTTTAGAGCTTCTTCTCCATTAGAAGCTAAGATTATAGTATATCCTTCGTTTTCTAAGTAAATCTTTATTAAATTTCTAATCTCTTTTTCATCATCTACAACGAGAATATTTTCCTTGCTCATTTAATCTCCCTCCTATTTTATCTACTATCAGTATACCTAAATTTCATAAGACTTTCTTAAAAATCGTTAAAAAATCCGTAGCTCCACTACAGATCTTTTAGCATATTGAATACTATCATAGTATTCTAAAATTATTTTCATTTATTATTATTTCTTTCTAAAAGTTCATTCACAATTTCAAGATACTCTTCATAAGAATTTGCACCTGCCACATGTGTCTTTAATATATTTCCTTGCTGATCTATAAATATAGATGCAGGAACATAATCAAATTTATTAACGATTTCATCTAGCAATGCCTGATCTGGAATCAGATTAACATATGTTACACCCGTTTTCTTAATAAGATTTTCAGCTTCTTTTTTATTTTCATCTTTTTTAACATCTGCAATAATTCCTACAAGATTCACATCTTTTTTAGAAATTTCTTTAGACAGTTTTTCTAAATCTGGCATTTCCTTGATACATGGACCACAAAAAGTTCCCCATATATTAACCATTGTCAGCTTGTGCTCTTTAAATAATTTTTCTGTTATCTCATTTCCATCCATATCTTTTGCCTTGAATGCTGGAACCGTTTTATCTTCAAGTGGATTTGTTGCTAACTCCTCAGCCCTTTCTTCTAAATTAACAAACTCATCTTTGTTCATAAAATGACGCTTATAAAATCCATCTCCATCTAAAGAAACAGTTCCATCAGGATGAACATCTATAAATATAAAACCCATTACCCCTAATAATATAACCCCTATTATTAATCCCATTTTTGTTTTCTTTTTCATTTTTCATTCTCCTTTATTTTAATATTTTACCCCTTAATCTTTTTCACACAAGTTTCCCTCGCCCTTGTGACTTAGCCCTGTTCTGTATCATTCAGAATTTATATATAAAAATTATAAAATAGATATCTTAATAAAAACTTTTGTTAAATCTTAAGATTTTCTTAGGATTATTATTGTTATGACTTATATTTCGTTTATGATGCTCCACGGACATATGTGGTTTCAGGAATCTGAATACATCGAAAAACAGTCTTTACATTTGGCGCTAAATCTTTTGTGAACCCTCTTTGCTTCAAACCATCTATGACAATTGAAACCATTTCAACCAAATAAAATATCCTGTTTTAGTAATTTTATGTTAGAAACAGATTATATATGTGCAATTAATGTCAAAAAAGGTTGATTTTTCTGAATTTTGGTAATGATATAGAATTATATTCTTCATTTCTAATTAATTCTCTTAATATCCAATTGTAAAAATATTCAAAATACCAAAATAAGGAGTGATGCATATTATATTAAATCATTTACTCTTTGTCCCTTTTTCAATGATTAACGCTTAATCTAAAAGGAGGATTGTTTTATGGAAACAAAGAAAACAGGTATGAGTATCTTAAATAAAACTTTCATTGCAATTTCAATTGCCGTAAGTATTCCTTTGTTAATTTCTTTCTACATGTCTTACAATAAAATGAAAGGTGAATTATCACAATCAGCCCAAATACAAATTAAAAGCTCTATAACATATTCAAAAGGATTATTATATGAACTTGACCACATGGCAAAAGAAGGCGTTATCTCTCTTGAAGAAGCACAAGAAAGAGCTAGACTTACCATACTAGGTCCTAAAAATGCCGAAGGATTGAGAGATATGACTCAGTCTAAAGTTGGATCTAACCCTAGAGGCTACATCTATGCACTTACTAAAGATGGAGACAGGGTCATGCATCCTTATAAAGAAGGTGTAAATATAATACAAGAATATGCTTCATTAGGAAATTTAGGTGCAGCTTTAGCTAGTGAAAAATATTTTGGAAAAGTTTATGAATATGAATGGACGAATCCCAAAACTAAAGAATCTTTCATGGCATATGATTACGCAGAATACTTTGAACCTTGGGGATGGATTGTTAGATCAGGTGTTCCTTCATTTGTAATATACGGGGATAAATTGAATAGTTTGAAAATGTTTTATATTATTAATTATATTAATCTCAATTATTTTTATCAGCTCTAATATACTTCATAAATTCATATTTAGAAAAATTAAAATTCTTAAAGAAGCTATGCAAAAAGCTAAAGATGGTAATTTAACTTATGAAGTAAATGCTCATAATGCTCACAACAACATCAATAGTAGTGGCAAAAGGAGTATATGATTTGTCAGAAAAATCAAAGTCAATCGGAAATATTGTTGGTACTATCAATTCTATTGCTGAGCAAACTAATTTGTTATCATTAAATGCTGCCATTGAGGCAGCAAGAGCTGGAGAAGCTGGTAAAGGCTTTGCTGTAGTAGCTCAAGAAGTTGGAAAGCTAGCTGAACAATCAACAAATACTACTCAAGAGGTTGAGAATATTTTAAAAGAAATCATACTAGTTATCGATCAAACTCAAGAAACAATCACTAATACAGGTTCAATTGTTAATGAAGTTGATTCTTCATTAGAAGAAACCATGAAATCATTCGAACAAATGAGCTCCATTTCAAATAGTGTTATTGACAAAGTAAAATTACTTAATGATGATATGCAACAAATAGAGACAAGTAAAAATAAAGTTCTATTAGCAATAAAAAATATCTCTTCAGTAACAGAAGAATCAGCTGCAATTGTCCAACAGCTAAACGCATCTTCTCAAGAACAAAATTCTATGATAGAAGAAATTTCTAATTCTATGAAAGGTATAGATATAAAAACAAAAGATTTATCTACTATGATGAACACTTTTAAAATTGAGTAGTATAATATTTTTTACTCTATTTTAACTCATATTTCGCATAACTATTTTTTCCAAAACATCAATTTATTTTCTGTATAATTTTCACACAAACTATCTTATGATACAATCCATCACTGTAGCCATTGAAAATACACAAAAAAAGGAATTCCATGCAAATTTGTAGCTTGTTATTCATCAAAATTAAAAACGACTAAACAAAAAACTATCGTGAAAAATGTGATAAAAGCAAAACTCAACTGAATAAATTTGTAAAGCCATATAAGAAACGTGAATATGCATGTGAAGAGATGCTAAGGGAATACAAGACACAAAGTAGTGTGGAAAAAAAGGCATATATTTCAAAAGATGCTTAATGATAGTCAAATAAAAATCATTAGATATTTAGGTTTAGAAGAGAACATTTTTATAGAAAAAGTTCTTTGATAACAGGAATAGCAAAATGCTATTCCTGTTTATTTTCATCCCAATACCTTTTAAATGATTAATTCCAAAATATAAATTGGAATGTAATTATAAACCAATAGATTAAAAAAGAAATACTCAGCATTACAAAATATGCAGACTCTTTTTTGAAGAACTTCTTTGCAAGCTGTCCTATTATAATCCCTATACATCCATCTATTAATACTGCTAACGGTATAAAATAATATTCAGAAGGATTTCTAGAAGTTAATATTCCTTCATAAAACATGATAGAAGGATAAATATGAACGATATCATATATATGTGCACTACCTAATAAAGCAATAGAACCTATATTAAATATACTAGATAAAAGAGCAAAAAATATGAAACCAAACCTCTTTTTATAAATAAAATCATTTATTTTGTTTTTCAAAATAACATCTCCTTTAGTATTTATCTATTATTACACCAAAACTTGAAGCTTTAATAGCTTTCAAATTTTTAAGTTCTTTTAATGATTCTTTATCCCTTGTAACTACAACACCTATTATTTTTAAATTTTCTTTTGTAATAGTATCATTTTTATCCTTTAAATTTAAAAAAATTCCAGAGAATTCTAAGCTATACTTTCCTTTAAGATCTTCCCCTGTTTCACATCAACTATTTCTGCTATTTCTTTATAGGATAAATCTAAACCATACTTTAACAATAATAAATTTTTTGATACATTTGATAAGGATTCTAGTATTTCTTTGATATACTTCGATTCTTCTTTTTTAATGAAAAAATCTCCCATATCCTCGTCTTCTATAATTCTATTCATAAAATATTCTTGATCAATGCTTATTTCGGGATGTTTTTTTTCTTTTCTGCATAAATCATAATATTGATTAATAGATACCCTAAACAACCAGCTAGATATATTGGAATGATCCAATTTTTAATAAATATCCATATATGATTTTCATTTTATCTTGATACAATTTAGTTATTAATTTGTTTTTCATTAAGCCCCCCTTAAAGTTAATGTAGAAAGATACGCAAGATTTTAAGTAAGCAATATAAATTTTCATAAAACGCAAAGTTATTCCCTCTATATTTGATAAAAATAACTTCTTGTAAATATAACGATTTTACATAAAAAAAGTATACAATTCTCGTAAAAAATATTATTATGTTTACTTTCATATTTTCTTTATCATATTTTATAAAGGTTCCCCCTCATATTATTTTCGTATTATCTAAAGATCTATAATAATTGTAAAATAGGTATCTTAACAAAAAGGTAAAAAAATCCTTAATATTTTCTTAGAATAGAAAGCCCTATAGGAAAGCTACAGATTAAAACATATGATTATAGATGGTTTATCATTTAATTCCTTGTTCGATTTTACTTTATTTATGCCATCAATAATTATAAGTAGATCCATCACATTATGGAACATTCAAATTCTTTTTTAAAATCATAAATTTTGAAAGAACTATTTCAATGGCTCAGTACTAACTAAAATTTTATGAACAGGCTTCTTTGAAAAATAGTTGAAAGCCCAACTATTTTTTTGTATAATATAATTAGTTGAAAGTCCAACTATATAAAAATAATGACCAAGGGGGATTCCAATGTACAGTTTTAAAAATGACTATAGTGAAGGTGCACATCCAAAAATCTTAAATGCTCTAATCGTATCAAATATGACTCAAGAAAAAGGTTATGGAAATGATACACACACAAACAATGCAATTTCTAAAATAAAAAACCTCATAGGCAATAAAGATATTGATATTCATCTTATTTCTGGTGGGACTCAAACAAACCTTATAGCCATTGGGGCTTTTTTAAAACCTTATGAAGCTTGTATATCTGCTAATACGGGACATATTGCTGTTAACGAAACAGGCGCCATTGAATATACTGGCCACAAAGTAATCACAATAGATTCAAATGCTGGAAAAGTCATTCCTCAAAAAATCCAAGAAGTATTAGATGTTCATACAAATGAACATGTTGTAAAACCAAAGCTTGTATATATTTCTAATCCAACAGAATTAGGTACGATCTATACAAAAGAAGAAATTAAAGCCTTAAGTAATTTTTGTAAATCTAATGATCTAATCTTATATGCAGATGGTGCAAGACTAGGTTCAGCACTTTGTATTAAAGAATCCTATCTAACCTTATCCGATATGTGTAATTTTACAGATGCATTTTTTATTGGCGGAACCAAAAACGGAGCCCTTCTTGGTGAAGCTTTAGTAATAAGAAATGAAAACTTAAAAGAAAATTTTAGATATCATATCAAACAAAAAGGAGCACTCCTTGCTAAAGGAAGGCTTTTAGGGATTCAATTTGAGGAATTATTTAAGGATAATCTCTATTTTGAACTTGCAAATCACGCTAATGAAATGGCAAATCTTTTAACGGAAGGTCTAAAAGAATTGAATTGTAAGTTTTTAATAGATTCTCCAACAAATCAAGTATTTCCTATTTTAGAAAATAAGGTAATCGAAAAACTAGAGAAAAAGTTCATCTTTTATATTTGGGAAAAAATAGATGATACCCATTCTGCTATTCGACTAGTTACTTCATGGGCTACTAAAAAAGAAGCTGTACTTGCTTTCATCCATGAACTAAAAAAATAAATTTGCAAAATATAGTTTTTCCTAGTGAATGATAAAATGTTAGGAGGTGAACCTCATACAATTAAATAATTATATTCTAAGAGAAATAGGAGCACTCTCTAGAACCATTCATACTATTGTAGAAATTAAATTTAAAGAACTAAACTTACAGAAGGGTCAATTTATATATATAACAAGGGTTTGTGAACATCCTGGAATCAATTTAATTCAACTATCTAGTTTACTTAAGGTTGACAAAACAACCACTACTAAGGTAATCCAAAAGCTTATAAAAGAAGGTTTTATACTCAAAAAAAAGAATAGTGATGACAAACGCTCTTATCAACTATATCCTACTTCTAAAACTTTAAAAATCTATGAGGAAATCATAAAAGAAGAAAATCGAAATATAGAAATATGCTTTAGAAATTTTGATGACGATCAAAAAAAATCCGTATTAGAACTGATCAAAAAAATGAAAAAAAATGTAGAAACTGATTGGTATCAACTCAAAAATTATAAGGAGTAATCTAAAATGATAAGAAAATCAACATTCAACGATCTAGAACAAATTATGGATATCATAAGGGCTACTATTGAAGAAATGGGGTCTTATGGTAATAATCAGTGGGATACTAATTATCCAGTAGCAAAAGATTTTATCAAAGATATAGAAAACAATGACCTATATACATATGATCTAGATGGGCAAGTTGCAGGTTTTGTATGTATTAACAATGAAGAACCTATTGAGTACAAAGATGTAAACTGGTCTTCTCCTGAAAAATTTATGGTTATTCATAGAATGGCAATTAACCCCAATTATAGAAATCAAGGAATAGGGTCTCACTTAATAAAATTTACAGAAGAGCTTGCACAAAATAGTCAAATTAACTACCTTAAAACAGATACTTATTCTATAAACTTAAAAATGAATTCTCTTTTCAAAAAGCTTGATTTTAATCATATAGGAAATATAAAATTTTTAGATCGAGAGCATGATTTTTATTGTTATGAAAAAATTTTAGGCTAATTTTTAAAAAGAAATAAGAAAAAAATCTTAAGAATTCTTAAGATTTTTTTCTGTTTTATCTTAATATTTAAGAGTTACAATATATCGTAGAATCATAATTGTAAAAGAGGTGATCTACTATGAAAAAACACAAAATACTAATCAACATTCTTTTTATTATTATATGGATTTTGCTGTTCACCATAATGAGATATTTTTTAAAGATTTTAACTTTAGATGATTTAATCACATTTATAAAATGTCATGAAAAAATAGCAACAATGACTTTTTTAATATTATCCATTGTAAGAATTTTTGCCTTTTTACCAGGGATGCTATTTATGATTGTAGGTGGTTTATTATTTAATCCTATATTAGGTTTTACTTTATCTATGGTTTCAATGATTATAAGTGAATCCATTATATTTATACTAGCCAAAATTTCTTTTAATAGTAGATTTATAAACGAAATAAATGATAAATATCCTGAATTAATAAATATGTCAAAAAAATATAATCATCAATTCTTAGCTCTGGCAATTTTATGTCCTATAGCTCCAACAGATCTAGCTTGCTTTATTTCCTCTTACGTGGGTTTAAAATACAAAAGTTTTTTTCTGACTGTTATCCTTGCTAATATTCCCATAATATTCATTTATACTATTTTAGGTCAGAGTTTCTTATATTCAATATACTATTTTATATTAATAGTAGTTACCTTCTCTGTGATAAGTATATATTTAGTGAAAATTTGGAATAGATCAACAAAATCAATTGCTGAATAATATTTACAAACTATTTTATTAACATCATATCCAATTCCCCTGCAATAGCTGGAAACTCAAGGGAAGAAATTTTTTCTTTATTGTATAAAGCGATTTGTTTTTGATAGGAAATAGGTATATAGATAGCACTATCATTCAATTGTTTCAATATCTCATTATAATGAGCTTGTATCTCTTTCTCATCATTTGTAGAAAATAATTTTGTTATTTTTTCGTCTAACTCTGATTTTTCTGAAAGTCCTTGCTGTGCTGCATTATCAAGACTATAGCTCTTCATTCCACCAATATAAGTATGAGGATCATAAGGAGCTGCATAAGTTGCATTAAAGGAAAGTTCAAAATCTCCTTCAAAGCCACGAGTTCCCCATACCATCAATTCTACTCCATCTAGCTGAATGTCTATACCGATTTCTTTCATCTGTGCTGCAAATATTTTAGCAATATCCCCTTCTGCACCTCTTCCTGTTACATACATCAATTCTAAAGAAAGCTTTTTACCCTTCTTTTCTCGAATCTCTTTTCCCTCAGGAAGAACCCAACCAGATTTTTCTAAAAGTTCTATTGCTTTTTCTTTATTATATTTGTATGATTCTACTGCAACATTACAATAAGGAAGGTTTTGATTTAAAATGGTATCTGCTTTTTCTTCTAATCCAAGCAATGTAGTGTCTATTATATTTTCTTTATTCACGCCACTTAGTATGGCTTTTCGTACATTTATATCTGATAATATTTCATTTTTTGTATTTAATAAAATACTTCTTGTTTCTGATTCATTTTCAGAAAGTGCTCTTCCAATTTTATTATTATTTTCATATTGAGCATACCCTTCATAAGAAAGCTGCTTTGCACCATAGATTAAATCAATGTCTCCACTCTCAAGTGCCATCATTCTAGCATCAGGATCTGGAATTACTTTGATAATCACCTTTTTATATTTAGGCTTTTGTCCCCAATAATCTTCATTTGAAGTAAATATATATTCTTGATCTTTAACGGCTTCACTTAATACAAAGGGTCCTGTCCCAATACTTCCTTTTAATATCCCTGCTGTATTTCCATCATCAGGAATAGCTTTAGGACTAATCATTCTCACTGGAAATTGTGCACTCATATCTAAAAGAGCTGCATAATAAGGCTCCTTATATATAAATTGAACTGTATATTCATCTACTACTTTTACTTGATCAAGCTTTCCTATTCCACCCATCCATGAAAATCTATCCCTATTTTGTAAAATTCCATCCATGTTTTGTTTAACAGCTGAAGCATTCAATATATCTCCATCTGAAAATTTAACATCTTTTCTTAAATGGAAAGTATACACTTTTCCATCCTCTGATGTTTCAAATTTTTCTGCTAAACACGGAACTGCTCTTTCCCCATCAAACTTTACTAAGGGTTCATATACCAATCCTAAAAGTTCATGACTATATCCATCTTCTGAAGTCAATGGTCCAAAATTATCTAAATCACTACTCCATCCAATAATGATTTCATCATTTTGCTTCGTTTCTTCACTCTCTATATCTACTTGTTCCCCTTTACCACAACCTGCTAATAATACAAGGATCGCTAACATCAATGCTAATAATTTACTAATCTTTTTCATTTTACTCCTCCTAATACTTTGTATTTAAATTTAGGTACTGCATTTATAAGCTCATGAGCATAATCACTTTTAAATTGATTGATGCTTTTAAAATTATTTATATTTTCTATGATTTTACCTTCTTTTAAAACAATCACATGGGATGCTAATTTTTCTGCAACCCTCATATCATGAGTAATCATCATAAAGGTAATTCCTTGATCTTTTTGAAGTTTTTTTATAAGCTTGATCATATTATTTTTAATTTCAGGATCAAGCCCTGAAGTTCCTTCATCCATCACCACTAATTGAGGATGGCAAATGATTGCTCTTGCTATGTTAATTCTTTTTTGCTGACCTGTACTGAAATCATAAGGATATTTTTCTCCATCCTTTTCACTTAAATCTACCAATGCTAAAGTTTCTTTTACTTTTAGATCTCTCTCTTTTTTATTCAAATTGGTAAAATTCTTTAATGGCTCTGCAATAATATCCTTTACCTTCATTCTAGGATTCAAGCTATTTTGCGCATCTTGAAATACGATTTGTACATTTTTTCTATATTCTTTCCATTCTTTTTTACCAAAGATATGAATAGATCTTCCTTCATAAAGAATATCTCCTCCTGTTAAAGCCTCAAACCCTAACAATATATTCCCTATGGTAGACTTCCCACTGCCACTTTCTCCAACAATAGCTATATTTTCTTTTTCTTTTATATGAAATGAAATTTGATTTAGCGCTATATTTTCTTTATATTTTTTTGTCAAATTAGTAATCATAATCATTCTCAATCAATTCCTTTAACATTTTCTTTGTTAATGCAGATTGGGGCGTCATTAAAACGTCTTTCGTTTTCCCATATTCAATCCTTCTTCCATCTGAAATCACTACCATATGATGAGCAATTTGACTAACAATGGCAAAATCGTGAGAAATAAATACAATGGTTACTCCATATTCTTCATTTAATCTTTGAAATGCTAATATGATTTCTTTCTGAGTAATAGTATCTAATGCAGTAGTGGGTTCATCTGCAATAATCATTTTACTCCCTACAGCCATAGCAAGGGATAACATAACTCTTTGTAACATGCCTCCACTAAGTTCATAGGAATAGCTTTGAAGAATTCTTTGTGTATCCTGTAAGCCAAATTTTTCAAACCACTCTTTTATAATTTTCTCTGATTCTTTTTTATTCACCTTTAAATGCTGCATGAGTGTTTCTCTACAATGAGAGCCAATGGTGAATACTGGATTAAATGCAGTCATGGGATTTTGCATTACATAGGAAATTTCTCTCCCGAGGAATCCTTGCATTTCATTAGGTGCATAAATTTTTTCATTCCAAAGGATCTCACCTGTAATTTCAAACTTTTCTGAGCTTAATAATCCTGTTGCTGCTTTAAAGGTGATGGTTTTTCCACTTCCTGATTTTCCTACTACAGCTAGTATTTTTCCCTTTTCTACTTCAATATTTATGGACTTTACCAACATTTTATTTTCACTCTTCACTACCAAGTTCTTGATTTTAAGTTGTTCCATGAATACCTCCTCTCTTTTTATCAAGTACATCTCTTATTCCATCTCCTAATAAATTAAATCCTATGGAAGTAAAAAATATAAATAATCCAGGATAAACCATTAATTGGGGCTGTGAAAATATATATTTTCTGCTCTCATTTAACATAGCTCCCCATTCTGGAATTGAAGGACTTACCCCTAACCCTAAAAATGAATAAGCTGAAAGTTCTAAGATGATTCGTCCCATTCCTAAGCTTACATATACAATAAAGGCTGGCAATATATTAGGGATAATATGACTTACTATAATTTTAAGTTTCCCTGAACCTGCTCCTACTGCTGATTGTATATACTTTTTATTTTTTTCTTCTAATACATATCCTCTTACAACTTTTGCATACCAAGCCCATTGAGCAATTACCATAGAAATCATTAAATTGCCAATTCCTTTTCCCATAATCCCCATCAATACAAATATAAATACCATTTGGGGAAATGCCATAAATATATCACAAATCCCTACAAATACACGATCCACTTTTCCACCACAATAGGTTGGTATAGTTCCTACAACTAAACTGATACAAGCTATAGCTCCTATAATTAAAAAGGATACCCCTAATGAATATTTAGTCCCTATTGCTATTCTTGTCAGAATACATCGTCCAAAGTGATCTGCTCCTAATAAGTATTTAAAGGACCTTGTAGCAAATTTATCACTTGATGAAATCAAAAATGGATCATTCCCTGAAATAAGAGGAAAAACAATACCAAAAAGAATAATAGTAGTCAATATCATTGTTCCAGTAAAACATTGTTTATTTTTTAAAATTTTTCTCATAACAAGCTATTTTCACCTACTCTCTTATCTATTTTCATGGCAATCAAATCTGTTATTATATTCACCAGTGAAAAACAAAAGGCAATAATGATCACATAGGCATTGATTGCTGGATGATCCCTTGAAAATATGGCATCTAATCCATATCTTCCTAAACCTTTTATTGAAAAAACCGTTTCTATAATGGCTGTTCCCACTAGAATATTTCCTATATTTTGTCCTAACAAAGCGATAAGAGATACACTTGAACTTTTCAATATATGCTTTAACATAATTTTATAAAAAGGAATTCCACGAGCCCTTGCATAAATCACAAAATCTTCTCCTAATTGATCTAAAATATTGGTTCTTACCATCCTTGTATAGGTGGATAAAAAAGGAATAGACAAGGTGATACTTGGCAATATATAAAACTTTAAATCATCTTTAAATATAAAGGGCAACACATTTAATTGGATAGAAAAAAGATAAATCAACATAAATCCCACCCAATAAGAAGGCATAGACATGCCCATTAACGAAATAGCTCTTATAATACTATCTATTTTTTTATTTTTATAAATAGCAGATACTATTCCTAAAGGAATAGACACTAAAAGCATTATTATAACCGTTCCTATGACAATATTTAATGTTCTTTTAAAGCAAATTGTTATTTCTTCTATTATGGGCTTCCCTGTTACAAAGGAATCCCCAAAGTTTAATGTAACAGCATCCTTTAACCAATCTATATATCGTTTATATAAGGGTTGATTCAGTCCTAATTCTTCTTGTATCTTTTTTACGGTTTCGTCTGTTGGCGACATCATATGTTTATGAATATATGCATCTGCCGCATCTATAGGCGATAGGTTCAATAAGAAAAAACATAATATAGTAATTCCTATTAATACCACTATTAAAGAAATCATTCTTTTCAGTAAAAATGTCTTGATCTTTAATCCTTTCGAATTTTCCATTCGTCTACCCCTATCTGACCTTTCCATAAATTTTTATAAATACCATCCTTTTCAATCAGTTCATCATGTGTTCCTTCTTCTTTTAATTCTCCTCCATCTAAGACTAAAATTTTATCTGCTTCTGTAATGGCTGCAAATTTATGAGCAATCATAAACACGGTTTTTCCCTTTACAAGGTTTGCTATTCCTCTTTGAATTTCTATCTCATTAATAGGATCTACACCACTTGTAGCTTCATCTAATATAATAATAGGAGAATCCTTAACGATAGCTCTTGCAATAGCAATTCTTTGACGCTCTCCTCCTGATAATGTTGAGCCCCCTTCACCTACTATTGTTTCATATGCCTTTGGAAGTTTTTCGATAAATTCATGACAACAAGCAAGTCTTGCAGCTTTTTCAATCTCTTCCTTTGTTGCCTTTTCATTTCCATATTTTATATTGTTATAGATGGTGTCATTAAATAAATAATTATCTTGAAATACTACAGATATATATTTCATTAATGTCTCTATTTTATACTCACGAATATCTTTTCCACCAATTTTAATTTCACCACTTTCTATATCCCAAAATCTCATGATCAATTGTATCAATGTTGTTTTACCACTTCCTGATGGTCCTGTAATAGCTGTTAATGTATTCTCTTTTGCAACGAATGAAATATTTTTTAAGACCTTTTTTTCATTGTATCCAAAGGTCACATTGGAAAATTCTACAGAAAAGTTTTTGCAGTCAAAATCCTCTTCTGGCTCTTCCATAGGGGTAAATCTCATTAAATGTTCTACTTGATCTAAACTCCCCTCCATTGCCTTTAAGGTTCCACCATATGCTGATAATATTTCAAAGGGCTGATAGATTTGAATTCCCATTACTGAAAACATCAAAAACACACTATAATCAATTTTTCCATGCATCAGTAAATAGCTTCCAAGTGATAATGCCACTCCAAATCCTAAGTACATAAACATGGAATAACTCTGTAATAAAGGAATCATTTTTGCATCTGCTTTGATTGTTTGATCTACAAATTCCTTAAAAATATGTTTCATACGTTTAGAATGATTTTCTCCATTATTATAGGCTTTTACCGTTGTAATTCCCTGGGTATATTCTACTGTGTTTTCTATGAGCTTCGTTTCCCCTTCTAATTTGGCCTTTGCAGAACGAACATACATTTTTCTAATGATTCGATTTAATAAATAGGAAATAGGAAACCCACTAAAAAATGCAATCGTCATAGAAACATCTAATGATAATAAAAATAGAATTGTAAGTACTAAGCTTGAAATACTACTTACTACTTTAGATACTAATTGCATAGCATAAAGTTCTATTTGGGTAAGCTCATTTGTAACGATGGCATTAATTTCTCCAAGAGTCTTTCCTAAGAAATCTCCCATTGGCATTTTTTTTAGAAAACGTGCAACTTCTTTTCTTTTGTCTGCAATCACTTCATAGCCTACACTACTTATAGTTTCCATCTCTTTAAGATGAAAAATATATTGTACGAGAAGACATATAGCCAGTCCTATAGTATATTTAAAAATACTCCCATAAGATAAATTTTCTTTGATCATATCTTGAATAAAAAGATACATGAACAATAATGGTGCACAAGAAAACATACTTTCCATAATGCCAAATAATATACCTCTTTTTACTTTTGATTGAAAGCTTCCTGATAATTTTAAAATTCTACGAACAGAACAAAGCATGTTAGCACACCTCCTTTGTACTTATTTTAAAGTTAAGAGATTCTTCATATTTTTTATACATGATTTTATAAAGCCCTTCCTTTTCCATTAGCTCTCTATGCTTTCCTTCTTCTATCTTTTCTCCCTTTGAAAGGACAACTATTTTATTGCTATCTATAATGGTTGACAGCCTATGAGCTATAACAAGAACTGTTTTATTTTTAGATAAGTTTGAAATAGCTCTCTGAATTTCCATCTGATTTTCTGCATCTGAAGATGCTGTTGCCTCATCTAAAATAATAATAGGTGCATTTTTTAAAATAGCTCTAGCAATAGCAATTCTTTGCTTCTCTCCACCAGATAATTGATCATGTACACCTCCGATTATAGTATCTAATCCTTTTTCATCAACTAATTTGCTACAAGAAGCTAGTTTTGCCGCTTTCATAATTTCTTCATCTGTAGCATCTGGTTTTCCCATTCGAATATTGTTTCTGAGTGTATCATTAAAAATAACTGTGTCTTGGAAAACAAAGCTAATATTATCCATGAGCTGCTGTGTAGGTATTTTTTTAATAGGAATCCCTCCTATTAAAATTTCTCCTTCATCTACATCCCAAAATCTAGCTGAAAGCTTTGCAATCGTACTCTTTCCACAACCTGATTTTCCAACTAATGCAGTTAATGCCCCTTCCTCTACAATAAATGACATGTTTTTCACTGCCTGTTGACTATTGGTATAACTAAAGCTTACATTTTTAAATTCAATAGAATAATTTTGAAAATTTACTTCACAATCACTGTCTTTAATTTCTTCTTCTTCTAAAAATAATCTAATCTTTTCAAAAGATTGATGAATCATTGGCATGGTATCTGTAAATTCTCCTAATTTCACTAATGGAACAGAAAATGAAAAAGACATTAAAAAGAAAAACATAACCGTACTACTATCCACAGACCCCTTCAATAATAAAATTCCACTGATTGGCAGTAAAATGATCATATTTGCTTTGATCAGAACAGCAAAGCCTGACATATATCTCCAACAAGATTTATACCAATCTAATACATAATACTTAAATGTATCTACTGTTTGATCTATTTTTACTGTAGCCGCATTTGTTTTGTTGAAAGATTTAATTACTGTCATTCCTTGTAGATATTCTATAATGGAAAAATTCATATTCATTAAGGAAGTAGAATAATTCTCCATCTTTTCTTGACTCCCATTCATCATTCCAGACAATATCTTATAAGCAATTGGAATAATAGCTATTGTTGCAAGGGCTAATCTCCAATCTATAATAAATAATAATATGCCTACAAATATAGGCACCCCCAAACTTGATGAAACTTCTGGAACATGATGGGCTAAAAATTTTTCCAGAGTCTCTACATCTTCTACAATAAGCTTTTTATAATATCCACTATTTCCTTTAGTCACTACCCCTAAAGATAAACGTTCTAGCTTTTGAAGAATTTCTAATCTAATTCCATATAATAAATCAGCTGTAGCGTCATGGGAAATATAAGATGATATAAAAAAGCAAACAAATCTAAAAACAATTCCTATCATTGCCCATAAGATATACGTTCCCACTTGGTCATTAGATTGATAAAACAATGTAAGAATTCGGTAAATACAATAATAAGGAACAATTGAAAAAATAACCGATAAAAATCCACACAATACTGAAATAACATATTTCTTTTTCTCTTTCTTACAAATATGAATAAGTTGTTGAATACTATTCATCATCATCATCGCATCATAGCTAATTAACTAACTATTGCTGCATCCCTCCTCGTAAATAATTTTCATTCTCATCTCTTACTCAAAAAAAATTTTTTCTCCATAAAAAATAAGATTATATAATCCAATCAATTAGAATTATATAATCTTTCTTAAAAAGATTCTGCCTATAAAGGGAGCTTTTATACTCCAAATTGAAAATCCTTCGGATTTTCTCCATAAATTTCTTTGAAATTTTTAGCAAAATGACTTGCATTCGTATAGCCTATGGCACATGCTACTTGACCAATATTCAAATCCTTTTGTGCTAATAGTTCTTTTGCCTTCATCATTCTTATATGCTTTAAATACCCAAATATGGTCATGTGATGAATTTGCTTAAATCCTTTTTTTAGTTTGTATTCATTTAAATGTACTTCTTTAGCCAACTTACTAATTGTATAAGGCTCTACCATATTTTCTTCAATAATCTGCCTTGCTTTTTCGATCGCTTCATGTGCTTGTTTATCTAAAAACAATAATTTTTCTTTCTCTTTTTCTAAGGTAATCTCCTTTTCCCACACAAGGGATAACACTTCAATGGCCTTACTCTGCAAATACATCATTTTTCCAATATCAGAAAATGAACAGTCTAACATCTGTTTAAAAATATATTTTATTTCTACTTTAGGTTTATGGGGTTTCGTTAAATAAATGGCTCTATTTGATTTTTTAAAAGCTATTAAATTTTTTTGTGATTCTCTATTTAATAGATTTTCACTGATAAACCTTTCATTTGCCATAATGGTAATATATTTTATTTTTCTACCCTCAATATATTTTACGATCCCATTCATTTTTTCTCTAAAATATATACTCATATTGCCACCACTCAAATTCATGGGTCCAGCCTCTGCTTCATCGTTAAAGAGATTCCCTTCTACCATATAATTCATTTCACAAGGTGGATTGCTCAAGTTATACTCAAACCCAATAGATTTTTTTAAATGCAAATCAGTAATACATAACTCTATTCCATTTTTAAATCTTATTTGTTCTATAACCCCTTCTCCAAATTCAGGATTCACATAATATCTTATATACATGCCTACTTTTTTACTTTCAAATTTGCATACCTTCACAAAAAAATCATAAAAATCATCCACATTCTTAACAGTGAAATCTTCATTCACAGGAATCACCTCTCATTTCATCTATTTTAAGGTTTTTTTAGATAGGCTATTAAAAACTTTCACAAACGATATTAATTATCATTATCTATTATTTTATTTCATTCCTTTTTATTTGTAAAGTTTATCCCTGCTTTCAAAACCCTTTAATCACAAAGAGGATTGATCAATTTATATTTTCCCCCCATATTTTTTTCTCCCCATTCACACATAGCTTCTAAAATAGGTAAAAGGGTTTTTCCTTTTTCTGTTAAGCTGTATTCTACTTTCGGTGGAACCTCAGGATAAACAACTCTACAAACCAATCCATCTTCTTCTAATTCCCTTAATTGATTGGTTAAAGATTTATGAGAAATCTTATTGATAAAACCTTTAATCTGACCAAACCGCTTAGTTCCCACTTCCCCTAAAAAATATAATATTAGTGGTTTCCATTTTCCACTTATCATATCTAAAGTCACTTCTATTTCACATACTACTTCTTTATATTTCAATGCTTTTACCCCCTAAAATTCACTTCATAGTTACCTTTTCGTTACTATGTTCAAAAAAAGTGCATACTTAACAATATGGTTTCTGCTTATTATAATTAAATCATGAAGTTTGCAAACTTTTCAAGCTCTAATAATATAAGTACTCTCAAAAAATAAACAGGTTTAATAAATTCTTTAATTATTCCTTACTAAAATAAAATTGGAGGTTATCATATGAAAAAATTAATTGTTATCACAGGCGCAAGTTCTGGTATCGGTAAAGCTACTGCTATTAAATTATCTAAGAAAGGTCATCCTTTATTATTATTAGCTAGAAATCTAGAAAAGTTAATGGAATTAAATCTACCAAATACAATCTGTAAAAGTGTTGATGTAACAGATATTGAAGCTATACAATCAGCAGTAAATGAAGCCGAAGAAAGGTACGGCAAAGTTGATTGTTTCATAAATAATGCAGGCATTATGCTTCTTGGTGAAGCTCACCATCAAAATCCTGAGGAATGGAAAAAAATGTTGGATGTAAATGTTATGGGCGTTCTAAATGGTATTCATGTTGTATTAGATAATATGATCAAAAGAAATGAAGGAACTATTGTAAATATCAGCTCTATTGCAGGAAGAAAGACTTTCCCTAATCATGCAGCATATTGTGGTACAAAATTTGCTGTACACGCTATAACAGAAAATGTTAGAGAAGAAGTAGCCAAACATAATATTCGAATGATCACAATAGCTCCTGGTGTCGTTGAAACAAATCTTCTAAGTCACACAACTTCAGACGAAATAAAGGGTGGTTACACAGATTGGAAAAAAACAATAGGAGGAGGATTACAAGCAGAAGATATTGCTAATGCTATCTGTTTTGCTTATTCACAACCTCAAAATGTTTGTATTCGAGAAATAGTTATTGCTCAAACAAAGCAAGATGCCTAAGGAACTTTTTTTCATCTCCCTTCGTCTAATCAATTGAACAAGAAAAAAGGAGATGAAAAATCATGAAAACAACTAAAACCCTTATTATTTTAGTATTATGTCTAATAATTGCTTTTTCTATGACTGGCTGCGCAACTACTACAAACACATCGCATGCCAACGAGCAAAAACAAAATTCAAATCAGATCAATGATCAATATGAAACAGTAGGTGAAATTATTGTTCTTGAAGAAGATACTGTCCATGTATTAACTGGAGATGTAGCAGAAATTTTTAAAGTAGATCAAGAAAAAGTAAAAGATTTTTATTTAGGTGAAACTGTAGGTGTTAAAAAAATCAGTGATAATCAATTTGAATTAGAAAAGTATAAAATAAATAATTTTGATGTAAAACATACAAATATGGGTCATATGATTTTAACCGTTTCTGGTAAAATCAAAGAAATGAAGGATGATAAATTTATCATGAGTACAAAGGATGAAGATATGGAATTCGAAACACCCGATGAATTCTCTTTAGAAAAAGGAACAGAAATAACAGTTGATTATTTGAAATTCCAACCAGAGTCACAAGAAAAAATACTAATTGATGTATATGATGAAACTTCAAAAATCAACCTAACTGTTACCCATATACGTAGAGCTGAAAATGGGATAATGGTACTCGATACAGAAGATGAAAAAGGTTTAAAGTATGAAGTATATGTATTAGGCAGGTCTGTTTTAAATTTCAACCATTCTGACTTAAAAGAACATGATGAAATAACCGTATATCCTGAAGTGATTAGAGAAATTTACCCTACTCAAATAGATGCTAAAATGATTAAAAAATAGTAATAAAAAAATCTTAAGAGTTCTTAAGATTTTTTTTATTACTATTTTTAGTAGATTTTACTTTTTCCTTGATCAACTATTGCTTAAAATTACAAGCAGCTTTTACATAGAGCTGATTACTTCTTTTAACTAAATACATACCGATCACAAAAGTCATACACTCTGCAAATGGAACCGTTAGCCATACTCCATTCATTCCAATCATTAGGGGTAGTATATTTATTCCTAAAATAATAAATACAATTCCTCTACAAGCAGCTATAATAATAGACGCTTTAGCATCTCCTATAGCTGTAAAATATCCTGAATGAATAATATTAAATCCACACATTAAAAAGGAAAATGAAAATATTTTTGAGCCCCTTACTGCTAAGTCTAGAATCTCATTATTCCCACTTGCAAATAATGATACTAATTCTTCTCCTAATGCAAACAATATAAAAAATAATATTACTCCAACAACTAAATTTACCTTTGATGCTAACTTTAATGTATTATTTAACCGATCATATTTTTTGTATCCATAGTTATAGCTCAATATAGGGCCTATTCCATCTGATATACCAAACATAATAAGGATTCCAAATTGAGATATATAATTTATTGTTGTAAATGCTGCAACACCAGCTTCTCCAGCTACTCTCATAAATGTCATATTAAACAAATAGGACGTAGTAGCTGATGCAATTGCAATAACCCCTTCTGATGAACCATTATATGCCATTGGTATAATAGTTGATGGATCAAACTTTCCACTAAATATATTTACGATATTCTTCTTATTAAACATAGGAGGTGCTACTATGAAAAAAGCTGCTACATATGCTATTCCTGTGGCAATTGCTGCTCCTTTTATTCCTAAGCTTAATTGTTTTATAAGTATAAAATCTAAACTTATATTTGCAATAACACTTAAAATCATCCCTCTTAAATACAATTCTGGTTTTCCTACTACTCTATTTGTAAATCCAAATAAAAACATCAAAGACATAAGAGGTGCAAAAATACCTATTGTTCTCGTATATATGGCTACCCCTTCTAATAATACTTGATTTGCACCTAATAATACTGCGATTTCTTCACTAAATAACCTTGCCACTACTGCAATCATTAAAGATATGATTGTAATAACCACAGACGCTGTTTTAAAAATATTTTGTGCTTCTTCTTTTTTACCTTCTCCTAAACGTCTCCCCATAAAGCTTAAAGAGCCTATACTTATAATCATACTAAAACCTATAATCACTTGCATAAATGGTTGAACTATATTTACACTGGCTAGTGCATTTTGCCCAACAAAATTCCCTAAAAATATTCCATCTATAATAGTTTGTACCCCTGCTATAATCATAGAAATGATTGCTGGGATTGAAAATTGAATAAATAATTTAGATATTTTCTCTGTTCCTAATATGTTTTCACGCATTTTTCTACCTCCAAAAGAATATAGCAAAATATATCCTGCCTATAATAAATATGTTTTCTTCTAATGAGGTACATTATAAACCTTTGTGTTACACAAAAGTCAATATCTTTTTATAGGAATTTGTATTTCGAATAATCCCTCTTCTCTTTTGTCTGTCACACTAATATCTATTTGAACAATTTGAAGAATATCACCACATACTTCATATCCCTTTTGTTCAATAGATGCTATCATTTTTCTTAAATAAACTTCCATATCCCAAATGCTTCCTTTATGGTACATACAAGCATAGGTCCCTTTCTTAATCTTTTTTATATGACTTTCATCAATATTTTCTTTATCCTTAATAAAAAGAAATAAGATAATTGATTCTGTATATTTATTTTTCTTTATATCTTTTTGTTTGATCATTGTTCCAATGCGATTACTTCCCACTAAGGGAGATATTTCTTTTAAAGCATTTTCCAATTCTAAAAATGTATAATTTAAATCAATTTTATCTTTGATAGGTTTATCAAAGGTAATGATTTCTCTTTCTTCAATTTCTTTTACTATGATTTTTTCAAAATCTGATACTTGAGAAATGTATTCTAAATGCTTTATTTTTCCACTAATGCTTTCTTCTAGCTTTTGTAATTCTTTTATTTTCTTTCTAAGCTCATCCTGCTTATCTTTTAAGATATCGATAGATTGTTTTAAATTTCTATTGTTAAAATATTTTTTAATTTCATCAATACTCATCCCTAGTTGGCGAAGCTCTTTAATAGTTCCCAATTTTTCATCCTGTAAAATGGAATAGTATCTATATCCTGTTTCTGGATCTACTTTAATAGGCTTAAATAAACCTATTCTATCATAATGTCTTAATGTTTCAGTAGTAACATTTCTTAATTTTGAATATTCTCCAATAGATAATTTATTCTTCATTTTTTCTCCCCATTTCCTAACTCAGGAATTCAAAAAATCCCTATTTCAAAATATACTGACTTGCTTTATAATATTAACAATATCATTAGCACCGCTCCTTCAAGCAGTTCACCGTTTTTAATAACTTTTGTAGCTTCTGTATAAACCTTATCCTCCGTTGTTATTTGAAACACTCATCTTATCTATACTTTATAGTATAAATTCAACATTGAAAAGGAATACACTATCCTTGGTTTAGTCATAATGTTTAAAATATCATCAAATTTCTTGAAAGTTTTAAGGAGTAGCCATAGATATAACTTTAATACTATAAAAAAATGAGGGAACTTATACTACCATTCCCTCAACTAAATATGTGATACTTTTAATCATCAACAAGGAAGATGATCATCCTATATTATTTTACAATATTACTCACGAACTCTTGAAAGGATATAAAATTCATAATTATAGTGAGTCCCATCTACTCCATAACTAGCATTCGTTACTTGAAATTCTTTTATCTCATAATTAAAATGATACAACCAGTATAATACATAAGCAATAGGTGATTCCTTAGCCCAAGCTACATCATAAGGATAACCGTCCACTGAAATTACTTTCTCATGAGTCGCCAGTAAAACAACAAAATCAGTCGTCATATTTACACCTCTTTTCATTGTTTTAATACATAGCATGCATGTCCTTGTTTTCACTACATAGTATGCTGAAATACTTAAATAGTGTTATAAAAAGTGGACAAGTTAAAATCCTCTCCCCCCTTGAAATGTCTTTCATTTTTATCTTCCATAATTTCTTTTTGTTTCTTTTTCGGCAATGACTTAAACACCAAATCATAGGAGATATCTATTAATTCTTCTATAAAATCTTCTTCTAAATCTCCATCTAAATATACCGTATTCCAATTATCCTTATTCATGTGATATCCAGGTTTAATTTCTTTAAACACTGAACGAAGATCATATATTTTGTCTTTTGGATATTTCACATTTATACTAAGCCTATCCGCCTCATGTATATTTATAAGACCAAACATCTTATCGCCAATCTTAAATACTGGAACTGGAATATTAAAAGGTATATCTTCAATTGCCCCAAACTTACTTAAAAAATATTTCCTAACCATTTCTTCATTCATACGACCACTCCTGTTCTTCACCATTTTTCATATTATTCTACAGATGCTAAATTTTCATCATATTTGTCTTTCGTGTATACTACTTTAAAATAGTAAGACATAATGAACTACAATTATGGATTTCAGTAATATTTCTCATTTAAAACCACTTATATCAAAATAAAATACAAATTATATAATCATATTCATTGTATTCATAAAGAATGAGTCAAGGTTCATCCCTTGACTCTACATTTAATTTATTTGGAAATACTAAATAAACAATAAAGGATACTCCTTAATATAGTATCCTTTATTCTAGTACGTATATTTTAAATCTCAACTTATCTATATGAAACCTCTTCCATATAACCAAATTGAACCGTATTATCTGTTAAAATCACTTTATCAAGTTCTACTCTCACTCCTACAAAATCACTTGGGTCTCCAGGAAGACCTTTCAAATGTGGAAACTTCTTGAGTATGTACATAAATGCTTTTTGAGTTTCTTCAGGTGTCTCACTCATATAAGCTTTTCCAGAAGCTTTGATGTATTTAAGTTTCTGTAATTCTTCCATTGAGTCACAATCATGATCTATAACTACAAATACATTGTTATTATTTTCAAATTCTTTTATTTTACTAGTTGCTTTATGTGTTATAAAATATAGAACAGATTCATCTTCCCCTGTTGCATAATCTACAGATCTTGCTTTTGGCATACCCTTTTCATCAATGTTGCTTACACACATTAGATTATGATTTTTGATAACTTCTTTAATTTTCTCTTTTACTTGCATACTAATGCCCCCTCTTCTTTTAGTAACACTTCAAAAATATAATAATTAAATTCATCGATAGCTTTTAAACTCTTTTCTAGCTTAGCTTTTAATAAAGCACCTTCAAAATTAGAAATAATAAAAGAAGCCAAAGATTTCAAATCCATATTATTCTTTAATTTGCTACTCTTTAATATCTCATAAATACCCTCTTCTAAAAAAGTACTCCATTCCAATAGCTTTAACCTAAAATTTTCGTTTACATCAGACAATTCTAATGCCAAATTTCCAATAGGACATCCCCTTTTATACCCGAATTCTTCAAATTTTCTAAAATAACAATTAAAAAAATTCTTTAAACCTATAATATTTTTATCTATAGTACTGAATAGCTTTTTAGTTTCATCTATATAAAGTTCTATAATATTTATACCCAAATCTTCTTTACTGGTAAAATAATAATAAAAAGAACCTTTAGGTATTTTAGTTTCATCCAATATTTTTTTTATACCTACATTATTGTACCCATACTGATGAATCATATCTGCAGCTGTCATAATAATCATTTCTTTCTTATTCATTTTATTCACACTTTCATCATTTTTTAGTAGTAGACCAGTCGTCTATTAAATATTACTATGTTCCTTTATCTTTGTCAATAAAAACCACATTATAAATGATTATATTTTATGACATGAGAGAAATTACATCTCATAAAATACTAATTTCTTTATACCATAGAAAAAATTCAAAGACATATAACTATATATTATCCTTGAATTTTTAAATCCATACTATACCAACATATATCAGTAAATTATTTTATTTTTTCATAACAAAAACTATTTACACACGCTTACATAAAAACCTCATTTATGCCTTTTTAACAACACTTGACTTTAACTTCATAGCTCCAAATCCATCTATTTTACAATCAATATCATGTCCATCAGATGGATTATGAATTAAACGTATGTTTTTTACTTTTGTACCTATTTTTATACTTGATGAACTACCCTTTACTTTAAGATCTTTGATTACCGTTACAGAATCACCATCATTTAATACATTTCCATTTGCATCTTTAATAACATTTTCATCTTCATTACTTTCTGATTCTAAAGTCCACTCATAAGCACATTCTGGACAAACTAAAAGGCTTCCATCTTCATAAGTATATTCTGAATTACATTTTGGGCAATTTGGTAAATCAACCATAATTTCCTTCCTCCATTCCTTGTTTTAACTCTACTATATAAAAATTATTTTCAATTTCATTTTTATAATTTCATACAAATAATCCTTACAAAATTGAAATTTGCAAAAAAACATATAGAGTTTATCATAGGTTTATATACTATCATAGTCTTTTCGTATTGACAAGTTTCCTACAATCTCTGCTTTCTTTTCACCTTCTGCACGATCTATAAGAACTTTAATCCTAATCGTTTACAAAATAAAAGAGAAATATAAGTACATGATAAACACATCCTCCCCATCAATAAAGAATGATTTTCATGTACATATATCCCTCAAGAAGTCTTAAATGTATTTTTTAAAAAAATATCTAAGAGATTGCCTTAAGTTTTAGAATTCAATTGTAGTATACTCAGAATCAACTAAAAACAACTTTGTAATCCCATTAAAACGATTTTGAACCAGCTCTTCTACAGCCTTCATGGCATTTTCAAACTTCATTTGATGGTAACCTTTAAATCCCACTAACTGAAAAATGATATCTGTACTAGTTTCTGTAATTTTGCCCAGCTCACTTTGGCGCCATAACCACTGACGTGTTTGAATTTCATTACCGCTAGTAAAGACCAATTCACCCAATGGTACATCCTCAAACTCATTGCCTCCGAAAGGCAGAAATTTATCTCCTTCCTTACTGGGGCGAACCTCAAGATCATATTTGATATCAGCTAAATCATGAGCTCCTAAGGAGATTACTTCTTTTAATGAAATAGCATTGCAAAGATCAACCATAGCATTAATACGTGGAAGAGAACCTCCTTTAACAACACGTTTGCACATTGCTTCAACAGAGTTCATGAATTTGTTTGGATTAATCTTCACATTCCTTAATGCATCACGATAAACTGCAATATCTGGATGTTTTTTTAAATTTTCTACCGTTAATATGTTTTTTAAGTGTTCTTCTGATTGCATAAGACAGTTAGCGTCAGCTTCAGTAGTTAATGAATTTTTAATACCTTTACCAATAATAATTCCAAAACAAACATCAGGATTTTTATCAAATACCCATGGGTCAACAGAATACTTCATAAGAAAACCTCCTAAATACACATAGATTAAAATGCTTTATACTTATTTAAAAACATCCAGTAACAGGAGAGTCAATACTTTTTTACTGGTATTTGTATTTCTGTAAGATAATCTTCCTTACATTTAGATATATACTGATCAATAATCACTCTTTCTACAGCATCTCCAATCATTTTATAGTTATTCTTCTCTAAATATGCTAGTATCCTTTTATAATATTTTGCACATTGTCGATGGTTACACCCTCTATAATGAATGCAAGCATATTCACCTTCAGGTAATATTTTTACTAATTTATTATCTATATCTTCTTCTAATAAGATAAATATAGAATTATATTTGTAAAATTCATTTTTTCTTATGTTCTCTCTAGCAATAGTAAGACCTACTCTACCAATCATGATTGTAGAAGTTATCTTTGCCATATTTTCTAACTTTCTCAAAGAAATTTCTAATTCTGATTCGGTATTGATTTTTTCTTTCAAACTTAATATTTTTCTCTCTGGTAGTTTCTTTATTTTTACAACCTCTAGTTCCTTGATATTTCGTGCTCTTTCAACTTCCTTGATTCGATTTTCAAATCTATTTTTTATGATCATCAATTGTTTGATTTTATTTTCAGTAATCTCCTTTTCTTTTTTCAATAATTCTAGGAAATAATCAATACCTCTAATTTCTAAATGATTTTTTATTTCCTTTAGAGATATTCCCAAAAATTTCAAATAATTAATTGTATTTAATTGTTCAAATTGCTCAATTGAATAATATCTATAGCCACTGTTTTTATTTACCTCAATAGGCTTAAATAATCCTATTTCATCATAATATCTTAATGTCTTAATTGGCGTATTATGCAGTTTTGACATTTCCCCAATAGAAAATTTATTTTTCATTTAAATCTCATCCTTATATTTGAAATCATTTCACTTTGTTACTTAGTATTCAGTTTCATCTTTTTATCAATAACTATACACTCAATTTAGCTATATTACCTTCGTAAGATTTTTTTTATTCACAACAAAATTACTTGAAATAACTTTTTCCTTTTTTATATACACATCTTTAAAGTTAACATTTAATTGCTTTTTCAATCTCTTAAAAGAATTTATTTCCCTTGTTAAATAAAAATATCTATTATCTTTTGTGAATATATGAATGACATTATAAATTTTAAGTCTTTGTCTATGATTTGCTTCAATAATATATTCTAAGTCTGATCTTATAATTTTTTCTAACACACCATCCTTTTTAATTATTATTGAATCATTTGATACTACTACATACATGTTTTTATAATAAGAGTAATTCTCGTAATACCAAAGTACAACAGCTACACAAAATACCATATATAAAACAATCAAAATCATCTTACTTTTTGATAAATCATAAATTTCGAAAAAGCCATATATTGAAAATAATATAAACACGATCAAACCTATACAATATAATTTATATGGATAAATGAATTTCATTACTATTCACTTTCCTTTCAGTTTCATCTATCATACTTTTGATTTATAAGTTACAAAATCAAATCATATCTTATATTCAATTTATCATCTATATAATATTGTTAGTAGCACATGATACTTTCTATTGCTTTTAATAGCAGTATCTATACAAATGATAAAGAATAATAAAAAACAGGAATAATCAGAGCTGGCAATAAATTTATCGTTTTTATCTTTTTTATCTCCAAAATATTCATTCCTGTACTAAGAATTAATATTCCGCCTATTATTGAAACTTGCCCTAACATTTCAGGTGTCACAAAAGGAGCAATCACTTGTGCTGATAGATATATGGTTCCTTGCCATATAAATAATATGACTGCAGCTATTATTATTCCTATACCAAAGGTTGATGCTAATATTAAAGATGTCACCCCATCCAGTAATGCATTTGTAAACAATAAAGTATGATCTCCCTTTAATGCACTCTCTAAAGGACCCAAAATAGACATAGTTCCTACACAAAATAGTAAAACAGCAGTAGTTAATCCATCTATTAAATTATTTTCATTACTTTTTTTAAATTTATCTCCTAATTGATTAATCCTTGCTTCTAAATCTAACATTTCACCAATAAAACCGCCTAACACTAAACTAGCTATAAAAAGAAGAGGTTCCTTACTTTGAGATAAGTTTTTTACAATCCAAGTAATTCCTAGAGACATGGATACTAATCCAAGTGCTTGCATGGTGGTTAATTTATATTTTTCTTTTATTCCTTTCTTTAACAAAGCCCCCACAATACTTCCAACTGCAATTGTACTTGCATTTACAATAGTTCCTAACATAATCTCCCTCCTAAATAAGTATAAATAACAATGCTTTATACTTATTAAAAACCATCCAGTAACAGGAGAGTCAATACTTTTTTACGGGTATTTATAAAATTTTTTCTTATATTTGAAATCATTTTACTTTGCTGCTTGATGATTAAATTTTATCTATAATATATTTCAATTAAATCAATCAAATGTATCCTTTTTCTTTCCTGGATAAGCATTTACAATTAATCCGCAAAATAAAAATAAAACACCAATCATAGAAACAATGGTTAAATTTTCATTAAAAACGATTACTCCGAGCATAGCTGCTGTAAGAGGTTCTGCTAGTGTTAACGTAACAGCTTTAGGTGTTAAAATATTAACAAGACCACACGCAAACAAAGTATAGGCTAAAGCAGTTGCTATTATTCCCAAATGTAGCATTGCCAACATTCCACGTGTAGATAGCATCCAACTTAAATCATTCATAAATAATATGGGTGATAACATAATAGCACTAATCAAAAATACCAATCCATTAACCGTATCTCTTGGTGAATCTTGAAACAACTTTTGAGATACCATTACATATACTGCATAAGATAAACCTGCACCTAATGATAAAATTGAACCAAATACGTTCATATTTATAGCATCTTGCCCCCCGAAAAGCAAAACACATCCTATAATAGATACGCTAGTGGCTATAATCCATCTTTTACTCAATTTCTTTCCCCTAAAATATTCAATCCCACCTGAAAAAACAGGTGCACTTCCTAATGCTAAAACCGTACCAAGTGCAATACCTGTTTTAGATACCCCTAAAAAGAAAAGCGGTTGATAAACCGCCATACATACAGATGCCATTAATAATACTCTTTTATCTAGTTGAACTTTACTTTTAAATGACCCTTGTATCACCGCCATAAAAAATAAAACTGTTCCGCCTATTGCCATACGCAATGCACCAATTACAATTGGATTAGCATTCTTTGGAGCAAAAACTTGTGTAGAACCTGTTGTTCCCCATAGTATTGCTGCCATTAGTACAAATAACTGTCCTCTTATATTAGATTGTTTCATAGCTTTTTCCTCCTAAAGTATATCTATTCCTAACTTTAAAAGCTAAGTTCATACAACCATCATACAATATATGACTAGAGCATTCTTTACTTAAATACGGCAGTTTTTATCCATTTTTCGGTACATTTTACGATAAGTACTTGGTGATAAGCCTTCATGATTTTTGAATAATCTCGTAAGGGATGACTGCTGTTCATATCCAACAAGCTGCGCAATCATCAATAAACTTAATTCTGTATCTATTAGATATTCTTTAGCTTTTTCTAGTCGTAACTTTTGAATATATACATTTGGTGTCATGCCTGTTTTTTTATTAAACCATTCAATATAGTAAGATACATGGAAGTTCTCCATGGATGCTAATTTTTGAATGGATATGTTTTTTTCAAAATGATCATGGATATATTGTATAGATAAGGGTCTTATTTCTTTTATTAAAAAGCTACATGCATAATTCACTAAAGCATCTAATCCTCTTTTGTTTGATCTTTTAGCTTCTTCTTGTAAAAGATATCTTACAGCTTTCCATCGCTCATCTAACACCTGATATAATTCATATTTTAATAAATCTCCTACTATAGTAGAATTTATTTTCTTTGGAATATCTAATACTAAAAACTTATTCGCATTATTAGAATAGAATGAGTGAGCACATTTAGGAGGTAGAAAAAATAAATGCTTTTCATCTAATTTCAATTCATGCTTATCTGTTTTTATAGATAAGCTACCCTGTAATGGAAGAATTAGCTGGCTATAGGTATGATCATGTGTATAAGCTACTTCTGTATATGTTCTCGTTTCACATAACAAACCAGTTGATTCCATAAAAATCCCTCCTTTATCTTAACTATCCATTTAGATAGTATATACCTAAAAAGTGCATACTTTTTAAGTATATTATATTCGTGTAAAATATTATGTACAAGTGAAATATAAAATATCAATATAAAAGGAACGTTTACTACTCTTCAGGGGTATATAAAAAAAGGAGGAGATCATTTATGGACATGATTAAAGGAATAATGGAAAGAAGAAGCATTCGAAAATATACAGGTAAAAAATATCTGATGAAACAATCATTCAAAGATTTGTGAATTCAAAACTGTTCAACTGCTACATTGATTCTGCATTCTTGTACATTTTCTTTACTTCATCTTTAGAAATCAACAAGGATAATGTGTATGCAATCAATACAATCCCTGGAATATCCACTAATAATCTTGTAATTGCAAAGGATACACCTAATGCTGACATTTCAAATAAAAACATAGGGATTTTCGTCGTTGACCAAGCTCCAATAAATATAAGTACATTGCTAAATTTAACTCCTTTTTTCATAAATACTCCTGCTATTGGAAAAGCTCCGTACAAAGGTCCTGCTGCTGCTGAACCTAAAATAATAGCTAAAATAATTCCCTTAATTCCTGAATCTTCACCCATATATTTCATCATGGTTTCTCTTGGAACCCATATATCTAATAATCCTAAAAGTATGAATACAGGTGGAATAACAAGAATCATTTCTTTAATACTATATCCAGTAACCTGCATAGCTTTCATCCCTAATCTTTTATTGATCATGGTCATAATACATAAAATCAAAACGGTAATCATAAAAAACTTATATCTTTTTAAAAACTTCATATGCCACTCACTACCTTTCCAATTACATACGCCACTAAGAAAGAAAATAAAAAGGCGAAGATATTTCTTAGGATTGCCATTCTTTTTCCAAAATATTTTATTTCAACGGGTACAGTAACAATCCCCACCATCATAAGTGCAGAGATAAATGCACCAATCTGCATATATCCTGCTCCACTTTTTAAAAGCATAGCTGCCGTTGGAAAAGCAACAAAACCAGGTATTAAAGTAATAGCACCTACAATAGCAGATAAAACAACTCCCATCCACCCTGACTCTTTTCCTAACAACTTAGCAATCATACTAGGATTTAATATAGCAAGAAGTATTCCGACTAACATGATTACGCCTAAAAATTCAGGTAAAATATTTTCAAAAGCTTTCCATGCTTTCTTTAACGCTTTTTTTGTTTTCTGTTTATCCTTTTTAAAGGATATGCCCAGTAATATAATTGTGATTATATACATACTATAACTATTCATTTACATCCCACCCTTAGAAAAATTTATATTAATAAATGAGCAATTCCATTAAATAAGTATCCCACAAGAATAATTCCTATTCCTGTAATAATGACAAAACAATAATTTTTTCATTTTTAATACTATAATTAACTCTCAATCCATCCTTTTTCTGAACTAGAATATTTGCATCTCTTATAAAATCTTCAAATGTTGTGAAAGATTCGATTGACTAAAATCAATATCCTCGTTTAATTCACAAACACATCTCTTCTTCACCTCCTTCTTACACAAAGGGTATATATTATTAGATAACTACATTAGAATATTATAATATAATTCTTTAGTGATATATTACTCTTCCTATTCTTATTTGTCAACATATTAAATAATATTTTTTTATGGGAAAATCTAAAATCATTCATAAATAAATATTTAATGTTTACAACCACACTTTTGAATACAAAAAAATAGCATATAAGGATCATTCCCTATATGCGTATCTTCTCTATTTATCTATATAAAATCATTTTATACAACCAACTTAACAGCTACATATTCACTTCTAGCTTCTTTTACAGGATAATATTCTTCCTTCAATACAACTTTGTTGTTTTTCAATGATTTTTTCACATCTATAATTCTTTGATTCTCCGAACCTCTAAATCTTAATAGTAGATTTTTCTTCTCTATCATAAATGGTCCGTCTATAAGGACATCAATATATTCTAAAAACTCTTTCCATCCTTCTTTATATTCTGTATCTTCTTCATCTATTAGTTTTTCAAATATATATCCTGTATAACACCATATATCTAACCGTAATTGTTTTGCCATTTTGGCTATTTCTATACATGCTAAAGGTTGTTCAAAGGGTTCTCCACCAGAAAAAGTGATTCCCTTTTGCAGCTTTAAGCTTTTCAATGTTTCTTCTATCTCATGAAGATTCATTAAAAATCCTCCATTAAAATCATGGGTAGATGGATTATGACAGCCCTTACAATTATGTTTACATCCTTGGGTCCAAATAACAGCTCTAAGACCAGGACCATCCACAATACTATCTCTTGTTATTTCATTTGATAACCGAATAAACATTTAAAAGACCCCTTTATAAATTATGCTTTACTCTATCCTTTACTTCTGCTTGCTTTGCATTATTAAATCTATCGATTGTTCCTACTAAATATCCTGTAATTCTTCTTATTCTTTCAAATTTTACACCATCAGCTTCTGTTCTTCCACAGCCTGGACATACTTCATCAATTAGACCATTAAATCCACATACAGGATCTCTATCTACAGGATGATTAACCGATCCATATCCAATTCCTGCTTCATGCATAGCCCTTATAATAGTTTCAAAAGCCTCTAAATTATCTGATGGCTTTCCATCTAATTCTACATATGTGATATGTCCCGCATTAGTCATTTCATGATATGGTGCTTCTAATTGAATTTTATTATAAGCATCAATCTTATGATATACAGGAACATGGAAAGAATTTGTATAGTAGTCTCTATCTGTTACGCCCTCTAATACACCAAATTTTTTCTTATCCAACTTTGTGAATCTTCCTGAAAGACCTTCTGCTGGTGTTGCAATAAGAGAAAAGTTAAGCTTTGTTTCCTTTGAAGCTTTTTCAAGCTTTTCACTCATAAATCTTACGATTTTTAGTCCCAACTCCTGTGCTTCTTTACTCTCTCCATGATGCTTTCCTATCAACGCCTTCAAGCTTTCTGCAAGTCCTATAAAACCAACTGTCAATGTACCATGCTTTACTACTTCGCTCAAATCGTCTTCCCAATCTAAATCATCTGCATCTAACCATACACCCTGTCCCATGAGGAATGGGAAATTTTTCACTTTCTTGCTTTTTTGAACTTCTAATCTTTCTACTAATTGATCCATAACCAATTTAATTTTTTCATCTAATGCTTTAAAGAATCCATCTAAATCTGTCTTTCCATTAAGTATTTGTCCGTATTCTATTGCAAGTCTTGGAAGGTTAATAGAAGTAAAGGATAAATTTCCTCTTCCTGTTACAATCTCTCTAGATGAATCATATACATTTCCTACAACTCTAGTTCTACATCCCATGTATGTTGCTTCACTTTCTGGATGACCCTCTACATAATATTTTAAGTTGAAAGGAGCATCTAGAAAACTAAAGTTAGGGAATAATCTTTTAGCAGATACTCTACAAGCTAATTTAAATAAATCATAGTTAGGATCTTTTTCATTATAGTTGATCCCTTCTTTTACTTTAAATATGGATATCGGAAATATAGCCGTTTCTCCATTTCCAAGACCTGCTTCTGTAGCTAACATTAAATTTTTAGAAACCATTCTTCCTTCTTCTGAAGCATCTGTTCCAAAGTTAACACTACTAAATGGCACCTGCGCCCCAGCTCTTGAATGCATGGTATTTAGATTGTGTACAAAAGCTTCCATGGCTTGATATGTTTTTTTATCCGTTTCTTTATATGCATGTTTTTCTACAAATTTTTGAATCTTTTCCGCTTCATTTTTATTGATTTTAAAGTGACTCATCAAAATATTTACTATAGCTTCATGTACTTCTGTTGCTTTTAGGGTTAATTCTTCTTTTGCATCTTTTTTAGCCTCATTCACCACTTGTACTACTAAATCCTCTGCTTCTTGATCATCTATATCAAAATGTAGTGATAATGCTTTTGCTAAATTAGATTTGTAAATCTTTTTATATGTTTTCTTTACACCTGGAGCTAATCCATAATCAAAAAATGGAATACTTTGTCCTCCATGCTGATCATTTTGATTAGATTGTATAGCAATTGCTGCTAATGCAGAATAGCTTGCTATATCTTGAGGTTCTCTCAAAAATCCGTGACCTGTAGAAAAACCATCTTTAAATAGCTTTAAAATATCAATTTGTGTACAAGTTAATGTACCCATATTGAAAAAATCCATATCATGAATATGTATATCTCCTTGGTCGTGACTTATAGCATGTTCTCTTTTTAATAAATGACTTTTACAAAATTCTTTAGATACGGTACTTCCATATTGAAGCATAGTTCCCATAGCAGTGTTTCCATCTATATTGGCATTTTCTCTTTTTGTGTCACTTTCCTCTGCTTCCTTTAGCGTAATGTCATATATAGTTTTCATCAATCTTGTCTTTGATTCTCTTTCTCTTGTTCTTTCATATCTATATAATATATATGATTCACTTGTCTTTGCATGTCCCTTTTCAATCAATACTTTTATTACTGCATCTTGTACCTGCTCAACCGTTGGAATCTCATTAGCATATTTTCTATTTAAAACAGCTACTACATCATCCGTTAGCCTTTCTGCCATTTCATAAGAAGCTTCTTTTCCTTCTTTCTTTGCTATTTCTTGAGCAGACTTAAAAATTGCTGCTGTGATTTTATGAGGTACAAAGCTTATCGTTCTACCATCTCTTTTTCTAATCTTATCAACCATTTACAAATCCTCCATATTCCATATATTGTGTTTGTTTCTTTCTTATATACTATATATAGTTGTACATACCGTAAAAAATACCCTTGTCTTCGTGAAAAGGGCTTTATTCTATTATATTTTTTTGTCTAAATTCTTAATTCATAATTCCCATAATAAAAATATTAACTGACATATTCATATATGTCAAGTATGGTCTCAACAAATAATTGCATATTTCTTGATTATATCTTTTTATAAACAACTTATTGATAATTTTCCGCAGACCCGCCTATCTATTTTCTTACATTTTCTTCTTCTACAAGGATATCATTACTTAAAATTATACATTTTAATACAAAAATTTTTATTCACTATCTTCGTACTCTATACCTTCTAAATCCATAGTTATATATTTAAATCCATCATCTAAAATAATCTCTTCAGAAAATTTTATTTTTCTGAAGAGATTACATTAGATGATTATAGTCGTTCCATCAAATTTGGTAAGGGAAAATCCACTAAAGTCTTCATTGTTCGTATTCTTATAGTCTTGAAGGATTCTAATAGCTACTTTTTCTCCTAATTTTAAACCTTCACTCCCATCAACACGCCAATGGACACCTGCTAAATTTCTACCAATAGCTATATTAGAAGCTAGTTTATTTAATTCTCCTCCTATTGTTAAAGCTTCTCCTACATAAGGCACTAACGAAAGACCATCTGCACTGGCTACAACAGGGTTCGAAATTATAAATGATTCGTTAAAAAAAGCCTTTAGCATAGTAGCCCCCGCTCCAGCAACACAAGCATGACCTGCTGGATAGGATGGATGGGTAGGACACCCTTCTGGATATGCCATAGGTAATAAATACGTACCAAACTTGCTAAACACCTTAGAAAGAGCCTTAGAATTAAATAATTCTGAATGAATAGGGTACTTAGTAGCTCCTGTCAAATTGTTCTGAACACATCCACCAAACTCTTCAGGACGAAGCATACGATGAACTAAAAATTTCTGAAACCAAGCAGCCTCTAATGCCACTCGTGTTGCTTTAGCCACTAGATCTAAAATCTGTGCTGCACCAAAGGTGATAAAACCAACTTGTGTTTTAGAACATAGATAAGGATTTTCTGGATCTAGTGCTTTCTGTCCGAAACTTAATAAAATCAAACATGCAGTTAACATACCTTGATAAGTAAAATCCACATGGACCCATTGCCCCAAATCTCGACCATTTCTAATATAACGTCGTGTATGCTCAAAATTTATTGAAATATTTGGATCCACTCCGTTTTGAATATTTAGCCATTCATTATATGAAGTCATATAATCATTCTTAGTTTTTGGACTATAATATCGTTGAATGATGGTTTTATTTCCGAATGGAACATTTTCATAAAAAAATTGAGAAATATAAGGTCCTGCTAAATCACCAGGTGTATTCCCACGAAATAAAGTTTTTGTAGTAACAGCTCCTTCTTGTTTAGGACCTCGAAAATCTGAGAATTTTGACAAATCAGAAGCAGCAGCAATAGTACAATTGTTGGTATCATAATCTATAAAAGGCACATCTCGGGTTAATGCACTCCAATAGTCTTCAGCCATCTCACTAGCAAGCCAAGCGCTACTAAAGCTTGGAGGTACAATAGTATTCAAATGATGAGAATCGGGTCCCACTAAGTCAAATGCATAAGAAGCCTGAGGATTGGCAAGCTTCACAACACCACCTAAAGGAATATCTTCAAAGGTATCTGGATTGCCCGTCATTAAAGCTTTTATAAAAACCTTATATGCATTAATACTTACTTCTCCTAATTTATTATGCGGCAAGGACTTAGAGAAGTTACCAATTTTATTTGGATATAACTCTTCATCTCCATTGCATGGATGACTCGGAACAGGCATGTTCTTTTGAAATAGCGCTGCATTCTGGCGAATTTGAAATGCCTTTTCTCGGCGTTGCCGTGCAGTTAACGGTCCAATTTCACACGAATTTCCTGAATCTAAGTTTATATTTGCAACTTCTTTTTTACTCTCCTCCTCTTTAGTAATTTGTTTTTTTTCATTCAAGTCATTCTTTTCTATCATATTATTTATTCACCCCACTCTATTCATTTAATACTTTTTGAACCTATACTATATTTTATGTTTCTTATCTACAAACAGTTACAATTTTGAGGGGGTTTTTATTCTAAAAGAAAAAGCTATTCCTTATGACTCATACTTATTCATCCTTCTAAATTCTTTTGGTGTGCTACCAACATATTTCTTGAAAAATTTTGTCATATTAGAAGATTCGGCGAAACCTAATTCATCAGAAATCTTACCAATAGTCTTATTTCCAAAACATAAATTACGCTTTATTTCTAAAATTAAACTATTAATTATAAATTGTTTTGCAGACATATCTACTGCTTTACGTGTCATTAAATTGACAGTTTTCTTTGATACATACATCATATCTGCATAGGCTTCAACGGTCTTGATCTCTTTTATGTGTTGATCTACTAAATTAGCAAACTGCAAAAATATATTGTTATTTTTCTGCTTGATTATTTTATCTATTTTTAAATATTTCTGTTTTATAAGCAAAATTAGAGTTCTAAAAGTTGAACTAATAATTTCAGCTCTTAATTCCATATCTCCTTGTGAATAAAAGTTATACAAAAGCTTTAATTGATCCTTTTCAACAAATTCTGGTTTACTCATAAATTTCACTTTTGGATTCATATATGTTTCCTTAAATAGATTTAAAACTTCTACTGCATCCCCTCCTAAAAATTCATATAAAAATTCCTCAGTAAACATAATGAAATAACCCTCTAGATCTTCATTATAATGGAATCGATGCACTCTCTCCTTAGAGATTAAAATAAGGTCTCCAACATGATAAGGACATTCAACAAAATCAATTTCATGAACTCCTTCGCCTTTTACTATAAAAAGTATATTATAAAATTCTATTCTATATTGCTTTGTAATCATAGGAATATTTTTTGGTGTTAAAAACTCCTTAAGAGAAACAATCTCAAATCCAAGTAACCGTTTTTTTGTAAATTTGAATTGTATGCGCTTGACTTTTTTCATATGTTCTCCTTATTTAAGATAAGTATTTCACTATTCATAAAAATGCTACTATCATTAAAATATCAAAGACTCTTTAATTGCATTAACTGGACATGCCAATAAACAGCTTCCACAATCATCACAACGATCCTCTCGTACTTTAAAAGGAGAACCTTCTTCAATTGCCTTGAAGGTACATACCTCTTTACATTTTCCACATCCAATACAAGCATCTGTAATTCTCACACCTGCTGGATTAAAAGAAATCCCTCCAAAAGAAAATCTTTTTCTTAAAAGTTTATGATCTCTATGGATGCAATCAAAATCCACATCAAAAACTTCTCCCTTTGCTCGATATAACACAAAATTTCCTTCTGCCATAGCAGGATATTTATCAATATCATTAGCAGCACTCAAAAGTGCCTTATTTGTTTTTGATTTTTCTTTGATGACTTCTGGTTCTACTCTTTTAACATCCCCAATCAAACGTATTGTATAACTTAGTGGAAAGGAGGGAGTTCCATTTTCTTCATATCCTAAACACTTATTATCTGTTATTCCACAAACCGTCACTTTTCCCGTTTCAATTAATTGTCTACCAAATGGTTTATTGATCATTGTTCTAAAGTAGATGCCTTCCTCATCACAGCCATTAAAATGAGCTATTCTTGAATGTACTTCATCTCCGCTAATCGTTGAAAAGACAAATACCCCGATATTTTCTATAAGTTCATAAATTTCTTTAATTTCCATAATTACCTCCATATCTTTAAAATTTATTTTTCTATTCACTTTATAAGATTATAATACCCTCCAAATAAAGTTTATCACATGTAATTTCTAGCTATTCGTTAAACCATCACCCCCAAAGCAAGGAATCCGACACAGCTTATTGTAGCAGCTATCAATGCATAGGGCATTTGTGTTGTAACATGGTCCATCACTTGTACTTCAGCAACCATAGAAGATAATATAGTTGAATCTGAAATAGGTGAACAATGATCTCCAAACAAACCTCCTGAAATAATAGCACCAAGGACAACAGGAATTGCAACTTGAAGTGAAACTGCTAGCGGAAAAACAATTGGAATTAAAATACCCACAGTTCCTCCACTTGTTCCTGTAGCAAAAGATATGATTGCGCCTAAAACAAACACCATAGCAGGTATAAAAATAGGATTAATGCTCCTACTTATGGATGCAATATATGCACCTGTCCCTAACGCACTAACTAAATTACTAAATGCGAAAGCTAAAACTAAAATCATTGTTACTCCTAAATAATTTGACATACCTTTTATAACCCATTCAGAATAAGTTTTTAAACCTGTAACACCTTGTAAAGCATAATATATTCCTGTCAAAATCAATGTAATAATCACACCAATGTAAATACTAGTAGACCCATCACCCGTTCCAATCATCATACTAATAATTAAACCAACCAATAAAATTATTGGTACTACCATATTTTTAACTTGTGGTGTATCATTACCCTCGTAAACAATTTGTGTTGACTTATTACTCAGACTTTGATTTTCCTTAATTCCACCTTTATCTAGAAAAATTACAACACCTACTATAAATATAGATATAATTCCATATAGTTGAAATGGTATTGTGGCAATAATCGTATTCATGGGGTCTACATCTAAAGTACCTGCTGAGACTTGAGCACTGATCATGGCTATTAAAAATGCTCCAGCACTATTAAAGGGTACTAACCAAGCAACAGGAGAAGATGTAGAATCTGTTATATAAGCTAGTTTCTCTCTTGGTATATGAAAATGGTCAAATAACGGTCTTGTAGCCACACCTGAAATCACAACAGAGCTAGTACCATCAATAAACATAAGTATACCAATAAAATACACAATCAATTGTGCACCCTTTTGAGATTTTACCACTTGCTTTTTCTTCGTTAAATACTCAACCATTCCATGAACACCGCCAGATGCTTCAATTACATATACAAACGCTCCAATCATTAAACAAAATAAAATGGATTTAACAGCATAATCATCTTGAAAAACTTTATATATACTATTGAAACCTGAAAAAAGTGATTTATTTTTAACATCTAAAATAATACCTGAAACAATAATTGCTGTTAACAAAGAGATAAAAACATCCTTAATTGTAAATGCTAATATAATAGCTACTACTATGGGTAACAGCGATAACCAACCAATTTCCATAAATTGTACCTCCTCAAATATTTTAAATATTAAAATTTATCTATAACACTATTATAGGTACTACTTTATATCTATGTAATGTTATTATCGAACCAAAAAAGGTAAAAACGACACCTTTATACGTGTCGTTTTTACTGTTTTTAGATTCTCTATTAAATTCTCTTACAAGGCTCACTCATTACCTCAAATTTTCTATTCTATACCCACTCAAAGCATAGAACAGTTGGGTACTACGGAAATCTAAAAGAATTAGAAAAAGAAGACCCTTATATTCTTCAATAACTAAAATCAAAAATTTTTTAATTAAATTTCAAACAAATTCATCTGCTTTTGTTCTCCCAGTCTTAATAAAGCCTTTGGATCATGATCTTTAAAAAAGGCATAATGAATTTCCTTTTCTTTATCAATGATTAGACTATTTCCATTAACAGTTTCTCGTAGTTTACAACTATATACAACTGGAAAATAATTTCTTATAAATTTTCCTTCTGTATGAGCTGTAAGGGCAATAAGCTGAAATCCTAATTTCTCTGCTATAAAAAATACAGGATCTAATACATGATCACTAGATGCTTTTCCAAATGGATTGTCCACAATCACTGTTCGATTAGTTTTTATTCCTATAATAATACTTTGTCTTTTTTCAGCTAAATAATTGAGTATTCCTAAAAACAGTGTCATATTTTTACTCCATTTTTCTCCACCTGACCACTTATTTGAATTTTCCCAGGTTGTAGGAGCGCTGCTAACTTTTCCATCATTTGTAACTTTCCGACAGCTTACTTTGATCACATTATTTTTTAAAATAATTCTTAATAATTGCTTTGACTGTAGCCATTTCTCAATCTCTTTTCTTATATCTACATCCTTATCACTACCATCTTCATTTTTAAATTGGTTACTTTCAAGTTGCTTAATCATCCAATCTACATGTTTTCTTAATTCTTCTTTTCCTTCTTGTTGATTCCACTCAGGAATATTAAATTTATATATTTCCTTCCACTGATCTTCTACTTTAATCCTTGTATTCTTTGGAATGATCCTAAGTTCATCTGTTACAGTTGCTACATACGTATATAAATGTTGTATAAACTGTTCAAGCTCCTTATCATGCTCTCTCATATCATCCTCAGCTATTTTAATAATTCTTGAGAGGTTCTCATGCATCTTATTCTGCCATTGAGTCATATCTTTATAGCTATTTTTATATCTCACACCTGCTATAGTTCTTTCCTTTAGTTTAGGATCTTTTATACAATCATTACAAAAATTCGTAAATATATTTTTGTGATTTTCTACTTCTTTCATCGCTGTACTTAATTCATTTTTCAAATTTGTAAGTTCATGAATTAACTGATCAATAAATCCTTTCCGATCATAAGGAAAATCTCTTGTTGTATCTTCACCAAGCATTATATCCTCTACACCATCTATTAAAAAGCTGAATCTTCCATTATTAATTTGTAGGTTGTTGATTATTTTATCTATATTCATTTTTTCTTCATTTAATCTTTTATAGATTTTCTCATTTTGATCTTTTCTTTTGATACATTCTTTTTTTTCCTTCTGTATTTGATCTTTCACTTTGTATAAAGGTTCTTTAAAAATATATAGTTCTTCATTTTTTTTATAAAAATCTTGTTTTCGAAGAGTATATTCAAGTTCCCTTTTGTTGTATTCATCTTCTATATTCTTAAACTTATTTTCTAACTCTTTCAGAACAGGTTTTAATTCGTTAATTGTAGTAATTAACTTCTCTATTTCTTCTTCTCCATAGGATGGAAATATAAAGGCTTCATTAATTGCATATTCGCTTTGCTTTCTTTCTATTTCTAAATTTCTTTTTAAATTTTTCTTGTTTTTTTCTTCTTTTTTTATTGCACCCTCTATACTTTTTATGCTTCCTTGTGTTTTATATAATAAATCCTTTAAATTTTGTCTCTCTATCTCTAAAGTAACTTTAGCACTTTCCACAAACTTAGGCATAGCCCTTATAACTTCACCATATAACGGATCATCCTTTAGCATATTCATTCTATATTCAAAATCTCTCAAATTATCTCGTAAATCCTGCAATATAGCATTGATTGTTTCAATTTCTCTATTCAATTTTTTAATTTGAGCTACTTTCTTATTGATTTTTTCTTGTAATACATATATAAAAGAAGCTAAGCTTTCTTTTTCATTTTCCCCATTCATATAATCTTGTGCTAGCTGTACCCAATTGTTTAATAAGTTGTTTTCATCTTTCCATTCCATTATTTTTTTGTTCAATTGTCTAATTGTATCGTCAATATCCCCTTGCCTTTTTTTTATTTTTCCAATAGCCTCATAACTACTATATAATTGTTCTCCTACTATTGCATACTCCTCTTGTAATCTTTGATAGTATTCATAACCATTTTCTATGAAGAATTTTTTTAATTCATTGAAAATATGACTACATTCATCCATCTCATATTCTTTATCTTGTCTTTTTTGAGTAATTTCTTTAGCTTTACTATTGAGTTCCTCCTTCCATTTTTTAAAATGATCCTGATTCATATTCTTAACCCAATATTTTGGAAATATTATATTTTCATTGATTACTTGTCTCCCCTCTATGATGCTTCTAGCTTCTCTTTCTCTCAATATAAAAATAGGAACTGTCATTTTTTCTATATTTTCATGAATACACTTCTCTAGTTTTAAAACTTCATTTTCTTCTACAACAATAGTCATAGACCAATATGGATAGTTTTTCATATACTGTTCTACTTCCAGCTGAAAAACATTTGAAGCTCTTTGAATATACTTGCTTCCAATCTCTACAAATGAAAACTGACTTTTCCAATTCTTTACCCACTCTTCTAATAGGGGATCTGGTGTAAAATACTTATTTTTTTGGTAATCATCTATAAACCGTCTAGCTATGCGCTCTTGTAACAAGAGGTTCTCTTTTTCGTTTCTTAAATACTCACACTTATTCCCTATATAATGTATAATCGAATCTTCTCTTGTATATAAGGAATTCATATAGTTCCAACTATTATTCATTTCTTTTATTTTTTCTAATAAACTACTATGCTTTTTATTGATGTTTTCTAGCCTTTCATGAATCAATGTTTGATCTTTCTCTAACCTAGCTACTTCTTTTCCATATGAAGCTAGTTGATCATTAAGGATTGTCTTTTCATTTTGTATACTATGAATCGTCCCATGATTTTCAACAATATTTTTTTCTAGCTGACCAATTTTTTCTTTCCATTTTAATTGTTGTTCTTTTATATTATCTTGCTGAGGATTCATATGCATTCTAGTAGCAAGAGCTTGTATATTTTTTTCTATAGTAATTCTTTGACCCTCTTTTTCATTTTTATCCCTTAACAAGCTTTCTTTCTCATCAGATACTATTTGTAATTTTTTGTTGTATTCACCCAACTGTTCTTTATTTCCTCTAATCTGTCCTTCTATCAATATTTTTTCTTTTTTGAAATTTTCTTCTTCCTTTATAAAATAGCCTCTTATCTTTGAATTGCTTTCTACTAATTTTTCTTTAAGTTCTTCTACATCTGTATCTTCCTCTAATCTTCTTAACTGCATTTCATATTCTTCTATGTTCTCTTTTGTTTCATTGATTTCTCTTTTGATTTTTCCGATCTTTAAGTTGGTTAATTCCTTTTGTTTTTCATCATAGCCATATTTTATTTGATCATACTCTTCCTTTAAATTTTCATATACAAGCTGTGTTGCATCTACTTTTTCTTTTAATTTGGCTATATAGTATGATTCTTTTCTCTCTATTTCCTTATAATCAGCTTCTATTTGTTCCATATCTTTTCTATTTTCACTAATGCTTTTATCAATATTCTTTTGTTCATCCTTTACATATAAATACAGCGCTTTACCATATTGTTTCTTCTTTATAAATCCTTCGTTTATATGATGATATTTTAAGTATATATCCACATACCGATCAATCTGTTCTTTAATCTGTTTACTTTCATTTATTCTTTCTCGTAATTGTTTATGCTTTTTAAAATGTTCTCTTTGTTTTTCAAATGTTTTCACAAAATCTTCTGTACCATTTTCTGAAATAGCTTCTTCTACTACTGGTATGAGTAGCTTGTCTACTAACTGACTAGTTGTTTTACATCCATCAAAAAATTCTTCTACGCCCCCCTCTGCACCATTAATGAGGGCGATATTTCTCCATTCTGATGGAATAATCTTAAATTGTTCTTCTATAAACTCATGGAAATCTTTTATGGTTTTAAAAGTTTTTGCATTCATAGATTTTTGAGCCATATATTGATAATAATCATTTATTTCACCTTTACTAGCTGGACGTTTTTTACCATCTGTACTTTTTTTCACAAATGGGATATTTTCAATAGTATGTTCATCATCATAACCATATTCATAAGTATATTTATAAGAATCTAGCTTATTGTTATTTAGAAATAAGGTAACAGCCGTTAATGCATATCTTCTAATTGATACATAAAATCTAGTATCCCTCGATTAAATTCGTATTCCATATAGTATCTTTGCACAATAGTTTTTGCCTTTTCAGTTAATTCAATCTCATTGTTCCCTATATCCTTTATTAATTCTTGCTCCTCTAGAAATTTCTTTGTATTATTTAAAATGCTTAATCTACTTGCAGTCCGTGCATCTTGCTTCTTTGCACTTTCCTTCAAATCATCTAAGGGGTCCCACTTATCTAGTATTGTTAACCAGTTGTATTCATACTCCTTTTCAAGCTCTTTTAATGTATCTATATCATATTCCTTAAGAGAAAATATCCTTTCATTTACATTCATTAGCCAATCATCCATAGAAATAAAATCCCTTGTAGGATTTATGCTTTGATAACCATCATAAAATTCTCCAAATAATATGATAATGGTTACATACATTAAATAGATATCTGCATTTAAAGCTTTTGAAGGTAAATATTCTCTCTTGATACTATCATTTGAAACATGAAATATAGAACTTATGGATATAGGAATCATATAAATATAATCTCCTGCTACAAATATTGTACATGCTACTTCCTTCGCAAACTGATCAACCAATCCTCTGATCACATCATCTGCAAGATATAGTCTTAATTCATCCTTTTCTACATATCCATCAACCGATAGTTTAGAATATATTTTAAAAGCTTTCATCACCTGCTCATGGTCATAGTAAATCATCATATCCCTCCAATCTTATAATCATATTTTTAATACTATATCGCGCACTACCCTTAACCGTCCCCATTGTTTCCATTACATGTAAAGTAGTATATTTTTCATGTAAAAACTCTATTACCTTCTTTAGTAATAATTCTTTTTCATCCTTTTCCATATTCATCTTCAATGGTGATTTCTGATGTAGGATGATAAAAAAGTAGTAAAATAAGGAATCATTGAGTATTTTCTCATAATTATTCTTTTCCATATAATCTACAATTTCCTCAATAGTCGTTTCACTTTTTCTATCTAGTACCTTTAATATAATTTCCATGATGTACTCAAAATTTTTCTGCTGAATTTCTACATCTCTTTTTATTTCCTTCTCATTTTTCATATCTAAAAACTCGTTTGTCTTTTCTTCTTGATCTTTTTTTTCTATTCTTTGTGGTGAAAATACAGTACATGGTGACCATACTTGTTTCTTTTCTAAATATAAGAATGGCTTAATCAATTGTTTTGATGCAATCAGCGGTAATGGTGTAGAAAACATTCTTGATACAATCTCTTTTTTAAAATTAAAAGAATCTACTCCCACATAATATAAAGATTCAGAAGCTGCTTGCAGAGTAGATGTCTTTAGTTCTATACTCCTCTGTAAAAGTTTTCTATGAACTGCATGTACTTTTCCTAATTCTTTATAGATTTTTATAATATAATCATAGGTCTTTACATCTTTTTCATCCTTTAATTCATAAGATAGCTTCTTCCTTGTTTCATTTACAAAGGTTTGTAATTCATCAAATTCATCATTTTCCCGCTTTAACCTTATATTGATATCTTCTATTAAATTTTTATATCTTATATAGGTTTTCTCCGATAAAATATTTTGTTGTACTTCATGCTTTATTTTTTTCATTCTTTCTTCTAATGTCTCAACATCTATCCTCATTTCATCTATTTGACGCAGTGCTCCAACAAATTCTCCCTTTTCTAGTTGTTTTCTTAATAATAACTGATTGATGGATAATTGAAATTCACTAAAATACTCTTTCGTTGCAAACACTAGCTCTAACCCTTGCTCATCTAATGTATAGTATTGGGTATTATTTTTTATATCTGATTTAGATGCCTTTAGAATAGAATATTCTACAATTTCATTTTTCCTATTTTCCCAATTATAAAAGCTTCTAAAATTCCGTTTGCCACTAGGTGGTCTAAATACTTCTATAATAGTCCTTGCAACATTTCCAAACCCCTTATCATCTAAATCTATTTCATCTTGGTTCATCTCATAAAGAAACTTTGCAAGCTCCGCTACACCAGTTTTTTTATTTCTCATAAGCATATTTTCAAAAAAGAAAAGAAGAGTTAATAATCCAAGGCTAAAAAAATCAATATATTTTCCACTATGATCCTTCGTCTTTTTGTTATCCAGCTTGTAAAGTGGATCAAACAATGCCAATCTTTGTACTCTATCCCTATAATTTTCTGTAACCCCTTTTATAAATGTGTCCATCCACCGTTCCTCCATATAGCTTTTATCTCTTCTTTTTTTAACCCTTCTTGAGGGTAATACCCTTTACTATTTAATAATGTTTTGATCTCTTTTCTTTCATTATCATTAAAGTATTCTAAAAAATTATTCAGTGCACCTTCATTTCTCCTTTGGTTCTCTTTTCCTTTTGTAAAAGGTTTATTCATTAAACTTTTGTAAAATGGCACAGCTATATCTGTAGATCTTTTTTCATTGAGTGCATTCCATATAGAAATACCTTCATAATCTATATCCCCAAAATAAAATAGCTTGTGATAACATCCTTCAAGTCCTAATTGTTTTTCTAACATAACAATATTAGATACAATTTTCCATCCTGCTCCATATATTAATGAAGTAAAGGTTGTTTCATGTAATAAATCTAAAAACATATGAAAAGTAGCTTTGTTTTCTACAATCATATGCATATGTACATCTTTCCCTATTTCATTTGGATTAATAGCCATCATAAGAGGATCGTTTTTATATGAGACCTTTAGCTTTTCCCAAAGCTTTAATCTCTCTAATAGTCTTCTTCCTCCCTTTTCATCAATCCATTTTTCATCCCCTATGATTTGATAGGATCTTTCTGGAGATGAAACTTCCTGATCTGGAAAACCATTTTTTTGAATATATTTATCAATCTTTTTTATATAAGGTAAATCCCTGTCCCATTCTTTTTCTTTTAAAGATGTATATGCTTTTAAGTCAATACTCGGATGTAATTGAAGTTTAACTATCTGAATCTTATCTATAAATTTGTCTTTAAGATATGTTTTATTAATGCGATATGTATTATATAAAGGAATAGTCTTAAGATTTGTTTTATGTGCTTTTACAGGTCTTAATATATCTTTTTCTTCAAGTATCTTTATTTGCATTGCAAAATCCTTATATTCTGTATCCCCTGCAACTAAACTTTCTAGTTCCATCAAAGGTATTTCTTTATTTTTACGTGATTTCAAATATGAAAGTATCTTTTTATCCATAATCATCACCTTTTTTCATTTGTTTGAATCTATTATAGCATAACATTCTATCATTAACTTTATTGTAATTTTGTAAATCAAATCCATATATTTTTTTATTTCAGTTTTTATAATTCAACTTTCTACTTTTCTTTTAATTTCATCAGCATTTAAAAAGACACGGCTAATTTCCGTGTCTTTTTCATTTCATCATTATATAGTTTTTTTCATAAATTTATCCGCTAAACAATTTCCTCTATATCATAAGGTGTTACCTGATAAACATAATTAATCCAGTTTTTAAATAATAAATTTGCATGACCTCTCCATCTTACAATAGGCTCCTTTGAAGGATCATCATCTTTAAAGTAATTCTTTGGTATAGCAATATCCATCCCCTTATTAACATCTCTTTCATATTCATTTTTTAATGTATGTGGGTCATACTCTGAATGTCCTGTGATAAAAATCTGTCTTCTGTCTTTGCTCGCTACAATATGAACTCCTGAATCTTCAGATTCTGTTAAAATTTCTAGCTCTAGTATTTTTTCTATATCCTCTCGAAGAACTTCTGTATGACGTGAATGAGGTACATAAAATTCATCATCAAAACCTCTTAAAAGCTGTGTTTTCTTCTTAGTGATAGTATGTGGAAAAATGCCAAACATTTTTTCCGCTAATTCATATTTAGGTACTCCATAATGATAATAAAGTCCTGCTTGTGCACCCCAGCATATATATACTGTTGACATAACATTTGTCTTTGAATATTCCATAATCTCTTTTAATTCATCCCAATAATCAACCTCTTCAAATCCCATGAGTTCAACAGGTGCACCTGTAATAATCATTCCATCAAATTTTTCACCCTTCACTTCTTCAAAGGTTTTATAAAAATTTAATAGATGTTCTTCGGAAGTATTTTTTGATTGATAAGTTTTAGGATGCAGTAAAGTTACATCTACTTGTATAGGACTATTGGCTATTAAAGAAAGTAGTTGTGTTTCTGTTTCAATTTTTTTAGGCATTAGATTTAATATGGCAATCCTTAAAGATCTTATATCCTGATGCATAGCCCGAGTTTCATTCATAATAAAAATATTCTCTTGTATCAAAATATCTACAGCAGGAAGATTCTTAGGAACAATTACTGGCATAAGTACACCTCCATCTTAACTATTTTTTAATTTATTTAGTGCTTGATCAAAATCTTCAATAATATCTTCTGCATCTTCAATTCCTACAGAAACCCTTATGAGATCAGGCAAAACCCCTGATGCAATTTGTTGCTCCTTCGTAAGCTGTCTATGGGTTGTACTTGCAGGATGCAGTAGAGATGTTCTTGCATCTCCTAAGTGAACCACTAAAGCAACTAATTTTAGGTGTTTTGCTAATTCCTTTCCTGCCTCTGCTCCTCCTTTTATTCCAAAAGTAAGGATACCACTTGCTCCATTTGGTAGATATTTTTTACAGTTTTTATAGCTTGAATGATTAGAAAGAGCAGGATAACTCACCCAACTAACCATTTCATGATTTTGTAAGAACTGGGCAAGCTTTAATGTATTTTGGCTATGTCTTTCCATTCTCAAATGAAGTGTTTCTAAACCTAGATGAAATAAAAATGCATTAAACGGACTCATACAACATCCATAATCTCTTAAAAGTTGTACCCGTGCCTTAACAATATATGCCATATTGCTAAAGCTTTCTACATATTTAAGTCCATGATAGCTTAGATCGGGTTCTGTAAGTTCTGGATATTTTCCATTATCCCAATTAAAATTACCTCCATCAATCACCACTCCTCCTACACTGGTTGCATGACCATCTGTATATTTGGTAGTTGAGTGAATAACAATGTTCGCTCCTAGTTCAAAAGGACGACAAAGGCATGGTGTTGCTAATGTATTATCTACAATAAAAGGTACATCCATTTTCTTTGCAATACGAGCGAATTTTTCAAAGTCTAATATATTCAAACCAGGATTTCCTATAGTCTCTCCAAAAATAGCTCTCGTATTTTCTTTAAAATGTTTTAGGATTTCTTCTTCTTCTGATTCTGGATCTACAAAGGATACTTCTATCCCTAATTTTTTAAAAGTAGTAGACAAAAGATTATAAGTTCCTCCATATATAGTAGATGCAGCTACAATATGCTGACCACTTTGACAGATATTTAGAAGTGCTAAAGTGGTTGCAGATTGACCAGAAGCTGCTGCAACAGCGCCCACGCCACCTTCTAATGCATTTATCTTCTCTTCAAAAGCAGCAACAGTAGGATTGCTAATTCTTGAATACATATGTCCTGCTTTTTCTAAATCAAATAAAGCTGCTACCTCATCTGAATCTTCATATCTATAAGTTGTACTTTGTACAATAGGTAGTACTCTTGCTTCTCCTGCCTTTGGGTCGTATAATCCCTGTACACATAATGTTCCTTTTCTAAACTTTTTTTCCACGTTTATCCCCTCCTAATAATAAAAAAAATCTTCCCCTGAAAAATGGAGAAGATCATCATCACCTATGTATAAACAATAGATTCTTCTTCTCATCTTTCAGAATAATAAATTCTGATGGATTTGGCACCTTTTCAAGCTTATTGCTTGCTGGTTGCCGAGGTTTCTTCGGGCCAGTCCCTCCACCTCTCTGGATAAGAATTGTCAGACTATTAAATTATTTAATCATTATTTTATATTTTTTCTACAGTAATGTCAAGATAAATTTCATTATATTTTTGTTTTTCGTAAAAATATCCTATAAACCATTACATTTAGCAATAAAATATATACAAATCCTATAAAATAATATTGATGATAAGTTAAAAGTAAAATTCCATTTCCTCTAATCAAGCTACTAATTGCTTTTGCAGGCCAAAAGCCTGGTGCAAAAGAAAATAAAAGCTCTTTTTTATCTATAAAAAACAAGGCAATGATAGGAAAAACTAGTATAATTCCTGTCCCTTTCATAACTGCAAAACCTTCAATTTTATTGTTAGACAAGACATTGATAAATAACCCTGTCATAGGTGCAGCTAAAGATGCCAATAAAGAAATACTTAAGATATTCTTCATAGAAAGCTCTCCAATAGCTGAAAACCACATAACATAAACGCAAGCTAAAAAGGAAAGAATGCTAACAATGATTAATCGAAAAGATAAAAATTGATGAATACTAAGGGGCGTAACCCTTATAGATGTAAAAATATGATCGTCTCGATCATCTAAAATAGAAAAAGCTATCAGTCCTCCATAAATTTGCGGTGTCATTAACGTTAAGATTACAACAATTAAATCTGCATAAAGTTTTATATGAAAATCACTATTTTTCGCTATATAAGGAAGCAAATATCTTCCTATCACACCAAATATCACTGGGTAAAATATCATAAATCCCATCAAAGGATCTCTTTTCCATTTTTTAAATTCACTTTTTATAAAACTCCCATACATATTAAACACCACTTTCCTTTATAGCAAATTCATCAAATTTTTTATGGACAAAAAAGTATAATAATATGGAAACAATGATTAAATATAGGGTAGAAAAAACAATCTCCCAGTTTTTGATTCCGCCTACACAAGATTGTAACAAAATGAATGAGGCTTTTGTAGGAAGCATATAAAAGAGTTTTTTAATGAATTCATTTTTAATGAGTCCTACCTGTTCTAATAATACTGGTATCATCAATATAAAACTATATTTCATCATTCCAATTAATAGTTCTGTAAAATCCTTTGAATAATAAGTAAGGACAAAACCAATCATAGAATGAAAAAAAGCAATCAATACTACAAACCCTAGTAATGGAATAATCTTTATATGGATTTCTTTAAATAACTTTGCATAAAAATATATAATCACTAAAGTTATTAGATTAGAAATGATATTTGCACAAGTTTTGCTTATAATATATTCTCCTTTACTAATGGGAGAAACCAATAAAGTTTTTATGACTCCTTCTTGTTTTTCAAAAAACATAGTTACACCAATCATCAATATAGCCATAGAAGTTACATCTATAAAAATCAACAAGGGAAATATACCACTAACATCTTTAATATCTGCAAATTGAAGAACGCCAATCCAAATTAGTGAAAGTAGAAAGCTTGCTGCAAAAATATTATATTTCTTCATTCGTTGAAGCTCTCCTATAAATAACACACTTATATTACTCATCTTCTTTCACCCCTGTCACTTTAATGAATATATCATCTAGGGATGTTTCTTTACTATGCATAGTAATAATTTCTTTATTTTTTATAATATTTAAAAACCCTTCATTTTCCCCTAAGCCATCTAGATTAAAAGATTCTTTGTTCACAGCGTTGTCTTCTCTATATTCTACCGCTACTTCTCTTTTTCCATGCTTGATCTTTAAATTTTTAGGTGTATCAATTTCTGCTATTTTCCCATCTACCATAAAAGCTACACGATCACATAGTTCATCCACATCATTCATTAGATGGGTTGTTAATAAAACAGTACCACCCTTTTTCTGAAATTCCTTCACTATTTCCTTCATAATCCTTGCATTTTTAGGGTCTAATCCATTGGTAGGCTCATCTAAAAATAAAACTTTAGGATTATTTAATAAAGCTCTTACAAAATTGAGTCTTACTTTCATCCCTTTTGAATATTCATTGATTTTTTTATTTTTATGTTCATAAAGCCCTACTTGTTTTAGTAAATGATCTGTATCTGCATTCGCCTTATATAACTTTTTGAAAAAATTTAGATTCTCCTCAGCTGTAAGCTTTGAAAAATGAACAGGCATTTCAAATCCTACACCAATATCCTGATAAAAATCTTTTCCATATGTTTTTAAATCTTTTCCCCTATATAAGACCTCTCCATCATACTGACCTAAAAGCTTAATCAATATCTTTTGTGTAGTACTTTTTCCTACACCACTAGGTCCTAAAAGACCTAATATTTCTCCATCTTTCATATGAAAAGTAATTCCTTTTATGGTACTTTCTTTATTCTTAGGGTACTTGAAATTTAAATTTTTCACTTCAAACATGTTTGTACCTCTCTTCAAAATACTTATTTATAGTATCAGTATGTACCAAACAATTACTTTTTATCATTTAATAATCCAGTATCTTTTTCGTTATATCATTATTATTCTCATCATAAAAAAACACCTCGGGATCTCTCCTATTTTTATCAAAAAAACAATATACTTTTAAGTAATAGTCTTCATTCGAAATATCTTCCATTTTAATAACATCTCCAAAATCTAATTTAATTTTGGAAATTATTTTATTGAGATTTTGACCATATACAATATACTGTTCATAGATTCCATTTTCTCCACCTGTAGTATGATACGTCTTAAATAATCCTGCTGCTCCACCACGTGCAACTCTAGTATATCCACCTTTAAAATGTCTTTCATAAGAAGACATCCCCACTAAAGTAGATTCTCCTATTGTATACAAAAAGTATTCGTAATATTTGTCAGAAAAATGTTTTTTTATTTTAATTGGTTTATGCATTTCTTCACTTATATGTTGTGGAATCTCTTCATAGGGAGTATATGGAGATTCATATTTAATCAAGAACAAAATCATCATCATAATAATTACGCCAATAATCGTTAAATTTCTTTTAATTTCCTTCACCTTCTTTCACGGTAATAAAGAGAATAAATATATCCTATAAATTATACCCTTCCATAAACCCAGCCTTAATAGCTCCCCCTATTCTTCCAATCTCATTAGCATCACCTATAACTTTTACATTATCAAAGTTTTTCTTTATTTCCTCTACCATTTTATTTTCTGGTACTACTCCTAATGAAGGAACTACATGATCTACTTCTCTTTGAACCAATTCATTATTCATTAAATCTTTAAAAATAATCTTTTCATCCATGATTTTTTCGAGTTGATGACTTGTTAGCATTTGTACGCCATATTTATTCAAATTTCTTAAAATGTCCACCCTATTTGGCGTATAGATACCTTTTCCTATCTTATTTAGCATTTCAATGATCATTACTTGATTACCTTGTTCTGCTAAAAACTCCCCTGTTTCAAGTCCAGTCATTCCTGATCCTATTATAGCAACTTTTTTTCCTTCTAATTTTACTTGTCCCTTTAATACTTCTATTGCAGTATGAACATTTTCTCCTTCTACCCCTTCAATATTTGGAATGAGTGGCTTTGATCCTGTGGCTACAAATACTGCATATGGGTTTAATTCCTTTATTTTTTCTATTGTCCCCTCAGTATTTAATTTCAATGTCATACCACGTCTATTCATTTCTCCTGTCATATATTCCATCAACCATGTAATTTTTTCTTTTTTAGGAGGCTTATTGGCTAATTGTAGCTGTCCACCTACCCTATTTTCTTTTTCAAAAATAACTGGTTTAAATCCTCTCATTGCAAGTATCCTAGCAGCTTCCATTCCAGCAGGGCCTGCACCAATGATTACTACAGTCCTTCCTTTTCCATTCTTTTTTATATCTTTAAATAGTAGTTCTTTTCCTGCAACTGGATTTACTGCACATTCCATAGGTCTCCCTTTGAGAACAGCTTCAATACAGCTTAAGCATGAAATACAGGGTTTAATTTCTTTTTCTCTATTATTTTTCGCTTTATTTACCCACTTAGGTTCTACAATAAGCTCTCTTCCTAAAGCTGCAAAGTCAACAAAGCCTTCTTCTAATAAACTTTCTGCAAAGGATGGTTTTCTAATAACATTTACTCCTATAACAGGAATATTCACAGCTTCTTTTACTGCCTTAGATAAGTGTTTTCTCCAGCCTTGATCATAAGAAATTGGCTCAATAATGGTATTAGTAGTTGCATAAACACCAGAAGATACATTGATTGCATCTACCCCTAAACGTTCTAAGTGTTTTGATATTTTTACCCCTTCTTCTAAAGTAATTCCTTCTTCTTTTATTCCAAAGTCTTTTAAAAATTCATCAACAGACAATCTTACACTAATAGGATAGTTTTCTCCACATTCTTCTCTTATTCCTTGAATGATTTCTGTGATAAATTTCATTCTATTTTTAAAGCATCCACCATATTCATCAGTTCGTTTATTTGTATAGGGACTTAAGAATTGATTGATTAAATATCCATGAGCAGCATGTAGCTCTACTCCATCCATACCAGAATTTTTTAACCTTGCTGCTCCCTTAATAAAATCTTGAATAATTTCTTTGATCTCCTTTACCATTAATGCTCTTGTTTCTTGTCTACAAACTGCACAAGGAATTGCACTTGGAGCAACAAGCATTTTTCCTCCATTCAGACTAGAAAAGGTTTGTCTTCCTGGGTGGGCTAATTGAGCAAAAACTTTTACATCATATTGATGAATGGTATCTACTAATTTTTTAAAGGGTTTTATATTTTCATCATGAGCTATAGATAATTGATGGGCTTCAATAGTTCCATGTTCATCATTTACCTTTAACGCTCCTAAGATAATTAGTCCTACTCCACCCCTTGCCCTTTCTTCATAATAAGCAATTGTTTCATCTGTTGGATTTCCATCCTTATCTGCCATCCCCACACTCATAGGCGACATAACTACTCTATTTTTTAGTACTAGATTGCTAATTCTACCTTTTGAAAATAAATTTTTATATTTCACTTGTAATTTTCCTCCTCTTATTTCTAACAAAACTCTATAAAAAATTATATAGCTTTTATCCTATAATTTCTATTCTCTTTCAGCATAGTTCTTAATTCATGATTAAACAAATAAAAAAACGCAAATATTATATAGTGAAAATATGTGAATTTTAAAATTTTTAGGAGTTGATACTGTGGGAACCCACATATTAGATGAAGCAAAAAGATGTCTTCAATGCAAAAGTCCAAAATGCCAAAAAGGATGCCCTGTAAACACACCTATACCTGAAATGATTAACTTACTACTAGAGGGGCATATTCATAAAGCGGGTGAAAACTTATTTAAGAATAATCCACTATCCCTTGTATGTTCCTTAGTTTGTCCCCATGAAAAACAATGTGAAGGAAATTGTATATTAGGGATTAAATCAAATCCTATTCAAATAAGCTCCATCGAAAACTATATTTCTGATTATAGTTTAAATGTAATGGATTTAAAGCCTAAAGAAAAATCAATAGGAAATATTGGAATAATCGGCTCTGGTCCTGCTGGAATCACCATAGCTTTTATTCTCTCTTTAAAGGGATATCATGTAACTATATTTGAAGCTCATGATCAAATAGGGGGCGTATTAAGATATGGTATTCCAGAATTTAGACTTCCTAAAGATATCATAGATAGATTAAGGGATACATTGATCAAACTAGGTGTAGTCATTCGACCTAATACGTTAATAGGCCCCGTCCTAACCATTGAAGATCTTTTTAGAGATGGCTTTGATGCTTTATTTATCGGGACAGGTGTATGGAAACCTATGAAATTGAATATCAAAGGTGAAAGTCTAGGTCATGTTCATTATGCTATAGATTATTTAAAAAATCCTGACGTTTATACCCTAGGAAACCGTGTATGTGTCATTGGTGCAGGAAATGTAGCTATGGATGTTGCTCGTACAGCCTTAAGAAAAGGATCAAAAGAAGTATCTATCCTATATAGAAAAGGTATGGAAGATATTCCAGCTGGAAAGCATGAATTAGAGTACGCTAAAATTGATGGAGTTAAATTTGAACTTTATAAAACACCTACTGCCTTTACGCATGAAGGTGTCTGCTACACTCAAACAAAAAAAGTCAAACATAAAGATGGAGAAAAAATAATAAATGTGGATGATTCACAAGGATTATTTAAATGTAACTCCATTATTATAGCAATCAGTCAAGGTCCTAAATCAAATATTATTTCTACTACGAAAGGCATAAATGTAAATAAATATGGTCTTGTCATCACCGATAAATGTGGAAGAACCACAAAAGAAGGCGTGTTTGCATCTGGAGATGTAGTCACAGGTGCTAAAACAGTAGTAGAAGCAGTAAATTATTCAAAGAAAGTTGCTGAAGCCATACATGAATATGTTTCGAAAAAGTATACAACTTCTACTAACTAAAATAGCTTGTTTTTTCATTGAAAAGTGTGTATGAATTGTCACTTTAACGCTTAACTATCATTACATATATCTCTATTTTCCATTTAATCTATCAAACTTATAAATTTACCAAGGCTAGAGATATCCATATATTTCAACCTTGGTAAATCTTCAAACTTTCATATACTATGAAATAATATGACATACCCCTTTATACAAATTTATTTACATACTCTATTTGTATAAATATTTCCTTGTTAGAGGTAAATCATTATTTAAACCCTTTGTAAATAAAAATTGATGGACATCTATTTCTCCATAGTGAAAAGAAGCTGCACAACCATTTAAATACATTCTCCACATTCTTATAAACTTTTCATCATACATATTTCTCACTTCATCTATAGCTTCTTCAAAATTTTCTGCCCAATTTTTGAGGGTTTTAAAATAATGTAATCTCAAACTCTCCATATCTACAAGATGAAAATCATAATCCGGCATCATAGCAATGAGTTCTCTTACTGAAGGAATATATCCTCCTGGGAATATGTATTTTTTTATCCATTCATTCACTTCACTTTCTACCTGACCTGTTATACAGTGAAGCAAAGATATCCCTCTAGGTTTAAGGAGCTTATCAATCGTCTTCATATATTCATCAAGACTAGCTCTCCCAACATGTTCAACCATTCCAACACTAACAATTCTATCGAACGTTTCCTCTTCTTGTGCTAAATCTCTATAATCCATTAGCTTTACATCTACTAGATCTTCTAATCCATCTTTTTTTATCCGTTCTTTTGTTTTTTTGTATTGTTCTTCACTCAATGTAATTCCTAAGGCTTTAACTCCATATTTTTTAGCAGCCTCTATGATCAGCCATCCCCAGCCGCTACCTATATCTAACATTCTTTGTCCTTTTTTCAATTGTAATTTTTTTAATATATGCTGAATCTTATTTAACTGAGCTTCATGTAAAGGCTCATTTTCTTTTTCAAAATAACCACAAGAATAACTCATTGTTGCATCAAGCCACAACTTATAAAAATCATTTCCTAAATCATAATGATATTGAATATCCTCTTTCTGCTGATGTATAGAAGTAGGCATTATATGAGAAATCTTTTTTATAATATTAGGTGTCCTTAAAAAGCTTTCCTTATTCTTATATACAGATTCTAAAACTTCTCTCAAGTCTCCTTTGAAATCTATGTCTCCATCCATATATGCTTCTCCAAAAGCTAAATAAGGGTCTTCTAATATTTTATTCTTCGAAATAGGTTTGTTTAGTACAATGGTAAATTTAGATACATCTTCCCCATATTGACGTTTTTCATTATCCCAATAGTCTACAGTGAAAGTTTCTTTGGATAATCTTTTGAAAAACTTATCGATAAAAAATTTTTCAAATTCCATGAAAACATCCCCTTTATTCATTTTACAAATATTTTCCATTTGTATTATAGCATTATATTTTTTCCCAATCAAATAAAGGAGACCCACTAAAATGCGAAAATTATCTCAAAATTAATTTTTTTCTAACCCTATCAGCCTACATTTTTTTAATATCTCTTTCTTAATCAAAAATACTAGCTTTTCTTATAATCGAAGTTTTTTCAAACTTCTCCATAACATATTTTGTATAATTTATTATTGGTTTTTATATAATTTATTATATAATTTAAAGTAAACAAGCTAAAAAAATCGCATTTAATATATTTTTTTATATAACAGAGGTGATTATATTAATGAAAATAAACGAAGCATTAAAACGATATATTCCTATAGCTAACTTAATTGCAAAAACATTTGGAGAAAATTGTGAAGTTGTTATTCACGATTTATCTGTTCCTCAGAATTCAGTAGTTTATGCTGTAAATAATCATGTAACAGGAAGAAAAATAGGACAATCTTTTGATCATTTAGTAAAGCAAGTTTTATTATCTAGAAATTTTCACGAAGATTATGCAGCAAATTATATGACCGTTACAAAAGATAGTAAAGAAATAAAATCTTCTACTGCCCTTATTAGAAATACAAACGGTGAAGTTATTGGTGCTTTATATGTCAACTATGATCTAGAAGCTATGAAAGATATGAAGAAATTTTCAGATGATTTTCTACATGTAGAAGAAGAACAAATAGCATATAATGTAGAACCCTTTGATCATGTAATGGAAATCGTTGATGATCTAATTGATAAAATTGTTGGCAATGTAAATGTTGATGACTTAAAAAGAAAAGACAAAATTTCATTAATTCATTTTATGGATAAAAAAGGAATATTTTTAATGAAAGGTTCCATTGAAAAAGTAGCCACCAAACTAAACATCTCAAAAGTAACAGTCTATAGTTACTTAGATGAAATAAAAAAATGCCTAAAATTATAACTGTTCAAGCTAATGGGTGCGCTCCCATTTACAAAGCCTTTCACGAAGGAAAAAGGGTTGTAGATGAAATTACAAATACAGGTACTTTGGCTGAAGGCATGGCCATTTCAGCGCCAAAACGTGGAAAGCAAATATTACAAGCTATCAAAGATACAAATGGCGAAATTATCACTGCTCCAGAAGACAAAATCGTTAAAACAAGAAAAACCTTAGCAAAGAAAGGATTTTATGTAGAACCTACTACAGCTACCACCTTTGCAGGATTTTTTGATTATGCCAAAGCAAATAATCTAAAGGACAAAAAAATAATTCTTCCTTTGTGTGGAGCTGGTTTAAAAGCAGATTAACATAATAAAAATCAATAGAATTTTTCTAGTTATATTCCTAATTATAAAAAAATAAAGTCTATTAGAAAAGGAGTTTTAGATAAAAACTATCTAAAGCCCCTTTTCTAATAAAACCTACTTAATTTGCTAAAGGTCTCACCCCTTTATAAATTGACGCTCCTTATTGGATTACATCTATGGCTTTTTGTAATATATTATCTTTTCCATTTTTCAAGAAATACGCTGGTAATACTTCTACATATATATCAGGTTTAATGCCATTTGTATCAAATAATAATCCATTTTTCTGAAAGGATATCATAGATCCCATTTTAATCTTTAATCGAGAATTTTTCAAAAAAACAGTTCGTGATCTGGCACTTCCACCACCAGTAGGTCTCCCTATTAACGTAATATTCTTCATTCCTTTGAAAGCAGAAACAAACACATCTGTCGCACTAAAACATTTTTCATCTATTAAAATATATACAGGTTTATCATAATAATACATGTCCTTCGTTTTTCTATTAGAAATCACACCATAATGCATATCACTAAAATCACCTTTATTATATTTTATTTGAGGCACAAAGTTTTTCTTAAAATCAGAAATAGCTTGTTTTTCTTCTTTAGTCCAATGTGTAGAATTTTCTCTATACAATCTTCTGCTTTCTAAATGATCGGGATCAAATTTTCCAGATTTTTTGTACACAGTAGCATTTATCACAACAGATTTATCTCTATTACTCATGAAATAAGGAAATACTGTATATAAAATATCTCTAGTCCCACCACCATTGCTTCTCACATCGATGACCAAGGCTTTTGTATTTTTAAATTCAGACATTTTCTGTTTAATTTTCTCTATATATTCAGGTTCATCCTCTATATCTTCCATGTCTTCTATACGAAGATATCCCATATTATTGTCTACTATTCTAGAGTCATCTACTTTATCTTTAGGCCAATCCCCATAATACGGCTTTTCATTTGCTACTTTCATATGCTTTTTCAATGTTTTTCCATCTTTTGATTGAAGAATTACTTCTATTTGATCTGTAGCATTCAAGTTCATTTGAGATTGAAGAAATCCAATGTTTCTTAGTATTCTCAAACCATTCCTTTTTTGGTATTGTGGAGATCCTTTTGGATAAAATCTACTTGCAACTTTTATCCAATCATCAATAACTACTCCATTGATGCTAACAATATATGGATAATCCTTTTCTACAAAATTTTCTCTATTCTCATAAAAAGCTATATATTTATCCTTAATAGACTCTATAAGAAAAGGCAGAAATTGATCATCATTTGGACGATCATAATCCGTCTTAATTCTTGCATGACCATCAATAAATAAAGCTATAAATTTATCGATTTCCAAAGCTAATTGATTAATAGTCATCCCCCCTTGAGAAACGTTCTTTTGCTTAATAGCATCAATAGCAGCTATATAATCCACATTATTCGCTTTTAAATATGAAAATTGGTCTTCTACTATTTTCTTTAGCCGATCCAAATCTTCATTCACTTTTTCTTTTGATAATTTCAATTTTGTACCTAGTAGAATATCTTTTTTTAACTTATTCAGTTCCTCTTCAGATATTTTTTCATACCTACTCTTTGCTAAAATTAAATAACGATCTTCAAAGCTTACGTCTCCACTCTTTCCATTACTCAATTTTAATTGATTTCCTTCTATTTCATATTTGCCATAAGCTTTTCCGTTTATAAAAATTTCATCATGTGTAAAAGTAAAATATGTATCTCCATTTACTTCAATCCAATTTCCTATTAATTTGCTTTTGAATTCCTTTTCTTTTAAATATTCATTAGCACTTGCAGATACTGTAAACAAACTCAATATCAATAATAATATAAATATCTTTTTCATAATGTTGCTTCACTCCTTTTTTATCATTCAAACTTAACAAAATTTTTTACTTATTTCTATTATTACAAAGCTACGCTTTATATTACCATTGATTTACCTTACAAAATCTTGTTCTAATCTTACATTTTTGTCACATATCATGATTTCATAATTCTATAGGCTATCTATTTATTGATTTCAATATAATCTGTTTAAATCTTATGTTTCTTGTGACCCAACAAGTGAAACTATTGAAAATAACAGAAAACTAAAGAGAGTTTATATCTGCCATAATAATCAAAATTAACAACCAAATCATTATAATCATATAGAAAAAGCTATCGGATTAATCAATTTACTAATTTTCCGATAGCCCCTCTTTTATTATATTTTTCTAGTTTCTATATTCCAAATTTCCTTTGCATATTCTTCTATCGTCCGATCACTGCTAAACTTTCCACTATTGGCTATATTCATTAAAGCTTTTTTTGCCCATCCCATTTTATCTCTATAAGCTTCATCCACCTTTTTATGGGCTTCTCTATAATCATCAAAATCTCTGAATAGGAAATAATTATCTGCTTTATGCCAACTTGCTCCTTTAAGGAGTGAATTGTAAATTTCTTCAAACATACCTGTTCCACCATCATCAAAAGTTCCATTGATCAATGTATCTACAACTCTTTTTAGCCCCGGTACTTTTTCATAATATTCTCTTGGATCGTAAGTTTCTTTTATCTTTTCTATTTCTTCTACCCTTGCCCCAAATATGAAGTTGTTTTCTTCTCCTGCTTCAGCAACGATTTCTACATTTGCCCCATCAAAGGTACCTAAAGTAGGTGTTCCATTGAGCATAAATTTCATATTACCTGTTCCTGATGCTTCCTTTCCTGCTGTAGATATTTGCTCTGAAATATCTGCTGCTGGAAATAATTTTTCTGCATAGGAAACTCTATAATTTTGTACAAATACAACTTTTATTTTTTCATTGATTTGCTTATCATTATTTACAAGTTTAGCTATTTCATTGATAAACTTTATGATTCCCTTTGCTCTAAAGTATCCAGGTGCTGCCTTTGCTCCAAAGATGAACGTTCTAGGAACTATATCCATTTCAGGATTTTCTTTTAATCTATAATATAAATCTAAAATATGAAAAACATTTAATAATTGTCTCTTATATTCATGTAGCCTTTTTATTTGAATATCAAATATAGAACTTGGATCAATATGAATACCTTCATACTCATAAATAGTTTCTGCCAATTCTTCTTTCTTTTTCTTTTTAATAGCTAGAAGTCTTTTTAAAACAGTTTCATTATCTGAATACTTTTCAAGTTCTTTTAGGATACTCAACTGATTAACCCAATCATCTGTGTCAAGTAGCTCTGTAAACATTTCTGATAATTCCTTATTGCATAGCTTTACCCATCTTCTTGGCGTAATCCCATTCGTCTTATTTTGGAATCTATTTGGATAAAGCACATACCATTCCTTTAACTCCTGATGCTTTAATAGCTCTGTATGAAGCTTTGCAACTCCATTGGTCGTATGAGTTCCATATATAGCTAAATGAGCCATTTTTATCATATCATCAGCTATGATTCTCATGGATTTAATTTTATCATCCTTATATCCTTTTTCTTTTAACTCTATGACAAATCTTCTATCAATTTCCTGAATGATTTCATAAATTCTTGGTAATATTTCTTTATAAAAACCGTCCCACCACTGCTCTAAAGCTTCTGCTAGTATTGTGTGATTGGTATATGAAAAAGTTTTTACTGTAATTTCAAAAGCTTTCTCCCAGCTTAATCCTTCTTCATCTATGAATATTCTCATAAGCTCTGGAATAGCCACAACAGGATGGGTATCATTTAATTGTACAGCATGATACTCTGGAAATTTTTCAAAATCATAATTTAATTGATCTTTAAATCTTCTAACCATGTCTTTTAGGGATGCTGAAACAAAAAAGTACTGCTGCTTAAGTCTTAATATTTTCCCTTCCTTTTCAGAATCATTTGGATAAAGCACCCTTGATATATCCTCTGCTCTATTCTTTTCCTTTACAGCTTCATCATATTTTTGATCATTAAACAAATTAAAATCAAAATCTTTTATAGGTTCAGCCTTCCATAATCTAAGCTTATTAATATTTTTTGTACCATAACCTATAATAGGTGTATCATAAGGAACAGCCTTCACAACACCATCAGCAAATTCAATGACTACTGTATCCTCATCTCGTCTTAAAGACCAAGGATCTCCATATTTTAACCAATTATCTCCTTCTTCTACTTGAAATCCATCTACAAACTTTTGCTTGAATATGCCATGACTATATCTTATGCCATAACCTGTTACGGGTAAATTCATAGTTGCACATGAATCCATAAAACATGCAGCTAGTCTCCCTAAACCACCGTTTCCAAGCCCTGCATCTTCTTCTATCTCTTCTACTACATTCATATCTATATTCATTTCATTTAAAGTTTTCTTCACTTCTTCATAAATATCTAAGTTAATTAGATTGTTTCCTAGTGCTCTTCCCATTAAAAATTCTGCTGATAAATAGTATGCTTGTTTTCCATTAGTATATGTTTTCTCTGTCATACTCCAATCATCAACAATCTCTTCCATTATAGCTTTTGAAACTGCATAATATTTTTCATGCCCTTTGGCTTGATCTAATGTTTTACCAAAATCTATTTTCAAAGTTCTCCCTATGCTTTCTTTAAGTTTTTTTCCGTCAAACATTTATTTCCCTACCTTCCATATAGCTTTGTGATTGTATCAATTTTTTCAGCTAATTCATCTGTCAAATCTTCTTTCTTCACTCGCCACTGCCAGTTACCACCTATTGTTGATGGAATATTCATTCTAGCTTCAGTACCTAATCCTAGAAAATCCTGCATCTGCGCTACTGCTAGATTTCCTACAGAACTCCAGGCTCCCCTTATAAATCCCCAATGATAGCCTTCTTCTTCATTTAGCTTTAGATATTTAATAGAAAAATCCACATCGCTTTTCCTTGCATTTTCAAACCACCCACAAACCGTATCATTATCATGAGTTCCTGTGTAGACAATACAATTTTTATCATAATTATGTGGTAAATAATCACTTTCTTCCCTTGTATCAAATGCAAATTGTAAAACCTTCATGCCAGGATAGCCTGTTTCTTCTCTAAAATTAATGACTTCTTCAGTCAAATAGCCTAAGTCTTCTGCAATAATATCAAGGTCTCCTAATGAATTTTTGATGGCATGAAAAAGGTTATTTCCTGGTCCTTTTACCCATTCACCATTTACAGCTGTTTCCTCTCCATAAGGAACCTGCCAAAAGGATTCAAATCCTCTGAAATGATCTATTCTTAAAACATCATAAAGTTTGTAGCTTCCTTTAATCCTATGAATCCACCACCCATAACCCATTTCCTCTAGATCATCCCACCTATAAATTGGGTTCCCCCATAGTTGTCCTGTTGCAGAAAAAGCATCTGGTGGACATCCTGCAACCTTAATAGGTTTCTTTTCTTCATCCAATAAAAATATTTCACTATTTGCCCATGTATCTGCACTATCTTCCGCTACATAAATAGGAATATCCCCAATAATTCTTATGCCTTTTTTATTGGCATATTGTTTTAAATTATCCCACTGTTTAAAGAATACAAACTGTAAGAATACCCAATAATTGATTTCTTCTTTTAATATTTTTTTGTAATGACTTACAGCTTCTTCTTTTCTTAGTTTAATATCTTCATCCCACTCCTGCCATGGCTTTAACTGAAACTCATTTTTTACAGCCATATATAAAGCATAGTCCTCTATCCAATCATTATTTTCCTCTTGAAAGCTTTTCATTTCTTCTTCATATTTTTCTTTTCCATTTTCAAAAGCTTTTCTTAAAACAAGCATTTTATTTTTGAAGAGTTTCTCATAATCTACCTTTTCTCTGTCTTTCCCAAAATCTAAATCTATATAATCCTCTTTTTCAAGAAGTCCATCCTTTTCTAGCAATTCAAAATCTATAAAATATGGATTTCCTGCAAAAGCTGAAAAGGATTGATAGGGCGAATCTCCATATCCCGTAGAACCTAAAGGTAACAACTGCCAATATTTTTGTCCAGCCTTTACTAAAAAATCTACAAATTCATAGGCCTCTTTCCCAAATGTCCCAATCCCATAGGAACTAGGTAAAGATGTAATATGCATCAATATACCACTGCTTCTTGTAATCATATTCATTCTCCTCGTATGCTATATTTAGTCACATTGTTTCAATAAAGCTCAACCATCTTCTTCGTAACATTTCCATTACTATCGATTATCTCAAAATGAATTTTTTCAACCTTCTCATTTTCTCTAGGGTCAACCTTTATGTCATATGCTTCATCCGTCTTTTCAATTTCAATAATGATTTCACTATATTTTCCATTTTTGTAGTCATAGCTTTTTCCATCATCATCATAATAGCTGTATTTTGCCTTTTCTGTAACAAATGCGATTACATGCAATTCTCGATTATCAATGTTTTCTACATTGTTAGCACTTTCCCCTAAAATCAACATCTTATTTTTCCTGATAAATATTGGTGTTTCCTTAAGGTCAACATCTAAATATATATGTCCTTTTTTTACTACTTGATAGCTTTTATTACGATAATCCTCAACCTTCCATAAAAGCATATCCTCTGGAAGATAAACTGTTCGCCCCTTTGCATTTTCTTCATAGACCGGTGTAATCATTAAAGAATCTCCAACTAAAAGTTGATTTTCCACTCTTTTTGACATTTCATCATCATATTCAAAAACTAGAGGTGCAAAATATACATTTTTGTTGATAATCGCCTTCATATATTCAGAATAAATGTAAGGAATCAGTACATATCTTAACTTGATGGTATTTTTAATCATATTTTTACTCTCTTGATCAAAGGAAAATGGCTCTTGATTTCTTGTTCCCATGGCTGAATGATTTCTAAAAAGTGGTGTAAATAAACTAAATTGACTCCATCTTATGATTAACTCAGCATTTGCATCTCCATTAAATCCTCCTGTATCTGCACCACTATATAAAAATCCACACATATTTAAAGATGGCATCATCTTAATATTAAGGAGTATATGCTCCCACCATGAATGATTATCTCCAGTCCATATACCACTGTAGCGATGCATACCTATATAGGATGATCTTGAGAATAATAAAAATCTCTTGTTTGGAGCAATCTCCCTAAAGCCTTCTGCTGCAGCTCTTGTCATGTTATAACCATATAGATTATGCACCTGATCATGACGTACAAGTTCTCCATCCATTCTATGATAAAAACTCTTATAATCCTCCATATTATTAGATAGATTCATAAAAGAATCCTTAAGTCCAAAGAATGTATAAATATCTAAATTCTCATTTTCTGATGTTTTTGCATGCTCTATTGCTTTTTTGAGTCCTCGATCCGTATAAAAAATAGCTGGTTCATTCATATCATTCCAAAAGCCTTCAATCCCACAATCAATTAGATTTTTATACTTTAATCCAAACCAACGTCTTGCATCAGGATTTGAAAAATCAGGAAAATGTACTCTTCCTGGCCAAACAGCAGCCACAAAAGGCTTTTCATTTTCATCTACACAAAAGTAATTATTTTTTACACCTTCTTCATATACATCATAATCTTTTTCAATCTTTACTCCTGCATCAATAATAGGAATTAATCTAAAGCCTTTTTCCTTCATATTTTTCACAAAACCTTTAAAGTTTGGAAAACGCTCTTCACTAATAGTAAAATCTTTAAAGTCTTCCATATAATCAATATCTAAATAAATGGTATCACATGGAATATCATTCTTTAGAAAGCCATCTGCTATTTTTTCTACTTCATTAGCATCTTTATAGCTCCATCTACACTGTTGATAGCCAAAAGCCCATTTAGGTGGTACATACCCATCTCCAGTAAGCTTTAAAAAATTCTTAACAATTTCTCTAAGCTGATCACCCTTAATCATATAAATATCTACATGATTATCATCAATAAGAATTTCTAAATAATCCTTATGGGTAAATCCTACGTCAAAGGTTACCTTCCCTGGATAATCAATAAAAATTCCAAATTTATCCGTTCCCTCAATGATTAAAAAATTATGTGCTCCATATAATGATTTTTTATCTGATGTATGAAGGGGGTCATCCGAACAGAATGATTCATAAATGCCACCTCTTTTGTTCATTCCTCTTTGGTTTTCTCCAAGTCCTAATACTAGATCATCTGGGTACATCTTATAGCTAAGTTTGATGGATTCACCTTTTTCTAATTGAAAAAAGTCGATTCCCTCTTTCTTTATCTCTATTCCCTTTTCCATAACTACATCTGTAGAAATAGGATTTCCAAATCTATATTTTATTACCTCTTTATTGATTTCATATATCTTCACGTTATCTCTCTCCTCAGCCTATTTTATAGAACCTTGTGTAACCCCTTTGATAATATGTTTTTGAGCTATAAAGTAGAATATAATAATAGGAATCATTGCTATTACTAGACCTGCTAAAGCTAAATGCCATTGTTTTGAATGTTGTCCGAAAAAGTAAAACATTTTTAGTGGAATAGTATGCCACTCAGGTTTATTGATTACTAATTGAGGTAGTAAAAAGTCATTCCATATCCACATAGTATTTAATATACTTACTGTTACTGTTATAGGTTTTAATAATGGAAATATGATATACCAAAATACTTGAAATTTATTACACCCATCAATAATTGCCGCCTCTTCTAATTCCTTTGGTATATTTTTAATAAATCCATGGTACAGTATAATAGACAAACTAGATCCAAATCCAAGATACATAAATACAAGACCAACAGGATTTAAAAGACCTAATTTCCCCATAATATTTATAAGAGGAAGCATAACAGATTGAAACGGAATCAACATGGCCGCTGCAAATAAAAAGAATAAGAAGGAACTAAATCTTGTTTTTGTTCGAACTAACATCCAAGCTGCCATTGAAGCAAATATAACAATGATAATTGTGCTAGATACGGTAATCAACAATGAATTTAAAAATGAATGAATAAAATCCAATTCCTTAAAGGCCTCTATATAATTATTTGAAGTGAAAAAATCTCCAAAAGGAAGGCTCATTACATTTAAGAAAATCCCCTTTTGCGTCTTAAATGAATTACTCAATATAATATAAAAAGGTGATAAAAACAAAAGTCCCAGTAAGATGCTAAGAATCAGCACTACCGTCTTATTTCTCTCTTTACTTTTCATTACATTTCTACCTCCCTTTTCTTACTATAATAAATCTGTGTAAGTGAAATTGCTGCTACAGTAATCAAGAAGATCACTGCTTTTCCTTGTGCTAAACCAAATTGATCAAATTTAAATGCTGTATTATAAATATTCATAGCAAGCATTTGAGTAGAATTATAAGGTCCTCCTCCTGTTAACGATAAATTTTGATCATATAGCTTAAAGGAATTAGATAAAGTCAAAAATAATCCCACAGTAAATGCTGGTGCCACCAAAGGAATAGTAATATGAATCAGTCTTTCCCAAGCATTGGCTCCATCTATTTCAGCAGCTTCTATCAAAGACTCAGGAATACTTTCTAAGGATGCAATATAAATGACCATCATATATCCTGCCATTTGCCATGACATAAGGATCACAAGTCCCCAAAAACCTGTAGTTGGATCTGCTAACCAACCCTCTAAAAATCCTAATCCTGATAACCTTCCTATTGAATCAAAAGCTTTTGTAAAAATAAATTGCCATACAAAACCTAATATGAGTCCCCCGATTAAATTAGGCATAAAGAATGCACTTCTTAAAAAATTGCTTATTTTTAGTCCTCTCGTTACAAGTAATGCTAACCCAAATCCCATTAGATTGATGGTAATAACAGATACAACTGCAAATTTAGCAGTAAATATAAAAGCACTTAAAAAATCCTTATCTTTAAATACATCTATATAATTCTTCATTCCAACCCAATTTGCTGTATTTCCTATACCGTTCCAATCTGTAAAAGAATAGTAAATCCCCATAAACATAGGTATAATCACAACTACAATAAATGCAAATAAAATAGGTCCTACAAAAAAGCTAAACCAAAATCTCGAATTTTTCATATAATCCTCCTTTATAGCTTTATGGGGGTTATATACTTTTGGTATATATCCCCCATCCAACCTGCATTATCTCATTTTTTCCCATTGCGCCTTTGTATTTGTCACTACTTCTTCCCAAGTAATTTCTCCAGCTAAATATTTTTGAATGTCATTTCCTAAAACTTCTTGTCCCCAGCCTGTTGGATATCCCATAAATACCCATGGAGTAGTCTTTCCAGCTTCTGCATATCTCTTTACAGCTTTTCCTAGTGAATCCTTAGGCTCAAGCTTTTCATATCCTTTTAGTGGTGGTATAAAATAGAATTTGTTCACAACATAATCTTTTCCTGTGTCAGATGTGTATAGCCAGTTTAAGAAATCCTTAGCAGCAGCCTTTACTTCATCTTTACTATCTTTATTTACTCCCCAATGCATTGGTACCCCTACAGGAATACAATCTTCTTTTGCTCCTTCAATTGGCATTGGAAGAATATCTAGATTATTTGCAACATTCTCATCTACCCCTTTAATCTTTCCATATACCCAGTTTCCTTGCTGAATCATTGCAACACGCTCTATTGCTAAACCTTCTTCTGCTTGTCTTGTATAATCTACAGCATTTAATTTTTGTTTTTCATCTCCGTTAGATGAATAAGTAGCTTGTAAATCTACTATTTTCTTTAATCCATCTCCATATTTAAAAGCAACCTTTTCTGTATTAAAGGCTTCAATAGAACTATTAAATTCTTGACCTAGTGCAACATTTGAAGTATGAAGACCTGTTACCCAAGTTTCTTTTGCAGGATATTCAAATACAGCTTCTAAAAGAGGATATTTTTCCTTTAACTCACCACTTTTAATTTTTGCATCTAAAGTTTTTATAGCTTCTTCTAGGGTTTTATAGTCTACGATTTTAGCAACATCAATCCCTGCTGCCTCAAAAATAGCTTTATTATATACAAATCCATACCCCTCAATATTAAAAGGTAATGCAAATACTTTTTCATCTACAGTAGCTCCTGATAATATTCCAGGAAGAGCTAAATCTACCCATGGTTGATCAGATAAATCTTCTAGCTTTTTCGTCCAATCCTTTACATCTTGTGGCCCACCAACATTAAAAACATCTGGCTCGCTTCCTGATTGGAATTTTGCTTTTAACGCAGCACCATAGTCATCTCCACCACCAACAGTTTGAATATTGATCTTTACATTTGGATGTTCTTTTTCATATGCAAGTACAGCTTCTTCTAACTGTTTAGCAATTTCAACCTTGAATTGGAAAACGTTAACCTCTACTTTGTTACTCTCTTCACTTACTGTCTTTTTCTCTTCTGATGCACATCCAGCAAATAACATCATACTCATAATAATCGTCATCATCAAAGCTATTACTTTTTTAGATTTGAACATAATTGTCTCCCCCTAATATTAATTTTACAAGCTTATATTTTCTTCACTATCATAATCAAATATATGACAGCTTTCCATGTTGATGAAAAAATCATGCTTTGTACCTACCATCAATTCTTTGGAATCTAAAGAGTCTATCCTAGCATTTATTTGTAAATCCCCAACACTAAAATATATGAACGTTTCATTTCCCATATGCTCTAATACATCAACAGTCCCATTAATACCTACTTTAGCGTCATCCTTTTGAATCCCAATATATTCTGGTCGAATACCAAACCATATTTTTTTACCAACATGGTTTTTTACCTTTTCAGCTTTCTTGATTGGTAAGTCTAATACCATCCCCCCTACTTTTACAGCTATATTCTCATTATTTTTAATCAGTTCTCCTTCTATAAGATTCATAGCTGGAGAACCAATAAAACCTGCTACAAATTTATTGGCTGGATAGTGATACAAGTTAAGTGGTGTATCTACCTGCATAATTTTTCCTAAATTCATCACACAAATTCTATCCCCCATAGTCATAGCTTCCACTTGATCATGAGTTACATAAATCATCGTTGTCTTTAATTTTTTATGAAGCTGTGATAACTGAACTCTCATATGCACCCTTAGCTTTGCATCTAAGTTAGATAATGGTTCATCAAACAAGAAAACCTCTGGATCTCTTACAATAGCTCTTCCTACAGCAACCCTTTGTCTTTGCCCTCCTGATAATTGCTTAGGCTTTCTATCTAGTAGGTTTTCTATATCTAAAATTTTTGCTGCTTCTCTTACCTTTTTTTCAATCTCACTTTTAGGTATTTTCTTCATTTTCAAGGAAAAAGCCATATTATCATAAACACTCATATGAGGATATAATGCATAATTTTGAAAAACCATAGCAATTCCTCTATCCTTAGGTGGAATGTTATTTACAACTTTTTCTCCTATGGTAATGGTTCCTCCACTGATCTCTTCAAGTCCTGCAACCATTCTCAATGTAGTTGATTTGGCACATCCTGAAGGTCCTACAAAAACCATAAATTCTCCATTTTTTATGGATAAATCAATTCCATGAACAGCTTTAAATCCATTTGAATAAACCTTTTCCACTCCCTCTAACACTACTTTTGACATGGCTTTCCTCCTACAATAATTTTTTACAAGATTCTCTCATCAATAGTTCTGTATCAAAAACCATATGGGTATGCTTTTTCTTTTTCTTGATCAAATCTAACAAAATTTCTATACTTTTTTGACCCATCTCTTCCACTGGTTGTTTAACAGTTGTAATAGATGGATGAAAATACTTGGAATATTCGATTCCATCAAATCCAATTATTGAAATATCTTCAGGAATTTTAAAACCCCTGCTTAAAATAGCTTTTGCAGCACCAATAGCCATAATATCCGAAGTAACAAAAACTGCTGTTAAACCTAACTCTTTATCTAGCAACTCATTCATTGAATCAAATGCAGATTCAAAGGTATAATGTCCATAAGCTAAGAATTTTTCATCATAAGCTATTTGGTTTTCAGTTAATGCTTTTTTATATCCTTCAAATCTTAATTTCCCAACATTTTTATCTCCTTCTCCAGTAGTGATAATAGCAATTTTCTTATGTCCTAATTTACATAAATAATCTACTGCGTCATATGCTGCCTTTTCATTTTCTATGATGACACTAGAGAAAATATTCTTATTGATCTTCTCAGTAATATTGATAGATGTAAGAACAATAGGTGTTTTTAGGTTTGTCAATTGCTCTTCTTCCAAATTATCAAAATCACCTCCAAGACATATCAATCCTTTTAATTTCTTCTCTTTTATGAGTTGAATAGCAGCATCAACATCATCTGTATTATTATCATTGTAATGAAGAATCATAGAATATCCTTCTTCATCTATGTTCTCTTCAATAGAGCGAATCATCATTGAAAAAAAAGGATTATAAATACCTTTTACTAAAACTCCTATATTTTTAGAGCTATTTCTTTTTAAATTTCTTGCACTATTATTAGGAATATAATTATATTCTTCTATAATCTTTAATACTTTTTTTCTGGTATCATCCTTAACATCTGGATGATTATTTAAAACACGAGACACAGTACTTACTCCGACTCCTGCAATTTTTGCTATATCCTTTATGCTAAAATTTTTCATATACAATCCTCTCTTTTGGTAACGTTTTCGGAAACGTTACTGGAAACGTTTCCAATTTTCATTTTTATTATACCACATTTCTAAAAATTTTCAAACTTTTTTAATAAATATTTCTCTCCCTAGGATATGACTCCCTGATCAATTTCTATATCATCCTATTTTGTCTGATCTTGTACTTTTTATTTTAGGTCATGTATCTTCAATGTCCTCGAAGAATTCCTCATAAATTCATACTTTGATTGAGAAATCTACATTATTTTTGCATACAAAAAAGCTTATGCAAAAAGTTTCATCCCTTTAAGACATAAGCTTTAAAATATATTCGTATTATAACATCCATACATTCCAATACATCCAACAAACTCATTTGCTCATCCTCTAGAATTGTTGGTACTATCAAATTTTCTTTTTTAGTTGTCTCTTTTGGTACACTATATATTATTTCACTTTTATAACGTTCTACCTCAAGAGCAAAAAGTTCTTTAGATGCTTGTGTTGATTCCACAACCATGGAAATTACATTCTCCAATCTGGACCGAATAGACCTCCAAACCGTACCCATCCTTCTTTTTTTATGCCATCAACTTCATATTCTATTCTATAAATTATTCGTCCTTTACCCACAATCGTAAATGGACCAATCCCTGAAAAAAAACCACGTTGTTCATAGTTAATTAAACGTCCTCCAATAAAATTAATCTTATTTTCAATACTATCTTTATGGCTTTCAATTCTTGCAGAATATATTACTGCACAAATTATTATAAGAAAAACTAAACCAAAAGCCTCCATACTGATCTCTCCTATATAATATATTTTTTATTCATATTATATCATATCTGTTTTTAAAAGATGTATTTCTATCAATTCACCTAGACTAACTAAAAGTATAAATGTGTAATTAATAATAGTCCTCTTAATCAAATCTATCCTTATTATTATATCATCGCAAGAATGATACTTCTATAATTTTGTAAGATAATAGGAGAAAGTAAAGATAATCACCAGCATTTGACATATTCATACTGAATTTGATATAATTTCCATACATCTTAGTTCATGATTTATCTATGAAAAAGCTTAGTACATCAGGGGGATAACTAGCTTGAACGGTACATTGAACTAGGATGTATTTTTTTCAATAGGTTTACATCTATATAGACAAACTTTTCACATGTATTCACTTGATTTTAGGGTTGTAGTAAAATTTTTTAGGCAAAAATTAAGGAATGACCTCCAGTAAATATTTACAACGATATAATTACATCCATTGTATTTGAAGGGCTAATCATTAATCCAGCAGAAGTATTAAAATAACAAACAAGGTGACATTAAGGATAGATTGAATTTTTTTAATCTATCCTTAATTAATACCTTATAGCCCCTATATTAATATTTTCATTTATTATTTCATATTTTTTATTTTTTCCAAGCTTTCTACTGCTTCTTTTTCTGTTATCGTTCCAGTAGGATCAAATTTTCCATCTTTTAACGTCATTAACCCATTTTCTACAACAATCTCAACAATTCTACCATTTTTAAGTTGCTTCATGTCTTTTATACTCGCATTTCCATCTTGATCCTTTAAATCTGTAAGCATATAAAGGGTTTTAGCAAATTCTTCTCTTGTTACCTTCTGTTCTGGATAAAAATGATCTTTTTCTGCTTCTACATAACTTGATAAAACAGCTGTTTCAATATAGTCAAAATTAGGATCATCCATTGTAACATCTTTAAATGTTCCAAAACTATGGCCTTTACGTTCTTTTTTATAATATTTTGATGTAGGTGCAAAGATTCCTTTATGCTTAAACTTTACAGTAATCTTTGCTAATTGTGCTCTTGTTAGTGGTTCTTCTTTTTTAAATTCATCTAAATTATCCATTTCTTCTGGATAGAACATACGAGCAAGCTCCACTACCCCTTTAGAAAATCTAAAGGTTGGACTTGAAACTAATTTTTCATTGATCGTATAGACTCTTTCTTCTTTAACAGCTTTTATGGTATCAAATCCAGGACGAATAGAAATAGAATGTAAATTTCCCCCACTATTCATAGCCCCTCTTTGAGAAACATACACATCAATCTGGTCTGCTTTTTCTAAAATTCTCTCTTCTCCATAGCTTGCAATACTTGTTCCTTTTCTGATTGGTTCTGCGTCATTTGCAATATTGTTTCCTCCTGCAAGGAAAATTGCTTTTGAAGCCATTGAATCACTTGTGATTGTACGATACTCTGTTTCTGTAGATTCAAAGAAAACATTTACTTTTGTTTTCATTTCTTTTGTAATATTTTCTATGGTATTTAAATCATTTTCAAATTTTACCAACATCTTTTCTGCTACTTCTTCTTTTCCTGTTAAAAGAGCTAACTTTTTGATATAATCAGGAAATTCTTCGAACCTTTCTGGATATAAAGAAACCACATTGATTCCTGCATTTTCTAAAGCTTGTACAAATTCCGGCTTGCTTTTTTTAATAAATGGGCGAATCAATACTAAATCAGGCTCTACTGCAATAATCTTTTCTGGATCAGCTCGGTAATCAAATCGATCTTTAGTAGTTACAGCTGCAGGATAAGCATCACTTCTTCCTATTCCAATGATCTCTGTATCAAGTCCTAAAGCAAATAAGTTCTCCGTGTGGGCTGAATATAATGAGATGATTTTTTGAGCAGGTGTATCCATTTGAATCATTTTCCCTGAGTCATCTTCCAATTGAATATTACTACTACCTTCATTATTTTTTACTACATCTGCACTTGCACTTTCATTCTTCGAACAAGCTCCTAAAAGACTCACAATTAATACTAAAACCAATAATATAGATATTTTTCTTTTCATTTTTCCTCCTCCAATTATTAGCAGTTATTCTTTTGATTTAAAAAATCATAACCTTCACTGACACTCAATAGGATTGGCTCCCAGCAAATCCATGCTATCGGAATCAGTATCCATAATAAAACGGGTATCATCATAGCCACAGCACCTATACTAAATAATATGGTTATTAATTTTAATGATTTCATGCTTATCCCCCATTCTAGTTCCTATATAGTTATATTTACTAGCACATATAAATTTTAACAATATCCCCTATATAAAACAACAAGTAAATGAGAAAATCTCATTTACTTGTTATAATTTTTACTCTTCTTCCCCTTCAATAGCCTTTTTTGCATGATCTACATAAATATCTTGATATTTTGCATTTTCACCTAGTCCATGAAGATAAGTATTTACTGTGAATCCTTCACCTTTAAGGATTGTTTTCCATGAATCTTCTTCATCTCCTGCCATATCGTTAGATGCATGGTCTCCTGCAACAAGCATATATGGCATTAATGTTACTTCTTTAATATTCTTTTCTTTTAATTTCTCTATAACATCAGTTAATTCTGGGAATCCTTCTACAGTTCCTACAAATACATTTAATCCTTCATCATCAATGGCACTTTGTAAGCATGGGTAACTTGCATTTGCTGGATGATGTGTTCCGTGTCCCATCACTACAACAGCTTGGTCTTCTTTAAGCTCTGGTAATTGTATTTTTAAAGCTTCTACTGCTGTCTTGTAGTCTGCTGGAGTATTTAAAATCGGTGCTCCAACTGTTACTTTTTTAAATGTTTCTTCATATTTTTTTACTACTTCTAATAAATCATTGTACTCTGCACCTGCGATTACATGAAGAGGTTGAACAACTACTTCTTCAAAACCTTCTTCTTTCATTTTATTTAGAGCTTGCTCTGGTGTATCAATGCTAATATTATCTCTTTCTTTTAACTTCTTGATAATGATATTAGAAGTAAATGCTCTTCTTACATCATAATCTGGGAATGCTTTTGCTAATTTTTCTTCAACTGCTTCAATTGTAACTTTTCTTGTGTCTGCATAGCTTGTTCCAAAGCTTACTGCAAGCATTCCTTTTTTACCTTCTTGCCACTGTCCTTTTTCTACACTTTCTACAGGAGCTGGAATAACTTCTCCTTCTCCTTCAATAGCAGTCTTTACATGATCTACATAAATATCTTGGTATTTTGCATTTTCACCTAATCCATGAAGGTAAGTATTTACTGTAAATCCTTCTCCTTTAAGGATTGTTTTCCATGAATCCTCTTCATCTCCTGCCATATCATTATTCGCATGGTCTCCTGCAACAACCATATATGGCATTAATGTTACTTCTTTTATATTGTCTTTCTTTAATTTCTTAATCACATCATCTAATTCTGGATATCCTTCTACTGTACCTACATAAACCTTTAAACCATTTTTGTTGATTACATTTTGTAAATCTGCATAAGATGCATTTGCTGGATGATGTGTTCCATGTCCCATAACTACAACAGCTTGACCCTCTTTAATCTCTGGTAATTGTTCTTTTAAAGCGTCCACTGCTACTTGGTAATCATCTTGATGTGTTAGGATCGGTCTTCCTAATACAAATTTTTCAAAAGTTCCATCATTGTATGCTCTAAGCTCTTCTCTAATATCGCTATACTCAGCCCCTGGCATAATATGTAATGGCTGAACAATCACTTCTTTAAATCCTTCTGTTTTTAACTTATCCATCGCCTTCGTAACTGTATCTACTTCTATATTATCTCTTTCTTTTAACTTTTTAATGATAATGTTAGAAGTAAATGCTCTTCTCACTTCATAATCTGGAAATGCTTTTGCTATTTTTTCTTCAACTGCTTCAATTGTAACTTTTCTTGTATCTGCATAGCTTGTTCCAAAGCTTGTAACTAAAATTGCTTTTTTCATTTCTTTACTCTCCTCCTTAGCTGGTGCTTGTTCTGCTGCGGCTTCTTTCTGACCACATCCAGCAAAACCTGCTACAACTAGGGTAAGTGCTAACATAAAACTTAGAATTCTCTTTTTTTTCATGATGTCACTCCTTTAATTTTTATAATTTCGGAAGAATAACTAATCCATTTTCTTCCGTTTTTCGTATCTTTACACCAAATAAATCCTTTATGGTCTCTTGTGTCATTACCTCTTGGGTATTTCCGTATTTTTCAATTTTTCCATTTTTTAAAGCTACTATTCGATCACTAAACATATGGGTTAAATTCAAATCATGCATAATAGATACAACCGTAAGCTTTTCTTCTTTTATCTGATCCTTTAAAAGATTTAAAAATTGAATGGTATATTGGATATCCATATTTGAAAAGGCTTCATCTAAAAATAAAACTTCTGGTGTTTGAGCTAATGCCTTTGCTAGCATTACTCTTTGTCTTTCTCCTCCACTCAAGTCTGTAATAGATGTCTCTGAAAATTTGATGGTTTCTGTCATCTCCATGCACTTAAATACAATCTCCATATCCCTTTTACTTAAATGCTTCATACGAGATTTAAATGGATTTCTTCCCATCATAACCACTTCAAGACAAGTGAAAGGAAAGCGAATCTCTACATTTTGAGAAACAAGAGCGATTTTTTGGCTTAACTCTTTTATACTATAATCTTTTAATAATTTATTTTGAAAATAAATTTTTCCATTGTATTTATTAAATTGTCCTGTAATCAAGCTAAGTAGGGTAGTCTTTCCTGAACCATTTGGACCAATAATCGTAGTCAGCTTTCCACTTTCCATAGAAAAGCTCATATCATTTAAAATTTCTTTATTATCATAGGAAAAAAATAATTTTTCTATTTTATACATAAGCTCCTCCTTCCTTAGTGCAACGATTTATTTCGCGTCATAAAGATGTAAATGAAAAATGGTCCTCCAAGGAGTGTTGTTAAAACCCCTACAGGGATTTCTACATTCATCAATGCTCTTGCACCTGTATCCGCTAGTAATAATAATTCTGCACCAAGTAATGCTGAAAGAGGAATCAATAACCGATTATCTGACCCAATTAAAAATCTAAGCATATGGGGAACAATCAGTCCTATAAAACTAATGATCCCACTTACTGATACACATACAGCCGTAATAAGTGAACCACAGATTAAAAAAATTCTTCTTACCCGACCTGTATCAATTCCTAATAATTTTGCTTCCTTTTCTCCTAAACAAAGAAGATTTAAGTCTTCTGAAAAATAAGTACACATAATGATACAAAGTATAATCATAGGAAAACTCATAAAAACATGCTGCCAATTTCTTGCTGATAAGCTTCCCATTAACCATGTAACAATAGGTGCCACATCTTCTCCTGCTAAGCTCTTTAAAAGCTTAATCCCTGCTGAAAGAATACTCGTTACAATAATCCCAGCAATAATCAAATTGGAAGAGCTTAAAACCCCCTTTACCTTAGCAATAGAAATAACAATTCCTAAGGTTACAAACGCACCAATAAAGGCACATACAGTTATAGAAACTTGAAAGCCATCCATAAACATATTCATAAATAGGGCTATCGTTGCTCCAAAAGCAGCACCAGATGAAACCCCCATAGTATAAGAATCTGCTAATGGATTCATGAGTAATGATTGAAATACAGTTCCTGAAACGGCTAGTCCACTTCCTACAATTATTGCTATCAAAATCCTTGGAAGTCTTATATTCCAAACAATAGCAGCATAAGAATCTCTTATGGAGCTATAAGCTTTTTCATTCCCTGTAATTTTTCCAAATATAATTTTTATAACATCATATACTCCAATATCTGCTTTTCCCAAATTAACAGATGAAAAAAAAGTAACTGTAAGTAAAATAAAAAAACAGATTCCAATAATTTTTTGTTTGTATTGTTTTTGCTTCAACGTTAAAGCGAAATGATTTTCCATAATTCCTCCATCGGTAAAGTTTTGTATAAAATTTCCATAAAAAAAGAGCTTCTACGAAAGCTCTAACTAAACAATAACATGGCTAAAAATTAATATGCCTATTTTTGACTAGTATATTTCACTTTCCCTCCGAAAGAACGAATATTCATATTAGGCAGGTCTCCTGGCTTGGCTTCGTATTACTCCTTAACCTTCCCAAAGCAAAAGCTTCAGTGGTTTTAAAGTTTCATCCACCTTACAGTAGCGGGGGCTGCAGTGGCTTTTACCACTTTCCCTTTTCATTCTAAATTAGAAACCTAATACTACTTATGTAATTGTCAATGACAACTACATTATATATAATGATAAAAAACATGTCAATATAAGGTGTATATTTTTATAATTTGCTCATATAATTGCTCAAGCTTGAATATTAAAAATTTATTCATCTAAAACTAAAAAAGTATGATATTTATAAATTTAGGGTATATAAAAACAAAACCCATTATGCTTTTTACAGATATTTCAATTTACAAGCTTATATTGATTAATTCTATTTATTCTGTTAGAGTTATAAGGGAATTTTAAAACAGGAGGCAGCAATGAATAATATGATCCAAATCAAAGAAGTAACAAAAAAATTTGAAGATTTTACAGCCGTTGATGGTTTAAGCCTCAATATTCAAAAAGGAAGTTTTTTCGGTCTCTTAGGTCCAAATGGTGCAGGAAAAACAACTCTGATCAAAATGCTTGTAGGTTTATTAAAACCATGTAATGGAAATATTCTTATTGAAAACCAAAAGATGTCTAGAGATAATATTTTTATCAAAAGTAAAATAGGGATTGTTCCTCAACATATTAATCTTGATAAAGAGCTTTCTGTAAAAGAAAATCTTATTTTTTCTGCAAAGCTGTACAAAATAAAAGGAAAAGAGCAAGAAAAAAAAGTTGAAGAACTTTTAGCATTTTCAGATTTAAAATCTATAGAAAATAGACTTAGCAAAAAATTATCTGGGGGCATGCAGAGAAAATTAATGATTGCTAAAGCTTTAGTCAATGATCCTGATATCCTCTTTTTAGACGAGCCTACTGTAGGAATTGATGTAAACAATCGTAGAAAAATATGGGATATGCTAAAGGGCATGAAAGATATGGGAAAAACTATTATTCTTACAACCCACTATATTGAAGAAGCAGAATATCTTTGTGATCAGATAGGGCTTATGGATCAAGGAAAAATATTTTATTGTAATACAAGTAAAAACCTAAAAAATAATCTCGGTCAATTTACAGTTGAATATTTTAATAAAGATAAAACAACAGAATATAAGTATTTTGATTCTATGGAAGAAGCAAAAGATTATGCTCATTCCCTTCAGGATCATTACATATTGAGAAATACAAATTTAGAAGACGTCTTCTATAATTTTACGAATAGGAAGGTACGATAAATGGAAGTTTTAACAATACTGTGGAGAGAATTTTCTTTTTTCAAAAAAAGAGCTTTTAAAATCACTTCTTCTGCCGTCATTACTCCTCTATTATATTTATTAGCCTTTGGATGGGGATTAGGATCAGATGTTTCAATAGAAGGCTATAGTTATTTGCATTATATTATTCCCGGCATCATTGCCATGTCTACTATGCATACAAGCTTCAATGCTGTATCTATTAGAATCTCTGTAGCAAGGCTTCATGAAAAAAGCTTCGAATATTATCTAACAGCACCTGTAAATATGTATTTACTAACACTAGGTTATGTCATATCTGGAGCACTACGTGGTTTTTATGCAGGATGCATTATTTTATTAGTCTCTTACCTATTTGGTGCTTATATCAATATTACATTTTCTTTTTTACTTATATGCTTCTTAAATAGCATGCTTTTTGCTGCTTTTGGGTATTTTGCAGCAATGGTCATCAACACTCATTACGATATGAATCGTTTCACAAGCTTTGTCATTACACCTATGACTTTTTTATGTGGAACCTTCTTTTCATTAGAGAAAATGCCCTATATTGTAAAGAAAATCATAGAAGTATTGCCACTTACTCATGCTATAATGGGGCTAAGAAATATCGCATTAAAAGGAATCACAAATTATTTTTCAATATTCATATTACTCATATACTTTTTAGCACTTTACGCTTTAGGCGTATATGCAAGCTATAGAGAAGTATAAAACCATTTAGAAAGGGGGCAGACGAATACGAACAGTATTCGTTTAGAGCTTATGTCAAAATTTTATGGAATCGGTACTGGACCAGGAGATAGCTCCTTAGTTACAGTAAAAGCAGTGAATACACTAAAAAAATTAGATATTCTTTTTACTCCACAACCAAAGGAAGGTGGAGAAAGTTTAGCTTTATCTATTGTTAAGGAATATGTTTTACCTAAAACAGAAATAAAGGAAAGACATTTTCCAATGAATTTCAATGATAAAGAAAGAATTAACGCTTGGAAAGAAATTGCAGATGAAATAGAAGAAGATGTAAATAATGGAAAAAATGTAGGCTTTATCACATTAGGCGATCCAATGCTTTATAGTACTTATGTATATATCCTAGAGCTTTTAAGGGATAAAGTGGAAATAGAAACAATCCCAGGAATTAGTGCTTTTTCAAATATTGCTTCAAGTCAAAATTTCCCTCTTGTAATGGACCGAGAAGCTTTAGTCGTATTACCTTGTACTGCTGATGAAGAAAAAATTAATTTTACACTAAAAAATTACAGTTCTATTGTATTGATGAAAGTGTATAAAAATTTCAAAGAAATCATTGAAAAACTTAAAGAATATGACTTAATTAAATATGCTATTTTAGTAAGTAATTCTTCTCAAGACAGAGAAATAGTTTACCATGATTTAGAAAACATTAGTAAAGATCAAATATCCTATTTTTCTACTATATTAGTTAATAAGGAAAACAAATAATTTTAAAAAGAGATAAAATCTCAATAGATTTTATCTCTTTTTTCATATAAATATATTCTTATAATTTCTATTAATATCCTAATACATGATAGCCACAATCCACATGAATATTTTCTCCATTTACCCCACTGCTCAGATCACTACATAGGAAAAGAGCTGTATTTCCTACTTCTTCTGTATCAATCAATCTTCCCATAGGAGATTTTTCTTCAAAAGCTTTTAACATATTATTGAAATCACTTATTCCTTTCGCTGCTAATGTTTTAATAGGACCAGCTGATATAGCATTCACCCTTATTCCATCTTTTCCCAGATCATGGGCTAAATATTTCACACTAGATTCTAATGCTGCTTTCGCTACACCCATTACATTATAATTTTTAACAACTCTTTCTCCTCCTAAATAAGTAAGAGCCACAAAACTTCCTCCCTCACCCATAAGGGGCTTTGCATATTTTGTAACAGCCACTAAAGAATATGCACTAATCTCTTGAGCCATCATATATCCTTCTCTTGATGTGTCTACATACTCTCCTTCAAGTTCTTCTTTCTTTGCATGAGCGATACTGTGTACAACACTATCAAGCGTCCCAAACTCATCTTTTAATGTGTTAAAGGTATTCTCTATCTCTTCATCCTTTGTCACATCACATGGAATTAATAAAACATTATCCATAGCTTCTTTTTCCATAAGCTTTTCTATACTCTTCTTTGTTTTTTCTCCTAAATATGTAAATGCCAGTTTTGCTCCTGCTTTATGAAAAACCTTAGCAATTGCCCAGGCAATACTCCACTTATTTGCAACACCCATAATTAAAATATTTTTATTCTTTAATAATGTATTCATCATGCCCTCTCCTTTATTTCAATCTACTCAATGCAGTCTCCATTATATCCTTTGCAATAGGGGCTGCGCTTTTTCCTCCGGTTATACCTATATTTTCTAGTACTACAGCAATTGCCACTTTGGGATCATCCGCTGGAGCAAAACCAATAAACCAGCCATGTTCTTTTTCTGTCTGGTTTTCTGCTGTTCCTGTTTTGCCACCTACCTTTATATTTTTAATTCTTGCATTTTTTCCTGATCCTTCTTCTACCACAGCCACCATCATAGATTTTACTTCTTCAGCTACTATTTTGCTACTTGTTCTTGATAAAACCTGAGGAATATTCGTTTTAATCGTCCTTCCCTTAGGATCAATCACCTCCTTCACCAAAATAGGCTTCATCATCTCTCCATCATTAGCAGTAGCTCCTGCTACCATTGCCATATTTAGTGGAGTAACGAGTATTTTTCCTTGCCCAATAGCAGATGCCCCAAGTTCTGGCCGGATCATATTTCCCTTTGGAAAGGTTGATTCTTTTACTTGTAAATCAAAGGGAATCTGTTTATTTAACATATATTTTTCTGCTGTATTTTTTAATTTTTCTTCACCTAATTCAAGTCCTATTTGACTAAAAAATACATTACAAGAAACTTCTAATGCCCTTTCCATATCTATTTCCCCATGAACAGCACCTCTATAATCTTTTAATACATAGCCATCAATATTGATAGAACCTTTACAATCAATGGTTTTTTCTCCCTTATTGTTTTCAAGAGCCGCTGTTGCTGTTATAGTTTTAAATATAGAACCTGGTGTATAAAGTCCCATAGTCGCTCTATTGAGCAGGGGACTATTTTTATCTTCTGTAATTTCACTCCATTGTTTTTTTATAGTGGATGGATCAAAATCAGGTTTACTTACCATAGCATAGATTTCGCCACTCTTAGGGTTTAATACTACAATAGCACCCTTTTTTCCTCTAAGCTTTTTTTCTGCATAGCTTTGAATTTCATGATCAATCGTTAAGATCAAATTATTTCCTTTTTCCTTCGGTCCCATGATTTTTTCTGTTATTTCCTGTATTGGGTTTTTTTTGATATTTAATAAATCTTTATTGTAAGAAGATTCTAATCCTGCTTTTCCATATTCTTTAAAGCTATAGCCTATAATATGACTATAGATCTTTCCAAAGGGATAATGACGTACTTGACCATTCTCAGTTTTTTCACTAAAGCTAAGTGTTTTTCCATTTCTATCAGCGATAACCCCTCGAAGTACATATTCTTCATTGAGCCATTGTCTTTTATTGTAATTATTATTAATAATTTTTGATGCTTGAAAAATTTCGAAGTAACTTAAGTATACCATCAAACTGATAAAGAGGGTACTAAATGCAACAAGAACCTTAACCATTCTTTTAGTATTTTTATCCATTTCGTTCCTCCTCTTCAAGCTCTACCTCTTCTGATGCCACCTGAAGTATTCCTAATGCTGCAAAACTAGATACTAATGAACTTCCACCATAGCTGACAAAGGGTAATGTCACCCCTGTAAGGGGAATCATTTTTATTACCCCTCCTATAATGATAAAAGCTTGAAACCCAAGCATAGTTGTCATTCCTAAAGCAATGATCTTAAAAAATTTATTATGTTGAGCCAATGCAATTTTAAACCCTCTATAAACTAAAATAAAGAAAAGCATGATCACCCCAATACCACCAAAAATACCCATTTCTTCACAAATCGCTGAAAATATAAAATCCGTATGTACCTCAGGAATAAATTCTGGATGACCAAGACCGATCCCTGTACCAAAGAACCCCCCTGATGCAATAGCAAATAAAGATTGTGTTATTTGATATCCTTTGTCATCAATATAGCTCCAAGGATCGATCCATGTAATGACTCTAACTCTTACATGATGAACTAAAAAATAACTAAGTACTCCAATAATACCTGCTCCTGCTATATTATAATAAATTAATTTTCTATCTTCTTCAAATATATAAAATATAGTCATAAAGACAAAATAAAAGATCATTGCTGTACCCAAATCTCTTTGAATAAATAAAAATCCTATATAACTATATACAATTCCCAAAAAGATATAAACATTTCCAAATTTCTTTTTCCCACTATAATAAGATGCTAAGAAAAATATAAACAATATCTTTATAATTTCTGCAGGCTGAAAGGTAAATCCTCCTATTTTAATCCAATTTGTAGCCCCTTTAATTCTAGTTCCTAAAATCAAAGTAGATAAAAATAAAATTAAAGAAAGTCCTATATAAACCTTTATCCAATTTTCCCAGCCATTGATATTTTTTATAATAGTGTAAAATAAAAAAAAGGTTGCAATCCCTACCCCAAACCAAGTAATCTGTCTAAATCCAAACATGGGATTAATACGATAAATCATAATTATTCCAATGCTTACAAGCATAGTCATAATCAAAAATATGTAATGATCTCCAGAAGAAGTTTTAAGAAGTAAAAAGTTAGATATGTATATAATAAAAGTCAATAATATTCCAGAAATTAATATAAATCGGTCAAATCCATCTTTATAGAAATAAAGGAGAAAAAGGGCTAAAATATCTACCAAAAATATTAAATTTTGGGGCATTTTATAGCTAAAAAATTTTTTGATCATCGATTCATCTCCTTAATTATTCCTTACATACAAAAATTCTGTTTGACCAAATTTAATACGATCTCCATTTTTCAACTTGATAATATCCATAATTCTGTCTTCGTTCAAATAGGTTCCATTTGCACTATCTAAATCTTCTACAAAATACTCCCCTTCATCTAAAGTTATTTTCAAATGTTCATTAGATATATAAGGATCATTAATAGTCACATCGTTTCCCTTTTTCCTACCAATGGTCATAGTGTCCTCTAAAGTGTATACTTCCTTAATCTTAAAGGGTAACTGATCTTTTCGATTGATTAATTTTAAATAAGGATAATGATCCATTACACCGCTCATACTTCTAATATCAAAATAAATAAGACGTATAATCCCTAAAATGAACAAATATATAATCAATATGAAAAAATATCTAAATATCAAAGATAATAAATTAAACATATCATCACCTGCCAAATTTCCCTCTATTCTACTACTATTATACAAAATAATTTTATAGAAAAATATTAAATGTTCAAGTCAATTCCATTTTTTAGTCATTCTAACCATTTATTAAAAAGAACATACCCCTTGTAAATACTTCTTACCCTATCTCCTCCTATGATCCCATAAATATTCACAATTTATCCACTTTTATAATAATTTATCTCTTCAAAACCTTGTACCACATAATGTAATATATTATAATACCTTATATTAGAATTATATAAACAAATCGTCATCAATATATTAATATATTATCATAAGATTAACGATTCTTATGAATATGTAAGGAGGAATCCCTATGGAAATAACAAGAGAAAATGCATTTAATCTATTAAAGGAACATGTACAATCTGATAGCCTTGTTAAACATTGTCTCGCAGTAGAAGCTTCTATGAGGGGCTATGCTAAAAAATTTAACGAAGATGTAGAAAGATGGGGTGCTTGTGGACTGCTCCACGATGTAGATTTTGAAAAATACCCAGACACTCATCCTTTAGAAGGAGTAGATATTCTAAAATCTCATGGCTATGATGATGAATTTGTCATGGCAGTAAAGGGACACTCTAATAGTACCCATACGCCTCGTGAAACACCTTTAGCCAAAGCGTTATATGCTGTAGATGAATTATCTGGCTTCGTCATTGCCTGTGTATTAGTACGTCCTAATAAGTTTGAAGGATTAAAGGTAAAATCTATCAAGAAAAAGCTTAAAGACAAAGCATTTGCCAAGGCAATCAATAGAGATCAAATCAAGGAAAGCTCTGAAGAATTAGGAATAGATTTAACAGAACATATTCAGACAGTAGTAGATGCTTTGATTTTAAGAGAAAAAGAATTAAATGAGATGGGCATGAGTTTAATCGGATAACAATAAGTATCTTACATATTGTAAAAGCTATAGCTGTATTCTCTACAGCTATAGCTTTTCTTTATTTCATCATTATCTCCATTTCATCTACTAATTTTTCAAATACCTTCAGTGCATGATGTATAGGTTCTGTTGTGGTCATATCCACCCCTGCTCCTTTAAGAAGGTTGATTGGATAATCTGATCCTCCTCCCTTTAAGAAGTTTAGATATTTCTCTACAGCAGGCTCTCCTTCTTTTAATATCTTTTGAGATAAAGAGATAGCGGCAGAATATCCCGTAGCATACTTATAAACATAGTATGCATTATAAAAGTGAGGAATTCTTGCCCACTCCATTTTTATTTCATCATCTATAACAATATCTGATCCATAATATTTTTTATTTAAATCTTCATAGATTTCACACAAAGCTTCTGGTGTTAAAGCTTCCCCTTTTTCTGCCTTTTCATGAACAATCTTTTCAAATTTTGCAAACATAGTTTGTCTGTAAACTGTTCCTCTAAACTGCTCTAAATAATGGTTCATTAAGTACATCTTCATATTCTCATCTTGTGTATTTTTAAGTAAATGCTCCATAAGTAAAGCTTCATTCACTGTTGATGCAACCTCTGCAACAAAGATGGTATAGCCACCATATACATAGGGCTGATTTTCATGTGAATAATAGGAATGTAGAGAATGTCCCATTTCATGAGCAATGGTAAACATATCATGAACCGTGTCTTGATGATTAAGAAGTACATAAGGCGGACTCGTATAAGTTCCAAAGGAATAAGCACCACTGGTTTTTCCTTCATTTTCATATACATCAATCCAACCTTCATTAAAGCCTTTCTCTAAGATGCTTGTATAATCTTTTCCTAAAGGCTTCAATCCTTCTTTTACCTTTTCTTTTGCTTCTTCATAAGGTATTTTTATATCTACCTCTTTTACAATTGGCGTATACAAATCATACATATGAAGTTTTTCTACTCCTAATGCTTTTTTGCGAAGGGATACATATTTGTACATTGTATCTAAATGTCCTTCTACAGCTTCAATCAAATTGTCATACACATCTACTGGAATATTGTCTCCATCTAATGATGCATGAAGAGCTGATGGATATTTTCTCACCCTAGCATAAAAAGCATCCTTCTTAACACTATAATTTAGCGTCGATGCAACCGTATTTTTTTGTTTTTCATAAGAGCTATATAGAGCTTTAAAAGCATCTTTTCGCACCCTTCGGTCACTGCTTTCTAAAAATTTTATGTATCTACCCTTGGTTACTTCAACCTCTTCATTATTTTCATCTTTAATAGTAGGGAATTTTATATCTGCATTATTAATCATGCCAAATATGTTTTGAGGTGCTGCTGATAATTCACCCATTTGGGCTAAAAGCTGTTCTTCTTCCTTAGATAAAATATGTTCCTTTTGTCTAAGAATTTCTTCTAAATAAAAAGTATATAACCTTAATTTTTCATTTTCACTCAAAAATGCTTTTATTTTTTCCTCGGGAATACTTGTAATCTCTGGAATCATAAAGGATAAAGTACTTTGTACCTGTACAGCTAAGCCTTGAGCTTGATCTGTCATAGCTTGATATTTTGTTACTGTATTATCTTCATCCTTTCTCATTCTTGCATATACAAATACATTTTCAAGCTTTAATGAGATTTCATCTTGAAGCTTTAATCCTTCCAATAAATTATTAGAAGAATCCCCTAATTTACCCATATATTTTGTAACTTCCTTAACCTTTTCTTTTATGTATGCCCTATCTTTTTCCCAAAGATCGTCATTTTCGTACATCTTCTCTAGCTTCCATTTATACTTTTCTGGTATTTCTTTTCTTTTGAGAATTTGTTTTGGTTTGTTCATCATGTTTTGTGGAAAAACCACATCCTCCTTTCATTTTTATGCCTATAAATTTTTCTTTCAAAAAAATCTATGCATAAGGTATATATAATAAAGGTTTTCATAAAATATTCTATATTATACTTATAATATCATATTTTCCTAAAATATAACTACCTCTGCTATAGATTCTCTAGTGTATTATTGTTAAATAATAAACTTATTACCAAAGCATTTTATAAGTTATTAACCTATAGTATAATAGTTTTATTGGAGGTGGTTATTTGAAGTTATCAGAAGTTATTTCTATTCTTTCAGCCAAAAGCTATACAGATCCTATGGATTTAGATTTTTCTATTGAATTTTGTAGAGCCTCTGATTTATTAAGCGAAGTTTTAATCAATTCTAAAGATCATACCATTCTACTTACAGGACTTGTCAATCTACAAGTAATAAGAACTGCTGAAATTTTAGATATTAGAGCCATTGTTTTTGTTCGTGGGAAAAAACCATCTAAAGAGATGATTGAACTAGCATCTAGTGCTGAAATCGTCTTATTAAGTACAGAGTATAAATTATACAAATGCTGTGGCTTACTATACAGTCATGGTTTACGTGATTAAGGAGTGATTATATGACTGAACATTTCCACTCTGTTATATTAGAAGAAGATAAATGTATCGGTTGTACAAATTGTATCAAAAGATGTCCTACAGAAGCCATTCGAGTAAGAAATGGAAAAGCAACAATTATCAAGGAAAGATGTATTGATTGTGGTGAATGTATCCGAATCTGTCCACAACATGCCAAAAACAGTATTTCTGATCCCTTAGAAAATATCCATCATTTTAAATATAAGGTAGCACTTCCTGCTCCTACTTTATTAGGTCAGTTTGATGAAAGTATCGAACCTATAAAGATTTTATCTGCCCTTAAAGCCCTTGGCTTTGATGATGTTTATGAAGTATCTAGAGGTGCTGACATCGTATCTAATTATACAAGAGAATTATTAAAAAATCCATCGAAGCTCCCTTTAATTTCATCATCTTGCCCCGTTGTGGTAAGACTTATACAGATTAGATTCCCAAGCCTTATTGACCATATCGTTCCTATTGAATCTCCTATGGAGGTAGCTGCTATGCTTGCAAGGGAAAAATCTGTTCAAAAGACAGGGCTTGAACCTTCTGATATAGGTATTTTCTTTATTAGTCCTTGTCCTGCAAAAATTAGTAGTGTTAAAAATCCATTAGGAAATGCAACCTCCCATGTAGATGGGGTTATCTCTATACAATCTGTATATCCTTGTATTCAAAAAAATCTCAAAAAAGACCTTCAAAAAGAAAGCTCTGAATTTTATGATTCTGGCAAAGCAATCGGTTGGGCAAGGGCTGGAGGAGAAACCTACTCTTTAGATATACAAAATTATTTATGTGTAGATGGTATAGAAAACGTTATAAAAATACTCGATGAAATTGAAAATGGTAAATTAGAAGGAATCCAATTTGTAGAATGTTTAGCTTGTATCAATGGCTGTGTAGGAGGGTGTCTCACCGTAGAAAACCCATTTATTGCAAGAAATAGAATTCGAAAGCTTTCTCAAAAATACATGAAAAACAAAGAAATTCGTTTAAATAAAACCCTTCAGGATTTTATGTTACAAGAAGAAATTCATCCCAAAAATGTTCGTAAGCTAGACGATAATATTATGGAAGCAATGAAAAAAATGGAGAAAATCGATGAAGTTTATGAATTATTACCAGATTTAGATTGTGGTGCCTGCGGTTCTCCTTCCTGTAGAGCCCTTGCTGAAGATATCGTTTTAGGCTACTCTGATTTAGATGATTGCATGATTTTATTTAGAGATAAAGTGAAAAATTTACTTTCAAAGAAAGAAAACCTTTCAAAAGATCAGGAGGTGTGATTTTGAGCACACCTCTTTTTTTATATAAAATATAACTTGTCAGCTGTGATATCCATTTCTTTTGAGCATATAATTATATATCCACTTATTTCGAGGTGTTTATATGAATAATTCTTTTGAAAAATGTCTTCCTATTATCACACGAATATTCATCCTAGGTTTTATCCTTCTAGGGGTATATTTTATCTCTACAAGCCTTATATTTTATGTTTTACCCTTTATTCTCAGCTGGATCATCGCCTCTATTCTTGAACCAGCAATCAATTTTTTTAATGAAGTTTTGAAGCTTTCTCGCAATCTCTCTACCCTCATCATTTTATTCTTTTTTGTTTTATTTATTAGTTTAATCCTATCACTTATTGGTGGCATCATCATTGTACAATTGACAACTCTTTCTATGGAGCTTTCTCAATATCCAAAAAGATTATATCTTCAAAGTAGTGAAATAGTAAAAAAAATGGAACATTTATACATAGGCTTACCTCCTGACATTGCTCAATCCATCATCAATGCTCTTAATGGATCCTTTCAAAATTTGACTTCTATTGTAGGAAAATTCATTTCATCTTTATTATCTTTTGTTTCAGCTATTCCAAGCTTTTTTACATTTTTAGTCGTAACCATCCTCTCTACCTTCTTTATGGCTAGAGATAAGAAAAAAATAAAAGCATTTATGATCGCACAACTCCCTACAAATGCACTTTTAAAGAGTCAAATAGTAAAAGAAAATTTATTATTTGCCTTAATGGGGTATATGAAGTCTCAATTGATTTTAATGTTGCTCACATTTGTAGAAAGTTCAATAGGTCTAATGGCTATAGGAATGAATTATTCTTTACTTATTGCCTTTTTTGCTAGTATCATTGATGCCCTTCCTATCCTTGGTACGGGCTGCGTATATATTCCCCTCATCGTTTGGAATGTATTGATGAAATCCTATAAAGATGCTTTTAGCTTAACCCTACTATACATCATCATTATATTCATTCGCCAATTGCTAGAACCTAAAATTTTAGGAAGCCAAATAGGTGTTTATCCTCTTGCTACCCTTATGTCTATGTATATAGGATTAAAATTGTTCGGCATTTTAGGGTTAATTTTAGGACCTATTTCTCTAATTTTCTTCATTACCCTTGAAAAAGTCGAACTTTTCCCAAAATGGAAAAATAAATGATTCTTTACAAAAATTCTATTTATGCTATAATTATCCGATATAGTAACTATTTAGAATAAGAGGTGAGAATATGTCAAAAGATGTTTTATTTTCTGAAAACAACAAGCTATTATTTCTTCTTCCTGTATCACATCATTCTCCTGAGGCAATCACTTCCATACTTAAGGAGCACCCTGAAATTAAATTTGTATCTTTAGTAGGCGTAGATTTAGGAGGAAATGATACGGATGAAAAAATTCCTGTAAATCTTTTTCTAGAGGATATTGATAACTTTTTAACTTGTGGTGTTCAAACAGATGGATCTAGTGTAGTTCTTCCTGAAATTGCTACTTTGAACAATGCTCAAGTTGACTTGATTCCTGACATGTCTGTCAACTGGTTTGTTGACTATAATTTTGATCACTGCGATCCACAAACAAATCTACCTGTAGGAACCCTTAGAATTCCTTCTTTCCTTATCCATAACAACGTGAAGGTTGACTCTCGCTCCATTTTATTAAATGCTGTAAAACATTTTAAAAGTCAGATCCTTAATCTCCTAAAAGAATGTCCTTATGTCCTAGAAGATTTAGGCATCAGCTCTATAGATGATATTGATGAGGTTGTTTTAACAGCTGCAACAGAGCTTGAATTTTGGGTGAAAACACCTGATGACAAGGCAGATATTGAGCAGCTTTCTACTTCACAAGTATTAAAAGAACAATACTGGAAAAGAACTGTAGGTCCAGTTCGTACAGCAATGGAACAATCCCTTTTAGCACTTGATGAATATGGACTTGAATCAGAAATGGGTCATAAGGAAGTTGGAGGCGTAAAAGCAAGACTTACAGGCAACGGAAATTTTGACCATATTATGGAACAGTTAGAAATAGACTGGAAATATAGTACTGCCCTACAATGTGCTGATAATGAATTAATTGCACGAGATGTAGTAAAAGATACCTTTATGAACAATGGCTTAGAGGTTACCTTCATGGCAAAACCTGTTGAAGGAGTTGCAGGAAATGGAGAACATCATCACGTTGGTGTAGCCTTAAAGCTTAAAAATGGAAAAATGAGAAATATTTTTGCTCCACAGGATATGAAAAAAGATTATATGAGTCCTATTGGTTTTGGTGCTCTTATGGGTCTTCTTAAAAATTATGAAGTAGTCAATCCATTTGTAACCTCTACAAATGATGGTTTTAATCGTTTAAAGCCAGGTTTTGAAGCACCTGTTTGTACAGTTTCTTCAATAGGACAATCAGCTGATTGTCTTTCACGTAACAGAACTGTTTTAGTGGGTCTTATTCGTGATATAGAAAAGCCAATGGCAACAAGATTTGAATTAAGAGCTCCAAATCCTACAAGTAATACTTATTTAGTCCTTGCTTCTGTTTATCAAGCAATGCTTCATGGTATAGAAGCCTCTTTAAAAAATCAAAAAACTTCTTCTGAGTTAGCAATAGCACTTTCTAAAGAAGCTGGAGAAGATTCCTTCTATCTTGAAAAAGAAAGAGCTTATAGAAGTGAAGAAGATGTATTTGAAGATTATACAGAAGAAGAAAGAAATACTTTATTCGGTAGACCTCCTGCTACTGTTTGGGACAATGTTATTAATTTTGACAAATATCCTGAAAAAAAATCTGTTTTACTACAAGGAAATATCTTTAATGAAGCCATCATTAATTCTTATAAAGTTGCTATTTTAACTCAGTGGACAACAGAATTATACAATCGAATTATTCCAGAGAATATGGAAATCGTAAGAAGCTATAAAAAGCTGCATGATCATGATTTTGTAACTGATTTAGACGTAGTGAATTGGGAAAAAATCAATCATTTAAGATATTATTTAATGAAGGATAGCCTGAATAAAAAATCCTTATTTACAAAAATAAGAGAAGCCATTGACAGAGAAGATTGTGAAGCTGTTTCTACTCTTCAATTAGAAATGCGTAGCAAAATGAATGAACTAAACGAATTATACATTATTTACAAAAGAAATTTATTTAACTTCATATAAAATATAAAAATTCCTCCTTAGCAATATTGTTAAGGAGGATGCCTTTTATATAGATCTATATAAATTATACTTTTCTGTATTATTTGATAGATGCTTGATTTTCCCTTCCATCTCCATTAAAAGTTGTCCTATTTCCTCAATAGCTGTATTGATCTGCTCTACTGCCACAATTATTTCTTCATCTTGGCAAGTATTTTTGTTCTTTTGCTTTTCTACTAACACCTGTCCTATTTGATCCACCCCTTGTCTGATTTCCTTCATATTTGTAAGCATCGAATTTCTATCTTGATTGATTTGATCCGTAAAATGAGTAGTTTGTTCTAATATCTGGGTAAATTGTTTCATAAATAAAGTTAATATTTTCTCAACAAGCTCTTCCATTTCTTTATTTTTTTCCTTTGTACTACATATTTCTTCGATCATTTCACCGATTCTTTCATAATCACAATTTTTCGCCTCTATAGTTGAACTGTTCTTTTTTCCCTCATTCTCATTTTGTTCATCGTCTTTTCCTTCATCTTCGTCTAATACTTGCATCCACGTTTTTCTAACATCCTTTATCATTTTATTGATACTTGTAATACTCACCATCAATGTAATACAAAAGCCCGCAATCCCATTAATCATGGTCTTTTCCTGAATTTCATGTTGCTTATCTCGATATTCTCCCATGATTTTTTCCATTTCATCCCCTACGATTTTATTATTGTTACTTTCAATCATATAATAATTAATCTTATTATGAGTTTCTTCTTCAAGCTTATGCAATAAATTAGACTCATAAACAAACAGTCCGATAAACATCATAGACATGATAAAATAACCTATCAGAATATACATAACACATTTTTTTCTTCTTCCCTTTAAAAGCATTCTTTCCTCACCTCCAATCTTTCATACTTGTCTCTTTTTCACTATATTATATTCACAAGTGCTAAATAAGGATAAACATAATCCCCATAAATTTTCTATCGAGAGTATCTTAAAATGATTTTATTCTTCAAATAAAGAATAGTCCATCCCTTCATTGTAGACAATACTAAATATGACTTATATCCTTATTTGGAGGTTGAAAATATGGATTTATCGTTTATCAAAGATATTCATTTTCCTAATAATATTAAGCCTTTTTTTACTTCACTTCTTATTCTCTTTGTCTCCTTTTGTTTAATTCGATTTGTCATGTTTCTAACAGCTAAGATTATTCAAATTACAAAATTTAATGAGCAACGTGAAATGACTATAAAGAGCGTAGTTGACTCCGTATTTGCATATTTTATTCTCACCCTTGCCATATTAAATATTTTGAGTGAATTTGAACTCATCAAAAAATCTACTATTTTGACTGGAGCAGGTATTATTACATTAGTAGCAGGGCTTGGCGCTCAAAATCTCATTAAAGATATTATTAATGGATTTTTCATTTTATTTGAAAGACAAATGAAGGTTGGAGATTATGTGAGTATTAACGAATCCTATTTTGGAACCGTAGAAGAGATCGGTCTTCGTTCTACAGCAATCAGAGAATGGACACTTCGAAAAGTATACATACCAAATGGAGAAATCAAAACTTTAAAAAATTATTATAAAGAAAAAGCAAGGGTCATTGTAGAAATTGTTGTTCCCTTTGAAGAAGATCATTCCTTAGCCGAAAAGATTTTGAATCAAATTTGTGAAACGATTAATGAAAAATATGATGACAAATTATATAAAGTTGGAAATGCCAATTATTCAGAATTCAGTTTATTAGGTGTCATATCTTTAGATGGAAAACTAGGAGGAGCAAAATATATTATTATTGGTGTGGTCAATCCCCATTTCCAATGGTTCTTAAGAAATCGTATTTATGAACACGTCTTAAAAATCTTTAAAGAAAATAATATCTCCATTGCCTATCCTAGATTCTTTTTACATGACAATGAATAAGGACAATAATCACTGTCCTTATTTATTTTTTGTAACCATTTTTTCTCCTCTACATACTATGTAAATGTAAATAGAAAATTTATTAACCAAAGCTAATCATAAAAATTTTTTTGGTCTTATTAGCCTAGGCTAATAAAAAAGGAGGTTAAAAATGGAAAATTCAATTCCTCTTTCTCATCTTTCTGTCGGAACACCCGCTCGTGTTTCAGATCTAATAACAACAGGTCTATCCAGAAGGAGAATGTTAGATTTAGGGCTAATCCCAGGCACAATTATTCATGTAGTAAGAAAGAGTCCCTTAGGAGACCCTACTGCCTATAATATAAGAGGCGCTACTATTGCTTTGAGAAAAGAAGAAGCATCCCTTATTCTAGTAAAACCAATTTAATCCTATAGAGAGGAGTGAAATAGATGGGACTCACCTGTCAATCCTGTGGTAAAGCTCTACTAAAAGAAAAATTCGACATAAAAGTAGGAAATCCTGATGAATTAGTTATTGCTTTAGCAGGTAATCCAAATGTTGGCAAAAGTACAGTATTTAATGCTTTAACAGGTCTTAAACAACATACAGGCAATTGGCCTGGAAAAACGGTAACAAATGCTCGAGGTAATTATAAATATAAAAACAAAAAATTTGTTCTTGTAGATCTACCAGGAACCTATTCCCTTTTAGCTAATTCCGTTGAAGAACAAGTAGCTAGAGACTTTATTTGTTTTGGAAAACCAGATGCTACTGTTGTAGTTACAGATGCAACTTGTCTTGAGAGAAATCTCAATCTAGTACTGCAAGTTATAGAGCTTACAAATAATGTGATTCTTTGTGTGAATTTAATGGACGAAGCCAAAAGAAAGGGAATCTCCATAAATCTTAAAGCATTAGAAAAAACTTTGGGTATTCCCGTAGTAGGCACTTCTGCTAGAAGTGGTGAAGGATTAATAGCCCTTATAGATAAAATCCATGCTATTGGTATAGGTATCGAAAAAAGCTCTCCTAAGAAATTAATATATCCTAAAGAACTTGAAGATCAAATCGAAAAGCTTATCCCTCCCTTAAAAGAAATTCTAGGGGACGAATTAAATCCTAGATGGGTAGCTTTAAAAATATTAGAAGGAGACCCTACCATACTCCATTCTATACAGCAGTTTTTATATGCTGAGAATTGTTTACAAAAACAAAAGGAGGTGGCGTGCGTCTATGAATAATAAAACATCTCATCCATGTGATTTATTAGCTTCGTTACAAAAGGAAATTTCTAAAAAAGAACATCATCAATTTAGAGATATGATGGTTAGCAGCATTTATTCTGAAGCAGAGGGCATTGCAAGAAGTGTCGTTACTAAAAAAAATACTAAAAAATTTAATTGGGATAAAAAGTTAGATGATATCCTTACCTCTAAAATCACAGGATATCCTATTATGTTTTTATTATTAGGATTGGTTTTTTGGATTACTGTAACAGGCGCTAATGTGCCCTCCGCACTTTTAGCAGATTTCTTGTTTGATATAGAAGCACACCTTAGTACTTTATTCATAAAAGCAAATGCTTCCGCTTGGCTTCACGGTATTCTCATATTAGGTATGTATCGAACCTTAGCATGGGTAATTTCTGTTATGCTTCCTCCTATGGCTATATTTTTCCCATGCTTTACCCTACTAGAAGATTTAGGTTATCTTCCTCGTGTTGCTTTTAATCTTGACCGATTATTTAAAAAATCAGGTGCTCACGGAAAGCAATCTCTTACAATGAGTATGGGCTTTGGATGTAACGCTGCTGGAATTATCGCTTGTAGGATTATCGATTCTCCAAGAGAAAGACTCATTGCCATGCTAACAAATAATTTCGTTCCTTGTAATGGTCGTTTTCCTACATTAATTGCTATATCTACTATTTTCGTAGGTAGTGCCGTAGCAAGTAAATATAGTAGTATTGCAGCTACCTTCTTCGTATGTATCCTTGTATTATTAGGAATTTTCATGACTCTATTAGTTTCTTTTGGACTTTCAAAAACATTATTAAAAGGGGTTCCATCTTCCTTTACACTAGAACTGCCCCCTTACAGAAGACCTCAATTTGGAAAAATCCTTTATCGCTCCTTAATCGACCGAACCATATTTGTATTAGGTCGCGCAGTAGTTATAGCTGCTCCAGCAGGTCTCATTACATGGATTTTAGCCAATGTATTTATAGGTAATCAAAGTATTCTAGCCCATTTGGCAGATATTTTACAGCCTTTAGGTCACCTTATTGGTATGGACGGATTTATACTAATGGCTTTCATCCTCGGTTTACCTGCAAATGAAATTGTTTTGCCTATTTTGATTATGAGCTATATGGCTAAGGGAAGTATGCTTGAGTTAGATAGTCTACAAGCTATGGGAGATTTGTTTATTGCAAATGGTTGGACCTACCTTACTGCTTTAAATGTTATGATCTTTTCACTCCTTCATTTCCCTTGTGCCACTACCCTTTGGACTATCAAAAAAGAATGTGGGAGTTCAAAATGGACACTTTTCGCAGCAGTCATGCCTACAATCATTGCAATCATCACATGTTTCATTATAACTCAAGGCGCTAGACTTCTAGGGCTTGCATAAAAAGAAGCACATCTATGGTGTTTCTTTTTTTATTCAATTTCTTCACTCCAATGCTTCTTTTCACTCACCTCACAAAAACTTTCAAATTTTTTCATTGTTTCTGGATCTTTTTTCATAAATTCCACTAACTTTTCTATTGCCCAAATCGTAGGAGGACTCAAATAATGCTCCATGGCTTCTGCCTCGGCTTCAACATCACATGGGCTATTGATTACAGATAGAAATTGTTGTAATACATGATTTCTTTTTACCAATAAGCTACCTAGTTTTTTTCCTTCTTTTGTTAGGTGAATCCCTTCATATTTCTTGTATATAATATAGCTTGCATCATGTAGCTTTCTTAAAGCCTTCACAACAGATGGTGAGGATACATTTAATTTTTCTGCTATATCTCTAACTCTTATTTCACTTTTTATTAAGGATAATCTATATATTTCCTCTAAGTAATCTTCTAAGCTTGGTGATAGCATCCCATCTCCCCCTTTTTTGTAAAATAAATAAGACCTTTATTTTAAGAACACAAACAAGTATTCCTAAAATAAAGGTCTCGTTCCAAGATCATCCTTGCACTGAAGCGGGTGTTTTCACCAGCATGTCGCAATCAGTGTTCAAAGCAAAAGCTTTGCGAACTACTCCCCTTTATTTAAATTCTTATCTTACTTTTATTATATGTAAGTTTCTCAAAAATGTTCACAAATTTTCTTTACTTTTTAGTCAAATTTTACAATCATAATTTTTCCTCACCTGCACATACTAAAATTAAGTTCATGAAAGGAGAGATTTTTATGAGTTGGAAGCGTGGTCATGTAACATTAGATGATGGTACAGTATATCCTGCTGAACTTTTAATCCATGATGATGAAGTATGGAATGTAAGGATTTTCAAAGGAAATAATGTTATAGAAGAAATAGATGCAGAAACTTTTGCCCATAAATTAGGTAAAAAACCTGAAGAAGTCTATCCTTTTACCTACGAACTAGAATCTTAAAGCAAAAGTCCCTTATTTTGGGGACTTTTCACTTTTCAAACTGGGAAACTCACTCTTTTTATTCTTTGAAATTAATTTCTTTATATTTTGTTGGCGATACATTATAATGCTTTTTAAATACACGGCTAAAATAATTTATACTCTCAAATCCACATCTTATTGCTATTTCAGTTATATTTAAGTTTCCTTTATTTAAATAGTCAATAGCCTTTTCTAATCTTACTCCATTAATATAATCTGTAGTTGTTTTCCCTGTCATTTCCTTAAAAATTCTGCAAAAATGAGAAGTACTGATATGCACCCTATTTGAAAGATCAGAAGTAGTTATTTTTTCAGAGTAATTGCTGTCTATATATTTAAAAATCAAATCAAAACGTTTCAAATTATTGGATTTTAAAATAAGTTCCTTTGTAGTTAGAAATTTACTAATGTATTTTCTTAATAAAAGGACAATTAATCGATAAGTATAAGATTTCACAGCAAGCTCGTATCCGATTTCCCTCGAAAAATATTCTTGTATTGTTATATTCACGCAGTCCAATATCTGTTTATCATTTTTAATTAAATTTTGAAAAGCTATTTGGTTTTGTGACAGGGGTGAAAGAAATTTTGTCTGGCATAAATCAACTTGATTACTAAAGAGAAATGAAGAATCCATACGAATTGTATAAAACTTCAGATCATCACTTAAACTTTCAAGGGAATGTAGTTCATTATTGTTAATGACTATGATACTGTCCTTTGTAGCATAGTAACGGTTTTTATTACATTCAACAAAAGCCTTTCCTTCAGTAAAAAAATATAGCTGCATATTTTCATGCCAATGTGTATTAAATTTTCTTCCTTTCTTAAAGTTTTCTGCTAAAAATATATCTATACCCAAATTAGGATCTGGCATTTTCTTATAATAATAAGTATTCAAATTTTTCATATCTATATCCTCATATCAAAATTGTGCTAAATTTCAGCAAAACCATTCTTGAACTATTTTGTAAATGTAATTATTATAATACAAGTACGTTCTATTGTAAACAGAACAATTTAAACTCAAAATTTCAAATGAGGTGATGCAAAAATGAATCAATCAAAAGTAGAAAAAGTAAATTTTTATAGCCCTGTACTTAATAAAGAAATGTCCATGTTGGTGTATTTACCTGAATGCTATAATCCTTTAACTCCTCTACCTGTATTGTATTTTATACATGGAAGAAGTGGGGATGAAAATATACTGCTTGAAATGGATATAAACACGCAAGCTGATGGAATGATACAAAATGGAGAAATTAATCCTATGATCATTGTATGTCCAAGAATTGAAAACAGCCGAGGATTGAATTCATCCTTAATCTGTAAAGAAATTTCTAATCCTAAAGATCATGATAGAATCATCAATTTAGGCATGTATGAAGATTACTTTATGAAAGAAATCATTCCTTTAATAGATAAAAGTTTTAATACCATAAAAGATAGAAAAGGAAGATATATAGGAGGACTATCTGCTGGGGGCTATGTAGCTCTTCACAATACACTAAGACATCAGCATATGTTTTCAAAAGTAGGAGGGCATATGCCTGCTTTAGAACTACAGCTTGAAGATGAAGACAAGCCCTATTTTAAAGACATGGATGTATGGGAAAAATATGATCCCTTATATATTGCAAAAAACCATAATATTTCTCCTGATATCCATATCTATCTTGATGCGGGAGATGAGGATGAAGGTAAATTTTATGAAGGCTGTTCAATTTTACATAAAATATTGAAAGAAAAAGGCATCAATTCTCAAAATCATATATTCCCTGGTAATCATAGTGCCCAATATGTACAATCAAATCTTGAAAAATATCTAAAATTTTATGGAGGTTAATAGATTGTAAAAAGATCTTGTGTAATTTAAGATTTCTGTTTTCAATTGTTAGTTGATCGTCCCTATTAATTTCTATATAATATAGCTTATAATTGGTTCCCAGTTATAAAAAAATGTGTTCTAACAAAGATGAATATATAGGAGAGATAAAAAATGGAACAAAAACATCATTCAGTAAAAGAAATGTGGAGAAATTATTTAATATCTATAGGTGAAGATATTATCCATACTGATAAAAATTATATTTCTTGGCATTTCTGTGATAATGAGAAAGATGCTAATGACTTAGCTCAATTAGTTAAACAAAACGTTAAAAGAGCCACTACTGGATTACATTATTCTTATGAAATAGACGGTGAAGAATTACCTAAAGTTGGAGATCTTAATATCATTACAGATTGGCATGGTATGGCTCAATGTATTGTTGAAACAACAAAAGTAACCATACTTCCTTTTAATAAAGTAACAGAAGAATTGGCACAAATTGAAGGCGAAGGTGATCAATCTCTAAAATACTGGCAAGAAGCACATAGAAGTGCCTTCAGTAGAAGATTAAAAGAGTATGATATGGAATTTAGGGAAGACACGTTAGTAGTTTTTGAAGAATTCGAAATAGTATATAAATAACTTGTCATCAAATTATTCCATTTTTAAATCCAAATAATAATTTATAGAAAATTTATTAAAATTTGCTGTACCTGAGGTTGTATGTTAAAATATGAGAAATTCTATAAATTATTTTAGGAGGATCAACATGAAAAAATTAATAGGTTTGGCAATGGTAATATTAATTGTATTTAGCTTTGTTGGCTGTGGAACAAAAGAAACAACCAAGACAGAAGAAGAATTAAAAGCAGAAATTAGAGCGGAGCTAGAAGCTGAAGCAAAAGAAGAAAACAATGATACAAAGGTTGAACAAGTATCTATAGATCTTCAAGATAAAAATTTACTACTTGACTTTTTATGTGAAAATTTCAATCCAGAAATGAAGATGGATGATCTAAATACTGTATACGGAGATTTTAATAATGATGGAAATGAAGATGTAGCTTGCTATTCACCCAACCGAAATAATTTTTATGAAGTTGCTTTTATAACAATAAATAACGGAGAATTATCTTTTATTCCTAGTGATATAGAAAAAGAAACCATCTATACACATGATATTACATTTGATGGAAAATTTATTCATTATACAATTACAGGTGGGGGAACAGGCATTAGTACTACACTAGAGAGACTCTATGTATATGATGGAAATAAGATAAAATATACAGGAGCTGATTTTGTAGTAGAAGCATACACAGCTCAACCGCCTACTTCAAATTACCCAGATGGTTATATGACAGAAACAACGAGCAATACTATATTTGATACAGAAGGTGATTATAGCAATTTTGTACATGAACTTATTACAACAGGCTCTGTAGAAGAAACAGAAAAAAAATCATATGAGTATAATCCTGATACTCATGATTTTACAATAACAGATTTATAATTATATTAAAAGGTCCATCTTAGTTACAAAAGATGCACCTTTTAATTTTATATAACATCAACTTATTTTTTTATTATCCATATAAATTTTAGTTAAAATATTATTCATGTTTTTCCATTATAAACATACATTCATCCGCTCCATCTACCATCCTATTATTCATTCCATTACGATGAAAAGTAATTTTTTCTGGTAAATACGAATTAAATATTGCATTATCAATGCTACACATTATTCTTGTTAATTCAGGCACCTCTAAATATTTAAAAAACTCATAAAACATACATTTAGTAACTTTATAAACATATCTATCATTGGTTTGTTCTATAATTTCCATCTTATTAAGTTTTGTTGTCCCTTCCTTTTTAACACGTTTTTGATATTTTACTAAATTTTCAAAAGTTCTTTCTACCTCTACATTTCTAAAATTAGCTTGTTGAATTGCCAATCCTGAACACAAAATTGTTGCTCTCATTATCTCATATGCCTTTTCTTTTCCTATTTCTTTCTTTAGTCTCATATATAACCATGCAATCAATCCACTTGAATTAATAAATTCTGTTGGTAAATCCATTTTAATGGTTCTTTTAAACTTTTTAAAAGTTAGTATTGTTTTCATGAAAAATAATATTGGATGATGAATATATCCTTTTAATACACCTATTATAATCATAGCATTCAAAGGCTTTGCAATCTTGTTACTATTAGTTTTTAACATCATCATGATCCTCTCCTTAATTAGTATTTAATCTTCATTTAGTTAACCTAGTTAACTATAAATTAAATATTAAACAGCATCTTTGTGCTGTTTTAATATTTAGCAGAATACTGAATTTTTATTTTTTGTTTAACTTTTTAACCTCTGAAACCAATTGATCTAAAAAGGATTCTAAAAACTCTTTTTCTTTCTCGTCAAGACCAGATAAAATTTTGTATATTGAAGCAAACACTTCTAGATCGAACTTTTCATGTCCTAAATATGCGATTACACCTTTTTCTGTTAAATTGAAAACTACTTCCTTCCTATTACTTAAATATTTACTTTTTGTTATTAATTTCTTTTCAATCAGTTTTTTTACAAATTTTGAAGCGCCACTTTTTGAAATATCTAATTTTGCTGCCAATTCAGTGAGATTAATGTTGGCATTTTTCCCAATAACTTGAAGTGTATGTATTTCAGCACTATACAATAAATCACCTGTTCCAAAATCCCTTGGAATACTTTCAAATTCATTAAATTCCCTTACTGAATTAAAATACAATTTAATAATTTTTTCATAGTTTTTCATTTCATCACCAATACGATAGTATACCTAGTTAACAAAATTGTCAACCTTTTTAATCATTTTTTATCCACAAACCATAATCTTTCACTACAATACTTATGTAAATTGGTTGGACTATTTTTGTGAATATTTTTCTAATACTATTGCATAAAAAGAGAACCACTCATAAGCAGTTCCCTTATATATGCTTCTTTGTCATATCATTTGCTTTATTTAAAAATTCCTTTATCACAAGCAAATCTCTTTCTGTTAATTTTTCTAGATACTCAAAAATTTCTTTATCATTTTCTAAATGAAACTGATGATGGGCTCTATATGCCACATCTCCTTTTTTAGTCAAATATACAGAAAGCTTTTTTTTATCTTCTTGAACCTCCTTTTTTATTATAAAGCCTCTATTTTCTAGTTTTTTAATTGTTTTAGAAATAACCGCCCTTGTCACATTTAGTCTCTGTGCTATCTCAGAAATATACATTCCTGGGTAATCTCCTATAACTTTAATGATATGAATTTCTCCTCTATAAAAGACCATATCTTCTCCAAAATCTAAAACTCGCTTTTTTCCATTAGCAGCAGCTTCTATTAATTGTACAAAATTTTTCATTATATCTTTAACTTGTTTTTTCATAAATTTATTATATCATGGAAGTTCAATATTCTAACTACTTCACAAATAAATAAGCTTTTAGTTTTCCTGCTGCTTCATTCTTTCTTTCTATTTTTTTAAATCCTTTACTTAATATACTACTTAATATAGTCTTTTCATCTGTAAGTAGATCAGAACCATTCAAACGACCAGATAACCAACCTACAATTGATTCCTTTGGTGATAAATAATCTTCTCTAACACCATGAGTAATCACATATAAATATCCTTTCTCCTTTAAGCTATTATATAATTTGAATGTAACATCATTTAAATAATGTCTTGCAAAATCCATTACCCCAGATGCAATTACTAAATCATATTCTTCTCCTATACGATCTACATTAAAATTCCCTTCTATAACACGAGCACGATTTTTTAATTTTTCTTCTTCTATAAGGGCTTTTGGAAGGGGTGCTACACTGGAATGTTCAAATATTACAACTTCTGATTTTGGAAAAGCTTTAGCGATTTCTAATGCTAATGTGCCTGAACCTCCACCTAAATCTAATACTTTAAATCCTTTATCCTTTTCAAATAGAGTTTCTGCCAATTTCAAGATATTTTGAACTCTTCCTAAGTACATTTCTTTTCTAGTTAATTTTGCTAATTTATAAAAATCATATAATCCTACGCCATCTTTTTTCTCTGTTATTTTAGGATCAGGACCATTCTTTACTCTTTCTTCTAAATTTTCAAGTGATATCATTTCTTCTCTAAACAAAATAGTATCACCAATATACATTGAACTATTTTCATTTAGCAACCTATTTGTGGATTCTGTATTATTATACTTATTATCTTTGCTTTCTAGTAATCCTATTGCTGCTAAACTATTTAAAAAAATATCTAGATTTCTACAATCATAATTTAACGTATCAGCAATTTCCATTGCTGTCTTTGGTGTACTAAGGTAAGAAAATACTTTTAATCTTATACTCGACAATAACAATTGTGCTTCTCTATACTGATGCAATTTACTATAGTAATCTAACATTCCATTCATTTATAATCCCCCTCAACTTTAAGAACTTTTACAAAGTAAAATTTTATTTAATCCTTTTGGATTCAAGCTATAATAATCTGATGGTAATTCAAATATATTTATAATATTTTCTAAGGTAACAACCTCTTTCGTTTTTCCATAAATATACGTTAAATCTCGTTTTAATAATAAAGAATAATCACTATATTTAATAGCATTAAAGGGATGATGTGTATTAATTAAACAACTTATATCTTCTTCATCAACTAGCTTTCTAAGAGTAGCAAAGATCTTATCTTGATTTGCTAAATCTAAATTCAACTCTGGTTCATCAAGAACAACTATTTCTGGCTTTGATACCAATGCTCGAGCAATTAATACCATCTGCTTTTCACCACCACTCAATTGATCCATACATTTATTCCTGATTGCTTTTAGCCCTAATAAATCTAAAACAGAATCCACTTCTTTCAAATCACTTTCTTTAGGCTTTCCAAAAAAATCGATAAACGGATTTCTGCCCATTAAAATAATTGATTCAACTGTATATAAAAAGGGAATTTCCTTAGCCTGTGGTACATAACTAATCTTTTTCCAAAACAACTTCCTATCTGATGTTTTAATAGGACAACAATCTAAAAAAGTAGCACCACTAGTCCATTTCTTAAATCCTAACAAACACTTGATCAATGTAGTTTTCCCAACACCATTAGGTCCAAGAATGGTTGTCATTTCCCCCTTTTTTACATCTAAATTTATATCTTTAAGTATTTCTGTTTTTCCATAAGAAAATCCCCCATTCTTTATGGACATTCTCATTGCCACATACCTCCTTTACATTTCAATAAGTATGCAAAAAATGGAGCTCCTAAAAAAGCTGTCAATATAGAGAGGGGCACTTCTGATTTAAATAAACATCTACACCCAACATCCATTACTAACAAATACACTGCACCTAATACAACACATGTAGGAATTAACTTCTCATGGTCAGTTCCAACGAATATTCTTCCTATATGGGGTGTAATTAGCCCCACCCATCCTATCATTCCACATATAGATACAGAAATGGCTGATAAAATCGTTACTATAATTATGACAATTACTTTATACCCTTTTATATTAAACCCTAAAGATATTGCTTCTTCATTAGATAATGACAATATGTTAAGTTTCCATCGTAGAGTATAGATGATTCCTAAACATAGAATAATAGGTACTACTACCCATTTCACATCATTCATACTAACACCTGATAAACTTCCCATCAGCCAATACACGATAGATGGCAATTCAGTTTCAACATTTGCATTAAATTGAACCAACGCTAATAATGCAGTAAAAAATGCATCTACTGTAATCCCAGCTAATATAAGCAGTAAGACCGAAGATCTTTTTTCTTGTTTTCCAATTTTATATGTCATAAATACAGCAATTACTCCAAAAATAAATGCCATAAAATATGCATATATTGTTTGATGAAATACTACTAGCCCTAATGCAATACCAAAAGCAGATCCTGAAAAAACGCCTAAAATTTTAGGACTAGCTAAAGGATTTTTGAATAATGCCTGCATACTTGCTCCAGAAACTGCAAGACTACTTCCTATCAATAATGCCATCAATACCCTTGGTAATCTAATTGATAATATTACAAATGCAGCATTAGGCATATTTGAACCCTCTGAAAATATATAATTTTTACTATCTACTACTTCTTCTAAAGACATTGAATACTTACCAACTATTAAAGAAATAACTATAAGTACTAAAATTCCAACGAAAGAACAAATATATGCGCTCCCTTTTTTATTGATCATTTTAAAATCACACCTTTTTGAGGCTTAAGTATTTTTTCTGCTAATTCATCCGTAAGCTCCAAATCATAACATCTCTTATAATATTCTTTTATTTCTTCTACAAAGTCAGTATCCCTTTTATTTCCATTCAGCATCCACTTCATCATTAAAGGAGTATCTACACACGGTGAAGCCCAATTAAATAAACCCACTGGTATATCATATATTTGTCCATTCTTAACAGCATTCACTCTTGTCCAATCTTGCTTTTTAATACCCTTTTTATACATTTTTTCACCAGGTCCCATAAATAAATATATTACATCAGGTTGCCACTCATAAATCTGCTCCATACTAACCTCTTTCTCCCCTTTAATTTCCTTTGCTACATTTTCCATGCCTGCAAATTCAATCCAATATTCACCATAAGTATGGTTTCCACAAACAGTAATTTTGTCCCCGCTATTATTAAAAATCAATAATGCTTTTTTTTGTTTCTGACTTTTATTCATAGACCCTTTAAACGCTTCTACTTTTTCAATCTCTTTTTTAATCGAAATTTTTGGACTTATATCGAATACTTTACAAATAATCTCTTCCCATTCCTTTATAATCACAGCAGAATCTTTTTCACCTTCTTTATAAAAATCAACTACTGGAATATTCAAGTTTTTCAAGTCTTTCTTTTGTTGTTCTCCATAACAAAATACAATGTCTGGTTTTAAATTAAGCAACTTTTCTATATCAATATTAAACCCCTTAACATATGTATCATCTAGCTCTTTCACCTTTGGCATTTTAAGCTTTAATAGATCAGTATTTGCATTCAATAATGTTAATGGATGAATGCCAACAATTTTACTAGGATCATCTAATAATGCATTGGTCATTGTAACAACAGGTGGTGAAGTTATTACTATTCTTTTTATATCTTTTGCCTTAGGTAATCTGACCACATTTTTACTACAATCAACCACTTCTCTTCCCTTCGTTGTATTTTCAGCTTTTGACGCATCTTTAATTTCTTCAGTAGCACAGCCAACTAAGAATAAGCACATCATCAAGATACTGCATATTAATGATTTCCTATATCTATTCATAAGATTCCCTCCTTTTGTATGCCAGGCATACAAATAATTTTTAAAAATGTTGATAATATTAATAATTATTATCAACTATATTGAATAGTATCAGATAAAATTTCCTGTGTCAATCCCCTAATTAATAACACAACTATAAAAAATAAGAAATCAAAAGCATCTTCCTTTAAACAAGATACTCCTGATTCTATCTAAAAATATTTTTTTACTTGCTCTATGTATTACCCATTATAACTATATCATCTGAGGCTGAACACGCTACATCTAAACTTCATTTTTAATTTTATAGTAAACTCTATTATTTTCATATTTCTTTACATAATAATTTTTGTTCGTAACTATTGTATTCAAGCTATAAATTAGCCTATCAATCTCTTCGAAAGTATTATACATCCCTATACTTGCCCTTACCATTCCTGGTAGTAAAGCTTTTTGATTATCAAAATAATACGCCATATCTTTTTCACTATATCCTAATAATCTTTCACAATATGGATGGGCACAAAAGAAACCATTTCGAACAGCTATACCAAACTCAAAAGAAAGAATTTTAGATACAATCTGATGATGCATCCCCTTAATATTAAAAGGTATAATACTGAGCGTATCATCTTTTCCATAATCATTATATATTTTGATCCCTGGGATTCCCTTTATTTTTCTATAAGCATATTGATGTAATAGCTTTTCGTATTCATCTATATTACGAAATCCAAGAAAATTAAAGGTTTTTATTGCCTCTATTAGAGCAACAATCCCCATAAGATTAGGAGTACCCGCTTCGTCTTTTGCCGGAGGCTCATCCCAAGCTACTTTTGAATGTGTAACCAATCTTATAGCACTCCCACCTTGAGCATATGGAAGTCCATATTCAAAATCATCCTTCGGTCCAATCAATACACCCGAACCAAATGGCGCATACATTTTATGAGCAGAAAATACTAAATAGTCAATATGCTCATCTGAACCAAAAGGTTTCATATCTATACGATCATGTGGTACTAACTGAGCTGCATCAATAAGTACCTTTGTTTTGTATTTATGAGCAAGCTTTGCTATTTCATGTATAGGATTTATATACCCTGTAACATTAGCCGCTGCTGTAACCGTAACCAACTTTACTTTTCCATTATATTTACGAAGCTTTGCTTCTAAGTCATTAAGTACTAACCTACCAGACTTGTCAATATCTATATAATCTACGATAAATTTATTTCTCCATGGAAGATCATTGGCTGCATGCTCCATCCACGAGGAAATCACTACATTTTTATCTTCTTTTTTCTGACTTAAAACATAGGAGAGTATGTTTATAGAATCTGTTGTATTTTTCGTATAAATGACAATATCTTTTTTCTTATCTGCCTTTACAAATTTCTTTATAATCTCTCTTCCATTTTCATATATATCTGTGGATAACATAGACTTATATCCTTTTCCTCTATGAATAGAAGAATACCATGGTGCAAATTTATTTATTTCTCGCATAACCGACAAAAACGGTGGCGTAGTAGCAGCATTATCAAGATTTATAGCTGTTGTGTAAGCACCATTTGATAGTGGAATTTGCACATCTACTCCAACTACTAATTTTCTAAATGGATTATTACTAATTTGATGATACATACAATTCCTCCCCATAAATTGTAATTCAAAATCAATATCTATTCACCTTTTAAAATATAACCGTCATTTATTATCTACATCAATATATTCATCTTAGCAATATTATATAACTTTCAACTATTCTAGTTCCTATTTGACTACTATACAAAAAAGAGAACCACTCATACGCAGTTCCCTTCCTATTGATCCTATAACCTTTTGATCATAACAATTATTATTGAAAATCCATTCCTTATTCTTTTACCCTATAAGGTTGATGCCATCCCTAATTCCTTTTCCCCATCTAATTCTCCAGCCAATTTAAATCCTTGTTTAGCCAATATTACAGCTATTATTTCATTAATCACCGCTACTGCTGCAATGGTTCCTTGAATAATTTCTGCATATTCAGGTGATGATTGCATAAGAGTGCTTACAGCAATACCTGTAAAGATTAAAGAAACTCCTGAATGCGGCAATAATGTTAATCCCAAATATTTTTTCACTGTTACAGGTGCTTTAGAAATGACAGCGCCTGTATAAGCACCCCCTAATTTTCCAATCATACGAGCTACTATATAAACTACCGTAAATGCCCCAGCACCTAAAATTAAATGAAAATCTAAAGGAGCACCTAAATTAATAATCAGCATAATCATTGTTAAAATGATGACTATATTTATATCTTCCATTATTTTCTCTAATCTTTCCTTTGATATTATATTTGCAAAAGTGGCTGCAAAGGTAACCCCCACAAGCATTAAATTCATCATAAGCTTTGGTAAAAGGTATTCGTTGATATACATTCCAATTCCCGTTGTCATCATAATACATGTACATACTAATAAAACCGTACTCCTTTTACTCCCTTCTTTTTTCAGCACAAGTGCTGTAAAAATCCCCGTTATAATCCCTACTATAATAGATAAAGCAATCATCAATAATACATAGTAAAGTGGAAATCCTCCACCTGCTAAAATATTCGAAACAATTCCTATTACCATAAAGAAAACAATCAGTGCAATCACATCATCTAAAATAGCTAAAGGCATTAGTGTCCTAGTCACTGGTCCTTTTGCTTTATATTCATTAATAATGGATAAAGAAGGTGCAGGTGCTGTTGCTAATGCAATTGCACCAAAAATAAATGCTAAATAAATTGGAATATCCATAAAAGCAAATATACCTCCAAAGGCTATGGTAACCATCAAAAAAGCACCAAAAGCTTCTGTAAAGCATATTGTTAATATTTGCTTTCCTGATTTTTTTAGATCCTTCCAAATCAATTCTGTTCCGATAAAAAGTCCTACCGTTACTTCACAGATACTAATCATATTATGAAACCATGTACTATGCATCATATGCTCACTTAACCAGCCTAATCCATAGGGACCAATCATCATTCCTGTTAATAACCATCCTAAAATAGCTGGCATTTTCATTTTTGCAACCAACTTACCTATGGCTATTGCAATGATGATAAAGCCCATTAATAATATTATTTCTTTAATCATATTTTATTTCCTCCAAAGACCTTATTTTACAATCCCATATAAAAGCATATGAATCATCTTTACATATTCTTTTGTATATCGTTCTACTACCCAGCAAGTCCCATCCATATATTGAACGTTGTTATGTTGAATTTTCATATGCAAATAATTTCCTAGCCCTATAATCGTTTCTATTACATCTTCTATAATTACATCTTGTTTCAAATTCAGATGACTTATAATTTCACACCAAAATTTTTTATTGGTTTCATCTATTGGTTTTCTTAATACACTAATTTCATAGATCAAATGCTTTGGTGGATTACATGTAGCTGTATAAAAAATCTGCTCATAATAAGGATATTGATGGAAAAATTCAAATCTTTTTTGGATATAGTCCCTGAAATTTTCTTCCATATTTACATGCTTTAGCTCAAAATTTTCTTTTAGATAATTACTCAAATCAACAAAGAGATTCTCTACACAAAGTAAAAAAATCTCATCTTTGTTCTTATAATAGTGGAATAATAACCCCTTAGAAATACTATGACTCTTACAAATATTATTGATTGATGCTGACGAATAATCTTTTTCTCCAAATTCCTGTAAACTTGCTGCTAAAATTCTTTCTTTACTAATTTTATTTTGTTCTTCTCTATTCAAATTCATAACCTTCCTTCTATTCTTATAAAACAGACCATGTAGTTTGTTTTATAGTATAACAAATCAATTGGTCAAATTCAATCCCTAAAAAAAGAATCCTCCCCTTTTAATTACAAGTTTTCTTAAAATCTTTTATATTTCCATCATTCTTCCAACTATAGTTAATGTATTTGTAAGTGATTTATGGTAAAATAGAATAGTATATTTTCTAAAGGAGTGATACTAATGAATATTACAACTGTATATACGGTTGGAGCAATTCTTACTTTAACCGTTGGAGCAGGTACTGCATTGTACTATTATAAAAAAAGAAATTTAGATAATTTTTTCATCCAGGCACGTGAAATGGCAAAGCAAGTCCCAAAGAAAAAGAAAAAAAGTTTTCTGCTACTCGTTTTTAAAGAATCTCTTTTATCATCTAAAAACAAAAAAGCTAAAAATTCTCTTACTCATAAACTTAGCAATCCTAAATATCTAAATATTCAATTACTACAAATGTCAAATATTCTTAAAGACCCTTCAAAAGTAAAGGATAAAACAACAAAAAGAGCTTTAACTTTACTTAAGAATTATCAGACATGGGAAACAGCTAAGTTAGCTAAAGATAAACAAGCCATTGAAGATCAAGCATCGTAATAAATCATAAAAACATTTAATAAAAATGCTCAAAAAATAAAAAGCCTTATTTGTCCTAATTTAAATTAAGTCAAATAAGGTTTTTTCTATTTAAAATTCTACTTGAAAAGTTCATTGTATTTTTCGAAAAATTCATAATAAGCTTTAACATTTTCTAATTCATACCATTTCCTAACTCTAGCAGGTATGCTATCTAAATCATAGATCTGCGCATCATCTATAGATAAGATAAATGGCGAATGAGTAGCAATAATAAATTGACAATTACAATAATATGCACAATCCCTAATTAATTTCATAAGCTGCAATTGAAATTGAGGAGATAAGCTGTTTTCTGGCTCATCTAAAAGATATAAGCTATCTGATTCAAAATTACTATCAAAATACGAAAGAGCTGTTTCACCATTTGAAAATTGCTCTATATTAGGGTTTGTTCTATCTCTTATAAAGCGACTCACTGTTTGTTTTCTAGCTGCATTTTTTATTTTTAATTGGTCATAATCACTCATAGATTTGAATTGAAATCCATCATTCTTTGCCTCATAATAACGTTGCTTCTCAAGGTTTTTCTCTTTATTTATACGTAAATTTTCATTCCTTACTGCAAGAATATGATTGAAAACATCCTCGCTTGTAATTGTTTTGCTCTTAAGTGGTATTTCTAAAGGGAATCCTTCTTCATCACAACCCATTATATAATCACATTTCGTTTCTACATATTGGTTAAAAAGCTGACTTGAGTTAAAAGGTGTTGTTCGTGGCAAATTTAATTTTTCTGAAATTAAATTCAACAGGGTAGATTTCCCCGAACCATTGCTTCCATAAAAAATAGTAATAGGTTCAAAGCTAAACTCTTCAATTTTTTTGAAAGGAAATATACCATAAGGATAAGCACGGGGCGTCAAATTATTATATTCTTCCTGTTCCCAAGAAGGTAATTGAAAATTTTTTAAATAGATCATAAAATTATCTCCTTACTATTGTTTCAACTATCTGAATAGTATTTATTAATCGTTAATAACTTGTTTAAAACAAGTTTATCATAGATTACATATAAAATTAAACATCTTCATTCTAAATTAAATTTTCGTCAAAAAAAATAAAATACAGGACCCTAAGCTCCTGTATTAAATATATAATTATGGGTATTTTGATGCAATCATTATAAATAATCAGAAGCTAAAAACAATTTTAAAATAAATCTCTTAGTATCTAATTTGATTTCGCCCATTTTCCTTTGCTTCATAAAGTTTTTTATCAGCTTCGACAATCGTACTTGATATGTGACCTATTTCATATCTAGCCATTCCCACAGAAAAAGTGAATCTTATACCATGTTCATTAGCAGCTATTCTTTCTCTAAAAGCATCCAGTTTTGTAAATGCCTTATCTAAATCATCATCTTGAATAAATATGGCAAACTCCTCTCCTCCATATCTACATACCATATGCTCTCGAAAACAAGCTTTAAGTTCATTTCCAAAATAACGCAGTACCTTATCACCTTCAACATGACCAAATCTATCATTAATCATTTTAAACTTATCAATATCAATTATAGCAAAAACTCCTCCTGTCACACTTTTTTCGAATTTATCCATAAAATACCGTCTGTTATAAATTCCAGTCAATGTATCTGTAGTCGCTAAGATTTCAAGCTGTTTTTTAGCCTGTTCCGATTCGGTTATATCAGTTACAACATAAATTCTTCCTCTGTTATTTTTCATTTCAATAATCTTAAATCTGTATATTTTATCATCTATCTCATAGTTCTCCTGATTTAACTCAAAATCATAGGCAATCAGTTCTTTAATCAAATAGATAGATTCTCCGGCTCTTATATTTTCAAGGGAGGGAAAAAACTGTTTTGATGATTGATTAAAGCTTATCATCATGCCCTTCCTATCCGTAACCAAAATAGCTTCATCCACAGCATTAAAAATCATTTCATGAGTAATAGGTGTCAAAAAAAGTATATCTTGCCTAAAAATCCCCACACCAATTAAAAAACTCATAAATATATATGAAAATGGTAGTAAATCAATATATGCTGGTCCTAACCCTAAAATATAGACAATAAAAACCACCATCGGTATTGTAACTCCCACAAGCATAAAGAGAACCCTTTTTCGATAGTCCCCTTTTGATCTTTTCCATTTCATAGTAAAAAACACAATGCTATACAGATTTGAAAAACATAATGTAGCCACCTGTATATAATACCAAATTTCCTTTTCCAATTTTAAGGCATTAAATCCCAACGAAGAATCAATACTAACTGAAGCATAATAAAGCCAATGATAAGAATTTGTATTCACTAAAAACAAAGTAACAATATTAACCGTAATCAATAACCTCAGTACATACTTGTTAGCTAGTTTCCTTTCATCTGTATACTCACTTGCAAACAACATAATAAGAAAAGGATAAAACGCAACTCCAATATATTCAATTTTTATCCAAAAATACATCCTTTCTACGGTATTACTTAACAGCTCAAATACATAACCCAAAGAATGCAAGATCATACCTATTAAAAGAATAGAAAACGCAAAAGCCCCCGGTACTTTTTTTCTTCTAATACCATAAAGAACTAAATTGCTAAGCAATATTGAAGATATAATTAGCACAATGCTTAATAAAACTTTATTCATCAATCATACTCCTTTATAATTGTAAAAAACGTTTTAATATATTATATCAAAATTGCCTAATCATTTTCCTTTGAATTTAGTAAAAAGCAATAGTTATAACATTTTATCACTTTTATCCAACAAATTTGATTCACCACTATAATATTTATACAATTTTTTAATCTTATTGACTATTTTTGTCAATATCTCACTATTATTAGATAGATCCATTTCTACTAATCATCTTAATGCTTCTTTTTCGTTCAAAAAGTAAAAGAAATCTCCTACACTTTTAGCAATAAGATTATTCACCAAATCTTATTAATATTATTTAAGTCTCCTTGTCTCCCTATTTTCTTAATGCTAGCTATTGAGATACCTAATTTCCTCTTCCTCTTTCTATAAATATCCATAATAAAATTTCAACCAATAATAATATTGCACTTATAAATATCAATATATCATGTGGAGAAAACGGTTTAAAATATCAACTCCATCTTTCTGTTTCACTCACCCTTTCCAAAAATTATTGCATTTTAACACATATACCTTTTGCATTATTAAGAAAAACCTCCCTAATGAGCAGTTGCTTATTCAGCCTAATATATTTGATATTAATTTACTTGATTAAAGCTAATTTTCATTTTATCTTTTGGTATATATTTATGATCATACATAACTTTTGAATAGTTTCTTATAATTAATTGTTTATTAATCTGGTTTCCTGTTCTCTTATTAATGACTCTTCTATATATATCGTTATTTCTATAATATCCATCAGCTTCATTAGAATAATGTGATTTTCTTTTACTATATTTTCTTCTCTTAGGTTATGTTCATCTTCAAACACTGATTCTGCTGGCTTTAACACAAAATAGAAAGCCACTTTATCTTACCATCTTTATCAAAAAGATTTTCTCAAAATTCCTTTCTGGAATAAGAATTTTATCTAACGGTATATCTGTTATTGAAGAAATTTTGCAAATTGCATCAGTTATTACAATAGAAATAAATAACATAAATATCAAAGGGATTGAGTACATATATGTTATATTGCGGTGTATTTTTTATACTAACCAGTAGTTTAATACATAATAGATGTTCACATTGTGCCATAACCAAATACTATAATTTCTAATTTTTTACTCCACATTGCACTTTTTACACGAATCGCTGTCATACCTCTAATAGACTTGCTATCTTGCGACGTTCCTCATGGTTTTCGTGGAATGTCTGAAAATAGTACGTTAGGCAAAGTCCATCCCATACTTAACATTTTTCCTTCTGGAATTTCGGAAGAAAATTCTTTACATCCCATTTAAGTTGTATAAAAATTGGTATTATAGCAATTAATGCCATAAACAAACTTATTTTAAGAGTTTTATTAAATTCATTTACTAGTTCTTCAACTTCAAAAAAATGTTGAAAACTTTCAACAGAAATTGGTATTCCATTTTTTACAAATACTATTCCAATTAAAATAAACTGATCTACTATAACAGATACTACAATAGCAGTGGCAATAATCCACTTTGTTAAAGATCCGAATTTTCCTTTAAAAAGTTCATATGATTTAAGAGCTCCAAAACCTATTATGTATGCAAACAGAACAGCGATTTTATTAAAGAATATTTGTAATATAATACACGGTATTGACGAAATAATTCCTCCAAATATAGCACCTATAAATCCTACAAAATAGTTCTTACTTTCATTATCTAACTGCTCTGCTGCTTTTTCAATTTCGCAAATTTCTTTATCAATACACTTCTGGTGCACATCCATATACAAAAAATCAATATATGCTCTCTCATCGGCTTCTTCTTCGCCACATATTGAACATATTTTATTTTTTGCAATACCATTTTGTTTTAAAAATTGAACAATATTATTTAAATATCCCTCCATAACTTCAATCTTTTCACTACGAAAGATTTCTCTAAATTTAACAGTCAATATATCATTATCAAAAATAACTTGATGAAACTTAAGACTATTTTTATTTTTATTTAGAAAATCTATAATACATTGTTTTTGTTCATCTGCAATTCCTAGTAATGGAGTTAGAAACACCTTAAACCCTTGAATATCAGCCACTGTAAATAAGTATCCCTCAATTTCTCCATATGCAAAATTCTTATTAATATTCCAATCATTCTTTTCTGCAAACTGTTCTAATCTTTTATATAACATAAATAACCTCCTATTTAAATATTACTCATTATTCCCTAGAATTAGATTTTGCCTAACGACCTTGCTATATTGCGATGTTCCACATAATTTTTATGAAATATCTAAAAATAATATATTAAGCAAAGAATTTTCAAATTGAAGTCCCTAATTAATGTATATAATTACTCCAATAATTAATAACGCAAATACTGATATTATTAATATTGCTAGTAAAATGTTAACAAAACCTCTCCATATTGAAATCTTTTGCACTTCACTTATACAGAAAGATACTGTCACAATAGACCATATAGAAACACATATTGATAAAATAAAATAAATCATATTAAAAATACTAGCTCCAAAATTACTAGATATATCTACACCATTGCTTCTGTACATATCTATCCCAAATATTAAAATTTCTGGAATTAAAAACACTATACTAAATAATATATAGGGCATAGGTCCCCATGCTATAGCTGTTCGTATTTCCTTCAACTCAGCTTTTCCATTAAAAAATTCTCCTGTTAACTTTACCAAGTAACTAATTATGTATAATGTAATTATCCCAAATAGTGTTCCTATTATGATTGCACCTAAAAAGATCATTGGTAGTGATGCTGTATCCCCAACGTTATTTTTAGCACCTCTGCTTAAAGCATCAAATATACCTTTAATAATTGCAAATAACAATACTAATTTATTAGGATTTTCATCAATAATCTGTCTTATTATTTCCTTTGGATAAATACAAATTCGAAATATTTGGCTAACGATGGAAACATTTTCATTTGCTTGATTTTCTCTCTCCATAATTCGCCCCCAATGAAATTAAACTACTTTATTTTTTATCTAACTACTTTTTACTAAACCTCATTCGCTTTTCATCCACCTATGATGAAATTTGCGCGTACTGATTCGGAAATACTTGCTTATCTTCAAACCATAAGTTGCTTATACATTGAATTACTTTTAGATCCTATATAAAAAACATTATACACTTAATTTTACTGCTTTTATTCTTAATCCCAACTTCCAGTTATAAACATTGGGTACTTGTTCTACTAGACTTTAAAATCTGTTATTCTTTATAGTTTAATTTGTATTATACGCTCATTAAAGCAAATATTATAAATGGCATTACAATACTACCAATACAAAAAGTTATACCAAAGGCTCTAAATTTTGTTTTCCTAATTATAAAATTAGAAATTAATAAAATTGGTACTATATATACAACTGCTACACCAAATGTTCCCAAATCAACGGGACCACGCTCCCCCAATAAAAAAACAATATTTCCAGAATTTCTCGCAGCTATTTCTAATGCATTATTCACAAAACTCCATCCATAGTAAGGAATAGTAAATATAATACAATACGAACTGATTATACCTAGCAATAATTGAATACTAATAAACATTATTTTCTTAATTTTCATAATAATACCTCTTCAATTGTACTTATTTAATCTTACTAGTGTGTTGATAGTGTATATTGCCTAAATTTCTAATTGCCCATTATAAACAATATGTTCACCTACGACCGCCCCCCCTTGACATAGCATTCTATATTTTATCATTTTTATCCAACAAACTTCATTCACCACTATAATATTTGTACAAATTTTTCAAAATCCCTTTGACTGTTTTTGTCGATATTTCGCTATTTTTATTAGATAAATCCCTTTCCATTAATTTTTTCAGTACTCCTTTTTCCTTCAAAAATCAAAAAGCACCTACATCTATTAAAATGTAAATGCTTTTCCTACGATAAATATTCATTTAGTACTTCTCTAGCCCAATATGCAACACTATAACAAAAATATATTCTATTACCTCTTCTAATTTTCGTCTCAATATTCCTATTAAGTTTCTATACTAACCCCTTTATTCTTCTTAAATACTCTCATTAAAAAGCCCTTCATATCATCTAATAGTGTATAAACCACTGGAACAATTACAAGGGTAAGTATTGTTGATGTAATCATTCCTCCTATGATAGCATGTGCCATAGGTGCTCTAGCTTCTGCTCCAGGTCCTAGTGCAAGTGCCAGAGGGAGCATCCCAAATATAGTTGATAAGGAAGTCATCATGATGGGTCTGAATCTTGTATTCCCAGCTTTCATGATAGCTTCTGTCCTTTCTACTTTAGCTTCCCTTTGTTGCTTGATGTAATCAATCAGGAGTATAGCATTTTTTGTAACTAATCCCATGAGCATGATGACACCAACCATTGACATCATATTTAAATCACTCTTTAAAACAAATAACCCCAGAATTGTTCCAATGATGGCCAGTGGCAATGATAGCATAATGGCAAAAGGATCTATAAAGCTTTCAAACTGAGCTGCCAATATGAAGAAAATAAATAATATAGCTGTAATTAATGCTTTGATCATATTGATAAAGGTTTCCTCCATCATCTCAGCATCTCCCTTTACTTGTACTACGTACCCTTCTGGGATTTTGATTTCATTTTCTAATCGTTCAAAGAATATCTTGTTAAATTCTCCAACTGAAATACCATCTACATTAGCTGATACAAAAACTTCCTTCTTTCGATCAAATCTTCGTAGTTCATTAGAGGTGGTGTCCAATACAATTTTAGTTACTTGGTCTAATGAGACTAATTTTTCATTTTTTGTACTATATAGATAAATATTATCTAAGTCTCTCATATTTTTTCTAGCTTCATCTTCAAGCATTAATTTTACATCAAAGCGATCTTCATCTACTGAATATTTACTAACTACCTTTCCACTAAATAAGGTATGCAGCGTATCTGCAATCTGAGCTGTTGATATGCCTAGATCATTGGCTTTTTTATGATCAATTTTTATATTTGCCTGTGGACTTCCTGGTTTATAACTACTAGAAATATCCACAACCCCTTTGATATCATTCATAAGCATTGCTGTTTTTTCTCCTAAATCTTGAAGTACTTTAAGGTCTTCTCCTAAAACATAAATTTGTATCTTCTTATCTGTATCAAAGGCTTTTATATTAAAAGCACTTTGAATGCCAGGAATCTCTTTAAATTGATTTCTAAATTGTTGAATTACTCCCTCTATAGGAAGTTCTCTATCATTTTTATCCTTTAATTTTACAAATATGTCTATTTTATCTGATTTTATAGTTGTATATGTTTTTAAAACATCTGGTGAATCCTTTAATATTTTTTCTATTACTATTGTCTTTTCCTTGGCTGCATCAAGGCTCATACCTGAATCTAAGTCAATTGCAATCATAAATTCTCCTATATCAGCAGTAGTTATAAAGCTCGAACCTAAGAGAGGAACTACCATAAGACTTCCTACAAATAATAGTACGGCTAAAATCATGGTAATGATTCTGTGCTTTAATGATATTTTAAGAATCCCTAAATATACTTTTATAAGTCTATCAAAATGATTATTAAATACATCTAATAATCTATAAATAATATTTCTCTTCTTTGTTCTATTCTGTATTTTCAAAACTCTTGATGAAAGCATAGGGGTAAGGGTAAATGCAACTAGGGTTGAAACTAAAACACTACACGCTACAGTTATTCCGAATTGTTGAAAAAACCTTCCTATGATTCCATCCATAAGCCCAACGGGTAAAAATGCTGCAACGATGGCAAGAGTTGTAGCGATAATGGCAAAACCGATTTCTTCCATAGATTCTTTTGCTGCTTCCATAGGTCTTTTTCCCATACTTATATGTCTTGATACATTTTCTATAACAACGATAGTATCATCAATTAACATTCCCACGGAAAGAGAAAGGGCCATGAGTGACATAGTATTTAACGAAAATTTTAATAGCTTCATAACAAAGAAAGTTGTTATGATAGAAGCTGGAAGGGTTATGGCACTAATCAGTGTACTTCTCCAATCCTTTAAGAATAGAAATATAACAAATACAGCTAAAACACTTCCTAAGAAAATAGTTTGAACCACATCATCTACTGAATTTCTAATATTGATGGAATTGTCCATAACAATTTCTATTTTGACTCCTTCAGGCAAATCTTTTTCTATTTTTTTCATGGTTTTTTTTATTTTATCAGCTATTTCAACGGTGTTTGTTTTTGCCTGCTTGATCATATCAATCCCAATAGAAGCTCTACTATTATAGCTAGATAAACTATCTTGTTCCTTGATGCCATCCACTACCATAGCAATATCTTTTACATAGATTGGAACCCCTTCTCTTTTTCCTACTACTATATTGTTAAACTCCCATATATTTTTCAAATTCCCATCTGTACGCAAAAATATTTGATTATCGTCCATTGTAAGCTTTCCTACAGGCACATCCATATTTTCGCCCTTCAAGCTGTTTACAATCTCTCCCGTAGTTAACCCATATGCAACCATCTTTTCTTTATTTAGCTTTATCTGAATTTCTCTTTCTGCTCTACCATATATATTTACAGCTCCAACACCATCTATAGATGTTAATTTTTCCTTTATTTCATCATCTACTATTTGTGTTAGATCTCTCATAGCTAAATCTCCTGTAACACCTATAGTTACAATAGGGGTAGCACTTGGATCAAACCTTTCAATAATAGGCTCTTCTATACTACTAGGTAGCTGTCCTCTAATAGAGCTTATTTTGTCCCTAACATCTTGTGCTGCAACAGGCGCTGATGTTTCTAGGGTAAACTCTGCCCAAATAATAGAAACTCCTTCTCGAACGATTGTGTAAATATGTTTAACACCTGCTACTTGAGCTACGGCTTCTTCCACCTTTTGAGATATGTTACTTTCAATCTGTTCAGCAGATGCTCCTTGTTCTACAATAGTTATAGATACATAAGGAAACTCCATATCTGGATATTCATTGACACTCAAATCAAAGTAACTAAGGACTCCAAGGGTTACTAGCCCTAATATCAAAACAATTGCAAAGACTGGTCTTTTTATACTAACATTCGATATATGCATCTATCTCACCCCCTCTTTTCTATTTCTTTGCTACTAACTTCACTGGGTCCTTATCTTTTAATTGATTTAAATTTGTAACTGCTACCACTTCATCTTTTTTTAAGCCTGATTCTATAGCTACCGTATCATTGATGATTTCTCCTATCTTTACAGGCACACGTTTCACTACATTTTTATCTATGATATATGTGTAATATGCTCCTTCTTTTCCAAGAAGAGATGTAACTGGAATGTATAAGACATTCTTTTCAATTCCTGTTTGAATATTGCAACTAGCAAACATCCCCGGCTTTAAAAGAAAATCTTTATTTTTGATAAGAATCTTCGTCTTAAAAGTACGGGATGACTCATTTGCTAAAGGAGCTATTTCTTTTATATATCCTTTAAAAACTTTATCTTTATAGGTATCCACCATTATTTTTACCTCTTGATTTAATTTTATTTTTGATAAATTAGATTGCTTAATATCTAAAGTCATATAAACAGAAGAAAGATCTCTAATTTCCATCAACTGCATTCCTGGTGATAAAACTTGCCCTATAGCTACATCTTTCTTTGTAATAAAACCATTTATAGGAGAACAAATAGATGTATTATCAAGGGCTTCTTTTGCAATTAAAACACTGGTTTCTGCACTACTTAAATCTGCCTTTGCCACTAGATATAAAGTATTTACTTTATCATATTCACTTTTAGAAGCTACTCCTTCATCATATAATGTTTTTACTCTCTCATAATTGATCTTTGAAGACTCAAAATTAGCTTTTGCTTTTTCTACTGTAGCTTTAGCTAATTCCATTTTGTTTTGATAGTCTTGACTTTCTAATCCTAAAAGCAACTGTCCCTTTTTAACAAAATCACCATCTTTTGCATGAATCGAATGCACTTTTCCTCCAATTTTACTACTCACAAAAGCTTTTTCATTTTCTTCCATGCTTCCTGTAAGATGTATAACTTCTTCAATTTTCTTTTCTCTAACTTTCTCCCCTTGGATATTTATCGCCTTATGTGAAATTTTTTCCTCATTTTCTGCATTTCCTATGAATAAACTTTCTTTTTGAGAATATCCATAACCACCAATAATCGCTATTACGATGAGTACAATTACTTTCTTTTTTATTTTCATCATTTACTCCCTCCTTGCTTGAAATTTATAAGGTCCTAGCCCTTATTTTTTTAATAACAACATGTATTATCTAATAATTTCTATTTATTACATCTCTTATGATAATCATTATCATTTATTACCTAAAAAAAATTACACGAATAGAAATACTATAACTCTATATCATAATATTTTTTTATTATTCTTTCGATATTTTACTATTATTATTGGAGAAAAAGAAAACCACTTATAAGTAGTTTTCTCCTTCTTACACTACCTTTTGATTTTGAAGTTTGTATCTCCTCTACCTTTGAACCAAAGCTCCTTTTATCTTCAACATTTTCTTTAATTCAACGATTACAAGACTCATTGCCACCACAAATACAGTCATATCTGTAATAGGTAGACTATACCAAACTCCTATTGCACCAAAAGCTTTTGCGAATATAAAGATAAATGGTATAAATAGAGCAATTTGTCTTAGCATAATAATCAAACCTGCATTCCCTGCTTTTCCAATTGCCTGAAAAAATGTGACACTCATGATGAATATACCTGACACAAAAAATGCCATATTTCCTAATCTAAAGTATTCAAAACCATATGCTATAAGCTCTTGATCTTTTGTAAATAAACTTAAGATAAACTTTGGTGCTAATTCCATCGGTAACCAAAAAGCTAAGCATAATACAGTTGATCCTAACATAAATATCTTCACGCTCTTTCGTACTCGATCCAATTTCTTTGCACCATAATTTATTCCGGCGAGTGGTTGTAGTCCTTGGGACATTCCCCAAATAGGAATAAATGCAAACATCATTACTCTCATAGTGATCCCCATAATCACTAGCTGTTGATCATTTCCATAGATGGTTACCATTTTATATAATATAGTTTGTTGCACTAAACTCATAACCTGCATAAGCATTGCTGAAACCCCTACTGAAAGAACATCTGGAAGAATATCCTTTTTAAGTGCAGGTTTTTTAAGTTGAACCAATTGACTATATTTTTTAAAATATACTAATGTCATGATGGTCTGTACGATTTGGGATAATACAGTTGCATATGCAGCTCCCTCAATCCCTAGATTGAGTACTTTTATGAAAATAGGGTCTAAGATAATATTCAGCATTGCACCTACTCCCATAATAATCATGGCTTCCTTCATCTTTCCTTCTCCACGAATAATCATATTTGCACTTTGTACAAAGTTAACAAACAATGATCCTACAAAAATAATTTTCAAATAACTCTTAGCTAAAATAAATATCTCTCCACTTAAGCCCGTAAGTCCTATTAAAGCATCTGTAAAGGTGATTCCTATGAACGTAACGAATAAAGATAATACAATATTACACATACCCATATTGCTCATAATATCATTAATCTTTTGTTGATCTTTACTTCCTATTGCTCGTGACAATACAGATGCTGAACCTATTCCTATGAGTACAGCAATTCCATTATTGATCAGTGTCAATGGATAAGTAACGGATACAGCCGCTAAAGCTTTTGCTCCTACCCATCTACCTACAAATATGGCATCTACAAAGCTATACAGCCCTATGACAAACATGCCAATAATAGCAGGTATAGATAACTTTATCATTAATTTAAAAATACTATCATTCAATAACTCTTCTCTTTTTTCATCCATCTTGATTCCTCCTTGCAATTTTATTAACTTTGCAATGACCAATTCATACTTTCTGATTGAAGCTGTACCATATGCTTATATAGTCCTTCTTTTTTCAATAAGTCCTTTGGTCTTCCTTGCTCCGCTACATAGCCATCAGAAAGGACAACAACTTTATCTGCATTTTCAACAGTTCTCATACGGTGAGCAACCACAATTACTGTTTTATTTTTTATCAATTCAGAGATAGCACTTTGAATTTTTGTTTCATTTTCAACATCTAAAGAAGCTGTAGCTTCATCTAATAGAATAATTGGAGAATCCTTTAATAAAGCTCTTGCAATAGAAATTCTTTGACGTTCTCCACCCGATAGTGTTGAACCATTTTCACCAATGATCGTTTCATATCCTTTTGGCATATTCGAAACAAAATCATCGCACATAGCAAGTTTTGCAGCTTTTAGAACTTCTTCATCACTGGCTTCCCTTTTACCTAATCTTATATTTTCCATGACTGTATCATTAAATAATGTAACATCTTGAAAAACAATGGTATAACTTTTGAGTAAAGCTTCTGGTTCTACTTTTGTAATATCCACTCCTCCAATACTAATATTTCCTTTATTAACATCCCAAAATCTAGCAGCAAGCTTTGCAGCCGTACTCTTACCACTTCCTGATGGTCCAATAAGTGCAGTTACTTCTCCTTGTTTTGCTGTAAATGAAACATCTTTTAAAACTGTTTCATCATGGTTATAGGAAAAGCCAACATGATCAAAATCAATGTTATAACTATTTGGTTCATAATCTTTTTTACCCGTTTGCACTTTATAATTTTCTATTTCATTCATTCTCTGAATAGGCATTTTTGTGCCGAAAATTTCAGCTATGTTCGTAAGATTTCCAGAAAGAGGATCATATAATCTTGATGCTGTCACTAAAAATATGAAATAAGTTAGTAAGTCTGTTTCTCCTTTTATTAAAAGAGACCCTCCTACCAAAATGACCGTTGCAAGCCCTAGTCTCAATAGTGCTTGTGCACTTGTTACAATGGCTCCTGTTGTAAGTTCTGATTTTATTTGTGCTTTTTCCGAAGCATCAAGCTTTTGATCTAACTCTTCCATATAAGATTCTTCAATATGATAAGCTTTTATATCTTGAATATTTTCAAGGCATTCTTGAATCCCCTCTGCACACACATATTTGGATTGATAATGCTTTTCTTTCGATTTTTGTTGCATGCGCTTACAAAGGAAAATCATTGTAAAAGCTACGGGAACAACCCAAAGAACAGCTAAGCCCATACGCCAATCCATTATTAGTAAAGAAATAACGATAATACTAGTGGATATAATAGACCCAAATAACTGAGGAATTGCATGAGAAAAAGCGTGTTCTAAAATTGCGCAATCTCCCATAATAATATTTGTCAAATCTGATAGATCTCTCTTTCCAAAAAAGGATAAGGGAAGTTCTCTTAATTTCTCACCTAAAATAATTCTCCTCTTTGCACTTTCTTTATAAGTTGAAAGATAAAGATTTGAATACTGAAGATGATGGAAAAGATACATGATAACTACTGCCACTAAAACAAACCCTATATACTTCAGTAAATCTGGGGTAGTAGCTTCTTTTAAAAGAACAGGTCTTAATAGTTCATCTAGCAAGAGAATGAAAATTCCTACAGGAATCATCATGCTTAAATTTACAAGGGCACTATAAATACTTCCTTTTAAAAGATCTGTTGTTCCTTGCTCACTAAGGGCAAATTTATTTTGAACGTAACTAAACATAAGCCTCTTCCTTTCCAACTTTCCATGAAATAGATGTTTGATATTCTTCCCACATTTTTTTGTATGTTCCATTCTTGTGTAAAAGCTTTTGATGATCTCCATTTTCTACAATTTTCCCATCCTTTATAACAAGAATACAGTCAACATCTTTTATAGAAGAAAGTCGGTGGGCAATCATTAAAACGGTCTTATCTTTCACTAAAGATTCAAAAGCTTTCTGTATTTGATATTCATTCTCTGGATCTGCAAAAGCTGTTGCTTCATCTAATATGATGATTGGAGCATTCTTTAAAATAGCTCGAGCTAAAGCAATCCTTTGCTGTTCTCCTCCAGAAAGATATACCCCTTGTGTCCCTACAACAGTATCTATCCCTTGAGGCATTTTTTCTATGATATCATCACATTGTGCTAAATGTGCTGCTCTGAGTACTTCTTCACGACTGGCTTCTTTATTTGCTAATCTAATATTTTCAAGTAAGCTTGTTTTAAATAAATTGCTATTCTGAAAGACAAAAGCAATCTTTTCCATTAATTCTTTTTCATCAAAATCTTTTACATTAACTCCTCCAATTTCAATACTTCCATCGTCTACATCCCAAAATCTTGCTACAAGACTTGCCAAAGTACTCTTTCCACCTCCAGAAGGACCTACTAATGCAAAAGTTTTTCCTGAAGGAATGGTAAAGCTCACATTTTCAATAGCAGCTTTGTCATTATCCGGATAAGTAAAACCAATATTTTTGAATACAATATCATTTTTATTGGTTTCTTTTATCTGATCTGTTTCTTTTAAGTTCTTCGCTTTTAATATTTCATCTATTCTAATTAAAGCTTCTTTTGCTGCCATAACATTTTCACTTGAAAACATAATCTTCGTCATCATTACTGCAACAAGTGGGGAAAACAACATATAAAAAATCAAATCTAATAAAAATTTATTATAGTCTGACCCATTCAATATAAAAAGAATTCCAATAGGGGTTAAAAGTAATGCTGGAGCATGAATGGTAATGGTGAATCCAATCATTGGAACACGACAATTAATAGCATATTCTGATGCAAAATCACTATATCCCTTAATGGATTTATGAAAATTCTTAAAAGAATATACAGTTTGCTGAAATACTTTCACTACAGGAATACCTCTAACATATTCAACAGCAGATGCATTCATATCTTCTAGTGCATCCATATATGTCTTCATAAATTCTGCATTATTTCCTCCCATCATCTCCTTTAAAATCAATAAACTTAAGAATATGGGCGCTAAACAAACAAGCCCTAAACGCCAATCAAAAATAAATAATATAATGATGATGGCAATAGGCATGATCATAACTCCTGATAAATCTGGCAATTGATGTGCTAAAAATCCGTGGGTTAAGCTTGCATTGTCATCAATTACTTTTCTAAGTTTTCCACTAGGATTTTTTGTAAAAAAGCCTAAAGGAAGGGTAACAATTTTATGCATTGCTTCTTTTCTCATATTCTTTTCAACACGGAAAGCTGCCAAATGAGAACACATTAAACTTGCAAAATAAAATACAATACTTAAGAGAGAAAATCCAACTGCCATCCATCCATATCTTATGCTTTCCGTAGCTTGTGTAACATCTGGTAAAGCCCGAAAAATATCTTTTACAACAAACCATATACAAACAAATGGAAATAAAGATAAAATTGCACTCATTCCTGATAACACAATTGCAAGTATAATTAAAAAGCGATGCTTACCTGCAAATTTTAATAATTTCGAAAGGGTTGATTTTTGTTCTGATTCCATTTTTATCATTCACCATCCTCTTATCCAATTGCTAAATCTATCTATGTACAACTTCTTTAAATCAAAGTCCTTCTTGAATGATTATTCAAAAAGGATTTTTTATTCCTCTTAAATAACCTTTACCTTCTTTAGAAAGACTCCATACATGCATTTCATTTCTTTTTATATTGCTTTCTCTACATCCTTTGCACATATTACAGCCTGTATGAATCTTTTGTAAATACCCCATCTGATTAAGCTGATTTATTGCTGCTTCAATAAGTGTTTGATCTACTCTTAAATTTTGTGCTAAATCTTCATAGGATAGAATTCTTCCACTATTTAACATCATTAATATTTTATCTAACAACAATCTTCTCACCTCTAAAATAATATTGTTCCTATTCGATAAGCAATAGCTCCTATTACAAGGGCACTTAACATATAGTAGCTCACAATTTTAATGGTCCATTTTAAAGAATGGGTTTCAGCGTTAACGCATGCAATAGCTGCCATACATGGAACATTGAAATAATAGGCAAACATAAAAGCAAGGGCTGAAGGTTTTGAAATAGCTGCTAACATAGCTGTTGATAAAGCAGATTGATCAAACTGAACAGCTCCTGAAACCATAATTCCAGAAAAGCTTGATGTTCCTGATCCTACTCCAAATAACATGGATAATACACCTAAGGCACCTTCCTTACTCATTACAGAAACAAGTAATGCAATCAACAATCTCCAATCTAGTCCCAAAAAAGCAGCTATAGGTTCTACTGTTTTTCCAATGGCATATATTGGACTATTTTCAATATTTCCATCAGCTGTATAAGATAATACCCACATAACAACAGACACCCCAACAATTACAACAAAGGCTTTTTTCATAACATCTTTCATTTTACTCCAAACATGAACGAAAATTCCTTTCCAATTAGGTTTATGATAAGGTGGTAGCTCCATAATGAGTCCCATCCCATCTTCCTCTTTTATAAACTTTGTTCTAAATATCCAAGATGTAAAAATAACATAAAAAATAGAGCATATAAATAAAGCTACAATTACCCATATAGCATTTACACCAAAAAATAAACTTCCTACTAATCCTATAACCCCCCACATAGCTGCACACGGTACAACCATACTTGTAGTAATGGTAAGGAGTCTTTGTTGCCATGATTCTATTACTCTAGATCCAGTGATCCCCGCCATGTTACAACCAAAACTTGTAATAAACGGCATGATGGACTTCCCATGTAAACCAATTTTACTCATGGTTGTATCAAATACATAAGCAACTCTCGCCATATACCCTACATCTTCCATAAATCCAAAAACAAATACAACCCCTGCAATGAATCCACCCATTATAAGTGCCATAGATACAGAAGGAATAACAGCTTCTGTTACTAAAGAAACAATCCAATAGGATATCCCCTCATCTAATAGACTATCTCGTAAAGTTAAAGATATCTGTGGAAGAACCCTTCCTATTCCCATCATAAAAGGCATAGCAATGACCATACTCACAGCAAATCCTAATATCATCATCAAAATTGCCATAGGTTTTCCGAAAATTCTATGGGTAGCTAGTTTATCAAATCCCATTCTTTTCAAAAAATACTCTTGTTTTTTTGTCAGCACATCCTCCAAAATATTTTTGATCCATTCATACCTACAATTAGCTGCTTTTAAAGGTCCATCTGTATTTTTTTTAATAATAGAATGGATTCCTGTCCATTCATCCGCTGTAACCTTTTCTTTGACAAGCGTAAGAATTTGTTCGTCATTTTCAAGCAACCTTACACCAATCCAGCTACTACTACAATTTCCTATTCCTTCTTTAGGCAAAATTTTCATAAGTTCATTGAATTCTTCTTTAAAAACATCTTCATATATTTTTACCATAGCATCTGCATGAAGGATTTTTTTATTTTCTTCTATTATTTGAACTTTTTCTAAAAGACCTTCAACCCCTTCTCCTTTTGCAGCCACCATGGGTACAATAGGTATTCCTAATTTTTCTTGTAGCTTTTGAATGTTAATACTTTTCCCTTGTTCTTTGGCAACATCTATCATATTTAATACTGCAATTACAGGAACATTCATTCCTACCATTTCTGAAAGTAAATACATGCTTCTCTCTAACTGAGATGTATCCACCATTGTAATAATCATGTCTACCTCATTAGAAATGATAAAATCTCTAGCAATAAGCTCTTCTGATGAATTAGCTGTTAAGCTATAAGTTCCAGGCAAATCCACAAGACTATATTTTTTATCATTTAAATGAAAGATTCCTTGTTTTTGCTCTACAGTTTTTCCTGGCCAATTTCCCACATGCTGCTTTGCACCAGTAAGTCTATTAAAAAGTGTTGATTTTCCTGTATTAGGCTGTCCTGCAAGCCCTATTTTAATAGGCCCTTTTATAGCTACACTATCCATTTAGGATACCTCCTTTACAAATATTTTTTTAGCTTCCTCTTTACTTACAGCAATCATCGTATCTCTAGCAAATAATAAAACTGGGAACTTTTTATTATTCTGAATAACTTCTATAATAGTTCCATTTGTGAGCCCCATAGCTGTTATTTTGCTTATAAACTTATTTGATCCTTCTAAATCTATAATTTTACACATAGTATTTTCCTTTTGTAAATTTAGACGAGTCATCTAATCACCTTCCTCTTATATCATGTTTATCAATATTTTCCTATAAACATTATATTGATAATGATTATCATTTTCTACTCCAAAACAAATAAAAAATGCTCCAAAAAACAAAAACCATTTTGTGATTTTCATTTACTTGGAACATTTTTAACTATATTCATATTTATTTTGACTTTCTATATTTCAAAGGTGTTGTCTCATTATACCTTTTAAACATATTCGAAAATTTACTTGGATTTTCATAGCCTATTTCATTTGCAATTTCTAAAATAGATAGATTAGTATTTTTTAATAAATATTTGGCCTTTTCTATTTTCACTTTTTTTATATATTCATAAACCGTGTCCCCTGTAAGATCCTTAAACCCTTTTTGCAATTTATAAACACTTATATTTAATTGAGTGGCTAAATCTTTAACAGCAGGTGTATTTTCAATATTTTCATTGATGATTTCTTTCGCCTGAGTAATTTTTTCTATATCTTTATTTTTAATATTTTTCAAGCTTTCTTTTGATTTTTCTTCAAGAAAAGTAGCTAAAAGCTCAATCGTTTTTAATTTTAATTTCATATACCCCATCATATTATCATTAGAAATTGAGTCAATCTCTTGGGCTATTTTTCTTAAATCATAGCTAGCCTTTTCTATAATCAAGGTATTTCCATTAAATATGCTATTAATATTTTTCTGCCACTCTATTATGAGCTGGTCTTCCCCAATCGAATGGATAGCATTTTTAATAACATTAAAATCTATATGAATAGATATAGTTTTACAATTTCTATGTTTAAGTTTAAAATACTCCAACTTATTCAATGTTCTATAAATACAAATGTCACCTTTTTTAAATGTATATTCCTTCCGATCAGGTAAAGATAAAATTTTCGTGTCTCCACGATAGCAATATCCCACTTCTAAAATATCCTCATGAGTCATTCTATTATCTATATCCATATCCATCTTAGAAATATCAAATCCTGATACCTCTAGCCCTTCTTCTATCTTTATTCTAAAGAAAGTTCCTTGTCCAAATTGATCTTTAATAAAATATTTTTTACCTAATAATTCATCTGATGTTTTAGAACAGTATTTGTCTTCAACATATTTGTAATAATCATCTATTATATTTTTTTTCATAGTCATTTCTATCTAACACCCTCTTTTTAACACTAAAAATCATCATTCCCTTAGTTTTCATATACTTATTATCTTTATTCGTCAAAATACAATATTTACCTTCTATTACTCATCATTTATATTAAAATATTTACTACGTTTCTTTTGCATCAAAAACATACATTCCCTTAATTTCACTTTAACTGCCTTGTTTTTTTACTTAAATTCACTTATTATTGAATTAGAACTACATTTCATATCTACAAAAAATTCTAAACAAAATAGTGTTACTCATGCCCTTTATAATTTCATCTACTATCGAAGAGGAGGTAAAATTGTGAAAATTGAACATATTTCACTTTGGACAAATCAACTGGAAAAGCTAAAGGATTTTTATTGTACATACTTTCATGCACAAGCAAATAATAAATATATAAATCATAGTAAAGGCTTTGAATCCTACTTTTTATCATTTGATGATGGTTGCCGTTTAGAAATTATGCAAATGCCCTCTATTCCTAACAATCTAAATAATACTTATGACCAATATATAGGGTTAATTCATTTTGCAATCTCCGTAGGAAATCAATCTACAGTTGTATCCTTGACAGAAAGATTAAAAGCTGAAGGCTATGAGGTCATAAGCAACCCTAGAACCACTGGTGATGGATACTTTGAAAGCGTTATTCTAGACCCCGATGGAAATAGAATAGAAATAACAATTTAACAAAATAATACATTAACCCCTTAAGAGTAAGTCTATACTTCTATATTAGACTTGCTCTTTTTTAATATAAACATTTTACGAAAAAAGTAAATTACTCCTCAAAACATAAATATGTAAAAATATGTATTATAAAGTAAATTATTGAGTATTAATCATAATAATGTTAAAATAATAATTATATTACAATATTGTAAAATTAACAAATATTCAAAAGTTGTACTCATCTTATTTAATTTTTTCAAATGAACATTAAAAAGTTGTTCCCCTCATATGCACAATCTATTTTCTAATTATCAAAAGGAGTGATTTCTATGAAAAAAACAACCCTCTCAAGAAAAATAAATCTAGTTATTATGCCCATCGTTTTATTAGGTTTACTTATGACATCATTTGTCTGTTACCACTTTATAAGTCAAATCCTAGAAAAAAATACCTACACCCATATGCTCGAAATTGTAAATAAAGAATCAACTCTTATTAATACTTGGATACTAGACCATCTTTTAGAAGTAGAATCTATGACTACAACACCTATATCAAAAAATATTAATCAAAATTTTGACGCAGTAGATCAACTAAACAAAAACAGATTTACTTATCTAAGAAAGCACTACCCAAATGATTATTTAGATATTTATAGTGCTAATAAAAATGGTACTTACCATACTATTCTTCAAAAAGACAATCGTTTAACCATATTTGAAGGAAATATAAGTACCAGACCTTATTTTAAAGCTATTATGAATGGGGAAGGCCCTCAAATCACACCTCCACTTATTTCTAAAACTACTAAAAAGCCAACGATTTTTATGGTAGCACCTATTTATAATGATGTTTCCCAACCTCAAGGATTGATTGGAGCAGGCATTCAGCTTAATTATATAAAAGAAGAAACTCAAAATCTTCAGCTCGGAAAAAATGGTTATTCCTATGTTTTAAGTGAAGATGGAACCTTTATTTGGCATCCCGATGAAAATTATGTGATGAAAAAGAAAATTACAGATTTAAATGAAGAATCAATAAAAAAATTATATACATATATGAAAGAAAATGAAAAAGGCATGAAAACCTATATCTCACAAGGAAAAAATGTAATTGCTTTTTTTTCAAGAGTACCTAGAACAAATTGGATATTTGTAAGTGTTGTACTAGAAGATGAGCTTTCTGCTCCATTAAAAAAATCAGGAATCACCCAAGTGATCATTACACTAATTATTCTTTTGATTATATCTACTTTACTTTTTATCACTACTAAAAAATTATTTAAACCACTAGCTACATTAGATAATATTGCAAATCAAATATCCAAGGGAGATTTAACTGTAAAAATAGATATACAATCTAATGACGAGATCGGAAGATTTGGAAATACCTTCAGCTTTATGGTCAATAACTTTAGAAATTTAATTAAAGATATTAAGGAATCATCTGAGCGGGTTTCCCATTCTGCTACTATTTTTAAGAAAAATGCTCAACAAACAGCTTTTAGTTCAGAGGAAATAGCAAAAACAGTAGAAGAAATTGCATCTACTGCAACAGATCAATCTGTTGCTACAGACCTTGGATGTTCTAAATCTATTGAATTAGAACAGATTATAGAGAAAGATCAACAATATGCTAAGGAAGTAAATGATTCCTCCAAAAAAGTAAGCAACGTAGTAAATGAAGGACTCTTAGCCATTAGTGAATTAACTCATCACAGTCAAGAAAATACTCATGCAACCAACGAGATCTATAGGAATATCATGCAAACAAATAGCAGCGTAGATAAAATAAGCCAAGCTAGTACTATGATTACAACTATATCAGAACAAACAAATTTATTGGCATTAAATGCAGCTATTGAAGCAGCTAGAGCAGGAGAAGCAGGACGAGGCTTTGCAGTTGTAGCAGAAGAAATTCGAAAGCTTGCAGAACAAACAACTACTTCTACTAAAGAAATCGATTATGTAATAGGAGAACTACAATCAAATGTGCAAAATGCAGTTAATACTATGAAAAATGTAATCAATACTATGGACAAACAAGTAGACAGTGTAAATATGGCAGAAGAAAAATATAATCAAATTTCTAAAGCAATTAGCACCACTGAAAAAGCTATTGAAAATCTTAATTCTTCTGGAGAAGAAATGATGCAAAAGAAAGATGAAATTTTGAATGTATTAGATAATCTTTCTACCATTGCTCAGCAAAATGCCGCAGGAACTCAACAAGTATCTGCTTCTACAGAAGAACAGACAACTATTCTTGAAGATATGTCTTCTGAAAGTCATCAATTATATAACTTAGCACAAGAACTTCAAGAGCATATTAAAAAATTTAAAATATAAGAATTAATTTGCATGCTTATTCTAAAAATTTTATGATAAAGTTCACTAAATCACTTCTTTGTATTTATATACATAGGAGTGATTTTACATTATATATCTCTACAAAAAAACTTTTAATAGAATATTTTTAAAATAAGTATACTATATATTGATTTGTTTAATGATTTATGTTATATTATTGTTGTCGATAAGGTTATTTTGTATATCACTTATTCAAATATATCATATATATGTATTAAGAAGATCGTAATCTTTGGTTTAAATAAATTAAAGGGGTGTTGTTCATGCATAAAAATAATATTTTAAGTCCTGAAGCAACAAAACAACAAGTTTTAGAATTAATTAATCATTCTGGTATTCTTCCTCAAGATTTTATAAAAGAATTAGCAAATATCTATCATATTGAAGGTCCAGAAAATTCTTATACCCAATTCAATACAGATTATAAGACTTATTGTGATAGCTTTGTAGAATAAACTTTACAAAAAAAGATGCAAAAAAATCTTTTTGCATCTTTTTCTCCTTATATAACCCATTCACATTTAATAGCTCACTTCTAGTTTATACTATACATTTTATTTCTGTTAGTTTTTCCTTAATCCCCTCCAATAAAACTGGCAACTCTTTTCTAATTTTTCATGATCAAATTTATCATATAAAAGCATTGTAAAATTTCCATGCATAACACTTTCAAAAGAATAAATCAAATCTTCTGGACTCTGCTCCTCGATTTCTCCACTATCTATTTTTTCTTTTATTATATGAAAAAGTTTATAATAAATTTTTTCCTTAAGAGGGAGTATACTCACCTTGATCGCATCCTTTAACATACAACATGCACAAAATAATACGTTTCTCCAAAATCCTTTTTTTATTGGATTTCGATAAAAATAATCCATCCCTTTCTTTAATAACTCCATAAATATTTTTTCTATAGGTTCATTTTGAATATCTATTTCCATATGATCAATATAATCAAAAAAAGTATTTACTTCCTCTTCTAAAACTGTAATAAAAATTTCTTCTTTACTTGAAAAATGAGCATATATAGAAGGCTTCTTTATACCAACCAATTTTGCAATCTCCGCTAGGGTTGTTCCTTCATATCCCTTTTTAGCAACTAATTCAAATGTAGCTTCTTTTATTCTTGTAGCTGTCATATACTTCCCCCTTATTAATCAACCCACAACTTTAATTCATTTTCTTTATTCTCTAATCCTCGTTTTCCCCTATTGTACTTAATATCCCTGCCAAATTATTTTTTTACCATTTTATCACATATGAAAATTTTGTAAACTTCCCTAGAATTTATTATATCTTATCATTATATCACTGATCTGATCTTATCTCCTATAATCCCTTAGTCCCAAAATAAAAGATTGCATTTTCTTCTACAAAACTTTACATGAATCAACAACCATTATTCTTTTTCCGAATCTTGAAAATTATTAGTATTATTAAGATTCGTTAACATTTGCAAACCTTTTCCCTTTTTTATAACTTTTATTCACTTACAACTACAGCAATTTCAAAACATACATCCATTATTTCTTCGTCTATATTCATAAAATTCCAAATAGTCTATTTTCAAGATTTCCTCCTAAAAGGTGTTATACTATTGTTGTTAAAAGTTTATCATCACACACTATTTACACACCTTTCACGTTACACATTAATAGGAAGGGGGCCTTGCAATCAAGGAAAACCTAATTAGTAGTTGCATCCTTTAAAAAATCAAATTATAAACTTAGAGGAGGACTTTTTTAATGGGACTTTTAAAAATTTCACCTGTTTTTGTAATGGCAGGACTTATGATTTCTGGTTTTGACGCATTACTGGCAGCACCATTAGCTACTGTATACGCAGCAATTATTGCAATTATTACTGAGAGACTTAAATTTAATGAAATCGTTGACTGTGCAGTTGAAAACGTTAAAGAAATGCAACTAGTATTCTTTATCTTAATGGCAGCTTACGCTATGGCTGAAGCTTTCATGGCTACTGGTGTAGGAGCATCTATCATCAATGTTGCTCTAAGCCTTGGTATGACTGCTAAAACAGTAGCAGTTACAGGATTTGTTGTTACCGCTGTTTTATCTGTTGCTACAGGTACTTCTTGGGGAACATTCGCAGCATGTGCACCAATCTTCTTATGGTTAAACCATATCGTTGGTGGAAACCTTTATATCACAACTGCAGCAATTGCAGGTGGAGCATGCTTTGGAGATAACATCGGACTTATTTCTGATACTACAGTAGTTAGTTCAGGTATTCAAAAGGTTGAGGTTATTCACAGAATTAGACACCAAGGTGTTTGGTCTGTTCTTTGTCTTGTTGTAGCTGGAGCAATCATTTTCGGTTTAAGTATGGGATTACCAAGCACAGCTGGAAATGCAGCTGATGCAATCAATCAAATTCCTCAACAAGTATGGGATAACTTAAATGAAGCTAGACCTTCAGCAGTTGCACTACTTAACCAAGTTAAAGAAGGAGTACCAACTTATATGATTATTCCTTTATTAGTAGTACTAGCTGTAGCTATTAAAGGATTACCAACTCTTGCTTGTTTAGGATTAGGTATTATTGTATCTTTAGTATTAGGTCTTGTAGCAGGTACAATTGAAAGTACTAGTGCATTCTTAGATCTTATGTACACAGGTTTTAGTGACGCTGGTGGTTGGGTTATTGTTATGATGATGTGGGTTGGTGCCTTTGGTGGAATCATGGGCAGAATCAAAGCATTTGCTCCATTATCTAACTTTATCGCAAGCATCGTTACAAGTGTAAGACAACTTATGTTTGCAAATGGATTGCTTTCTATTATCGGAAATGCAGCTTTATCTGATGAAATGGCTCAAATCGTTACAATCGGGCCTATCATCAAGAACTTAACAGATGAGAATGTAGAAGCTAGTGAAGAAGATATGTACAAACTTCGTTTAAGAAATGCAACTTTCGGAGATGCACTAGGTGTATTTGGTTCTCAGCTTATTCCATGGCACGTATATATTGGATTCTATGTAGGTATTGCTTCTGCAGTATATCCACTACATGAATTCGTAGCAATGGATATTATCAAATACAACGTAATGGCTATGGTTGCTGTATCTTCTATCTTAATCTTAACATTAACTGGTTTAGATAGAATGATTCCTTTATTTGGACTACCATCAGAGCCACAAGTAAAACTTAAAAAGCACGGAAAAGCAACTGCAAAATAAATCACACACTTAAAAAGCACCCTAAAATTGGGTGCTTTTTTTTATATTTTTTTCTCTTTTATACTGTGAAAAGCTTTTCACAAATGAAAGATGAAGGAATTCATAGCGTCATTGTATACAAGATACCAAAACTTCAATAACCAAAAAATTTGACGAAAAACAAAGGATTCTCCATATAAATAGAATTTTACTTATTACATAATTAGGAATAGTATATAGGTTAGGCGTAAAATTTGTAGCACGTTTTTACGTTCTCATAAAAATAAATCAAGCGAGGTGTTAGCTTATGAATCCATTTATCAGTTTAGGTATTGCTCTTATTGTAGGTATTTTATTTGGAAAGCTTATGAACAAATTTAAGGTTCCAGCTGTTGCTGGGTATATCATAGCAGGTCTTCTACTCGGAACGTCTGGTTTTAATATTGTTAACGGTGAAATGATAGAAAAATTATCTTTTTTGAGTGATTTTGCTTTAGGGATTATTGCTTTTAACATAGGAAGCGAACTCCAACTATCTGTTATTAAGAAATTAGGTAAATCTATATTTGTTATTGCAACGTGTGAAGCCTTAGCAGCATTTTTATTTGTAACTGCTATTACTTACTTATTAACTAAAAATATATCTACTGCTTTAATCTTAGGAGCTGTATCTTCAGCTACTGCTCCAGCAGCAACCGTTATGGTTTTAAGAGAATATAACGCAAAAGGTCCTCTAACTAGTACTTTACTGGGGGTTGTTGCTATAGATGATGCCATTTGTTTGATGATTTATGCAATTGCATCTTCCATCGCAAAGGTATTCATTAAACATGAGACAGTTACTATTTATAAGATTTTAGTTCATCCTATTATGGAAATCGTATTATCTATTTTAGCAGGGGCAGTCCTTGGTATTGTTTTAACCTATTTAGTAAGGATCTCTAAAAAAGAAGGAGAATTGCTTCCTTTTATTACAGGAATGATTATATTGCTTGTTGGTGTAGCTGCTAAATTTCATTTATCTCCACTCCTTTGTTCAATGGCTTTAGGGATTGTTATTGCAAATATATCTTCTAATAGCAGAAGAGCATTTTCAAGCGTTGAAAGCTTTTCACCACCAATCATTGCAGCATTTTTCACATTAGCAGGTGCAAGACTTGATATCTCTATGCTTCCTCATATAGGAATCATAGGAGTCTGTTATTTACTATTTAGAATCATCGGAAAAGTATTAGGTGCTTCTCTTGGAGGAATTATTTCTGATGCTCCTAAAGTAGTAAAAAAATATATTGGTTTTGGATTATTATCTCAAGTAGGGGTTGCTGTAGGTCTTGCAATTGTTGTAAATAGAGAATTTCCAGGTACCGAACTTGGATCTCTTGTCATCACCATTTTACTAGCAACAACTATTATTACAGAAATAGTAGGTCCATTAGCTACCAAAAATGCTATAATAAAGGCAGAAGAAGCACATTTATAATTTTTAAAGGGGGGAAATAGGATGTATGCCTTATTTCTTATATTAAATGAAATAGAAAAAATAGATCAGATTCATAATATATTTTATGAAGTTGGTGTGGGTGCAACCACCATTGATAGTGTTGGAATGGGAAAAGTACTATTAGAACACCAAATAGATGTTCCCATATTTTCAAGCATTCGAAAACTTGTAGAAGGAAACAAACCTTATAACAAAACTATTATCAGTGTCATTAGAGAAGAAGATAAACTTAGGCAAACAGTTGACTTAATCAAGGAAGAATTAAATCATATTAATAAACCCGGTGTAGGATTTATGTTTGTTTTACCTGTATTAGAATGTTATGGCTCAAAGCATACAGGGTCTAAAATTGAAGAAATGAAAAAATAAAACGGAGGCTTCCTCCATTTTATTTTTTTCTTATTTCATATAAATCATTTCTTCTATGCTTTAGTAAAGGAAGTTCATTTCTAATCTTTTGTATCTTTTTAAAATCAACCTCTCCATAAATAATACATTCCTCGTCTTTTGCCTGACTAACTATTTTTCCCCATGGATCTACAATGCTTGAATACCCATAAGCATGGTACGATGCATCTAAATTTCTGCAAGGAGAAGCAGCAACAAAGTATACTTGATTATCTAACGCTCTAGCTTTTAATAAAATATCCCAATGGGCTGGTCCTGTTGTCATATTAAAAGCAGCTGGTACTATAATGATTTGCGCCCCTTCTAAAGCCATTAATCTCATTAATTCTGGAAATCTCATGTCATAGCATATGGCAACACCAATTTTACCATATTTTGTATCTACTACAGTAATAGACTCCCCATATCCTAATGTATCAGATTCCTTAAATTTTATTCCCCCTTCAACATCAATATCAAACAAATGAACTTTTCTATGTTTTCCAATCAGTTTTCCATCATCATCAAATATGTACGAAGTATTATAAATAGCATCTCCATCCTTTTCAGGAATAGATCCTCCAACTATATATATACCTAATTTTTTTGCTAAATCCGCTAGCATATTTGTTGTCTTTCCAGGATAACTTTCCCCAAACAGTGGAAAATATTTATTTTCATAAGGACAATTAAACATCTCTGGAAGAACTACAAGATTGCTTCCATTTCTAGCAGCTTTACGAATCTTTTCTTCAGCGTGATTAATATTTTTATCTTTATCTTCTTCAACTTTCATTTGGCATATCCCTATCTTTAGACCTTTCATTTTTTACGCTCCTTTCTTTTTTAACTTTCCCTTTTTTATATTATATAATATAAACGGTTATTTATCCGTTTATATCCTTTTAGATATAAAAAAATAGAACCTAAATTTAGGTTCTATTTTTTATCATCTTTTCAAATTCCTCGGCTGGTACAGGCTTGCTAAACAAATAGCCTTGTATATATTTACAATTTTCTTCTTTTAAAAATTCTAGCTGTTCTTCCGTCTCTACACCCTCTGCAGTTACTTTCAAATTCAAACTATTCCCCATAGCAATAATTGTAGAAGCAATTTCTTGATCATTCTTATTTGAAATAATGTCTCTTACAAAGGATTGATCAATTTTTAAATTATCAATTGCAAATCTCTTTAAATAACTAAGAGACGAATAACCAGTTCCAAAATCATCCATTGCTATTTGTATATTCATTTCTTTTAATTGGTTTAATACCTCAATCGTATGCTCTATATCCTCTACAGCAATACTTTCTGTAATCTCTAATTCTAAATATTGTGGATCTAATTTTGTTTCCTTTAGAATCTTTTTCACCACATCTATAAAATCAGGTTGTTGAAATTGACGAGCAGAAATGTTTACAGCTACAGCTACAGGTTCATATCCCTTCTCTTGCCATATCTTATTCTGTTTACAAGCTGTACGCAGTACCCATTCTCCTATAGATAAAATACATCCATTCTCTTCAGCTAATGGAATAAATGTGCCTGGAGAAATCATTCCCTTTTGGGAATGCTTCCATCTTATTAAAGCTTCCATTCCAATAGTCTTTCTAGTATCTGCCTCTACTTTAGGTTGATAATACACTAAAAGCTCTTCATTTCTCAATGCCTTATGTAAATCTTTATCTAAATCAAATTGCTCCATCAATTTTTCATTCATAGATGGTGTATAAAATTGATAATGATTCCCCCCTTGTTCCTTCACTCGATGGAGTGCCGCATCTCCATTCTTCAAGAGGGTTGTAGCATCTGTTCCATCATCAGGATAATAGGCTATTCCAATACTAGCTGTTGTATGAAATTCATTTCCATTTACTTCCCACGACTTATTCATTTCATATAATATTTCTTGTGCAATTTTAGAAGGGCTTTTATCCTTTGTAATTTCAGGTAAGAGTATGGTAAATTCTGCTCCTCCTATTCGAGAAACAACATCCTCTTCTTCTACACAATTCTTTAGTTTATCAGCAACTCCTCTTAATAACTGATCTCCTATATCGTGTCCAAAGGTATCATTAATATTTTTAAATCTATCTAGACCAACAACCATAATCGCAACTTCTTCTTCATTTCGTTTAGCATGGGATAATGCCAACTTCAATTGTTTATCAAAAAGACCTCTATTAGGTAAATCCGTTAGTGGATCATAATAAGTCATATACTGAATCATTTCCATCATTACATTAAAGCTTTTAGCAGCTCTTCCTATTTCATCTTTGGAATCAATTTCTGCTCGAACAGTTAAATCTCCTTTTGCTCCCTTTCTGAAAACTTCATCTAACTGAATGATAGGATTTGCTATCTTTCTAGCCATGATAAATCCTGCCATATTAGCTAGTATAATGCCTATTATTCCTATAAAAAATAACATTTCTGTAATTTTCCGAATGGGTTGCTTAATATATTGTATAGGTATTTTAGTGACAATTTTCCATCCATCTGTATTAGGTACCTCATAAAAATAATCTATACTAGGAATACCATCTTCCGTATATATGTATCCTTTTGTATTTTCTAAAATCTTTAGTATTCTTCCTTTTCTTTGTATATCCTTTTTATCTAATCCATCTTTAATATTCACTTTCATAATTTTCTCATGCTCAGGATGAGTAATCACCAATCCATCTTTTGCTACTAGATAAGAATACGAATCTGGATGTTCTATTTTAAATTTTTTAATAAAATGATTCAATTTTATTAAGTTTACATCAGCCCCCATAACCCCTATTGCTTCTCCTTTTTTATTCTTAATAGGAACAGCTACCACAACAACTTGATTTTCTGTTGATTTTGCAATTATAGGATTAGATACTACCGTTTTTCCTTTCATAGCAGCTTTAAAGTATTCTCTTTCCTCCACATTAGAACTATCCTTTGATAATAAATCTTTATACACGCCCGTTTGATCTGCAATAAAAAAAGTATCATATATGTCTAACTTATTATCTAGTTCTTTTTGCAAAAATGGCTGAATCTCTTCCCAATTCATTTCTTGCATAAGTGGAATATTTGCATATATTTCTATTTCTGCCTTTCGTTCTTCTAACCATGATCCAATCAATTCTGCATATAATGCTACACTATTTTCTTCATGGTCTCCTAAAAGATCTTTTACAGTGTTAATAGACATATGTTCTGATATAACAATGATTAACGAAGCAATAGTTAAGCTCGCTACAAAAAACATTGCTAATATTTTTGCTTTTATGCTTCTTTGAAATTTCATATTTTGCACCTTATCACCTGCAATTCTTTAAAGTTAAATAATGCTAGAACAATTATACGACTTTATTGTATATATCTCAACAAAATTTCACTTTTTTACAAAAAATAATAGTAAATCTATTTTCGACCTACTATTATTTTTGTATTATCTTTTTCTCTTCTCTTTTGCTTTTAATAACCTTGATGTATCTATTGTGTATTCTTTACGTTTTTCTTTTAGCTCTATCTTTGCCTCTTTTTTCTTATTATCTTTTATCATATGACTTTCTGATGGTTTTCTATTACCAGAAATACCTCTTGCCTTTTTAACCATCCTATTTTGTTTTAAAGGAATTCTTTTGAATGTTATATTTAATCTTCTCAATGCAATATCTGAAACAAACAATAGTAAAGCTATAATCATAAGTATTCTAGATAGATCCTTTAATCCATATACAGGGTCTAAATTTTTTTCAAAAACTTCTTTGGGAGACTCAATAAATTTTCCGTCTGTTTCATATAGGAGTCTTTCCAAATTATTTTTTCTATCTGCAAAATCATATTCCTTAGGGTAATTGATGACCATTCCTTGCTTTTGTGTATTTACTAAAGAATTATCTTCATATTGATTTACATTGATCATATAAATTCCCTTTTCTAATACATCAAATTCACCTTTATAAGTTCCAGGACTTATTGGATCAAGCTTTAATTGTATCTTTTGTAGGGATGGTGTAATAATCGTTGCTTTTGTTTCATATCCTTCTTTGAATTCTCCTACGTTTTTTGCTATGATTTTGCCCTTTTCTCCTACTTTATCTGCCTCTATCTGTAATCTATTATTTTCAGTATTAGAAAATGTCCATTCCATCATATTTTTAAAAAAAGCAATTCCCTCTTCAGAATGAAGATAATTTCGTGTCCACTTTCCATTTACATCTGATGCCCATGCAACACTTTTTCCTAATCCATACTGCCAAATAGCAAGAATTGGATCTTCTTGATCACTCACCAAAAGCATATGTGCTCTAGTTTTTGCTGATACACCAATATATCCATCTAAATCTGGAATATTATCCTTTAGAGGATTTAAAATATCATGAAAAACACCAACTTTAGGAGTAAATGTCCTATTATTAATATAAGACTTGGATGCAAGAAAAGTTTCTTTTGTGAAAATCTGAGGGATTGTGGAAAATTCATCTACAAAATAATATCGCCCGCTTCCACTATCAGCAATTCCTTCAAGAAGGGATGTATCTGCCCCCTCTCCTACTGCTACTGTAGATACGGTAATACCTTTCTTTTTCATCTCTTCTATCAAATTTGTATATCCATGTCTTTCAGCCTGTCCATCTGTTAGTAATATAATATGCTTTAGCTTTGTATCTGCATCCTTTAATGATTGATAAGCTTCCTCTAATGCTGGAATAATACTTGTTCCTCCACCAGCTTTAATAGTTCCTATGCTTCTTTTGATCTTCTCCTCATCATCTGTTGAAGATAATGGAACAACCCACTCTTTAGTATCACTAAAAGCAACAACCCCTATTTTGTCCTTAGACTTTAATGAATGAACTGCCTTTATTGCAGCTTCTTTGGCAATACTTATTTTCCTTAATCCGTATTGTCCGCCTTCCATACTTCCAGACTTGTCTATCACCAATACAAGTCCTAAATTAGGAACTTTTCCTTTTACTTTCATTTCCATATCTACAGGTAAAATTTCTTCTAAAGGGGTTTTATAATATCCCCCTAAGGCAAAGCTATTTTCTCCCCCTGTGACGAAAAGCCCTCCTCCATAATCTCTCACATATACCTTTAAGGTATTTATGAATTCACTATGGATATTTTCTAGAGATACATCACATAGAATAATCGTCTTATATTTAGATAATTCTGCAATGCTTTGAGGAGCCTCTTGTGCTTTTTTATAATCTACCTCTAATGCTGTACTTTTTAATATTTTACTAAATTCCCTTCCTCCATTGCTTTTTCCATCTATCAATAAAATCTTTGGTTTTCCCTTTACTTCTGTATAGGTTGCATAAGTATTGTTCTCCCTATTTGTATCCTTCTTTGGCGTAATCACTACCTTATAAGAACCTAATCCAGTATCTTTTGCTTCATCCTCAAAAATAAAAGAATTCTCACCTTTTTGAACAAATACTTCTTTTTGTCCTACCATACTTCTTCCTGAGTAAAGATCTATTTTAACATTTGTAGCAACATTGCTCCAAATATTTATTTTTATATGAAAGCTTTGATTTTCATATAATGTCTTAGGAACCTCTACATTACTCACCTGTACTTCATTTCCTATATTTTCACTCAATCTTAATACTTTAAAATCAATATTTTCCTCTTTCATCAAAAGGGCTTCGTTCATGCTATTGCCTATATTTTCTTCTCCATCGGTTAAAAGAACAATCCTCTTTTTGCTATCCTCTGGAATAATACTTCTAGCAATCTTTAAACTATTTTCTATATTTGTATAGTTTTTCCCTGGATTTGTTTGAAATTCTATATGTTTGATATTTCCTGATAGGGGATTCTCTATTTGTGTTTCCTTTCCGAAAGTCAATACCCCTACCTGATCATTTTTAGAAGTATCCTTTAAAGATTCTTCTATGAAAGCTTTAAAATCCGCCCTATTTTCTAATGTACTTTCTGATAAATCCACTGCAAATATGGTGCTCACTTCATCTACATAAGATTTTATATGGAGTCCACTTAAAGAAAGTATTATTAAAACAACGACCACGCTTCTTACTAAAAATAAACTATTTTTTCTTCTTTGTTCCATTTTAAGCTTTCTTACAAAATAGAATAGGAATATTAAAGAAAACGGAATCAATGACAATAACATTGGATGATTAAATTCAATGGCCACGATGATACACCACCCATTCTACTAAAAGTAAGATTAATACAATCCATAAAAAGATATTTTTAAAATTTCTTCCTGCTTTGATTGGCTCTTTATTTTCCTCTGTTTTATTCTTATCTTCATGCACAAAGCTTATATCTGATTCCTTCTTTGTATCTATATTTGCTACAAAATAATTTTCAAATTGCTCTTCACCATACCTTTGTTTGATCGTATAAACACCTACTTCATGGGTGTCTTTAAATGGATATATTGGAAAAGGTGGTCCTATTTTTAATTCTTCTCCCTTAGGGCTTTTCACAAAAACTTCTTCACTTTTTGGAAGGACATCAATATCAATATAATTTCCTGCTACTATTTCTGTTTTTTCCTGTCTATTTAAGCTTAAAGCTTCTTCTAATAAATTTTGTATAAAAATAGGAAAATCAACCTTTAATGGGAAATCTGTATTATGAAGATCAAAGCCTACTACAACTATTTTTTGATTATCCTTTTTTCCCTTTATCATAATAGGTTCATCCTCTGAAAATAATATAGGCTTTGCCCATTTAGGAACGACTAGTTCTTTTACTTCACCCACCGTAAAATCAAAATCCACAGAAGTGAACAAGGAATCATTTTCTTGCTTTAATCTTCCTCCTTGGCCTTTCCCTTTTACACGGCTAATACTATTGTCAGTTGGTGGATTAAATAAAATGATATTCCCATCCTTTGGTAAGTTTTTAGGCAATAACCCGTCATAAACATAAAGATCATATCCTGATAAATCTTCTAATGCTTCATTAGATTTATAAAGATTCACATTTTTATTGATGGCAATAGCTTTTTCTAAGAATATATTTTGTTTACTCGTTAAAAGTACCTTACTAGAAGGATTGGTGTGTACAACATGATACCTTATATTATCTACTTTCAAGCTATCCTCTATATCTACTTCTGCTTTTAAGACATTTACCTCTTTAGGTATTTTTCTAAAATAATAAGGCTTTTTTTCCTTTCCTTTTAGCTCAATAGCTACTATGTCAAAAATATTGTTATCTGTATAAAGCAATAAATCTCCTTTGAAAGCTTCATCTGAAAAATTTGTTACGTTGATCAGTACGCTCATTCCTTCTTCATCCATGGTATGGGATATATTTTCAATGGCTATATTTCTTCCATCTCCACGAATATTTTTCACCATCATGTTTGAGAGGGGTTTTAGTACTCCTTTGTCTGTATAGTAAATGATTTTATGATTTTTATCTTGCCTCATAGCTTTTATCATTTTCATGGCTTCTTCTACATGATCACTACCATTCCCAACTTGAATATCTTTTAATTTTCTTTTTAGTAATCCTTTATCCTTTGTTTTTGCAACAATTTGAGAAGTGTTTTCTACCGTCATAAGAGTTACATACGTATTTGGACTTAAATCATTTATAAGTCTTTCGATCTCCTCTTTGGCTGTATTGAATCTACTTTCTCCCACATCTACACTTTGCATACTAGCAGACTTGTCTAGCATAATGATTATATTTTCTCCATGAGCTTTAGTGGATAAAATATAAGGATTAGCTAAAAATAGAACCACACACAAAGTAATCAAGAGCTGTAAGAATAATAGGATATTTTTTCTTAATTTCTGCCAAGGCTTATTTGCCTCCATATCTCTTAAAGCTTTTTCCCAAAGATAAGTACTTGGTACTTTTTTCTCTTTATGCTGCTTTTTCAATAAATACATCAATATAATAGGTACGCCTGCCAATAAATAAAAAAAAGACAAGGGCGAATAAAATTTCATCATCTCACCTCAAAATCCCATGCTTAACCAATCGGTCAAACAGCATTTCCTCTATAGAAAGCTCATTAGATAAAAGAATATATTTCCCGCCATACTTTCTACAGCTTTCCTTATTCTTCACAATAAAATTTTTCAATGTTTTTTCATAAGCTTTTAAAACAGAATTTGTTATGGATAAATCCTTTTCTTCCTCTGTTTCGCTATCGATAAATCTTAAATCCCCTTTTAGATCAGGTTCTAATTCATCTTTACTTAAAACATGTAATACAATGACTGTCTGATTCATATATGCTAAATACTTAATAGCTTCTTCAACATCCTCACTATATAAATCAGATACGATAATGGTGATTCCTTTTTTATAATTTCTTTTCTTGATCAATTGAAATAAGTCATTTTTACTTAGGGAGCTTGCATTTTCTATATGCTTTAATAATTGTCCAAAAACATTTTTTCCATTAAAATAACCTGTATCTGTTAATTCATGGTCCCCATTACTATAGATCTTTACTGCATCTAAATGGGATAAGCTTATATAAGAAAGAGCAGCAGCTATTCTTTTTGCAATGAACGACTTTTTAGGATTTCCAAAATCCATTGAACAAGATGTATCTAAAAAAATATTCACCTTAGCTTGTCTTTCTTCTTCAAAAACTTTTACATAAAGCTTTTGAAATCTTCCATAAGCGTTCCAATCAATTTTTCTAAAGTCATCTCCTAAAGCATATTCTTTGTAATCCGAAAATTCCATAGAGGAACCCTTTGCATTTGATTTTCTTCCTCCATTATAACCTTGACTCTGTAATATATTTGTATTGAGCTTGAATCTCTCAAGCTTTTTTAAAAGAATATGATCTATAATTTTATTTTCCATGAGGATCTTTCCTTTGTATATCTTCCATGAGTTCTTTTATAATATGATCACTGCTAATATTCTCACTCCTAGCTTCAAAATTTAATAATATTCTATGTCTTAATACAGGATACGCCATTTTTTTGATATCCTCAAAAGAAACATTATACCTTCCTTGTATCAACGCTCTTACCCTAGCAGCCTTAATAATGGCCTGAGCCCCTCTAGGACTTGAACCAAATTGGATATATTTTTTTGTTATTTCAGGAGCATTTTCACTTTCAGGATGAGTGCTTATAATGATTTTCATAGCATAATCTAAAACAGGCTTGGCTATAGGAATTTCCTTTGCTATATCCATCATTTTAATAAGGTCATTACCATCTGTTGCTTTTTCAATTACTTCTTGTTCTTTATTAGTTGTAAGGGCCACAATATCTGTAAGCTCCTCTAGGGATGGAAATTTTACATCTAATTTAAATAAAAATCTATCCATCTGTGCTTCTGGTAGAGGATAAGTCCCTTCCATTTCTATAGGGTTTTGAGTAGCAAGGACAAAAAATGGTTTCGGCAAAATATGTGTTTTGTTCCCTACTGTAACAGTTTTTTCCTGCATGGCTTCAAGCATAGCACTTTGTGTTTTAGGAGTTGCACGATTGATCTCATCTGCTAAAACAATATTGCTAAATACAGGGCCTTGCTGAAAAGAAAATTGACTATTGTTTATAATATTGGTTCCTACTACATCTGCAGGCATTAAATCTGGTGTAAATTGTATTCTTGAAAAATTAAGGTCAAGTACCTTTCCAATAGTCTTTACTAATTGGGTTTTTCCAAGACCCGGTACCCCTTCTAATAGAACATTTCCCTCACATAAAATAGCAATGAGTATTTGATCAATAATCTCTTTTTGACCTATAATCCCTTTACTGATTTCAGCTCTTATTTTGTCTATTTTATCAATAAAATCTTTAATATCCTTTTCTGTAATATCCATTTTTACCCTCCAACTAATTCTCGAATATTTTATTGTTCCAACTCAGTAAAATAAGTTTTTACAATCTCCTTCATATTTTCAGGGATTTCTTTTGTACGAAGCTCCTCATAAGCCCCTTCTTTATAATTTTTTAGTACCTCTTGATAATTTATTGATTCACCTAATGTATCTCCAAATTTTTTCACTTGGGTAAAATCTTCTCGTCCGTTCTCATTAAGATTTCCTTTTATTTGTGAACTTTCCCCTTGTCCTCTAGATTTGGATGTGAATATTTCCTCATATTCCTTTTCTTCTGTAGAGCCTCCTGTAGATGAACCATTCCCACCTTTTCCTGATCCCTTTTTACCCGTTCCTTGCTGATTTTTATTTGTACTATTTCCATTTCCATTATTATTTCCTGTATTGCTTTCACACTGACCAGTGCTTTGTCCACTGCTACTTCAGGTGCCCCCACTGTTCTTATTAGTCGAATTATTATTTTTTGTTTGTTGATTATTTCTATTTTGGTCTGTCTTTGAATCTGAATTGTTTTTTGTATTTTGATCTGTATTTTGAGATACTACTTTTTCAATTTCCTCTAATTGCTTCGTCAATTGATTGACACTACCTGATACATTGCCATCCTTCATAAGATTATTGAATGTATCATTCAAAGCATTTAAGCTTTCCTTTAGCTGTTCATCTAAAAGATTCTCATTAATACTTTGTGCCACAGCATCAGATAATTCTTTAAAGCGTTTAGCTAGTTCTTTATTATTTTTCAAGTTTTTAGCTAATTTTTCTAATTCTTTTGCCTTTTTTTCTAAATCTTCTTTACTCATATTTTTAAGTTGATTCTTCATGTCATTGATAGCTTTTGTAAGCTCCTTTGAGTCTTTATTCTTTATACTTTGTGCTAATTTTTTTGTGAAATCATGATCAGATAGCTTTTTTGTAATTTCATCTATTTTCTTATCTTGAATATTTTTCTTAATCTTTTCTATTTCCTTTTTTGTTTTAACAATTTGTTTTTGTAGTTCCTTTGTGTTTTCTGGGTTTTTCATTTTTTCTTTAAGCTCTTTTAAATTCTTTTCTATTTCTTTTTTATCTTCTTCTCTAAGAACATGATCCTTTTTTATTTCCTTTTCTACTTGAATGATTTTTTTCTTCTGTTCCTCTATTTTTTCTCTATTATTTTCTATGGTTCTTGCTCTCATCACTGATTGAGTAGGAATAAACCCTACTAATAGAGTTCCTAACATAAAGATTCCTACCAATAGCATGATTTTCTTTGGAAAAATAATAGGCATCTTTTTTCGTAGATCCCATTTTTTGAGATGCTTTATTGCATCTTCTTTTTGAAGCTTCGCAATAATTGTATTTTCTCCTTTAAGATTCAAAGCTGTAATGGTTCTTTCTTCAAGACCCTTTTCATCTACTAAGAGTGCTGTATCTTCAAAGGAAGGTCTTTTATGCAAAAAATATAAAAAGCTTAATATGATACTAGCCGCTGAAATCCCTAAAAGCTTTTTCCCGACAAAAACTATTGGAAAAAACCTTGAAAAAATCATGATCATAAGAGAAATACTAGCCCCCACCAATAATCCGTAAAACAAAATAGCAATATATTTATTGAAACAAAATCGAACTCTTATGGGCTTTAAAAGTTCCATTATTTTTTTATCAAGCATTTTTTTCATCCTTTTTCCTTAATCTAAATTTAAATTGTTTCATTGGATTAATTCTCAAAGATGTAAGATATAAAAGTATACACGAAACAATTAAATCAAAACTCATATTTAAATACATTGGTTTTAAAACTGAACCCTTTACCCCTAAGTTTCTAAACAAATCAAAACTTTCTCCAAGCTGATAATCTAATATAGCACTCAGTCCTGAAAATGGGTTCATATATAATAAAGAAACCATTCCTGTGCCAGTCATCTTATACCCATGAAATTCATACCATAAGCCTACAATAATAAAGGTTCCTATGGATAAGAATAAAATAACCAACCCACTTACAATAATAGCCGTAACCGTTCTTTTAAAAATAGAAGAGGTAAAAATACCAATGCTTCCAAACAATATGGCTGTGATCATATAAAAACCATACAAAAGTAGAATATTATAAAGGTCTACTCCTCCAAATAAAGAAATAATGCTAACAATAGGAATAGATACGATTAGCAGTAGTATCATCTTAGAAAGAGCTGCCCATAGCTTTCCTAAAACAATAGAAATACTTGACAATCTCGTACAAATCAATAAATCAAAAGTTCTTCTTTGCTTTTCTCCTGATATACCACTAGCTGTTGTAGAAGGCACGATTACGCCTATTAAAACTAATTGAAGGATTGTAATGGCAAAATACATTCCTTGAAGAGAACTAGGTCGAAAGCCTCTATAATATTGATACGATGAAAAGGACTCCATGAATACAATAAATAGTAGTCCTGCTAGTAATAGTGAATATACCGTGATCATAGCAGGCATTCTCCAAGTTCTCATACTTGTTTTTAATTCCTTTTTTAGTACTGGATTCATTCTGCATCCCCCTTAGTAACTTTCATGAATATTTCTTCTAGATTACTTTCAATAGGACTAAAAGAAGTAACCAATAGATCATTACTGATTAGCTTTTTAATAATCTTTGCCGTATCCTTCTCTTCTCCTTCAAAGGAAATCTCTATATGCTTTTCATCTGTAAAAACTTCATTAACCAAAGGTTCTTCTTTTAATAAAGTAACCGCTCTTTCTATATTCTCTAATACTTTTATTTTTATAAGGTTACTATTTGAAGCTTTTCTCATGATTTTATCCACAGGTCCAATTTGTACAATTTCTCCATTTTCAATGATTCCTATGCTATCACAAAGCTCTGCTAACTCTGATAAGATATGAGAGCTGATTAAAATAGTCTTTCCCATTCTTTTTAGTTCTTTTAAAATTTCTTTCATCTGAACCCTTGCCCTTGGGTCCATCCCTGATGCTGGCTCATCAAGAATCAATAATTTAGGGTTATGAATAAGGCTCCTAGCAAGACAAAGTCTTTGCTTCATCCCTCTGGATAAAGAATCTACATAAGCTTCCCTCTTATGGGTAAGGTCTACTAAAGCTAATAAATCATCTATCGTATTTTTTATTTCATCCTTTGAAAGCCCTGCCACATCTCCATAAAATTCAAGATACTCAATAGCCTTTAAATTATCATATACACCAAAGAAGTCTGGCATATATCCTATTCTTTCTCGAATTCCTTTTAAATCCTTCGAAAGGTCTACTCCATCCAAATAAATTTCTCCCGAATCAGGCTTTAAGAGGGTGGCAATCATTTTCATAGTTGTTGTCTTCCCAGCACCATTTGGTCCTACAAAACCAAATATTTCTCCTTCCTTAATCTCTAAGGAAAGATGATTGACTGCTTTAAATTTTCCGTAGCTTTTTGTTAAATTTTCAATTTTTAGCATTTATCTCACAGCCCCCTTTACAGAGAAATCTGGTATCTCTATATCTGTATCCTCTAATGCATCTATTTTTATTTTTGCACCCATATTTTCATCATAGTACTTGTCTTTGTCTGCACCCTGAATGGTTAAATGCTCTTGGTCGTATTTTTCCCATTCTTTAGTTTGATAGTTGTAAATATATACTTGATAATTTTCATTTACCTGATAGTTTGAAAAGCTGATCTCCATTGCTTCAATTTCCATATTGATTTGAGGCTTCATGCTAAAAACTGCATACCCTTCTCCCCATAACATATCATCAGACCATTCAACGTGCATCTTATCCCTATCTATCACATTAGGCTGCCACATACCCTTTGGAATTTCGATCTTCGTCCCTTTCACATAATCAATCTCAACAGGTATGATGATTAGTGTCCTGTCTATTCGATCTACAACTTTTCCATTGATTTTTATATCCTCTGCTATAGCCTCTTGGTTCCAAGCAACAATATTTAATGTATCATTTCTTCCATCCATTAAATAATTTTTAAATCCATTTCCTAATATTTCTCTTTTCATTACATTGGTTAAAGATTTTTCATGTTCTGCATTTTTCATTCTGTTTCCTAAAGATTGTTGATCTTCTGGATAAATAGCATCTAACATCTGATAATATCCATTTCTTTTTGATTTATTGTTTACTTTTTTCTTGAACATCAGTTGAATTTCTCTAGATGCTCCCTTTTCTATATCCCCTAATTTTTCGTATTCATTTCCATAAATGAGTACTGCATCCTCTAGCTTTAAATTGGATGAATTTTTTATTTTTCCTACTATTCCATCCTTCTTTAAGGATACCTTTACCTCTATAGGCTTTTCATAATCATATATTTTTTTCATATACATGGTTTCTATATCCCAAAGACCTTGGTTTTTCATCATAATATGCTTTTCTTCATCCTCTAAATATTCTAATACAACCTCTCCATTTTCATTTTTAAAGTTATATCGATTATATCTATCTAAAGGCAACATATGGACATTCCTTTTCACATGAATATCTATATCTCCTTTTTGTGCTGCCATAATTCCTGTTGCTGTATCTAATCTTCCTTTATTGGTATCTTTATTGATCTCTATGATAGAAATATTGTTTGCAAAGGCTCTCTTAAAGGTAGTATCCATTCCCCATATATAAATCCCAATAGAAAAGATTACTGCAATGAGAGGGATACTCACCCATGCTTTTTCTCTTTTATCTATTTTCTTAAGAATCATATAGTTAATAGGTCCTACAATCATTATAAATATAGCTAATATGACAAAAATCATATGAATAGAAGGTAATCGATTGTGGGGAATATATCTTATAAAATTTCTCAAGCCATGAGAAAATCCCCTATCATCTTTTTCATCTCTCTCTTCATGAACGTTTATCTCTTTTTCTAGTGTCTCACTGATAAATGCTTCTTTTTCCTGATCATCAATAAAAGGCTTCATCCCTAAATCAAAGCTTGATAAAATAATTTTTCCTTTTCCTAAAGAACTACTTGATATCTTTTTCTTATGATCATCCTCTTCTGTAAATGGATTTGTCTTGATGATTTCCTCTAATCCTTTTAAAGTTTTCTCTTTATTAACTCCTGTTCCTATAAAGAGGGTTCCTCCTCCATCCACCCATTCCTTTATTGCAGATACTTTTTCCTTTGTATATTTTTGTGTAGGATAATTGTTTATCACAATTACATTAAAATTCCCTAGTATTTCTGCATCATAAAAAACATCATTGATTGTTTCTACATCATAAAAAGATTTTTTTCCATTATTAAGGGTAGTGTATGTAGACCCTAAATAACGTAAACTTTCTATATCATCACTAAATACCCCTATGGTTTTCTCCTTAGGAGAACTGATTTTAGCTGTAATATTTATACCCTTTTCAAAAACTACCTTTTCATTATGATCAACAATTCTTAATTTACTTCCATAGGGCTTTGTATCTCGATCTATTAAAAACTTCATATTGATAGTTTTTGTAGTACCTTTTGCAATATTTATTTTTTTGCTAAAGGATGTATATGTCTTTGGTTCAGAATCGTTTTCAAGAAGCACCTGAATTTTTCCATCTATATCTAAATCATTATTTTTTACCTTTATCTCAATAGGTGCCATTTGACCATATTTAAAATATCCGTTAAATCCTTCTTTTACTTCTATGTCAAACTTTTCTTCTCCATAGCTCACCATAAAAAATCCTATGCTCCATATAAAAATCATTAATATCATCAAAAGATTTCTTTTATGAATATATTTTCTCATATTGCTCCCCCTGTCTTTTGATTGTATAGATGCTTATACAATATTATTTCTTTTCTCTTTATATTTTACATTTTCTCTAAGCTTTCATCCATTTCTTAACCTTACAAGACGAATCTTAATCTTACATTTTTGTCACATAGGATAAAAATGTAGCTTTTTAATCACACTCCTCTATGTACTATTTTTAGTATAGTGTAATATTACACTTTTTCTTCGTTGTTCGTCAATATTTTTTACGTAAATTCTTCTGTTCCCTTATCCAATTATTATATCTGCTATTCATACATTTTACAAATTTTACTATTTTAACAAAAATTTATTTTCTTTCTTTACATATATTCTTATAATCTTCACGAAACCTAACAGACTCATCATCAATTGAATATATAAATAAAAAATTTATATCATTTCACTCATATTAAAATCTCCTAAAAAAAGACTCATATCCTTTAGATATAAGCCCTAGCTTTTAGGTAGCTTCATTGCAAATACAGCTCCCCCACTTTTATGATTATAAGCAGTTATTTCACCCTTATGCCCTTCCACAATGGCTTTCGTAATAGCGAGTCCTAATCCAGTATTCCCATTCTGTCCCTTATAGAATCGATCAAAGACCTTTTGCTCTTCTCCACTTTTAAACCCCTCACCATCATCACTGACCATAATTTCTACATATTTTGAGTGAGATAATGATTTTACCACTATATTTTCTTTCGCATATCTTATACCGTTACCTAAAAGATTGATCCATACTCTTTTTATTTTATCTTCATCATAAAATCCTTTAAATCCAAAGTCTCCTTCTACATGGATTTTTATATTTTTTTCATCTGCTAAAGGCTTTATGCTCTTAAGTGCAGCATTTAAAATCTCCTCCATGCAACGGTCTTTTAGCTGAAAGGTTTCTTCAACATTTTCAAGCTTTGTGAGATAAGTAATTTCCTCTACAGTTTTTTTGAGTCTTTGGCACTCTCCCATAATAATCTCTAAACTTTCTTCCATCTCTTGTCCTTCTACAACACCATCTTTTATAGCTTCTGCATAGCCTTGTATAGACATAAGAGGTGTTTTTAATTCATGGGATGTATTTTGCAAGAACATCTTTTGTTGAAGATCGTACCTCTTTAATCGATTAGTAAGGGATGAAAAACATAAAGAAAGCTCTTCTATTTCATCTCCTGTTTTGATATAAAAGTCTTCTTTATGCTCTTTTAGTGAAAAATTCGTCATATGATTCATCAATTGCTTTATAGGTTTTGTCATGCTCATTTGAAGAAATATTCCTATGATAATTGCAACTATTCCTGCCACAGTAAAGCTGATGATTCTTGTTCTTTTCATCAATTCATCTACTGCTTTTAATTCTTTTAGCTCCATCATTAAGAATATATGTCCTTTTATATCCCCTTTTTGTGTAAGAATCGGCAATTTTTCTGAAATGTAACCTTCTAACTTTCCATTTTGGGATTTAATGAGCCTTAATATTTTTTTCCGATCTATATTCTTTAAATTCAAATTTGAATAAATAACTCTTCGATTTTTATTAAAAACAATCATTTTTGAATCAATCAATCGCCCAGCGATTTTAAGCTCTCTTCTCGTCAATAATTTTTCTTTGACATCTTTATCTGCAAGAGGAATCTTATTTAAGATATTAGCTATATATCGCACTTCTTTTCTCAATTCAGCTCTTGCCTCTTTTTCTAAATACCTCTGTGCTAATAGATTATGGCACATGATGGTTACAACAAACCCAATCAATAAAATGATAAAATAGCTCACAATTATTTTGCTTCCAATTTTATTTGGTTTCATCATCAATTTTATATCCATACCCCCAAACTGTTGTGATCTCTAATTCTGAATTTAAACTTTTTAACTTTTTTCTTATTCTTTTCACTAAATCATCTATAATTCTCGTCTCTCCCATATAATCATATCCCCATACTTTCTCTAAGAGTTGTTCTCTTGTAAAGGGAATATTTTTATTTTTTATCATCATTTCAAACAATTCATATTCCTTTGTGGTAAGCTTTAATTCTTGTTTATTAATTTCTATGTATCTTCTATCCATGTACATGATCATATCCTTTAAAATTAGTTTTTCAGTATGATGATTATTTCCTTTATCTACTCTTCTCAAAATAGTCTTAATCCGAACGACCAATTCCCTTGGACTAAAAGGTTTTGATAAATAATCATCTGCCCCTAATTCCAGTCCCAATATTCTATCAAACTCTTCATCCCTTGCGGATACAAATATAATAGGCAAATCGCTGATCTTTCGAATTTCTCTACATAACTCTAATCCATCTATTTCTGGCATCATAATATCTAGTACTATTAAATCAGGCTTGCCTCTTCTTATTTCTGAAATTAAATTTTTTCCATTATCAAAAAGGGTTGTCTCATAGCCTTCCTTATCTAAATACTTTTTTATTAATTCTCTAATATTTTTTTCATCATCCACTACAAAAATATGCTTCAAGTTACCACCCCCATACTCGTATTATATCATGAAGAAATATCTACTTGGACCGATTTTTCTATCTATATTCATGGAAAATAATAACTAATTTCAGAAAAATATTTTGAATTTTTAGTTGCTTTTTATTGTAAGAGTATGTTACAATGTTTTACATAATTTCATAGCGCCGGTTGAAGATAGCAGAAGATTTTTCGACTGTTATTAGACGGGCCTCTGGAGAGACTCTAAAGAGCACCGAAGGGGAAAACCACTTACGTGGTGAAACTCTCAGGTAAAAGGACAGGGGATTATTGATTACGAAAGATAATTTATTTTTTGTGATTCCATCACAAGAATACAATATACTCTTTCATTTATAATCTTGCTTTCCAGAGACAAATCAATTGATTGGTCTCTTTTTATTTATATTTTTTATCAAAACTTTTATATATACAAGAAATCAAAAGGGGAGATGAAGTTTTATGAAAGCAGTTGTTACAGTAATAGGAAAAGATACGATTGGTATTATTTCAAAGGTTTCTACTATTTTAGCAGAAAATCATGTTAATATCCTAGATATTAGTCAAACCATTTTACAGGATTACTTCACCATGATCATGATTGTAGATTTATCAAAAATGACAGAAAATTTTAAGACCATGAAAGAAAAGCTAGAATCTTTAGGTGAAGAGATTGGCATGTCTATTAAAATACAACATGAAGATATATTTGATTCTATGCACAAAATTTCATAGTAGGAGATGATCATAATGAGTAAATTTAAAAATATAATGGAAACCATTCAAATGATTGAAAAGGAAAAGCTAGATATTCGTACTATCACCATGGGTATATCCTTATTAGATTGTGCAGATACAGATGGAAAAAAATCAAGAATTAAAATTTATGATAAGATCACAAGATATGCAGAAAATCTAGTACAAGTTGGAGAAGATATTGAAGCAGAGTTAGGAATTCCTATTATCAATAAAAGAATTTCTGTTACTCCTATTTCCTTAATCGCCCAAACAAGTAGTGATATAAGCTACATAGAATTCGCAAAAACATTAGACGCAGCCGCTAAAGCTGTAGGGGTAAATTTCATTGGAGGTTTTTCAGCCCTTGTTCAAAAGGGATATTCTAAGGGAGATAAGATCTTGATCGATTCCATCCCAGAAGCCCTTTCTGTTACGGAAAGAGTTTGTTCCTCTGTAAATATTGGAGATACTCGATCAGGAATCAATATGAATGCAGTACGAGATATGGGGAAAATCATAAAAAAGACAGCTTATCTTACAAAAGACCAAAATAGTATTGGTTGTGCAAAGCTCGTTGTTTTTGCTAATGCTGTAGAAGACAACCCTTTTATGGCTGGAGCTTTTCATGGAGTAGGCGAAGCTGAATCTGTAATTAACGTAGGTGTAAGTGGCCCTGGTGTTGTGAAAGCAGCTCTTGAAAAAGTAAAGGGTGCACCCTTTGATGTAGTTGCTGAAACCATCAAGAAAACTGCATTTAAAATAACACGAGTGGGACAATTAGTAGCAAAAGAAGCTTCAAATAGACTAAACGTTCCCTTTGGCATCTTAGATTTATCCCTTGCACCAACCCCTGCTGTAGGAGATAGTGTAGCAAGAATTTTTGAAGAAATGGGCATTGAAAGATGCGGTGGACATGGTACAACAGCTGCTTTAGCCCTTTTAAATGATGCTGTTAAAAAGGGTGGAATCATGGCATCCTCTCATGTAGGTGGTCTTAGTGGCGCATTTATTCCTGTTAGTGAAGATGAAGGAATGATTCAAGCTGTAAAGATGGGAGCACTCAATATTGAAAAACTAGAAGCTATGACATGTGTATGCTCTGTAGGACTTGATATGATCGCTATTCCAGGAGACACTCCTGATACGACTATATCTGCAATTATTGCTGATGAAGCAGCTATCGGAGTGATCAATCATAAAACTACTGCTGTAAGGATTATTCCTGTTTATGGAAAAACTCTTGGAGATGAAGTAGAGTTTGGAGGTCTTTTAGGAAGTGCTCCTATTATGGCTGTCAATAAATTTAGCAGTGCTGATTTTATCAATAGAGGTGGAAGAATTCCTGCTCCTGTTCATAGTTTTAAAAATTAAAAAAATCAAGGCAGATGAAAAAACATCTGCCTTCTATTATGCTTGCATATGATTTACTTTTATTCCCTCAAGTCCACTTAATTGATCCATCATATTGTTTATCCTACCCATATCGGATCTTAAATTTAATGTAATCAAACCATGATTTACTTCATCTGGGTCATGAATCCCCAATCTTCCAACAATAATATCCCCATTTTTCGTAAGAATCTCCTGCATGCGAGGTGCAGAATCTGTTCGGTGGTCTACCCTTATACTCATGATACTTAAATGGTCCATTTTCATCCTCCTATACCTTTTTCTTAAGTAGTTTTGACAATACCTAAAAAATATATACCTTATAAAAATGGTTTTTAAATTAGACAAAGTATCGTATACTAGTATTAGAAATGTTTATATAATAATTAAAATTTATAAAAATAGCTTTAATTTAAATAACTATTGTTAAACATGAACATAAACTTAAACATTAACTTTATGATTGGTTAGGTGATAATGATGCGTCTTGATACAATTCAAAAAATTTTTGAGCATAAAGAATGCAATCCAGAAGGAAAATATGAAAAATTTTCTGTTTTAGTACCTATTGTTAAAGTCAAAGAAGAACTTGAACTTTTATTTGAAGTTCGATCAAGTAACCTTAAGGTTCAACCAAAAGAAATATGCTTTCCAGGTGGAAAAATGGAAAACAACGAATCTAAAGAAATGTGTGCCATCCGAGAAACTTGTGAAGAATTGAACATTTCTCCAAATCATATAGAGATTTTCAGTCCTTTAGACTTTTTAGTCTTACCTTATAACCTAATACTTTATCCTTTCTTAGGATATATCTCTCAAATCAATCTTGAAAATTTAGATTTTAATAAAGATGAGGTAGCAGAAATATTTACAGTTCCATTAAACTTCTTTTTAGAGAATGAGCCCACAAAACACTACATAGACCTTGAAGCACATATTCCAGACTCTTTTCCATTTCATATGATTCCAAGTGGAAAAGATTATCATTGGCGAACAGGAAAATATCCCGTTTTATTTTATGAATACAACAATTATGTTATATGGGGCATGACAGCAAGAATTGTTAAAAACTTTGTAGATCATATAAAAATGAAAAACTTATCTTATGAAGCTTAAAAAACTTTACATCTAAAATTTTAAGCATATTCTTCTTTAGAGATCTATATAATATGTAACAAATAAAGTTTGTACAAAAACTGACTCAAATCCTACAAGCTATTATTTAATTTTTTACCTTTCTTCCTATCATAAAGGAGGTCTATAGATGTCTAAAGAAAGAATTTTAGTCGTTGATGATGAATTACAAATACAAGAATTAATTCGTATGTACCTCATGAAAGAAGGTTTTGATGTGATTTGTGCTTCAAATGGGGATGACGCCTATGAAGTGGCTTTACAAAAAAAACCTGACTTAATTATTTTAGATATTCTTATGCCTGGTCTAGATGGTCTAGAAACATGTACTGAGTTAAGAAAAAAAACAGATGTACCCATTCTCTTTCTTAGCTGCAAGGATCAAGATATAGATAAAGTCTTAGGTCTTAGCGTTGGAGGAGACGATTATATAACTAAGCCCTTTAGTCCTAGAGTTTTAATAGCAAGAGTAAAAGCACATCTTCGCAGGAATCGTCTATTATCTGAAAGAACAATTGAAAAACAGTTTTTAAGATATCCGGGGCTTGAAATTGATCTATCTAGTCATTCTGTATTTGTCAATCATTCTTTAATTCCTTTAACTACAAAAGAATTTGACCTCTTTGTTTTCTTAGCCAAGCATCCTAATAGAGTATTCTATACCCGCCAAATTTTTGAGAGAATTTGGAACGATCATAGCTTTGAAAAAGATACGAGAACCGTTATGGTACACATCAGTAATTTACGAAAAAAAATAGAAAAGGACCCTACAAATCCTCAATATGTTGTCACTGTTAGAGGCGTTGGTTATAAGTTTAATAGTTCCTTTTCCTCTATAAAAAGGGATTCATCCTTATATAAAAATTGTATTTCCTATCCTTATTAATGCTAATAGCAGGAGATTTCCCCCTCCTGCTATTATATTTTTTTATCTATTTCATTTAAATTTATAATCTTTTTAGTATTGAATAGGTACCTTTACACCCATTTCCTTAAGTCCTTCTTCAAATACCACAAAGAAGTCTTCAATATCAGCTGCATTAATAGCGCCTAAGCTGCATAGCCTAAAGGTTTCTGTATCTGTAACCTTTCCAGGATAAATAGTAAACCCTCTCTCAAATAAATAATCATGTATTTTATCAAAGCTCCATTTAGAATCATTCGGATATTTTACAGAAATCACAAGCTTTGATTGCAAGTCTCGTTGAATCAAATCCTTAAATCCTAATTTTTCTAAACCCTTATGTAAAGCTTGCCAAACACTACTATGACGAGTCCATTTGGCTTCTTCTCCCTCTTCCCAATACTCTTTGATGGCTTGCTCTGTTGCATATACTGTTTGTACAGGTGGTGTAAAATGCATTTGACCTTTCTTCTCAAAGAATTTATATTGCATATAAAGATTTGTATAATAAGAACGAGTAGGATACTCCTTAGATTTTTCTAATAAAGCTCTATTTCCAACTACAAATGAAAGTCCTGTCATAGACATTAACCCTTTTTGAGCTGATGCCATTAAAAAGTCCACATTATCCTTTTCAATATCAATTGGAATCATAGCATAAGTAGATGTAGTATCTACTACAAAAATGCATCCATATTCATGAGCAATCTTTCCTATTTCCCTAATAGGATTTAACAGTCCTGTTCCTGTTTCATGATGACATGCATAAACCACTGCAATATCTTTATCTTCTTCTAATGCTTTTTTCATTTTTTCTAAATCTAATGCTTGATCTATAGGGAACTTAAGATTCACGTGAGGTAAATGATAATATTCACATACTTCAGCAGCTCTTGCACTATAAGAGCCATTATTAAGTACTAACATCTTTTTATTCACTGGTAATAAAGAATTCACACAAGCATCAATATTGATGGTTCCTGATCCACAAAATAATACAGAAGTATACTTTTTAAGATCTCCATGGACAATTTTTACCAACTCGTCTCTCATGTTCAACATAAGATCTCCAAATTCTTTCTCTCTAGGACAAATATCTGGTACTATTTGAGCAAACTTCACTGTATCTGTTGTAGTTGCAGGTCCTGGATTTAACAATACATTTCTTTTTACTTTATACATGCAAACATCCCCCTTTTGATTGTTTGATTATTTATTTTTAGGCTTGATATTAGCAATCAATGCCAAAACCATCATTAAAACACAAATCACTGCAATAGAAGTAAATACAATATTCCAATTTCCTGTTTTGTCTAATACCTTTCCAAAGATAATAGCTTGGAGTGCTGCTCCCATATAGGCTGCCCAGTCTAATACCCCTGCTGCTGTTCCTGCAAATACACGTCCTCCTACATCTGTAGAATAAGCCCAAACTACACCATTTATGGCATAAACAAAGAATCCTGCAATGAATAACCCAATGGACGCAGTTCCTAAAGTCTTTAGGCTTGGAAATATAAATACAGATATGGCTGAAACAATTGCACAAATCACTACAGCTGGCAAACGCCCATTTTTGCCAAATTTATCTGATGCCCAAGGAACAATAAAGGTTCCTAGAGCCATTCCTACAGGTAATACAACAGAGCTAAAAATTCCTGATTTCACATTCATATTGAGTTCTTGCACATAATAAGTTGGAATCCATGTAAGTAGCCCATACCTTGAAATATTAGATATGGCAATAATAAAGCACCAAATGATAAATCTCCATTGACTAAATAGGTGAATATATGGATATAATTTCCCCTTCTCCTGTACTATTTTTTGTAACTGAGCCTCTTGTTCTTTCGTTCCCTCATCTTCCTCTTCATAATCTTTAAGACCTACATCACTAGGTTTTGCCTTAACCATCGCCCAGTATACAGCACCCATAACAACCATACTAATTAGAGGGATTCTAAAAGCTGCTCTCCAACCTAAATCAGAAAAAACAGAAATAGAAGCTAATACACTAAACCAAACAATAATTTGGGCAACTCCTGAAAATCCATTAGCAAACCCAGTCGCAAATCCCCTTTTATGACTGGGCCACCACTTAGTAATCAAACTGATTCCTGGAGACCAAAGCATAGATTGAAAATATCCATTAAGGGCCCATAAAAATGCAATCAGACCAATAGAAGATTGAAAACTAATGATTAAATTTGCACCAGCAGATAATAATAGTCCTACTAAAATAATCTTTTTAGGTCCAAAGATTTCCCCCAAACGACCATTCACCAAATGTCCTATCCCATAAGTCCAAAATAATACAGATGAAAGCAATCCTGCCTGTGTTTTCGTCCATCCCATCTCTTCCATCATCATAGGTAAGGCTAATCCCATGTTTAATCTGCCATTATATAAAAATGCATATAAAATAGAAAAACCGAGAAGAGCCATCCAAGCATATTTTTTAAATTTCTTTGCTTCTTGCTCTGTATATCCTAAAAATCCCTTCGCCATAAAATCCCCCTTTCGTTTATGGATAAAATACTAAAAAACTCCAGTAATATGTCTCATAAACCTATCCACTAGGTTATTCCCACAACATATACTGGAGTTTTCTCACATGTTTTATAAAGACCATTATTATAAATAAGAGATGATTGTATCAGCAATAGCTTTTATTATAAATTTTTATGTATCATTAAATATTTCCTCCAATATACATAGTCATTCGTTCCTTAAATGGTTTCTATGATCCCTTGACCAGGTCTGATCCCTCTTCTTAATCTTGTTTCAATTTCACCGAAAATAATATCAGGAACATATTCTACTGAAGGAACTAAGAAATCTGGTTTTGCAGCAGCTAACATATCATAATTATTGCTTCCTGTTGCATAAAGCCCTATTGTCCAACAGCCTGCATTATTTCCACATTTCATGCCTCCAGCAGTATCATCGATTTTTACTACTGCATTCACATTATGTACATTGGCTTTAGCCATACAATCAAATACCATAAATGGACTTGGACGACCCTGAACGATTTCTGAATTAGTGGTTACATCAAAATGCATATCATATTCATCAGCAAGCTTTTTATTTAACGCTGCAGAATCACTTGCATAATATCCTGTATCACAACCTACTTTAATTTCTGCTTCCTTTAATTTTCTGATACATTCTACAGCTCCTTTAATTGGCTTAGCTAAATCAGGATCTACAATATATTTAGTCATTAATGGTCTGAATTCTGCTAGAACCATCTCAAAATCTTCTTCATTAGGCTTACGTCCATATTTGCCCATCCACTGTTCTTGACATTCTGGCAATGCAAAAAGCATTCTTAAATGTGTTGGTTTATAATGACCCATAGGCTTTCTAATAGATTCCCAGCTTAGAGTTATCCCAAATTTTTCAAAAGCTTCATAAAAAGGTACTACAGGTGCTTTACAACCTCTTAAATCATCCTCTGACCAACGATTTCTTAAATCCTGTGGACCATCACAAAATGTTCCAGCAGTATCTAATACTGCTAATTGAATCTTTCCTGTGTACGTTCTGTTATACATTAAAAATCCCCCTTTTAAATTTTTTAAATCTACTACTCCTTAAATAAAATAATTGCTTTTTTGAATTCCTTTTCTTTTTCTTTAAAATAAGTATAACAAGCTTGTTTAAAGATTTTTTCAAGATTAGCTAAAGTTTTTCTAAAGTTTTAAAAATTCAGAATTTAACTCATAAAAAAAGCCAACCCTTTATTTGAGTTGGTCATTCTTCTAACGAATATAAATAATTTTTTTACTTTTCTTCTTCATATTCTAAATGATCTTGTTTCATTACAATAATCCCTAAAATAACCATCAGCATACACATCATAGCTATAGCAGCAAAAACATATGCCCAACTATTTGTATTGTTTAAGATATATCTAAAGAGCATAGCTTCTACTGCTGCTCCCATGTAAGCTGCCCAGTCAAGAATTCCTGCTGCTGTTCCGGCAAATACTCTCGTTCCTACATCTATAGAATACGCCCAAATGACCCCATTGATTCCATACAAAAAAAAGCCCGACCAAAATATCGTAATAATAGCAGTAGTAGATGTCATCATACTAGGAAATATAAAAACCATCAATGCACTCATCGCTCCACAAATAATAATTGCTTCTGCTCTATTTCTACTAAAAATCCGATCTGTCGTCCATGGTACAATAAATGTTCCTAGTGCCATCCCCATAGGTAATACCAATGTGCTGAATATACCTGTTTTAATGGGCATATGCACCTTTTGGGCATAATACAAAGGAATCCAAGTTAATAATCCATATCTAGCAATACTCGCTAAAGCTGAAATCACACACCAAATACAAAATTGCCATTGTTTCAATAAACACTTATAAGGAACTATTTTATTTTCTTTCAAACTAATAATTTTATATGCTTCTTCCTTTTTTCTACTCTTCTCATCCTCTTCATCCCAAAGGTTCATAGCTATTGATTTTTCTTTACTCATCATCCAATACACAAAAGACATGATCCATAAAGAAATTACAGGAATGACAAAAAAGCCTCTCCATCCATATTGAGGAAACATACATGTTGTAGCCATAGTACTAAGCCATAAGATAATATGCCCCATTCCTGAGAATCCATGAGCAAAACCTGCAGCAAATCCTCTTTTTTCACTAGACCACCATTGTGCAATTAAACTTATACCAGGAGCCCATATCATTGATTGAAAAAATCCATTCATCCCCCACAAAATTATAATAATCTTAATAGATGTGGACATACTCACAAACCAATTAGTTAATATCGTTAATAATACCCCTGCCATGATAAATCTTTTACAGCCAAATATTTCTCCTAGTCTTCCATTTACAAAGTTACCAATGGCATATGTCCAATACAATATAACCGTCAGAATTTCCATATCTCCCTTTGTCAGGTTTAGCTCCTTACTCATAAGAGGCAGTGCTAATTCCATATTAAACCTTCCATTATATACAAAAGCATACATCAAAGAAAATCCCATCAAAGTAAACCATGCATATTTTTTAGATTCTAAACTTTTTACCTGAATCACTTTAGTATTTTTCATTCACGTTCCCCCATTTGGTAAAATTATACTTTCACCTATATAAGGGTCTATTCTCCATATAAGAATGCTTTTCCTTTTATTTTTCATCGTTAAAACGTATATGTAAAATGAAGGAAATTGGTATTTTGCATGGAATCTTTTATTAAGTCACTCTATTTCATCTCCTATAGAGTAGTCTTTAAATTGATCAACTATCCTGGAGGGATCTTATGTTTTTAATCACTCACTCCATCATTGCAATGAGCAGTGTCACCTTTGTTTTTGGTCTGGTATATTTTTATATTTTTTTACAAAACCATGAATACTACATGGGTTTTTGGGGCTTTGGCTGGATTTTTTATTCTTTAAGCTTCATTTTTGATTTTTTAAAGTTCGATGGACTAGATACTTCTATTTTTATTATTGCAAAACAAGGCATCTATCTATTTATTAGTTTACTTTTTCTTTTAGGCACTTACCTATTTTTTAAAAAATCCATCCCAAAGTTTTGGATATATTTTTTTATTGTAAATAGTCTATGTATTATATTTGCCCCTTTTTCAAGAACTTTATTTTTACCCATGATTATACATTCTGCAATCTTTTTATGCTTCATCTCTGTATGTAATGGCTTATTATTTATTTTATCTTCCTTTGAAATAAAATCTTTTGAAACATATATTACAGGCTTTATGTTCATTCTCTGGGGTATTTATAAAGGTTATTATCCTTTTATTCATCCAGACTTTTGGTTAGCCCCTTGGAGTTATTTAAGTGGTGCTATACTCATCGATATCCTTAGTCTTCTAATCTTGCTCATTTATTTTAAAAAAAATAAAATAGATTTAATAAAGCGCGAAAGACGTTTTCGACTTTTAGCTGAAAATGCTAGAGATTTTATTTATCTATATCATCCTAAGCCTATTTCAAAATTTGAATATGTAAGTCCCTCAGTCACATCTATGATGGATTATACGCCAGAAGAACTATATAAAAATCCTAAAATATTTTTCCATCAAGTCCATCCAGATGATCTACACCATCTTCAAGAAACCTTTAATCCTTCAGCAAATTCCTCACATGTTCCTATCATCATACGCTTATTTCATAAAAATGGATCTCTTATATGGGGGGAGCTACATCATACAATCATTCAAGGTAAAAATGGAAAGATCACAGCTGTAGAAGGAATTTTGCGAGATATTACAGTTCGTAAAAAAGTAGAAGAAGATCTTTTTAGAATGGAAAAATCACGTTATGAACTGATTAGCAATGTATCTCATGAATTAAGAACCCCTATTACTTTAATTCAAGGATATATAGAAGCCATATTAGATGGTGTTATTACCAATTCAAATGATTTTAAAAAATATCTGAAGCTTATTCATAATAGAGTATTAGGTCTTAGTCGCTTGATCAATGATTTATTTCAACTAACTCAATTAGAATCTAAAGCAATAGATTTTCAATTATATGAAATTCCTATTCATCCCTTTATCCATCAGATTTATCATAAATACGAATTAGATGTAAAAAATGCAGGACTCAACTTCGAACTACATCTTCCTTCACAACAGGATAATAGTATTACTGCCACCATTGATACAGACCGGATTGAACAAGTATTCTCCAATTTAATATTTAATGCTATCAAGCATACTCCAACAGGTGGGACCATTATCCTTTATTATAATATTGTCCCTTATCCTAATAACCCTGATTTAATAGATGAAGACCATTCCTACAATCCTAGTCATGAAGTCATCATCCATATTCAAGATAATGGCCTAGGTATTTTGTCAGAAGATCTTCCCTTTCTGTTTGATCGCTTTTATAAGGGAAATCAGCCTCAACTTTCAAAGGGGCGTGGTTTAGGATTAAGTATTGCTAAAGAAATTGTAGTCTATCACAGTGGGCGTATCTGGGCAACAAATAATCAAGATAAAGGTAGTACTTTTTCCTTTTCCTTACCCCTTTATCTTTAATTTTATTTGATCTTTTTCATAACAAAAGCCAATCCTATTTCATGATTGGCTTTACAAACTTTTATTTTAACTTCAAACCATCTTCAATTTGTTCAATCTTATTTTCCTTTAATAATCTTCCTACTGCACGTTTAAAGGCAGATTTACTCATTTTTAGATGGTACTTTATTCGTTCAGGACTACTTTTGTCATTAAGAGGAAGAAATCCTTCATTTTTCTTTATTTCCTCTAAAATTCTCTCTGCATCCACATTCATCTGTTTATATGCAATTTTTCTTGTAGATAGATTTAGTTTTCCATCTTCCCTCACTTCAGTAATTCTTGCGTCTATTTCATCCCCATTTCTTATTTCACCAAAAATTTCATTCTGAGGTATTAACCCTATGTACTGACCATCTACTGCTATAAAGGCACCCATATCCCTTTTCATTAAATAAACAATCCCATTTACTCGATCTCCTTTTTGATAAGTTCCATGAGTCTTTAAATATTTTTCAACATCTGTAGTAGCACTAATTCTTCCACTTTTATCAATGTAAAGAAAAACTAAATATTTTCTACCTTCCTGAACCTTATATTTTTGTTCCCCAAAAGGTAAAAATAAATCCTTCTCAAGTCCCCAATCTAAAAAGGCTCCAATTTTTGTAGTTTGAATCACTTTCAGATAAGCCAATTCACCAACTTCCGCTAATGGTGTTTTTCTCGTTGCAATCAAACGATCCTCAGAATCCCTATAAATAAATACTTCTAAAGGATCCCCTTTTTTCGCATCTACAGGAAGCTGGTTCTTTGGAAGAAGAATATTATCACTTCTATTCTCTGTCCCTCCATCTAAATAAGCTCCTATAGGTTCTATGTTTACAATTTTCAATTCTTGAAATTTACCAATATTTATCATGTTATTTCCACCTTTACTTTTATTTATAAGTTCTTCTTATAACTATTTTCTTAATACATATATAAGTTATTTATCCGCTACAAATCCATTTTCACAAGATTATATTCCTATTTTTTAATGACAGTCTGCCCTATTTTCAACTTCTTATTCATCTTAATTTCTCAAAGTTGCCTTTATTCTATCTGGCTTTAAAAGCATCCCAAATACATCTTCTATATGATTTACCACAATATCACATACCAATAACAATTTTCCACTAACACCTTCTGTTCCAATGACCCCAATAGAAATAATACTTTCTTGGGACATTAGTATATCATTGTACCCATTCCCTACACAAATAGTTTTTTCTCCACCTAATTCTTCTATAATCTCTTTTTTACATGTTCCTGCATTTTCACGTGGAAAGGTTTTTACCATAATATCCATGTCCTTACATGCTTCCTTCACCGTTCCATAAGTGTCTGCTGTTACGATATACACATTTAAAAATTGATTGATTTTTTTAAGCATTTCCTTCGTAGACATTGACATATTACCATCTACAGCAAGGGTTCCATTGTAATCAAATACGATGTTTTCAATTTCTACAAGATTTCTTCCAGGAATATGAATTTTTAACATAGGTACTCCTTCCTTGATATACGTAAATCTGTTAACTTCACCATTTATCCCTCTACTTTTTAAGCTTACCTCCATAGTATATATTCTAAATATCATTTTATATGTATTTAACTAAGTAATCAACATTTTCATCTTATTAGAGTATATACACATAAAAATTTATTCATAATTCTTATATATATTCGGAATCCTAAAGGTATAAAGATGCTCTTAAAGGAGGTTTAATATGAAAGGTTTTGAAATTAAAAATAACATCTACTGGACAGGTGTTTTAGATCCTGATTTAGAAGTTTTTGATATCATTATGAAAACTCCTTATGGTTCTACTTATAATTCCTATTTCATTGATGATAATAAAAAAGTTTTAATCGATACAGTAAAGTCAAACTTTAAAGATGAATTTTTAAATAATCTAAAGGATTTAGTAGATATAAATAAGATAGACTATGTGATCATTAATCATACAGAACCGGATCATGCTGGAAGCTTAAAATATTTACTAGAAATCAATCCAAATATAGAAGTTTTCTGTACAAAAGCTGCTAGTATCTTTTTAAAAGAACAAGTCAATCAAGATTTTAAAATACATGTTATTGCAGATGGAGAAACCTTAGATATTGGAAGCCGTCAACTTACATTTATTACAGCTCCTTTTCTTCATTGGTCTGATACTATGTTTGTTTATAGTAAAAAGGATTATACTTTATTTAGCTGTGATTGTTACGGAGCTCATTACGATAAAATAGATCCAAAATCTGTGAATGATGAAAATTATCCAGAAGCTTATGCTCACTATTATGATTGTATTATGAAACCTTTTGCACAACATTATTTAAAGAATCATGAAAAAATTAAAGATCTTCATATTGAAACCATCTTACCCTCCCATGGCCCAATACTTTCAGAAAATCCTCGAAAAAATATTGATCTCTATTTTAAATGGTCTACGGAAGAATTTTCAAACCGTAATCAAAAACAGGTAGCCCTTATTTATCTTTCTGCCTATAGAAATACACAAGCAATGGCAGAAAAAATAGAGACAGGCTTAGAATCTTCTGGTGTAAAAGTCATATTTGTAGATGCACAAAATAAAGACCTCTCTTTCCTTCATGAGGTGATTACTACCTCAAAGGGAATTCTTTTAGGTTCACCCACCATCAATAAAACCATGGTCAAGCCCATATGGGATCTTTTATCCATCATAGACCCTATGGCAAATATGGGGAAAATCGCTGGCGTTTTCGGTTCCTATGGTTGGAGTGGAGAAGGCATCAAAATGGCTCATACCTTATTAAAGCAGATGGGTTTTAAAATCCCCCTAGAACCTCTTGAAAAAAAATTCACACCTTCTGAAGAAACCTTTAAAAAGTGTATAGCATTTGGTAAAAAATTTGCAGAAAATATTTAAAAACCCACAAACAATATGTTTGTGGATTTCCTTTTAAAGATTTTTTCTGATAAAGCTTCCTGTAATTGGGTAAGAATGATCTATACCTTTACAAACTCTGATAGTAGCAAGCACTGGAAGAATCAACGCTACAAACCAAAGAATCATTAAAAATGGTAATCCGATTAAAAATATACTTAAAAACCCGAAAATAGCACCTGAAATAGTCATGGCTATTTGAAAAGCTAATGCTTCTTTTCCTTGATTTTTAACAAATGAATCTGTGCCAAATAACATAATCATCAATGGGGCAATAATAGGAAATCCTACTAGCCATCCTAAATGGGCTACACCACATAAAAGCTTTTGCTCCGTTGTTAGCATATATAATCGCTCCTTAATATAAATTAAAATTATAGTTGCTTAGGATTGAATTTTAACATATAATACATAAAAATAGTCTTTCTTCCTTTTTTAACATATATTTTAATCTTTTTTAACAGATTCGAAAAGATTCAAAACTATATTGGAACATTATATCATATATATATATATTATAAAATGTTTTTTACAAATATGCTATGATTGATCGAAGGGGGTAATAATAATGACAATTGCTGCATTTTTTGATGTTGATGGCACCTTGTATCGTAATTCTTTAATGGTAGAACATTTTAAAAAGCTTGTAAAATATGAAGTATTAGATGCTTCTTTATGGCATAGCCATGCTAAAAAAAGCTACAATAATTGGGATAAAAGGCAAGGAAACTACGATGACTATCTTCTTGAAATCGCTCATATTTATATAGACTCTATGAAAGGGTTAAACAAAGAACAGATGGATTTCATTGCAAACCAAGTCATTCACCTAAAAGGAGATCGGGTATATAGATATACTCGTCAACGCATCCTTTGGCATAAAGAGCAAGGTCATAAAGTAATTTTTATTTCTGGCAGTCCCTCTTATCTTGTGGAAAAAATGGCTAATAAATATAATGTCCTAGATTTTAGAGGAACAGAATATCTTACAGATGAAAATGGAAATTTCACTGGTGAAATTGCTCAAATGTGGGACTCCGAAAATAAACAAAAAGCTATGCTTACCTTTAAGAAAAAATATCATATTGATATGGAAAAAAGCTACGCTTATGGAGATACAAATGGAGATTTTTCCATGTTTGAAATGGTAGGTTGCCCTATTGCTATTAATCCTACAAAAGAGCTTTTACAAAATATTAAAACCAATGAAAAAATGAAGAAAAAGATCCAAATAGTAGTAGAAAGAAAAGATGTCATCTACAAGGTAGATTCCTCTGTTGATATTTATTAAACGTATGATTTTAACGACTTAACATATACTAACATTGTAAATTTTTTTTAAGCTTTAAACACGAGGAGGATTCTTATGACACAAAAAACAAGAACAGGGATCGTTGGAAAAAAGACCCCTACTACTAATAACAGACAAGATGTAGGTGTAGGTATCAGCTTTACGGATGAACATATTTCTACTTCCTCAGATATTGAAAGTGTAGTTAAAAGCAAAAAAAATCGACAAGGTTTAAACTAAAAAAATTTGGGCACCCTCGGGTGCCCATTTCCATAGCAATTTTTTAAAACTGAAAGAAAGGAGTTGTTTCTTAGTGTATATTTATTCTACAATTGTTTGAAATTTCCTTCTTTTTTCAGAAAATAATTTTTATTTTTAATAATTTATTCGATTCCATATTTCCATAGCTTTTCATAAAGACTAGATCTACTGATATTCAGAATTTGGGAAGCTTTTGTTCTATTTCCATTAACTCTTTTTAAACAATCTAATATGGCTTCTTTTTCCACTTCTTCTAATATACTCTTTAAATCTTTGTCACCACTTGTCTTTAAGCTTATCTCTGTCTTTCTTATATGCATAGGTAAATGCTTCGCTTGTATTTCTTTTCCATAATCAACTAAATTTATAGCTCTTTCCAAAACATTTTCTAGTTCTCTTACATTTCCTGGCCAATCATAATTTTTCAAATAATTGATTGCTTCTTTTGAAATCTTCGTCACATAATTTCCAACTTGAGCAGATATTTTTTTCAGTAGATATTTGATCATTGGTTCTAAATCACCAGTTCTTTCTCGAAGGGATGGAATATAAATGCTCATAACATTTAATCGATAATATAAATCTTCTCGGAATTCTCCCTCTCCTACCATTTCCTCAAGATTTCTATTTGTTGCAGCAATAATCCTTACATCTAATGGGATATTTTTTGTTCCTCCTACTCTTTCCACTTCTTTTTCCTGTAAAACCCTCAATAGTTTGGCCTGCATACTCTGTGGCATGTCTCCAATCTCATCAAGAAAAATACTACCTCCATTTGCTAGCTCAAATTTCCCTATCTTTCCGCCTCTTTTTGCTCCAGTAAAAGCTCCTTCTTCATATCCAAACAACTCAGATTCTAAAAGCTCAGCAGGTATAGCTGCACAGTTTACCTTTACAAAAGGTCCCATGGATCGATTGCTGGCAGCATGAATAGCATGAGCAAATAATTCTTTACCCGTTCCGCTCTCTCCTCGAATCAATACATTTGAATTAGTATGAGTCGCTTTTTCAGCCAGATATTTTGTCTCTTTTAATTTTTCACTTACACCAATAATATTATCAAAATTATATTTTGTTCCACTAACTTCCTTTAATGCATCCTTATAATATTCAAGCTCATGCTCTATTTGATTGATTTTAGAAGCTAAAACATTTATTTCTTGTACATCTTTAAACATAATCTTTCCAATAGCTCCGACCACTTTTCCTGCTTTATATATAGGTGTTCTCATTACAACAATATGCTTTCCTCTTACCTTTTGTACTTCCCCAATTTCTTCTTTTCCTGTTTTTACTACAATATGAAGTCTTGTGGTGTCTATAATCTCTGTAGCATGCTTTCCTACAATATCCTTTTTACTTCCTCCTAAAAATTTAGCATAAGGTTCATTGATCATTGTAATATATCCCTTTTCATTGACAACAATAATCCCCTCATAAGCATTATCAATAATGGCTCTTAAAATTTCAGAAGCATTTTTTTCATGTTCTAACTCTTCTGTGACTCTTTTCAAATCTGTAATATCTTGGAATATAGCTATAGCTCCTACTATTTCTGCATCCTTTATAATAGGTGTTCTATTAATGATCAATGTTCTATTATTAAAAACTTCTCTTTTTCCTAACTCACGTTTTCCCGTTTTCAATACTTCTGGAAGACGTGTATTCGAAAGAATCTCTCGCACTGAAGTTCCTACTGAATTTTGTGCCTTTGACCCTAATATTCTCTCTGCCGAATGGTTGTAAACAATAATATCTTCATTTTTATTAATAGCAATAATTCCATTATAGGTAGAATCTAATATAGCATTAAATTCATTAACTAAATATTGTTGCCGATGAAAATAATCTTTTACAATTTTATCCTTTTGGATAAAGCCTTTAAATCTTTCATCCTCATCTACTACAATAATAGATTGGTCAATTATTGGAAAAATACTCTCTATATCCTCTGTCTCCTTGATCATTACAAATTTATCCTTTATTCGTTCATCAATGCTGCCAAGTGAAAGTTCATGATCTAACATAAGATTGCATAAATTATTTTTTGAAATAATATTTTTAATAGAACAACTTTCATCTACAATAGGAATAAACTCTAAAAAATTATCTTTTAATAAAGTAACAGCGTCCTCTAATTTACTGTCCTCTTGAATAGACAGTGTACTATATATGGTATAATCCTTTACTTTCATTGGCGTTGCCTCCTCAAACCTCTAAAATACTTACGAATACACCTATTATATCACAACTTTATCTTTTTTTTGTATGAATAAATGAACACCTTCCATTCAATAAAACCCCTCTAAATATATTGACACTCATTCTCATTTCCTATATACTTATAGTACATAAAGAATAAAAACAATTATGATTATAACGTGATAATGATTTTCATTTTATGATTACATTAATTATTATTATTGTATAGATACGAAGGAGGTCATCCTATGACACTTGATTTAATAGGAAAAGGTCAAAAATTAGAAATTATTCATATTCCAGATTCATCTATTCGTGCACAAGCTATACGTTTAGGCATTTATGAAGGTGCAAGATTAACATGCTCTGAAAAATTACCTGCAGGTCCTGTAATCCTTCAAAATAGAATGCAAGAAATTGCTATTGGCAGAAATTTAGCAAAAAAAATAGCCATTAAGTCTATTGCTTAAGTTCCTTGAGGAGGTTTTTCAATGAGTTGTCACAATCCAATAGAAAATATGTCCATACCAAAAGATACAAAAAAAATCGTATTAGCGGGTAATCCTAATGTTGGAAAATCTGTTTTCTTTAATGCACTAACAGGTATATATGTTGATGTTTCAAATTTCCCTGGTACAACAGTGGATATAAGTATGGGAAAATATAAAGATGCAGTTGTCATGGATACTCCAGGGGTATATGGCGTATCCTCTTTTAATGATGAAGAAAGAGTTGCACGAGATGTTATTCTATTCGCTGATGTTCTTTTAAATGTTGTGGATGCAGTTCATCTTGAAAGAGACTTATTCTTAACGCAGCAAATTATTGATATGGGCATTCCTGTAGTAATTGCTCTAAATATGATGGATGAAGTAAAAAGAAACGGTCTTAAAATAGATATAGAAAAGCTTTCTGAAAAGTTAGGTGTAGAGGTTATCCCTACAACAGCTGTTAAAAAAGAAGGTCTAGAAGAGATCAAAGCTGCTTTAGATAGAGCCAAGCCTGGAAATAGGATTCCAGAAATAAAAGATCTAATATTAGAAGTAGTTGATCATGTAGATGTGGAGGCAGAAGCACTTCTTGTAGTGGAAGAAGATGAAAATGTATTAAAAAGGCATGATCTCGAAAATAATTACGGAAAAAGAGAACATATTTATAAATTAAGACGAGATCGAGTAGATAAAATCGTAGAAGAGATCATTTCAGAAACCAACGAAGGAGCTTCTTTCAAAACTAAATTAGGGAGATCTATGCTTCATCCCGTAACAGGTATCCCTATTTTATTTTTAGCCCTTTTCATTACCTATCAATTAATCGGTGTATTTGTTGCACAAACAATAGTAGGAATTACAGAAGAGATCATCATGGGACAATATTATCATGGTTTTATTATGAATATCATGACAAATTTCGTCAGTGAAACGAGTTTAGTTGGTAAACTGCTTATTGGAGAATTTGGAATCCTTACAATGGCTCCTATTTACTTATTTGGACTATTACTTCCTTTAGTTGCTGGATTTTATTTTATCCTTTCCATCATGGAGGATTCTGGATATCTTCCTAGAATAGCAGCTTTAGTAGATAGACTCCTTACATTCTTTGGTCTTAATGGACGTGCCATTATTCCAATTATCCTTGGATTTGGCTGTGTGACTATGGCGACTATTACCACTCGTTTATTAGGCTCAAAGAGAGAACGTTTTATTGCTACCATGCTTTTAGGCTTAGCCATTCCATGTTCTGCTCAGCTTGGTGTTATTGCAGGACTTATTGCTCCCCTTGGTGCAGAAATGTTCATATTATATGCTGTAACTATTTTTATCGTATTTGTAGTAACAGGGACTATTTTAAATAAGATTCTGCCTGGTGAATCTACTGATTTATTAATAGATCTTCCACCCATTCGAGTACCTATTTTAAAAAATGTATTGAAAAAGACATATCTTAAATCAAAACAGTTTATCTTTGAAGCAGGTCCATTATTTGTTCTAGGTGCAGTAATCATTACCGTACTAGATCATACAGGTGCATTAACAGCTATTTCTGATGCTTTAGCTCCTGTTACTGTAGGATTTTTAAAACTTCCTAAAGAAACAGCTCAGACCTTTATCATGGGAATCATCCGACGTGATTTCGGTGCAGCAGGTCTTAGTACTTTAGTACAGCAAGGTCTTTTAAATCCATTGCAAGTTGTAATTTCTCTAGTTGCTATTACCTTATTTGTACCTTGTATCGCAGCTATTATGGTTATCTTCAAAGAAAGAAGCTGGCAAGAATCTGCCCTTATATGGATTGGTAGTTTTGTAATTTCATTCTTAACAGCCGGATTACTTGCACAAATCGTTTTATAGAAAATATTTCTATAGATAAAAAAAGGACAACTCTTTTATGAGATTTGTCCTTTTTATGTTTTAAGGGTTATTCTTTATTTCCTGACCATCCCCTCTAAATTTTAAAATCCATTTTATAATATTAAGTCTTGCCGTAAAATGTCTCAATACGACTTGCTGTAAAAAAGTCTGCCATTACTTCTTCTGCCTATTTCACAATATACACAGTCTTATTTGAAGGGAACCATAATACACTACCACCTAATTTTTCTGATATATAACGTATTGGTACAAATGTTCTATTATTCATAATAGTAGGAGGTGTATCAAAATCTTCGATTGGTTTATCTATAACCATATTTAAAGCTTTTCCATCCATATGAACTGTTACAGTTCGAGTTTTTCCATCCCATGCTACCTCTGCCCCAAGATTTTCTGCAATGAATCTTATAGGTACCATCGTTCTATTATTTATGATAGTCGGTGCTACATCATTTATTTGGTCTTTATGATTCACTTTTGAGACAAAGTTATCAATTGTTATGCTTATGGTAGAAATTTTATCCGTCTTTAAAACGCTATAGTTGCTAAATTTATCTGTATAAAATGTAAATGACTTCGTCTTTAAATCATAAGTTCCTCCTAATTTTACTAAATCTATATCATTGTTCTCATCTTTTTCATAGCGAACTCCCGTTAGCTTGTTGATCTCTTCCTCTTTCAAATTTATATCCCATAAATCAATAGTTACTTCAACAGGCTCACTAAATGTTTTTATTTCTTTGACTTTCCTTGTATTATCATTTGTTTCTACAAGCTTTGCACTTAAATCAAAGATCTTTTCTCCTATTTCAAATAATCCACTCTTCTTATCTTCTAAAATATTTTTTAATAATTTTTCTTTTTCACTTTTATTTAATTCTCGAACTTCTATTTCTAACATTAGATCATCAGATTCTAATCCTTCTATTGTTAATAAAGCTTTTGAATCAAATTTCAATTTAACACCATTTAGTTTTACTTCTAGTGGTTTATTTTCTTTGGCCAAAGCATCCATTGCACTTCTTTTTATTTGCTTCCTATTCTCTTTTATCTTTATAGAAGCATTACTCGAACTACTTGAGCTACTTTTTTTAATAGTTACTTTTTTATTGTCTAAATTATTTTCTTTTACAATTTCAGGAATCTTTTCTTTTTCTACGATTTCAGTAATTTTTTCTTTATCATTTTTCTCTATACTTTCTACAAAAACTACTCTTTGTTCTTCATCCCATTCTTTTAATACATCGATACTCTCCTTTATTACATCTGTTGTAATACCATCTTCTTTTAACAATTCTTTTTCCGTTTCATCCAAAAATGAATCTACTTCTTCTTTTAAGCTTTCAATTCCCTTATCACTTATAACTTCTTTTCCATCTTCAGTTTTAATATGTTCTTTTATTTTATTCATCATTTCATCACTTTTCTCTGGGAAAAGTATTTTAAGCTGTAATAAATTGTCTGAAATATTGTCTGATAATTCATTTGCAAAAACCCATTGCACATTTAACATGAGTACTAATAATACCCCTATACATAGCTTTTTTTTCATTATCCTATCCCTTCCTTTCTCTTTCTTCAAAGTACAAAGTATAATAAACTTTTTAAAGTTATATTTGTCAAAAGCGAATTTTGTAAATTGTTGAAAATATTTGTATATTGTGCTAACATTTTAACATAATACCTTTTTCAAAACAATATTAAGTACACATAATTTCTTTCCATAAAACCTTTAAAAATTAATATAAATCCTTCATCTATAAATATTATTTATTCATACAATATATCATAAAAATTTAATTCCATTTAATTAAACACAAAAACTAAAAATCGGAGGAAAACATATGAAAAAAAGATGGCTAATATTTACCCTATGGATTCTAAGCTTTATGATGTCAGGTTCATCTTGTCATGTAAGTGAGACAAATTATAGGGTAATAGTAGACGATGTAATTGTAACTAATAATGAGACGGGCTTAGAAAGAGCTTTTCCTGTTGAACACAAGGCAAATGCAAATCATAGTATCCTTACTGTATCCGTATTAGAAAATGAGGCTTATACCTTTGAATTTAAAAAACCTAGTGATGACTATCAGATTGGGTTTCGTATAGCTTCAAATGATAAACCATTTTACGACAAGTTTGTTGAACATGAGGATGGAAATAAAACGTATTTTACCTATACACCAAGTAAAGACGACCACAATAAAACTCTACGATTTGTCCTTGGACATACTATAGCCTCAGGACTAGCCGGTCAGAGGAGTGTATACCAAAATATAGATATGACCATAGTTGTAAAAGATACAAATGCAAAGCCTCAAATAAAATCCATATCTCAATTAGTAGATAATCAAGAGCTAGAAATAAATGATAGGATAAAAGTACCTATCCTAGAAGCATATACACTAAAATTAAATGCTTTTGATACATATGATGATTTTTTAACTTACAATATAGAAGCATCAGATAACTTGGAATTCACACAAGATAATAATAAAGATACCTTTACTTGTATCCCTGATAAGCAAGGCTTTTATGATATTACCCTTAAAGTACACGATGGCTTTGAAGAGGTATCTAAACAGATTCGTATGCAGGTGTTGTATAAACCACAAATTAAATCTATCACTAAAATAGTTAATCATGATGAAATAGAATATACTGATGCAGATGAAATCTTCGTTATTAAAGATAAAGAATTTTCTTTTAAAATTAATACTTTATTAGAAAATCAATCTCAAGTATTTAGTATCGAAGGAAAGCTTAAGAATAAGTTTAAACAAGATGATATAGACAAAAATATTTTTAGTTTCACTCCTAATAAATCAGATGATGGAAAAGAAATCATATTTAAAGTAGCTAATGACATACACATTACCACTCGGACTATAAAATTAAAAATCAATGATCATAATAATAAACCTGTAATAGAAAATATGAAAATCCTTCGTAATGATCAAGAGACTAAAATAAATGATGATGAAGAAATATTCATTGCCGTGGGAGATGAAGTAAATCTTTGGCTTGAAGCTTCTGATGATGATAATGATAATCTTCAATACATGGTTGATAATCTTTTTATTCAAGATAAGGATCTTCCAAATGTATTTACTTGGACTGCTACAGAAGGTTCTTATGATGTGTCTATCAAAGTTCGTGATGTTTTTGACCAAGTATCAAAGAATATACATATTATTTCAAAACCTAAACCTGAAATCAAGTCAATTACAAGAATATATAATGATCTAGGAACAAATTTTACAAATTCTGATACTATGGTTCTTCTTGATAACAACGAAGTCACTTTCAAAATAAATCTTGAAGATGAAAATACCATTGCTTCAAATTATAATATACGTATGTATAATGTAAATAAAGATTCTAGTAAAACATTTATAGATATACCTCGTGCTTCTCTTACTCAAGATTCAGTAAATAAAAATACTTTTAGATTTAGATATAGTCATTCTCTATATGGTATATTTGATAATCTTCATTTTGAATTTAGCGCATCCAATGAGGTAGGAAAATCAACATTCTCAATAGAATCAGCTGTTAAGACTACAAAAAATCATAGACCTAGTTTTGGACAAAACATGAACCTCCTTAAGAATGGTTCATCCTATGCTATTTCTAACAATGAAATAACTGTCGATAAAAAGGAAACATTTGGAATTACCATGGATTATTCTGATGAAGACCTAGATAAGTTTACTTTGTATGCTGTAAATACTCCATTGACTTTTGAATATGTAGAGAATGCTCATATGCTTATATGTACTCCAGAAAAAGCCGGTATTTATCATGTATCCTTTAAAGGACATGATGGCTTTGAAACAACAGAAAATACTCGTGATTTAACCATATATGTAGGCACTCCACCTGTTATCAACTCAATAAAAGTTATTCAAGATACAACAGAAACTATTATTGATCAACAAAATACCACAAAATTAATAGTAGGAGAAAAAACTTTATTTAGAATAGATGCTTCTCCACAGAATAATGATTTAACTTACATTGTCGAAGGTGATTTAAAAGATAAGGTTATGCAAAGCACTGAAAAGGATAACGAATTTGTATATACTCCTACTGAAGAGGATCATGGTAAAAATATTTTATTTAAAGTATCTAATGATGCATTAGAAATAACTAAAACTATTATTGTAGCTATTAATCATCCTCCTGTTATTGATGGACTAAAAATACAACAAGATCATGAATGGGTTTCCCTAAACGATACTGAAGTAATCTTATCAGAGGACGAGGAAATTGCTCTAAAAATAGATGGATCTGATCAGGACAATGATTCTTTAACCTATAGTGCTGTAGCAATTCCTGAGATAACCTTTATTCAAGACTCTCAAGATCCATCCATATTTAGATGGACACCTGATTCAAATCATACAGGTAATTATGATGTAGCATTTGCTGTAAATGATACTCTTAAGACAATATTCAACAGGATAAAAATAAAAGTAAAAAATCGTCAACCTGTGATTAACTCAATAAAAGCTATTCAATACTCCACTGAAACAATTATAGATGAAGAAAGTAATCGTATAAACATATTAGCAGAAGGCAAAGTTTTATTCAAAATAGATGCATCTCCAAAGGATATTTCTTTAAGTTATATTGTAGAAGGCGATTTAAAAGATAAATTTATACAAAGCAATGAAAATAATAATGAATTTGTTTACAAACCTACTATAGAAGATAAAGGTAAAAGTATTCAATTTAAAGTACTCAATGGTACAGAAGAAACAACTAGAGCCATTACGGTATTCCCTAATCAACGACCTTCTATTAAGGGCTTCAAGCTACAAAAAAATAATGATTGGTCTTTGATAAAGGATAGCGATACGAAAATAGTAGTTGATCTCACCGTAACAGCAGGGGAAGAAATAGCTATAAAAGCAGATGGTTTTGATGAAGATAATGATCCTTTGACATATACTTTTCAATCATCAGATGGTGCAAATTTTGTTCAAGATAACCAAGATAAAAGTATTGTTAGATGGACTCCTAGTTCAAATGATATAGGGGAACATACCCTCGCCTTTATGGTAAAAGATTCTTATGGTGGAGTCTTCAAAGGAATAAATATAATCGTTGTAGAGAGCGTAAATAGACCTCCTACCATTCATTCAATTTCTGCTTGTTTTAATATTTGGGATGATGACGCACCTAGAACAGTAATTGATAATGTTTATGAAGTAGATGAAAGGGATATGTTTGATGGTGTATTTTTTATAATAGATGCTAATGATCCAGATGGAGATTCCATCACCTATGCTACTGATTTTGTTTCTAAATCTGGAATAGAAGCGAGCATTTTAGAATGTGGTATACAAGGAAACCCTAATATAGCTCATTTTTACCGCTATGACTCACCGCTAGAATATCCAATTAGATTTACTGTATCAGATGGTGAAAACTCAACAAGTGAGGATATTCTATTAAAAATAAAACCTTTGAATGAACAATAAAACCTTGGCAACAAAATAAAAAAGATAGAGATCCCTCTCCATCTTTTTTATTTTACTATTTCATATAAAGGAAGTGATCTGTCTTTGAAAAAGAAATTATTTCTAGTCTTTCTATTCATTTTTTTAATCAATAATAATCATTTTGTTTATGGACAAAGTCCTTTAAAAATCTTTTTAAGTGGCTATGATTTTACTAAAGATAAAGAAATCATTGCTAAATATGACTTACTCCATCTACTTAAAGAATCCAATAATATTGAACAGCGTGCATTAACAAGAAAATATAAGGAAATAGATGGAGAAAAGCTATATTTAGATATTTATCCTCCTATCAATAAAGATAAAAAAAATCCTGTCCTTGTCTATTTTCACTATGGCTACTGGAAAGGCATGGGACGAACAGGTATTTTGAATCTTTCTAAACCTTTACTCTATTATTTAAATGAACAAGGCTTCTATGTCATCAGTGTAGATGGTCGCCAATTGCCCAAAGGGAAATTCCCAAACAATGTTAAAGACTGTAAAGATGCCATCCGATGGATTTATAAAAATTCTGAATCATATGGATTTGACACAAAGAATATAGGAGTCTTAGGAGCTTCTTCTGGAGGACATTTAGCACTTCTTACGGCATTCTCAGATAATAATAGTTACATAGGAGATAATGAATTAGCCTCTTATCCATCGAAGGTAAATTATGCAGTAGTCTATGGTACTCCAACATATTTTTCTAAAGAATCTGAAAGCAACCCCTATGTAAAGGAATATCTTGGTGAATACGCAAAAAATAGATTAAATTATATAAAAGCAAGCCCTATTCACTATATGAATAAAAAATCAATTCCTATTTTGCTGATTCATGGAACAAAAGATACTTATGTTCCCTTTGAACATTCACAAAAAATCCTTAAAAAAGCTAAGGAATTAGGATTAGATTTTGAATTTATAAAAATAGAAAATGGAGGACATACAGTCTCAGAATTTTTAGAAAAAGAAATAAGTCCTTCCCCTGTAAACATTGTTCATTCAATCCTAGAATACATAGAGCAAAAATCAAATTTATCCAAGGATCAATAAACAAATGAGGTATACATAATGAATCTAATGTATTTCAGATTTACTGTATCAGATGGCAAAAGTTCTACTAGTAAAGATATTCAGTTAAATATACCCCTGATAATCTAAGATTACTTTTGATTATTAAGGGTATATTTAATTTTTTTTATTTTCCCAAAAGTTTTTTAGGATCTTCTCTTTATATTCCAAAATACAACAAATACTAAAATAAGAATTCCCATATTAAATAGGATAAACCCTCGATAGGAGAATTTTTCTTTTTTCGTCTCTTCTTTCACTTTTATAGGTTTGTCTGTTTTTTTCTCTTTCTTTAGTTGCTGACTTATTTCATATTTTTCTTTTGTTTCACTAGGCAATTGGCTCATTTCCTGTTTTACCCATATTTTAATCACTTGTCCATCTCTTTTCCCTTTTTCCAACCCCTTTAGCATTTCTATATATTCATCTATATAGCCACTTTTTTTATAGAGCATAGCTAATTGATATAAATTTTTTTCTTCAAAAATGCCATTGGTCTTAAAATAATAAGCTGCATCTTCATATTGTCCTTTTTTCATCAAAATCATTGCTCTATAATAATCAAATAAATGAATCATCCTGATGGCATATTTAGCTATTCGATCCTCTTCATTCTCCTTATATTTTTCTATTTGATCCATATACCTCCATGCATCATCATAATTTTCCTTCTTATATGTATCATAAGCTTTTTTCCCCAAGTTTTGTATTTCCCATAATTCTTCATCCCTTGGCGCAATAGGAATATCTAATAAATACGTCTTTTCGTTTTTCATAGAATTTTTATGATAAAGGTTTATATCGAAGTCAGGCTTTAGATTGTAAAACTCCCAAGTCATTTTTTTATCCTCTGGGATTACTTTAAATGATACATAATTTTTATAATCTTCATAGCCTACGAGTTCAACGTTTTCTGGATCTAAGTCATCTTCAAATTCTATAGTAACTTTTCCATAACCAATTGGATTATCCCAAACACCACCGCTTAGGATATATTCAACTTTTTCCCCTCCTATTCCATCAACGGCAAGATCCACCCAGTAAGTATTCTCTACCCTTTTCACTTGCTCTTTATCAAATGTCATTTCTAAGGCATACCAATTATCATTATATAATTCTTTTCTATTTTCCCCTTTTTTTAAAGCAATCGAAGTTTTTTCTCCATCTATATATACCTTAAAATCATGTAATTGATGATTCTTGTTTTTTGTAGTATATGCAGGAAATCCTGCTATAATTTTTTCTTTTTCTCCTGTATTTTTCAAAACAAATTCACTTCGAACATAAGCCATTCCATTTCTTACTTTAATTTCTACTTTTTCTGATATCATTTGTATATTTTTATCAGAAATGGGATATATATTCCCTGCTTTTGCCTTTAAAATATTATCATCTGCATAAACTGTTAAATTTAAAAGATATAATATAATCAATGGGATATATAGCTTTTTCATGAATAATCCTCTTTTCTTTATAGGAAAAGAGCCCTAAAATTGAGCTCTATTCCTTATAGTTGTGCTGCAAAGCACCAATTATTATTTTCTTTTATAAACTTTAATTTGTATTCATAAGTTTTATTTTCGTGATTTTCTTTAACCTTTACATAAGCAATACTTTCACCATTATACATAACATCTGAATAGACTAATTCTTTTAGTTTTCCTTCTCCATTGTCCGTAATAACATTCTTTAATCTGTATGCACTAAAGCCTTTTGGTATATTTCTTTTATAAATTTCACTGGACATAGTATAAATAAGATTAGATGCTTCTTTTTGGTCAAGATTTCCATTGGCAGTTCGCACTAATATTTCTCTCCATGCATCTAATGCATTATAAATATCCGTTAAGTTTGAAAGATTAATAGGCGGTAGCGTTTCTAATTCCTCTACATTTTCCACATTCTCATTTTCAGTGGATTCATCAACCTTAGTGGTTTCTTGTTTTTCCATACTCTCTCTGATCATCTGTTGTTGCCTATATTCTATATACGCATCTTTCTCTGCATCAGCACATAATGAATATCCCACAAATATCCCAAGTAATCCCCCTGCCATGGTGAAAGCAAAAAATATTAAGACACCTACCGTTACATTTTTACCTTCCATACCTCACCTCTTTATATTTTGTTTAATTTTCTACCTACATAGTCTATCATAATCAGTTCTATTTTTCATTATTTTATCATAAAAATAGGACCATGCAAACTAGTACTATTTTTAGTAGTTTTTGTAGAATATACAAAAAATTCATAATTTACTATTGACATATTCTCTTTTTTCATATAGACTTAATAAAAATTAAATATCATTCTTATCCTGAGTGGTGGAGGGATCTGGCCCTTTGAAGCCCGGCAACCAGCATAATTATATGCATTGGTGCTAATTCCAGCGGTATATTACCGACAGATGAGAGCTTTCGAATCTAAACTTCTTTCACTGTTGAAAGAAGTTTTTTTACTTTAAAATTACAAAATTATATATAATAAGGAGATGTTTCAAATGTTAATAAAAAATTTATATGAAAAAGAAAAACCAGTTATTTCTTTCGAAATTTTCCCACCTAAAAAAAATGGGCCTATCGAAACTGTATACAATACAATTGAAGCATTAAAAGATTTAAAACCTGATTTTATTAGTGTTACCTACGGTGCTGGTGGAAGTACTACCAAGCAAACTGTTGAAATTGCATCTATTATAAAAAACAAATACCATATTGAAGCCTTAGCCCATCTTACTTGTGTAACCTCCACTAAAGATGAAATTATAGGTATTTTAAATGATTTCCAAGATAACAATATAGAAAACGTTCTTGCTTTAAGAGGAGATTTTCCTCAAGATCCAAATTTCAAATTTCCAGATCCTCTTCATTATCAATACGCAAAGGATTTAATTCAGCATATAAAGAAAAGTCATCCTTTTAGCATTGGGGCTGCATGTTATCCAGAAGGTCATATTGAGTGTACTAGCTTAGATAAGGATCTTCATTATTTAAAAGGAAAAGTAACTACTGGTACTGATTTTTTAATCAGCCAGCTTTTCTTTGACAATGAGCTCTTTTATGCTTACAAAGAAAAAATGGATAAACTAAATATTGATATCCCTATTTCAGCAGGAATTCTTCCCGTACTAAATAAAAAACAAATTGATTATATTATATCTCTTTGTGGCTGTCATTTACCGAAAAAATTCACTAGAATTATTGAAAAATTCGAGCATAAGCCTGAAGCTTTAAAAGAAGCAGGTATCGCCTATGCTATTGAGCAAATCATTGATCTACTTTCTTGGGATGTAGAGGGTATTCATATTTACACCATGAACCGCCCAAAAACTACTCGAAAAATTATAGAAAATATATCAACCATAAGAAGTGTATTAGCAGAGGAGTAGCCTATGAAACTTGATGAAAAGGAAATTCTACGTTATCTAGGATATAACCACCAAAAGATTGATCTACAAACAAATAATCTCATAAAAGAATGTATAAAAGAAATAAAAGAATTGATCCATAAACACTATATCTATCAAATTTTTGATATTGAAAAAAAGTATCATCATATTCATTTAAAAAATACAAAACTATTCCTTGAAGGAATAGATATTTATAATCATTTATTCCACTCAGAAAAATGTGCAATCCTTGCTGTAACCCTAGGAAACATTATTGATAAAAGGATAAAGTACTATAGCAAAATAAATTTAACAAAAAGCTTAATCTTTGATGCCTGCGCTACAACTGCAATAGAAGCTATGGCTGATAATACAGAAGAAGAAATTATAACTTATGCAAAACAAAATAACTATCACACAACTTATCGGTATAGCCCTGGCTATGGAGATTTTCCTCTTTCTATTCAGCCAGAAATTTTAAAAATTTTAGATACAGAACGTAAAATTGGACTTACAGTAACGCAAGATTTTCTTTTACTTCCTAGAAAATCTATTACTGCAATCATAGGATTTCAAAAGGATCCAGTTTCTTTAAATTCAAAGAACTGTAAAACTTGTAACCTTTATGAAACTTGTACTTATAAGAAAGAAGGGAATCATTGTGGATATAAAAAAATTAACGAATAAACAATTCATTTTTTTTGATGGAGCTATGGGAACCATGCTTCAAGCTGCTGGTCTTGGTGTTGGAGAATATCTTGAAAGCTATAACATCCTTCACCCTAACATTCTGTATGATATTCATAAAAGATATATTGATGCAGGTGCAGATATTATTACTACAAACACCTTTGGTGCCAATAGCTATAAGCTAAAAAATTCTCCCTACAGTGTAGGAGATATTATCAGTAGTGCTGTAACTATTGCTAAGAAAGCTGCTGGCTCTAAGCTAGTAGCACTTGATATAGGTCCAATTGGTCAGCTTTTAGCACCTATGGGAACCCTTAGCTTTGATGAGGCATATGATCTATTTAAGGAACAAATAATCATTGGCGAAAAGAGTGGGGCAGATATTATTTTATTTGAAACATTATCTGATTTATATGAAGCGAAAGCTGCTATCCTTGCTGCCAAGGAAAATAGCTCTCTCCCTATATTTTGCACTATGACTTTCCAACAAAGTGGTAGAACCTTGACAGGAACAGACCCCGAAACTATGGTTCATGTCCTTGAAGGACTAGGGGTAGATGCACTAGGAATCAATTGTTCCTTAGGCCCTAAGGAAATAAAACCCCTTGTAGAAAAGATTTTAAAGGTCGCTAGTATTCCTGTAATCATTCAACCAAATGCAGGACTACCAAAGCTTGTGGAAGGTGAAACAATATTCGATCTAACTCCTGATGCTTTCGCAACAGAAATTCAAAAGCTATCAAAGCTTGGTGTATCTATTATAGGCGGCTGTTGTGGCACAACACCTTCATTTATCAAAGTAGTAAAAGATTCACTTAAAAATTCATCTCCTACAAAAATCAATCCTATAAAAGAAACAACTGTATGTTCTTCCACTAAAACAGTAATCATGGGAGACGGTATAAAAATCATTGGAGAGAGAATCAATCCTACTGGTAAAAAGAAACTGAAAGCTGCATTAAAAGAAAATGATTTGGACTACATATTAGCAGAAGCCATCAAGCAAAAAGAAGCAGGAGCAGATCTATTAGATATCAATATTGGCCTTCCTGAAATCAATGAAGTAAAAATCATGACAAAGATCATAAGGGAAATACAAAGCATTATGGACCTTCCCCTTCAAATTGATAGTTCAAATCCTAAGGTCATTGAAGCTGGAGTAAGATTTTATAATGGAAAACCAATCATCAATTCTGTAAATGGCAAAAAAGAAAGTATGGAAGCTATTTTCCCTATTGCAAAAAAATATGGTGCTTGTGTTATTGGTCTTACTTTAGATGAAAATGGCATTCCCCATACAGCAGAAGAAAGAGTAAAAATTGCAGAAAAAATCATCCATACTGCCAAATTGTACAAAATCCCTAAGGAAAATATATTGATAGACTGCTTAGTTTTAACAGCTTCTGCTCAACAAAAAGAAGTATTAGAAACATTAAAGGCTATTCAGCTTATAAAAAAAGAATTTGGCGTAAAAACAGTTTTAGGGGTAAGCAATGTATCCTTTGGTTTACCACAAAGAAAGCTACTCACAAGGACATTTTTAGCCATGAGTCTTTCCTATGGGCTAGACGCTCCTATTATAGACCCATTAATAGAAGATAATATATCAACCATCGACACCTTCCATGTTCTTACAAACCATGATGTAGGTTCAGAAAAATATACAAATCTTTATAGAAAAGAAATAAAAAAAGAAGTCCAAGCGATCCAAGTAGAAAAAAGCTTAAAAGAAATCATCATAGACGGCATGAAGGATGAAGCAACCCTTAAAACAAAAGAGCTCTTGAATACTTTAGATCCTTTAAGCATCGTAAATAACTATTTAATTCCAGCCCTAGATACAGTAGGCGATCATTTTGAAAAGGAAATCATCTTCCTTCCTCAATTGATTCGCTCTGCTGAAACTGTAAAAGCTTCCTTTGAAGTCATTAAAGAACACTTGCTAAATACAGGAGCTGCCCATATTTCAAAGGGAAAAATCATATTAGCTACAGTAAAAGGAGACATTCATGACATTGGTAAAAATATTGTAAAAGTCCTTTTAGAAAACTATGGTTTTCATGTACTAGATCTAGGAAAGGATGTTCCTATAGAAACAGTTGTAAACACTGCAAAAGAGCATAACATCAAGCTAATAGGTCTCAGTGCCCTTATGACTACCACTGTTAGAAATATGGAAAAAACTATCCAAGCTATCAGAAAAAATAATATTGACTGTAAAATATTCGTAGGGGGTGCTGTCCTTACAAAGGAATATGCAGATATAATCGGTGCTGATTATTATTGCAAGGATGCTAGAGAATCTGTATTCGTTGCTCAAAAGATATTTGATATTTAAAAAAAACGGTTCTACTGTATCATAAATGATACAATAGAACCATCTTTTTTTAAGATATTTTTATACGAACATTATCAAGCAATCTAGTGTTTCCAAATTTTACAGCTAATGCAATCAATACCTCTTCTTCTAGTTTCTTCATATCTTCAAGATTTTCACTATTTACAACCTCTATATAATCAATATTTGCTAAAGGCTCTCCTTGAATGTTATTAACAATAAAATCCTTTATTTTCAAGCCATCCCGTTCTCCCTTTTCAATCATTTCTTTTACTTTAAATAAAGATTTTGATAAAACAAGTCCCGCCCTTCGCTCTTCTTCATTTAGATAAGTATTTCTTGAACTTAAAGCAAGTCCATCTTTTTCTCTTACAATAGGGCAGGGAATAATTTCTATATCCATATTTAAATCCTTTACCATTTGTTTGATCACAACTACTTGCTGAGCATCCTTTTGACCAAAATAAGCCCGATGAGGTGCTACAATATTAAATAATTTACAAACTACTGTAGTAACTCCTCTAAAGTGTCCTGGTCTTGATGCTCCACATAATTTATCTGTTACTTTATAGGTTTCTACATAGGTATTGTAGCCGTTTGGATACATCTCAGCTACAGAGGGATGGAAAATCATATCTGCTCCAACACTTTTTGCAAGGTTACTATCTCTTTCTAACTCTCTAGGATAACTTTCATAATCTTCTCCCTCACCAAATTGAGTTGGATTAACAAATATACTTACTATCACAAAATCATTTTCCTCTTTTGCTTTTTTTATCAATGATAAATGTCCTTCATGAAGATATCCCATAGTAGGAACCAATCCAATTTTCTTTCCTTCTCTTTTTTCTTTTTTTATTATTTTTCTTGTTTCTTTCATCGTTTCAATAATAAACATCTTTTTCCCTCCTAAGTTCTTTCTGAGCCCACGGAAGATTAAAGTATAAAATTTATACAAAAAATACCTTGCTGAGTATACGCTCGCAAGGCATGGAAATTTCTTTATACTCAACTGTCTCTGTCCCAAAGGCTCAAAGCAGATCTATTGAATTTTATTTTCATAATTTTAAAATGGTATAGTTCTTGCGATACTATCCAGTTTCATTTTAGCACAAGGCTCTTATTCATACAATAAAGACTATAATTTTATTTTATAGAAATTTTTCTTCATTAGCAACTTAAAACATTTACAATACTATGTATTTCTGCATAATACTACAAGACATATTGTTACTTTTTAAAGTAGATACTATTAACAAGCTATAAAAAGAGGTGAGATTAATGGCAAGAAAACCTGTAGTTAGAGAAGCAAGACAAGCTCTTAATCAATTCAAAGCAGAAATTGCCAATGAATTAGGACTTTCCATGGAAAATACCCATTTGACTAGTGACATTACTTCAAGAGAAGCTGGTAAAGCAGGTGGCAAGCTTGGTGGCGAAATGACTAAAAGATTGGTAGAAAATGCTTCAAGAGATATGGCTTATAAAAGCAATTTACTTCCTCCTGATTTAGATTAAATTAAAAGGATGAACATTTTTGTTCATCCTTTTAATCGCCTACAACTGTAATCAATCTATTTCCTACATCCTTCAGTTTTCTTTCTCCTAGGTCATCAAAAGAAACAACTAATATGGTTTTTATGATCCCTTCATCTTCATCATATTCATAAGCATAGTAATAAGCAAGCATATCTTCTGGTAATAACTCTTCTATTTCAACAGCATACTCATCTGCTTTATTCATTAATTCAGATATATAATCTTCTTCATTTTCTTCTTCAATACCTAATTCCTCTTCTAATTCTTCCTTCAGAATTTCTATATCACACTGAAGAATAAATGCCAATACATCTTCTCGTTTTGTTCTTGATGTAATATCTTTCCATACATCAAATTCAGTTTCATCATGAATGACTTTTACAATTTTTTCTGCATCATATACTTTATTCTCTTCATTTACAATAAAGTTCATAGATCCACCTCCATTTTATTTCACTCCAAAATTAGCAAGCAACAAAACATCTTCATCCGTTTCATTTTTAATCCCATGAGGCACACCAGCAGGTGCCGAAATCATAGTTTTAGCCTTTAATGGAATTCTTTCATCATTTACTAAAACAGATGCAGTTCCTTCTAATATATAGAATGCCTCTGTTACATCATGGGTATGTACAAGTATTTCTCCTCCTGGCACTATTTTTATGTATTTATTTGTCACATCCATACCATCTTCTTTTTTTACAAGATCCTTAGCATAAACGCCTTTAAATTGTGGTACCCCTACCCACTCTATATCATTTACATTCCAAACAAGCGTTTTCATAACAATCCCTCCATTTATTTAAACTTGTACAAAATCCTTTTTATCAATTATATCATATAGATTAAAAGAAAGAAGGATGAATTCCTCATTCACCCTTCTTCCATACTTAAAACATCTTTAGAATAATCCTACAATTTCGCCATCATCTAAGATATCTATATGATTTGCAGCAGGTACCTTAGGAAGTCCTGGCATAGTCATAATGTCTCCAGTTAATGCTAGTAAAAATCCTGCTCCTGCTGATATTCTAACATTTTTCACAGTAATTTTAAATCCTGTTGGTTTTCCTAAAAGCTTCGGATTATCCGATAGAGAATACTGTGTCTTTGCTACACATATAGGCATTTGATCTAAACCCAATTTTTCATATTTTTCGATTTCCTTCTCTGCCTTAGAAGTAAAATCAACTCCATCTGCACCATATATTTCTTTTGCAATAATTTGGACCTTTTCTTTAATAGAAAGCTTCACATCATAAAGGGGTTTAAAATCTGCCTTTCCTGATTCACATAGATCTACGACTTTCTTAGCAAGCTCTATTCCACCTTCTCCTCCCTTTGCCCAAACATCTGATAAAACTACATTTACTCCTAATTTTGCACATTTATCTTCAATAAGCTTTAATTCGTCTTGTGTATCTGTAGGGAATTTATTGATAGCAACTACTACAGGAACACCAAATTTTCTTACATTTTCAATTTGCTTTTCTAGATTTCCAAAACCTTTTTCTAAAGCTTCTAGGTTTTCATAATTTAATTCTGCTTTTTTGACGCCTCCGTGATTTTTAAGAGCTCTAGCAGTTGCAACAATTACTGTTGCATCAGGTTTTAATCCTGCAAATCTACATTTTATGTTAAAAAATTTCTCTGCTCCTAAATCTGCACCAAAGCCTGCTTCTGTTACAACGTAATCTGCAAGCTTAAGACCTATTTTTGTAGCCATAACACTATTACATCCATGAGCAATATTTGCAAAGGGTCCTCCATGGATAATTGCTGGTGTATTTTCTAAGGTTTGTACTAGATTTGGCTTAATAGCATCCTTTAATAATAGTGTTAATGCTCCTGTTGCCTTTAGCATATCTGCTGTTACAGGTTCATTATCATATGTATATCCTACAATCATCTTTGATATTCTTTTCTTTAAATCATCTAAATCATTCGCAAGACAAAGGATTGCCATAATTTCTGACGCAACAGAAATATCAAATCCATCTTCTCTTGGAACTCCATTGGTTCTTCCACCAAGCCCTACCACAATATTTCTTAAGGCTCTATCATTCATATCTAAACATCTTTTCCATGTAATTCTTCTAGGGTCAATATTTAATAGATTTCCTTGTTGTAGATGATTATCCAAAAGGGCTGCTAATAAATTATTTGCCGTTGTAATAGCATGGATATCTCCTGTGAAATGAAGATTGATATCATCCATAGGCACTACCTGTGCATATCCACCCCCTGCAGCTCCTCCCTTTACTCCAAAGGAAGGCCCTAAAGACGGTTCTCTAAGAGCTGTGATCGTCTTTTTACCAATTTTATTTAGTCCCATACTAAGTCCTACATTGGTTGTGGTTTTCCCTTCTCCTGCTGCTGTTGGGTTAATAGCTGTCACTAGTATAAGCTTTCCATCTGACTGATCTTCTAATCGCTTATATACATCTAAGGAAATCTTTGCTTTATATTTACCATATAACTCTAAATCATCTTCTTCAAGACCTATTTGCTTTCCTATTTCTAAGATAGGAAGCATCTTTGCTTCTTGAGCTATTTGTATATCTGTTTTCATCATAAGCACCCCACAATTATGTATATTTTTATCAAATTGTACCATATAATTCGTTATTTTACAATTCTTATTTCGTATTCAAATTTAAATATTCGTGTTTTAAAATATTCTTATATCCTTCCCCAGAAACTTCTTTTCTTCTTTTGAATTCATATTTTAATAGTACCATATACAATACGCTTCTCTATTATATACATCTTACCATAAACTTTTTCCCTTATTCACTAACAAATAACTCACTTCACAATTTTATAAGTTCTTAAAGAACAAGAAAAGGGTAAGCTTTACGCTACCCTTTTCTTATGATGAGTTGTGGGTGGGAATAAGGTGTATTCAAAAGCCAAAAGGCTTTTAAATGAAATGGATTTGTTTCCATTTAAAGTTTTTCCCAATCCATAAAATTTATACCCATTTCAAATTATTTTTTATAAAATTTCCTTACTTTTTCACCAAGCCTATATATTGGAATATTCTAACGTAAATGTTTTCGTCAATACAGGAAATAATATTATTGAGGTGATAAATATGAAAAAAATATTATGTATACTAACTCTATGTACTTTATTATTCTCTGGTTGTACTTCTCCACAGCAAAGACCAAATCCAGTACCTGAAAATGATACGTATCGAAATGAAGTACCAGAAGACAAAATGTATCAAAGTGAAGTTCCACAAAAGAAAATGTATGAAAATGACATGCGCAAAGATGAACTACGTGAAAAGGAAATGATTGAAGACAATAAACCGATGACTTCATCTATTTTCGAGAAAGCTGATGTAGAAAAGGTTCAAATTACAAAGAACAATGCATCTTGTCGTTCAGGAAAAAGCGCCAATGCTCCTGAAATCAAAAAGCTCCCTAAAGGAAATGTTTATGACGTTGTTGGACAACTTGGAAATCAATATGTAGTACAGACAGAAGATGGAAAAGTTGGTTGCGTAAATCCTGCTGATTGTGAGCCACAGGTAGAAGGGCCTAAAACAACTACACCATCAGATCAACCTAATCAAACTGCAACTGATAAACAAGAGGAAAATACCTCAAGACTTACTACTGATGAACAAGAAATGCTTAAACTTGTCAATGGAGAGAGAACAAAGAACGGCTTAAAACCACTAACACTTGATATTTCTATCAACAATGTAGCCAGACTAAAATCTCAAGATATGATTGATAATAATTATTTTAGTCACAACTCTCCTACTTACGGTAGTCCTTTTGATATGTTAAAACAATTTGGTATCAAATATCTTACTGCCGGTGAAAATATAGCAGGAAACCCTTCTGTTCAAAGTGCTCATACATCTCTTATGAATTCAGAAGGACATCGAAAAAATATTTTAAATCCTAAATTTACTCATATTGGAATTGGTATAAAAGACGGGGGTAAATATGGAAAGATGTATACACAAATGTTTGTCGGTAGATAAAAAAAATAATCCCTCATAATTGAGAGATCGAAAAAAAATTAAAAATTAGAGGAAAAATTTTTGAAAAATCTAACTAGACCATTTAAAAAAGATAGCAGATAGATTTTCTTCAAGAAATATAATAAAACCCTGTCAGAAGACAGGGTTTATTAGCTTAAAAAGTATTACAAATTCAACTAATCCCTCCCCTTCCCACCGAAGGTAGTAACTTACACAATAGGCAGGTCTCCTGACTTATGATTCAACCTACTTCCTCTACCTTCCCGTTTTCACAGTGGTAATCATGAGGTTTCGTCATCATTTACAGTAGCGGGGGCTGTGACGGATTTTCACCGAGCTTCCCTATTAAACCAAAATGGCACCTAAAGCTTTTCACTTATTTACTTATGATAAGATTTTAACATTTTTATATTAAATTGTCAATATTAATATTTATTTCCGAATATTTTTTTTAGCAATAGAATGTTGTTTCTCGTATCAGAAAAAAATAAAAATAGCTTAAAACATGATTGCTTTAAGCTATTTTTCAACCTATTTTAAAGCTTTTTAGATATAGCCGCAAAGATTGCAATAATACCTATTCCGAGTAACATAATCGGACCAGAACCACTTTCAAATCCTTGACGAATTCCATTTGCAGCTACTAAAAAGATTGTGATTGGAATAATATACTTAACTAATGGATACCATAGCCCGAACAACGGAAATTCCATTGCACCATTATTTGTAACTTCACCATGTAAGTCTTCTTTCTTTAATCTCCAACCTGCGAAAATACATAATAGCATTCCACCAATTGCTAAGAAGATCTTATCTGTTAACAAGTCAAATATATCAAATGCACCTTTTCCAAATAATGTAGGTCCTACCTCTCCTAATGATAAGGAAGCTAATATACAAAGTAATGCCATCACTGTTGCTGAAGAAAATACTGCTTTCTTTCTAGAAAATTGCTTTTCATCGATTAAGAATGCAACAACAACTTCTAATAGTGAAACAGAAGATGTTAACGCAGCTACTGTAAGGGCGATAAAGAATAACGTTGCAAATAGTGGTCCCATCGCTCCCATTTCAGCGAATAAAGTAGGTACAACAACGAAAACTAATCCAGGTCCTGCAGCTGGCTCTATACCAAAAGCAAACATTGCTGGGAACATTGCAATACCAGCTAATAACGCAACCGCTGTATCCATTGAAGTAACAATGGCTGCATTTTGTACAAGATTTTCACTCTTAGAAAGGTACGAACCATAAGTGATCATACATCCCATACCTAATGATAATGAGAAAAACGCTTGCCCTAAAGCCGCAAGTATAACACTTCCATCCAACTTAGTAAAATCAGGCTTAAATAAGAATTCCATACCAGCCATTGCACCTGGTAATGTTAATCCTTTGATTGCAATAACAATTAAAATACCGAATAATAAAGGCATTAATATTTTTCCAGCTTTTTCAATTCCAGAAGCTACACCTTTTACAACAATTACTACATTTAAGATAAGATATAATACCATCCACATAAGGGGTTGACTAGCATTAGTAATAAATCCACCGAAAACGTCCCCAATAGCAGCAGGATTATTTAATAATCCTCCCATTACTTTAAATACATATGCAAGTGCCCATCCTCCAACTACAGGATAAAAGCCCATGATTAAGAAACCACTTAAAACACCTAAAACCCCTGCGAACGTCCAACGCTTATCCTCTGATTTAAACGCACCAACAGCAGCTAGTTGCCTTCTTCTACCTACTGCAAATTCTGTAAGCATAACACTAAAACCTATAAGTGCAACAAAAATTAAATAAACTAAAACAAACGCACCGCCACCATTTTCTCCTGCAGTATATGGGAATTTCCATATATTCCCCAATCCTACTGCAGAACCAGCTGCAGCCATTATGAAGCCAATTTTCGAGCCCCAATTTTCTCTTTTTTGCATACTTTTCCTCCTCTCTTAATATTACTTCCATCCTCTTGATTTGAAAGTAAACTCATTTTATGCATACCTTACTTGCCAACTATATCACAAAATATACTCTACAATATTTCGAGCGACATATTGGACTTTTTAAAATAAATAGAATATTGCATAAATTTTGTTTATTATATCACACTTTCTCACTTTAATCCAGAAAAATTTTGATTATCACCTGCCTCAATTCCCTATAATACTCATCTTTTACAATAAGTGTATGCACTAAAACCCCACTTTATAACTATTTTTCCTCATTTTTCAAGGTTGTACTTTCAAAAACAACATTTTGAACCTTTGTAAGAAAATTCTCACTTTAGCAATTCAACAAAAGAATTTATGCTTATCCCTCTGATAAATTATTAAAAAGCTAAATCCAGCCATAAAAAAAGAGCAAAATGATTTTTCATTTTTACTCTTTAAAAAGTTTCTTTATTCAGTTTTTATTTTTTCTCATCAACCCTTGTCACATTTTTTAATTCTAAAGCACCTGTTTTATCTTTTCTAAATTCAAGAGATGCTTTACACCTTTCATTAGTTTGAGGCAAAACTATATCTATATCCTTTACATTCCCCTTTTCTAAAAGCTCTTTAATCATCTTAGGTGTTACCTTTTGACTATATAACTCAAGACTATTTTTCCAAACAGTAAATTTACATCCATTTTTCCAATTGCTACAATAAAAAGCTTTTGTATTTTCTAATATTTTTCCGTCTTTACAGGCTATACAAGAACCTAAGCTATTTTTTCTTTTTCTAGGTATATGATCTGCGTCACTTTCTCTACTTGGAATGGTAACAAAAGTGTTTGATGTGTTTCCATAATCATTTAAGCTCAATACTTTTTGTGTATTTTTCCTTATATAAGCTTCTAATTTTTCCATATATTCTGCTGTATTGATTTCTCCATTAGCAACCATCATCAATCCCTTTTCCCAACTTGCAGTGAGGGCTGGATTAAGAAGAGATCGAATCGACCCATTCACTACATCATAAATCATTTCTCCCATTAAAGCTGGCGTTAATATTTGTGTCTTTTTATTTAATTTAACATATTCAATTTTTTGAAGTTTTTTAAGAATCTCAGCCCTTGTAGCACTGGTTCCTATACCACTACCTTTGATTTGTTCTCTTAACTCTTCATCTTCAATAAGTTTTCCTGCATTTTCCATTGCTAAAATCATAGACCCTGAATTATATCTCTTTGGTGGAGTTGTTTCTCCTTCTTTAATTACAAAATCGAGAATTTTTACTTCTTGACCCTTTTTTAATTTTTTAAGAGCTTCTATATTTTCTGTTTTTTCATCTTTTCCTTTTTTTCCATCATTTAATATTTTTAAATAACCATCCTCTATACAAACCTTTGAAGAAGTAAAAAAACGTTCCGATTGTACTTTTGTAGTAATAGATAATTTGCTAAATACTGCTTGAGGATAAAAAATTGCCAAAAAACGCCTTACTACTAGGATATATATCCTTTTTGCATAATCTGATAATCTATTAAAATTAGCAAGCCCTTGTCCTGTAGGAATAATGGCATAGTGATCTGTAATGGCCTTATCATTTACATATTTTGTCTTTTCTAAGTTTTTATAAAGATTTTCATTCATTATTTTTTTAACAAAACCATCTATTTCTTGATCTTTTGTATCTAATTTACATGCCTTCTGTATGCTTAAAAGACCTTTTATATTTTTGTGGATTTCTTTTGCTGCAGCTTTTGATAAAACCCTAGCATCTGTCCTTGGATAAGTGAGCATTTTCTTTTCATATAATCCTTGAACAACCTCTAGTGTTTCGTCTGGACTTAATTTAAGTTTCTTTGAACATTCATTTTGAAGCTCTGCTAAGTTGTATAGTAATGGCGGATTTTTCTTTTCTTTTTTTCTTTTCACTTCCTCGATAGTTGCCATCATTTCACTATTTATTTTTAGCTCTTCAATAAATTTTTCTGCTTTTTCTTTTTCTCTAAATCCAATATCTTTAAATAACAAATTGGATAGGTAAAACTGAGAACCTTCTACAGCTTTCCATTCTCCATCATATTTGAGAGAATCCTTAAATTGAAATTTTGATAAGATCTTATAATAAGGCGTCTTGACAAAATCTCTAATCTCTCGCTCTCTTTGTACGATCATACCCAGTACACAAGTCATAACCCTTCCTACAGCAATGACTACATATTTTTTTCCTAACTTCTGACTAATTTTCCTACTATAGCTTAGTGTCAATAACCTTGAAAAATTGATCCCCATGAGATAATCTTCTTTTGCCCTTAAATAAGCTGCATCTGATAATTTATCATATTCTGATAAGGGCTTTGCATTTTTCACACCTTTTCTAATTTCCTCTTCCGTTTGTGAATCAATCCATACCCTTTTTTTAACTTTATTCTTCACCCCAACCATTTCATCTACCAATCTATAAATATACTCTCCTTCTCGTCCAGAGTCTGTACATACATAAATGGTAGATACATCTTTTCGCTTCATCTGTTTTTTTACAATATCAAATTGTTTCTTTGCACTTTTTATCACTTCATATTTATATTTCTTTGGTAAAAAAGGTAAATCTTCTAATCTCCATTTTTTGAGTTTTTCATCATACTTCTCAGGATAGCTCATATTCACTAAATGACCAACACACCAGGTAATTACTGCCTTTTCTGATTCTATAAAGCCATTACTCTTTGTCCCTTTTATATTTAGTACCTTTGCAAATTCTAAAGCAACACTTGGTTTTTCTGTTATAAACAGCGATTTACTCATCCTAACACTCCAATTCAAATACATTTATTCTCCGTAAAAATATGGAGCAAGTAACTTGCTCCATATTATATACAATAATTTTTTATTTCATACAAAACTTTCTTCATTTATTATAATCAATATTTTACTTCCTTGCAAAGCTTTCAATACAAACAACCACTTTCTAAAGATTCTAAGCCCCTACTAAAAAATAGCACTATATTTTTATTTTTCCTAAACTGATTTGGAGGACATGGCTTTTACTGCCTTAATCAATCCCTGTTTCGTATTCAATTCTGGATGATCTAAAACTTTGTCTAATAAGCTATTGAGTATTTTTCCCATTTCCTTTCCTGGTGCTATACCTAAATCCATTAAATCTCGACCATTAATAGCTAAATCCTTTACACTTAAAGGTTGCTCTTTATCCATAATTTCCTTATATAATCTCCTTACCTTTTCAATATCATCAAACACATGAGGACCTTTACTTCCCAATATATCAGCAGTTTGTAATTGAAACAATCTTTCTATGCTGTCTACTCCTACCCTGTTGATTAACCTTTTTAACATTCTAGGGGTCACCTTATCATACCTACACATATGCTCTTTTACTAAAATTTTCACCATTTCACTGGTTTTATTATCATATTTAAGTCTTTTTAGTATTTCTTTTGCTAAATCCATCCCTTTCATATGATGATGATAAAAGTGACCAATATTGTTTTCGTCTATTGAAAAACATAAGGGTTTTCCAATATCATGTAACAAGGCAGCCCATCTTAATACCAAATCTTTTTCTGTATGGTCTAGTACACTCATAATATGATCAAATACATCTTTATCATGGTAAGGATTTTTTTGTTCAAATTTTATACATGTTTGTAACTCTGGCAATATATATTGTAATAATCCACTTTCATTTAATAATCTAAATCCATTAGAAGGCTTATTTACCAATAGTATCTTATTAAGTTCTTCTCTTATTCTTTCTTTACTAATATTTATAATATTTTTAGATAATTGTCTTATAGCTTCAAAAGTCTCTCTTTCAAGGGTATATCCAAGCTGTGAACAAAACCTTACCCCTCTTAACATTCTCAAATAATCTTCACTCAATCTTTCTAAAGGTTTTCCCACACATCTAATCTTTTTACCTCTGATATCTTCCATTCCACCATAATAATCAATTAATCCTTCTTCTCTACCATATGCCATAGCATTGATAGTAAAATCTCTTCTTTTTAAATCTTCTCCTAGATTATTTGTAAATGAAACTTTTTCAGGATGTCTCCCATCAAAATAATCTTCCTCTATTCTATAAGTAGTCACTTCAAAAGATTCATCCTCTATGACAATAGTTACCGTACCATGTTTTAATCCTGTAGGAATGGCTTTAAAGGATGTAAATATTTCTAGCATTTTTTCTGGAACACAGCTCGTACATATATCCCAATCATTAGGAATTCTCCCCAAAATGCTATCTCTCACACATCCACCTACAATATATCCTTCATATCCATATTTATTTAAGACATCTAATAGGCTATGTACTTTTCTAGGAATTTCTATTTTCATTTCATTGCTCTCCTATTCATTTTCATGCTGTAACCTCATAACATTTACTACATGGGTCTTTTCCTTAAAGTTCATATTAACATCTTTTATCTTTATATATCCTAGAGAAGACCAAAAGTTAATCCCTCTATAGTTATCTTCAATTACTCCTATTCTAAATGACTTTGCTCCTAAATCTTTTGCCCACTCAACCAATGCTCCATGTACTATTTTCCCTAAACCATTCCCTCTTTCCTCTAGCTGAATAAGCATTAATCCCATCATCCACTCACCATCAGTTGGAAAATTTTTTATAATATCAACTATACCAATTAACGTATCAAATTTATATATTCCTAAGACAAATTTATCTTCATAGCTTTTATTTGGGGGTAAAGCCATAAATATTTCATCTACCTCTTCTTTAGATGGTAATATCCCATCATGCAATATATAATAATCCGAACATTTCTTGCATAAATTCTCAACAACATTCTTGCTCTCTTTTGAAAGCTCTTTCATTTTATATCCATTTGTCAAATTAATATTTTGCATTACATAATTCCCCTCTGTAGCTTCTATTATTTCTTATAGTTTAATTTGTATTATGGGCTAATTAAAGCAACTATTATTAATAGCATCACAATACTACCAATACAAAAAGTTACACCAAAAACTTCAAAATCAGCAAGACCAACCTACCCTTATGAACATTCCATACCCTAATTTCTCAAGTACTCCACATTATCCAAATGTTTCTTCAATACTTCTTTATCAGTAATCTCTATTTTTTCATTTCCTATTAGCTTAGATATATAATCTACATTTTTTCTTATTACATCCTTGCTCATAATATCGCCATGACTCTGCACTATAATCTCTGCATCTATTTTAATGTATTGTTCTAATGTATTCTTATATTCTTTCAAGTCATTCCAACACATAGAGCTTGGAATAGGATTGTCTATGTTATCGCCAACAAATAGAGTATTATTTATATAGTCATAGCATGATGCTGAATCTTCGGTATGTCCAGGACTATAGAAAAATTCCAAACCTTCTTCCTCAAATTTTATCTTTTTCTCAAAAGTAATATTAGGTAAAACTATGTTTATATTTTCATTAGTAAATAGTTTAGCATTTTGACGCAATTCCTCTTCTCCATTTTTTTCTATTAAAGCTTTACATTTTTCATGAGCTATAATCATACAATCATCAAACTCACTATTACCCCAAATATGATCCCAGTGACTATGGGAGTTAAATACAATATACTTCTTTTTCCCAAAATTAGATTCAAGATATTTCTTAATCTTTTTCATATAATTTGGTCCTAAATATGTGTCACAAATAAAAAAATGTTTATCCCCTTTTATTACATATACATTAGTCACACAGTCATATTTAGAATTTTTAAGTTCAAAAAATGTAAAAAGTATCCCTCTTATTCCAACTTGTTTAATTTCCATTATCCTATTCCTCTCTCTCAATATTGCTTATTTTTTTACATTCCATCATCTTCCTACTTCTATAAAAACTCCATATTTCCTCTAAACTATTCCAGATTCCACTTTTACAATAAATTCATCACACTAAAAAAAGCCTTCAGCTATTATATAACACTAAAGACTTTTTAAATTTATTCCTATTTATTTTCTTCACCAATAACTCTTCCCATAAGTACTCCCATGACAGATGCCATCATCAAACCTCTTGTCCAGCCACTAGCATCCCCTAAACAATGAAGATTTTTAATATTGGTTTTGAACTTTTCATCCATATTGATTTTATTGCTATAAAACTTTATTTCAGGTCCATATAATAATGTTTCACGACTTGCAAATCCTGGAACAACCGTATTCATTGCCATAATGAAATTAATAATATTCATCATAGGTCTATAAGGAATAGCAGATGTTAAATCTCCAGCTACCGCATCTGGTAATGTATACTTTACATTGGTTTGTTCTAACTCATGCTGCCAAGTCCTTTTTCCATCTAATATATCTCCATAGCGTTGCACTAATATTTTCCCATTCCCTAGCATGTTTACTAATTCTGCTACCTTTTTTCCATACTCGATAGGTTGATTGAATGGCTCTGAAAAATTATGAGAGCTCAATATGGCTAAATTTGTATTTTGTGATTTTTTCTCTTTATAAGAATGACCATTGACAATAGCCAGATCATTATCGTAATTTTCTTGACTTACAAAGCCTCCAGGGTTCTGGCAAAAAGTTCTTACTTTATTTCTAAAAGGTTCTGGATATCCAATGAGTTTTGACTCATATAAAACATCATTTACCCTTTCCATGATTTCATTACGAACTTCCACACGTACCCCTATATCTACTGTTCCTGCTGTGTGATCAATTTCATGCTTGATGCACATATCCTTTAACCAATCTGCACCCTTTCTTCCTGCTGCAATAACAATTTTTTCCCCGTATAGGATTTTTTCATCTTCTTTTTTACTAGAGTTGGCTACTTTTACTGCCTTTGCCTCTCCCTCTTCTATGAAAAGATCTTTTACTACCGTATTAAATAAAATTTCAACACCTGCATCTAAAAGATGATTTTGTATTTTAAAATATATTTCCTGTGCTTTTTCTGTGCCTAAATGTCTAATAGGGCAATCTACTAATTTTAATCCTGCTTCTATTGCTTTTCTTCTAATGTCTTTAATCTCTTCGTTATTTTCTAATCCTTCTACTTTTATATCTGCACCAAATTCAAGATAAATCTTATCTGTATACTCAATATACTCCTGAGCTTTCATGCTACTAATTAGCTTTGGTAGCTCTCCTCCTACTTCATAGCTTAGGGACAATTTTCCATCTGAAAAAGCTCCTGCTCCAGAAAAGCCTGTTGTAATGTGACAATAAGGTTTACAATTCACACAAACTTTGGTTTCTTCCTTAGGACAATGTCTTTTATCAATACTTCTGCCCTTTTCAATCATCAAAATCTTTGTATTTTCCTTTTGTCTTAGTAACTCTAATGCAGTAAAAATTCCTGATGGTCCTGCTCCTACTATAATTACATCATATTTCAAAATAATCACTCCCCCATATAATTTAAGACTATTTTTATGTATCATCCTCTACCTAAGTCATATAAATTCATTTTGCTCCTTATGCGTATCATCCATTCGCAAAATAAAATATTATATGCTTAAAATAGAGCACTTATAGCCTTCAACTATTCTTGGTAGTTCGGTAGAAACCTCTAGCCCCTATTGCTAGATTTATATAAGTGAATATTTTTTTATCAAACTTTATAATAGTTCGTGTTTCAATAGTATTATATCGTATCTTTCATATACTTACAATGTTTTTTATTATATTTACGAACTTTTTACAAAACAAATAACAAAAAACACCTAACGGCAATTAGTCAGATGTTTGTATATATCTATTTTTTATTTTTTTATTTCATATACCATTCAGTAGGAATAGGCTCATGCCCCCCAAACAAATCAAGATTATGCTTTAAAAAGGAACTTGTTAAATCTGCCATACCTACTGCATCACATAATACACTCAATGCATCCCCAACAAAGCCTTCCTTAGCAACTCCTGTATAAAGAAAGGGCTCTTTCATTTTATCAAAATTTTTAGACAGATCCCCTCGTAGATTGTAGTGTCTATACATAGGTCGATTAATGATTTGTCCTTGTGGGGTAGCTATTTTTAGTTGTTGGTATGTATCTCCAAATCTCATAGGAACATCGTTCCATTCTTCCACACCATGCAAAAACGTATTCGCCTTTAAGCTACATCCGAGAAACAAAATTTTTGCTTTTCTATCATATAGTTTTCCCCAACAACCCTCACGCGGGCAAGGGGTATCCCACTTTTCTTCCCCAGCAACATAGTTAGCTGCATCCTTTCCAAGAGCAGCAACAGAATGGGTAGGATGCCATGAACGTATTACTTTTGATCTTTTTAGAAAAAGATTCGACAATACTCCTACACAGGAGGGCTCCGTTTCAGGATTAAATATATTATATTCATCATTCATTTGTGCCCATGTATGGGTTGGAAATATAAGTAATCCATCTTTCATATACTCTATAAAAGCATCTAATACTGTATCCCCACCATTTTCTAATTCACCTATAGATTTTAGGGAAGAATGAATTAATAGGGTATCTGTTGGCTTTATGCCAAGATTACCTATGCAGGTTATGAGATCATTCTTTGTATGCATAAATATCACCTCTTTTATTAGTCAGTATTAAAATCCAATAGGTATTGCTAATAGGTACCATATTATAAATAATATAGACAATCCTATAAAATAAGCAACTGTATAAGGAATACATAAAGAAATAATTGTTCCAACACCCACTTTTATTTTATTATCTGTCTTATACATTTCTAAAAGACTAATCATAATTGGCAAATAATAATCAGTTGGAGAAATACAATTGGTAACAGTATCTCCTATTCTATAGGCTAGTTGAACAATTTGAGGGGAAATATTCATTGTATTAAATATGGGTATAGCTATAGGTGCAATAAATAACCATTTAACAGAAGAACTAGAAATTACTAGATTTAAGAGTGACACAATGATCATAAAAAACATCAAAATAACGATGGGTGGCATATGGATTTTTAATAGCAAATCTGATATAAGGATTCCCATCCATGAATCTAAATTACTATCCCCCAAAACTTTTACAAAAACTGCAGCAGGCAACGCCGTCACAATAAAAATCTTTGCTCCAGTAATTCCACTGGCAAATAACTCTGGAATCCTATCTATTTTTTTTATAGTACCAGATGCCATCCCAAACACTAATCCTGTAATAGTAAAATAAAAGAAAATAATGCCTACAATATTAGAAAAGATAAATCTAATATTCCATCCTGATACACCTTGGCTTACATTGTAATATTTAATCATCACTAAAAGTCCCATAAAGTATAAAAAATTAGTATATACTAAATATTTTAAGCCCTTTTTTTCCCTGTTGCTCAATCGATTACTATTATAATAATCCATATTTTTAAGATGCTCTGGATTTCTCAAAATTTTTTTAGTATATTTTTCTGTAATGAACATGGTTAAAATAATAATAACACAACAACCTACGAACATAAAATACCAATTACTAAAGGGATTAATAGTAGCATTCATCCCTAACCCTACAAGAACTGTATTGGTGATTTCAGAAAGTATGATATCTGTTCCAGCTATAAACATATTCAAAGTAAAGCCCCCATTGACAGATGCATAGCCTACTATAATCCCAATCCAAGGATTAAAATTTAATGATTGAAAAAGTGCTGCAAACAATGTAGGAATTACTATAACCCCCACATCAGATACAATATTGCTATTTACTCCTATAAATGCTATAAAAAAAATCATCATTTTAATTGGTATTTTAGTTGATACACCTCTTATAATAGCTGAAATAGCTCCAGACCCCTGAAAAACACTAATTCCCATAAAAATTAATATAACAACAGATAGTGGCTTAAAATACAAAAATACTTCATCCATATCTCCAATCAAGCTAATAAAATATTCTATATTAGCTAAATTATTAACTTGCAGCCTTGCGATAGCTGAATGATTAACAAAATAACTCTCCTTGCCCGATACTATCGAAGACAATAGGATCGTTATGAGGATCAATATGGTAAATGACCAAAAAGGATGAGGTATTTTATTCCCCACAGCTTCCAATTTTTTTGCTAGGCTTTTATAGTTAATTTTAGTATTTCTCATTTATAGCCTCCTTTTAAAATACTGTTACCCACCATTTCTATCCTTCAATCTAAGTACTCCTTATGTAGAATAATAACACAATATGTAATATAATAAAATTACTCAAATAAATTGGTAGGTGATACAATTGACTGAAAAACATAACACAAAGCGGATTACTATGATGCGGCAATTCATCGATACTGCTTTTCAAATGGCTCAAGAAGAAAGTTTTGAATCCCTAACGGTTCGAAATTTAGCTTCTAAAACAAATTACAATAGCTCTACAATTTATTATTACTTCTCTAACTTTGATAATTTATTAACCTTCGTAGCCCTTAAATATTTAAGTGAATTTTTTAAAGAACTTTGGTATATTGAACAAAACTATGTAAATAGCATCGATTTATTTGTTAAAACATTTAAAATATTGATCAAGTATGTTATTAAGTATCCACAACAATTCCAAATATTACTCTTAGGAAATGACCAAATCATACTTGAAGAAGTCTTAAAAATTTATTATCAAATTTATCCTGATGGCCATATAAGAGAACACGCTTCCTTTCCAATGATAAAAAGAGGCAATATTACATCTATACCAACTCTAGAGCTATGTATTTCCCATGGACATATTAAAGCTAAAAGTAGGGATAAAATATTAGAGCTTATGGAAAGTATTTTTCATACGCTTATAAGAAAATCTCTAGTCACTACTGATGTAGAAGAACTACTTGATATTGAAAATAGATACAATGAGTATGTTCGTCTTTTTGTTCAATGCTATAAAACACCTCTAGGTATATTACATACCCCAGATATTTAAAAATAATTATATCAAAATTTAATTAAATTCTGTAAAGAATGTAATACGTATTATATACTAATACACATAGTTTCAGCACGCTCTAGCTTTTTTAAACAAGAATTCATTTCCTACCTTTAAAACTTAAGCGTGTCTTAACTATCCTAAAAATTCGATGTCCTTCTTTGATGTATAATAAGGATTTATCTAAATTTTTTCTGATATCTCATTAAGCGTTACTGTTATTGCATTTATTTCTTCAATTGTTGCTGCTATTTGTTCAGTAGCTACTGCATGCTCTTTTAAAGAGCTATTTATATCATTAATATTATAGTCAATATCTTCTATTGAATATTTAATGTATTCTAAAGTATTCGTTATTTTCTTTATCGCCTCACTACTCTTATGGGATAATTTTCTTATTTCTTCAGCAACTACATTAAATCCATTTCCTGCTTTCCCAGCTCTTACAGCTTCAATTGTTGCATTCAAACCTAAAACATTTGTTTTGTTAGCAATATCTTTAATTATTTTTAATACATCATCAATTTCTTGAGCCTTTTCATTCATTTTATCTGCTTTACTTGATATTTTCCCATTATAATCTACTATGGTTTGAATATTATTACAGGCTGAATTTTCTGTTACTGATATTTCTTCCATTGCACTCGCAAGATTTCTAGTTATTTCCAAAATATCATTTTTCCATGCCTTTCTTCCTACATTAAGTGTTCCTATGATATTCCCATTATTACTTTTAATAGGAATCCCTCTCACTTCTAATTCCGTGCCAAATACATGTTTAGGAACAATTGTAGACACTATTTTTCCAGTTTTTAGACATTCATATGCAGAACAACCCACAGGAATAGGATCACCAACTTTAGTCCCTAAATCAATATCTTTGCTGTTTACTACTTTTAAAAATATTTTTGTATTAGATATTGTGAATACTACTTCATCTTTAAAAAAATAGGATAAATACATCACAAGGTCATCAAAAGAATTTATTATCTTATCCATCTTATTAGCCATGTATTATTTCTTCCTTTCGTCAAAAATTTATATAAAATAACAATCTTTCTAATATTTTACTTTATTTTTTCTTCATCGTCTGTATTTTTTCCACATTTAAACATGTTGAAAAATGTAATTCCATCAATCTATTGCTATTACAAGTTTTCTATAACTTTTATTTTATTTTTAAACATGTTTAAAATATCTTTTTTATACCTTATCCTCAAAAAAACGACACACTTCTACTTTTTAAACAAGAATTCATTTCCTGTTTTAAAGCTTAAGTGTGTCATAAACATACTAGTATTTTGATAGTTCTATTTTCATTTTATTACATAAACATGGATACTCCTGGACCAAGGTCCAACCCTAACATATACCAAACAAATAATAATCCTAATAATCCGATCATATAAGCAATACTATATGGTAAACAAAGGGAAATAACCGTTCCTAGACCAACCTTTCTATTAGGATCTGTATTATACATGGCTAGTAATCCCATAATAACAGGTACATAATAATCTATAGGAGAAATAATATTTGTACAAGTATCTGCAATTCTATAGGTTGCTTGGGTTAATGCAGGAGAAAATCCTAACATAGAAAACATTGGAACAAAGACAGGTGATATAATCAGCCACTTTGCTGATCCACTAGTAATACACAAATTCATACACGTACAAATTAGAACAAATCCAACTAATAAAGGATATCCTGAAATACTAAGGGATTTAAGGACTTCTCCACCTAAAACACCTATTATAGTAGAGATCTTACTAGCACTGAATAAACTAATAAAGATCGATGCTGGAAGAGCTATAACCATAAATCCTAGTGCATTAGAAACTCCTTCCTTCATATACTTTGGTACATCATCCATAGTTTTTATACTGCCAGATCCTTTTCCATATGCCATTGCTAAAGTAAAGAAAAAGAAAAATAATATACTTACAATACTACTCAATAATGGAGATTTTGGAAGAAGTCCACCATCAGCATTTCTAAATAATGCATTTTCAGGTAATGTTAAAGCTAATAATGCCAATATGAAAATGATTGCTGCAATCCCTGCATATTTTAAACCTTTTTTCTCTTCTTTCGTTACTTTATGTTCTTCTAATTGACTAGCATCAAGCTTTATTTCTGTTCCACCAAGCTTCTTTCCAATATAAAATTTAGTCACTAAAACCGTTGCTCCAACAATTATAAAACAAGATGCAACCATAAAATAGTAATTCATCATTGGGTGAACAGGTGCATCAATACCTAAACCTTTTGTTACAGATTCAGTAATACCAGCTAAAAGAGCATCTGTTCCTGCAATAAATACATTTGCACTAAACCCACCATTTGCAGCAACATATCCCGATATGACCCCTATCCACGGATTGATTCCTAATGACTTAAAGACGGCTCCTGCAACAGCTGGCACTACAATGACACCTGCATCTGATGCTAAGTTTGCATTTACTCCCACTAAGGCAATAATAAGAATCAACATAGATGCAGGTGCTCCCAATATAGTCTTTCTAATCAATGCAGAAAGCATACCTGTTTGTTCTAACATCCCTACACCAAGCATCATAATCATTACAAGCCCTAAAGGTGCAAAGCCTGAATAAGTATTTGTAAAATTAGTAAATAACCCTTGAATGTTTTCTTTACTTAATAAATTATTTACTCCTATCGTTACTTCAGTTGGCGCCTCTGTTGCAATTTTTGAAGCTTTTAAATAAGTTACTTCAACACCTGCTTTCGACATAACAAAAGATAATACCATTACAAAAATCGATAGAGATACAAACAACCAAAATGGATGTGGCAATTTGTTTCCTATTTTTTCTACTCCGTCAATAAATTTGTCAAATAGTGACTTTTTCTTTTTATTACTTATTTTTTCCATTAACATCCTCCTTTTTATTTTTTATCCTGAAGTTGCTGTACTAGCTTTACAAAAAGTTCTACTGATGGCAATATAACAGATTCGTCAAAATCAAATGCATGATGATGAAATCCTCCTGCAAAATCTGCTCCTAAACCAATATACGTTCCTATTCCACCATTTTTTTGAACGCTTCTAATCATATCTGACGCATCATCCGTTCCACCTACGCTACCAGTAGGTTGAAATTCTTTAAACCAACCTATCTCTTTAGCACAATTTAACACTAGCTCTATAGCTTCATCATCACTTTCAGCTGAAGGTGTACTCCCTACGTGTTCAATATCACACTCTATTTCATAGGTTGCAGCCACTCCTTTTACTATTGATAACATTTTATCTTCCCCATAATTGGCAACCGTATCATTCTCACCTCTTACTTCAATTTCTAAATAAGCATTTGGAGCAATTGTATTTCTTGAAACACCTGCCCTTAGAATCCCTACATTAACACGCATCATTCCTTCACTATGGGGTGCAATAGCATGAATATTAAGGGCTGCTGTACTAGCAGCAAGTAAAGCATTTTTCCCAGCATGGGGATCTCCACAAGGATGTGCAGCTTTTCCCGTATAAGTGATGTTGTATCTTCTATTATCTAAAAAGTCCTTTACTCCACAGATAATTCCTCTTGATTTTAATCCTAATCCATCTAATTTCGTTAACCCTATATGCCCTGCAAAGAAATAATCTACATGATCTAACACACCTCTTTTTACAATACCTCTTGCACCCCCTCCCCCTTCTTCTGCAGGTTGAAAAATCAGTTTTATTTTCCCTTTCAAAGTATCCTTTATAGACATAAGTATTTCTGCAACTCCAAGTCCAATAGCAGTATGTCCATCGTGCCCACAAGCATGACAATATCCTTCATTTATAGATCTAAAACCTTTCTCTTTTGGAAAATGTTTCCCTTCATCTGATTCTATAATTGGCATGGCGTCCATATCAAATCTAAAAGCGATTGTTGGTCCTTCTTTTTTTGTATCAATAATACCAACAACACCAGTAATTCTATCCATCTGTTTAATAATATCTTTATTGGCACCTTGGTCAATAGCTCGTTGTATTTCTTTTTCGATATTTTCATCCGATGGATAACTAAATTGACAGCCTTTTTCCACAATATCAAGTCCCATTTTTACTTCAATACCTAACTCTAAAAGTTTTTCAGCAACTTTACTGGATGTTCTAAATTCTGTCCATTTTACTTCAGCATACTTATGAAAATCTCTTCTATATTCTATTAGTTTACTTTGTAATTCTTTAGAATATAATGTCACTTCCATTTGCCTCCCTTCGCCTTTTCTAATACTTTACCTCCACTTTTCTGAATTGTCAGTATTTTTGACACATTTTAACATGTTGGAAAATATAAACCCTTCAACCCCTTGTTTTTACACATTTTTAATATCTCTCATTTTATTTTCAAACGCGTTTAAATCATGTTTTTAACACCTTATATTTGAAAAAATCTTCAAATACACTAAAAAAACATCCACCCCCTTATCAGTTAGATGTTCTTCATTATACCTCTTTTTAATTTTATTCTATTCTAGTCCAAATTCACTTACTAGCTTTTCCTTTTTCACTTTTGTCAACTTCTTTAACTGATACTCCCTTTTCATAGCTTCACTCTTACTTTGAAATTGTTCAAAATATACTAATTTAACAGGTAATCTAGTTCTCGTATATTTGCTTCCTATTCCTTTGTTATGTGTATTCACTCTATGTTGGGGGCTATTTCCTTTTGTATATCCACTGTATAATGAATGGTCGCTACATCTGACCATATAAGCAAAATGCAATTCTATCACCTCTTACAAAAGCTCCCTTGTTTACTCCAAGGAAGCTTTTATCTATTCATTAAAGCCTAATTCTGCATAAGTTTTTCCATTTTTTATGATTTCCTGTAGAACTGCCCAAACTTCTACATCTTCAAAGCCTCTTCTCCATGAGGCAGTTCCTGCAAGATCATATTTTTCTACTAAACCGATTTTTAGTGCAATAGATCGAGGGTCTTCTAACCATATTTTATAAACGGCTCCATCTTCATCGTATTGGGCATAATATTGACCTACTTCTTCATTCCAAATAATAGGCGCATCTTTTTCATCAATGATTTTTTTTGCATAAGTCATGGAAATAGCTTTTGACTGCACCTTAATTTTTCCATTTTCATCTTTAGATTCTTTCCACCTTCTCGTGTAAAAAGGTAGTCCTAATAAAACCTTCTCTTCTGGAATAGATTTTAAGGTATTTACAATTCCTCTCTCCACCCATCCAATAGATGCTACTGAACCACTTACAGGACTAGATGCCCAGTGTTCATCATATGTCATAATTGCCATATAATCCACAATACTTCCTAAAGCTTTTCGATCATAAACCTTTGACCATCTCTTACTTGTAGATGGTACAGTTATATCCATAGAAAGGACAATATTTTGCTTCTTTGTATAATATTTTATTTCCTCAACAAACTTTACAAGCTTCCCTTGATCTTCATAATATACATTTTCAAAATCAATGTTAATCCCATCTAAATCATAAAGACTTGCATAGAGAAGTAATTGTCCAATCACTTTTTTTCTCAAAGGTTCACTATTTAATATGGTAGACGTCAATTTAGGATCAAAGCTATTGTTCACAAGCCCCCATACCTTATATCCTTTTTTGTGAGCTTCTTTTACATAAGCTCCATCTGCATTGTTAATAACAGTTCCTTCATCATTTACAATGCTAAACCAGGTGGGAACCATTACATCTAGAGATTGTATTTTACTTTCCTTTGATAAATCTTTAGATTTTTCATGAACATATTCCCATACAAGATTGATTTTTTTACCATCTTCATTAAAAGGTTCTCTTTTTTTATTTAACTGCTTGTCCACATTGCTTTCTTCAAAAACTTTAATATTTTCCTTTTTAGCGAGTCCTATTACCCCTTCATTATTTCTTATTTTGTAGTGTTCATCCTCTTCTTTAAATACTTTTACTATTTCACCCAATTCTAACTTTTCACCACCAAAAAAGCTATCTGTTTTGATTTTGTCCTCATTAATCACCTCTCCTAACTGAACTTTAGGAGAAAAATAATCTATAATAACTGTTTTACTATCCTCATTGTATGAAATATCTGTCTCAAATATTTTACTTAATAAATCTACCTTCACATAAATAGTTTCTTCTACTCTCTTTGTAGGAACATTAATCTTTATTCCTTTACCATTTACAAAATCTGATAAAGCTTCATCTTCTAAAACTATATCCTTATTTTTCATATCCAGAAAGACCCTTTTCTTATTCTTATCTAAATAAATGTCTTCATATAGATAATCCTTTACACTATCATAGGGAAGATATATTCCCGTATGGTCTACATAGGGCTCTTTTCTATCTTTTATTTGTTGATCTTCTATAACCAAGCTCACTTTATCATCTAAAGGAGCCTTTTCTTTTTTCCACCCTAAAATACCAAGCATAGCCCCTACCGTCATAAAAGTTATCATGAGTAATATAATAATATTTTTATTTTTCATAACCTCTTCCCCCTTTCAATTAGTATAAAACCACTCCCATCAATCCAGCTAAGGAAATAGCTAGTATAGGATGTAGCTTTAATTTTTTCAAGCTAAAAAGTACAATCATGGCAATCAATACACTTTTTACATCTATCAAAGCCGTCTTTCCAATGGATACAGCAGCACTTAATATAAGTCCTAATACGGCTGGTCTTATCCCTTTAAATACAGCCTGTGTCGCCTTATGATCTTTGATTTTCATAAAATATTTTGCCAAAATAGTAATCAATATAAAAGATACAATAACAATTCCAATACTTCCAGCTAAGCCTCCAAATACACCAGCCACCTTATATCCTGCAAAGGTAGAAGAATTAATAGCAATAGGTCCTGGTGTCATCTGAGCAATAGCAATCATATCTATAAATTCATTAGAAGTAATCCAATGATATTTGTTTACAATTTCTTTTTCTATAAAAGGAAGCATGGCTAGTCCTCCACCAAAACTAAATGCTCCTATTTTCACAAATGTCATAAATATTTCAAGAATTATTTTCATCAATATTTTCTCCTTTAAAAAGCATATATCCTAGTAATCCTGAAGATACAATCACTAGTATGGGGTGGATATGAAACACTGTAATACATAATACACTTCCAACGACCCATCCTATATTTAAAATACTCTTTGGCAGGGTCTTTCCTAGCTTCAATACAGCTGCTACGATTAACGCTACTACAGCTGGTCTTATTCCCTTAAAAACAGATTGTACCCATATATTTTCTTGCAATCTACCAAAAAAAGCTGCTACCATCATGATAATAACAACTGACGGAAGCATGGTTCCTATACAGCCAAATAAAGCCCCCTTGATCCCGAATAATCTATAACCAATGTAAGTAGACGTATTAATTGCCAAAGCTCCTGGTATAGTTTGTGCTAAAGCAATAATATCAATAAATTCATCTTCCTCTATCCACTTGTTTTTTTCTACCATTTCCTCCTGGATCAAAGGAATCATGGCATACCCTCCACCTAAGGTAAAGGTTCCTATTTTTACAAAAATAAAAAACATCCGCATCAATTCATTCATTTTTTCTTCCTCTCAACATCTTATTTATCCTTTAACTATAGCTTTACTAAAAAGTTTATATAATTTATTCATTCCTGTCAATTTATGCTAACCATTCTTCTCATAAAATATTAAAATATTGTTTAGTTGTCTTCATAAATGGATACAATGTTTTTAGATAAATTTTTTAATAATATTGAGAGGAGCACCTTTAATGAAAAAATATTTATGCACACCATGCGGTTATATTTACGATCCAGCTGTAGGAGATCCTGATAGTGGAATCGCTCCTGGTACAGCTTTTGAGGATATTCCAGATGATTGGTTATGTCCTGTTTGTGGTGTAGGAAAAGATATGTTTGAACCTGTTGAAGAATAGGTTCATAAAAAGCTTCCATAGGTGCCTATGGAAGCTTTTTATCCTTTGTGTTAAAATAATGGGGGGATTATTAGTATACCATAGGAGGGTGATCTTATGAACAAGCAATATAAGGCAGATCTGGCATTAATTTTTGTTACCTTAGCATGGGGACTTTCTTTTATTCTTACAAAGAATTCACTAGATGCATTATCTACCTTTAATTTTTTAGCCATTCGATTTTTTGTTGCAGCCCTATCCATTACAATGATCTTTTATAGGAGCATTTTAAAACTTGATCAAATGACTTTTAAATATGGGGTCATTATTGGTACCATTATGTTTTCTGCCTTTGCTTTGCAAACACTAGGTCTTAATTACACAACCGCATCTAAATCTGCTTTTATAAGTAGCTTGTGTGTTGTTTTAGTTCCTATATTTTCATCCCTTTTTCTAAAAAAAATACCAAAACCCGCTTCTATTATAGGAGTTATCCTTTCTGCCATCGGCTTAGGCTTATTGACCCTTGATGGAAATCTTAGCTTAAATATAGGTGACCTTTTAAGTCTTTTATGTGCCATTGCCTTTACTTTTCAGATTCTATCTATCTCAAAGTATTCTGTACAAGTAAATACGGTTAATCTTGCCTTCGTTCAAATTTGTGTTGTAAGTTTACTAAGTGGTATTACTAGTTTTTTATTTGAAACACCTACCTTCCCAGCTACACAAAAGGTATGGTTAGATATTTTATTTTTAAGCTTATTTTGTACTTCTGGCGCATTTATCGTACAAAATACTGCACAAAAGTATACTTCTGCTACTCATGCTGCTTTAATATTTACAGGTGAACCTGTATTCGCAGCTATATTTGGATATATCTTATGTGGAGAAATATTAAGTATTCGTGGCTTTATTGGTGGCTTTTTAATTGTTTTCTCTATGCTTTTGGCTGAACTAGAAGTAAAAATTCCTTTCCTAAATACCAAAGAGAAATCACCTATTATTGCCCATAAGAAATAATATTACTTTGCCTAAATAAATTACTAGGGATATGGTTTCTATAAACCATATCCCTTTTCAATCGCCTTCGTAGGACAAGCATCTACACATTCTCCACATCTTATACACTCTAAGCTATTTGGATTTTTATAGACCTCTATATCTAATTTACATTTATTACTACATACTTTACAACTGGTACATTTATTTTCATCAACTTTCAATCTATAAAAGCTTATAGGATTAAAAAAGGAATAAAAAGCACCTAAAGGACAGATATATCTACAAAACGGTCTGTAAATAAGGATTGAAAAAATGACTGTAGCAATAGATAAAAATACCTTCCAGCCAAATAACCACCCGATAGTAGACCTTAGTCCTTCATTCATAAGAACTAATGGTACTCCCCCTTCAATAGTTCCAGCAGGACAAACATATTTACAAAAGTATGGATCTCCCATTCCCACAACATTCGTTAGAATTAGTGGCATAATGATTACAAATCCAAATAAAAATATGTATTTACCATATTTCAAAATATGATTTACTTTTTTATTTACCCTAATTTTAGGAGAAGGTATTTTATTTAATAAATCCTGAAAAAGTCCAAAAGGACATAGCCAACCACAAATAAACCTACCAAATATAATTCCCATAAGAGACATAAAGCCTAATACATAAAATGAAAAATGATATTTAATGCTTCCAAGAACTGCCTGCAGTGATCCAATAGGACAAGACCCTAAAGCTCCTGGACAAGAGTAACAATTAAGTCCTGGGACACAGAATTTCTTTAAATCTCCTCGATAAATTTTCCCTAAAAAAAATCCTTTAAAATTTGCATTTGTTACTATACTTGTTATAATTTGCGTTAATCTTCTCTTATCCAATGCCTATACACTCCAAACATATATTGATTGCCTTTTGTAAAACAGTTTGTACCTCATTTCTATATACACCTGTTATAACGAAGGCTATACTTCCTAAAAAAACAGTATATCTTAATATTTTTTTATTCATCTATCTACCTCTCTATTCAGTCTAATATATTTTCAGTTTTCTTCTATCTCTAAATTCCTTATATCCTTTGGTTTTCTCTTAGCCTTCAACAAAATCATAACAATGCCTAGTCCTAATACAATAGTTGCTGCAAATCCTGCTTCAGGACCAAATGCGCCACCTGTAAACCATTCACTTCCTACTAGCTTTAATTTCATGATACTTCCAATTCCTGTCTTTGCACCACTTACTTCAAATCCAAAGATATTTCCTTGTATCCAATTCCATGCTGCATGAAGACCACAAACACCCCATAATTCCTTTGTCTTTATTACATATAAACTTAAAAATATCCCTACTAATATAATATTTAAAATAGCTATAAAACTTACATTTGGATTAAATATATGCATTACTCCAAAGAATGTTGAAGAAATGAATATTCCCACTAAAGCATTATATCTTGCCCCTAATACATTCATCATCCAACCTCTAGATAATATTTCTTCTGTAGCACTTTGAATCATCCATCCAGGTAAAATAATTAAAATACTGCTTAAAACAGCTAAGCCTGTAGGTGTACTTGGATTGTGATCTATTTGAATATGTCCTGTAACAGCAAGAATACTTACTACTAATGTGAACATCCCCATTCCTACAATGAAACCTATCATATATTTTTTCATAAGATTTTCTTTAAAAAATCCCATACTAGAAATCTTTCTTTTCTCCACAAACTTTACCCAAGCAAATATCAATAATGATACAAATAAAAAACCAAAAATCAATTGTTCCATCATTCCCATTAAAGGACTCAAATTAGATGATTGAAAAATAAATATCCCTGTAACGCCCATAGCGATTCCACCAATAATTTCTCCTCCAACAAGAAAAACAACTGATAATATAAGGGCAACAATAATATTGGGTAAATACCTTGCCCCTTTTGCTTCTAAAAATAATCCTTTTTCATTTGAAAACATGATCATCCCTCCTTTTTTTTATTGAAAGCATCTCTTCTTTCCTTTATTATACAATATTTCCTTTTCTTCATTCATCGAACAAACTTACAAGATCATAGCCCCATCTTACATTTTTGTCACAAATGATTCACAGATCCCTTCTATTTAATTATATTTAATAAATATAAATTTACACTTAAATAAATCTTAAATATACCTTAAAATCATTATTATACGATTTTATTTTCAGCATAAAAACATCCTATAGGGTAAACTTTTCTATTCATTCCCCTATAGGATCTATTTTATTCATCATTCTATGTTATTTTATTGCTTCCTCTGCTTCAAAATCAAATCCATTTACTTTAAAGACTTCATTAATAATGCTCCAAGCTTCTTCTTTTCCTTCTCTACTTTCTGCTGAAACAGGAAGTAAAATATCGTCACTTGTCATTTGAAGTTCTTTTCTAATAATATTTAAATGTTTTTGTCTTTGACCTCTCTTGATTTTATCTAGTTTTGTAACAATTACAATTCCATTAAAACCAAAATGCTTGATCCAACTATACATGTGCTTATCTTGTTGTGTAGGCGCATGGCGAATATCCACAAGTTGAAAAACATCTATTAGATTTTTTCTATTAGTAAGATAAGCATCCATCATTTTTCCCCAAGCTTCTTTACTACTCTTAGAGACTTTAGCATACCCATATCCAGGAAGGTCTACAATTCGAAACTGATCATTAATATCATAAAAGTTGATAGTTTGAGTCTTTCCTGGGCTTGAACTAGTTCTAGCAAGCTTTTTTCTATTCACAAGCAGGTTAATGAGAGATGACTTTCCTACATTGGATCTACCCGCTAAAGCAATCTCCGGCTTTTCATCCTCTGGATATTGTTCCCTCTTTACTGCACTAATAACAATTTCTGCACTTTTAATTTTCATCTTTTTCTTCCTTTCGAATCAATGCATGCTCTAAAACTTGATCCATATTTTCCATAAGTACAAAGGTTAATTTCTTTCTTACTGTTTCAGGAATATCTTCTATATCCTTTTCATTATCAATCGGTAATAATATCTTCGTAATCCCTGCTCTATTTGCAGCTAATACCTTTTCTTTGATTCCACCTACTGGTAGTACTCTACCTCTTAAAGTAATCTCTCCTGTCATAGCTACATATTTATTCACAGGTATTTTGGTAAGCTCTGATATAACAGCTGTTGCCATAGTAATCCCCGCTGATGGTCCATCCTTTGGTATAGCTCCTTCTGGTATATGTATATGAATATCAAGCTTTTGATAGAAATCTTCTGCTATATTTAACTCTTCAATCTTAGAGCGAATATAACTAATTCCAGCTCTTGCAGATTCTTTCATTACATCTCCAAGTTGACCAGTTAGTACAAGCTTTCCATTTCCTTTCATAGTTGTTACTTCTATTGATAAGGTATCTCCACCAACTCTTGTCCAAGCAAGACCTCTTGCAATACCAATCTCATGGTTTTCTTTGATTTTTTCATATCTATATTTCTTGCCTCCAAGATAATTACTTAGATTACCTGTATTGATTCGAACCATTTTTATATCTTTTTCAACAATTTTCTTTGCACCTTTTCTACATAATGTAGCAATTTGTCTTTCTAAATTTCTTACCCCTGATTCTCTTGTATAGTAACTAATCACATCTCGAAGAGTTTGTTCTGAAATTTGAATATTTTTTTCCTTTAGACCATGCTCTTTTTTCTGTTTTGGTAAAAGATACTTTTGTGCAATTTTCAATTTTTCTTCCTCTGTATATCCAGATACCTGTATAACTTCCATTCTATCAAGAAGAGGTCTTGGAATAGTTCCTAAGCTATTTGCTGTTGTAATAAACATGACCTTAGATAAATCAAAAGGAACTTCTAAATAATGATCTGTAAACTCCTTGTTTTGTTCAGGATCTAATACTTCTAACAATGCAGACGCTGGATCTCCTCTAAAATCATGACTTAATTTATCGATTTCATCAAATAAAAATACTGGATTTTTAGATCCACATTCTTTTATAGCAGACATGATTCTTCCCGGAATAGCTCCCACATAAGTTCTACGATGTCCTCTAATCTCAGCCTCATCGCGAACACCCCCAAGGGACATTCTTGTAAATTTTCGATTTAAGCTTCTTGCAATAGATTTTGCAATAGAAGTTTTTCCAACTCCTGGAGGACCTACTAAACAAATGATAGGACCTTTCATGCTTTTAGATAGCTGTCTGATAGCTAAATATTCTAAAATTCTTTCCTTAACATCCTTTAATCCATAATGATCTTCATCTAATATGACTTTTGCTTTTTGAATATCTATTTGATCTTTACTTTGCTTTGCCCATGGAATATCTAAAATCCAATCCACATAATTTCTAATGACGCCACTTTCAGCTGAACTTGGAGATAGTTTTGAAAGCCTACTAAGCTCTTTTTTTACCTTTTTTTCAACCTCTTTAGGAAGCTTTGCCTTTTTGATTCTTACCTTGTAATCATCTTCTTCCTCATTGAATTCGTCATCTTCTCCTAATTCTTCATGAATAGCCTTTAGTTGTTCTTTTAAATAATATTCTTTTTGCACTTTATTGATTTGTTTTTTTACCCTGACATTAATATCTCTTTCAATCTCTAACACTTCTATCTCTCTTAAAAGTATTTTGTAAATAACCTCTAAGCGCTCTTTAGGCTCAAATGCTTCTAATATTTCTTGCTTTTGTTCTATCTTTAAAATCATATGAGAAGCTATCACATCAGCAAGTCTTCCTGGTTCTTCAATGGTTGTAACATTCATAAATACTTCCGGTGAAATACGACTACCTACACTTATGTAATCTTCAAAAGCATTCGTTACCGTTCTCATCAATGCTTCTAGTTCTTTGTCAATTTCTATTTCGTCCTCATACAAGACTTCTTCCACTTCACAATTAAAAAACGGATCTTCTTGTAGTACCTCTGTGATCTTTCCTCTACCGATTCCTTCTACTAATACACGAATAGCATCTCCTGGAAGCTTTAACATTTGCTTTACTTTACAAATAGTTCCTACTTGATAAAAATCATCTACTGTTGGTAAATCTAACTCCGCTTCTTTTTGTGCAGCTAAGAATACTAATTGATCATTTACCATAGCTTCTTCTAATGCATTAATTGATTTTTCTCTTCCTACATCAAAATGTAATACCATATATGGAAAAATTGAAAGACCTCTTAATGGAATCAGGGGCAATTCATGTTTTTTCACTTTTGGATTTCCCATGTTTTATCAACTCCTTGTTTTAGGCAGTAACAACATTATTTTTTGTAATTGGAAGAAATTTATTCTCTTCCCTAGGTTGATCTTTGTCATCAAAGTCCTTTTTATTATACATATACCCTTGTCGATCTATTATTATTTTTATCCTTTTCTCCTCAGTCAAGGTAAGACTTTACAATACACTATTATATATAAACAATCGTTATTTTTCAATATATTCCGTTATTCCTATATAAATCAAGATTTTCGACATAAAATATCTTTATCTACTCTACTTATAGATTTTTATTTAATTTTATTGACAATATTAAAATGATTACCCATTTTACTGCCAACTTTAACAGAATATATAGTATTATAGATTATTTAATAAATGCACATACTAAAAAACAAAAAGTATCCTATATATCATAGGTTATATATTCAATCCCCAAATTCAATCTCTCATTAATTCTTTCATAAAATCACAAGAAAACAAATCAACCCATAAGGAGGAAATATCATGAAAATTACAAAAGATACATTAATCAGTGAAACTTTAAAGATAAATCCAAAAGCAGCAGAAATACTAATGGGATTTGGTATGAGTTGTCTAGGTTGTCCCTCCTCTCAAATGGAAACTTTAGAACAAGCCGCTGAAGTTCACGGTTTAGACCTTAATGAACTATTAGAAGCATTAAATAAGTAAACATTAAAAAAATCCACTTTTCTACTCATCATGACTATCATCCTTACAAAATAACAATCATTGTATATTTCTAATCAATAAAAAGAGAAACATTCGCCCTATTTCAATACCTTCAATACTCCTTTTATATATTGAACTAGTATATATTTTTATTCATTATCAAATACTATTTTTGATATTTATTATATGAAAAAGGAGGTTCTTTTATGGATCAAGCCATGTTTTGCTATCAATGTGAGCAAACCTTAGGCTCAAAAGGCTGTGTTAAGGTAGGCGTATGTGGAAAAGATGCAACGGTTGCTAATTTACAAGATGTATTGATTCATTTATTAAAAGGTATCGGTTTTTACGGTCAAAAGAATATTGAAAAAGGAATAAAAATCCGTAGCGAAATTAGTAAATTTGTAGTAGATGCTATGTTTTCAACCCTTACAAATGTTAATTTTGATGCAGATAGATTTGTAGAATATATAAAATTAGCAGATACCTTTAAAGAAGAATTAAAAAGTTCTGCTGGTGAAATTGAGAATATACCTGATAGAGCTACCTATAGACCCCCAAATAACTTAGAAGAAATGCTAAAAGATGCAAAAGATGTGGGCATCATGGCAGATGAAAATCTAGACATGGATATACGTTCTTTAAGGGAATTATTGATTTATGGATTTAAGGGAATGGCTGCTTATGCTCATCACGCATATATTCTTGGTAAATTTGATGATGAAGTCAATAACTTCTTTTATAAGGGACTCGCAGCTACACTAGATGATACACTAACAGTTGATGATTTATTTACTTTAAATATGGAATTAGGTCAAACAAACCTTAAATGCATGGCTCTTTTAGATGCAGCTAATACAGGTGCTTACGGAAATCCGGAGCCAACAGAAGTACTCATTACAAAGAAAAAGGGTCCTTTTATCATCGTATCTGGTCATGATTTAAAAGACTTAAAAGAATTATTAGAACAAACTAAAGATAAGAACATCAACATCTATACCCATTGTGAAATGCTTCCTGCCCACGGCTATCCAGAGCTAAAGAAATATCCTCATCTAGTAGGAAACTTTGGTGGAGCATGGCAAAAGCAACAAAATGAATTTGATGGCATTCCTGGATGTATTTTAATGACTACAAACTGTCTTCAAAAACCAAGAGAGAGCTATAAAGATCGACTATTTACTACAAGCATCGTTGGATGGCCTGATACTCCTCACATAGAAGAAGTAAATGGTAAAAAGGATTTTACCCCTATTATCGAAAAAGCATTATCCTTAGGTGGTTTTACGGAAGATGAACCAGAAAAGAAAATCCTTGTGGGGTTTGGTCATGATGCAGTCCTTAAAAACGCAGGTGCAATCATTGATGCTGTAAAAAGTGGTGCTATTAAGCATTTCTTCCTTATTGGAGGATGTGATGGAGCAAGACCTGGAAGAAATTATTATACAGAGTTTGCTGAAAAAACACCCCAGGATACAGTAATTCTAACTCTTGCCTGTGGTAAATTCCGTTTCAATAAATTAGATTTTGGTACAGTAGCAGGTCTTCCAAGACTTCTTGATGTAGGACAATGTAGCGATTCCTATTCAGCTATTCAGATCGCTCTCGCCCTTGCTGATGCTTTTGATTGTGGTGTAAATGAGTTGCCTCTTTCAATGATTCTTTCTTGGTATGAGCAAAAAGCTGTAGGGATTTTACTTACCCTATTATCCTTAGGAATTAAAAATATCCGACTCGGACCAACGCTACCTGCATTTGTTACACCTAATGTGTTACAGGTATTAGTAGACAAGTTCAATATTGCTCCTATTTCTACTCCAGAGGATGATTTAAAAGCTATACTAGGTTAAATATATGAAAACTTCACATAAAAAAATCTTTTCTGCCCTATAAAATAATCAAAGGAATTCCTAAAAATCAAGAAGGAATTCCTTTGATAGTTCAATCATTCATTAGCCTAATATAGGATTTTCCCATAAGGGTAATTTTCTTCCGATCCCCATCTTTACTGCATTTTCATATACTCTATGAGCCTCTGATAAGTCATGGATTCCCATACCTATTGGATTAAAGAATATTTTTTCTTTTTGATCTTGTCTTCCTGGTTTTGCTCCAACAATAATTTCACCAAGATTTCCTCTTATTTTTTCTTCAGGGATCATACCATCTCTTACCGCTCTCCAGCTTACATCTACCCCATGATGCTTTACTTGATACCAACTATCTACAACTACAAAATCCATTACTTTTAACGCTTCTGGTGGTGTATCCCAAAAAGATATTTCACAATGACATGCTCCTTCTTTATACCAATCTCCATTTACATAAGGTTCTCTAGCCATAGTGGCTGTACTAATTACATCTGAATCTCTAAATGCTTTTTCAGCACTATCAACAATTACAAATTCCATATCTACCTTATCTTTCATTTCTTCTACAAACTTTTTACTCATCTCTGGATTAATATCAAATATTTTACAAACCTCTAGAGATGGAACTCCTTCTTTAAGGGCTAATGTTTGTGTTATTCCTTGTACACTTCCACCAACCAGTCCCATCACCTTTGAATCAGGGTTTGCAAGATATTTGGCTGCAACCCCTGAAGCTGCACCTGTTCTCATGGCACTTACTAATGTCCCATCCATAATACAGGCAGGCATCAATGTATCTGGATCATTAATGATAATTACAGCATTTGCCCTAGGTAAACCATATTTTTTAGGATTATGGGGCTTACTAGGTATATATTTAATTCCTGCCGCATTAATAGGACCAAGTAATTCTTTTTCTTCTAATTCCTTTGCGTATTTTCCTCCTCCTAGATAAGCAGGCATAGACATGATTCTTCCTGTTGTCTCTTCTGTTTCTGGTCCTCCCCATCTAATAACCGGTTTTCCTGGTAGGATGAAATCCTCTTTCCCGTGCAAAAAAAATGATCTCTCAGTAGCTTTCATACATCCTTTCATATCATAGCCACCAGCTTTTACACAATCTTCTTGCTGTAAGTATAAAAATTCTACTTTCCTGCTCATTTGAAATCCTCCTTATATAGGTTAAAAATTATATTTCTCATTCTTTAAATAAATGACACGCAACAAAATGATCCTTCGATACCTCTTCTAATTTCGGTTCTTTCCTCTTGCAAATATCCTTTGTAAAGTTACAACGATTTGCAAATCTACAATTACATTCAGGATCAATAGGAGATGTAATTTCACCTTTTAAAATGATTTTTTCTACCTTCTTATCAATAGTTGGTCTTGGTATTGCTGATAATAATGCTTTTGTATAAGGATGTATCGGATTATTGAAAAGTTCCTCAGCTGATGCTTTTTCAATAACCTTTCCAAGGTACATTACTGCAATATCATCAGAAAAATGATTCACTACGGATAAATCGTGGGTAATAAATATATAAGTTAGTCCCAATTGCTCTTGAAGTTCATTCATAAGATTTAGTATTTGGGCTTGTATAGATACATCTAAAGCCGATACTGGCTCATCACATACAATAAATTTTGTATTTAACGCTAATGCTCTAGCTATACCAATTCGCTGTCTTCTCCCCCCATCTAATTCGTGGGGATATGTGTTGATAAGACGTTCAGATAGTCCTACTAGGTTCATTAACTCCAATACTCTTTCAAATCGTTTATTTTTATCTGTAATCAACTTGTGCAGTTTGATAGGCTCTTCAATAATTTCACTAACAGTCATTCTAGGGTCTAAGGAAGCAAATGGATCTTGAAAAATAATCTGCATCTCTTTTCTCAAATTTCTCATTTCACTTGGATTTAATTTTCTGATATCTTTTCCTTTATAATAAACTTCTCCATCTGTAGCCTCTAACAACCTAAGAATTACACGACCTGTTGTTGATTTACCACATCCAGATTCCCCTACTAATCCAAGGGTTTTCCCTTCCTCTATTGAAAAGCTTACATCATCTACAGCATGAAGCAATCCTTTTGGAGTATGAAAATATTTTTTTAAATTTTTAACTTCTAATAATTTCTCAGCCACTTTATTCTCCCTTCCAACTTTACTAGTTACTATTACTCAATTTAAAGTCTAAGTTATCTTTATACAGATGACATTCCACAAAATGAGAATTTGAAATTTGAACTTTTTCAGGTTTATGCATCTTACAGACTGATGTTGCATAATTACATCTATTACAAAAAGAACAACCCTTTGGCAGATTATATGGATCTGACATTAACCCTTTAATAGGGATCAGTTTTGTTTTTCTATCATCAATATTTGGAATTGAATGAAATAACCCTTGGGTATATGGATGCTTTGTATTTGTAAAAACATCTCTTAATGTTCCCTGCTCTACAATCCTTCCAGCATACATAATAGCCACTTCATCACATACTTCTGCAACAACCCCTAAGTCGTGAGTAATCATAATCATAGACATTTGAAACTTTTCCTTAAGCTCTTTCATAAGCTCTAAAACCTGTGCCTGAATAGTTACATCTAATGCCGTAGTCGGTTCATCTGCAATAAGGAGCTTTGGACTACAGGATAAGGCAATAGCAATAATTACCCTTTGCTTCATTCCCCCAGAAAATTGATGTGGATATTCTTCCATTCTAGCTCCTGGAATTCCTACCATTTCAAGCATTTCTTTTGCTTTTCCCTTTGCTTGCTCCTTACTTACATCTTGATGAATACGAATGGCTTCTGCAATTTGATCTCCTACACATATGACAGGATTTAAAGCAGTCATTGGATCTTGGAAAATCATAGAAACTTCTCCTCCACGAATTTTTTCCATTTCCTTTTCTGATACATCCATAATATTTAATCCTTCTAATTGAATGGAGCCAGATACCACCTTTCCAGGAGGATGTGGGATTAATCTTAAAATAGATAAAGCTGTGGTGGTTTTACCTGCCCCAGTTTCACCTACTAAACCTAATGTTTTCCCTTTATCTACACATATATTTACACCATTAACAGCTTCAACCGTTCCATCATCTGTAACATACTGAATACATAAATTTTCAATTTCTAGTACTTTATTATTCAAAATAACACCTCTCTTATTTCAATTTTGGGTCAAGTGCATCTCTTAAACCATCTCCAATAAGATTTAAGGAAAGTACTGTTAATACAATAGCAAGTCCTGGAAACATTACAATATGCATGCTATCCCTCATATAATTACGACCTCCAGCTAACATACTTCCCCATTCTGGCGTAGGAGGTTTCACACCAAGCCCTATAAAGCTTAGTGATGCTGTTGCCATGATAGCTGTTGCTACCTTCAATGTTGCATAAACAATAATCGGCGCCATTGAATTTGGTAAAACATGCTTCAATATAATGGTATGATCTCTTGCTCCAATAGCTTTTGCTGCTTCGATAAACTCTTGATCCTTAACACTAAGAACAGATGCTCTTACAACTCTAGCAAATCCTGGAATATTCGATATCCCTACTGCAATCATTAGATTCATAATACTTGCACCTAATGCAGCTACGATGGTTATTGCTAAGAGTATAGTGGGTATAGCAAGCAATACATCTAAAACCCGCATGATCATATTATCCAACTTACCACCATAATAACCTGCAATAGCTCCAAGGGTTCCTCCAATACTCAATGCAATTCCCACAGAAATCAATCCTACAAAAAGAGAAATTCTTGTTCCGTATACGATTCTTGCGAATATATCTCTTCCAAACTCATCTGTACCAAACCAATGATCTTTACTAGGTGGCTGTAGTCGCTCTACAACATTCATCTTTATTGCATCAGCTTCATAATCTGCTATAAAATCTGCACCACTTGCCATTAATATAAATACAACAATTAAGATAATTCCAATGACTGCTGTAGGACTCTTTTTTAATCTTTTCCAAACCTCTGCCATTTGACTACGCTTTTTCGTCCTTTTTTTTAAGTCCTCCTCCATTTGCTTCAAATCAGCTTTGTTTAATTCTACTTTTCTACTCATAAGTCACAACCTTTCTAACTATAATTCGCTTTAATTCTTGGATCGATATAAGCATACAATATGTCAATAATCAAATTGACAATACTAAAGGATAAGGCAAATATAATAACGCACCCAAGAACCATAGGTGTATCTTTAGTTTGTATGGATTGTACCATCAATCGTCCAATTCCAGGCCATGAAAATACAGTTTCAGTTAATACAGCCCCTCCAAGCAAAACACCAAACTCTAGACCAATTACTGTAATAGCTGGGATCAACGCATTTTTTAGTGCATGCTTTCGAATTACTACTTTTCGATTAACCCCTTTAGCTTTTGCCGTATTAATATAATCCTGACGAATGACTTCAAGCATAGATGATCTAGTTGTCCTTGTTATACTTGCTGTAGAAGCTATAGCTAAAGTAAAGGCTGGTAATATTAAGCTTTTTAATCCATCCATTCCTCCTGATGGAAATAAACGAAAATTTAAGGAAAAGAGAATAATAAGCATCAAACCTGTCCAAAAAGAAGGCATTGAAATACCTACTAGCGCCAAAATCATTCCAATATTATCAAATATTGAATATTGTCTTGTTGCAGAAATTACTCCAATAGGAATAGATATAATTACTGATAAAATAATAGCTGTAACTGTCAATTTAAAAGTATTTGGGAATCTTGCTATAATTTCCGTTGATACATTTTTTCCAGTGGCATAAGATATGCCCATATCTCCACTCAAAAGTCCCTTCATATAATTTGCGTATTGAACAATGATCGGATCATTAAATCCCATCTTTTCTCTAAGTGCTATAATAGCTTCTTCCGTAGCACCATCCCCTAAAATAATAGATGCTGCATCACCAGGTGTTAAGCTAATAATAAAATATACTAAAAATGTCACACCCATCATTACTGGAATCAGCATTAATAATCGTCTTAAAATATATTTTGACATATTAACCTCCATTTCTTACAAGCGTACTTATTTGTTTTAATGATAATGAGATGATATAACACGAAAAGGATTATATCATCTCATTATCTATTTAGCTTCTAGTAATGAATTTTTTCAATGTTCCATAAACCTTGAGGACTTAACTCAACATCCTTTAGTCCTGCATTCGCACCTACAACATTATTCTTTACAAATAATGGAACAATTGGTGCTCTGTCCATAATATATTCATGGAATTCATTATATGTCGCAACACGCTTATCTAAATCTAATTCTCCTCTTGCTGAAAGAATAAATTCATCAACTTTTTTATCATTTGTTCTTGAGAAATTCATTCCTCCAATACTCTCTGAATAATAAAGAGGTGTTAATGTTGAATCTGGATCAGGATTAGAAGTCCAACCTAATACAAATGATTGATGTTCCCCTTTCATAAGCTTGTCAATGTAAGTACCCCATTCAAGCATTTCTATGTTTGCTGTAATTCCAACCTCTAATAGATTTGCTTGAATTACCTCTGCAATTCTCTTTCTTTCATCACCAGAAGCCCAAAGAGATATTTCAAAGCCTTCTTCGAGTCCAGCTTCTTTCAATAATTCCTTTGCTTTAGCAGGATCATAAGTATAATTTGCTTCTTTATAACCTAACATGGTAGATGCTAAAACAGATTTTGCTTCTATCCCTGCACCATTAATAGCAACAGTCATGATGGCTTGCTTATCAATTGCATAATTCATTGCCTGTCTTACAAGTTGATTATCAAAAGGTGCTTTCTCATTGTTCATTCCAAAATAGTCTATTCTTGTAGACGGTTTTGTATATAACTTTAACTTTTCATTTTCTTCTATTTTGCTAATATCAATTGTTTGAAGCTCATCAACAATATCTACCTCTCCTGTTTCAAGGGCAATTGTTCTACTTGTTCCTTCTGGAATTACTCTAAAAGTAATCGTTTCCATCTGTCCCATATTATCTGCATCAAAATATGCTTCATTTTTCTTTAAAACGATTTTGTCTCCTGAAGCCCATTCAACAAGGGTATAGGGTCCAGAACCAACAGGTTTTGCAAAATTATCCCCTGATTCAACATAAGCCTTAGGTAAAATAGATGCACCTGCATGTACTAATGTATATAAGAATGGTGCAAAGGCACTCTTTGTAGTAATTTTTACTGTATAATTATCAACTACCTCGATGCTTTCTACTTCACTTAAAACGTGTTGTACTTTAGGTTGAGTTAATGATCTTTCCAAGCTAAATTTCACATCTTCAGCAGTTATTTCAGTGCCATCATGAAACTTAACCCCTTCTTTGATTTTAATTACCCACTCTGTATCTGATGGTTGCTCCCATTTTTCTGCCAAGTCTGGAACAACTTCAAAATCTGTATTTAATCTAAATAATCGGTTAAATAGTAAAAAAGATACTCTCTCTGATTTTGTATCATTATGCCCTTGTGGATCTAAAGATGCAATATCTGCACTAAGTGCAATAGTTAAATCATTCTTAGCAACAACTTCTTCACCTGCTTGTTCTTTTTCTTCTTCTGGTGCAGGCTGACTTCCACATCCAACCATTGCCCCCATAACTAACATAACAATCATCAATAATGACAATATTCTTTTTAACATACGCTTCTCTCCTTTTTCATTTTATATTAAAGGATTTCCCTTTAATCACATCACTTAAAGTTTTTTGCATATTCAACTAAAATATTTTCCAGTTCTATGACAGATGCTATACTTACGTATTCCAAATCTCCATGCCATCCTTCACCAATTGGTCCAAACTCTACTGCTGGTACCCCTTTGCTAGTAAAGAACCTAGCATCTGATGAACCATGCTGCCCTGATGTTTTAACCTGATTGATTCCTTTTATTTCTTTTATGGTCTTTATTAAATCTTTAAGGTATTCACATTCAGTCGAAACATTTATTCCTGGTTCTATAGCCTTAACAACTACTTGACCATCTACAACTCCTTTAATTTCTTCAATAATTTTTTGAGGATCAATATGTGGTACATATCGAATATCTAACCCTATACAGCTATGATCAGGTACTCGATTATAAATATCACCACCATTGATTTTAGCCAGATTCACTGAAGTTTTTTCATAAAACTCAGACCCTTCATTTAATATAGGCAATTTCTCAATATTCTCATAATTCTTTATAGCTTTAAGGATAGCATTTTCCCCTTCCCAAGGTCGACTTCCATGGGCTGAAAAACCATCCGTCAATATATCTAGTCGCATAATCCCTTTTGCTTGAATAGAAATAGTCATATTCGTTGGTTCTGTGCAAATAACAAAATCTCCTACATATCCTTGCTCTACTAAATACCTTGTACAATGAAATCCTCCTATTTCTTCATCTGTAACTAGCTGGAGCATTACTTTGCAATTTAGCGGTTCTTTCTTTAGACGGATCATGGCTTGAACAATAGCCACTACGCCAGCCTTCATGTCAGCACTACCTCTGCCATAAAGTTTATCCTCTTTTGTATAAGGCTCAAACTGTTCTTCTTTTCCAGATACAACATCTAAATGACCATTCAATACTAAAGTTTTATTTCCTTCTCCAATTATTGCAACATAACTTTTGTACCCTTCATACTCTAAGATTTCACCATAAATATGATGTTTTTCTAAATATGCTGACAAATAGTCAATTGCTTCATTGGCTTTTTCAATCGTCGAAGAATCGATTTTTATTAATTCTTTTAATAAGCTAATTGATTCCATCCTTCTGCTCTCCTTTTAAGAATATTTCAAACCATTCAAGTAATTCTTCATATCTTTTTAGCCTACTACTTGGTTTACCATTTATTACAAAGCTATGGAGCTGTCCTTCATACAAGCTAAGCTTTGTATCAATGCCATTATATAAAAGGGCATTGTACATATTTGCTGACTCTATGTAATGACATCTGCAATCACTTTTCCCATGAACAAATAGGGTGGGTGTATTCACTTTATGCGCCATGGCTAAGGGTGAAGCTTGTTCATATAATGTATGATTCGTCCATGGTGTCTCTTTATTTCCCATATATTCAAAGGTATAATGAAAGCCTATATCTGATGATAAAAAGGCTGTCATCAAATGACTAATTCCTCTTTCCGAAACAGCTCCTTTAAATCTAGATGTTTTAGTTATAATTAGATTTGTCATATATCCACCATAAGACCCACCTGTTACACCAAGTCTTTTCTCATTGATCTGAGGAAATTTTCCTAACACATGATCTACAAAATTCATTAAATCCTCATAGGCATATTCTCCAAAGGCACCTCGAATATTAGAAAAATCATTGCCTCTCCCATCACTTCCTCTAGGATTGCAATAAAAAACATAATAACCCTTTGCAGCTAACATTTGCATGTCATAAGCAAAAACATCCGTATAGATCATTTTAGGGCCTCCATGAATCATCAAAATCCCAGGATATTTTTCACCTTCTTCAACATCTAATGGTGGAAGAACCCAACCATCTATACTTCCTTTTACATAAATAGGTTTAGAAATCCTTTTCTCCTTTAGCCAATCATTATATCCTGATAATTTCTTAAGCTTTCCTTCTTCTAACCAATATAATTCATGAAGATTGTATTCACCTAAGCCAGCTATCAAAATCCCTTTCCTGAAAACTTGGTAACTATCTATGGTTCTCAAGCTACAATCTAAGGCAAATTGTTTTCCCTCACATTCAATTCCTCTTAATGTATTTTTAAAACGGTCTACAGTAACATAATAAAACACACCGTCTCTGACACAAACAGGAGAATCTACTTGATATCTGCTATCTGTCACAATCCCTGGTCTTTCATTACTCTGATCTTTATAGTTTGTAAGTGAAAGACATGTTTTTTTATCTCTGTCTATCCTATAATGGTCTTGATTGTCGTTTCTGCTGTATTTTCTTAAGTCTACTCCCATAAAAATCATATGATCATTAGAAATACTACCTATATATCCAATACGATAATGTCCATCTGTCCACTTTTCTGTTGTACCATCACTAATTTCATAGGTATATACATCAGAGGTTATAGCTTTAATAGGTTGTATTTTATAAGCCGTATACATAATTCGTTTATATTTTAAATCGAAATGAACTTGATCTATATCTAAATCCAACTTACTCAATAAAATAATTTTCTTTCCTTCTAAATCAGATTTAAAAAGATATGTAACCTGCTTTCCTGCATTGTTCTGATACTTTGGAATCCTACAACACGCTATTCCTTCACCTATAATTCCTTCTGGTAATTTCTCTACCCTAGCTATAAAATATAGTGAATCTCCAACAATGCATAAGTCCTTCACAGGAAAGGGTAATACACTCATCAATTGAAGATCGTTGGTTTCTAGATGATAAGTATACAGCTCCGATTGATCTTCTTTTACTTTTTTGAAGAGAATCTGCTCATAACAGATATAAAAATCATCAGGCATCCACGGAGGGGTAATCTTTTGAATTTGGAGATTATCTAAATCAATTTTATAGATTTCTTTTTCATATAAATCTGTCTTACTATTGGGTTTATTGGAAAAAAATAAACTATACGTTTCTTCTCCATTTTTCTTAATATTTGTTAGTACACGATTATTAAAAAAATCATCTACTTTAATTTTTTCTCCCATATTGTCACCTCAATAATATATAAAGCAAATCATATGCCAAACTTTAAGATTAGACACATTTTTTAGAATCTTTTGAAATACGCATTAAACTAATGTAAAATATATCATATATATAAAGTAAAGGGGAGGAATTCAAATGAAATCTATTGCAGTTGTATCTGATTCTGCCTTTAAAAATAATCGCATCAACCCTGTAGGAAAGATTCTAACAAACAATATTCGTGATGTCTTTCGTTCTAAGGTTGACATACACAACTACTATATTGATCAATTAACAGATGGAGATATTATTGGAGATGATTTAGTCTTAGTAATGGCTGCAAGTAGAGCAACAATTATAAAAGATTATGTTAAAAATCCTTCAAATATCATTGTGGTTAAAAGAACATTCCTCAAAAGCGGAGTTTATCCACTATTCTCTATACAAAAAAACACGGATGTACTTGTGGTAAATGATGATATCGAAACAGTCCTTGAATCCGTATCTTCTTTATACCATATTGGTGTTAATCACGTGAATTTAATCCCTTTTGAAAAAGGTAAAGATTATTCAAATATTCATATCGCCATCTCTCCTTCAGAACCAGAACTCATTCCTAAATATATTGAAACTAAAATAGATGTACAATCAAGAGTTATTGATATTTCAACAATGCTCTTTATTATGAATACCCTCAAAATTCAAGATAAAGAAACCCAAAGAAACTTCTACGATTACTATCAAAAAATATTTAGTCCAAATAATAGTATAGAAGACAACTACAATAATCTATTAGTACGAACAGAAGAGCTAGATTATCTCCTTGACCTCTCCCATGACGGTATTTTATTGACTGATCAAAACGGAAAAATTCTCATCCACAATAAACGATTTCGAGAAATATTAGATATCTCTAAAAATCAGGTTGATCAATACTTGCATGACCTTTTACCAGAGTTAAATTTCAAACAATACTATCACCACAAAACCATAGATGGTTTAATTCATTATCATAATAAATATATTAATCTTGAAAAAAAAGAAATCGTTCATTACAACAAAGATATTAAAATGTATTTTAGTTTCCAAGAAGTTACCTATATCAAAAAACTAGAACAAAATTTAACCCAAAAACTTAGACAAAAGGGACATATTGCAAAATACACCTTTGAAGATATTGTTAGTCAATCTGCAAATATCAGTTCAATCATCACAAAAAGCAAAAAAATTGCTCAGTCAGATTTAACTGTATTAATTACAGGAGAAAGCGGTACAGGCAAAGAAGTTTTAGCTCAAGCTTTGCATAACTCCTCTAAGAGAAAAAATCAACCTTTTATCCCTATTAACGCAGCAGCTATTCCAGAAAATTTATTAGAAAGTGAATTATTCGGCTATGTAAAAGGTTCTTTTACAGGAGCCTTAAAGGATGGTAAAAAAGGGATTTTTGAAATGGCAAACAATGGGACAATCTTTTTAGATGAAATTGGAGATATGCCAAAACATCTGCAATCCAAGCTTTTAAGGGTTTTACAAGAAAATCAAATAACCCCTATTGGTTCTGAACATATTATCGATATTGATGTAAGAATCATCGCAGCAACTCATAAAAATCTCATAGATATGGTTGAATGTGGAAAATTCAGAAGAGATCTTTTTTATAGACTTAATATTTTTCCTTTAGAGCTTCCTCCTTTAAGAGAACGAAAAGAGGATATTATGCTTTTATTAGATCACTTTACCCATCACAAATATAAGTTTCATTCTTCATGTATTGAAATATTACAAGCTTATAATTGGCCCGGAAATGTGAGGGAACTTCGAAATGTTGCTCATTATATCACAACTTTAGATGAAGGTCCCTTACTTACCCTACATGCACTACCTAATTACATTGTTCCAGCTCTATCTATGCAGAGCAATACTTCACATACAAAAGAACAAAACTATACACCTTTTCAAAAAGAATGTCTCTATCTTGATGAAAAAATAAATTTAGATATCTGTATATCCGTACTCCAATCAATAAAATTGTTAAATGATATCAATAAAACTTCTGGAAGAAAGCATCTTCTTGAATTATTAAAAAAAGCTTCTATTGATTTACAAGAAAGCAAGCTCAGAAAAATTTTAAATAGCTTAAACAACCTAGAACTGATTCTTATAAAAAAAGGAAGATGTGGTAACTTTATTACAGAAAAAGGTATTCAATTTTTAAATTTTCACCATCAGAAAAAATAAGATTGCTTTGAATAGGTTATTAAATAGGTTGTTAAATAGGTTGTAAATCTTGTAACCCATCCTATTTTTTATCCTTTTTTATCTCTGTGAATAATTTTCTCAAAATACTTAAAGGCATTTTATCAAAAGTAAATCCTTTCAGCCCTTTGATAAAATGCCTCTTATTTTTTTAATATGTATTTTCCTAATAACTTCTTCTACTACTATCTTAAATATTTCTCTATTTCTCTTGCAACCAATTTTACACTATCCTCTCCAAAAGGAGATTTTAGCTTTGCAAGCTCTACTAACTCTAAGAAGGATTTGCTCCCTCCTGCCTTACAAAGTCTTAGATAATCGTTCCATGCATGATCAAAATCCTCTTTAGATTTTTTTAAAAATTGGAATGCACAGATTTCTGCTAATACATAATCAATATAATAAAATGGATTTTTAAAGATATGCCCTTGTTGGTACCAGTATCCACCTTCTTCTAGAAATTCATTATCCTCATAATCTCTATGGGGAAGATATTTTTTCTCTATTTCTCTCCACTTAATTTTTCTTTCCTTTGGATTCATATCTGGATTTTCATATACTTCATGCTGAAATTCATCTACCACAACTCCATAGGGAATAAATAAAAATGATTCACTTACATGTCCAAATTTATATTTATCTACCTCATCAAAAAATAAATTCATCCAAGGATAAGTAAAAAACTCCATACTCATAGAATGTATTTCACAAGCCTCTAGGGTTGGAAAATTGTATTCAGGAATTTCAAATTCCTTGCTTTCATATACTTGAAAAGCATGACCTGCTTCATGAGTCAATACATCTATGTCATCAGCCGTTCCATTAAAATTAGAAAATATGAAAGGAGCTTTGTATTTAGCGATATATGTACAATATCCTCCTGGAGATTTTCCAGTCTTACTTAAAACATCCATCAGTTCATTATTCATCATATATTCAAAAAATACTTTTGTTTCATGAGATAATCCTTCATACATTTTCTTTCCAGCTTCAAGGATTTCCTCTGCGTCTCCCTTAGGCTTTGCATTCCCATCTAAAAAGGTAAGGATTTCATCATAATACTTTAATTTTTCTAAATTTAATCTTTCTCTTTGCTTCTCTCTTAATTTTGTAGCTAGAGGTACAATATATTCCTTTACTTGTTCTCTTAAATTCTTAACCGATTCTTTGTTATAATCTGTTCGAAGCATACGATCATAACCAAGCTCTACAAAATTTTCATAGCCTAGCTTTTTAGCCATCCTTGTTCTTACTTTTACTAAGTTATCATATATTTCATCAAACTTCTCTTCATTTTCCTTAAAGAATTTATATTTTGCTTCATTGGCACTTTTTCTCATTTCTAAATCTTTAGACATTTGAAAAGGTCTTAACTGAGGAATCGTTCTCTCTTCCCCTTCAAAAGGTATTTTAGCTGATGATAAAAGCTTTGTATATTCACTCATTAATCTATTCTCAAGCTTTAAATCTTCAACTATTTCCTGGGAAAAACTCTTTACCTTAAGCTTTGCAATATGAAAAATCTGCTCTCCCCATTTTTCCTTTAAAGCATCCTTATATTTTGAATCCACTAATGCAGCATAATATTTAGCCACTAATCCTTCATAAAGGGGACCATTTTCATCAAAATATTTTTGTTCCTCTTCATATACCCTATCTTCCGTATTGATCGTATGTCGAATATAAGCAATTTGCTCCATAGATTCAAATTCATTTCTTAAGGTATTGATCTTTCCCATCAACTCATCTTGCTCTTTATAATTTTCTGCCTCAATAAAAGCATCTAATAGTTGGTTAAATTGTTCTTCAAAAGTTTTTATATTAGGTCTTTCGTATTGATACTCAGTAAATTTCATGGTTTCACCTTCCTATACATTCTTAAAAACTATGACTACTCATTCATATGGAGAGTCCATAATTCTTTATCAAATATTTTCTTTCTCTTTTGTACATCACTTTTATTCTTAACATTTACAGTAGACCATAATGCTTTCGCAAAGCTTCTTTTCACATTACATTCTGGATTTACTTTTATCCACTCAATTAAATTTTTTAGCCTAAACACCTTAATATCGCTAGAACTTCCCGTATTCAAATGAATATCTATTAATTCTTGCAAGTCTCTTTCATCTGACATAAAGATAGGTATTTCTTTTGTTTTAGCTATTGATAATGATAAAAGTTCTCCCCAGTTTTTGCCTTCTTTTTTTACGCCAATCATGACATTTTCTAATACCTGTACTGTTGCATCAAATATATTTCTTTCTAAGGGAGTAAGTTGTTCTTCTTGAACAATTTCTACTATACCTTTTCTGATCAAATTTTCTATTTGTATTCTTGCACTTTTAGGAGTAAGAATTTCATCCTCATATACATACTTATGTATATAAGCTTTATCAGTTAATTGAGGAATCATTATTTCTAAAACAGAAGTTGATTGAAATCCTCCTAATTTAATGCACATATCCGCATCTACTATAATTTCAGAAAACTTCATTTTCTTCTTCCTCCAAAATTTTCAAAAATTCTTCTTCTGCTGGAAGAAGGGTTTCTTGTTCTTGGATTTCAAAATCTTCTGGAGTATAATTCGAAAAACTTAAAAGATATTCAAGTTTTTCATATGTTATATATTTTTTCTCGTATAATCCTAGAGCTGAATCTATTAAATTATCTATTTTAATGGTATTTGTTCTTATGTTATTGCGTTGACATACTCCTAATCTTTTTTGCAATAGCATTACATCTTTGCCTTCTGTTCTATCAGGAGTTTTCAAGAACTCTCTACATTGAGTCTCGTTCATATAATCTATTTCAAATAATCTTCTTACCATAGTTTTATAAGGGACAATAAAAACATCCATCAATACTACTATATCTGAGATTTTAATTTTTCCCCTTTTTATATTTCTCAAATCTAATTCATTGATTAGAACACTTTTTTGTACTAAAAATTCAGCTGCAAATCGATTTGCTTTCGCTTCCATTTTTAAGTCATTTTTACTATCTTGTCTATCAAATTCTAAATCCTCTTTTTTTAATAATTCTTCTCTTTTCTTATCAATTCTGCACATATGATATAATTCATGAGCTGCTGCAAAAATTTGTTTTTCTAAAGGAATAAATGTATTGATATATACAAACTTTTCTTCTTTTATTTGAGAATAAAAACCACAGATTTCATCATCTTCAATAGGATAATACATGACCCTTGCATTAATTCTTAAAATGTTGAAAATATCCTCTTTAATGATTTGATCATTTTTTCTGTACTCACCTAATTTTTGATTTACCAAGCTTTGAATCTCTCTAATTTCTTTTTCTGTAAGAACATGTAAGTGATCATTACATTTCCTCATGTAATAGCTCCTCCATTTTTATAATCTCAAATATAGCTTCTTTCAAAAACTCAAACTTTTCTCTCGTCTCAGGATTTTTAATCTCTCCCATAAATTCAAAAGCTGGCTGTGTGTCCCTCCCTATGGTATTTTCTTTTGTTAATTTTTCTATGGATACATGTAGCCCTTCTGCAATTTTGGTAATCTCTAAAGCATTAATTGCCTTCTGCCCTTTGATAATCTTATTCATTACTTGCTTTGAAACACCTATTATGTCTGCTAGCTCTTTTTGAGACATATTTTTTTCTTCTAATATTCTTGATATATTTCTTCCTACTGATTGAAAGAAATGCATACATCTTCCTCCTCTAAAATACATTCTATTATTTATAAATTATTCTTATTCAATTCCTACACATTTAAAAATGTATATATTTTATTTACTCTTTACTATATATTATAATCCATTTTTCAAAAAGTAAACATATTATTTACGATGTGTATGGTAATATTTTTTCCTTATACTTCATTTCATTAGAAAATCCAGGCTTTAATAACCTGGATTCATTTAAATCATCAAATTTCTAACATATGGCTTATCACACCTTCTGCTATCTATCATTTTATCCATATCATTTATTATAAAAACTAATCTTTCAGACTCTTTATAATATCTTCTATTTCTTTTATTTTATTTCTATAAGTAGTTTTTTCCTTTGGTACAAAACTAGTTCTTAATCCATGTTTTCTTATTTTATCTATCCAATTCAATATATCTTCTCTTGAATACCCTTTTTCCTGCAAAGCATAAAATATATAGCCAAATTCATTATTCACATTTGTATTAAATACAGAAGGATCATCTGAATTGATCGTCACAATAATTCCATTCTCAGCTTTTCTCTCTTCAGTCAAACCTCGTTGATTGAGATTACATATATAATGTTCTAAAATACTATCCACTTCTCCTATTGCTGTATTCGATGTTGGATTAGCTTCTATGATTATTCCATTTTTAGCAACTTTATGGGCAACAATTTTTTGGATGTTTTCATACATTTTCAAGTCTTGATTTCTTACTTCAATCTCAATAGGTTCATTCATTTTTTCTAAATAACATTTACAATGTTGAACTAATGTCAGTTTATCCTCATCCCAAAGATAAATACCTTCACTTACTGTAATATTAGATATCGCTTTATTTCCATTAACAGATTGTGCAAATGGACAAAATAGTTCATTTTTATGAATACGATCAAAACACGCTTGATACTTATCATAGTGATTGATTATCTTAAATTTATTTTGATAAGCCTTCCATAAATTATATGTGGTTATCCCCTGCATTTTATTATAAATTTTTTCTGCATAAAACATTATTTCCTGTTCTAAATAGGCTGTGTCAAAATCCTTTGAATACCTTCCATCTTTATAAATACCCCATATCCATAGTAAATTTTCTAAATGCTCTATTCTAGGAAGTATAACGACTTTGTTATTATTTATCCATTTTTCTGGTTTCACACCTAAAGCTATACCATGTCCTATTCGATCTCCTGCATGAAATTTAAAATAGTCTATAACCTCATCAATTCTTCTTAGTCCTGTAAGTATATGTCTAAAGTCTTCTCCTACATGGAAAGTAAAACCTAAATTTCTTATAGGTTGATTACTATTCTTATGAAAAAGTTTATATGTATCACTATTTCTAGCTCTTTCATAGATAGGAGCAAAAACCCAAGGCTCCGTATCATTTTCTATACTAGCAGCATCAATCCCTACTATATATTTAGATAAGCCTTTGATTTCATGTCTTAATTCATTAATTACTTCTATTTCTTGTTCATATTGCTTTTGTAATTTTCTGTAATTCAAATATGTTGCTTCCTTATACTCTTTATATTCAAGCCAACACTTTTCATGTTGATAAGCATCTAATTCCTTAATAAAGTGAAATACAATCCCAATAAAAGGTCCTTCTAAATATTGACCATGCTCTTCAATATCTATGTTTTTCTCATTTTGCATTTCTTCTAGAAAACCTTTGTATACTTCAAAAAAATTCTTTAAAAACTTCTTTGTTTGATTCTTTTTTTCTCTTTTAGAATTTTTCCCAGGTATTTTGTACCTAAGTTCTAATTTTTTTAAGTTCTTATTATTGAGCTGAGTATGCAATATATATCCTAAGTATTCTTTTTTATTCAATGCACTTTCTGTGCTTCTTTTATAATATTCAACAAAGCTTTTTAATCCTTTTATTTTATTTCCCTGTACTTTTAATTGAAATGCTTCATTTTTAATGATTATATATTGCCAAAAGATTCTACTAAAAAATTCGTCATTGTTTAATTCATCATTACATCTTTCTTTCATATATTTTAAAGCTTTAAATAGAAAAACATTTTCTACATTTGTATATGTTCCATATGATTTCAATATTGTATGAATTACATCTTTTCTTGCTAATATTTCTTTCCACCTTAAATCTGATGAATCAACTTTTTCTGAAATGTTCCATTTAAACTTAAGGTTATTATAAATTTCTACTATTTGTTTATCACAGCCTTTTAATTCAACTCCTAAATATATTGCATTTAGGAAATTCCATATTATTTCATCTTCTTCATTTTTTCCATCACAACAATAATAATCTTTTAAAGTTTTATTTCTTACTTCATATGTCTCATAATAACTTAAATAATGAGCTAGGAGTAAGCGAATAACCGCCATTGCTTTTACATATGGGTTTATATCTAAATCTTTCCCTAATGTTTGATCTTGCTGCATTAATAATTCTTTTTCTTCTTCTCTTGTTCTACTTAATGACATGAGCTCAGTCCAACTCACAATAAAATTTATTCCTGCATTCATGTGTAGATGATTTTCAGCCACCCCTTCTTCTAATATCTGATCTAGTTGTAAATCAGCCACATCTACCAATGCATGGTAACAACTTAAATAACATTCATCCGTCATCCCATTATCTATTAAATATAGCATTACCAATAAATCTGTAGTAAATAGCCTATTCAAAGAATTCCAAAGTGCAATTTTGTAGATGCCTTTATAAGGTCCTAAAATATTTTCTTCTCCATCAGATTTCCAATATTTTAATGCGATTTTTCCATTTTTATGAGTCAATAAATATTTACTTAACTTTGTAAGATGATATAAATAAAATTTCGTATTATTTTCACCATATCTATAATAGGAGTCTCTTAATTTATTTTCTGGATAATACTTCTTCAGTAATAAATCTATTTCATCTAACTGTGTTACTTTCTGTGTTCTATTTAGAATTTTATATACTATTGGCACAAACTTCTTATCAAAATAATCTGTATAATTATCATCTGATTTTTTTTTGCTTTTCTTTGGAGGTTTGGATGCTAAAATCTCTAATTTATCTTGTAATTTATCATTTAGTTCATTTTTTTCTTTTTTATAAAACTCAAAATCCGTAAAAGGCAATGTAAAAAGTTTTATTCTTAAATCCATTTTTGACTTGTACATAATTAAAAACCTTCTTGTGAGAGTTGTCGTTCTTTTTCATTTAAATATCCTTGAAATCCTCCGAAACTTACTCCATTACTTTGATTTCTCAAATATTCTCTAAACTTAGTAAAATACTCTAAACCATCTTTTTCTTTTCTATTATTACTCTCAATAATTTTGCATAATGTATTAATATATACTTTAATGGGATATAAATATTTTAATATTTCTATAACAGATTCCTTTGCGATATTATCCTCTACACTAGTATCTATTATCCCATCACTAGGATCCTCTATCATTATTTTAGCACTCCCAGGATAATGTAACTTGCATAAATTTTCAAAAGTGCTATTAATATTCTCATTTAATATTCTGTATTTTTCTTGATTTAGTAAATCTTTTATATCATAAATAATCCTAAGTTCCATAACATTTGTTTCTGCATAGTAGAACAATTTTTTATTTAATTTATTATTAATGTATTTTTCAAGTAAATTTTGCAATTCTTTATTTGTAATTTCATTAGTAATATTATCGATTTCCTTTTCTAATTTATTTATCTTATGCAAAGTTTCTATATAATTTACCATGTCATTCGTTGGTAGTAATTCTTTTAATATTGTATTGCATTTTAATTCTTTTATAGAAGAACTCAACTTCTGTTTATCTTCTGTTTCTTCATAAATTATATATTTATCTTGTAATTCTATATCTTTGTAAATCTCTATCCACTCGTATATATTTTTGATACGACCGTTTACACTCCAATATATAAAATTTTCTATAAATTCACCTTCACTAATATCACATTTTATTCTAGTGGCGGCTTTTCCCTCGTTTTTTAAATATTTATTCAAAGTATCTTTTCCTTCTATAACTTCACTCTTTACACCATAGGACTTCCTCATAATCTTACTTTCTTTTAATAAAGATTTCATAGATTTTTGTATTGACCGTATGTTCTTAAATCGTTCTATATCTTTTAGTTTTTTTAAAAATAGGCTATTTATTAACCTATCATCTTTTTCTTCAATTCTTTTTTTTATATTCTCTATATTGTTATTCAAGTTTTTTAGTTCCTGCCATTTATCAACAGTTATCTGATACTTCTCTATATCCACAAAACAACCTGTTCTTATATTTATACCATTTCTAATACTTGTAACATTCGTTATGTCTATACCTATTTTTTTATAAAATTCATTTCTATCTAAAAAATATCCTTCTATCAATTCCTTTAATTTTTCTTTTAAATACTCCTGATACTTCCCATTATCACTATTTTCATTTTTTATCTCTTGAAAATCTAGCTCCCTAAATTTATCATTTCCCCTTTCTTTTAACTTTTCTTTTATTTTACTTTTTGCTTCTTTGACATTATAATTAAATATTTCTTCATTATTTTTTCCATGTTTATAAATAATGTCTATTTTTTCCTTAACCCACTCCACATCTTTTTCAAAAAAATAATAAAGAAAATCAAACCAGTTTTTAAATTCTTCACTAGTTGTATTCCAACTCTTGTTTTCTTTAATGCACTCATATAATTGTTTAAAGTAACTATATTCAAATGTTAAATCTTTTATTTCTTCCACAATATGCCCCCCTCTTTTATTTTTCGTTTATCAACTTATTCTATTTTTGTAATTTTCTTATTTTGAATTTTCTTCAACATATATAGAATGATCCTTTTTTGATTCCCTTATCATTTGTTTCAAATCAATTATTCGTTTATTATCTTCAATAAATTTGCAATAAAAGCTCAACATCAAATCATCTTCATCAATTTCTGGTACCAATTTCATTTCGAAATCTGTTCTATATTTATTGATAAATATTGATAATGGATTTTTTAAATTAGCATAGGAATACATTATTTGAATGCACGTTTCTTTTCCATTGATTGACTGATCTATTTTACGTAACAAAACACCATATATAGTCAATTCTATAACATCCCTTACAATTTTATTAAATAATCTATCCTCAATTTCTTTATTTTCATATCTGATTAATAGTGATTCTAAATGATCATAATCCACAATTATTTTATCATTTTTCTTATATATGTATCTTGAAATAAAATTTGTATTCAACTGAAACTCATGATTAGAATTGATCAATATCATATAAAACTGATATATTTTTTCAACATCCCAAACTTTATCAATTTCTTTTTCATTTTCGAGTTCTTTTGCTTTTTGATATAACATAAAATAAACGTTAATTAATCCTCTAGGTGTCTTATCTAACAATTTAGAAAATGCATCATTCCAAGTAAATTTACCATCACTTCTTTTGAAATTGTAATTTATCAACTCTTTTATAGACATTTTTTCTATCTCTTTCGGTTCTTCATCATTCTTTGAACCATAATATATAAAATCTACCTTCATATCATCATTCATATCCGGAATATTGTATCTAAATGCTAAAGGTAGAATTTTTCTTAAATATTCTTCACTTCTCTCATTTCTCATATCTACAGCTCTATCACTATTTCCTAAACCATAATCTTTATCCATTAAGTTTCCATCTAATAAACCTTCTTTTTTAAGAAATTCTATTGCCATTACCTCTGAAAAAATCTGATAATCTCCAGTAATAAATACAACAATATTCTTATGTGTTAAAAACTTTAATACCGTGTCTAATACGTCTGGACACTTTTCTGCACTTATATCTACATCATCAAAAAACATCAGTATTAATGGTTCTGAATTATATCCATCTATTTTATTTTGATTTAATTTTCTTTTTTCCTCTACTAATACATCTATAAACTCATTAAATCTTTCTCTTACATCTCTATCTGCTTTAATAATTTTGAAATGATCTTCTGTGATTTCCTTATCTCCTTCTGCATATTTAGCAGAAAAATCTTTATACATTTTTCTAGTGTACATATATGCCCTTACAAGATTTTCATACATATTCTTTAGTTCTGAATCATTTTTATAATCACATCTTGCAAAAATTCCTTCACCAACATACTCTTTTTTATTACGCTGTTGAATATGATCAACTACTTCTCTAAAGTAACTAATAATCCATCCTAAAGTATCATTAAAACTACTAATATGGTCAGGTACTATTAATGGTAATAGAATATCATCTATCATTTTTGTATCGTCTAAAAAGTCATTTTTTAATGTCAACAAAATAGAAGTCTTTCCTGTCCCTCTACTTCCCAGAATAGAAACTACATTGTAATAAAGTCCATCTAGTTCTTTCATTAATCTTTTATCATATCTTTTTCTATGTTTTATATATTCTTCTTTCTGTTGCTTAATTTTTTCATTACTTTCATACGCAATTCTTCTAAACTCTTCTATTTGCTTTTTTACATTCTCATAATTAGGTAATAATTTTTTTACTACATCATCATCCAACACTCTAGCCCCAATTTTTACTTCTGCTGCCATGAATTTTCACTCCTTTATCCCTTTATTAATACTATCCATTTCTCCATCTGTTATTTGATTTAAGAAATTTTCTAACCCCTCTTTAGCATTATCTATATCTGAATACACGGTTTTAACATTTCTACTTTCTAAAATTTTCTCTTGTATAGGATTATATTCTGTTGTAAATATATAAGATTGAGGTTTGTCATAATGGTAAGAAGAAGACTTCCATATGCTCTCGATTTTATACAACAAATATCTAATATTGATATCTTTAAGACTATAACCAATAAATAAAATGCTTTTTCCTAAAATATCCGACTTTAACTTAATATCTAAAGGAGTATGAAAATCTAGTCTTTCAAAATAACTTGACTCTGTTAAAACTATGGAATTTTGCTCTTCAAAATCTCCATGTAATTTAATAATTTGAGTCTTATCATTATCAATTTCAGATAAATTGGCTATATTCATTATTCTTGTATAAGAATTTTCTCCATTGTATTTTTCAAAAGCTTTTTCAAGCCATCTATCATAGTTTGTAGTATATATGATTGGCACCTTTAATTTTGTAATCAACTTATGAATTTTAGAGTCTTCGATCCCTTTATCTTCTGAATGCCATTCTTTATTCTTCTTTTTCACCAAATTATTTAGAGAACCTTTCATGAGTTCATAATACTCTGCTAGTTCCAAACTATTCCCCATCTCCATAAATATTTCTGACTCAAAATCTAGTTCTTCAGCTAATTCTTTTATTAAATAATCCCAAGATGGAAGTCCTGCATTCATCGATACACCCGCACCAACAAATAATATTAATTTCTTTTCATCTATCAATTTTTTTATTTCTTTTACACTGCAATTTTCATCTTGCTGTTTTTTTACATACTCTTTCAATTTACTAAGAGCTTGAATCCTCATAATTTTCTTCTTATTAATCTCTTGATTATCTAACTGTGCAAAGGTTTTTTCTGAATGCTTTGGAATAAAAATATCATCCCAAGCAAATCCGTTTTTCCCTTTAGGATTATCCGCAATTTCCCCTTGTAATTCCTCCTGAATGCGTTTAATTTTTTTACCATCAAAATAATATATTATACTTCTTACAACTGCTTTTCTGTTCTCTTCATTTTTTAATAAAGAAATTAGTTTTGAACTTTGTATTTTTTCCCAAAAGCTTCCTGTTGCTAATCCTGGATATCCACCTAAAGCTTCTATACAAAGACACGTATGTTCTACAAACAATGGTTTTCTAACTTTCTTATAAGCTTTTATGACCTTATCTGATAATAATTTTTCTACATCTTCTGTCTGTAATTCATCAATTCGAGTATTGGTGAAAATCACATCAATATCACTATTTTCAAAAAATTTCTTGATTTCCTTATACTTCTCTTTGCTACTAGATACAAATCTTAACTCCATACTACAACCCCTTTTGACTTATTTTATTAAATTTCATTTTTCATTATTTTAGAGTATCCCATTCACTACAAGTTCAACAATATTTTTCTATTTCCTTCAAATATATGTCTATTTTTACATATTATATATTTATTTTCAATAAAAAAAGTAATCTATGTCCTTTGCTTTTTTAAAGCTAAAAGTTCATAAATTACTTTTTTATATTTCTACACGACCTTACCTTTTCTCCTTAAACCTCTTTCCTTCAAAAGTTCTCACAGGGTTTCCCCTTACTAAAGCTTTATGCTGCTGCCACAATCCTTTTTTGAAATCATCTAAAGCTTTTTCATTTTTGTTTTCAAGAATCCTTTGTAGGATAGCAAGAGCTAGTTTTTTATTTTGATGTTGACTTCTTTCTTCCTGTGCTTTTACCATGATCCCTGTTGGGAGATGGGTTACTCTTACAGCTGTTTCTAGTTTGTTTACATTTTGTCCTCCAGCCCCTGAGCTTCTCATGGTATCTATTTTTACATCTGATAAGTTAAAACTATATTTTTCTTGTTCCTCATAAACTTCCACATCAATATACCAATTTTTTCTTTTATGATGGGGTCGATAAGGACTTTTACAAATCCAAAGGATGGTTCCTTCAATGCTTTTCAGGTATTTCTTTGCATCAGCTCCTTCAATTCGTAAAAGAACTGATTGATAATTCCCTGGGTATTGTCCGTCCTCATGTCCTACTAGTTCAATTTTTAAATCCTTTTGTTTACATTCTTTGATTACCTGTTTGAAAAAAAGACCTACTCCTAAAGCGCACTCCTCTGGTCCTGCTCCACTACTAATCTGAATCCACATAATGTTACCCCTTATAGGTTATGACAGGCTTTAATGTGGCAATGACCTCAATTAAATCTGCCTCTACTAAATCTTTTATAACATTTTCAATGTTTTTGTAGGCCTCAGGAGCTTCTTCAAATAGCAGGTTTTTATCTTTACAAATCACATTCCCACCTAATTGGGTTTGTTTAATTGTTTTTTTTGTGTATTTATTGATAAGTCTTTCTTTACAGCCTCCACGACTCCACTTCCGTCCTGCTCCATGAGCAATAGAGTACGCAGAAAAATAGCTCGGTTTAGGCATAACTATATAAGTTAAATCACCTCTTGAACCAGGAATAACAACAGCTCCAATATCTGCTGGTGCAGCTCCCTTTCGGTGAATATAAACTTCTTTATCTTGAATAACTTTTTTTACGATACTATTGTGGGTACTATCTAAAACTCTATTCATATCGATTCCAAGTAAATTCATCAATCTATAAGCAATCATTTTACGATTATTCTCTGCCCAAAGAGTAGCATCATCATGTTTTTTTAGATATGCTTCTGCTTCAGCAGTGCCTAACTTAAGTCCCTTTTGAGCATTATATCTTTTTATAGCTTCATCTAATATATTTTCTCCATATCCTCTTGATCCACTATGAACTAAGAGGTATAGGTGCTTTTTACTAAGCCCTAATTTTTCAAAACTTTCTTCATCAAATACCCTTTCTATTTCTTGAAACTCAGCAAAATGATTGCCTCCACCGATAGTTCCCATTTTTTCTTTAAAGGGAATTGTATCCTCTAAAGAATCTTCTATAAAAATATCTTCAATATTTAAATTATTTTCTAATTTTTTCATCCATTTATCTTTTTTTACTTTATGCTTTTTTACAGCTGTCATAAATAAACTCATACCGCAGCCTATATCATTTCCTATAATATGAGGATAAATGATCTCTTCACTCACAAAAGCTGCTCCCACTGGAGTCTTTCCAGGGTGTAAATCTGGAAGCCCTACTGCTCTAATCATTCCTTTAAGAGATACAATCCCCTTTAACTGCTCTACTGCATTTTGCTCTATCCAACTTTTATTAGATGCGATTATTTTGATTTTTTCCATAAATTCTCCTTTTCTTATTCGATTCTTTTATCTCTCCAATTTTTTATTTCGTATCTATAGATCATCATCATAATAATCGCCCTCTTTCTATTATTTTCTATATACATTATTATTCTAATAGTATTGGATAATTTTTTCAAATTTATTTTCCTCTTGTAAATATATTCTAATCGTAGTATCATAAAGTCGAACAGAATATTTTTAGCGCTAGGGGAGCTGGTAGAACCAGCTGAGAGTAAGGATAGAGTTTCTTTGACCCTCAAACCTGATCTGGATTATGCCAGCGTAGGGAAGCAATACATAAAATAATGTTGCACGAATCCTTACTGGATTCGTGCTTTTTTGTTCTCTAAAATAAAAGCTCTAACATAGAAAGGATGAATTTTTATGAAACATTGTTTAACGATTGCAGGATCTGATAGTAGTGGTGGTGCAGGGATTCAAGCAGATTTAAAAACCTTCTCAGCTCACGCTACCTTTGGTATGAGTGTCATTACAGCAATTACTGCTCAAAATACACAAGGAGTTTTTGATGTACAGGATATTACCCCTTCTGTTATTGCCAATCAAATCAAAGCAATCTTTGATGATATCATTGTTCATGGTATCAAAATTGGTATGGTATCTCAGACAGAAACCATTGAAATCATTGCAGATACTCTAAAAAAATATGATCTTCCTCCATTGGTAGTAGATCCTGTTATGATTTCAAAAAGTGGATATGATTTATTAAAGCCGGAGGCAAAGAAAGCTTTAATTGAAAAATTATTACCTATGGCTACACTAATTACACCAAATCTTCCAGAAGCTGAGGAAATATTAGGCTATAAAATAGAAGATTTAGAGCAGATGAAAAAAGCAGCAAAAGATTTACATGATTTGGGTCCTCAATTTGTATTAGTAAAAGGCGGACATCTTTCAAAGACGGCCACTGACGTTTTATATGATGGAAAAGAATTCTACTTATTTGACCAAGAAAGAATTGAAACAACCCATACTCATGGTACAGGATGCACCCTATCCTCTGCTATTGCTGCCAATTTAGCAAAGGATATGCCTATTTATGAAGCAGTAAAAAATGCAAAGGAATATATTACAACAGCTATTACTCATGGATTTTCTATTGGTCACGGAGTAGGTCCTACTCATCACTTCTATGAACTTTATGAAAAGGCAGGTCTTTTAAATGAATAGTGAAAAAACAAATTTAAGTAGCTTTCACCTTTTAGCCTTATGGTTTGGTGCTTCTATTTCTATTGCTGAAATTTTAACTGGAGGAATTTTAGCCCCTATGGGCTTTTCTAAAGCTTTTATGGCAATTCTTATAGGACATATAATTGGAACAGGTATTCTTGTTTTAGGGGGATACATCGGTGCAGAAAGTAAGCTTCCTTCTATTATGTCTACAAGAATCTCCTTTGGTACATATGGTTCTTACTTATTTTCTATACTAAATGTACTACAACTAATTGGCTGGACAGCTGTTATGATTATTTCTGGAGGTCGTTCTGTTAATGAGATCACTAAAATTTTATGGTCTTTTGACAACTTGACTCTTTGGTCTTTTGTTATTGGTATTTTTATTTGCTTATGGATTTTCCTTGGAAAAAATGGGTTCCAAAAGCTCAATTTAATTGCAGTAGCTTTATTATTTGGATTAACCATTATTTTAAGTACGGTTGTTTTCAAGGATAGTTCTGTTTTTGCTAGTATAAGTGTATCGCCTATGTCTATGTCTATGGGAACAGCTATAGAATTAAATGTGATTATGCCCCTTTCATGGCTTCCATTGATTTCTGATTATACACGTTTTTCAAAGAACAAAAAATCAGGACTTTTTAGTAGCTTTATAGGGTATTTTGTAGGAAGTACATGGATGTATACCATCGGTCTTGGAGCAGCTATTATGGCAGGAAATGCAGATCCTGGAAGTATGATGCTTGCTGCAAATCTAGGATTATTTGGCTTAGGTATTATTGTTTTATCTACCATTACTACTACATTCTTAGATGCTTATTCTGCAGGGGTTACCTTTTTAAATGTTTTTCCTAAGCTAGAAGAAAGAAAAGTGGCCTTAGCTATGGGAGTAATTGGTCTGGTTTTAGCCATCCTTATTCCTATTGAACAATACGAGAACTTCCTATATGCAATCGGATCTGTTTTTGCACCTCTATTTGCTGTACTTATGACAGATTATTTTGTTTATAAAAAGAAAAGTATTGAGGAAGATTTACTCGTACATTGGGGTTCCTTTGTTGTTTGGGGAGTAGGCGTTTATCTTTATTATCAATTTATCAATGTAGACTTTTTCTTAGGTGCCACAGTACCTGTTATGATCAGTACAAGTATTTTATTTATCGTTACAAGAAAGCTAACAAATTCATGGGTCTATCTAAAAAAATATCCCACTGCCTTATCTAAATAAAAAATACTTTTATGCAAAAGATAAAATCCACCTTTACTGGGTTTTATCTTTTCTATTTACGCATTTTCATATTTCTCTTCATTATAGAAAATATCTATTCTTCTACCCTAAATCAATAATATTTTTTATAATCCTATTAAGCTGTTTACAAGAAAGAAAAGAAGATGTATTATATGCATGGGAAAATAATATAAAAAGTGAAATATATTCCAAATATTCATTCACTTTTTTATTTTCATTATCATTCAAAAGGAGGCATCAATACAATGAGTAACAAAAAGGGAATTGGTCTGATACCTAAATTATTGATAGGTATTATAGGCGGAATTATTTTAGGGCTAGTAGTTAGTCCAAAGGTCATGGCAATCATCACAACCATTAAGGAAATTCTTGGTTCATTTATTTTCTTTACCGTCCCTTTAGTAATCTTTGGATTTATCTCACCTGCCATAGCAGGACTCAAAAACAATGCAAGCAAAATGTTAGGAACTTTTCTTGGTATGTCTTATTTATCAGCAGTAGGAGCTTCAACCTTTTCAGCTATTGCAGGCTATATGATTATTCCCCATTTTCATATTGCTAGCCAAGCAGAAAGTTTAAAGGAACTTCCTAAGACAGTTTTCGAGTTAAATCTAGAACCTGTAATGCCTGTAATGACAGCATTAGTATTAGCCATTTTAACAGGAATATCTGTTATATGGACAAAATCTGAAATGATGGAGAATTTCTTAAATGAAATACAAAGAATGGTATTATCTATTATTAATAAAATCGTTATTCCTATTCTTCCATTTTTTATTTCAGCAACCTTTGCAGGCTTAGCTTATACAGGTAGCTTAACAAAACAATTACCAATCTTCTTAAAAGTAATTGTCATCGTATTGGTTGGTCACTTTATTTGGTTAACCCTTCTTTATTTAATTGCAGGGACTGTTTCAAAGCAAAATCCTTTAGAGGTTGCAAAACACTATGGACCTGCTTATTTAACAGCAGTAGGTACTATGTCTAGTGCAGCTACATTACCTGTTTCATTAAGATGTGCCCATCGTTCAAAGGCATTAGTTCCAGAAGTAGTTGACTTTGCCATCCCCCTTGGGGCAACAACCCATCTTTGTGGGTCTGTTTTAACAGAGACATTTTTTTGTATGACTATATCCATGATTCTTTACGGTACACTACCTTCTGTTGGCACCATTATATTATTTTCCGTATTATTTGGAATCTTTGCAGTTGGAGCACCTGGCGTTCCTGGAGGTACGGTTATGGCGTCTTTAGCTATTGTAACAAGTGTATTAGGATTTGATTCATCAGGAGTAGGATTACTGATTGCCATATTTGCATTGCAAGATAGCTTTGGAACAGCTTGTAATATTACAGGAGATGGTGCATTGGCTCTAATCTTACGAGGTCTTTTCTATGATAAAAATGGAAAAGCCAAAGCATATACAAATGCATAAAACTTATATAAAAATCCTCAATATTTTCATATTGAGGATTTTTCATATTTATCTTTGATAACTTAAATTTTTAGAACTACTTTTCTTAAGTCTAGGAATGCCAAATGCGATGGCCAATAAAGCACACATTCCCATTAAATATGGATAATATAAATATTTCATAATTGCAAAGGATGAAACTCCTGCCACACTTGCAGCAACTAATAGTTGTGCACCATAAGGGATTACCCCTTGGCAAAAGCACGAGAAAGTATCTAGTATGCTTGCAGACCTTCTTGGATCTACCTCATACTTATCTGCTATATCTTTTGCAATAGGTCCTGCCATAACAATAGCGATTGTATTATTAGCTGTACACATATCTACTACACCTACTAACATACCAATCCCTAGCTCTGCACCTTTTTTGCTGTGAATCCTCTTGGTAATAAAATCCAATAGGAAGTCTATTCCTCCATTATATTTTATTACTTCAACCATTCCACCAATTAAAAGAGAAATAATAACTATCTCAGACATACCCATAATCCCTTTTCCGATTGCCTGTACAAATCCCCATACATCAAAGGCACCTGTAAATATTCCTACAACTCCTGCAAATAAAGTTCCTCCTACTAAAACAACCATTACATTCACACCAATGAGTGCTGCAATTAATACAGCTAAGTAAGTACACACCTTTATAATATTATAATCATAGCTTCCACTCAGTACAGAAGTGTCTCCCACATTCATAGAAATAAATATAATTGCTGTAATAATCGCTGCTGGTACTACAATAATAAAATTCATCTTAAATTTATCTCTCATTTCACAGCCTTGTGTTCTTGACGCTGCAATAGTTGTATCAGAAATCATAGATAAATTATCTCCAAACATGGCACCACTCACTACAGCTCCTAATGCAAGACCTATAGGAATTCCTGTTTTTTCAGCAATCCCTACTGCCATAGGGGCTAAAGCTACAATGGTTCCTACAGATGTACCAATAGATAATGATATAAAGCACCCGATTACAAACACTCCCGCGATCAATATATTTCCTGGTAAAATGCTTAGTCCCAAATTTACTGTGGAATCTACCGCTCCCATTTCTCTTGCTACTTGTGCAAAACCTCCTGCTAAAACAAAGATCACACACATAAGGATAATATTACTATTTCCTGCCCCCTTACAAAATACTTCCACCTTGTCATGAATACTTTCTTTTCTATTCATAGCTATAGCAACAATACTTGCAGCTAAGAATGCTACTGTTACAGGCATTTTGTAAAAGTCTCCAATAACAATAGATGTGACAAGATACAATACTAGAAAAACTACTAAAGGGAGTAGCGCCCATGGATTTCCTTTTTTCATTACATTCCCTCCTCTATTTTTTTGCAATAAAAAAACTTCTTGCAGACAAACAAGAAGTAATATTCGATTCTCATCTGCCAGGTTATACCTGCTGGAATTAGCACCACAAAACAAAATGTTTTAGGTTGCTGGGCTTCATAGGGCCAAGTCCCTCCACCTCTCTGGATAAGATATTTATTTAATTTTCATACCTTTTGTATTATATGCCACTACAGATATAAAGTCAATACAATTTTTTACTTCTTCTTTCCTTCACATCTATATATTTTTAGTCCTTGGTTCATAAATTTATCTTCATATTCAGTAGTCACATTATCTTCAAAATCACTTTCTATCAAATTCAAAGAAATATTTTTTAGTTTTAAATCAGCACCAGCAAACTCATTTAACGAAAACTCAAACAATTTTTCATTATCTGTTTTAAAGTGAATTTCCCCTTCGTTCGTTAACAACTTTTTATAGTTTTCCAAAAATCTAGTATGAGTCAATCTTCTTTTTGCCCATCTTCTCTTAGGCCATGGATCACAGAAGTTAATAAATACTCTCTCAATCTCTCCCTCTTCAAATAATTCTAATATTTTATTTACATCTCCCCATATAAATAAAATATTATTTAAGTGATTTTCATGTGCCTTTTCAACAGCTTTTAACAATACTTCTTCCTTCATTTCCATCCCAATAAAATTAATATCCTTATGCTGCTTTGCAAGAGTAGTTAAAAACTTACCTCTTCCCATTCCCAATTCTAAATAAATAGGATTTTGATTGTTGAATCTTTCATTCCATTTTCCTTTTAATTCATTAGAATCTTTTAATACATATTCTGTGTAGCTTAAAAGTTTTTCATCTGCACCTTTTTTCTTTCTTCTTCTCATACTATTCTCCTTATATAAAATATTCATATCTTCCATTAAAATTATATATTGCATATTATACATCAATCTATCCACTCTATCTAGTAAATATTATTTTAAAAAACACTTGCTTAAATTACATATTTAGCAAGTGCTTTTAAATAGTTTTTTGTTTTATAAAGCATGAGAAAGTTCACGTTCTATGCATACTCCTTTTTTATAGCCACCATTCATTCCATCATGATAAAGTTCAAATCCACTTTTATTAGAATTTTTACATTCATACATAGCCATATCTGCACACTTCAAAAGAGTTTCCATATCTTGTCCATGGTCTGGAAATACTGATACGCCTATACTTGCCTTCATATTGATGAGTTTATTAGCAACATAAAATGGTTCCTCAAAAACATTTATAAGACAACCTAAAACATTCTTTACATCTTCTATCCCTTTAATATCTTCAACAAGAACCATAAATTCATCTCCACCAATTCGCACAACATCTCTATTTTCTACACGATTTACAAGTCTTTTTGCAACAGCTCTTAATAATTGGTCTCCTACACAATGTCCTAGATGATCATTAATCAATTTAAATCTATTTAAATCTATAAAAACAACCCCTACTTTTTCATCTTCTTTAGCATTTTCTATATATTCTTTAAGTTTACGTGTGCCATATCTTCTGTTATAAATCCCAGTGAGTTCATCTATTATAATTTGTTTTTCTAATTTTTCATTGATTGATTTTAATCGTGCTCTTATCATTCCTGTACAAAATGTAACAGTTCCTAATAAAAGAGGAATCATATCTACTATAAATAATATTTTATTGTATTTATGAATATATATCATATTTTCTAATCCAAATCCTAAGCCTAATCGTATCATTTCAAAGTAAATAGCCACTATTGGAAAAAATAAACCAAAACTAATTCCGATTAGCATATATATCCATATGATTTTCTTCTTCGATTTTCTCATCCTTTTCATATGATCCGTCCCTTTCTTTTATATTTATCCCTATATTTATTGGTTCATTGTTTTTACTGAAAATATACATTTATATATATTTCGACATTTTTTTCATTTTTATTAATAAATGCTTCTAAAAAAAATTCTCTAATTTGTACAATTTTTTACTTAATGTCCTATTCATGTATAAAAAAATAGAGCCTTAAAGACTCTATTCTTTACACATACTTTACTTTATAGATTTTTTAATAATTTTTTCTGCCATCTGATCCATAGATACACAGGCATCCATGCTTTTCTTTCTCAATAGCTTATAAGCTTTATCTTCAGATATCCCTAGATTTTTCATTAACAAGCCCTTTGCTCGATCAATCTTTTTTCTACCTTCTAAGGTGTTTTCTAATTTTTCTATTTTTTCAGATAATAACTTTATTTTATTGGCATTCATAATGGAAAACTCTACCATTTGATATAGTTGATCCGTTAGAATGGGCTTCATGACATATGCAAAAATATGCATATTTTTCAATTTCTCATAAAAAGTATTGGTTGGATTACTAGTAACAAAAAGTACTGTTGATAATCGATCTTCTTCTATAATACGGGCAGCTTCATAGGCATTCATTCCCCAAAGATTTGTATCTATCATCACAAGGTTCGGAAAAATCTTTCTAGAAATTCTTATAACGCCTGCTCCATCTGTTGCTTGATAAGTTTTATAACCTTTTTTATTTAGTATCTTACAAATAAACTTTCTAGAACTTTCGCTACTATCTGCAACTACAATCCTATAACTGTCCATATAACCACTCCGAGTTTAAATAATTTTTTAAAACTTTCTTAAATATCTATCAAGCTCCCACTTAGATACAAATTTCGAATACTCATGCCACTCGTAAAGAGCTGCATCTTTAAATTTTTCATATACATGAGCTCCAATAGCATCCTTGATCACTTCATCCTTTGATAACTCCCTTACTGCTTCATAAAGATTCTCTGGAAGACTGGTAATTCCTTTTTCTTTCATTTCCATCTCATCCATATGATAAACATTACTCATTACAGGTGATGGTGGTGTGATTTTATTTTTAATTCCATCAAGTCCTGCCTTTAAAATAGCTGCTAATGCTAAATATGGATTGGCTGCTGGATCTGGATTTCTAAGCTCGATTCTTGTAGAATTTCCTCTTTTAGCTGGTATTCTTACTAATGGACTTCTATTACTTGCTGACCAAGCAATCAGTACGGGTGCTTCATACCCTGGAACCAATCTTTTATAGGAGTTTACTGTTGGATTTGTAAGAGCTGCAAAAGCTCTAGCATGCTTAATCGTTCCTCCTAAATAATGATACGCTACTTCTGATAATCCTAAAGAATCCAATTCATCATAAAAAGCATTCTTCCCATCTAATGTTGCAAGAGACATATTGATATGCATTCCTGAGCCATTAATACCGTATTTAGGCTTTGGCATGAATGTAGCATGAAGACCATGTCTTTGAGCAATAATTCTTACAGCCATCTTAAAAGTCATAATATTATCAGCCGCTGTTAATGCATCTTCATATTTAAAGTCAATTTCATGTTGTCCTGGGGCTACTTCATGATGAGAAGCTTCTATTTCAAATCCCATTTGCTTTAATGTAATGGTCATATCCTTTCTTGCATTTCCTCCTAAATCAATAGGGGCTAAATCAAAATATCCAGCATTATCATGGGTTTCTAAAGAGGGTTCGCCTCTTTCATCTGTATGGAATAAAAAGAATTCACATTCAGGTCCTACATTCATAGTATACCCCATATCATAAGCCTCTCTTAATACCTTTTTGAGTACATTTCTTGGACATCCTTCAAAAGGCGTTCCATCGGCTTTGTAAACATCACAAATCATTCTTGCTTCTTTTGCATGGTTTGTCCAAGGGAATACTACAAAAGTAGATAAATCTGGTCTTAAATACATATCTGATTCTTCGATTCGAACAAAACCATCAATAGATGAACCATCAAACATAATCTCATTATTTAATGCTTTTTCCAATTGCTCTATAGTAATAGAAACATTCTTCATAACTCCTAAAATATCTGTAAACTGTAAATGAATAAACTCAAGCTCTAGTTCCTTTGCCTTTTCTAATAATTCTTCTTTACTGTAATTACAACCCATTTTAATTCCTCCTCATTATTTGTAGTCTTTCAATCCCTTTGAAAACAATAAAAAAAGCGTCAACAAATAAAGGATTTTATCTCCTTTTTTGTTGGACGCCATTGCCCGTTGAATTATTTATTTAGTTGAAGATATTATACAATATTTTTTTTATTTATGCAAGAGGAAATTTAAACAAAACCTTTATAAATCTCCAAATAAATGCTCTGCATTTTCATAGAAAATTTTTCTAAGCTCTATTTCTTCTATATTTTTCTCTTTACTTATATAGGCTAAACTATCTATGATCATTTCGGGAACTCCTTTTTCTCCATTATATGCCCAGGGTCCGTCACTCTCTAAAACCAAATTCTCTATAGGGATATTTTTTACGAAGGCTCTATAGCTTTTATTATACATAACATCAGGACTTACAGATATATAATACCCTTCCCTTGTAATTTCCTTCATAATCTCTAAGTCTCCTTCAAACCAATGAAATAATGCCTTTTTTATTTTTCTCCTTTTTAATTCTTCTAACGCAATCTTTGCAGTAGTTTCAATACTATGGAGGACTACAGGTAAATCTAACTCTTTCGCTAAATCTAAAAATTGGATGAGTAAGCTTTTTCCCTTTTCTATATATTCTTCCTTTTCATTTTCTTCCAAACCCTCTAAGCTATAATAAGGCATACCGATTTCTCCAATGGCTATAATTTCATCTTTGTTCTCAATGATTTGTTTTTTAACTTCTTCAAATTCATCATAGTAATCTGGATATTCAGGATGAATCCCTAAACAAATAGATAAGTTTTTATAGCTTTTTTTCATCTTCAAAAGCTTCTCTCCTGATGCTTTATGCATAGCAGCCCCAATAACATGTATATACTTTTTCGAAAAAATATCTTCAAGCTCATGAAGATCATATTGATCTATATGACAGTGTACATCAATCATTTTCATTTCCTTATCCTCCTAATGGAAAAAGGGCGACTCTATAAGCCTACCCCTTTTCCTACTTTAGTGAATCCATCAATATTTTTTTATAGTTTAAAAACTTTTCCGTCACCACAATATCTTTTTTTCTTGGTCTTTCAAAATCTATCTGTACTTCCTTTAAAACCTTTGCAGGTCTTTCGCTAAGTACATAAATCCGATCTGATAAATAGATGGCTTCCTCTATATCATGGGTAATAAAAAGAACAGATCTTTTAAATTGATGCCATATCTTAAGGAGCCACTCCTGCATTTTAGATCGATTAATGGCATCTAATGCTCCAAAGGGCTCATCTAGAAGTAATAATTCACTATCTACTAAAAAGGTTCGAAGAAGTGCTCCTCTTTGCCGCATCCCTCCTGATAATTCATTGGGGTAAGCTTCTTCAAATCCTTCCAGTCCAAAAACATCAAAATACTTCCTTACCTCTTCTTTTGCCTCTTTTTTATTTTTCCCTTCAATTTCAAGGGGAAGGAGCACATTATCTATAAGTGTCCTCCAAGGCATGAGTAGATCCTTTTGGTGCATATAGCCCGTTCTCTCTTTAGATTTTTCTAAAGGTTCTCCATCTATTTCTACTATACCTTCATAGGTTTTTTCAAGTTTTGTAATAATATGAAATATAGTACTTTTTCCACAGCCACTAGGCCCTATGATAGAAACAAACTCTCCCTTATTTACATAAAGGTTGATATCCTTTAATACCTTTAATTCGTCCCTTTTAGAAATGTAATCCTTATGAACATTTGTTAACCTAATTTTAGGTGTATGCATTTTTTATGACTCCTTATTTCTCTGGTAAAAATTCATTAGTAAATGCAGCTTCTGTATCTATCTTTTTAGTGATTAAATCTCTTTCAAATAACCAATTTGTATAATTTTCCCACACTTCTTTTTTCTGTAATCCCCATTTTTCTGCATCTGCTTGATACTTATCACTTAAGAATTTCTGACTTTCAACAACTAGCTCTTTATTTAGCTCTGGTGCAGCTTTTAATAAAATATCAGCAGCTTCAGTAGGATTTTTCATAGCATCTGCATAGCCTTTGCTTGTAGCTTCCATAAATTTCTTTATTAAATCTTTATTCTCATTGATGTTTTTCTCATTTGTAATAATAACAGGTGTGTAATAATCAAGGGCAGGATCTTCTTTTCCTAAATCAACATAATTTAACTCAATCCCTTTAAGCTTTGCTTCAACTCCTGTCCAGCCTTCAAAGATCCATGCAAAATCAACATCCTTTTCACTTGCAGCAAAAAAATCTGCAGCTCCACTAGTAAGGATTTGAACTTTCTCAACATCTGCTCCATCCTTATCCATTAATGCCTTTAATGTTGCCTTTTCAATAGGAGAACCCCATCCACCATATCTTTTTCCTTCAAAATCCTTTGGTGTTTCAATTCCCTTTTCTTTTAAAGACGCAAAGCCTGATGTATTGTGCTGAATCACTGCTCCAATAGATACTACTGGAATATCTTCTACTCTTGCTAATGTAACAGACTCTTGATAACTTATACCAAATTGGGCTTTATCTGTTGCAACTAACTGTTCTGCTGTCCCTCCTGCTGGCTGGATAATCTCAACATCCATTCCTAAATCTTTATAGTAACCTTTATCCTTTGCCACATAAAGCCCTGTATGATTTGTATTTGGAGTCCAATCTAATGTTACTGTAATTTTTTGAAGTTTATTCTCTTCCTTTGGTGCTTCCTCTTTCTTCGCTGCGCAGCCTGATAAACCTAAAACCATTACCAATAGACCAATTAATAAAACTTTTGCTTTTTTTATCATTTGAATCTCTCCTTTGACTTTTTTCCTGATTCCAAGGCATAATTTTTTTTGAAAATATTTCTATCAGTTGAAATATACCAATACTTAATAAAACCACAATAAATATATCTGCAAATAAAGCTTCTATACTAAAGGAACTCATAGCCCTAGTCATATATACCCCTAAACCGCTTTTTGCACCAATCCATTCTGCAAGTACAGCCCCCATAATACTGTAGGTAGCTGCAATTTTAAGTCCTGAAAAAAATGCTGGCAATGTAGACGGGAGTTGTACCTTCATAAAGATTTGATAAGGATTTGCCCCCATGACCTTCATTAAATTAATAAGATCTTCATCAACAGTAGCAAGTCCTTCTATAACACTTACGGCAATAGGAAAAAAACAAACTAATACTACAATCACCACTTTAGGTAAAATACCAAATCCCAGCCAAATCATAAAAAGAGGTGCTAATGCAATAATAGGAATCGTCTGGGATATAACAAATATAGGGTAAACTACTTTTTTTAAAAGCTTATATTTGTTCATTAGCCCTGATATAAAAACTGCAAATATAGTGGCTGCAAAAAATCCAACGCCTGCCTCAAAAATAGTTGTTTTTGTATGCTCCCACAAGATTTCTCTATTATAGATCAAAGCATCTAATATCCCAGATGGTGCAGGCAATATATATTTAGGTATATGATATACTTTTATAAGTATTTCCCATAGCATAATAAAAAAAACAATAAAAGCAATGGGTAGCACTCTATCCCCTGTATTTTCCCACTTTTTCATTCATGGTCACACCCTCTGGTTTATAATCAATTTTTACCATAGAAACAACTCTACTTGCTCCTTCTTCTACACAAATCTCCTGAGCTTTTTTTACAATCTCAAGTAATGTATCTAAGCTTCCTTCCATAGTCGTTTCCATAGGTCCTACTTCATACTTTACACCACTTTGATCAATAAGGGCAATGACCTTATCTACTACTGGATATATTCTTTCTTCTGGAACTACAGGGAGTACCTGTAGGCTTACATTTACAGTTTGCATTTGCTCACTCCTCTTTTTTATCCTTCTAAGAAAATAAAAAACTGTTGCACAGAATAGGCAACAGTACTTTACTCTCTTTCCCTACGCTGGCATTACCCAGATCAGGTCCATGGTCGGAATATTTTATTCCCTCTCAGCCAGAATATAGCTCCCATTCATTATTTTATTTACTATATTAAGTATATACTTTTTTCGAATAAAATCAATACTTTTCCTCTTTTCATCCTCTTGTAGATTTCTTAAAGAAGGCATTCATATATAAATAAGAAATCTATAAACAACTTCTAAAACCATTTACTATTTGCCCCTTGATGAATCTATCAAAATATATACATTATGAAAGGATAACTTTTATAGTATATTATTTGTTTACATTTTTACTATATTTAGGAAGGACTTTCTACTCTTTGAAAGAACTTAATATCTATACAAGAATTTTAACTAAAAGGAGCTAAAAAACATGAAAAAATTACAATCTATTATTTTTATTTGTCTATTATTCTTTTCTTGTATGTTTTCACAAGTAACTGCACAAGAAGAGGTTTATGAAGGAATTACAAAAGGAGAATTTATATCTACATTAGTAGATATGATGAGCTGGAAGCTAGAACTTAATACTACAGCACCAATCACTATCCATGATTATGTAAAGTTAGCTAATAAACATGGTTTATCTATTGATGCTTCTTTACATTTCGATGAACCTATTACAAAGGAAGAAGCAAGATTAATATTTGTAAGAAGCATGGGATATGATCCCTCTACAAGGAAAATAAATTTTTCGTGTCATCCATTTGAAGCTATTCAAATAGATTCTAAAAATCCTTCACAAAAAATAATCCTAGAAATGTATAAAAAAATTTCTACTCCCATAGAAAAGCTCCATGGCTTTTATGCTATAAGGTCTTACCCCCAAGTTGAAATGCTAGGCGCTTTTAATTCTATTTGCTTTGGCTGGAGTAGAGTAGAAATTGATGATCACAACAAAGCCATATTACGATTAGATAAAGGCAATAGCTTTTGTATTCCTTCAGGATTTTCTGAAGTTGTAAAAAAATCATATGACAATGGCGTATCTCCCAATCTAATGGTCTATGCATCCCAATGCAAAAAAGATAAAAATGGCATAGGAATGGTTGAACATATTTTAAAAAATCAAAATGAAAAAGAAGATCTTATCAATCAGATTGTATCTCATGTAAAAAAAGTCCAAAAAGAAAATGAGGTAGCTAGCTTTGAAGGAGTCATCATTGATTTTGAGGATATAACGAAAGAAACATTAGCCCAACCCTTTAATGATTTTTTAAAAGCCTTAAAAAATGAACTTGCCCAATACAATAAAAAACTATATGTAACCGTCCCTCCTAGAAAATATTATAAAGGCTATGATTATAAAACTATTGGAGAAATTGCAGATGGAGTCATATTGATGGCTCATGATTATTATGCAAGAAAAGTAAATGATTTAGTGATAGGTACTTCTACTGAAGGATTCTCTCATATAGAAAGTCCTCTTACGCCTATAGAAAATACTTACAATAAAGGATTTGATATTTATCATGCTTTAAGAGATATTACAGATGAACAAACAGGTATTGCTGATAAAGATAAGATTTATCTTCAAATATCCTTTGATGCAGTTCAATGGAGAAAAGGAAAAAACAGTACAGATTCTAAATTGTGGAAGGTTCATCCCCCTTATTATGCCATCAAAAAAAGGATGCAAACAGACAGGGAAGAATTTGATTTCTATATGTGGTATGATAAAAAATCTGAAAATCCATATTTTAATTATTATGATGAAGAAAAAGCTATTGAGAATATTGTATGGTATGAAGATACGAGAAGTGTATTAGCAAAAATAAATTTAGGAAAATTATTTGGTATAAAGAATATTTCTTTATGGAGATTAGGAACGATTCCATCCTACAAAGAAGAAAATGATGGATTTATGTACTTAGACACATGGCAAAATATTATTAGCCAACATAAATAGCATTAAAGGAAGGTATTCCTCTAAATTTTTAGAGGAATACCTTTAAATTTCAAAAAATTATTTTTAGAATATACACTAAATCTTATCTAACTCCTAATGATTCTCTACTATATTTTTATAACCTATATAAGTAATATAAGCATATCCACTATAGATCATTGTAATCCCTATGACCACCATCATAGCTGGTAGCAGCTCAATACCAATTGGAAAATCTGAACTTTTTTGTAATCTGTTCAATATCTGAAGTCCTACTACAGCATGGACAAGAGCTAACCCAAGAGGAAGCATAAAATGAACAATAATTTGAATGAATATACTCTTATGAATCATCTTCTCTGATGCACCAATCTTTTTAAGGGCTTTGTATCTCGTGAGACTATCCGTCCCTTCTGTTAATTGTTGAATTCCTAATACAGCTGCACTAGCTATTAAAAATACAAAACCTAAGTAGATACATACATATAAAATAGTTCCTACAAATCCTTTCATTTCCTGATATACTTGATTTTCCGTACTGGCAGACATATAAAAACCATAGGATTCTACTAATTGATCTTTTCCAACGATAACGTCGCCTTCAGATTTATACATTTTTTCTGGAAGTTTTTCTTGTAAATCTTTGATCTTTTCTTCAAGCTTTTCTTTATTTTTTTCATTTACTTTTATATGCATGACGGATGAAGCTTTCTTCATATTTTTTACAGCTTGATCCCCTATGATTGCTATTAACTCATCATTGCTTTGTGTCGTTCCTATATTGTTTTTTATCAAATAGCTTTTTCCATCTATCTTTATTTCTTTTTTATTTTCCATTATTTTTTGTAATACTTCTTTCATATCCTCATCATCTGTCAGAAATAAAATTTCATTTTCTTTTAAGTCAACAGGATTTTCCCCCAACCATTTCTTCACTTCATTATATTGTGATATTTTTCTAATGCTTAAGCCTAAAGGATAGGTTTTTAATCTTTCCTTTAACATTTCATTTGCATATTCATTGAGTAGGGTAGTTAATTTCATCTTTGTTTCATACTCATCTATCAGTGTATATTGAAAATCTTGAAATTCAACGCCTACTATTTTCAAGGCTTCTTCTACGTCTTTCACTTTCTGATTTTCATCTATAGTCAATGTAATTTTAGCATCAAAGGGCATATGTTTTTTTATCTTTTTCTCTACTTGGTACTTTACACTAAAGCTAGCCGATAACATAGCTATGGTTACAAACAACATACAACAAATAATGGTCATAGCTATAAAATTTGTATTGATCTTATGCTGAAATTGCTTCATGATAAATATATTTAACTCCTTAAAATAGATCTTTTTACTCTTTTTAAGGATTGTAAATAAAAATCCAGATAATCCAGCGAAAAACAATAATGTTCCTACAGCACCTAATAAAATAGATAAGACAGATTTTCCACTTATGGCTCCAATCGTATATGTCCAACCTAAATAATAGCTTTCTCCTAAGAAAATAATTCCTAGTAAAAATAACCCTACTGCTAGCTTAGGATTTTTAAATTTTATTTCTTCATTCTTCTTAGAAGCATAAATCATATCAATCAATTTATTTTTAGCTACAAGGGATACATTAAAAACCATAACCAAAATAAACATGATCGCAAAATATATAAATGTCTTATAAACAGCACTTATAGATAGATGAAATGTATATTCTCTCATATCAAATGCAAATAATTTTCCTGTAAGAACTGAAATTCCTTGAGATAAAATAATTCCTACAATTAAACCTGCCATCAACGCTATACTCCCTACGATCCATGTTTCAAATATCAATATTTGAGAGATTTTTCTCTTGGACATGCCTAAAGTAACATAAATCCCCAACTCTTTTTTTCTCTTTTTTACTACAGCATTATTAGCATATAGCATCAGACCACTAAAGATCATAGAAATCAATATAGAGATATAGGATAATCCCTTTAATAATTCTTTTATTTTATAAATATCTTTCATAGCTGCTTGACTCTCTATGGCATTAAAATTATAAAAAATGCATACAGCTAACATAAGGGTGACAAAATAGATGGTATAATCCTTAAAGCTTTTTTTAATATTGTTTTTGGCCATTTTAAAATACATCTACATCCCCTCCTAAAAGGGTCACTACCCCTATAATCTTATTGAAAAATTCTTTTCTAGAATCTTTTCCTCGAAGGATTTGATTGAAAATCTTTCCATCTTTTAGAAATAATATCCGATCTGCATAGCTTGCTGTAAAAGCATCATGCGTTACTAACAATATGGTTGCTTCTAATTCTTTATTCAATTTTTCAAGACTCTCTAGTAATAATCTTGAAGATTTAGAATCTAATGCACCTGTAGGTTCATCTGCTAATATTAAGGAGGGATCAATAATCATGGCTCTCGCACAAGCGATTCTTTGCTTTTGTCCCCCTGACATTTCATAGGGATATTTATTTAAAACCTCCACAACTTCAAGGGTTTTAGCTATTTTTTTTACAAGGTTATCTATTTTCTCTGGATTTTTTTCTTGTATCGTTAACGCTAATGCAATATTTTCATAGCCCGTTAAAGTGTCTAATAAGTTAAAATCTTGAAAGATAAATCCTAGCTCATCTCTCCTAAATTGATCTAATGCTTTTGCTTTTAATTTTGTAATATTTTGATCATTGATCATAATTTGTCCTGTTGTTACATGATCAATAGTAGAAATACAATTCAGTAGTGTGGTCTTCCCACTTCCAGAAGGACCCATAATCCCTACAAATTCCCCTTTACTCACTTGAAAGCTTACTTGATCTAATGCTTTTGTAATATTTCCTTTTTTCCCATAATATTTTTCTATTTTTTCTACCCTTAAAAGTTTTTCCATACAAATCTCCTCCATATATTTTCTATACCCTTATTATAGTCAACTATACATGCTTCACCTATTGAATAAGCTTTCATTAAAGTTACATTTTCGTAAGATAACAAAAAAGTGTAAATATTAAAATTCACACTTTTTTTAAATTCCTAGATGAAATTTACTTAACGGAAAAGTTATATTCACTTTTGTTCCCACCCCTAGCTGGGATGTCATATGGATTCCTAATCCTAGTTTTTCACAAAGCTTTTTACAAATATAAAGTCCCATACCTGTAGAGGCTGTATACTTTCTTCCATGCTCTCCTGTAAATCCCTTTTCAAAAACATAATACATATCTTTTTCTGAAATACCTATACCATTGTCTTCTATTGTTAATATTACATTATTTTTATTCTTTTGGTTATATATTTTGATCTTACTATCTTTTTCTTTCTTATACTTAATGGCATTACTAATAACTTGATGCAATATAAACTGCACCCACTTCCTATCACTATATACTTCTTCATTGATTTCATCAATTTGTAGCTCTATTTTTTTATAAATAAAATCTTTGGCATTTCTTCTGATGGTATGATTGATCACTGTATTTAACTCAAATTTTTTGATTAAATAATCTTTACTCACATGACTACTTCTTGCATAATATAAAGCTTGTTCTACAAATTCATCTATTTTCTTTATTTCTTGGTCTATATTGTGGATAGATTCACTTTTATTATTTTCTATGATTAACAGACTAGATGCAATAGGCGTTTTGATTTCATGAACCCAAGTTTCTATATATTCTCGATATTCTAATTGTAAATTTTTATACACATTTACATGCTCATGCATAGATTTATTGCAGGCTCTTAATATTTCATAAAAAAGTTTTCCTTCTAAATGGCTTGGCTTTTCCATGATCTCTGCTAATAAATATTTTTGATCAAGACTTTCTAAAACCTCTTCCATATGATGATAGTGTCTTTTAGCCTTCCTAAATTCTATCAACATATAGCTTATCAATGGGAAAAACCATAAGATAAAAATAGAAAATACTACATTCCCTTTTATATCTAATAATAAAAGCATACAAGCTAAAATAAAAAATCCTATAAAGTTTGTCAATAAGTATATAACTCTTTCCTTAAAATAATCTTTTAATTTCATGGCATCATATATCCTAATCCACGTCTTGTCTCGATTGCATGTTTTACACCTATTTCTTCCAGCTTTCTTCTTAACCTTGTTACATTCACAGATAAAGTATTGTCATCCACAAAAACATTAGAGTTCCATAAATATTCCATGAGTTCATCTCTTGATACAATGCTTCCCTTATTTTTTATAAGGCAAGAAAGGATTTTTAATTCATTTTTTGTTAACTGCTCTGTATTTCCTTTATAGCTTATAGAACCATTAGCTAAATTTAATTCTAAATCATGATACATCAGCACATCTCTATATTGATCTTTAGAAACTCTTTTTAAAACAGCTGCAATACGAGCCAAAAGAATTTGTGTATTATAAGGCTTCGTAATAAAGTCATCTGCTCCAAAATTCATGCTCATGAGTTCATCCATTTCACTATCTCTACTTGTAACGATAATAATAGGAATATCCGAATTTTTTCTAACTTCCCTACAAATATGGTAGCCATCAAAAACAGGTAAATTGATATCTAATAATATTAAATCTGCATTGGCTCTATCTATACGTTCAAGGATATTTTCAAATTGATCAGGTGCATCTATCTCATAACCATATTTAGATAAAAATGTTTTTAATTCTTCTCTAATCATTTTTGTATCTTCAATAATAATGATTTTTTTCATAAATTCCTCCAAGATGAAATATTTATCATTTTGATTTTATTATATCAGAAAAATAATTATTCTATAAACCTAACTCCCTTGACTATATATATTTCTCTTTTCTAAAAATAAGAGTGTATACATACTAATTCGTCTACATCCTTTATAATTTATCCAGTTATTTCGTTTAGCTTATTTTCAAGAATTTCTTTTGCAACCTTTGGATTTGCCTTTCCTTTTGAAGCTTTCATGGTTTCTCCCATCAAAAACCCTATTGCCTTTCCTTTTCCGTTTCTAAAATCCTCTATAGCTTGAGGGTTCTTAGCAAGAATCTCCATGATGATTTTTTCAATTGTGTTTGTCTCACTAATTTGACTAAGTCCCTTTTCCTTAATAATTTTTTCAGGAGTTTGATCCGTCACCATCAACTCTTTAAATACTTCTTTTCCTGCTGTACGGCTTATTTTTCCTTCATCAATGATTTTTATTAAAGCTGCTAAATCCTTTGATTTTACAGGCATATCTTCATTTCCTTCTTTTAATACTCTTAATAATTCTACAAGTATCCAGTTGGCTGCCTCCTTTGGCTTGACTTCAAAGGATACAACTTCTTCAAAATAATTTGCAAGCCTCTTTTCTCCTACAAGGATTTCGATTTCATTTTCCGTAAGCTTATATTCTTTTAAGAATCTTTCTTTTTTTGATCTTGGAAGCTCTGGCAGATTTTCTTTGATCTTTTCTATTTTTTCTTCTTCAATCACTACAGGAACTAAATCTGGTTCTGGAAAATATCTATAATCATGGGCATTTTCCTTAGAACGCATAGGAACAGTTCTTCCTTTTACACTATCCCATTTTCTTGTTTCTTGCTTTATTTTATATCCTTCTCCAAAGGTATATAATTCAATCTGTCTTTTTTCTTCCATTTGAAGGGCCCTTAATATTTCTCTAAAGGAGTTCATATTTTTAATTTCTACCTTTGTATTTAATTTTTCTTGTCCAACTTCTCGAATAGAAATATTGGCATCACATCTTAAAGAACCCTGCTCCATTCTACAATCTGATACCTCTGCATATTCGAGTATTCCTTTTAATTCCTTTAAAAAGGCTACAGCCTCTTCTGGAGAACGCATATCTGGCTCTGATACAATTTCAATAAGGGGAACTCCCGCTCTATTGTAATCTACTAAAGTAATAGGTTCATCTTCAAGGTGTATCAGCTTTCCAGCATCCTCTTCTAAATGAATTCTTGTAAGATTGATTCTTGTATCTACCCCATCTACTTGAATATCTACATATCCCTTTGTGCAAATGGGCAAATCAAACTGAGAAATCTGATAAGCCTTTGGAAGGTCTGGATAAAAATAATTCTTTCTATCAAATTTATTCACTCTATTGATTTCACAATTTAAAGCTTTTCCAGCTTTGATTGCTAAATTTACCACTTCTTTATTCAAAAGGGGTAAAGTCCCAGGAAGCCCTGTACAGATAGGGCAGGTATTCTCATTAGGACTTTTCCCAAATTCTGTTGAACAAGAACAAAATATTTTTGATTTTGTATTTAATTCTGCATGTATTTCAAGTCCTATAATCGTCTCAAAATCCATTTATTTTCCCTCCTTCATCACTGGAACTTCCCCGTATATTCCTAAAGCTTGTTCAAGAACAAAGGCTACTTGTAATAATTTCTTTTCTGAATAATGATTTCCTATAAACTGCACCCCTATAGGCAGCTTAGATTTACTAAATCCACAGGGAATAGATATAGCAGGTACCCCTGCAATATTTATGTTGACCGTATAAATATCTGATAAATACATTTGTAGGGGATTGTCCATTTTTTCTCCAATATTAAAGGGAAGTACAGGAGATGTAGGACTCAAGATCACATCATATTTTTCAAAAGTTTCTTTAAATGTACTTCTTATTTTCTTCCTGAACAACATAGCTTTTTTATAATAAGCATCATAATATCCAGAGGATAAAACAAAGGTACCTATCATAATTCTTCTTTTCACTTCATCTCCAAAGCCTTCACTTCTAGAATTAATCATTAGTTCATCAATGGATTCAAAGTTTTCTGTTCTGTAGCCATATCGAACCCCATCATATCTTGCAAGATTTGAACTAGCTTCAGCTGAGGAGATCATATAATAAGCAGAAAGTCCAGCTTTTGTAATAGGCAGTGAAAACTCTTCTATGGTAGCACCTAAGGCTTCTAGTTTTTTCGTTGCATTTTGAATACTTTCATGAATTTCTTCATCTAATCCTTCCTCAAATAATTCCTTTGGTACCCCTATTTTTAATCCTTTTATTCCTCTATCTAAATCATCTGTATAATCAATTTTGATTTCTTCCTGTACGCTTGTTCCATCTAGTGGGTCATTTCCAACAAGTATATTAAGACTCATAGCACAATCCTTTACTGTTTTTGTAAAGGGTCCGATTTGGTCGAGGGATGAGGCAAAGGCAATGAGTCCATATCTTGAAACCAATCCATAAGTAGGCTTCAGTCCCACATTTCCACAAAATGCTGCTGGTTGTCTGATAGATCCTCCTGTATCTGACCCAATAGTAAGGGGTACAAAGCCTGCTGAAAGAGCTGCTGCTGATCCTCCTGAAGAACCTCCTGGAACCTTTTTTATATCCCAAGGATTTTTTGTACTTTTAAAGAATGAATTTTCTGTAGAAGAACCCATTGCAAATTCATCCATATTAGTTTTTCCTATGATAATAGCTCCTGCATCCTTTAATTTTTTCACGATGGTTGCATCATAGGGAGGGATAAAATCTTCTAGCATTTTCGACGCACAAGTTGTTTTAACTGCTCTTGTACAAATATTGTCCTTTAACGCAACAGGAATTCCTCCCAACGCTCCTAACTTTTCTCCTCTTTTTATTCTTTCATCCATCTCCTTTGCTTCTTTTAAAGCTCTTTCCTCACAAAGAGTAATGAATGCATTAATTTGTCCATCTAATTTTTTGATTCTATTGATATAAGCTTTTACAATTTCTGTTACTGTAAAACTTTTTTCTATATATCCTTGTTTAATTTTCTCTATCGTCATATGTTGGATTTTCATACTCTCACTCCTATTCTATTACCTTCGGAACCACCATATGGTCTTCTTTCATTCCTTTTGCATTTTGAAATAATTCCTCTTTATTCTCAAAAACTTTCATCTCGTCTTTTCTTAAAACAGACTTACTATCTTCAAATGTATTTAATGAAATCCCTGTAAAATCTTCCTCTTCTATATTTTCAAAATAAGTTAATATTTTTTCAAACTCTCCTCTACAGCTTTCTGCTTCTATATCTGTAAATTTTAATTTCGCAAGCTTTGCCATATGATGAACAGTTTCTATATTTATTTTCATACGCTTCCTCCCTCTATCAACCAAAATTTCTTTAAAATATTTAGAAAGTACTATTCCTCCTTAATACATTTTTCTATTTATATCTTTTGGTAATAATATTCTCTATTACCAATTGTACCATACCCCTTCATTACCCCTTCATTCTCTTATAAAAGCATCCTAAAATTCAATAGATTTTTCCATACGAAGAGCCTTTCATCCCATTCAAAGGACAAAAGGCTCTATATTTTATTCTTTATTATTTAATGCAATCTTTCCTTCATCACCATTTCTAATTCGGATTACATTCGAAACGTCATAAATAAATATTTTTCCATCTCCTACATTCCCTGTTCTTAATACTTTCTTTGCAGTTTCTACCACTACATCAACAGGTACTTCACAAACAACTGTTTCCACCTTTATTTTAGGAAGTAATTGATCTACATATTCAACGCCCCTATAATTATGTGTTTTCCCCTTTTGAATTCCACATCCTAGAACATGAGTCACCGTCATGCCCTTCACTCCAATATCATTTAAAGCTTCTTTCAATTCCTCAAACTTCCTAGGTCTTGTGATAATTTCAATTTTTGTGATTTTTTCATCCATTCCAATCCCTCCCCTATGAGTTAATTTCAATTCCCCTTCTTTTAAAATCCACATAACTTTCAATTTCAAGCCCATGTTCTTCAATATCTAATCCTTTTTCTTCATCTTCTGCAGTTACCCTTAATCCAATAGTTAAGTCTATTCCTTTGAATAAGATGAAGCTTGTTCCTAAAGTCCAAAGAGCCACTGCACCTACCCCTATTATTTGTACCTTTAAAAGCTCTATGCCACCACCATAAAGAATACCTCCATCTATAGCAAACAATCCTACTAGGATAGTTCCAATAGATCCACATAATCCATGTACCCCTACAGCACCTACCGGGTCATCAATTTTTAAAACCTTATCCACAGACTCAATACCAAATATAATCACAAAACCTGCTATAAAGCCTATCACTACTGCTCCAAAAGGGCTGATGATGTCTGTTCCTGCAGTAACTGCAACTAATCCTCCTAACGCTCCATTTAGAGTCATACTTACATCAGGTTTTTTATACTTTACCCAAGTAATAATCATTGTGGTCAAGGCTCCCATAGAAGCGGCTAAATTGGTTGTGATGAATATATGAGATATACTATTTGTATCCATTCCCGACAAAGTTGAACCAGGGTTAAAACCAAACCAACCAAACCATAATATAAACACTCCTAATGCACCTAAAGTAATACTATGACCAGGGATAGCATGAATTTCACCATTTTTGCTATACTTTCCTATTCTCGGACCTATAATCCATGCCCCCATTAGTGCCGCCCATCCTCCTAAGGAGTGCACTACTGTTGAACCTGCAAAATCATGAAATCCCATTTCTGATAACCATCCTCCACCCCAGATCCAATGTCCTACGATAGGATAAATGATAGCACTAATCATAAAACTATATAATAAATAGGAAATAAATTTCGTTCTTTCTGCCATAGCTCCTGAAACAATTGTTGCTGCAGTAGCACAAAATACGGTTTGAAAGATGATAAAAGCTTCCTTTGGAATCCCTAGACCTAAATGTTCAAAGGTTCCTGTTGAAAATAGATGAATTTGTCCTATAAATCCTCCCATATCCTTTCCAAACATCATACTAAATCCCAATATAAAGAAAATTAATGATCCTACTGAAAAGTCCATCAAATTTTTCATAATAATATTTCCAGCATTTTTCGCCCTAGTAAATCCAGTCTCTACCATAGCAAAGCCAGCTTGCATAAAAAACACCAACGCAGTAGCGAGTAAAACCCATATCGTATCAATTGCAGTTATAAATTCCATATTCATTCTCCTCTCTAATTTTTTTCATGCCAGCTGTACATGATTTTACATGAAGTTTATATAAACTAAAAAAGCGTCTTCAACCAAGAGAAATCAAATTCTCTCGATTAAAGACGCCTTTGCCTTTAAATGAATTCATTTTTAATATGGATATGATTATAATACACTTTTCATTCTTTTGCAACACTTTTTTGTATTTTCTGATATTTTTCTTTAGGATATCATTTTCCCTTATCTTCTTCAATTGGTTTAGCTAATATTCTAAATATCATTAAAACCACAAGAATGCTGATTAAAATATTGATTGCTATATGAAGTCCTATAGCAACCCCAATATATCCAATCACTGCTCCAAGTCCTGCTAAAACTGCATAAGGCATCTGGGTTTTTACATGGTCTATATGATCTGCTCCACTAAACATAGAAGACATAATAGTCGTATCTGATATAGGGCTACAATGATCTCCAAATATAGCTCCTGCAAATACTGCTCCTATAGTTGGGATAATATACATCATAGGGTCTATCCCTTCAGCAGTTGATACATTAAATACAATAGGGATAACAATAGGCATGAGTACAGCTACTGTACCATAGGATGTTCCTGTTGAAAAAGAAATAACTCCTCCGATTAAGAAAGTGATCAGTGGAATAATCGCAGGAGACAATACCCCTTCTGTAATTCCTACTAAAAATTTAGCTGTTCCAACAGCTTTTATGGAAGAACCGATTCCCCAAGCAAATATCAATATAAGTGTTCCAAAAAATATAGATCTCATTCCTTCCATATAGCCTTTAAATAATCTACTAGTAGGCACAAGGTTTTGAATTTTATAAAGGACCAAAGTAACAAAAACTGCACCAAAAGAACCTAAACACAATGCCTTTGAACTACTTCCCTTAGCAATAGCTTCCGAAATAGAAACGTCTGGCCATCCCCCTGTTTTTATGAGGAGTATTACAATAAGTCCTATCAAGCTTACAATAGGAATAATAAAGTTAATAAGACGTTTTGGACAATCTTCATCTGGCTCAAGTTCTTTTTGCTCCGCTGCAATTAAAGGCTTTGCACCATCTCTTAATATTTTTCCTGTACTTCTTGCTCTTCTTTCTGCTTCCAGCATAGGGCCAAAATCTTTTTCTGATAAAACCACATAAGTTAATAATGAAAGGGCAACAAAGCTATATACAACAAAAGGGATAGATTTGAGATAAGCCGCATAAGGTGAGAGGGATATGCCTAAATCGTCAAATTGCATACCGATTTGACCAACCAAATAAGCAACCCAAGATGAAATCCCTGCAATACAGGCAATAGGCGCTGCTGTACTATCTACAATATAAGATAATTTCTCCTTTGATATTTTATATTCTTTTGTTATGGGGCTCATGGTAGTACCTACAACTAATGTATTCACATAATCTTCGAAAAAGATAACAAATCCAGCAAGCTCAGTGGCAAGTAAAGCCCCTTTTACTGACTTTATTTTTTTTGTGATCCAATGTACAACAGCCTCTATTCCCCCTCCAACTCTCATAATTCCTACTAATCCTCCTAGCGTCAAGCTTGTAAGAACGATTCTTGCTGACCAGGGATCTCCTAAAGCATTCCATAAGCTCTCTACACTATTTCCAAATCCATTAATAGGATTCCCTCCAGCAAGCATAGTTCCAGCTACCCATGTACCGATAAATAGAGATGGTAAAACTTCCTTTGTTACAATTGCTAAAAGGATAGCAACAAGAGGTGGCAGCAACGAAAAGATTCCAAAGCTTACATTTTCCCCATCCCCTCCTGAAGCAAAAACATAAGATGTCATAAATGATAATAGGATAATAAGTCCTATTGAATAAAATTTTCTCCATGTTTTATCCCATCTTAGTTTCATATGATCCCTCCTCAAATTAAAGTTATAGTTATATTATTATATTCCCTCTTTTGCAGATGTTACACAAACATTTAGATCTATTGCCTATGAACCATTTGCTTTTTTCAGAATAAAATATTGTATGAGAAAATATTACAAAAATCCTTAAAGGAGGAACCCTCAATGAGCTTTATTACAGACATGATTGCTGATAGATTTAGAGATCATAGCTTTGATATTGCAGAGCAGGATTATAAATTTATAAAAATAAAAAGAGCTAAGGAAGAAATAAAGAAAAAATATCCAAATAAAGAATTGATTGATATGGGCATAGGAGAACCTGACATCCCTGCTGATAAAAATGTAGTAAAAGTTCTTTCAAAAGAAGCTCGAAAAGCTGAAAATAGATGGTATTCAGATAATGGGATAAAAGAATTCCAAGAAGCAGCTGCCAATTACCTCAAAAGAACTTATGGAATAACAAATATTAATCCTCATACAGAAATCATGCATGGTATTGGAGCAAAATCCATTTTATCTATGATGCCCCTATGTTTTATCAACCCCGGGGATATTACCCTTACAACACTCCCTAGTTATCCAATTATTTCTACTCACACAAAATATTTAGGTGGTGTAGTTTATGGACTTCCTTTGACAAAAGATAATGATTTTTACCCTGATTTTTCTAATATCTCAAATATCATATTATATCGCTCTAAGCTTTTATATCTCAATTATCCAAATAACCCTACAGGCCAAGTTGCAACAAAAGATTTTTATAAGAGAGTCGTAGAATTTGCACATAAAAATAGGATCATTGTTGTAGCTGATTCCACCTATGCACCTATTACCTTCGATGGGGAAAAGCCCCTAAGCTTTTTATCTGTTGATGGAGCAAAAGAAGTGGGTGTTGAAATCCACTCCCTTTCAAAAGCCTTTAATATGACAGGATGGAGACTTGCATTTATTGCTGGTAATGAAGAAACCATCAATATATTCGGAACTGTTAAAGCCAACTCAGATTCAGGTCAATTTAGAGCTATTCAAAAAGCAGGTATTCATGCACTGAATCATCCTGAGATTACAAAGGCTAATTGTGATAGATATTCAAGAAGATTTGATTATTTAATAAAAGCATTGAAGGAAGTAGGCTTTCCTATAGAGAAGCCAAAAGCTACTTTTTATTGCTATTTACCTATTCCAAAAGGGACAAAATCTGGTAAAGTCTTTCAAGATGCGGATGATTTTTCACTATATCTTCTTAATGAAGCTCTTATATGTACAGTTCCTTGGAACTTTCCAGAACCCTATATAAGGCTTTCTGTTACCTTTGAAGCAAAGGATTATGAAGAAGAAAAGAGAATCATCAATGAATTGAAAAATAGACTATTACAGCTTCAATTAGTATTTTAATACAAAAAAGACGAATCAATTGATTCGCCTTTTTTTATGATGCAGTTTCTTCTTTTTTATTTTTTGTATTTCTTTTCTTGCTTTCAGAAATCACCAAAGTAGGTTCTGTTAAGTTTTCAACCGTTTCTTTAGTAATTACACATTTTTTAATGTCTTTTCTGGATGGAATATCATACATGACATCTAGCATGATGGCTTCCATAATTCCTCTTAATCCTCTTGCACCAGTTTTTCTTTCAATGGCTTTTTTAGCAATAGCTTTTAATGCATCTTCATCTATTTCTAGCTCTACATTGTCCATATCAAATAGCTTTTTGTATTGTTTTACTAAAGCATTTTTAGGCTCGCTTAATATTTTCACTAGTGCTGCTTCATCTAATTGATGTAGCGTTACCATTACTGGTAATCTTCCCACAAATTCTGGGATTAATCCATAGCGAAGCAAATCCTCTGGCTGCATTTTATCTAGCAATGTACCAATATCTTTTACTTCTTTGCTTTGAATATTTGCACCAAAGCCCATAGACTTTTGACCAATACGTTTTTGAATCACTTTTTCTATACCATCAAAAGCTCCACCACAAATAAATAATATATTTGTCGTATCAATTTGAATAAATTCTTGATGTGGGTGTTTTCTTCCCCCTTGGGGAGGAACACTTGCTACAGTTCCTTCTAATATTTTAAGAAGTGCCTGTTGTACCCCTTCACCACTTACATCTCTTGTGATAGAAGGATTATCTGATTTTCTAGCGATCTTATCGATCTCATCAATATAGATAATTCCTTTTTCTGCTTTTTCTATATCGTAATCAGCTGCTTGTATGAGCTTTAATAAAATATTTTCAACATCTTCTCCTACATATCCAGCTTCTGTTAAAGATGTAGCATCAGCAATTGCAAAAGGAACATTTAATATTTTTGCTAAAGTCTGAGCAAGTAATGTTTTACCAGACCCAGTAGGTCCAAGCATAACAATATTACTTTTTTGAAGCTCTACATCATTAACTTTTCCTTGATGATTGATACGTTTGTAGTGATTGTACACAGCTACAGCTAATGCTTTTTTTGCCTTATCCTGTCCTACAACATAATCTTCTAATACCCTTCTAATTTCTTGTGGTTTTGGAAGATCTGTCATTTCCATATCAATATTTTCATCAAATTCTTCTTGAATAATTTCTTGACAAAGTTCAATGCACTCATCACAAATATATACACTAGGACCTGCAATCAATCTTCTCACTTGATCTTGAGATTTTCCACAAAAAGAACATTTTAGTTGCTTTTTCTCGTCAAATCTTGACATACTCTCACCTCTCTTTCCTATTATCTAGAAGTGATCACCTTGTCTATTAATCCATACTCTACAGCATCTTTTGCTTCCATAAAGTTATCTCTATCTGTATCTTTTTGAATTCTTTCTAAAGGCTGACCTGTTCTTTCACTTAATATCTTATTTAAAGTCTCACGCATTTTAAGAATTCTTTCAGCATGAATACGGATATCCTCCGCCTGACCGCGTGTTCCACCTAACGGCTGATGAATCATAATTTCTGCATTAGGTAATGCATATCTTTTCCCTTTAGCTCCTGCCGCTAATAAAAAAGCTCCCATGCTTGCTGCCATACCAATACATATTGTAGATACATCAGGCTTTATATACTGCATTGTATCATAAATCGCCATTCCAGCTGTTATACTTCCACCTGGACTGTTAATATATATCATAATATCTTTATCTGGATCTTCAGCCTCTAAGAATAAAAGTTGTGCAACGACTAAGCTTGCAGTATGGTCGTTTACTTCATCTCCTAAGAATATAATTCTATCCTTTAAAAGTCTAGAATATATATCATAAGATCTTTCCCCTCGATTTGTTTGTTCCACTACCATTGGTACTAAAGCCATAATCTCGATCCCTCCTTAGCTTACAAATTAAGCCATCTTAGCATTTTCTACTAAGAAATCAACTGTTTTTCTTACTCTAAGACCATCTTTAATACCTTCCATATCACTTGGTCTTAATGTCTTCTTAAACTTATCTAATTCCATCTTATATTGTGTTGCATATTTTTCTATTTCTTGATCTACTTCTTCTTCTGCTACTTCTACACTCTCTACTTTTCCGATTTTCTCAAGTGTTAATTGAGTTTTCACTCTACTTTGTGCTTCTTCCTTCATTTGTTCTCTCATATCTTCCATCTTTGTTCCTGTATATTGAAGATATGTATCTAAATTTAACCCTTGATATTGTAGTTGATAACCAAATTCATGAAGCATATCATCTATTTTTTGCTCTACCATTATTTCTGGAATATCAATTTGTACATTTTCAGCAACCTTCTTTACTACAGCATCTTTTACTTCTTCTTCTTCTCTCATTTTAGCTGCTTTTTCTTGCTTTTCTTTAAGATCTGCTTTTAATTCTTCTAATGTATCAAATTCACTTACGTCCTTAGCAAACTCATCATCAAGCTCAGGGTATTCTTTTTCTTTTATTTCATGGATTGTTACTTTAAATACAGCCTCTTTTCCAGCTAAGTTTTCTGCATGGTACTCTTCAGGGAAAGTTACTTTTACTTCTGTTTCTTCTCCCATATTTTTACCAATTAATTGCTCTTCAAATCCTGGTATGAATTGTCCTGATCCGATTACTAATGTTTGCTTTTCAGCAGTACCACCTTCGAATTGCTCATCTCCTACAAAACCTGCATAATCGATAATTACATTATCTTTATCTTGAATAGGTCTTTCTACAGCAATCAATCTTGCATTTCTTTCTCTTAAACTGTCTACTTCCTTTTCTACATCCTCATCAGTAACATTATACTCTTTTTTCTCTACTTCTATACCTTTATAATCTCCAAGAGTTACTTCAGGCTTTACTGTAACCATAACAGTAAATACTACATCTTCGCCTTTTACAATATCTTCAACATCCAAATTAGGTCTATCTACTGGCTCAAGCTTTTGCTCATCAATAGCGTCTCCATATACTTTAGGGAATACTTCATTGATTGCTTCTTCATAGAATACTTCTACCCCATAATTTAGCTCTATAATCTTTCTTGGTGCTTTTCCTTTTCTAAATCCAGGAATATTAAATCTTTTTCTCATTTTGTTGTACGATTTTTGGATTCCTTGTTCAAAATCTGCTGCTGGAACTACGATTTTTAAAGTTACTTCATTATTTTCTTTTTTCATTACTGTTGAACTCATTTTTTTTCCTCCTCTATGACTTTAATATTCTTCATAGGCTATTTCAATATGTAGACTTTTTAACCTATATATTATACCATAAATTTTATGTGTCAAGCATTTTTTTGCTCTACAGATTCATCCTAGCTATAGTTTTTGTAATTTTTGCCAATACTGAGTAAAACTATTCAGCACTTTAAAGACCAATGGAACATCCATTGGTCTTTTATTCATCTACATTATATCATTATCCCTTAAAAAGTAAACCAAATCAAGCTTTTTTTATGAATATTTCAAGCAATCTTCGAATATCTATCTAAGGGGAAATATAACAATGTAAAAATAGGAGGATCCATACAAAATTTATAGATTTCTTATTCTTCTATTCAAGTTATGATGATCCTTCCATTTTCGTGAAGCATGGAGGTTTTATAAATGATTTTTAAAAAGAAAAAAATATATACAAAAAAAATCCTATGGGCTCTTATCCTCTTAGGTTTTTCGATTATGGAATTTCCAGGTATATTCTTCATCAATCGCATTGATCCTCTTATTTTGGGATTGCCTTTTATTTATGGCTTTATGCTCATCATGTGGCTTTATATGTGTATGATTACTTTTATAGGATATAAAACCAACTGGGGAAAGGGTATAGAAAAAGATGATTCTCATATGAAAGGAGACACGCTAAAATGAACCAAAATGTATTAGCACTTCTCATTATGGGTACCTATATGTTTATCCCTCTCTTTATCGGGTCTAAAGCCGGAGAGAAGGAACTTCAAACACCAGAGGATTTTTTCCTCCAAAGTAGAAGCATGGGTTCTTTAGCTGTATTTTTTACTGTACAAGCTACTTGGTGGAGCACTTTTGCTTTTTTCGGATCTAACGCATATTTTTACTCAAAAGGACCTGTTTATTGGACTACTATCGCTTGGGATTTTCTCTTTGGCATATTGTTTCTTGTTATCGGAAAGGGTATATGGTTCTATGGGAAAAAAAATAATTATATTACAGCCTCTGACTTCTTTGAAGGTATGTACCATTCGAAAAAGCTTGGCAATCTTATTACTTTTATTATGTTGCTTTTCACTATGCCTTATCTTCAAATTCAACTTGCCGGTGGTGCTTATTTGATTGAAGTAGCATCTCAAGGACTGATTCCTTGGGAAATGGGCTGTTTCATTTTTTGCATCGTTATTGTTATTTATATATGGACAGGTGGACTGAGAGCTGTTGCATGGGTAGATATTTTTTACGAAATTTTAATTCTTTTTGGAACGATTTTAGCAGGATTTTTCATTGTTTCAAAAGTAGGCGGTATTTCTTTATTGTTTAAAAATTTACTAAAAGTTTCACCTGAAGCATTAACCCTTCCAGGTCCAACGAAAACAGCAGGTCCTCTTGTATGGATCTCTATGTTTTTTATTGTCCCTATGGGTGCCATTATGAGCCCACCCCTATGGACAAGAATATATGCTGTGAAATCTCAAAAGACTTTTCACCTGATGCCTTTCCTTTTAGGCTTTATTTCTATTGTCAATATTGCCCCCATGCTTGTTGGGAATGCAGGTATTCTTCTAGAGCCAAATCTTCAAAATGCAGATACTTTGCTTCCTCTTATGCTACTCAAATATGCTCCCTTTTCTCTAGCCTCACTCATTTTAACAGGTGGAGCAGCAGCAGCCATGTCCACTTCTAATTCTCAAATTCACGCACTCTCTGCTATATATGCTATTGATCTTCATAAAAAATATATTCATAAAAATATTGATAATAAAAATTTGATTCGTATTGCACGATGGTCCATCTTAAGCTTTACCATTTTTTCATATCTTTTAGCAGTATATATTCCAGGCTTATTAATTCAAATCGGAATGGTAGCACTCAGTGGAACGGCACAAGTTATTGTCCCTACAATAGGTATATTATTTTGGAAAAAATCCACCTCTTCAGGAGCCATTGCAGGTTTATTAAGTGGGATTACCTTCTTATGTATATTCACTTATATCCACATGATTTATTCGTCTCTTCCCATTGATCCTGGCTTAATCAGTTTAAGTATAAACACAATGGTCTTTGTTTTTGTAAGTTATCTAACACCAAATCATCAAAACATTTAAGAATCTACCCTCTTCTTACTACGTTTTTTTCAGATAAAGAATGATTAAACTTATATCCCACTCCTCTTATATTCATAATATATTTAGGATTAGAAGGATTTTTTTCAATTTTTTTACGCAATTTACTAATATATACCATAATCGTCCTTGAATCTCCATCTAAACAATTCATTTTCCACACCATTTGAAACAATTGATCCATACTATAAATTCTTTTGGGATTTTTAGCCAGTATAGATAAAATTTCAAATTCCTTGCTTGAAAGATTTATAAGTTCATCATCTACCCAAACTTCATGACTATCTAAATTCATCTTAATCCCAGGATAAGCAATAATATTCGATTGTTTTTTCACTTGCGTTAACAATCTATTTCGACGAATATGTGCTTTAATTCTGGCAATCAATTCCCCTGGTAAAAAAGGCTTTGTTAAGTAATCATCTCCTCCAACAGAAAGTGCCAAAATTTTATCTATCTCTTCCCCCTTACAGCTTAGAAAAATAATAGGCGCGTTACATTGTTTTCGGATCTCTAGACATAATTCAATCCCATCTATATCTGGCAGCATAATATCTAGAATAATCAAATCAGGTTTTTTTATTCTAACAGCTTCAAGGGCATCTTTTCCATTTTCTACAGCAAATACTTGAAATGCTTCTTTGATCAAATAGGATGTAATAAGTTCATGAATTTCTTTTTCATCATCAATAATCAAAATTTTTTCTCTTGCCATTCTTTATTCCTCCTAATTCTTATGATTTAGTGAGTATCCTTTTTAAGGGCAGTATATAGGAAGGGTAAAGCAAAAGGTACAGCCCTTCTCTAAATTTCCCTCAGCCCAAATTCTTCCTTTATGAAATTCTACAATCTCTTTCGAAATCGTTAATCCAAGACCTATTCCCTTAAATATATTATTTTTTGCATTCTCCCCCCTATAAAAACGGTCAAAAATATGGTCTAAATCTTTCTTTTCAATGCCCTCTCCCGTATCTTTTATTTTGATGAGTAGATATTTTTTGTCATCTTCATTTTGTCTTTCAACATCTATAAAAATGGTACCTTCTTTAGGGGTATGCTTTATCGCATTAAAAATTAAATTAGAAAGCACTTGATCTATTCGTTCAATATCAATAATCAAATCTTCCTCCATATATTCCTCAATATGAGATCGTATTAGCTCAAATTTTATCCCTGCCCCATGTACATCCCATTCATATTTCTTCACAATATCAAAAATAAACTCATCAATAGATATTTGTGAAAAATTAAAAGATATTTGCCTTGATTCTAATTGGGTTAATTGAAATAAATCTTGAATAAGTCTTTGTAATGTTATTGCTTTAGATCGAATTAAATTTAAACACTCTTCCTTTACCTCTTTTTTATAGATAGTTCCATCTAATAAAGCTGTGACATACCCTAATATGGAAGTGATGGGGGTACGCAATTCATGAGAAATATTAGCGAGTAACGACTGCCTAGATTTTTCTGCTTGTATCATATTTTCTTCTACTTTTTTCCGATCTGTAATATCTCTTAATATGCCTTCTACTCCAATAACCTCTCCTAACGCATCTAATATGACCGTATTATGATGCTCTGTCCATATGTAGTATCCATTTTTATGTCTCCACCGAACAGTCATAGGCTCAGATAAGAGTATTTTCGATTCCTTTAAAATATTTACTAAAGGTAAATCATCTGTATGTGCTAATTTTGTAAAAATCATAGGATCTTTATAAAAATCTTCTGGTGTATATCCAGTAATATTCTTACAAGAAGGGCTAACATATTCAAAGCCTATTGTAGGCTTAAATCTATAAAGATATATTAAATCTTGTGCATTTTCTGCTAGAAGTCGAAACCTTTTTTCACTCTCTGTTAACGCATTGCGTATCTTTTGAAAATAAATGATGAGTATACCAAAATTAAGGACATTTGCAAGGATAATTTCACTCATATATCCTAAAGGAGAATTCCAAAATTCTGGATAAATATAAGGATAATAGGCTTTATGTACTCCCCAAACAAGAAAGATCGTCATAATAATAACCTTCTCAAAACAATTCATTTTCCAATATTTTAAGAGCATGATTCCAGTTACTAATGCAATAATATTAAAAAATATAGAAGCCAGTAAAGTAATGGTAATAAAGGACAAATCATAATAAACAGCAAGCCCAATCCATAGTAAATTTACAATAGTAAATTGAATCCAATACTTAGGCATTTTTTTATCTATAAACACATAAGTTCCTGCTAATAAAAAAAGACTACTAAAAAGGTCACAGATTTGTCTTAATGCTACAAATAGCTTTATACTAGGATATTTTAAAATAAACATGCTAAAGCCTAGACTGATTGCATATAAGACCCAGCTAAGTCCCCAAAAATGAATATATTTTTCATGATTTTTCGTGAATATGTGTAAATAAAATAGGGAAATAGCTAGGGTTAAAATGGTAAGGATCATCAACAAATAATGAATTTGAAACATGAAAGCCCCCACTTCCTCTTATCCATTAGGAAAAATTTACCTTTCACTTCTCTTATTAATGATACAAAAAATTCTGACATTTGTATAGCCATTTAATATTTTTTACCTCATATACAAATCAATAAAACATATGAGCGCATTTCTTATCTTTTATTTTTATTTAAAATAGAGATATCACCAACAGCTATAGTCCTATTGGCAATATCCCAAACAAAAGATTCATCTACCTTATTTTATAAGAGTCACTAACTCACCTGATCTTTTTGATCTATATGCATATTGTTTTTCTCTATTGCTTTTTCTAAATCATTTTTAATCTTTTCCCCTAAAATCATGTAAGTTCGCTCCTTTATAGAAATCTCATTTCGACGTTTTTCTGTTATGAACCAGTTCACTACACCGATTCCTATCCAAAGGGCAAACATAAGATGTTCGAATGGTTTTAACGCCCCAGGACTTCTAGGGACTACTAGAGTTGCAATAATGATTAAAGATGCAAGCATTCCAAGTATAGCCATTCCTTTTCCACCCATCATAGAATAAGGGCGAGTAAAGGTAGGTGCATCCACCCTTAATTTATAAGCTGAATAACAAATAGCAAACCATACAACCATAAATGCCAAAGAGCCTACATTTGTAAAGGGAGCAATTAAAGGTTTTCCTATAAATGGACCCATTATAGTTAGAGCACCAACAAAATAAGTAGCATAGGTAGGTGTTTGATACTTTGGATGAACCTCTCCAAATCTCTTAGGCATTAAATTAGCTCTTCCTAATGCAAATACAACTCTTGTAGCAGCCACAAAGAAAGCATTTAATGTTGTAATCAAGCCTGCCATTGCTCCCCATATAACAATTTGTGAAACGATTTTCCATCCCTTAGCTGCCGTAAAAAGCTGCGCCATTGGAACAGGTAATTTAGTCATCTCAGGCCATGGCATAATCATACTAACAGAAAAGATTAATACTACATAAAAGGAGCCTCCAGCTAAAATTGAGTACGTTAATGTTTTTCCTAAATCCTTAAGGCTAATACCCAGACTTCCTTCTTCAGCCGCTTGAGGAATGGTATCAAATCCACAATAGAAGAAAGGTGTAATGGCTAATACAGCCAAAAATCCTCCAATTCCTCCATAAGTTGTTCCATCCATTTGGTGCACTTTTGCTACTAAGGGGTATAAATTTTCAACTTTTCCAAAGCATATTCCTAAAGTTAAAAAGATGACAAAGCATGTTAACATAAATTTTGCTAAAAAAGTTTGAACCTTAGCAGCTCTTTTGATTCCTGTATAGTTATAATAGATAATAGCAATAGCCAAAATCATTTCTACTGCAAACTGTGGAAAATAGATGACATAATCTACAACTGTATACATAGGCATTGTTCTAAATATAGGAAATACCACTCCTAATAAACTTCCTACTGCAACTACTTCCCAGGGACATAGGATTGCATAAGCTAAAATTAATAACCACCCAGTGCTATAGGACATCTTTGTTCCAGATGCTGCATAAGTAAATCCTAATTCTCCTCCAGCAACAGGAATAGATGCGGTCAGTTCTGAGTAACACAACCCAATAGGGATTAAAAACACCGCACTTGCCGCAAAAGCTAAAGCAGTACCTAAAGGACCTGCCTTTTGAATATTTCCAGCCATCAATACAAACCATGCCGCACCCAACATAGCTCCTAATCCTAATGTAAAATAATCAAATACTTTCATTTCCTTTGCTAATTCCGCCCTTTTTAAATGATTACTCACATGTATCCCCCTTTCTTAAATTCTTTTAATCTTTCTCCCCTCTTTCATCTGTTCTTATATTAAAAAAATATTTCTTCTGTATAGTTACTATATTACTAAATCAAACTTAAACAGAGCTTAAAGCAATCTTTCTTTTTTCTAAATTTTCATTATATTCTGATTTCAATTCTATTCATCCTATAAAAGTTCTTCAGCCCTTCTAGCTTTTAGCAAAACATTTTCAAATGCATCTAAGAAATATTTTCCATTCATAAAAATGTGAAATTGCCCAAATAAAGCTCTATTGCAGCCTTTATCAAATGTTTTAAAAGATGATCCTTTTCTACAAATAAAAAAATTGGCTCTACTTAATCTCTCCAAAGTCTTAGAAATTATTGTATGACCCAACTCAATCTATCCATTTTTCTCTTTTTAAAAGCTCTATTCCTTTATTAAAAAAAGCTTTCATTTTTTAAGTTTCTTTTAATATTTAACCCTTATGAAAACAAAAAAACAAAGCATCACCCTTTATTTCTTAGGCTCCGCTTTGTTCATTTGAAATTTCTCTTCTTCATATATCTTTCCTCATTTATTTAAATTTATCTTTTGCAATTCATGATTAATTTTCTTGTTTTAAAGTTCTTTCGTATAAATCACATTTGTCACAGCGATCACAAAATCCACCTATACAATGAATACATGTAACCACACCACATCTTTCTAAATGATTCATTACTTCTTCGTTATAATTATTTTTCATTTCTTGATCCTCCTTCTATTTATATAAATTCCTTATAAATCATTAATCTTCTTGTATCAAACGTCTTTCGTAAAAATCACACTCTTTACAATTGTTGCAAAGTCCTGCTACACAATGGATACAGGTTATCACTCCACAGGGATTCATATTTTTTATTCTTTTCACACTATCATTATTCTTTTTCATAGTATATCCACCTCACGTTTATCCATACTTGTATTTATATATATTATAATACTTGTATGCAATATTGTCAATTGTATACAAGATCTTTTTTTGAAAAAATTTTTCCCTGAAAATTTTTTCCTTAGAAGGTATTTACATGAAAAATATAGAATATATTTAGAATAAATGTTTAAATTTTCTGAATACTTGTTTCTTTTAGTAACTATTTTGATTCGATCTTGAAGGGGGCACACTTATGAAAAAAAGATTATTTTATGCAGTATTATTGCTTTGCATAAGTTTATCTGCTTTAGGCATCTATTCTCTTGAGAAAAAAGTAATTCTCTTTCCTTTCATAAATGAAAAAATACTAGCCCTATCTCTGACGGTTGTATTTCTTCAATTGCTCTATCTTTTTGGAAAAAAAAATCATTCAAAAGCTTATGCAAATGTTCCTAAAAAGGAAAAGAATAAAGAAAAACAAAGCTTAAAACCTTCTGTAAAACTAGGTGATGTAGCAGGCCTTGAAGAAGTAAAGGAAGAAATGATGGAAATTGCTGATTTTATTACCCACGCTGAAAAATATAAAAAAATGGGTGCTAAAATTCCAAGAGGCATTTTGCTTTATGGCCCTCCTGGTACAGGAAAAACTTTATTAGCCTCTGCGCTAGCTGGTGAAACAAATACAGAATTTATTGTTGCAAGTGGCTCTGAGTTTATGGAAAAATATGTAGGAGTCGGTGCAAAAAGAGTCAGGGAATTGTTTCAAAAAGGTAAAGAAAAATCACCTTGTATCATCTTTATTGATGAAATTGATGCCATAGGGGCAAAGCGAAGTGAAGAAGGTCAATCAGAATGCAATCAAACCCTCAATCAACTCTTAACGGAGATGGATGGTTTTAAACTAGAAGATGAAAAAATCATAGTAGTAATCGGTGCTACAAATAGAATCGATATATTAGATACAGCACTCCTTCGCCCTGGAAGATTTGACAAACACGTCTATATTGGTAATCCTAATAAAATAGCAAGAAAACAAATTCTTAAAGTACACACGAAAAATAAGCCCTTATCTAAAGAAGTAAATCTAGAAAAACTCGCTGTAAAAACCCATGGATTATCTGGCGCTCATATTTCAAGTATCGTTAATGAAGCTGCACTTTTGGCTGTAAGAAATAATAGAGAAGAAATCATCCAATTAGACTTTGATAATGCCATAGAAAGAATTATTGCAGGCCTAAAGATAAAAAATTCAACCATTAGTGAAAAAGAGAAAAAAATTGTCTCTTTCCATGAATCAGGTCATGCCCTTGTTGGAAAACTCCTAGAGGTCCATGCTATAGAAAAAATATCTATTATTCCTACGAGTCAAGCATTAGGTTATGTCCTTAATGCTTCATCAGAAGATCAATTTCTTTACACAAAGAACGACTTATTAAAAAGAGTGAAAAGCATTCTTGCTGGAAGAGCTGCAGAAGAAATTATATTTGGAGAAGTAACAACAGGTGCAAAGGATGATTTAAACAAAGCAACAGATATTATATTGGGAATGATTTGTGAATATGGAATGAGTAATTTAGGCAATAGAACCTTCAATTCTAAAATGATCTATGGCAATATGGAAAAGATCAATGATGAAGTAAAAAGAATCATTGATCAGTGTTACGAAGATACCTTAAAACTCCTTAAGGAAAATAAAAAATCCCTTATTGCTATCGCTGAACAATTATTTGAAAAAGAAACCCTCTCAGGAGATGAATTAAATCATTTAATCCAAACAGCATAACCTAAAAAAGCCAAGAGAATGATCTCTTGGCTTTATTTTTATTCTTCTAAACTTTTCTCCCACTCAGCAATTTCTTCTAATCTTTTGATAATAGGTAAATGCTGGGTACAGGCTTCTTCACATTTTCCACACTTTATACAATCCTTAGCACTACCCTTTCTAACTGCTAAAAATCCCCATTCTTGTACTCTTTTTAATTCTTTTTTTAGTTCTTCATCACTTTTACCAAACATCTGCTTATCATTATAAAACTGCATATAAGCGGGTACTGGAATTTTCATCGGACAATCCCAACAGTATCCACATCCTGTACATACAGCATTCATATTTTCTCCAAGATTCTTTTGGATTTTTCCCAAATCATTTTCTGTAAAAGAACTTCCTTCATCGGCAATACGACAAGCCATATCAATTTGCTCTTTTGTTGTAAAACCATTTAAAGTCACTGTAATTTGAGGAGATGCAATATTAAAACGAAGGGCTGCCTCTGTAGGTGTTTCTTCCTTTGATCCAAGAAAATGAAGTTCCTTTTCATGCTTTGGAATCATTCCTCCTCCTAAAGGATTCATAGCAACTACCCCATATCCACTATCATATGCACTTACTACTCCATCCCACCTATATGGAAAGTTTAAAATATTTACCCCTAATAATACCCCATCAAATTTCCCTGATTGTAAAATCTCTTTTACTTCATGTCCTGGCTGATGAGATGAAAAAACAATATGGTCAATTAATCCTTCTTCTTTACATTCTAAAAGTCCTTCATATTGTCCACCTGGCTTCATAGCTAACTCATAATGACTCATCTTTCTAAGGCACCATACATGGTAAAAATTAATCTTATCTACCCCTAATCTCTTCAAGGATTTTTTTACTGCTTCCTTCGCCTTTTCCTTTGTATCATATTGAGTAGGCATTCCTTTTGTTGAAACATAAAAACTTTTTGGCATATCTTTAAAAGCCATTCCAAAAATCTTTTCACTTCTATCATCACAATAGCCTGGGGCTGTATCAAAATAATTGATTCCTTTACTACTTGCATATCTTACTAATTCTGCATTTTCTTCATCACTCTTAGATAAATCAAAGCGCATTCCTCCAAAGCCCACAGCTGAAACAAGTTTTCCTGTTTTTCCATATTCTCTATAAATCATTGATTACTTCCTCCTTTTTCCTATTCTTTATATGCTAATAGTATTGTACCATTTTTTAACTTATGATTCACAAAAATAAACCTCCAGTATTTTTGGAGGTTTTATTTTAAAAATATATATTTAATTCAAAAGATATTCCTCTTTTTTTGTATTCTTTGTTTGATTAGTCCAATTCATATCATCGTGAGAATTTTCTAATGCTCTAAGGATCTTTTGTATTATTTCTACCGTTCTTTGATCTAACTTATCTACCTTATTCGACTTATCCAACTTAATCATCATTTCATCCCCCCTACATATTTACTTCGACAAATAGTATAGAATTCCTACATAAATCATTCGACAAATATGAAATTTTTACTATAAGCGAAAGAATACCCACTAAATCCAGGTCTTCAGGAGGATTTACATTTCAAAATTTTATTTCCCTTTAGAATAATCTTTAATCCATTTTGCTATTTTAGGAGCAATTTCTTTTTGGGATTTAGAGCTTACATACATACCTATATGTCCTACAGAAAAAGAAAATAACTCTTTGTTTTTACTAGATACTAAATCATTTAAAGCTTTACTAGATGTAGGAGGAACTAAATGATCATACTCTGCATAAATGTTGAGTAAGGGCATATCTATATTTTTTAGATTAACCTTTTGTCCCCCAATTTCGAGAGTTCCTTTTACGAGTTTATTTTCCTTATATAAATCATTCACAAATTGACGCAACGTTTCTCCTGCTTGATCTGGACTATCAAATATCCATTTTTCCATTCTCATAAAATTCTTCATTCTCTCTGGATTATCCATATTGTCTACCATACCAACATATTTATCTAACATTAGTTGAAAAGGCTTAAGCATGATATATCCATAATTCATCATAGAACCAGGTACCACCCCATAAGCATCTACCATATTATCTATATTTAAATGTTTTCCCCATTTAAATAAAAGTCCATCCTCTATATCAAAATCTATAGGTGTAACCATAGTAGTTAAACTATTTACCTTTTTTGGATAAAGGGATGAATATATAGTTGAAAAAGTTCCTCCTTGGCACACTCCTATAAGGTTTACTTTATCCATATTTGTAGTATCTAAGATATGATCTACTGCATCATTAATATATCCATTAATATAATCATCTATTGTTAAATATCTATCTTCTTGTGTAGGATATCCCCAATCAACAATATAAAGATCCAGTCCCAATTCTAATAAATTCTTAATCACACTTCTATCTGGCTGAATATCCATCATATAAGGACGGTTCACCAAAGCATAAATAATCAAAGTTGGAACTTTACAAGGTCTCTTTGTAATGGGCTGATAATGGTATAGCTTCATTTTATCTTCCTCAAATACAAGTTCCTTAGAGGTCACATCCACATTAATCTCTTCCATATTTTGAAGAATTTCCATTCCCTTAATAAATTTCTTTTGCATATCCAATACATCTTTCATACTTTTTTCCATATCTATTCCTAAAGTTGAATACATAACTAGCTCCCCCTTATGCTCTTTTCTTAAAGTTTAAATTACTTATTTTCTGTTTTTTCATTCATTTTATTTTTTAATTCCCTAAGCTCTTTATTTGTATTCCTTACGGTTTTTTTTAAGTCATATATAGTTTTATAAAGACTATTCATATCTGTCTTCGTTGGAAAAGGTAAAAAAGATAACTGCATCTCAAGCAATCCATCATAATTTTTTTTAAAATGGATTCCAGCATCAACAACCTGACTTAAAAGCTTTGAAAACTCATCCGTTGCAAAAAGATCCGTATAAGCCTCTTCATTTTTTCTCCACCAATATTCATAGAATTCTTTAAATGTTTTTGGTTGATTCTCATTCTTCACCATTGTCTTCATGTCTTTTATTATTTTTTCCATTGTATCTATTCCTACTTTAAAGATCACTCCAGAAAATTCTCCTAAAGTATTTGTATACTTCATAAAAGCATCTATACTATCCGTTTGTTTCTCAAAATACTCTCTATTGATGCCCATAGCAGGCATACTAAAGAATTTTCCAAATGTTTCTTCATAGTTTCCCTTAAACAACTTTGAATAATTTAGAAAAACATCTTTATTTTCAAAAATATTGGTTCCTATTAGCTTTTGAAATTCCTTTGTATTCTCAGTCCATGGTTGAACGAATTTTTTCATGTTCGTAGTATACATTTCATAATTTTCTATAGAATCCTTCACAAAGCCTTGTGTCGGTTCAGGAAAATAGCCAACAAAATGATCTGCAAAAACTTTTGAATATTCCTTTTTCCATTCACCAAAAAATTCATCTATTTGCTTCTTTGTATTTGTAACCGTTTGCTTCATCAAATCCTCCCATAAACTATATAAAGAATGATAAAAACTATTGCTACTTGTTATTTTTGCAAAGCTTTCTTGGACAGAGCTTCCTCCAAAAAACTTCATGTTTTTTGTAAACATTTCATTCATAGCTTTTGTCCACTGTTGAAAACCTTCCATTGGTTTTTTTACTGCATCATTGATCATTTTCTCTTGCTGTGATTCTTTTTTTTCCTCTTTAGGTAAAAAACTATCTTGCCATACATCTAATACCTTCTTTTGCATATCAAAACATTGTCCAAAAAAATCTTTGTATATATCTTGAAAAAACATTCGAAATCCCCCTTATATTTAAATTCATCCTCTGTCTACATTTTTTTGACAACAGCTTGTCCTGTAATAATCTCATTTCCTGATTGGTTTTTTACAATCGTTTTTAATATGATCAATTTCTTTTCATCCTTTTTTTCCATCACCTCTACACTAGCTGTTAACTCATCCCCTATATAAGCTGGTGCTAAAAATTTCATATTTTGAGATAAATATAGGGTATTTGCACCTGGTAATTCTGTCCCTAAAACAGCAGAAATCAAAGAACTCGTAAGCATACCATGAGCAATCCTTTTTTTGAATCTACTTTTTAAGGCAAAATGTTCATCTATATGGATTGGATTCCTATCTCCTGAAATATTTGCAAATTGCATAATATCTTTATTTGTTATCTTTTTAGAAAGACTTGCAGTCTGTCCTATTTCCATTTCTTCATATTTTTTATCAGCTACCATATTTTCACTCCCTTTTTCTTCTGTTTAAATTTTATTTATGTCCAGCTTTATTTTTCCCGGGAATTTTAATGAAACTGGATTTCAATTACATCATTCTTTTCAAACTGATAATCCATATTGTATAATAAGCATCATGGAAATTTTGTAAAATCTTGGTATTTATTTCTACTTTTTTATATACAAAATACGATAAATTATATAGCTCTATTTTTACAAAAAAATACAGCCTCAGGGCTGCATTTTCTGCTGCTTATCCAATTAACATTTTTTCTGTAGAGCTACTAAGCCAATCTTTCACTACATTTCTTAACCTTCGAAGAATTTCAAGATTTTCCTTAAGACTTAATCCATCTACTGTTAATGTTCTTTCCTTGGTACATCCATCTACCCCTCCAGCTTTATTCATTTCCTCTAATAACATAATTTCTGTTTTCAAGTCATGAAGTAACATTTTATTAATCATTAACGAAAGAGCTCCTACTATAGCATGTGCCCCCCAATTAGATACTCCTGCTACAATCAAATAATCAGCACTAAGAGTAGCATATATTTTTTCTCCATTTGGAACATTTTTTATCACAAATCTTGATACTTTCCCCATTCCTAATTCATTGCCTCCATCTCCAACAGCTAATGTAGTAATCCCTAGTTCTTTTGCCTTTTCAAATAAAGGGTCTGTATTGGGAATGATATCACTAATAATCTCCCCCCTCATAGAATAGTATCTTCTATCCTTCGCTTTTCCAGGTCTTTCTATAGCTACTACATGAGATGGTTTATATATACTTATTAATTTTTCACAAAACGATTCTGCCCCTTTATAAGGGACAATTTCTACAGGAGCCTGTATTTCTTTTACTAAACAACAACTATATAGCATATCCCCTGAATATTCATCTGTAATCAGTATTACCTTTTTTCCAAGTTTCTCTAATGCCCCTGCTAAAGATACTGCTCCGATAGGTCCATCTGTTTCTCCTGTTAAACAATCCTTTACACAAAAACCTGTAACAATAAAAACAGTTACACTACTTAAAAGTTCTCTTGCTGCATTTTCAAGTTCTCCCTTTAGATAAATTTGATCCATTCCCCTCTTTTCCAAATTTTCTCTTATGATATTTTCCATTTGTTCAAAATATTCTCTTTTCATTTCCTATCCTCACCTTTCCTATTCAAAAAAAGACAAAGACCCAGTACCAAATAGCAACTGGGTCTTATTTACCAATATATATAGAGGCTAATCAATATACGTGGTGAACAAAACGTTGTTTCAATTATAAGTTATTCTTAATCATTATATACTTATTCCGAGCATCTTTTACAGCAGCAATCACTGCTTTTTGCGCCATCCCATAGAATCTATTCTGTATTTCATCTATGATCTCATCTATATCTTCAATGAGACAATACTCAAGGAGTATAGATTTAATAAAGTCACTCGTTACATCTCTTACCATATTGCATGTGCAATCAATAATTTTGCCACTTTCTCTTTCTAATATGATTCCTATAAATAATATATCATATAATACAGCAATTGGATCATTTTTACTTATTTTTGATGTACCTAAAATATAAATTGTATTCCTTGCATATGGCAAACGCATATCCCCCTTAACACATTTCTCTACAATCATCTATGATAATTTCTTTTTTCATATAATCTCCTACTTTTACATATAGTATTCCTCCCTCTAAAAATTCATCTATTCATACTCCTCAGTATATAAAAATTTTCTTCAAAAAACTAGACCTAAAATCCAATTTTGGATTTTGATAAAAAAAATCCAATCATTCTTTTTATATCATAGAATGATTGGATCCTTTTTTATTATTGTTTCAAAAACATACGCAAATGGTTAATCCCTAAAATAAATTTTAATTAATCAGTAACTATATGTTTTAATAATTTCCTTGTGCATACATTGCTTCAGCAACTTTTATGAATCCAGCAATATTTGCTCCTGCAACTAGGTTATAGCCAAATCCGTATTGTTCAGCTGCTTTCATAGAATTTTCATGAATATTTACCATAATTTGATGAAGTTTTGCATCTACTTCTTCTTCTGTCCAAACTAGTCTCATACTATTTTGTGCCATTTCTAGAGCTGATGTAGCAACGCCACCAGCATTTGCAGCTTTTGCAGGACCTACGATAACATTGTTTTCTAAGAAGTACTCAACAGCTTCATTTGAACATGGCATATTTGAACCTTCACACACAAATTTTATACCATTTTCAATGATGGTCTTAGCATCTTCTAAATAAATTTCATTTTGAGTAGCACATGGAATTACAATGTCTACTTTAACTTCCCATGGTTTTTTTCCTTCGAAGAATTCAGCACCAAACTTATCTGCATAATCCTTCACTTTATCTCTACCAGAAGCACGCATTTCTAGTAAGTAATCAATTTTTTCTCCTATAACACCATCTCGATCATATACGTATCCATCTGGACCTGATAATGTAACAACTTTACCACCTAATTCAGTAACCTTTTTAACAGTTCCCCAAGTAACATTTCCAAAGCCTGATACTGCAACAGTTTTTCCTTCAAAACTTGTTCCCTCATGTTTAAGCATTTCTTGACAGAAATAGGCAATACCAAATCCTGTAGCTTCTGGTCTAATTAAGCTTCCACCATAAGATAAACCTTTTCCTGTTATCACTCCGTTTTCAAATGCTCTTCTAATCCTTCGATATTGTCCATAAAGATAACCAACTTCTTTTCCACTAACACCAATATCTCCAGCAGGAACATCCACATCTGGTCCAATATGTCTTTGAAGCTCTGTCATGAAGCTTTCGCAAAATCTTTTGATCTCTGCATCTGATTTTCCTCTTGGATCAAAATCAGATCCACCTTTTCCTCCTCCAATTGGAAGTCCTGTTAATGAATTTTTTAATATTTGTTCAAATGCTAAAAATTTCATAATTCCTACATATACAGAAGGATGAAATCTAAGACCACCTTTGTATGGCCCTATAGCCCCATTAAATTGGATTCTAAATCCACGATTTACTTGTAGCTTTCCTTCATCATCAACCCAAGGCACTCTAAATATAATTTGTCTTTCTGGCTCACAAAGTCTTTCTAGTATATTTGTTTCTATGTACTCTGGATGTTGTTCTAATACAGGTGTTAAAGAATGTAATACCTCTTCAACTGTTTGTAAAAATTCAGGTTCTGATGCATTTTTAGCTTTAACCTTTTCAACCACTTCATTTACATAATTTTGAGCATTCATAATATGTCCTCCTTAGTATGATTTTAATTTATAAAATAATCTTTTTTCTTAAATTACAGTTTTACTTGTGTACAAATCATCTGGTATTTATTATAAGCATCCTTTAAAGCCACAATTAACGCCTTTTGCACTAAACCAAAAAACCTACATTTTATTTCATTTTCTATATCACATATCTCCGTTATCAAGTTGTATTCAGTCAATATTCCTCTGATAAAGTCACTTGTCATTTCCATAACTGAATTTACATTTGCATCCACTATTATGTCTGTTTTCGTATCAACTATTAGACTAAGAGTAAATACTTGGTATACATTTGTAATTACATCATCTTTTGCTGGTTTTCCTCTCCCTGTAACAAAAATTGTACTTGGCTCATAATGCATGTAATTCACCCCCGTGATATTTTAATGTATCCCTATACAGTTTTACCTCTGATATATGAAAACTAAATCATATCAAAAACACAAAAAGACCAAGATTGCAAGTTATATATTCACTCGCATGTCTTGGTCTTAATCATCTACGATAAATGAAGATTATTCATATATCAAATAAATAAGACTTTATTTAATTATGTAATCATTATGCCATATTTATAAAATAAACACAATAGTTTTTTAAGAAATTGTGTTTATTTTGTCGAAATAAACACAATTTATAATCGTTCGTCAATTTATTATATTTTTTATAGATATTAATTATATATATTTTTTTAATATTTTTAAGAAATCATGATTATGCCGAAAGCTTTAAAAATTCAATTTTTTATGATAACGATAATACTCTTATAAAAGAGATAAATTTTTAAATTTTTTGACAAATCCAAAAAATAAACTTGCATTTTTTATATTAATCATGTTATAGTTATGGAAACTAAATTGATAGTCTTGTTTATTGGTGTTCGAATGTTCTTCGACTCACCGAGATAAGTAAGACCAAGATTGTGAGTTATCTCACTATTCTTGGTCTTTTTTGTTTTCATATATTTTCTTTACAATTATCTTTCTTGTTTTTGCAAGTACTCAATTAAAACTTTTCACAAATCCACTATTCTTAATTTTACTAAAGGAGGTGATCTGCAAAATTTTTTTGCACTCATTGTACGGTCAAATTATATTTTATGGGAGGTGATCTATAATTTGTTAGTTATATTGAAGAATTCATTATAAATTAATCTTTACTTGTATTTATCTATATGATTTAAATAATATTCTGAAACATAATAAATTGAGATGAAAGGGGATTTTTATATGGAAATATCTTTAAATTTAGCTCACACGCTTGGGGTATCTGTACTCGTTTTGCTTTTTGGTAAACTATTAGTTAATAAGATCAGCTTTTTATCTAAATATTGTATTCCAGCACCTGTGGTTGGGGGATTGGTTTTCTCATTAATTGCTCTTTTCGGACATGTTTCTGGCTCATTTTCTTTTACAATGGATGGTTCTCTAAAAAGTTTATTTATGACTTGCTTCTTTACAACAGTTGGTTTTGGTGTTAGCTTTGAAACCCTAAAAAAAGGTGGAGTAGCTGTTTTTCTTTTTCTTATCCTAACATCCGCTTATGCTACATTACAAAATATTGTAGGAGTATCATTTGCAAAGTTTTTCGGACTCAATCCACTTTTGGGTCTTGCCATGGGCTCAGTTCCTTTGACTGGAGGGCACGGTACTTCAGCAGCTTTTGCTCCCTTGCTTGAACAAGCAGGAGCCACCGGCGCACAAACAGTTGCTATTGCTGCCGCAACTTTTGGCTTAATAGGGGGTTGTATGATTGGCGGTCCTGTTGCAAAACGTCTCATCGAAAAATATAATCTTAAGCCTACAAAAGTTTCAGTAAACCAAGAAGCACTTGCAACAGAAACAGGCAGTTTAGCTACGTCAGAAGTAGCTATAGCCTGTGAAGAAAAAATCGAACTTGACACAGGCAATTTGACTATGGCATTTTATCAAGTAGCACTTGCTGTAGGTATAGGAACTGTTGTTTCAAGTTTTATAAAAGATCTAGGTATAACAGTACCTACTTACATAGGAGCTATGTTAATTGCAGTAATACTAAGAAATGTTTCTATAAGTAACTTTGAAATAAGATCTGTAGAAATTAATGCTTTAGGTGAAATCTTCCTTTCTATATTTTTAGCTCAAGCACTTATGAGCTTAAAACTTTGGGAACTTGTAGAGCTTGCTATTCCTATGATGGTAATATTATTAGTACAAATTACACTCATGGGTACATTTGCTTACTTCATAACATTTAGAGTTATGGGAAAAGATTACGATGCTGCAGTTCTAAGTTCTGGACATTGTGGCTTTGGAATGGGTGCAACGCCTAATGCTATTGCTAATATGAATGCCGTTGTTGCCAGATATTTCCCATCTCCAAAAAGCTTCTTTGTGCTACCTATGGTAGGCGGAATGTTTATAGACTTTACAAACGCAACCATAATTACTACTTTTATTAATATATTTAAATAGAATTATTTAAATAGAATTATTTAAATAGAATAATGAATGTTTTTATTATTGGTAATTAGCCACTCACTATATTACCCAAATATTAAAGACCCGAATGCATTTAATTTGCTATTCAGGTCTTTTTCTTTTTTCAATATTTAAAAATTTATTAATAACAATGAAAGGATTGTGAATTTTATGAACAACAAACCAATTGGTGTTTTTGATTCTGGCGTTGGAGGATTAACAGTCGTTTTAGAAATCTTAAGGCAGTTGCCTAATGAAGAAGTCATTTATTTTGGTGATACGGCAAGAAATCCATATGGACCTAAACCAGTGGATGTTGTTACTGATTTTTCAGAACAAATAACTAGGTTTTTGCTTACAAAAGATGTTAAAGCAGTAATTATTGCTTGCAATACAGCAACTATAGCAAGCCTTGATACCCTATCTAAAAAATTCGATGTTCCTATTATAGGAGTAGTAGACTCTGGAGTAGAATCAGCAGTAATGTCAACACAAAACAAAAAAATAGGATTAATAGCAACTGAGAACACTGTTAAGAGTCATAGTTACAAAAATTTAATAGTCAAAAAAGATCCTAAAGCAAAAGTATTTTCTCAAGCATGCCCTCTTCTTGTTTCCCTTGCTGAGGAATGTTTGTTTGACGGAGAAATTTCCTATTTGACATGTAAATATTACCTAGAAGATTTAATTAAGCAAGATATCGATTGTCTTATACTTGGTTGCACTCATTTTCCACTCCATAAAAGTAATATCAAAAAAGAGCTAGGTACAAATATTAACTTAGTTGATCCAGCTCTAGGAACTGTTGAAAAATTGAAAAATTTATTAAAGGAAAAAAATATGTTAAAAAATACCTTTCAAAAACCAGATCACAAATTTTATATTAGTGGAAACACTGAAAAGTTTACAAAAATATGCAACACTGCTTTAAACGGGAGTTTTATTATAGAGCAGGTAGAAATTGAAAAATACTAACTATCACAATTTGGAGCATTTATACAATTAATTATATAAATTTCCCTACACTTGTTTCCTAATCTAATACATCAACAACCTTATTTTCACTATATATCAAACTAATAAAACGCTTTACAATTATGTAGTTTTAAAAATAAGTCGTATTAATAAATGATCCAATCATTCTTTTAAAAAAAGAATAATTGGATCATTTTATCTGAATTTTTATTTTAATAAAAATCTTTCTCTAAAAAGAATCTCACATCTTTACAATTATCTCTACCTTTTCATCATCATATACTTATTTCGTGCATCTTTTATAGCAGCAATCACTGCCTTTTGCGCTATTCCATGAAACCTGTCTTGAATTTCATATACAATATCCTCTAAATCATCTTTCAGATTGTATCCTACCAATATAGATTTTATAAAATCGCTGGTAACATCTCTTGCCATATTACAAGTTGAATCAATAATTTTCCCACTTTTTCTTTCTAAAATAATTCCTATAAATAAGATATCATATAGAGCAGCAATCGGATCATTCTTACTAATTCTTGATGTCCCTAAAATGTAAATGGTATTTTTTTCATATGTCACGGAAAAACCTCCTTTATTTCACACTATTACGTCCTATTCTGACTTTTTACATTATACATTTTCTACAAATTTAATTATTTTCCTTCTAAACTTATTTTTTTCCTATTATGAACTTTTCATTTATGTGATCATTCCATATTTAGATAGAAGCTCATTTCTAATATAGAAACGATGAAGAATCAATGCATCTTGAAAATACTTCCAATCACTATGATGAAAATTTTCATTTTTATCATAGATTTTTTTATCTGCATCGATGACATTGACTGCTTCTTTGAACCATTCTCTATCATTATATTCCACTTGTATTTTAAATCCAAAGAACCCATTTTTCAACCCTTCTTGCCAAAGCTTTACTCTTTCATCCACCAATGCTCTATTAATCAAAATTTGTCTTATTTTATTTTCTATGATCTTCCATTTTCTTGGAATTCCTTCATAAATTTCAGGTTTTCTTCTTCTTACCTCATTACTTAAATAATAATATATATGATACGCTGCATCCATTGCTCTATATTGATTATTTACAGTCAATTTTTCTTTCATATTATATCCAATATATCTCCAAATCAAATAAGGCTCATCCGGATATATATAGGCTTGCCCATGTCCTATTGCAGGTATAAACTTAGCTTTTAGCCATATGAGTGCTTCTGAATCATCTAATCCATTAATCAGTTCTAACTCATCCACATTATTTTCCTTTTTATGTAATCCATGAAAATTTTGATGGGCCCATGTATCTGCATATACATGTAATGCTATTCCTAATCGATGTAACCCATAGGGTTTATCTAAAGTATTTAATGTATCTTTTAGCATTTCTTTACTAGTTTTACTATTTTGTCTACAGATTAATTTTTCATAAAAGGTTGCTCCTTCTATCCCTGGTAGAAAATGAAAAGGTAAAAATATATCATAGGCAGTACTTTTACTAAGAATCCCTAAATCAAGAAACTTATGGGCAGACATTTGCTGCTCAAACCTTCCTCCACTTTTAAATTCTAATACATGATTATATTTTGCATCATCTACTTGTTGGGAGGAATAGGCTATTTTTTTACTGTATTCATCTTTTATTCCCGCTAACCTACAGAGCGTATAAACAGTATAATAATGAAAATCAATTCGCATGTTAATCCCCCTTTAAATTTGATCCTCGTATATTTTATGCTGGTTATACCTATACATTCCTCAAAGCATTTATACTTCATAAAAAAGGATTCTCAGTGAATTTGTCGAATATTTAAACAAATAGGAACTTTATAATTTCAGGAGGTGCTATGATGAACATACTTATTGTAGATGATACTCGATTGAATTTAGAATATGCCAAAAACATACTTATAGAAAATAAAATTCCTTGTCATATTTTTTTAGCTAATTCAGGGATAGATGCTTTACAATTTCTTTCTTCAAAAAGAATCGATATTGTAATACTAGATATTGTTATGCCTGAAATAGACGGACTAGAAGTTCTAAAGAAAATTCGAAAAGATAAAAAACACAATAATATACCAGTCATTATGTTTACCTCTCTTACAGATAAACAAGCTTTAAAAAAGAGTTTCGAACATGGTGCTACTGACTTTATTAACAAACCTATAGAACCTATTGAATTCATCTCAAGAATCAAAGCAGCTATTCGAATGAGAAAATATGAAATGCATTTAAATGAAACCCTTAATACAATAAAGGATCAAAATGAAGAATTATTATCCTTAAATAAAAAATTACAAGAAACACAATTTTATCTTGTTCAAAAGGAAAAACTAGTAGCAATAGGTCAATTAGCTGCTGGTGTGGCACATGAAATTAATAATCCTATCGGTTATGTATCTAGCAATACAGAAACGCTCAGTAAATATATTGATAAAATAAAAACTGCTATTTATAAATATCGAGAGTTGCTAGATTGTCTGAATGAGACAGACATCCAGTCTAAAGAAATTGAAAATAGAGTAGCAGAACTTTATGAATTAAAAAAGAAGCTCCATTTAGATTTTATCCTAGAAGATATAGGTAGTCTTATTGATGATTCCTTTCAGGGCTTAGAAAAAATAACAAAAATTGTCCAGAGTCTAAGAAATTTTGCTAGACATGACTTAGAAAATGACTTTAATCAATATGATTTAAACGATATTGTAGAAGAATCTCTTCTTCTAATAAGAAATGAAGCCAAATATATTATAGATATCTACAAAAATATGGAAGAATTGCCACTAATTTTCTGCAATCGAACACAACTTGGACAAGTTTTATTAAATATTATGATGAATGCTGTTCAAGCCATTAAAAGTCAAGGGAAAGAAGATCAAGGAGTCATTACCATCTCTACCTTTTCTACCAAAAACCATGTAGTATGTGAAATCATAGATAATGGTCCTGGTATACCTAAAAACATTATCGATAAAATTTTTAATCCATTTTTTACAACAAAAGAAGTGGGAGCTGGAACTGGACTAGGATTAAGTATATCTTATGATATTGTGGTTCATAAGCATTCAGGGGAACTTCTAGTAAATAGCGAATTGGGTCAGGGATCTACTTTTACCGTTAAACTTCCTATTCAGAAAATATCATCATAATCTTATTTAAACTTAGGGGGGTATTTATGGAGAAAAGTATTTTATTCGTAGACGATGAAGCGCAAATCTTGCGTTCTTTAAATCGTTTGTTCTTAGATAAGGATTACCAAGTTTTTTTAGCTCATAATGGGAATGAAGCTCTTGAAATACTTGATACTGAAAATATTGATCTTATTATATCTGACATTAAAATGCCTAATATGAATGGTTATGAACTACTCAAAAAAGTAAAAGAAAAATATCCAAAAGTTTTAAGAGTTGCATTCAGCGGCTATACAGATAATAATAAAATCATCCAAGCTTTAGAAAATAATTTGGCTAAACTATATCTTTTTAAACCGTGGAATAATAATACATTATTATCTACTATCGATAAAATATTCGAATTTGAGAATATTTTAAAAAGTAAAAATCTATTAAATCTCATTAATAATTTAGATCATTTGCCCACTTTACCATTTCTTTATCAAGATTTATGTAGTCTAATCGAAAAACATGCAGATATTGATGGAATTTCAAAAAAAATTGAAGAAGATCAAGCAATCGCCTCAAGAATTTTACGTGTTGTCAATTCAGCCTTTACCTCTACAAAGACTGGATCTGTTAAGGATGCTATCCTATACCTAGGTTTGTCTAATGTAAAGCATATTGTTTTATCTAATAGTGTTTTTCTTTCTACACAATTAAGTCCTTTTTTAACAGATTTATTGTGGAAGCATGTGAATTTAACTAATCGAATTGTTATTTTTACTTATAAAAAATTACTACAAAAGAAAATCCCAAAAACTTATGAATCTGCTGGATTATTACATGGTATTGGCAAAGTTGTATTATTAAATAATTTTCATGATGAATATATAAAAATATTTAAACGCATTATGATAGAACCACAGCTAAATATAATAGATCTTGAAAAAGAATCGCTAGGCGTTAGTCATCAAGAAATAGGTGCTTATCTATTAGATTGGTGGGAAATTCCCTACCCCATTGTAGAATCCGCTTTATTTCATCATAATCCATTAGATCCAAGAATCATTAATAAAGAACTTGTTTCTATTATTCATATCGCTGGAACTTACGCATGGAAATTATTAGATTATGCTCAATTTAGCAGTGATCCAAAGGAAGCAATCTTTTCTATATTCAATACCACTAAAGAATATTTTGAAAAAACACTCCTTGAATTGGAGCTATAAAATACCCTTAGCTGAGGAGGAAAAAAGATGAAAAATAACACCGTTCTATTCGTAGATGATGATACCCATATTATTAGTTCTTTACGTAGAGGTTTAATGGATGAAGAATATAAAAAAGAATTTGCCTATAGTGGGGAACAAGCTCTCAATATCATGGAGAATACCAAGGTCAGTGTTATCGTTACAGATATGAGAATGCCTAAAATGAATGGTTTAACCCTACTAAAGATTATCAGTGAAAAATACCCAGATGTAGTAAAAGTCGTTTTAAGTGGATATACACAATTACCACAAATCCTTGCAACTATTAATCAAGTAAATATTTTCAAATTCGTTACAAAGCCTTGGAATTTAGAAGATGAACTCATCCCTATTATTAGACAATCTATTGAATACTACAATTTTGCATCAGAAAAAGAAAAAATGAAGGCAGAAATCGAAAGAAAAAATACACTCTATACCCAAATACTAAAATCTAGCAATGAAAAATTTGCAATCATGCACAAGGACTATGAAAATATCAAAACAATTGATAAAAACATTTTTAACTATATAAGATCTCAATCAACCCAAGAAGATCCCAAACTTTTTCATTATCACCTAGCTTTTATTGAAAAAACACATAGAAAATATATGAATACGCTACCAACTGTAAATTCTCAATTTGATTTTAAAAAAATAATCACAGAATTGAGTACTTATATTTCAGAAAATCATCCAGAAAATCCTGTTGATATTCAGCTGAAAGACAATAAAAATATTCAATTTTCTGGAAATTACAAACTACTTATAACCTATTTGATGCATTTTATCAAACATACTTTGAATCAATATCATTCTTTAAAGCTCACCCTTTCTGGTGAAAACTCTAAGAATGTAAAAAAATTATTTTTCATCATGGAACTTTCACAAAATACATCTTCTGAAAAGAATTTATTATCATTGATCCCTTCATTCAATCTATTTTGTGAAATCATAAACGGTAAATTTGATATCCTTAAGGAAAATGCTGATTATAAAGTTTTATCCTTTAAAGTAGAATTCTAATAAAAATAAATAATAAAATAAGATGAAGCCCTTGGATTCTACCAAGAATTTCATCTTATTTTATGATCTATTCGAAATTTATTTTTCATCTTTTACTATATTTTTTACTCTTTCTATATTTAACCCTGATTTTTTCAACACCTTTAGAGCTTTTGTAAAATTCCCCACATCCTTAGGTCTATGCGCATCACTACTTATTACAAAATTTATATTTTGAAAGGTACTAGCTATTTTTAATTGTCCTATAGTAGGAAACTTATGAAAATTATTTATTTCTAAATCAGTATTTGTCTTTTCTAATACTTTACATACTTTTTCTATATCAATAGGCTGCTGGTCTCCTGCATGGGTAAGAATATGAATAGGATATTTTTTCACCGCATCAGTCATTGCTTGTGTATTGATTTCTATCATTTCTTCATATAAGCCTTGATCTATCTTTGATTGTATATTTTCATGTCTTTTCATTTTTGATCTTACCTCTAATAATAAATCCTTATAAGCTATATCAAAATGAAATCCAGCTAATAAAATATCATGATTTTTTAAAATCATGTCATCTACATCTAAATTTCCTTCTTGATCTATGATATTAGCTTCTATCCCCAGTAAAATTTGAATAGCCCCTGCATACTTTTCATTCAACCTATCAACTATTTCTCTCATTTTCTTATAGTCTAATTTATTGATACCATATTCTAAATAAGCTGATCCATGATCCGTAATGCCAATAACTTTAAGACCTTTTTGGATAGCACTTTTCACATTATCTTCAATTGTTCCCCTTCCATGACTATATCTAGTATGGGTATGATAATCTGCTAAAATTCTCATAGCAATGCTCCTAACAAAACAAATATCAAGGGGTACGCCCTAATAAACTGTTTTTATAAATCTTATCTAAATTTAAATTTTCCATATGACTATATCCAATAAAGCAGCTACATACTTTTTTCCTACATCTGCTTTCCATACTTATATCATCTAAATCATCCCTATAGATATTGCCTAAGACTTTTTTATCTTGCCAACATCTATGTACCATCCCATTCCATTCTACAAAAAATGTATGGTTTCCTGCTTTGCAGTTTGCATCTATAGATGGATAATCTTTAAGGTTTATTTCAAATAATTTATCTATTTCCTTTAAAAACTGAATATCTTGATTTGTATAATAATTTTTTATATCTTTATAAGCATTGATCCAAAAATAAGGTTTATTTTTTCCTAATTGATTTAAAGAAACCTTCATTTCTTTTATTTCTTTAAAATTTTCTTTAATTCCTACAACCCCTACTGTAAACTTTATATGATTATCAACTAATCTATTTACTTGTTTTAAAAAATCAGTATGCTCTACTTGTTCTGGGTGATAAGTTGTCCATAAAATCAATTTATCCCTATTTACATCTTTAAGCCACTGAAGGTCACTACTTAAATTTGTCTGTACCACTATTTCTCCTATATTGTTAAAATGACTTATCTGAGCTATGATTTCTTTATAATAGTCAAATGTTAATATTTCACCTTTTGGTGCTAAGAAAACATTAAATTTTTTATGGCTATTCTTTAAAAAATTCATAAACTTTTCCATATATTTTTTATCTTTTTTCATTTGCTCTTTACTGACCTTTCGTTTTGAAAAGGGACAGTAAGGACATGTATAATTGCAGCTTTTCATATAATTCCTATAATAAAGTGTATAATACATATTTCTCTAATTCCTTATTCTATAAAAGTATTCATCTTTTCATGAACTTCATCAGAAATAAATAAAGGGCCTATATAATCAGAATACCCTAAGCCCTTTTCTGATGGATATAGCTTTTCATCCTCTTTTATTAAAAGCTTATGCTTTAGTAAAAATCTTAATTCCTCATACTCTTCTAAGGGAGAGGTGTGAAATTTATTTTTATAATCTCTTATATCTAATCCGCTTACTTTCAATATAGATTTTAGTATATATCTTCTCTTTTGTTCATCTACACTTAAAATATATCCATACTTTGCATGACTTAAATCTGTCTCTATCAAATAATCATCTATTATTTGATTAATATTTTTAGGTTCAACTGCATATTTCCTAGAATAGTGAACATTAGATATATAGGATCTTGCTCCACAGCCAATACCTATCATTTGCTTTTCCTGACAGCTATATTGTGGAAACAACTGTTCTTTTCTATCTTTTCTTACAAAATTTCTCATAGACGTTTGTATATAATTGTTATCCTCCAACATTTTTGTAGCAAAATTATACATTTCTATCATCAAATCTTGATTTCTTATATTTTTATCATAAAGACTCGTATTCTCTCGAATATAAATGGGATAGATATAAATTTCTTCTGGTTGATAGCTTATAACTTTCTCTAAGGATGCTTCCCATGTATCTAAGGTTTGAGAGGGAATCCCATAGATCAAATCTAAATTTTTAATTTTTATATCCTCTTTAAACAATATATTTGAAGCTCTTTTTATTTCCTCTACCCCTTCATATCTATATATACTTTTTAACTCATCTTCCATAAAACTTTGAACGCCCATACTTATTCTATCTATATGATACGCTTTTAATAACTTTAGTTTACTCTCTGTCAATGTTTTGGGAGAAGCTTCTACAGAAAAAAAAGTTTTACTAAAATCAATATTTAAGATTTTCTTTATATTATCTAATACTTTTTTCAATTGCTCTTCCTTTAAAATCGTAGGCGTTCCTCCTCCAAAAATAACACTTGAAAAAGGCTGTTCCTTCTCCTTTAGCTCTAAAAAGCTTTTTACACTTTCTATTTCTTCTATGAGCTTATCTACATATCGATCTATTTTACATTCATTAAATTGCGTTGTGGAAAGTAAATTGCAATATCCGCACTTATTCATGCAAAACGGAATATGAATATAAAGTGTAATCCCTGTAGGTTCTCTTTTTTCCCAAAGTTTCTTTAAATCTATTGACTCTTCAAATACTCTATAAGCTTTTTTATGGGGATATGCATAAATGTAGCTATTATATGGGTTTGACTCTATCTTTTTTAATAATTCTTTCATGATATACTCCTTCTATAAAAAAAAGTGCTTATATGGAACGGTCCAAACCACTTCATGAGAAATATTATGTCCTTCATAACCATCTTCCCCATAACATGTTCCATGATCAGAAAGGGCTATACAAAAGGTCCTGTTTCTCTTTCTCATATAATCAAACAAGGGTTCTAAACATCTGTCTACATATCTTAAAGCAGCCCTTTGACTTTCCACACAATCTAATTTAGATGCTAAAATATTTTTATTTGGATTATATTCACTCATTTTCTTTTCATGTTGATCTAAGTAAAAATAGTTTGGTCCATGAATAGCAGAAATGTTTATAAACAAAAAAACTCTCTGATCCTTATCTATTTTTTCTAATAGTTTTATGGCAAATTTCACTTGTTCCTCTGCTGATTTAGGATTGGTTACACCAAACCTTGGATTCCAATAGCTTTCGTTAAATAAATCAGGAAGAACGCTATAAAGGCCTCCCATCTTGCTAAAAAAAACAACTCCTCCAATACAAATAGTCTGGTACCCTTCTTTTTCTAATCCTTCTATGAAATTACTTCCTTCATATAAAAATGAATTCTTCCCCTTTAAACTTTTTAGTCCTGTTCTTTTATTTAAAAATAGCCATTCTCTTTTATTTAAAGGTTTATAATCTATAGTTGTGGGCAGAAAACCTGTAAAAAAGCTTTGATGGGAAGCATAAGTGTAATTTCCTGGGGAATGTCTTTTTTCCCATCCCCCATCTCTACATAAATTTGGTAAATTCCCTGATAAATATTCTTCATGGGCAGCATCATATCTAAGGGTATCTAGCGTTAAAAATAAAATATCATCTTTTCCTACAACTTCATTCATATTAACCATTTATTTCACCTCTTAACATGTTTATTGCTTTATTTATTTCTAAATAATATATATTTTCCTTTGTCCCAAGCAGATGATGAAACAAATCTCCAAAGGGGTTTACATCTATAATATAAGGTCTATAGCTATTGGAAGTTACCACATCTATTCCAGCATAAAGGGAATTAGAAAATATTTTCATCACATCCTCTGAAGCTTTTGCTACCCTTTTTAAGTCCTTTTCTTCAAATATTTCATTGCTCTCTTTTCTCTGATTTTTCAAATGAAGATTTGTTATAGGACTTTTACTTAATCTAGATAATAAATAGCTTGACTTTTTCTCCAATACAAAAGCTCTTGTATCGAAAGCGTAGCCTTTGTATGTGGATTTTGGAATCCACTTTTCCATATGGGCTCCATTATTTAAAACCCAATTCATCAATTCCTCAACTACTTCTCTTTCTTTAAAGCAATTCACTCTATAATTGCTAAAGAACATCTTTTCTCCATTGCTTTTTTGGAAATTTAATGATGTAAATACTTTTTCTTCTCCCCTTTTAGGATGATTGCTATAGGCTAGTATTCCTGTACTTCCTGATCCATATCTTAATTTTATAAAACATTTCATTAGCTGATTTCCATATATTTCTCTTAACTCTTTATAGCTTTTAGGCATTTCTAATCTTTTTGGTAAATAAAATTCACTATTTTTCATATGCTTCTCTAATAAATCATAAGTTCTTGATTTATCCATCATATTGATAACATCTTCAAAATCATTCATTAAAAATATATTGAAATCCACAGCATGAACGATTTTCTTCATATCCTGTAGCACTACCTTAAATCCCTCATACCATTGAGCAGGCGCTACTATTGGATACTTTGAAAAATCCAACTTCATGATTTTTTCTTTGCATATAATTCCCTTTTCTTCACCTTTTATCAAAAACTTACGATATATTTCTAAATCCTTTTCAGGGGGCTCTAGCTTCACAATAGTATTTTCTTTTAAATTACTTTGAAAGATGGAGATATCGTCTAATATCTCCATCCATGATATTACCTTATAGTTATATATATTTAAATCCTTTAAACATTGAGTAAAGGCTTTTATTCTTCTTCCTCTTAAATCCCCGATTAACAAAAATTGAATATTCATCATGTCTACTCCGTAATATATGGATATCTCCACTCTTCATCATCATACATATAGCTTTCAGCATCGCCTTTATCTATTAATAATTCAACATTTGTTTTAGCAAAAGCATTTTCAATCTTTTTCACCAATTCATCTGCAATATAATGATGTGTTAAATCCAACTTTTTTAGATTGGTTAGCTTTTCAACATTTTTTAAAATCTCATTAGCTCCTGTATCTCCTAAAGTTCCTAATGATAAATCTAATATCTCTAAATTTTCTATAATACTTTCATCCATAATTTTAGAACAAATAGCATCTTCTATTTCACTATTTTTAAGTCCTAAATATTTCAAATTAGGAAAATTCTCTTTTTTCATAAAAGGCTCTAAATCAGATAAACTTCCATCGAAGCCATAATCCTCTACCCCTAAATATAGCTCTAAATATTCTAAGTTAGGCAATTTGGCATTTTTTATGTCTTCTAGTACTTCCTTTGAAATTCCTCCTGAAATAATTGTTAACTTTTTTAAAGAATCACCAGAAATATCTACTAATCTTAACCCTCCTGCTCCTGTTATAGTTAATTCTTCAATATCAAAAGCCTTCACTAATGGGGATACATCCGTATGATTGATCCAAGAAATTTCACACTCTTCCCCCTCCATATCTCCTAGATGAATTTTCTTTAGATGAGGAAATTTAGACTTATTCTCAACCAGATATTTAATAATAGCCTCTGGATCATTATCCCATGCTTCTTCCCAGTATCCAATGGTTAATGCTTCATATTCATAAATCTTATGTTCATTTATATAATCTGATATTTTTTGTACAAGGGTTATATGGTTCTCTTCTTCTTCATACTCTAAATAAAATTTTATTCCTTCCATTTTCTTCATCCTTTCTTTTATATATTCCACAGTCACCTACTTATTTTTACTGCATTATATCATGAAGAAATTTCGTTCTTTGTCGTTTCTTGTCGCTTTTCCTTCTACAAAAATAAACTAGCCCTACTTAATCGCAAGAGCTAGTTTATTTTTTCAAATCCATATTTTTCAAAAATCAATTGACCTTCCTTTAATAAAAATTCATGAAACTTTTTAGTCGCCTTAGAATCTTTAGAATCCTTTACTACTGCCATCCAATAAGTAGCCTTTACATTATGCTCTTTCGGAATAGCTAATAACTTCACCTCATCTTTTATATTTTTTGTAATATCTGATTTGTAAACAATGCCCCCATCCCCTTCTCCTAATACAACCTTATTAACTACTTGTTTGACATTGTTTTCATTAGATACAATATTTCCTAATACCTTCTTCTCATAGCTTTCTCCAAATTCTTTAGCTAACGAATGAATAATATTTCTTGCATATTGTCCTGCGGGTACTTCTTCTTGAGCAACAATCAGCTTACAAGGTTTTTCTATATCCTTTAATGTCTTTATTTTTGCAGGATTATTCTTCGGAATCATTACCACCATAGAATTACTTAAAAAATGCTTTCCTTCTAAAACAAGCTCTTTATTTTTTAAAGCCTCATAATGCTTTTTATTGGCTGATAGAAAAAGGTCTGCTTTTACCCCTTGTTCAATTTGAACTCTCAGTTGACTTGAACCTGCCAAATGAAGGTTTACTTTTATATGAGGATTTTCTTTTTCAAATTCATTGATGATTTCTTCCATACTCTCTGTTAATGAGGCTGCTGCAAAAACAACGATTTCTTTTTTATTTTCAATAGATGCTTCTTCATTACATCCAGCTAATATTATAGAAAAAAGCATGAAAATACTGATTCCAATGACCCATCCTCTAATTTTTTTCATCTGTATAAACCACCTTGATCTCATCTCCACTTTTGATTCTTCCCCCCTTTAAAACACGTGCAAAAATTCCCTCCCTTGGCATAATACAATCTCCAACAGCTTCATATATAGCACAATGGCTATGACACTCTTTCCCTATTTGTGTCACCTCTAGTTCTATATTATTCACCATCAATTTTGTTCCAATAGGTAATTCCTTTAAATCGATTCCTTCAACAATAAGATTTTCTCCAAAGGCTCCGTCCTTTACTAAGACACCTTTCTTTTTAAAAGCTTCTATTTTTTCAAAGGATAGTAAACTCACCTGTCTATGCCAATTTCCTGCATGAGCATCTCCCTTTAACCCATGATTTTCAACCATTTCAGCTTGTCCTACATTTATTTTAGCTGTTCCTTTTTTTTCACTAATACATACTGCCACAATTTTTCCTATCAAATTCCCTTACCCCCCAATTTGAAACATCCTCTTAGGATCTTCCTCTATACAATTCTGTTTAAATCCATGCTTATTTGGTTTATTATAAATTCCTTTTTCAATAATCTTTTTAAGCTCTTTGTCTTTCATTCCATCTCTAATCATCTTTCTTAAATCGATTCCATCTTTCCAGTGAAGACATTGTCTTAAAAATCCTTCTGAAGTCAATCTCATTCGATTACATTGACTACAAAACATATGACTCATAGGACTAATAAATCCAATACGTCCTTTACTATGAGGTGTTTTAAAATATGCTGCTGGCCCTAATCTTTTGTTCTCTACTCTATATGGAATCAATTCTCTTTCCTTTAAGATTCTTTCTTGTACTTCATCATTCGATATAGCTTGAAACCCTTTTCCTTCTCCAATAGGCATTAACTCAATAAACCGAACATCTATAGGATTTTTTTCTACTAGCTCTACAAAATCCATTATTTCGTCATCATTTTCACCTTTAATCATAACTGTATTCAATTTTACCCTTTTTATTCCTCTCTCTAAGGATAGGTATATACCTCTTATGACCTGATCTAGACTTCCGCCTCTAGTCATTTTTTTATATCTTTCATCCTTTAATGTATCTAAGCTTATATTCACCCGATCAAGTCCTGCTTTTATTAACTCATCTATATACTTTTCCAAAAGAATCCCATTGGTTGTAAGACAAACTTCTTCAATTTGAGGTAATGTTTTAATATGATGAATCAGTTTAGGAATATCCTTTCTTGTAAGGGGTTCTCCCCCAGTAATTCGTACTTTCGAAATTCCTAAGCTTGCTACAATCTTTACAACTTTATAAATTTCATGAAAGCTTAAGCGTTTTTCTTCCTGTAAAAAGTCGATTCCCTTATTGGGCATACAATAGATGCATCTTAAGTTACACTGATCTGTTACTGAAATTCTAAAATAATTTATATTTCTTCCAAATTGGTCAAGCATATCCACTACCTCCTTTCTACATCCACTACTAAGTATCGATAAACCATTTCAAAGTTTAAAATTTATGATAGCTCTCTCTTATGAATACCTTTTACAATTACTAATACACCAACAGATATAACTACTAAACATACAGCAATACTCATAGATAAATTTAAATCCTTTTCCATAGCTATATAAATGGCTAGGGGCAGTGTCTGTGTCTTTCCTGTTAAATTCCCTGCAAATAAAATAGTTGCACCAAACTCTGCAAGAGATCTTGCCCAGGAAAGAACAGCTCCTACTAATAATGTATTTTTACTTAGAGGAAGGGTAATATATTTAAAAATCTGCCACTCAGAAAGACCTAATGCAGCTCCTGCATTCTTTAACTCCCGATCCACCTTCTCAAAGCCTTCTTTAGAGGTTTTTATAAAAATAGGCAATGACACAAATAATTGGGCCATCACTACAGCTGCAAAGGTAAAGGGTAGCCCCATACCTAAAATATCTAAATACTTCCCTATAAGACCATTTCTTCCAAAAGTGATTAAGAGCAAAATTCCTGCTACCGCTGGAGGAAGTACTAAGGGTAATTCTAAAATAATCTCAATAAGTCTTTTCCCTACAAATGAATAACTCGCCATATAATAAGCCGTAGGAATCCCCATGATAATAATTATAATTAATGAAATAATAGTACTTTTTAAACTTACTATAAGTGCTTTTATAACAAAATCATCAAAAACAAAAAAAATAGACTTACTCAAGCAAAACTTAAAAAGCTCAATGGCTGGACTAAATAAAAACAAAACACAAATAGCTGTAATTGTGGCTAAAACCATTTTAAATAAATGCTTATTCATAGGTCCACGTTCCACTTTTTCCTCCTGTTTTTTTCACCAAATGAATATCTCCTATGACCATTTTTTTATCTACTGCTTTACACATATCATAAATCGTTAAACCAATAACCGACACCATAGTTAAAGCTTCCATCTCTACCCCTGTTTTTCCAGTGGTCTTTGCAATTGCTTCTATGATAATTTGAGATTTTTCCTGATCAATAGTAAATTCTACTTCACATCCTGTTAGCATGATGGGGTGACACATAGGAATCATCTCCCAAGTTTTTTTAGCTGCCATAATTCCAGCAACTCTAGCAACCCCTAAAACATCTCCTTTGTCCATTTTCCCCTCTTCGATCAAGGCTAATGTCTCTGGACTCATTTTTATACTTCCTCTAGCAATAGCCTTTCTTTTCGTAACTGCTTTTTCACTTACATCTACCATTATAGCTTTTCCTTCTTCATCAAAATGTGTCAATTGATCATTCATTTTCTATTCTCCCTTTTAAAAAGCTTTTAAATTTCAGATTATACACCCTTACCAAAGGAACAATCTGGAAATCTACATATATCACATTCCATACAAAGACCTCCATGCCCATATGCAGCAATATCTTTCATTTCAATTTTATCCTTGATCAATATTCTAGGAAGCATTAAATCAAATACAGTCCTTTTTGCATACATAACACATCCAGGCAATCCTAAAATAGGAACATCCCCTTTGTATGCTAATAAAAACATAGCTCCTGGAAGTACTGGGGCTCCATAACTAATCACATTAGCTCCAGTTCTTTTAATAGCTGTTGGCGTAACATCATCTGGATCTACTGACATACCTCCTGTACAAATCACCATTTCTGCTCCTTTTTTTATCCAAGTATCTATGGCATTTTTTATTTTTTCTTCATCATCTGGTAAAATAGTCTGTCCTAAAACTTCACATCCATATTCCTCTACCTTCTTTTGAATCACAGGACCAAAAGCATCTTTAATCCTTCCATGATAAACTTCATTTCCTGTAGTAATAACCCCTACCTTCATGGGAGTAAAGGGAACAACCTCTATGATTTTTTCTTCTCCAATCAAGCTTTCTGCTTTTTTTATTTTTTCCTCCTCAATGACAAGAGGAATCACTCTTGTTCCAGCTACTTTCTTCCCTTTTTTAATAGGAACATTATTATGAAGAGTCACTAAAATCATTTCTCCCAATCCATTCAATTGATATAACCCATCTGTATCAATCTTAAGGAGTCCATCATGTTCTGCGATAAAATTAATTTTTCCTTCCTTTACTTCACTAAAGCTTAATCCCTTTCCTGCCGTAAGCTTTGTGATCCGGTCAGCCGCCTCATTTTCATGAAGCATTCCTTGTTTTTTCTCCCATACATATAAATGATCTTTTCCTAAAGAAAGAAGAGCTGGAATATCTTCTTCCGTAATAATATGTCCTTTTTTAAAGGCCCTGTCTTTGATCACATTTGGAATAATTTTTGTAATATCATGGCATAAAACAGACCCAACTGCATCCTGTACTCTTATTTTTTTCATCTAGATCACCTCTACTTTACTTTTTTACTGCACATTCACTCGTCTCTCCTAGTAAAATTTCCAGTCCATGATGAACGCTTTCTAAAATATATGCTAAAATTTCCTTAACAGCTTTAGGACTTCCTGGTAAATTAATGATTAGTGTTTCTCCTCTTATTCCAGATACTCCACGAGAAAGCATTGCCCTTGGTGTAATCTGAAGACTATAATAACGAATAGCTTCAGCAATTCCATTTGCTTCTCTTTCAATAACCTTTTTAGTAGCTTCAGGCGTTACATCTCTTTTACTAAAGCCAGTTCCCCCTGTTGTAAGAATCAAATTTACCTTCAATTCATCACTCATATGAATCATTTCATTTTCTAATAAATCTTGTTCATCTGGTAAAATAATATATTTTTCTACCCTATATCCTTTTTCTTCAAGGATCTTTTGCATCCATGTGCCACTTTCATCTACTCGCTCACCTTTATAGCCTTGGTCACTTGCTGTAATAATTCCTACCTTATGCATAAAAACACTCCCAATTTTTAAAAAGATACCTTCCTTACATCCTTCATATGCTCTAGAGAGCCTTTATTTTTAATCAGTAAAATTTCGCTCATAATGCCAAAAGCGATTTCATTAGGATCTCCTGAAGAAATATTTAATCCAATAGGTGCATAGACCTTCTTTAGTTCCTCTTTAGAAATTCCTTCTGCTATAAGACTTTTCATCACATATTCTGTCTTTTTCTTACTTCCAATCATTCCCATGTACTTAGCTTTTCTATTGACTACTTCCCTAAGGGCTTCTGCATCAGAGCTATGTCCTCTTGTTACAATAACAATATAAGTATTGTCATTGATAGGATACTTAGATAAGCTTTCATCATATTTTCCAATGATGATTTCATCGGCTCCTTCGAACCTCTTTTCATCGGCAAATTCTTCCCGATCTTCAAAGATCACTGTATAAAAATCTAATATTTTCCCTAGCTTAAAAAGTTCAGCCCCAATATGACCTCCCCCTATAATCAAAAGCCTAGGACTAGGTTGAAATACCTTAATATAAACCTTTGTTTCTCCTCCACACTGCATATCTAAATTGCCCTGTTCATTTAACTGAAATATAAACTCTCCATCGGTTTTCTCTTCTATACATGCTAAAGCTTTTTGTTTGATCTCGTATTCTACTCTACCTCCACCAACGGTTCCAAAGGTTCTACCATCCTTGTAAACTGCCATCATAGCACCCTTTTTCCCAGGGCTTGATCCTTTATTTTTTACGATAGAAGCAAGAGCTACTTCTTCCCCTCTATATAAGCTTTCATATATTTCTTTCAAAATTTTCTCACCCATATATAGACCTACCTTTTATTGTTTTTCATATAAAATATAGCTTCTAAAACTCCCCCAGCAATATTTCTAGCTTTATCAGAAATAGTGTAGCAATTATTGATTTCTGAAAGTCTAGGATCTATATCTCCTATCTTAAGTCCTTTTTTCACTAAACTACCATTTCTAATAATCCCTCTTAATATTCCTGAGATCGTCGCTTTTATAGGGGTATTCCCTACACAAGCAATAGTTTCACCTTTCTTCACAATGTCTCCTATAGCTTTACTATTCTTCATATTTCCATCACAAGGAGAATGAAGAACTCTCTCCTTTGAATATCCTCCAATAACTCCTGGAATCCCCGTATTCTTTTTTGCTTCTCCCTTTAAAATCAATCTTCCTAAATCATGTCCTCTAGCTGTTTCAATCACTACATCTACATCTTCCCCTGCTGCAAATCCTGGTCCTAATGCTATAGTCATATCTGCCATATTCTTTGTTGTTCCCAAATTCTTTTTAGCCATAATAGCATCTACTACTATATTTGGTTTTACTTCTTTTATCCATCTACCCTTTGGATCAATCATAAGGGGTATATTTTTATTATTCCATGCTTCTTTCATTTTATCTAAATCATCTACATGGACTCCTGTAACTCCTTCTATTTCTATTTTACCATCATAAATGGCTTCACTAAATGAAACCTTTCGTCTAATAGCTGTAGGATTTGGTACTTCTAAAACCAATACACGAAATCCACATCTGTGCAGTTTATGAATTGTACCGGTAGCTAAATCTCCACCACCTCGTACAACCACCACCTCATCAAATATCATATGCTGCACCATCCCACTCTAATAATTTTTCATAATCTTCCTTTGTATCCACATCAAATAAGCTTTTTTCGTCATCTATTTCTACAAAACGTACTTGACTTAAGTATTTATTGATGATGCTTTTTCCTCCTGTATCTCCCTCTAAACCTAGCAAATCTTTCTTAAATTTCCTAGGAAATACTACTGGACTTCCTCTTCTTCCTTTATGCCGAGGAACAATGATATACGATGGATCTTGATGAAATACTTTCATTAGCTTATTGATGATATTTTCATCTAATAGGGGCTGATCTACCGTAAAAAACATATATCCATCACAATCATTACTAGCCTGAATCCCTAGCTTAATGGATTCACTGATTCCTTTATCTGCATGTTTATTTTCAATAGTTATAAATCCATTATTTTTCCCTAATTGTAAGATTTCTTCTTCTCTAGTAACTAAAATTTTCTCTAAAAAATCTATTCTTAAAAAAGTATCAAGAATTGTCTCAATCAGCGTTTTTCCTTTATATTTTAAAAGTAATTTATTTTGATTCATTCTCCTAGAATAACCTGATGCCATTATGATACCACTAATCATAACACTTCATCTTCTCCTTTTTAAGACTTCCAATGACGATTTTACTTAAAAACTTTGGATAAAGCTTATTCATTTCATTCTTTAATTGTTCTGCTTTATTCAGATCTTGTAAATCATCTGCTTTATTGATGAATAATATTTTCTCCCCTTTAGCATTTTTAAATAATCCCTCTGGATGAACAATCGCCTTTAATAAAGCTTCAAGGGTAATATGATCTCCTTCTTTTAAATGAGTCATTTTACAAAAGGCTTCACTTCTATGAACATTTTTCTCACTAACCTCAAGCCCTAATGCTTGAATATCTAAAACCCCTATTGTTTTTTTAGTTTTTTCATATACAACAGGCTCCGTATCATTCCATCCCTTTATTTGCTTCTCTTTTGCTCCATCTGCTTCTATCAATATATAATCAAAATCATTTCTTATCCTATCTAATTGCTCTTCTTTTAATCCAATTAATTTATTTTCTCCATTGACTTTTGTTCCGTAAACATAAATTCCTTTTTGATTTTTTTTCGAGACTTTTAAAAATTCATTTTTATCTATGCAAATAAAATCATACTGATGATTTTGTGGAACATAAATCTTCGTTGTAGTAGTTAATAAGACTTTATGATTTTTTAGTTTCTTTCCTAAGTAAAACAAAAGGGATGTTTTTCCCCCTGCCCCTACAATAGATACAATATCTTTTTCCTTTAAATCCATATAATCTATTATTCCCATAAAGTCACCTTTTTCTGTTAATAAAATTAGGGCTAAAAAGCCCTATTTTATCATTTCGACATTATTCCCTTTAAAACCTTCTCTGGTGTTATGGGTAAATCTCTTACATTTATCCCTACTGCATTGTATACTGCATGGGCAATTGCCGCAGGTGGTGTATTGATTACTACTTCTCCTACAGATTTCGCCCCAAAAGGTCCTGTTGGCTCATAGCTACTAACAAAATCTACATTAATTTTTCCAACATCTTTCCTACAAGGAATTTTATACTGCATAAATGTATTTGAAACCATATTTCCTTCTTGACTATATACAACATCTTCATACATAGCCATACCTATTCCTTGTGCCAATCCCCCTTCTACTTGTATACGTGCAAGATTAGGATTAATAACTGTTCCACAATCTACCGCTGCCACATAATCTATTAATTCTATTTTTCCTGTTTCCTTGTCAACTTCAACCTCTGCAAAACCTGCTATAAATGGAGGAGGACTTGTATCTCCACCAAAGGTGCCACTTCCCATCAATTGATTTTTTCCTTCTCCTGATATAAACCTTTGTGCCATTTCATCAAGAGATATTACATTTTTTTCATCTATTGTTTTTAAATATTCTCCATCAAATATTAATTCCTTTTCATCTACCTCTAAAAGCTTCGCACCATTTTTTATTATTTTACTTTTTATATCTTCACATGCCTTGATTACCGCATTTCCTGTAACATAAGTAGTACTAGAAGCATATGAACCCGTATCATAAGGGGAAATATCCGTATCTGCCGAATGTACAATGACTTTTTCCATGCTCGTTTCTAAAATTTCCGCTGCCATTTGAGCAAGGATCGTATCACTTCCTGTACCCATATCTGTAGCCCCTACAAATAAAGTATAGAATCCATCATCATTTAATTTTACAAGGGCTGATGCTGTATCAATTCCAGCTATTCCCGACCCTTGCATAGTAATTGCCATACCGATTCCTCTAATTTTTGTATCACTCATGACTTTTCTAGGATATTTTTCATCCCATCCAATAAGTTCCTTACCTCTTTCTATACATTGATCTAAAGTAGAGCTTGCTAAAACAACAGGTTTTCCTTCTTCTGTAGAACCTAAAACAGGATTCGCTTCTCCTTCTTTGATAATATTTTTTTGTCTTAACTCTGTAGGATCTATATTTAACTTAACAGCCAACTCATTCATTGCTGATTCAAGAGCAAATGTCCCCTGTGTAGCCCCATATCCTCTTAATGCACCTGCAGGCATTTTATTGGTATAAACAGCATTTCCCATATATCTTACAGCTTTAGCTTGATTATATAGGGGGAGAGTCTTATGTCCTACAACACTAAATACAGTAGGAGCATGCTCTCCATAAGCACCTGTATCCGATAAGCTAAGCATATCTACCACCTTGATATTTCCTTCTTTATCTGCTCCAAGCTTTACTTTTATTTTCATAGCATGTCTACTAGTTGTGCAACCAAAGGTTTCTTTTCTATCATAAATAATCTTTGAAGGTTTTCTTGTTTTTAAAGTAACTAAACCCGTAAAGATCTCTACTGCAGCCGTTTGTTTTCCTCCAAAGCCACCACCTATTCTTGGTTTAATCACTCTGATTTTGCTCTTTGGAATTTCTAGTGCTCTTGCAACAATTCTTCTCACATGAAAAGGTACTTGGGTAGAACTTATAATAGTAAGTCTTCCTGTATGATCCATATAGGTAAGAGATCTATAAGTTTCCATCATACCATGTGCCTGTGCTTGTGTATAATAAGTCTTCTCTAGTACAATATCACTTTCTTCTAAAGCTTTCTCTACATCTCCATGTTCTATTTTACAAGAAGAGGCAATATTTTTTTCTTTGTTAATGCCTATATCAAAATTCACATGTAAATCATCTTCTGGATGAACTATGGACTTATGTTCTTCTGCTTTTTCGAAATCTAAAACTGGATCTAATATTTCATAATCTACTTTAATTAACTTCATAGCTTTTATAGCTGTTCTTTCATCTTTTGCTGCTACAATAGCTACTTCATCTCCTACATAACGAACATACTCGTCTAAAATCAATCTATCATAGGGAGAAGGCTCTGGATAAGATTGACCCGCTAAAGTAAATCGACTCTTTGGCACATCCTTGTAAGTAAGTATACATTCAACCCCTGGTACCTTTTGTGCAATACTACTATCAATAGACTTTATCTTCGCAAAAGCATGAGGACTTCTAAGGATCTTTAAAATCAATGCATTATTATTGATATTTAAGTCATCTGTATAAACAGGCTTTCCTGTTGCTATATCCATTCCATCAATTTTTGAAATAGGCTTATTTACAATTTTCATCCTTAGCTCACCCCCATATATTTTTTAACAGCTCTTAACTGTCCAACATAACCTGTACATCTACATAAATTTCCTGTTAGATAATGAACAATCTCATCTTCTGTAGGATTTTTTAATTCCTTTTTCATAGCAAGTACAGTCATGATAAATCCTGGACTACAAAATCCACATTGTTCTGCTCCTTCTTTTACTAAAAACTCAGCAAAATCTCTTGCATCCTCTTGTACCCCTTCTATAGTTATAATATTTTTCCCACTTACAGTAGGGGCTAGGGTTGCACACGAGAGAGTAGGCTTTTCATCAATCCATACAGTACAGAGTCCACAAGACCCTGTATCACAGCCTTTTTTCACACTTAAAAAGCCATATCTTCTTAAAACATCTACTAAAAATTCATCGTAACCCACTTCTAATTCCATCTCTTTATGATTAATTTTCACTTGTATTTTCATTATAAAACCTCCATGATTGCTCTTTTTACAAGGACTTTACAAATTGCTTGACGGTATTCTTTACTCCCTCTCATATTGCTTCCAAAGGATAATTCTTCTGCTACCATTGAAGCTGCTTTTTCAATTTCTTCCATAGATTTACTACTTTTAGAAAGATAAAGAGATGCTTCTTTAGCAATTTTTCCTCTATTCGGTCTTGCTCCAACTGCGATTTTAAAATCTCCCTCTTTATTAGAAACAGCTACATTTAAAATAGCATAATCACTGCTAGAATTTCTCATCATTTGAAAAGCTGCTTTTCGAGGTGTTTTTGGAATGATTACTTTTACTAAGAGATCTTTCTTAGCTCCCTTTTCTAAATATTCTTCTAAAGAAATTCTTCCTTCCTTATATAGTAAAACATCTGCATCAAGAGAAAGGAGTGCTGTAATAAAATCTGAAAATCCATATCTTGAATAAACAGTTGCTCCAACTGTCACAACATTTCTAAACTGAACTCCTACGATATTTTCTACAGATTTAGGTAATACTGCATTAAAGTATTTCTTTAAAATAGGATTTATCTCTATTTCTCGAAAAGTCGTCATAGCACCTATTTCAATTTCTTCCTCATTTTCTTCAATATATTTTAAATTAAGCTGAGATAAATCGATAGCCGTTTCTATTTTTTTTGATCCCATTCTCAAAAAAGCCGCGCCACCTAAAATCACATTATTTCTTTTCTCATTTAAAATTGTATAAGCTTCCTCTAATGTATTTGGCAGTACATAATTTTTTATTGTAATCAAGGGTATTCCTCCTTTTAAATATAAATCCTAAAAAAAGCCCTAGCCCTCATCAACAAATTTTATAGACTGAAGGCTTCGAGGGCTTTTTATTTCTTTCATTATTCTTTTAATGATCTATATACTATTTAAGCAGCTTTCGCATTATTTCTTAATACAACCTTTTCTTCGTCTGCTGGTAAAATAACATTTAAAGTAATTGCAATAATTCCTGTAACGACAATTCCAGAACCTCCGAAAATCATTTTTACTGACTCTGGAAAGTATGCTAATGCTTCTGGTACAGAACCAAGTCCAAAACCTAACCCCATGGCAACTGCAACGATTACACTATTTCTTCCTACAAGCTTTTCCTTTGTAATAAGGTTTATACCACTTACAGCAATCATAGCAAACATCACAATAGCAGCTCCACCTAATACACTTGAAGGCATTAAAGCAACAAGTGTTCCTACCTTTGGAAATAATCCTGCTAAAATTAAGAAGCCTGCTCCTAATCCCACCACAAATCTACTCATAATCCCTGTTAATGCAATGATTCCAACATTTTGGCTATAAGATGTATTTGGTAAAACATTAAATATTGCTGCTAAAGAGCTAGCCAAGCCATCTGCCATTACACCACCAGAAAGCTCCTTGTCTGTAGCTTCTCTATTTGCTCCCCCCATTGTAACCCCTGAAATATCTCCAACAGTTTCTACTGCTGTAACTAGATACATCAAAAGCATAGCAACAATGGCATCTACATGAAACTCCATTCCATATTTAAAAGGCATAGGGAATTCAAACCATCCAGCTTGACTTACTGTACTAAAGTTAATCTTTCCCATAGGAATAGCAACTATATATCCTACAACAAGACCAATCAATATAGACGACATACTTGTAATCCCTTTTGTAAATTGTTTAAAGAATAAAATGGTTACTAAAACAATTGTTCCTAACAAAAGATTTGAAGGAGATCCGAAATCTTTCGCTCCAACACCCCCTGCAAAATATTTAATCCCTGTTGGCAATAAAGATAGTCCAATAGATAATAGCACAGTTCCTGTTACAACAGATGGAAAATATTTACGAAGTGGCTTTAAAAAGGCTCCTAAAATCATTTCAAAAAATCCGCCTATAAAAGATGCACCTAGTACACCAGCAAATCCATACTTTCCTGCTATGGCAATACATGTTGGTAAAAATCCAAAGCTTGTCCCTTGAACAATAGGAAGTCTTGATCCAATAGGACCTGCACCATAAACCTGTATCAAGGTAGATACCCCTGCTATAAACATAGCACATTGGATTAAAAATGTTTTTTCTTCAATAGGTAATTTAATAGCATTTGCAATGATGATTAACGGTGCTACATTTCCAGCAAACATAGCTAAAATGTGCTGCATCCCTAAGGGAAGTGCATGCTTTAACGGTGGCATACCATCTAGTTCATATACAGACGTATTTTTTCTCATTTTTTCTCCTCCATTTTATATTTGATTAAACATTCTTTTCTTTGCATATGTATAGATAATTCCTATAACTTTTTACGAGTCATATTATATCATACGAAAAGCAATTTTGTGAATTTTTTTTTTGTATTTTATATATTTGTTTCGTTTTATACGAACATTATATTTACATAACCCTGTGAATAGTTCGTTTTTTCCCTTTCTATTTTCCTTTTTTCATCCTTATTCATCATCTGATAAATATAATCCAATATACATACTACGTATAAATATAGCTCTTACTTTTCTCATTCCATACAAAAACACCTTGTCTCTACAGTTTTTACCATAAGTGAAAACTGCAAAAACAAGGTGCTTTTCTTATGAAAAAACACTAACGTTCCTGCTAATACAAATTATTTTCACTCATAGTCCTATAATTTACGGTCATAGGGTAGAGACTTCTGAGCCATATTCTCAGCGTTATATGAGTTTTCTATGAAATTGATTAAACCTATTGTATACATTTCTATTTCTATTGTCAATAGTTTGATATATTTAAAGCCTAACAAAATAACCGATTCTTCATATGCATTACATACGAGAATCGGTTATCCAGCAGACTCTAATTCACTTGAAAAATTTAAATCTTCTACCTGTATTACGAACTCATTCCTTCCTTACATAAGACAACTTGATCTTTCTATACTTCATTTAAATCAATAAATCAATAAATCAATAAATCACTAAATCACTGAAATACGAAAACCTAAGATTCTTACTTCATTCAAATACCTTTGATTCTTAAATTCACTTACTCAACACTTACTATCTAATCAACTTCAACAAAACAATCAACAAATCTTAAAGATCCTTTACTTAAAGCAACTACTCCGTGAATTAGAATCTGATTAGAAGAAGTTTTTCTTCTTGGATTTATTATACCATAGAGATACAAAAATTAAAAGCTTTTTTCAGAATTTTTATTTTTTTATGATAATTGCATGATTATCTTTCATCCTAATCCATCAAAATCTCTACAGAATATAATTCATCAAAATTTCTTTTAAGTTTGCTCTCTCCTACACAAATATCAATAGGACCATTTTTCTCTTTTGCATCCTTTAACATCTCTAATAACTTTTCTCCACTATCTCCATTACTATTTCCGCCCTCAACAACTTGCTCAATATCCATTCCATCTTTAAATTTAAAAAATACTTGCATACTATTGCTCCTTTCTATCCAAAAATTCTATTCTTGTACTAGATATTCTACATAGAAAAGCATTCCCCTTTATAAATCGATAGCAAGTTTCGCCAATTGTAATGCGATTATTGTCGAAATAAAATAAACATCATTTATATGTTATCTATTAATATATATAACTTTATTCCAACTATACGCTTTCCACAAAATCATAATAATTAAAAAGAGCATATTCTTTCCCACTTAATGTTGGTTTGATAATTCCTTCTTCATTAATTGTAATATATTTATTTTCTTTAGCGCTATTTATAATCTCTTCTAAAAAGGTCTTATCCCACCTAAGATGGTCCTTTATGGTATAAATAGAAGATTCCTTTTCTTCAATATGGGTATTTTCATGGTTGATAATATGCATCAAAAAAGAAATTGTTGCATACTCATATTTCTGTTTTTTTCTAATCTTAATAATAGATAATAACCCTCTATTAGGTGCTACAATAAATACTACTAAAAAAGTAATGCCTACCATTAAAGCCATGCATCCTGCTATAGCTACATCGAAAAAAGCTGCCATCCAATATCCTAATACTGATGACAATATTCCTATTCCTACACTTAAAAATATCATTTTCTTTAAATCGTCTGTCAATAAATAGGCTGTAGCAGGGGGTCCAACCATGAAAGCAACCACTAAAATTGCTCCCACAGAATCAAAAGCACCTACTGCCGTGATGGATACTAATGTCATCAAGGAATAGTGAATAAATATTGGAGAAAAACCTAAAACTACAGCTAGTTTTTCATCAAAAGTAGATAGCTTCAGCTCTTTATAAAATAATATTAGATAAAGGATATTCAAAACCAAAATACTACTCATTATATATAAACCTTTAGGCCCTATATCTCGACCTCCAATAATCAATCTATTAAAAGGGGCAAATGCAATCTCTCCTAACAATACAGCATCCGTATCTAAGTGTACATCCTCTGCATGCATACTGATCAATATGACACCTATACTAAAAAGAAAGGGAAATATAAGACCAATAGATGCATCTTCACTAACTAACTTACTTTTATGAATAAGTTCTACTAAATAAACAGTTATTGTCCCCATCAACGCAGCTCCTATGATCAATAAGGGAGACGTAAGATCATGGGTTATAAAGAAGCCTAACACAACCCCTAATAAAATTGTATGACTTATAGCATCTGACATCATAGACATTCTTCTTAATATTAAAAATACCCCTGGAATGACACAAGCTACAGCTACTACTATAGCGATTAATTGTATTTCTATTTGAGGACTAAGCATGGTAGCACTCCCCCCTATCTAGATAATCTAATCCTTTGATTTTATCAATACCTTTTTGATTGATCGCCCATAAATTACTTTCATATTCATCAACTAACCCCGATATTTTTAACTTGTTTAATTCTTTTCTCAAACTTTTTTTAGAATGCTTTACAACATTTTGCCCATGGATAATAGTATTTAAATCATGGGGATGATAGGGATCATTATGTTTTATAGATAATGCGTATAAGATACTTAAGATCCTATTGCTACTGATTTCTTTTTTGTTTTTCGCTTCTCTCACTTTTTTCCATACTAAGCCTCTATTAGGTGCTACTAGTAATGATACAAAAGCAATCATCGTAATTACTACTACAATAATAGGTCCTGTAGGCATATTGCTAACGGAAGAACTTATAAAAGTTCCACAAATTCCTGCTACAGCTCCTAAGATAGATGATAAAATAATCATCACAGATAATCGATCTGTCCATTGCCTTGCAGCTACTGCTGGAGCAATTAGCATAGAACTCATTAATATAACCCCTACAGTTTGTAATCCTACAATGATAGATATTGCTATTAATGTAGTTAATAATATATCTAATTTTTTTGTAGAAAAGCCTATTGTATCTGCAAAACTAGGATCAAAACTAAGGAGTTTAAATTCCTTCCAAAGAAATATAATCGGAAATAATGTGAGAAGTGCTACTATACCCATAAGGATCACATCTCTTTGTAACAAGGTAGAAGCCTGCCCAAATAGGAATTTTTCTAACCCTGCTTGATTAGAATTAGGAATCCTTTGAATATATGTTAGAATGACTAAGCCAAATCCAAAAAATACAGCCAAACTCAGGGCTAAAGCATTATCATATTTTATTCGGCTTAATCTATTGATCTTTCCTATTATAAATGTAGCGATCCAGCCTGAAATAAAGGCTCCTAATAATAACCATTCTGTATTTTTTGATCCGATCAACAAAAAGGATAGCCCAATCCCAGGCAAGGCAGCATGGGATACGGCATCTCCAATTAAACTTTGTTTTCTTAATACGGCATAACAACCTATTGCACCACTAGTAATTCCTAATAAGGCTGAACCTAATGCAACGATTCTTAAGGTATAATCAGAAAATATATTAAGTAGTAAATCCATTTAAATCACTTCCTCATGATTCTTATAAAAAGTATCTATAGCACTTTTGTAGGTTTTTTTCAAATTTTCTTCAGTAAATACATCCTTGATGGGACCATAATCTATGATGATGGTATTTAATAAAGTTACCCAATCAAAATATTCAGGCACTGTGTGTAAATCATGATGCACAACTACAACTGTTTTCCCTCTATCTTTTAATTCTTCTAAAAGCTTAATAATAGCTTTTTCCGTTTTAGCATCTACTCCTTGAAATGGTTCATCCATAAAATATATGTCTGCATCCTGCACTAAAGCCCTAGCTAAAAATACTCTTTGTTGTTGTCCTCCAGATAATTGACTGATTTGCCTATGGGAATAAGAAAGCATATCAACTTTTTCTAAAGCTTTAATCCCTTTTTCTTTTTCTTTTTTCCCTGGACGTTTGATCCAACCAAGCTTTCCATAAGTCCCCATAGTCACAACATCTAATACATTCGTAGGAAAATCCCAATCTACACTCCCCCTTTGAGGAACATAAGCGATCCTTTTCCTATTCACCTTATAATCTTCTCCCCAAAAGAGAGTCCTACCCGTAAGAGGTTTGATTAAATTGAGCATAGTTTTTATTAGGGTTGATTTTCCTGCACCATTAGGTCCTACAATAGCCATCAAAATTCCTGAAGGTATTTCTAGATCAATATCCCATAAGACTGGTTTTTTATGGTATGCTACAGTTAAGTCATTCACTTGAACTGCTATCTTATCCATTCTCATCCTCCTCTATTTGATCAATGCATCTACTATAGTATTAATATTATGCTTTACCGTTCCTATATAGGTACCTGCTTCACTATCAGGATCTCCTAAAGAATCAGAGAAAAGCTCTCCCCCTATTTCTACCTTAAAGCCTCTCGCCAAAACTGCATCCTGTAATGCTTCTATGTTTTTAACAGGTACTGAAGATTCTACAAATATAGCTGGTATTTCATTCTCAGCAATATAATCTGCTAGATTTTTTACATCTGCTGTTCCTGCTTCTGTTGCCGTACTCAATCCTTGAAGTCCTTTCACTTCAAATCCATATCGATCTCCAAAATAATTAAATGCATCATGAGCTGTTATTAATACTCTTTTTTCTTTTGGCACTTCCTCAATTCTTTTTTGTACGTATTCATGAAGTTCTTTTAATTCCTCTATATAATTTTTTGTATTTTCCTTGTATAATGCTGCATGCTCTTTATCATAATCACTTAATGTCTTTTCAATTGATTCTACTGACTTTATCCAAAGTTCAACATTAAACCAAATGTGTGGGTCATAATTGCCAGGGCTGCTTTCTGCCTCAATAAGTTCATCTTTTGATAGTCCTTCTCCTACTTCTAGAATTCTTTTATTTTGCTTCTCCATATTTTCAAATATTTCACCCATCTTACCTTCTAAATGAAGTCCGTTATAGATCACAAGCTCTGCTTTTTGCATTTTTTCCACATCTCCTGCACTAGCTTTATATAAATGAGGATCTATTCCAGGACCCATTAACCCTTCTACTTGAACTTGATCTGCTCCTATGATCTTAACTGCGTCCGCTAGCATAGTAGTAGTCGCTACAATGTGAATTTTCCCATCATCTTTTGAAATTTCCTGATTGCCACAACCTGTAATCACCATACTTAACAATACAAACAGAATTAAAATATGCTTTTTCATTGATATCTCCTCCTTATTAATTTTGTTGATAATGAATATCATATTCATTTCTTATGATTTATGTTCCTATTTTATAACTCTTATCTGATAATTTATTAGCTAAAGCTAACTCTTTATAGTAAATAAAAAAGCATAACACCTGTGTGCTACACTTAAAAATTTTCATTTTATTTCATCAAAACCATATAGGAATTTTAGTATTTAATATTTTAATTAAATTCCTATTGATCAATGGCTCATTATAGGCATTTTTACACATAAACTTTAATTCGTCTATAGACATTCCAATTTCTTCTTCAATTACCTCTTCAAATTCATCTTCAGCTTTTTCTAAAATAAAATCCCCTATTTCTTCACATTTTTCAAATACTCTAATAAATAATTTCTTTTCAGGCTCTTCATCCCAAATAATATTAAAATCTTCACAAAACTTCTTAAGCTTCTTATTCTTTATCTCATCATTGTCTTTCCATATACTATTTAAATAATCATACGCTCTTTCCATTCTTATTGCATCATTATTTATATCTTTGCAGTTTTCTTTGTCTACATTTTTTAAAACTTCATCCTTTAGGACATAAAATGGAGATAATGGAATATAAAAACCATCACTTTCTTGATCTATCCAAGTATAAAAGGCTGTTGGTAAAAATACATACTGTAAAAATCCTAAAGCTGTACTCACATCTACATGGCTAGTCCATCCAGATCTGAGCAAATCCTTTTTTTCATCTAATATTCCTACATAGATTATTATAGATTCTTTGGTCAATCTTTTTTGATCCATATTTCCAAATAAAATGCTATCTGTATTTCTGATTTTATTTTCCCAAAAGTAAAAACTATCTTTTCTATCTAATCCTTGCATTCTTACCCACCCCCAAATCTGCTTTTATTCTAAATTGTCACAAAGGCTATATTTATAAATATAGCCTTTGTAAACAAAATAGACATGTACTTTTCCACTAGATGATTTGTGAATAAAATTCTACTACTAAATGGTCCCTAATCTCAATTGGAACTTCATCACGTTCAGGCATTCTTTCAAGAACTCCTGAAAATTCTGCTTCATTCTTACTTAAGTAAGGCAATGCATATGTTACATTTTCTAAGAAGTTATTTTTAAACATCTCATTTTTTCTTGATTTTTCCTTTAAGGAAATCACATCGCCTACAGAAACTCCATAGGAAGGAATATCTACTTTCTTCCCATTTACTAAGATATGACCGTGTACTACCATTTGTCTTGCTTGTCTGATGGAACCTGCAAAGTTTAGTCTATACACTAGGTTATCTAGTCTACACTCAAGTCTTTTGATCAGTGAAGAACCTGTTGTCTCACTATCTTTCATTGCAGCGTTTACATATCTTCTAAACTGCTTTTCCATCACTTCGTAGTAGCCTCTTAATCTTTGTTTTTCTAAAAGCTGTATGCCATAAGGAGATAGCTTTCTTTTTTCTCTTGATTGTCCATTATCTCCTCGATTCATTGCTTTTGGATGTCCACAAACATTAAGTCCTAATCTTCTACATTTTTTAAATCTTGGGCCTCTCATTCTTGCCATTTCAATCATCTCCATAACATAAATTTAGCCGCGATAATTTATGCCACCTGTGTACACATATAGTATATCAAGAATCTTATTTGTTGTAAATGATTATCGTTATCATTTTATAATTAATTTTCTTTTCCCCTCTATCTTTTTTATTTTTTCAAAGTATCATATCATCCCATCCAATAGAAAAACCGTTGAAATTTCAACGGTTCTCAGAAGAATAATTTCCAATATTTATTTTTAAATCATTGTGATAATCCATCTATATATCTTTCGTGTTTTTTATCCATCTACTAACTCAGCAGCTCCTTGCCACCAATAGTATGGAAGCATATCAAAGAGAAAATGTCCTTCCGAACTCACTGACTCATCAATATAATTATAAGTTGGCCCCTGTACTGGATTGTCTTCGAAGGTCATGATCTTATACCCTACAATGATCTTTTTTGTAGTCGTGATCTTCCCTTTGAATAAAGTTTTTTCCGTGTACTTATATATGGGTTCATAAATAGCTTCTCTACCATCACTATGAACATATTTAAGATTTCCTGAAGTAGAGCCATGGTAAATTGCTTTAAACCACATTAATTTTCTAAAACCTTGTCTTTCAGCTTCTTCTGGAGTAGCTGGTAGCTGATCATCTCCATTAAGCTCCATTCTTTCCTTATAGTGTATATCATCACGCCATTCTTCTTGACTGATAAATCTTCCTTCACTAGCATCAAAATACATAAAATTTTGGGGATTGCTCAAATAATTATCAGGCACCTTCAAGTAATCAATGATCATATCCTTGAGCATAGGTAGCTTATAATGGTAAATAATCTTTTCTTCTGCTTCATCCTTATTTTTAGGTTTAGTAATCTTCTTTTTTAGCTTAATATAGATTTCATCACCATGACCACCTCTTACATTTGTGCCTACTTGACTAGCGCCCATCCACCTATTGATCAATCTGTTATAATCATCAAACTCTGCAATTACAGTTCTTAGATTCTCTTTAATGATCTTATACTTATTTCCACTTGGTAAGAAGTCTTTTTCATATCCAACCCCTTCAAAATAACAGTCTTGAACGCTAGATATCCCTTTTTTAAATGCATATCCATATTGGTTCACTTCACTTTTATTTCTTTTATGACTACTTTGTAAATGTGGCACTAATTCTTTTTCATCCATTTCATTTTTTTTCTTTCCATCTGTAGCTGAGAACGTCACTTCCGTCACCTCAATCTAGTTTAATTTATTCCAATATAACAGCTCTTACTCCATATTTCAACAGTTTATTCAAATTGCATATTGTAAAGTTGCGCATATATACCATTTCTTTCTATAAGTCTCTCATGGCTTCCTTTTTCCTTGATTCCCTCATCCGTAAGAACAATGATTTGATCTGCATTTTTTATAGTACTCAATCTATGAGCAATAACTAAAGTAGTTCTGTTCTTTGATAGTTCTTCTAAGGACTTTTGTATAAACTTTTCACTTTCATTATCTAATGCAGAGGTTGCCTCATCTAAAATAAGTAATGGAGGATTTTTTAGGAATACTCTTGCAATAGAAATTCTTTGCTTTTGTCCTCCAGATAGCTTAACCCCTCTCTCTCCCACATACGTATCATATCCATTTTCAAGAGTCATTAAAAAGTCATGAATATTGGCTTTCTTAGCAGCCTCTATGATTTCTTCCTCTGTAGCGTTTACTTTTCCATAGGCTATATTTTCCTTTATGGTACCAGAAAAAATATATACATCCTGTTGGACAATTCCTATATTACTTCTCAAACTTCTTAATTTTATATTCCTAATATCCTCACCATCTATAGTAATCCTTCCATCATTAATTTCATAAAACCTAGGAATCAAGCTGCAAAGAGTAGTTTTTCCTCCACCAGAAGGTCCTACAAGTGCTACGGTTTTTCCTGATGGAATATTTATATCAATATTCTTTAAAACATTATGCTTTTCATTATACCTAAAGGATACATTGCTAAATAAAATGTCCCCCTTAGGCTTGATCATATCTTTTGCATCTTTTCTATCCTTGATCTCTGGTTCTGTACATATGATTTCTAAAAATCTCTCAAAACCCGTAATCCCTTTTTGAAATTGTTCTGTAAAATTAATCAGCTTTTCTAGTGGTTTTAAAAATATGTTGATATATAAAATATAGACAATCAAATCAGAAGTTTGTAAAGAACCTGTAGCAATAAAAATGCCTCCTGAAAGGACTACACTAAGATATAACAATCCTTGAAAAAAGTTATTTCCACTAAAAAATCTCCCCATGATCAAATAACTATCTTCCTTTGTTTTTAGAAATGCTTCATTCCCTTTACCAAATTTACATTTTTCCTGCTCTTCATTAGCAAAGGATTTTACCACTCTTATTCCTGAAAGACTATCTTGTATTTGAGCATTTACATTAGCTATTTTTTGTCTATTCTTCCTAAATATTTTTCTCATTCTTTTGTTGTAAAAATATGAAAAATACAACATGACAAAAGTAAAAAATAGAAGAATCAAGCTAATCTTAAAATTGATATTCAGTAGTATAATAAAAGATCCTGTTATTTTAAGAATAGAAATAAACAAATCTTCTGGTCCATGATGGGCTAGTTCTGATATATCAAAGAGATCCGTAATGATTCTTGACATCAATTTTCCTGTATTTTCGTTATCATAATAGGAAAAGGACAACTTCTGTAAATGGTCAAAAATATCATACCTCATATCCGCTTCCATTCTAGCTCCCATAATATGACCCCATGAAGTAATGAAATACTGACAAAAGTACCTGATAATGTATAAAAGCAGTAGTCCTACTCCTATATATATTACAACATGAGTGATTCGTTCTGCATCTTTGAGTACATATACATCATTGATCAGATATCTCACAACCAATGGAAATGCTAAATCTATTATAGATAATAGAAATGCACATAACATATCTAAAAAAAACAATTTCTTGTATGGCTTATAATAAGCTATAAATTTTTTAATACTATCCATATTCCTTCTATCCCCCTACCTCTCTTTGAATCATATACCTTCCACTATAGCTTAGTTGTATATAATAGTCAATAATCCTTCTTTTCCATTTCCCTAAGGGTTTTATCGGGTTTTCAGATAGGCGCTGGTGGTCATTTTCTAAATCTAACTCTATCTCTAAATCTAACTCTATCTCTATCTCTTTCTCTATCTCTGGTGGACATTTGTCCTCTACTACTTCAAAATTGTCCTGATCGTTTTGGGACTTTTGTCCTTTTAACAACTCTTCTTTTCTTTCTGCCATCCTTTTTTTATAATCACTTACTCTCTTTTCTTCTGTTCTAGAATCTCCAACAAATTCTTGAATATGTAACATAAATATAGTCCCATCCTCTAAAACTTCAATGAGTCCTAATGTCTTAAAAATTTCCAAAGCACCCCTTACCGTATCCTCATCCATAGATACAACAGTCGCTAACATCTTTTCATCATATGTAATATATTCATTTAATTTTAGTTCCCCTTCAAACTTTAAGGATTTAAGATACATTTTTAGAATCAAATTGCTGTATTTATATCCATTTTCCATGGATTCTAAAAATTTTATCTCAGGTCTATCAAAAAAGTTATCCATTAGCTTTATGTAATAATATTTATGGTTAGTACACATAAAAATCTCTCCTTATAAAAAATTCTCTCTTACCTATTTAGATGCAATTTTTTACAAAAATTTAGTATTAAAATTGGAACTCTTTTTCTATCTTTTAAGCTTCACTTTTTGAGCGAAAGCAAAAGTAAATGAAAATACGGTAACTATGCTCTGTTAATCACTGTTTGATAAATCATCATAAATAATTTAGGTTTATCTTTAATCATAATAAAAAAAAGTACCTATACAAGGTACTTTAATCACGAAAATTCATTAGTGATATAACTAATGGTGGTGCTAAGTCTATAGATTGTTTCGTCTTCTGTTTCTTTTAATAAATTCTATGTTGTTCAAATTCTTCCTTCACTTTATCCATCAATTCCTTACTATTAAACAGTTCCAAAACTGAATATGAAAATGCTTTTACAACCATACTTATTTTTTCTTTTGCCTCTTTACTATTGGCGTACCCTAAAAATTCTTCTTCGTGAACCTTTGCTATCCCATCTGCAATACCAATATTGCCATACATTGTAGGTGCAGCATAGCTGACATTTCCTACATCAGTTGAGCCTGGTATTTCATCTCTTTGACTAAAATTTTCAAATCCTACTTTTTCAAGATTTTTTCTAGCTATTTCAAGAAGGGTTTTATTGACTACAAGGTCATCGAATGAATTTTCAAACTTTTTTATTTCTAATTTTGCCCCTGTCATCAAAGCAGCTCCTCTAGCACAATTTTTTACTTTTTCCGATACAATATCTAAGTATTTTCTTTTTTGCGCTCTAACATAAAACTTACAGCTACAATGATCAGGAATAATATTAGGTGCTTCTCCGCCTTTTGTAATGATTCCATGAATTCTAACATCTTGTTTTAATTGTTGTCTTAATGCACTTATTCCAGCAAAAGTTAAATTTACTGAGTCTAATGCATTTATTCCATCAAAAGGATAAGCTGCTGCATGACTTGCTTTTCCTATAAATTCAAATTCCCATGAATCCATTGCTAATGCTTTTGCTCTAAGATTATTTTCCTCGTATAAATGCATTTGAAAGACTGCATCAATATCTTTAAATGCACCTTTATTAACTAAATCAACTTTGCTTCCAATAGTCTCCTCAGCAGGTGTTCCCATAACTACTATTTTACCTTTAAATTCTTCTTTCATTTTCGATAGAATTATTCCTGTTCCTACAGTAGTAGCTGCTATCCAATTATGTCCACATGCATGGGCTGGTTCTTTTTTTTCTCCATAACCAGGTAAAGCATCATATTCCGCTAAAAACGCTATAGTAGGTCCAAATTCATCTCCAAATTCAGCTCTAAAAGAAGTATCTATCCCTAGATATGGATATTGGATTCTAAAATCATGCTTTTCCAATAAATCTACAATAAATTTAGAAGACTTATATTCTTCAGCGCCTAATTCTGGATGATTAAAAATATAGTCACTTATGTTTTCAATTTCAGTTTCATATGATTTTACTAATTGATCTATTCTTTCTTGAACCAATTCTTCTCTCATATCTCCCACCCCTTTGATCTTTTATATTTATAATTTTGTATATTTTTTCAAATATATCTGTTATTAACTTTAACCTAATATATAATCCTGTTTTTCTTCTGCTACCCTATCACCTTGAATATCTTCTACACTCACATTTCCACACATTTTTTCTGCTTGTCTCATAACTATTTTAAGCGCTTTTTTCGCGTGCTCTGGTGGATAATCATATTTTTTAAGTAGTCTTTTAATAATCCTTCTCATACCAGCTTGCGCACTTTTTCTAATACTCCAATCAATAGTAATATTATTTCTAATAGCAAGGGTCAATTCCTGAGCAATTTTCTTTAGGACTTCATCTTCCATAAAATCTTTCACAACTGCATCTGCTGTTAAAGCATCATAAAAGGCAATTTCATCTTCATTCAATCCTAAATCAGCTTCTTCTTCTCTTGCTTTTTTCATCTCATGAGCCATTCGAATGAGTTCTTCTATAACTTCAGCATTGGTAATAGCTTGATTACGATACTTATTAAGAGCTTTTTTTAATTTTTCTGAGAACTTTTCAGATTTTACTAAATTTCTCTTTTCCATGGACTTAATATTGCCCTCGAGTAATTTTTTAAGCATCTCTACTGCTAAATTCTTATGCTTTATTCCTCTTACTTCTTCTAAAAATTCCTCAGATAAAATTGAAACTTCTGGTCTTTTGAGTCCCATAGCATCAAATACATCAATGACATCCTCTGAAATAATAGAACGCTCTAGCATTTGATTTACTCTTGCTTCAATTTCTCTCTTTGATTTCTTTTGGTTATGCTTTTGCTTAAGCTTAGAAAGACTCGCCTTTACTGCTTTAAAATAGCTAATTTCAAGTGATTTTGCTTTCCCTTCATCTGTAGCTGCACATAAAGAATGTGCTTTTGATAATTCGATAGCTATTTGCTTAAATTCTTTTTGCTCTTTTTCTGGTTTCCCAAGAATAAAATCCATACCACCTGTAATAGCTCTTATTCTCTCTACTTGTGATGTACCCATATATTTTGAATAATCAAACCCATGCATCATATCTCCTAGTATTTCAAGCTTCTCTAGCATGATGCCTATAGCTACAGATGTATCAATACCAGTATTTTTCTTATCTGAATCTGTATATTGTTTTAATGCTCTTTTTAAACTTTCAAGAATCCCCAGATAATCAACAACCACGCCACCTGATTTATCTTTAAATACCCTATTCACCCTTGCAATCGCCTGCATAAGATTATGTCCCTTCATGGGCTTATCAATATACATAGTATGCATAGAAGGTACATCAAAACCTGTTAACCACATGTCTCGAACAATAACGATCTTTAATTCATCATTATGATCCTTCATCCTTTTAGCTAATGTATCTCTTCTTTGCTTCCCTCCAACATGTTTTTGTAGTCTTTCATTGTCAGAAGCACTCCCCGTCATAACCACTTTTACTTTTCCTTTATCAATATCATCACTATGCCAATCAGGTCTTAATCTTACGATTTCATCATAAAGCTCTGCACAAATTCTTCTACTCATACAAACAACCAGGGCTTTTCCATCTATGTTTTTTGATTTTTCTTCATAATGATTGACGATATCCTCTGCTAATTTTTTGATCCTGTTTGGTGAACCAACAACAGCTTCAAGTCTAGACCACTTGGTTTTGTTCTTTTCTCTCTCATTCTCTTCTTGTCCTTCTGTAACTTCTTCAAACTCATCATCAATTTTTTTTAGTTCCTCTTCATCGGTTTCTAATTTTATAATTCTATTTTCATAAAAAATCTTTACAGTTGCTTTATCTTCAACAGCTCTAGTCATATCATAAACATCTATATAATGTCCAAATACAGCAGGTGTTGATTTATCTTCCATTTCAATAGGTGTTCCTGTAAAACCTATAAATGAAGCATTAGGAAGTGCATCTCTTAAATATTTTGCATAACCATATTTAACTTTTCCTGTTTTTGTATCTGTGGTAGCTTCTAATCCATACTGACTTCTATGAGCTTCATCTGCAATGATAATCACGTTTTTTCTGTCTGTTAAAGCTGGCATTTCACCCTCTTCAGGCTTAAACTTTTGAATCGTGGTAAAAATAATGCCTCCAGCTTCTCTGTCATTTAATAAATCATAAAGACCATTGATTTCTTTTGCCTTTGGTTTTGCTTGCTGTTTCTTTTGTTCATCTGTAAGCTTTCTAACATTCGCTTGTTTTGGAGTTTGCCTTAAAATATCCTTTGATTTAGAAAAGGTTGTAAATAATTGCTCATCTAAATCATTTCTATCTGTTATTACAACAATCGTTGGATTATTTAATTTTCTTACTAATCCAGCTGTATAAAACACCATAGAAAAACTCTTTCCAGACCCTTGCGTATGCCAAACAACACCAATCTTTCGATCCCCATTTTCTTTGGTTGCTTCTTTTGTCTTCTCAATAGCTTTGTTTACTGCAAAATATTGATGATAAGCAGATAATATTTTAATGATCGTTTTTTTATCTCCTATTTTATTTCCTTCTAAATCCTTTTCTTCGTCCTTTGATTCTTGGAATAATAAAAAGTTTTGAATAATATCTAATACCCTATCCTTTGCAAGCATCCCATTAAATAAAACTTCATACTGTGGCTTTGATAGTGGTTCAATATTTTCTCCATCAATACTTCTCCAATTCATAAAACGCTCTTCATTTGATGTAATAGTTCCAGCCTTTGCATTTATTCCATCAGATAGAATACAAAATGCATTGTAATTAAAAAGAGATGGTATATCTCTTTTATAGGTTTGTATCTGATTATAGGCTTGTTCAACCCCTACATTTTCATCACTAGCTGATTTTAATTCCACTACTACTAATGGAATCCCATTAATAAATATAATTAAATCTGGTCTTCTTTCTTCATTTTCAATGATAGTAAATTGATTTACCACCAAAAATTCATTGTTATTTTTCTTCCCATATTTATCATCAAAATCTATGATAAAAGCACGTTTTGTTCTAATACCTCCATTTTGTTTGAACGAAACCTCTATTCCCTCTACTAAAAGTTTATGAAAACTTCTATTGTTTTCAATAAGGCTGGGACTATTAAAGCTAATAATCTGTCTATAAGCCTCTTCTAACGCTTCTGCTGGCAAATCTCTATTGATTCTAAATAAAGAATCCCTTACCCGATCTTCTAAAATGACTTCACGATAATCTTTTCTCTCACGATACGCTCCATCACATGAAATATCTGGAGCAAATACATAATCATACCCTAATCCCTGCAAAATCTCTATGGCTGCTTCTTCTAAAAAAGCTTCTGTAAAGTTTTCTAATAAACTCAAAGCTTTTTCCCCCTTTCAACCTTTTATCATTTGAATAATATATCTCCGCTTACAAGTCAATTATCCCATTACCCTTTGGATAATTTTGTAATAAATCTCATTATTTTATATTGCTTTAATTTACTTTCTCGTGTATAATTTAGACATAATAGCATAGGTTAATTATATAATGCTTAAACGAGGCGAGTGATTTGATCCTTGCTATTCGTCAATTGGCATTATTCTAGGGCATAATAAGAATCTTAGTTATTTGGTGAGTGATTTGTTCCTTACTAAATGCTAGGATTCTTTAGTTTTATAGGACTTTAACCAGTCATAAATCTTAATCAATCTTCTAAAGTTAGTTTTATCTGTACCTTTTCCATCTGTAAAAATATTGCTATTATTTTTATAAAAATCTCTCAGAAAATCCTCAAGTTCTTCCACATCTATATTATCTTTTTGTAAAAGAGGTATTAATTCTAAACTCTTATATACTGTATGATTTCTTACAATATCATCTACCCTCTTATTTTCATAATCTTTTCTTTTCTTATGATTTCGTATAGTTCTACTTAACAACTCGTCATAATTAGATTTGATTGAATCTTCTATATATCTTGGTAAATCAACTGTTGCCTTTGCTATATATTTGTATATAGGAACACTCCCCGTATTATGCTTTAGTAATATAGGCAAACTTTGAGTAACTACCAAATTCGAATCAAAATTTTTATTATCAAACAGGACATCTTCAAATATCTCCTCAACTTTCAATCCAGAATATCCTTTTTTTCCAAACTCTGATAATACTCCTACACCAACTACAAATTCAACATTATCAAGATTCACATCATCTTCTATTCCAACAACTTGCATTTTGGTGGTAGGCTCATTATTAACTACCAATTCATAGATTTCTTCTTTAAGTCTTCTTAATACAGTAGTATTATATTTAAATTTATTTTTTAATAATTCGTCATACAATATTGAATAATCTTTGATATATACTCTTGTCATTTCTAAGGTTTTATCATCTTCAAAAGATATGCTATGGGTTGATATTTCATCCTCTTTATCTGAATCATTCCATTCTACAAATATGAGTCTCTTTTTTAAACTTGCTAGCTTTTCTTTGGAGAGGCATTTCACAATTGATTTTAAAATCCCCTTAATATTTTTATCTCCAATAGAATAACCAAGAAATATAATCGGATGTTCTAAAAATATAGTCAATATTTTAGCTGCTAAATACGCATTTTTTTCTTCAAATTCTAAATAATCTTTTTCATTAATCACTATAGAATCTGGCTCAGTACAACATCCATGAATTTTATATATTTCCCCTACCCCTTGTATATTTGAAAATATTAATTCTTCCTGTCCTACATATCTTGTATAATTCATCAAACTTTCTTCTATAAAAGTATCATAATTGGTTGTAATCACTGATGCTATACTTTTTTTACCGAGCTTTTTGAATAATTCTATTTCTTTGTCATATTCTACTTTTACGTCCTGTGAATGATCTTTAATATATTTAGCAATTTCTATTTTAAGTGGTGATACCCCTTCAATCGCAAGTTTCTTATATATTTCTCTACTATCTTTGAATTTAAGATGTTCAAACCACAAATCAGAAATATCATGCTCTATTAATTCAGCAATTTTTTGATATTCGCCTACTTTAAACCCTTCATTTTTCGCTTTCCTACTATAAATTTCAAAAGCCAATTCATTGTCCTTAGCGAGCTTTGCCATTTCACGTAATAAAGCTTCCCAATTTCCTAAACCTAAATATCTCCTTGATAAACCAGCACCAATAAATAGAACTGGTGCTGTATCAAAATTTTCAAATAAGGTCTTTAGCTTTTGCATGCTTATCTCCTTTCTATTAAAATTTAAATTTTATGATACTTCATCCTTTGAATCAAATGGTACTCGGATTTCTCCTGACATTAGTTTTGGAAGAAGAGTGTCTCTAATACTTTTTAAATTTCTTGACTCTTTATCTAGCACTAAATATTGTTTGTCCAAGCATGATATAGTATCATCAAATTTTCTTATCATCTCAGCTGTGGGCTTTATAATTTTTATTCCTTTTAGATCTTTTTGGTTTATAGACCCAAATACAGTTCCTTCTCCATTAAATACATTAAATTTCTCTTTTAATTCTAACATTGTATATAACAAATACGAGTTCTTGTTATATTTTGAACTTAATGAACATAACCCTCTACCAATACAACATTCTTCATTCGCTATGTTAATATCACCAACAGGTGCTCTAACACTCATTAAAATATCACCTGCATTAGCCATTCGCTTAGGTTCAGTTGTATATAATCTTCTATTTGGAAATCTATTCGAAAAATCTGTTCTTCCTTGATAAAAAACAACTCCTTCACCTATTTCATTATAAGTAGACCCTTTTGGCGATTGTCCCATTGTGATATTTGCAATTTCGTCTAATCTAGCTATTTCCCATCCCTTAGGAATCATCCCAAGTTCACTTTCAACCATTTCTCCTCCACTAGACTTGTACGGTTCTCCCTTTTCATTTGGAAATTCAAATTTTACAAACCATTGTTTGAATATTGCTTGTGCCATTTCTTCAAGATTTTTATTAATTTGGTTGTTGACTTCGATTTTTTCGTCTAGTGTTGAAAGGATGTCAGCAATGACCTTTTGCTCTTCAAGTGGTGGCAAATTGATCTTAAAATATAATAAATCATTCATTTTCATATTAGGCTGAGTTGATGTTCCACCACAAATAGCTTGAATATGTCCTTTATAACGCTTACTTTGCATATTATAGTAAAGATAATTATAATCTATGATATCTTGATTTACCTTTATTCTAATCAATCCATTATTATATACTGACTTCAAATCTTTTTGGATAAGCTTATTAACTCCAATAGTTGCTCCTGTCCTAGCTACAATAATATCTCCTTTTTTCAACTGAAACTTTGAATAATTTCTATCTTCGACAGAACAAAATCCCCACTCTTTAAATTCCTTTTGTTGTGAAATGTCCTGTATCCTTAAACACTTAATACCACTATCATACTCCACAATTGGTGCTCTTTTTATTGCATCTAATCCTGTATTTGAAGATAAAATTGTTTCAGATATGTTAACTTTTTTCCAATCACTAAAACTCATATCCAATCCCCCCTAGATTTTTTCTAATCTCATCTTCTAGGCGTTTAGATTTAACAAACAACTCACTTAATTCACTTGTTAATTTCTCCATCTTTTCCTCAAATGGTATCCCATCATCTTCTACCTCTTCAATTCCAACATATCTTCCAGGTGTTAATACATATTCATGTTCTCTTACATTTTCTAATTTTGCTGATTTACAAAAACCTTTTACATCTTCATACTTTCCATCTATATTTCTCCAATTATGATAAGTCTTTGCAATCTTTTTAATATCATCATCCTTCAATTCCCTATGACGTCTATCAATCATTTCCCCTAAGTTTCTTCCATCTATAAATAAAATTTCATTTTCTCTACTTCTAAACTTAGGATTGTTCTTTTTATTTCTATTTAAAATCCAAAGAGATACTGGTATTCCTGTAGAATAAAATAATTTATCAGGCAATGCTACAATAGCATCTACTAGATCAGCTTCCAATAAATTTTTTCTGATTTCACCTTCATTAGAAGTATTTGAACTAAGGGAACCATTAGCAAGAACAATTCCTGCACAGCCATTTTGTCCTAGATGATAGATCATATGTTGAAGCCATGCATAATTTGCATTTCCCGCTGGTGGAGTACCATATTTCCATCTCACATCATCTGTTAACTCTCCTCCACCCCAATCACTAATATTAAATGGTGGATTGGCTAATATATAATCAGCTTTTAGTGTTTTATGTAGATCATTATGGAAAGTATCATCATGATGACCTCCTACATTGGCATCTAATCCTCTAATGGCAAGGTTCATTTTACATAATTTCCAAGTAGTAGAATTAAGCTCTTGCCCATATATGGATAAATTTTCAATTTTCCCTTGATGCTCTTCTACGAATTTCTCACTTTGAACGAACATCCCACCCGAACCACAACAAGGGTCATAAATTCTTCCTTGGTATGGTTCAATCATTTCTACTAAGGTTTTAACAACGCTAGTTGGTGTATAGAATTCGCCTCCACCTTTACCCTCTACACTGGCAAATTGACCTAAAAAATATTCATAAACTCTTCCAAGTAAATCCTTTTCTCCGTTTTCATGAAGCTTGATGGTTGAAATTAAGTCAATCAGCTCTCCAAGCCTTCTTTTATCTAGCTCTGGTCTTGCATAACGTTTATCTAGTACCCCTTTAAGGGTTGGGTTTTCTTTTTCTATTGCAATCATAGCATCATCTATATATTGTCCTATTTTAGAGTCCTTTGCATTGTCTTTGATATGACCCCATCTAGCTTCTTTTGGAACCCAGAATATGTTTTCATAGGTATATTCATCTCTGTCTTCCTCAAAACCATCACCTTCTTCTAAAAGCTCTTCATATTTAGTTTCAAACTTATCAGAAATATATTTTAAGAATATAAGTCCCAATACTACATGCTTGTATTCACTTGCATCCATACTTCCTCTTAATTTATCTGCTGCTTTCCATAGTGTTTCTTCAAACCCAATATTTCCTGTTGTCATTTTTATTGCCTCCTCTTTTTCTTACTCAGCTATACCAAATATTTCATAGAAATAATCTTTATCATTTTCTAATTCTTCTTGTAGCTCATTATCATCAATAAAAGTCTCTTTATCATACACACAATATACATGCTTTATAGTAAATTTATCTTTATGGTCTAATTTATAGGCTGTTACAACCTCTTTAACATGTTTTTTGTTTTTAGATTTTTGGATTACTACCCTATAAGTCTCTGAACCAAAGTCCTTTTCATAATAATGATTCCAACTGTTCCTTGAAGATTTATATACATAGTCTGGTTGCTCTAAAATATTTTTTATCTTTTCTATTGTTATTTCAGGATGCCTAGTTTTTATATGATTTCTAAAATTTCGATAATACAAAATAATTTTTTCATGAATTCTTCCTTTAATTCTAAAAATCTTTAATTTATTTTCAAAATAGTATTCCACCTTACATCTCCTCATTTCAATAAACTTAACTTTCCTTTAAAAATTATGATCATCAAACACTTCAAAAATCTCTTCTTCAAATTCTTCTTGTTCTGGTTCACTACTTACCCAATCAGGTAAAACTTCATAGTAATGTGCCAATGCTTCTATTGTCTTATGCAACACTACTTCATGCTGCACTTTTTCAACTAATTCAATAATTAATTTATATGTATCCATATAAGGATTATTATCTACTACATTTAAAGCTTCTTTAAATCTTTCCATAAGCTTCGCCTTTTCAATATTTCTTTCAATAGTATTCATTTCTTCTTTGTCATAAACAGGCACTTCTACAAGATCATTTACTTCGCCCACCATAAATTGTTTTTCATGCTTTTTTATAACTGGTTTTAAGTCCCTCTTTAATTTTTCTTTTTGAATCTCTAGTTTTTCTATTTCTGATAAATCTTCACTGAAATATTGTTGATTTAGTCCAAAGAGTTTTTCAAGTATGGGGAGGTATTTTTTAGGAATTTTTTGTTTCTTTTTTACCCACATGTTTATATTTTGTTTCTTAATTCCAAGCTTTTCTGCAAGTTCTATATGTTGCATATTATAAAGACTCAGAATATATTCTAATCCTATCAAGTATTCACCCCCAGTTTTCTTTATATTGTCTTAGTCAATATAATAATATTGTACTTTCTTTTATTGTCCTAGTCAATTATATTTATGAAATTTATGGAATTCACTTCACTTTGATATTTAAGCACTAAAAAACACCCATCCTTCGCAGATAGATGCTCTTTATAGTTTTGTTTATATAGTAAAACTATGTTCTTCACTCACATGCGGATACTCTTGAAGCAATATCACGCTCAAATAACTTCGCAATAATATCCTTATTATCCTATAATATGTTAAAACCTCCCTATGTTAGGAAGGTTTTAATATTATGCTCTTGCTACTTTTGACATAGCTATTCTTTTAGTTTCCACTCTTATCATACCTTTTCTATCAGTTGTAGGCATCACCCAACTATTGTTTTTTATTTCTTCAACAGTAGTTAATCGCTTTATCTTTACTCCTGCACTTCTAAATCTTTCTTCCACAGTATTAACAGTTTTTGTTTTCATATTAATCACCCTCTATACTACTAGTATACATTATTTCAGTATCTTTTTTCAAACTTTTTTCAAAATCATTAATTATATTATTAACCAAATCACGCCAGTTTGGAAAATTAGTTATATTAGGTAATAGAGATAACAATATAACATATTCTTTTCCATTTAGTTCAAAACATCTTGTGACATAAATTCTTCCTTTCTTTTTACTATATCCATTATTCATGAATACATGTGCATTAATTTTTAATATTCCCGCTAAAATGCCAGTTCTTTTTATACTTCTTAATACATTATTATTGATATCATCATCAAATACATTAACAGAGTATACCACATCATTATCATATTCATTTCTGATTTTAATGTTTATCTCAAAGCATAGTTCAATCATTGATAGTAATATTGAATCCACCTCATCTAATTCTTCTAAATTTTTATTTTGGACTGTTGGCAAATACTTTCTGATAAACCCATCTATCTTATCTTCTATATCTCCTCTTATTGTCTCTTCCATTTGATAACTCACTTGTAACTCTGATAGATTTTTTTTAGTTTCTATCGCATCAAGTTTTTTCACTTTTTCTAATATATCATTTATGTCAAAATAAATTGCATTAGGTATTTTATAATAATTTTGTATCATAGCATTTATATCAATATCTTCAAATGCACAACCATTAATATATTTTACCTTTATGGTTGTCACTTCATTATTGATATTTTTAGAATATGTATATATTTGAGCACAATGTATTATGGAATTTTTGTCAGTCAATTTTCTAAGATGATTAAATAATAGTTCTTTTTCATAAAAACTAAATAAGTCTTTAAGTTTTGTAACCAATGTACCTGTTTTTAGTTCTAGCAATCTATTCTTTTCTTGAATTTCCTTCTTTTTTTCACTGATTTTTTCTTCATATGGTGAAATGATCAAATTGCTTACTTCAGTTAAAATAATAATTGTAATGATACTTCCAACAATCGCCCAAACAACTTTAATTGTTAGCTGATTATCTAAAAATTTAATCCAAAAGTCAGTTTTATCTGTGTGATTTGAAATATAATAGTCTAATAATTTTCCTAATATCCAAAGGATTAATACTGAAACTACTTTTACTAATTTCCCCCATTTTTTCATTTGTACATTTCCCCAATCATCTTAAAGCGTAATTATACTTATTTTAGCATAATATTCTCATATCTAGTTTACAACTTAAGAGCAAAATATTCAATTCTTAAAATATTTCCAATTGTTAATTTTACATTCGTATTTCAAATAAAGTTCTAATCCATCATGGTCAATCCGAATAATTTTCTCTTTCCCCCTCGCATACCCCCGCTAAGCTCTACTCTAATACTTCATCTTATACTACTATCAGCTCATGATCTTTGGCTTTCATTTTTTCTTGAATATAATTTTGAATATGAATTTTGGTAAACCTAATTCTATTGTTATACGCTTACCATCTAAAGCTTCAATAGCCATTTTTGTAGTATTTGCAGTTTAAATATAATAATCTTTAAATCTTTTTTTCTTTTCTGTTAATAGCTTATATATTAAATTCCTTAGTTTTTTTGAAGTAATTCAAGTCTTTTTTTGAAGTTCCTTAAATGCACTAAGCCCTTGTTTACATAATATCAGTGCTTTATTTACTAATGTTTCTTGTTTTTTTCATACATAAATACTCCAAAGTTCTTTTTCTTTAAAAGGATATACGATTAATGTACCTACCTTTTCAAGCAGCTCAAAAACTTCATCTTTTAAATAAATGTTCAGGAATATTAATTGAATATTCTTGGTTAATAAGGGCTACTTTATCATCAATTTGTCTAATGACATCTTTAGAAATATGCTTATTTAAACAATCCATGAGTAGCTAACTCCTCTTCCATATTAGAAAGATTATTTATTAAAGAAAAAATATAATCAGCTGTATCATGATTCTCAATCGTTCTATATAAATGAACAACCTCTAATTCCCTTTCTTCAATTATATTGTTTCCACTAATAAGTTCTTCAACCGATATATCTAAGAAATTTGATACAGCAACCAATTCCTCTGTCTTGATAGCTTTCTTTCCCTTAATAATTTTATTAACAACTTGTTTAGAAGTGCCCAATCCATTAGCTAACTCTACTTGGGTTTTATTTTGTTTGTTTAAATAAAAAAAAATATTAGATCCAATTTGCATGATATCCATATCAACATCTCCTTCTAACAGAATTTACTATTGGTTTAATGACAAAGAAAATTCTTCTAAAGTATATACAAATATTTAAACCAATGCCAGAATTACCTACTAAAAAAGTATTTCTCAATCAATATAAAAAACCTATTACCCCCAATGCCCTTGAAATGGTTATCACTAGGTTACGAAAAAAGACAGGCATTACACGCTTACACCCTCACATTCTTAGGCATACATTCGCTACTAAGTATTTAATTGAAGGTGGTGACATATTCTCACTACAGCAGATATTGGGTCATACAAGTTTAGAGATGGTTAGAAGATACTCGCATCTAGCATCAAGCTATGTTATAGCGAACCATAAAAAGTTATCACCTTTGGATAATTTACAAAAAAGAAAGCATAATTTTTCTTAAAATCGTTATGTTTAGACTATAGTGTTATGAGTCAATCAGTGACTTTCAAAAAAAATAAAAAAGCCTTGGAATTCCAAGGTTTTTTATCGTTTTGGCACACCCTGAGGGACTCGAACCCCCGACGAACTGATTCGAAGTCAGCCACTCTATCCAACTGAGCTAAGGGTGCACGTTTATTTATACTATTATATGTTAAGAAAGTTAGCATATACATGCTAACTTTAAAATTGGAGCGGATGATGGGAATCGAACCCACGCTATCAGCTTGGAAGGCTGAAGTTCTACCATTGAACTACATCCGCAAATTTTAGTGGTGACCCATCCGCGGCTCGAACGCGGGACACCTTGATTAAAAGTCAAGTGCTCTACCAACTGAGCTAATGGGTCTTATATGGGGTGGATGATGGGATTTGAACCCACGCATGCAGGAGCCACAATCCTGTGTCTTAACCACTTGACTACACCCACCATGGCGGGTCCACAGGGATTCGAACCCCGGACACACGGCTTAGAAGGCCGTTGCTCTATCCAACTGAGCTATGAACCCAAGTCATATCTGCATCTTCATTTAATACTTTTAATGGAACCTAGCCTGTTAACTAAGCGATTCACGCAAAATCATAGATTTTGGTTCTCTGCTTATATCCAACTGAGCTATGAACCCAAGTTTTAAAAAATTGGAGCGGATGATGGGAATCGAACCCACGCTATCAGCTTGGAAGGCTGAAGTTCTACCATTGAACTACATCCGCGTATTGTTTTTCTTCAATCAAGAATTATTTGTCCTGACAAGATAATATATTATCACAATCACTTCATTCTGTCAAGACTTTTTTCACCATCCAATATTTTAATGAAATGTTGATCATTAAAGTTGGTCGAGGTGGCAGGATTTGAACCCGCGGCCCTCTGGTCCCAAACCAGATGCGCTACCAAACTGCGCTACACCTCGTCATGATGAAAACTTAGTCAATAAGCTTTAATGAAATGTTGATCATTAAAGTGGTCGAGGTGGCAGGATTTGAACCCGCGGCCCTCTGGTCCCAAACCAGATGCGCTACCAAACTGCGCTACACCTCGTTCCAACTGACAAGCTATAGTATACTGGATAGAAAAAGTAAAGTCAAAATCAAAATCATGGTTTTAACAATTATTTAACATGATTTTGATTGATTTTCTTTTTTTTTTGACGTTTTCCTCGAGATAGCAACAGTTTTTATTCTTTTCATTGTTTCATTATTAACTGAATCTTTGAAAATTATACTTCAATAATATGACTTTTTACATTTTTTCCATCTAGTTCTATGATTCCATAAGAAGCCTTAGACCCTCCCCTAGGACTGGTCAGGCTCCCTGGATTCATGATTAATACATCTTCATGCTTCACCTTTACAGGCATATGGGTATGTCCAAATAATACGATATTACATCCCTCTTCTAACCCTTTATAATAAATCCTTGATAGACTAGATTTTACCCCATACTGGTGTCCATGGGTTAAAAACAATTTATGTTCTCCAAGGTCTAAGACCTTCTCATCTTCAATTTCACCTCTATCACAATTCCCCTTTACACTTACTACTTTTATGTCGGTATTTTCGCTGATTGCTAAAGCATCTGGGTAATAATCACCTAAATGAATCATTAAATCTATTTTATCCATTTTAGCAATAATATGTTCAGCTAAATGAATCTTTCCATGGGTATCACTCATTACTACAATTCTCAACGATCTACTCCTCCTACAGTACTTCTCCTAAGGCTACCTTTAGTTTCTCAAGGGCATTTGCTCTATGGCTAATTTTATTCTTTATTTCTGATCCTAATTCTGCAAAGGTTTTATCATATTCAGGTACAATAAATAACGGATCATATCCAAATCCACTCTCACCCTTCTTTTCAAATCCTATAAATCCTTTACATTCTCCTCTTACACTAATTTTTTTACCATCAGGAAATGCTACAGATATGACAGATACAAATCTTGCATTTCTTTCTTCCATAGGTAACTCCTTTAGCATATGAAGTAGCTTTTCATTATTTTTTTCATCTGTTGCTCCTTCTCCTGAAAATCTTGCAGAATATACACCAGGTTGATTATCAATTGCCTTTACCTCAAGACCTGAATCATCTGCAATAGCAATAGCTCCTGTCTCTTTCATTACTTCTACTGCCTTTTTCATGGAGTTTTCTTCAAAGGTTTCCCCATCTTCTATGATTTCTAAATTTTCTAATCCTACCTCATCCATGCTTTTTATAGTTAAAGGAAAATCCTTTAAAATAACTTTTATTTCTTCTAATTTATGTTTATTTTTAGATGCAATCACTACTTGATTCATTCTATTTCGCTCCTGTCTCTTCTTCATTTACTTTTCCAATCAATTGGTGAATGTCTCCTAAAGCTTCTTTCTGCATTTCTATAAGCTCCATATTTCCTTTTTCAGCAAGCTCTAAAAGAGCATTTAGTTCTTGTCTGCTAAAAGGTGCTTCTTCCCCTGTTCCTTGTACCTCTACAAACTCTTTTTTGTCTGTCATGATTACATTCATATCTACTTTTGCATTAGAATCTTCTTGATAGCATAAATCTAACACAGGTATATCCTTTACTACCCCTACACTAATAGCTGCTACATAATTTTTTACTGGGAATGTTTTTATTTTCTTTGCTTCATAAAGCTTATGTAATCCTTGTGCTAATGCAATAAAAGCTCCAGTTATAGATGCAGTTCTTGTTCCACCATCTGCTTGAATCACATCACAGTCTATCCATATAGTTCTTTCTCCTAAAGCATCTAAATTCACTACAGAACGTAATGCTCTTCCTATAAGTCTTTGGATTTCTTGTGTTCTTCCATCCACTTTTCCTCTGCTAGATTCTCTTATTTTTCTTGTCTGAGTAGATCTTGGAAGCATGCCATATTCTGCTGTTACCCAACCTGTTCCCTTTCCTTTTAAAAATGGAGGAACCCTTTCTTCTATTGAAGCTGTACATATTACTTTTGTATTTCCCATCTCTATGAGCACTGAGCCTTCTGCATAGGCTAAATAATCCTTTGTGATTGTAACTTTTCTTAATTCATTTTCTTTTCTACCGTCAAATCTCATGTTTTCCTCTCCTATTCTTTTTGCTTATCATCATAAATTATTGTACCATATAAACCCATCTATTACATCTTTCTTTAGTGTATCCCTTCCGCTGTTCATTTATTTCTTCATAATAAAAAACCAGTGGAAAACCACTGGCTCTTATTCATATTGATTAGCAAATGTAGGGACTACTACAGGATCTTCTTTATTTTCTTTTCCTAACTTCAATTCCTTTCCATTTACAAATAATTTCACTCCAGCAACTTCTGGATTTTGTTCTTTCACAGTAAGCCCAAAGGATTTTGCTACACTATCCACTGCTCCTTTATTATCTACAACCTCGAGTATTTCTTCAGAAAGATTAATACAAGCCACACTATCATTCATATCTACACTTACTATATGAGTTCCTTTTGGAATTTCACTATATAACCCTAATCCCTCTGGTGGTCCTTCAACTAGCGCATCTAATGCATCTAATACATTTGTGCTTGCAGCGTCTTTCTTTTCAATTCCCTTTGTAACAGGTACAAAATAGGATTCTAATCCATTTGTTGTCCCTTCATAATATACAACTACTTTATTATCACTCTTTTCTGCACTTACATAGTTGATATCATCTCTAGTAAGTGTTTGTGCTGTTTTTGTCCCAAACTCAAGACTATTAGGAGCTTTTCCATTGATCATCAGTTGTACACAATCAATTGTAGGAAATTCTGTCAACGTATAAGTTACTGCTTTTACTAGCGCTGTTTCTTCTTCTTTACTAAAATAATTTAAAAAGTCACTGCTAAAATCTACTTTACAAATTCCATCTTTAATACTCATTCCTCGAATTTCTGTGTTTGCAGGAATCGTTGGAATCAATCCTATTTCTTCAATGTCTTTTCTATTTGCAGGATTGTCAATCATTGCTCTTAATGCTTCTTTTGCTATTCCTCTTCCTTCTGTCCAAGGAATTTTTCTCATAACAGGGATTAAGAATCCTTTTTCATCTTTATAATAAAGCACCGTATTTCTTAATCCTTCACTCATTTGTGCATCATCACCACTCTCAATAATATTCGAAGCAGATTGTTCCTCATCTTCAAATAATCCTTTAACCATTTGGATAGGATTTGCACACCCAGCTAAACTGATCATCATGCATAGTATTAAACCTATAGCAACTACTCTTTTCACCTTCATCCCCTTCCCTCCTTAACAAATGTCTCTATAAGATTATATTAGTGAGAGGAGGATACTATGTCTAAATCTATAAATTTGTATTATTTTCTTTTTATCGGCTCTATAAGATTTCTCAAGATAACATTTATTTATGATAAATTCTCTAACACCTTTAAAGTGCTATGTGACAAAAGGAGATGCAAATGCATCTCCTTTTACTCTTCATCAAAATATCTTTTAATTCCATTAAATAATGCTTGTGCAGCTTTTTGTCTATATTCAGCTGTACGAACCAAAGACCCTTCTGTTGGATTTGAAATAAATCCTACTTCTGCAATAACACTAGGCATGTTTGTTTCTCTTATAACAACAAACTCTGGTTCGTTTTTAATTCCTCTATCCTTTGCTTTTAAAGCTTTGATCATTTCTTCTTGTATAGTCTTTGCAAATCTTTTACAATCTCTGTTTGGATCATCTACGTAAAGCATTTCAATCCCTGATACTTTTTTATTTTCAGCATAATTATAATGAATACTCACAAATACAGCTCCACCTAATCCATTAGCTACCTCTGGTCTTCCATATAGATCAAGGGTTCTATCATCGTTTCTTGTCATATAAGTAGTAAATCCTGCTTTTTTTAGTAAATCATTTAATCTTAATGATGTATCTAACGTAAGCTCTTTTTCTACTAAGTTAAGTGCTTTATTACTAGCCCCTGGGTCTTTTCCTCCATGTCCTGGATCAATGATTACAAGTCTACCACTATAGCTAGAAGTTTTTATTCTTCTATTTTCAAATTTTATGATAATCTCCTCTGTATATTGATCTGTAGTTTCTATTCTGTAGTCTGTTGTATCTTTTAATTGTAAAGCCATGTAGTAATAATCATCATCTTCATTTACACGAATACTTTTTATCAAGCTATCATCAATATTTACTATTTTTTCTTCTAATTCTATTTTATTTTTAGGTACTTTTACAATCAACTCGTTGGTGATAGTAGCATAATCTACATTATACTCTCCTAATTCTTTTAATGTTAGCCTTACGAATGACCTATTCATATCCTCTCTTTGATAATGAATATATTCCATTTTTTCATCTTTTGATGGATCAATAGGAATTTTATTGGTATATACAAAAATATTCGTTCCTTCATCTTGAACAAATATATTTTTAAGACTTTGTCCTTCTTCAAGGTCTAAAACAACACGAACGATTTTATCGTCTGCATCATAATTATCATCAGGAGCAAATTGTGCTGTCCTAATCCTCGTAACCCCCATTTCTCCAATAGGGATTTCACTTTGTTCAACAGCCAATTGTGCATTGATTACATCTACAACTACTTTGTTTCCAAAGTCCATCACATTGTATTGAGGCTCTTCTTCTGTCTCAATGACAATAGCATCTAAACCGTCTTTGTTTTGTAAACAAATATTTTTTACAGCGTTTAAAGCTTCTTCCTTTGAATTTTCACCTTTTGGAAATTCAACCTTAATGGCACCTATATTTTCATCAAATAAGACCTTATACTCTTTTTTCATAACTAAATCAATAACAATCCTACTAACATTTCTAGGACTAGTTTCAAATATAGAGCCTCTAATCCCCACAATGCCCTCTTCATTGATATCTTTTTTTACAATGCCACCATTTCCTGTAAGATTTGGATCATTTATATTTAGTTTCGTATTTGGAATATCTATGATCAAACGATCACTTCCTCCAAATCTACTACCTGGTAGATACATAGTATTAAAATCCACTTGTCCTGTAGTTTTAATCAGTATTTGAGGACTAGGTCCATTATTTTCATATGTAATATTCTCTATAGCTTGCTCTGGATAATCTACTGTTGCTGTAACAATCTCTGGTATCCAGTTTACTTCCATTCCAAACTGTTCTCCTATAAACTTTAAAGGCACCATTGTCTTCGTATTTCCTTCATATTCAAATAGCTTTGGAGGGATTCCATCAGAAAGATTCACCTTTTGTCCATTTACGATGGCTACACTGCTATCAATTTTTAGTGTGATCACCTTATCTTTTACAATCATAGTCGCTTCATATTTTTCTTGATTCCACTGAATTTCTGCTCCTAAGCTTTCTTCTACAAATGTTATAGGTACTAAAATCTTACTTTTATAATTCACCGTATACAAAACTGGTGGCATATCTGTATATACGTCTTTTCCACCCATCATAACATTTACTCTTCGTACCTGTTGTTTTTTCTGACTCATTGCATCAGTAACATTTATAATCGTTTGTTCTGATTTTGCCCCAAAGGAAGTAGTACTCATTCCTAAAAACATGGTAAGTACTAAAAATATAGACAATAAACGTTTCATCCCTTTTCCCCCTAATCTAGTGTCTCTGGTCTTTATTGATCTTATTTTATGTATAGTGATTTAATAGCTTTTCTACTGATTACAGTTATATCATCTAAATGAAACTTGTGTCAATTTCCTTTTATCATTTGTCATTGAGATTTAATATTTTCAGCAAAAAAAAGATACGCAACGAATGCGCATCTTTTTTTTATTTTAATAATACTTCATCAAAATATCTTGTTACACCATTAAATAAGGCTTGTGCTGCTTTTTGTCTATAGCTTTCTGTAGATGCTTTTTTTGCTTCTGTTGTATTAGATATGAATCCCATTTCTGCTAGTACCGCTGGCATATCCGTTTCTCTTATAACTACTAATTTCGGTCTATGAACAATTCCTCGATCTACAGCTTTTAATCCTTTCACCATTTCATCATTTACAATCTTTGCAAAGGTTTTATTGTCTCTATAAGGATCATCCCCATTATAAAGTACTTCTACCCCTGTAATATTAGCTTTTGGATGCCAATTATAATGAATACTTACAAATACATCTGCATTTAATCCATTAGCAATTTCGGCTCTTTTATATAGTCCTACATAAGTGTCATCATCTCTTGTCATGTATGTGTTAAATCCAGCTTCCTCTAATAGCTTATTTAGTCTTTGTGCTGTATCTAATGCTAATTTTTTTTCTTGTAAGCTATGATCACAAGCCCCTGGATCTTTTCCACCATGTCCTGCATCAATAACAACCATTTTACCACTATATTTAGAATTCTCTATTTTTGTATTTTTAAATTCCACTTTTATATTGTATTTTTCATCAATTTTTGTAGATATTTTATAGTTTACTCCATCTTCAAGTTGAATAGCTATATGATAATCTTTGTCAGCTTCATCAATGTTAATTGTCTTTACCATAGGATCATCTATATTTAATGTAGTATCTGTAAGTCCTATTTTGTCCTTTGGAACTTTTAATAGAAGTTGTCCTTTAGCCTTATTATAATCTTCATCGTAATTATCTCTTTCTTCTAATGCTAGATTCAATATAGCTTTATTTACAGCTTCTTTTCTATAGCTAAAGCCTTCAAGGGGTTTATCATTCACATAAACTAATATATCCATTCCCTCATCTTCAACATATACATTTTCAAAGCTTTGTCCCTTTTCAAGGTCTAATACAACTCGAACAATTTTATCATCTTTATCATAGTTATTATCTGGATGAAACTGGGCTGTTCTTATTTTTTTAATTCCGTTTTTCGAAACAATTATTTCATTTTTGTCAAATTTCAATTTAGCATTTAAAACATCTATAACTACTCGGTCTCCTAAATCAATTACATTGTATGCTGGTGCTTCATCTGTATGAATAACAACTGCATCAGCATTATTTCTTTTTTCCATCTTTATGTTTTTTACAACATTTAGGAAATCTACCTTGATTTCATTATTTTCTTCATCAAAGGTAACATCATATCCTCTTGGAAGAGCCAAGTCAATAACGATTCTAGTTACTTCCCTAGGGCTTTTTTCAAACAAGGAAGCTCTAATGGTCATAACACCCATATCATATACTTTTTTCTTCATCTCACTTCCTGTATTGATAAAGGATGAATCATTTATATCAATGTTTGCATTCGGGATATCTAAGACTAATCGATCTGTACCCCCAAATTTACTCCCTGGTAAATACATAGGGGATATCTCTACATTTCCTGTAGTCTTAATAGTTACTCGAGGAATATCTTTATATTCTTTCACTTCAATTCCTGTGATTGATTGCTTTGGTAAATCTACTGTTGCTGTAGTCGTTTCTTGTATCCAATTCACATCCATTCCAAGTTGCTCTGCTACAAATCGTAAGGGTACCATGGTTCGATAATTTCCTTGATATCCTAATAATTTTGCAGGAACACTATTAGGAAGTGTATACTCTTTTCCATTAACAAGAGCTTTGGCACTATCAATTTTTAATACAATAGTCTTTTCTTTTGTTTTAATAGTAGCTTCTTTCTTTTGTTGATTCCATTCTATTTGAGCACCTAAATTTTCAACTACAAATCGTACAGGCACCAACGTACGACTTTTCCCTTTGATTGTGTAAAGAAGAGATGGAACATCTGTATAAATATCTTGTCCGCCCATTAAGAGGTTCACACCATATACTTCCTCTGTTTTTTGATTCATTCCATCTGTAATCTCTACGACAGTTCTTTCTAACTTAGCACCAAAAACAGTAGTGCTCATTCCTAAAAGCATCGTAAGCACCAGTAACACTGACAGCAATTTCTTCATCATTTTTCCCCCTAGTATTATTATTTTCTTCTTTATGTATTAAAGAAGTTATTGCTTCACTTTTAGAATTTATATTTTTTTATATGAATTTCGACATTTTCTCCCTACATAAACAGTTATATCATTTTATCAAAACTTATGTCAACCACCTTAACATAATTGTAATTGAGTCTTAATACTTGTTATAATATGCCACAAAATAGACTCTTGACTTTTTGTATTTTACCTTTTAAAATGAATATGCAAAATAAATATAGGTGAATGAAGATTATTAGAGATATCCTTTAGGATAACCGAAGGAGCAAAAAATAAATTGAGCTATAGATTTATTTTGAAACTTTCAGGTTAAGATATAATAATCAGACACAACCCTGGAGAGACTACGTTTTACAAGTAGCATCGACGAAGAAACTTACATAAGTAAGGAAACTTTCAGATAAAAGGACAGGGGCAAACTAGCATTTGTTTTTATGCTATTTTGCCCTTGTCTTTTTATTTTCAACAATTACATAATATTGGAGGTGTTTTTCATGCAAAAGGTATTTAAAAAAGAATTTTTAGGAACAGCTATTATATTTGCTTTTGCTCTATTTGTAGGGCTTAAATCCATGTTTTAAAGGCTGCGTTTTAATAAAACGCAGCTTTTTTATGATTATCAACAAAATATTTTCTTCCATTCCTCCACCTTAAGCATCCTATGATCAGAAACAATATATTCTAGTCGAATATCTTTTGGGTTAATCTTATGCATAACAAGAACCTCCGCATCATACCCTTCTTTTTTGTCCATTCTAACTTTTAAATTTTCTTTAAAACTTAATGAAGTCTCCCAGTATTCCTTTAAAAGTTCTTTCCCCTTTGTATCTAAGTAGTCTTTACATTTTTCGAAGGTATGAATATTTTGTAATGTGTACGGTTCATAAGTCTCATTTGCATAATTTTCATTTGCAATCCAACACTGATGTGGGTTGATTTTAATAGCAAGAACAGCACTATGAGAATGAAATTTATGATTTTTAGGATAATTCATACTTGCAAAGATGGCTTTGCTTCTTATCACCCACTCAGGTATATGGTCGTTTTTTTCTTGTTCTATCAATTGGTGAAAACCATCATATTTTGTTTTATAGGTTACTTTATCATCGAAAGTAATCCCTTCTCTTAGAGTTTTCTTTAAATCTATAAGACTTATAATATGATAAATCACACCTGTTTCTTTATAATCTGGAAAAATCATCCCTTGTCCTCCTCAAAGATTTTAAAAACTAATTTTATAGTGTGATTTTTTTAGTATTTCTATTCGAATATACATTTTTTTCAATGCATTAATTTTAAATCTTATCCAAATACTATCATTAGGAGGTCGATCGGATGATTAATATAAACTGCTCTCTACCTTGTTTTTTTGAAAATGATGGTAAATGCACGTTAACTCATGTCATCTCTTTATCTTCAACACCTCATCCTAAATGCATTTATTTTACTCCTAAAGATGCTTATTCTAAAAAACAGCCATTCATCCATACCACACATAACAAAACACAGTAAAAAAGATGGTGAAATCAATCACCATCTTTTTTATTATTCTATAGATGTATTTCCGAAGAACCAATGTCCCATTTTTGTCTTTTCCCAATTTTTAACACGTTCACTCACCATTTGTGGTCTTGTGTAATAGTAAATTGGCATAACAATCAGTTCCTCCATCATTAGGTCTTGTGCTTTATATAAATTCTTAAATCTTTCTTGTCCTGTTAATAATTTTGAACCTTCAATAAGTTCATCGTATTCTTTGCTATCCCATTGAGCATCATTATTTCCTGAATAAGATAACCATAAATCAAGCATAGTCATAGGATCAGCATAGTCTCCTAACCATCCTGCTCTTGCAATAGAGAAGTTTCCATGATGTCTTGTATCTTGGAATACTGCCCACTCTTGGTTTGTAAGCTTTACATTGATTCCAAGGTTTTCTTTCCACATGGCTTGGATCGCTTCTGCAACTGCTTTATGATTTTCATTTGTATTATAGATTACTTCAAGCTCTGGGAATCCTTCTCCATTAGGATATCCAGCTTCTGCTAATAATTTTTTTGCTTCTTCTACACTTGCAGCATTTGGATCAATTCCATAATCTCCTGCAACCTTTTGGAACTCTTTACCATCTGCATCTAATAATCCAGGAGGCGTAAATCCTGTAGCAGGAATTTGTCCACCCTTTGTTACCTTTTCAACAATTGCTTTTCTATCAATAGCTAATGTCAATGCTTTTCTAACTTTCACATTATCTGTAGGTGCTTTTGTAACATTAAAGATGTAGTAGTATGTTCCTACTTCTGGCCAGATCATAAATCTATCATCTTCAGCTTGAAGTCTTGGAATCTCTTGTGTTGGTATTTCATCAATTACATCGATTTCATCTGCTTCAAAGGCAGTTAAAGCTGTTGATTGCTCTACAATCATTAAGGCTTCAATTTTATCGAGCTTAACACTATCTGCCTTCCAGTAGTTTTCATTTTTCTCAAGGATAATTCTATCTCCCATTAGATAATCTGTTAATTTAAATGGTCCATTACATACAGCTGTTTCTGGATTTCTAGCCCATCCCTCTGGATCTTTTTCTACCATATCAGCTCTTACAGGTGCATAAGTATAAAATGTAGTTAAGCTAAGGAAATATGGCGTTGGTGCATTCAGTGTTACTACTAAAGTCTTCTCATCTGTAGCTTCTATCGCCACATCATCTAAACTTCCTTTTCCTTCATAAGCATCTTGTGCTCCTTTAATATAGAACATTTGGAATGCATACTCAGATGGCTCTGGAACTAGATTTGGATTTAATGCTCTTTTCCAAGCATACTCAAAATCTTGTGCTTTTACAGGCTCACCATCAGACCATTTAGCATCTCTTAATTTAAAAGTATAAGTAAGACCATCATCAGATACTTCATAGCTTTCTGCCATAGCCCCTTCAAGCTTTCCATCCTTTGTTTCTCTCATAAGTCCCTCGAAGGTATTATTGATAATATACCCACCATCAGCAGCACTGTTTAACTGAGGGTCTATAGTCTTAGGCTCTGAACGAATATTCCATTTTAATACAGCTGCTTCCTCTTTACCCTCTGGCTCTGTTGGTGCCTTTTCTCCACATCCAGCTAAACTACTCACTAATAACATCATAACTAATAAAAACGCAAAACTTTTCTTAAACAATATGATCCCTCCCATATTTTATAGTCTTCATATGTTTTTTCTATTCAAAATAGACGGTTTTTTGCTCACCTCCTAAAAATCAACCATCTTAAAAATATTTTTAATAAAATCTTTAAAAAATATTCAACAGATTATTACAAGGTCTTAATAAGATAAAATAGTCTGAATTCTTTCTGTAAAAAAAATATTATAGTAAATGACATGCTGCCATATGTCCACTTCCTACATCTTTCATAATAGGTTCTATCTCAGAACATTTTTTCATTGCATGAGGACATCTTGTGCAGAATCTACACCCGGTAGGTGGATTTAATGGACTTGGAACATCTCCTTTTAATAAAATTCTATTTTTTTGTTTTGAAACATCTGGATCTGGAATAGGAATAGCTGATAACAATGCCTGTGTATAAGGATGTGCAGGATTTTCAAAAATTTCATCACTCTTTGCTATTTCAACTAATTTTCCAAGATACATAACACCAATTCGATCAGATATATATCGAACCATCGAAAGGTCATGGGCAATAAACAAATAGGTAAGCCCTAATTCATCTTGTAAATCCCCTAGCATATTCACAACTTGAGCTTGTATAGAAACATCAAGAGCTGATATAGGCTCATCGCAAATGATAAACTCTGGTTTTACAGCTAAAGCACGAGCAATTCCTATACGCTGTCTTTGACCCCCACTAAATTCATGAGGATATCTTATGGCATGATCAGGATTTAGTCCTACTCTTGCTAACAAATCATGGACAATCTCCGTTCTCTCTTTTCCTGTTGCTAAATTGTGAATATCTATTGCTTCTCCTATAATATCCCCTACCGTCATACGGGTATTTAAGGATGCATAAGGATCTTGAAAAATCATCTGCATTTTTTTTCTAAAGGGATGAATTTCTTTTTCGTTCATCATACCTATTTCTGCACCACCAAAGATAATCTCCCCTGCTGTAGGCTCATATAAACGAATAAGCGTTCTTCCTGTTGTTGATTTTCCACAGCCTGATTCTCCTACAAGTCCTAAGGTTTCTCCTCTTTTAATATGAAAGCTTACATCATCTACAGCTTTTACATACTGAACATTTTTGCCGAAAAATCCCTTTCTTATTGGAAAATATTTTTTTAAATTTTTAACCTCTAACAAAATATCATCATTTTTTTTCATTATATTCTCCCCCTCTTTACACCTGTATCTACTTGAACTTGAGGAGCATCTTTATGAAGAAGCCAACACATAGAGCGATGATTTTTTTCTTCCTCAAAATAAGGTGGCTTCATTTCTTGACATATCTTCATAGCATAAGGACATCTTGCAGCAAAAGGACAGCCCTTTGGTGGATTTAATAAATCTGGTGGTGTTCCGTCTATTGGAACAAGTCTTTGCTTTTCACCTAAATCAAGTCTCGGAATAGATTTTAATAGCCCCATAGTATATGGATGCTTCGGATTATAAAAAATTTGATCCGTAGTTCCTTCTTCCATAATGAGTCCACCATACATAACCACGATTCTAGTACAGACATCTGCTACAACACCTAAATCATGAGTAATCAAAATAATAGATGTATTTATTTTCTCTTTTAATTCCTTCATAAGCTCTAAAATTTGGGCTTGTATCGTAACATCTAATGCCGTTGTTGGTTCATCTGCTATAAGTAGACTTGGTTCACAAGAAAGTGCCATAGCAATCATAGCCCTTTGTCTCATTCCTCCACTAAATTCATGAGGATAATTATCTACCCGTTTTTCAGGAGATGGAATCCCAACAAGCTTTAACATTTCTATTGCCTTTTCTCTAGCCTGCTTCTTATTCAATCCCTGATGGTGCCTAATGGCTTCCATAATCTGATTTCCTATAGTATATACAGGGTTTAGTGAAGTCATAGGATCTTGAAAGATCATTGCCATTTCATTTCCTCGAATACGTTGCATTTCCTTTTCAGGCATATTGACAACATCTCTTCCCTTGAAGGTTATTTCTCCTCCTACAATTCTTCCTGGATACTGAAGAAGCTTCATCGTTGACATAGATGTAACACTCTTTCCACTTCCTGATTCTCCAACTATTCCAATAGCTTCACCTTTATCTAAATGAAAGCTTACACCTCTTATAGCCTTTACTTCTCCTACATGGGTAAAGAAAGAGGTATAAAGATCTTTTACTTCTAATATTTTTTCATTTTTCATGATTTTCACCTCTTTCTTATTTACGAAGACGTGGATCTAAGGCATCTCTTAAACCATCACCTAAGAAGTTAAATGCAAGCATAGTAATACAAATAGCTGCTGATGGAAAGAACAGCTGATAAGGATACGAACGAAGTCCCCCTAATGAATCACTAGCAAGTGACCCCCACGAAGACATAGGTGCTGATACACCAAGACCTATAAAGCTTAAGAACGACTCTGTAAAGATAGCACTTGGTATCTGCATAGTCATGGTTACGATAATAACCCCCATAGCATTTGGAATTAAATGTCTTAATAATATTCTCCATGTACTAGCCCCTAATGTTTTTGCCGCAAGTACATATTCTTGTTCTTTCAAACTTAGGACTTGCCCACGAACAATCCTTGCCATCTTCACCCAATAAATCGTTCCTAGGGTAATGATGATACTCTTTAGTCCTGAACCAATTACTACCATCAAAATAATAGCATATAATACCAATGGAATAGTTGAAATAACATCTACAATCCTCATCATAACATTGTCAACTTTTCCACCCATATATCCTGAAATCCCTCCATAAACAACCCCTATACAAAAGTTAACTAATGTTGCAATAACTGCAACAGCTAATGATATTCTCGCTCCATATAAAACCCTTACAAATAAATCTCTCCCATGGGCATCGGTACCAAACCAATGCTCAGCACTTGGTCCTTCATTACCTGCTAAAAGATTTTGCTCTGAATAGGTATATGAAGAAAACCATGGTCCTGCAATGGCTAAAGCAAAAATAATTATGATCAAGCAAAGCCCTAGCATAGCTACTTTATTTTTCTTAAGTCTTCTCCAAGCATCCTGCCAGTAGGTCATACTTGGACGAGCAATTTTTTCTTTTTCTCTATCGTTTACGCCAATAGGCTGCCACATATCCTGCGAAATTTTATTTAGCTCCATTTCTTCAGCTCCCTCCTATTCATCAATTTTAATTCTTGGATCAATAAATCCATAGGCAACATCTACAATCAATACCATGATGACTAAAAATATTGCATAAAATATAGTCATACCCATTAGTACTGTATAATCACGATTTCCAACGCTTTCTACGAAATGCTTACCCATACCAGGGATCGCAAAGATTCTTTCTACTACGAAAGATCCTGTAAGGATTGCTGCAACAAGAGGTCCTACATAAGTTACAACAGGGATTAATGCATTCTTTAAAGCATGTTTTCCAATTACAACAAATTCTGGAAGTCCTTTTGCTCTTGCTGTTCTGATATAATCCTGTTGAAGTACCTCAAGCATACTAGAACGTGTTAATCTTGCAACAAAGGAAAGAGAAAATCCACTAAGAGCAATAACAGGTCCTATATAATGCTTCCAACTCTTTAGTCCAAAAGAAGGCAGTACCCCTAGTTTTGAGCTAAACACATAAATGATTAATGTTCCTAATACAAAGCTTGGGATGGTCACACCTAAGGTTGCAAAGAACATGGCTAATTGGTCCTGCCACCTATTTTGCTTCAGTGCTGAAATAATCCCAATCGGTACACCTAGAAGGAGTACAAGTAGAACTGCTAATCCACCAATCTTAGCAGAAATCGGGAATCCCTTTTCTATAAGCTCATTTACCGTTACACCTGTACGTTGAAAGGATGGTCCTAAATCCCCTTTGATCACACCACCTAAATAATCTAAATATTGCTTATATAGTGGCTGATCTAGGTTATATTTTGCTTCTAATGCTTTTATAACTGCTGGAGGGAGTGCTTTTTCTCTAGTAAAAGGTCCTCCTGGTATAGCATGCATTAAGCCAAAAGTAATAGTAATCACTAATAATAGCGTAATAATCATAGAAACTAGTCTATTTGCAATAAATCTACCCAATTTGTTCACCTTCCTTATAAAATTTAAAATCGTATTTTATGCATTTATTTCTATAAATCTAAACACCTCCTATTTGTAAAATCCATACAAAATATTCATTTTTCTTTTGAAAGTTCACATGTTTATTTATTCTTTTTTCAGATAATTTTATTTTATCGCACAACGCCCTTTGTATTATTAATAATAACTGAATCTTCACGACACTTCAATAAATTAGGAGAAAACTACTTTTTAACTTTTTGTAACATTTGCTAAACCCATTCATTTTACTCATTTTTATGTATCCCCCCTTATTTTTCCTCATCAAGTCCTCCATTCACATACAAATACTAAAAATTGTATAATTATTTATCTTTTTTTATTTTCAATCATTTTACTTTTTCATCGCCATCCCTCATTGCTAGACATTTTCTTTCTCCTTTCAACATGTTCGTATACAGGATACACTTGTAAATTCAAGTCGAACTTTCCTAAAACATTCCTTCCTCTTTCTATTTTCCCCTTACTTTTTTTCAATATGTGTTTATTTCCAATAAAAAGATAAAAAGAGAATTATTTTTAGTAAAAAAATCCTCTTTTTATCTATACTCCTAAATTTTCTATTGTTCTATCTCTGCATTTCCGAAGAACCAATGACCCATTTTTGTTTTTTCCCAATTTTTAACATATTCCTTAACCATCTGTGGTCTTGTGTAATAGTAAATAGGTAGTACAATATTTGTATCCATCATTAAATCTTGTGCCTTATAAAGAATTTCAAATCTTTCTTCTCCTGTTTTTAATTTAGATTCTTCAATCAACTTATCATATTCAGAATTATTCCATTGGCAATCATTATTTCCTGAATAAGATAACCATAAATCAAGCATGGTCATAGGATCAGCATAATCTCCTAACCAACCAGCTCTAGCGATTTGGAAATTGCCATGATGTCTTGCATCCTGAAACACTGCCCACTCTTGGTTTTGAAGCTTTACTTCTATACCAAGATTTTGCTTCCACATTTCTTGGATAGCTTCACAAACAGCTTTGTGTCTTTCTAATGTGTTATAAATAACTGTTACTTCAGGGAATCCCTTTCCCTCAGGATATCCAGCTTCTGCTAATAATTTTTTTGCTTCTTCTACATTAGCTGCATTTGGATCGATCCCATAATCTCCCGCATTCTTTTGGAATTCTTCTCCTTTTGCATCTAATAATCCTGGAGGAGTAAATCCTGTAGCAGGTAATTCCCCGCCCTTTGTAATTCTCTCACAAATAGCTTTTCTATCAATTGCAAGGGTCAATGCACGTCTTACCTTTACATCATTTACTGGTTCTTTTTCTACATTAAATATGAAATAATAAGTTCCTACTTCTGGCCATATACTAAAGGTAGGATCATTTTCCATAAGTCTTGGTATTTCTTGTACAGGAATATGATCATCTACCTCTATTTCTCCTGCTTCATAAGCAGTTAAAGCAGTAGATTCTTCTACAATCATCAATCCTTCAACTTTATCAATTTTCACCTTATCTTTATTCCAATAATGTTCATTCTTCTTAAAAACAATCCTATCCCCCATAATGTAATCCTCTACAAAAAAAGGACCATTAGAAACTGCATACTCAGGATTTCTAGCCCAGTTTTCTGGATCTTTTTCTACCATGTCAGCTCTTACTGGCATGTAAGTGTAGAACGCCGTTAAACTAAGAAAATACGGTGTTGGTGCATTGAGGGTTACCTCAAGTGTTTTATCATCTTTGCAGGAAATAGCCACATCTTCAAGCTTTCCTTTTCCTTCATAAGCATCCTGTGCACCCTTTACATAAAACAATTGGAATGCATATTCAGCTGGTTCTGGAACTAGATTAGGATCTAACGCCCTTTTCCAAGCATATTCAAAGTCTTGTGCTCGTACTGGCTCTCCATCTGACCATTTTGCATCTCTTATATGGAAAGTATATGTAAGTCCATCTTCTGATAAATCATAGCTTTCTGCCATAGCAGGGATAAGCTTTCCATCAACCTCTCTCATTAATCCTTCAAAGGTATTGTTAATAACATGACCTCCATCAGCTGCACTATTAAGCTGAGGATCAATAGTTTTAGGTTCTGAACCTATATTCCATCTAAGAACAGATGCCTCCTTTACTTCTTCTTGCACATCTTTAGACTCCTCTGTTTGCTCCTTTTGATTGCTGGCTCCACAGCCTGTAAAAACTGTAACAATCAATATAGCTACCAAAAATACAGAACAAAATTTTTTTAACATCTCTATTCCCTCCCCTTTTTTATTACCTTGTTACATTCTATGCAATCTTGTCCCATTCATGATAACTTTTTCACTGCACAAAAAAAGAAAGATGCATTTTAAGCACCCTTCTTCCTAAATCATCTTTTCAAATTCATCTTCACTAATGACTGCTACTCCAAGCTGATTTGCCTTATCTAGCTTTGACCCTGCCTCAGCTCCAGCAAGTACATAGCTAGTCTTTTTACTAACACTTCCTGAAACCCTGCCACCTAAGCTTTCTATTATTTTTTTTGCTTCACTTCTTTTATATTTTTCAAGAGTTCCTGTTAGTACAAAGGTAAGTCCTTCAAATTTCTTCTCACTATTTTCATCCTGCTCATTACTTGTATGAAGAGACTCCATATTTACACCAGCTACTCTTAGCTTTTCTACGATTTCAAGGTTTCTATCTTCTTTGAAAAAGGCTACAACACTCTCTGCCATTTTATGTCCGATTTCATTAACAGCAGTGATCTCTTCTTCACTTGCCTTCATCAATCCATCTAAGCTTTTAAATTCATCTGCCAAAAGCTTTGCGGCTCTCGCTCCTACAAGCTTGATCCCTAAACCAAAAATAACTCGTTCTACATCATTCTTTTTAGATTTTTCGATAGCATCTATTAAATTTTGAGCCGATTTTTCTCCCATTCTCTCTAAGGGAAGAAGATCTTCCTTTTTAAGAGTATATAAATCTGCACAGTCTTTAATCAGATCATTTTCTAAAAGCAACGTAACAATAGACTCCCCAAGTCCATCAATATTCATAGCATCTCTAGATACAAAATGAATAAGTCCCCTTCTCAATTGGGCAGGACAAGCTGCATTCATACATCTCGTAACAGCTTCCCCCTCTAGCCTAAAGGTTTCTTCATTACATATAGGGCAAGTAGTTGGCATCTCAAAAGGTTTTTCTTCTCCTTTTCTTTCCTCCAACACTACTCTCACTACTGCAGGAATTACATCTCCAGCCTTTTCAATAATTACCGTATCCCCTATACGAATATCCTTCTCTTTAATATAATCTTCATTATGGAGGGTTGCTCTACTAATAACAGACCCTGCAACTCTTACAGGCTCAAGCTCTGCCGTTGGCGTTAATGCACCTGTTCTCCCTACCTGAACAACAATATCCTTTACCTGAGTTTTTTGCTGCTCTGCAGGGAATTTATAAGCAATTGCCCATCTTGGACTTTTTGATCTCGTTCCTAAAGCTTCTCTTTGAGATAAGTCATTTACCTTAATCACAAGACCATCTATTTCGTAGCTTAAGCTACTTCTTTTTTTCGACCATTTTTCACATTGATCGATCACTTCTTCTATACTTTGACAGACTTCATAATTAGAAGTTTTAAAGCCTAATCTTCTCAGGTATTCAAAGCCCTCTGTATGCTTATGGATACTGATATTTCCCATCCTTTGAATATTAAAGACAAATATATTTAAATTTCTCTTTGCAGCAATTTTAGGGTCAAGCTGTCTTAAAGATCCAGCTGCTGCATTTCTAGGATTTGCAAAAATAGTTTCTCCCTTTTCTGCTTGTATTTGATTCAGTTTTGTAAATTTTTCCCTAGGGATATAAACCTCTCCCCTTACTTCTATATCAATCTCTTCCTTTAATTTTAGTGGAATGGTCTTTACAGTGCGTAAATTCCTCGTAATATCTTCTCCTACTACACCATTTCCACGGGTAGCTCCTTGTACAAACTTACCCTTTTCATATTTTAAATTTACAGATAATCCATCAATTTTAGGTTCTAGTACATATTCTATTTTTTCTCCAATAAGCTTTCGAATACTTCGATCAAAATCTATTAAATCCTCTTTATTGTAAGAATTGCTAAGACTAAGCATAGGAACACTATGCTCTACCTGAGTAAATGCTAATAAAGCCTCTCCCCCAACCCGCTGCGTTGGTGAGTCTTCACGCATGAGCTCTGGGAATTTTTCTTCTAGGTTACTTAATTCATTTAACATAGTATCATATTCATAATCTGTAATTTCAGGATTGTCTAGTACATAATACTTATGATTATGCTCATTAAGTATATCCGTTAATTCATCTATCTTTTTACGTGCTTCCTCTTTATTCACAAGTATCCTCCTTCCCTATAAAACCGTGATAGGTGCATACCCCTTAATAAGTTTTTTAATCCCTGCATTATCAAAGGCAATCGTAAGTTCTGTATCCTTTCCTTTTTGCTTTACTGAAATAATCGTACCTATTCCAAATTTATCATGCTTTACCTTACTGCCAGGCTTTGCTTCCTTAGAGCCTGTACTACTAGTACTCTTTTGTATAGTATTCGTAGTACTATTCATACTTACTCCCCTATAAATTCCTTTTGCAGGTGCTAAAACCATTCGATCTCTTTTTAATATTTCTTCCTTATCTCGATCAATCAATTCATCTGCTATTTCATCAATAAATCTAGACATAGGATTATAATTGGTTCTTCCATATAGCATTCTCATCTTTGCATGAGTTAAAAATAATATTTCCTCAGCCCTTGTAATTCCTACATAGCAAAGTCTTCTTTCTTCCTCTAAACCACTATCATCCTCTAAAGATCTTCCACTTGGGAAAATTCGCTCTTCCATTCCCACAAGGAATACTATAGGAAACTCTAGTCCCTTGGCACTATGTAGCGTCATAAGTACTACGGCATTATCTTCATCTTCCATCTTATCTAAATCTGAAACCAATGAAATATTTGATAAAAATTCTTCTAAAGTCTTTACTTCACTACTTTTTTCAAAATCCATAGCCACAGATAAAAATTCTTGTAAGTTCTCAATTCTTGATTGCGCTTCTACTGTATCATCATTTTTAAGCTCATCCATATATCCTGATTCTTCTAATACCTTTCTAATGAGCTCCGTTACACTAATGGTTTCCTTCTCAAGTCCATATCTTGTAATGAGCATAACAAAATCGCCAATGCCTTTTTTCACTCTTCTTGAAAAGCCATCAATCATTTCATCATCTAATAAAACACTAAACATGCTCTCGCCCGTTTCATTAGCAGCATCTTGTATTTTTTCAACAGTTCTAGCCCCTATTCCTCTTTTAGGAACATTTAAAACTCTCTTTAAACTCACATCATCTACAGGATTTTGAATTAAACGTAAATATGCAACTAAATCTTTAATTTCCTTTCGATCATAGAACTTTAGTCCTCCATAAATACGATAAGGAATCCCAGCCTTCATCAAGCTATCCTCCAGTACTCGTGATTGGGCATTAGTTCTATAAAGCATAGCAAATTCCGAATAATTTCTTCCATCTGTATCTACCATATCTTTTATTTGACTCACAACAAAACGTGCTTCATCATGCTCATTCTCTGCACGATAATATCTAAGTACATCTCCACTATTTTGTGAGGTCCATAATTTCTTACTCTTTCTTCCACGATTATTTTTAATCACACAGTTAGCAGCATCTAAAATATTTTGAGTAGAACGATAATTTTGCTCAAGTTTTATAACGGTAGCATTACTAAATTCATCCTCAAAATTCAGGATATTTCTTATGTCTGCCCCTCTCCAACTGTAGATAGACTATAGCGATAGGTAAAATTTTGATATAATCTCCATCTTTTCCCCCGCTCCACACCCTACGTGCAAGTTTCCTCGCATACGGCGTTCTATCGAATATCTAAATCTATTAGACCTTCGACTTAGGGCTATCCCTCCACCACTTGTTATCATGGATTCATCGGTACTATGCCCCTACTCTCACGTACATGCATATAGTTTCTTCCCAAATGGTCTTTCCCCTATATTACAGGACATCTTTGAGACATCAAATTTACATTCCTGTTGTACGCTTTCGACGTTCCAAATTGACTATCTGTACATTCTTACGTAGGTGCTTTGCTATGAGCCTGTGACATTATACCTCCATTGCTTGGTATTCCGAATTTCATAACGACCATTCTTACTTTTCGGTATGCCACGACACACTGTGGTGTCTTTTACGCTTTCGCATAAACCGACGTATAGACTCTTTCATTCGCAAGTTTGTCAGTATCTACTATTCGATACATTCTCACCATATAAGATTTATAGACCTCCGACCTATCATACACCATATCCATAAAGACTTAGGTGACTTCAGCCGACTTTACCTAGCTTCATACAAATGTATATGTCTTTACATCTGCATGCAGGAGTATCAAGGAAAAGGTTTCAGACAGCATGGAGTCCACATTCCCTTTTTCGTCAATTCAGTTGTATTCTATTTAGAATACCTCGTTTTCCTGTTTATGCAACAGTTATACGAGAACATCTCGCACGATCATCATCCCCCACAACACAAAGATTCCCATGCTTTGCTGCAAGCATAGAGATTAATTTGTATTGTAGCTGGTTGGTATCTTGGTACTCATCTACCATGATATATTGGAATTTATTTTGATAATAGCTAAGAGCCACCTTATCCTTTTCAAATAATTCCACTGTCTTAAAAATCAAATCATCAAAATCTAAAGCATTATTCTTTTTTAATTTCTTTTGATAAAGTCGATAGATTTTCCCAATAGTCTCCATTTGAAAATCCCCTGCATATTCTTTATCAAATTCTCTTGGTGTAAACATTTTGTCCTTCGCTTCACTGATACGGCTTAGTACCATAGGAATGGGATACAATTTATCATTAATATTTAACTCTTTATAACATTCCTTTATTACAACCTTTTGATCCATTCCATCATAAATAACAAAATCACTTGTATAATCTATCTTATCAATATCTCGCCTTAAAATCCTTACACAAGAAGAGTGAAAGGTACTCACCCATATATCTGTAAATCTTCCTAATAAATCCTCTACCCTATATTTCATCTCTTTCGCAGCTTTATTCGTAAAAGTGATGGCTAAAATATTTCCCGGGTAAACCCCTAGTTCTTCTATTAAGTATGCAATTCTATGGGTCAACACCCTAGTTTTACCTGACCCAGCACCTGCCAGTATCAGTAATGGTCCTTCTGTTTTTAAAACCGCCTCCCTTTGGGGCGGATTGAGCATGGATAAATCCATAAAAAGTCTCCTTTCATTTGTAGATTTTTCTTAAGTTTTTCATCTATTTGTAGCTTCTATAATGTCTATCTTAAAACTTCCATAACAAACAGTATATCATATTTTTTGTTCTTTCTGTAGGGGAAGTCGAACGTTTGTTTTGCATAAAAATAACGCTAGGTTCTGCATATGAAATATACATTCTAGCGTTCAGGTTTATTATGTTAAATTCCTAAGAAGTGTTTTTATCATCAGCACCAAATTACCTCTTTAAACCTATACTATTTCATAGCTTGAGGAGTTTCTTTGTTCTTTCTCGTCACATACAATCCTATAAAAATAGTTATAGCTCCTATTAGCTGAACAAATCCAAAGGGTTCTCCTAAAACAATATATCCTGTAATAATAGCAAAAACAGGTTGGATATTGTTATATAAAGCTGTTTTCGTACTCCCTATTTTTTGTACTGCTAACACCCATAAAACATTACAAATACATACAGCAATGATCCCTGAATAAGCATTGCTAAGCCATCCTGCTAGCGGAATATTCATCCAATCCATAGCCATAATCTGAGGAGCTGAAACCATTGTAAACAGAATGGCTGTAATGGTTACAATATAAGCCATTACCAAGGAATTATTATACTTTTCAGCAATATCCTTCGAAAAAACCGTAAAATATCCATATGCAATCTGTGCAATAAGTATCAACATACCACCCTTCATATGATTTATAGAAAATCCAAAGGTTTTATTAGACCCCATAATAATTAAAACAACTCCTACTACAGAAAGACTAATCCCGATCACCATTTTATGATTAATGTTTTCTATTCCTAGTAAACGATTGATCAATGCCACAGTTATCGGTAATGTTCCCAAAATCAATGATGCATTTCCAGCAGTAGTCATATTTACACCGATTGTAAAGCAAAGCTGAAAAATAAAAAATCCAAATAAACTAATGGTGAAAAGTCTTTTAAAATCTTTTACTTCAATTTTCTCGTAAGAATCCGTGAATTTAACAATTACCCACGATGTTGCAACTGCAAAAAACATTCTTAAAGCATTATAAGGAACAGGTGGAATATGCACTAATCCTATTTTCATAATGGTAGGATTGATTCCCCAAAAAAATATTACTAATACTAAAAGCCCTCTCATTTTCCACCAATCCTTTCTAATATTTTTTCAGCTATTTCTTTTTTATCTTCATTGATCATCTTATGATTTGTTCCATTGTATACTATCGTTTTATAGTTTGCAACAAGCTTCAATATATGCTCCTATTCTCATTCAACAAATCACATTTTTTGTTCTTCTTGTAAAAGCACCAAAACAGTTTTTCGCATAAAAATAACGCTAGTTTGGTATGTGTTAAATACATTCTAACGTTTTAGCTCATTCTTTTGATTCCCAAAGGGAATTATATCTTCTTCTAATAGCACCCCTGTGAACCTATTGATTTTATTAGCCTAAACTCTCAATTTGCGAGAGTCTACCTTTTTTATTGTTTTTCACATGCTCATCTTACCAGAAAAACCATATACAATCAAGTATTTTCAACAATCGAGCGTTTCCCATGTTTTTTACTACACAAAGACCCTCGTAAAATAGATTATTGCCTTTTCATCACCAATACATTCTTTCCTTCAAAAGCAATTCCAAGCTCTATTATCTCTTTTACCCCTCTATCCTCTAGCTCTTTTTTATATTCTTTATCCTGTATTTGCTTCAATGCGTTTTTTGCTGCTAATTCTAATGTTTCTTGATCATCATGATCTACTTTTTTGAACTCTATGATTATGCCTATTTTATTTTGATCCTTTGGAATTAAGGCTACATCATATCTTCCATAGCCACTTTCTCTATTAGATTTCACTTCATAATCCTCCCAAAGGGCAATGAGCATTCCTAATACAAAGGCATGATAGACTTTTTCACTTTCATTTCCCCCTGTATCAAAATAACTAACACTACTTAGTACAAATTCCTTTAGAATCTTACCAAAGGTTTTTATATCTCCGCTAACTAAGCTTTTTAGCATAAAATCAAATTTTTCCGTGTTCACACTTTCACTAAACCATGATAAAATAATTTCTTCATATAAGTATTTTACTTCTAAGTTCGGAATTCTTAAATAACAATAGGTTTTTCCTCGTTTAAATTCCTCATGAACCACCTTTAAATATCCACTAAAAAGTAAAAAGCTCCATACATTTTCCGAATCCTTATTTACATCCTTCATGACAATATCTTCATTGATAGGTTTTACGATATCTTTTCCTTTGATTAAATCTTCAAGCTCTATTTTTACAGTTTGCCCACCCTTTGCAAGAACCTTTCGTACTAGATCATTACTGCTTGTATTTACCCAATAAGGTCTAAGTCCTATCTCGAAGTTTCTAATATAATTGAGAATTGACCATGGATTGTATACAGTAGTTCTTCCAAAAATATATCCGTTATACCATTTTTTGATTTTTTCTATTTCAAATTCTATCTGATAATATTTCAGTATTTCTTCTATTTCCTCTTCTAAAAATCCAAAGCGTTCACTATAATGATTCTTAAGAATAGTACAAACTTCTAAATTATTAAGTCCCGAAAATATACTTTCCTTTGCCACTCTTAGAATTCCTATAAGCACTCCCTTTTGTAAATAGTGATTATCTTTTAATCCACCACTTAAGAATATCCTCATAAAATCAATGATTTTATCATAATATCCTTTCATGTACCCAGTTTGAATAAGCACATCGTATTCATCTATTAATATAACTACCTTTTGTTGATGATATCTATATAAGTATTTGCTTAAAATTTTTAATCCTTGTAAATAAACTACATCCTTTGCTTCATCTTTTAAAACCCTTATAAATTCTTCTTTTTCATATTCCTCTAACGCATTTCCTTGCAAAAGATATTTATGTCTGCTATATTCCTCTTTGATCAAGTATTTTAATGCTTCGAAGCAACCTTCCCAATCAGCATATTTTATGTCTTTAAAAGTGATATAAATGACTGGATATTTTCCCTGCATATCCATAATTTCCTTATGTTGATTAATTTTTAAGTTCTTAAATAAACAACTATGGTTTTCCTCTGTTTTTTCATAAAAACATCTCAACATACTCATATTAAGGGTTTTTCCAAAGCGTCTAGGTCTTGGGATTAATAATACTTTAGAACCATCTTCAATAATTTCTTTTATGAATAAACTCTTATCTACATAATAATAATTTCCATTTATTATTTCTTTAAAATCACTTCTGCCAATAGGGAGTTTTTTCATTTATTTCACTCCTTAATATTTCAACAATATTATGACTTTATTATATCACAATGCACAGGATAAAATTAGACCAACACTACATTAGAAGTTAAATATAGCCTAATTCATATAAAAGTATATATACGCTCATATGAATTAGGCTACTATAAATACATACAAATATTTTATATTTTTCTCAATCAAGTTAATTCTCATCAATCAAAATTATTTCTTTTCTAAAGTACAAAGTTATTTACACCTCTACCAAAATAATATTACCTATTGTATTCTTCTAATAGATATACGTATTCTCCTAAATTTTCTTTTAATAAGAGTTTGTCCATTTTCTGAAGTTCATATTTTGCTGCAAATAAAATATGTTTCATGCCGATCTTCTGATTTTCTTGTGCAGCTAAAAAGGCTGCATATATAATGGTATTTTTGATATTTCCTCCAGACATTTCAAAGGTTTTAGCAATAAAGTCAAAATCTAAATCCTCAATAGGTGCATTAGATGGAATAGTTATTTTCCAAATCTTTTCCCTCGTTTCTTTATCTGGGAAAGGAAACTTTATAATGAAATTGATTCTTCTTAAAAATGCATCATCAATATTATTCAGAAAATTTGTAGCCAACATAGTAATGCCTTCATATTCTTCGATTTTTTGAAGTAAATAGGATGTTTCTATGTTAGCATATCGATCATTTGCGCTTTTTACATCACTTCTTTTCCCAAATATTGAATCTGCTTCGTCAAAGAATAAAATAGCATTACTAAGGCTCGCTTCACTAAAAATGTGATGTAAGTTTTTTTCTGTCTCTCCTACATATTTACTTATAACCTGAGATAAATCTATTCTATATAATTCTAAATTCAGTTCATTTGCTATTACTTGAGCAGACATGGTTTTTCCTGTTCCTGGAGGACCTGCACATATGATTGCTAGTCCTTTTCCATAGGCTATCTTTTTATCAAATCCCCATTCATTATAAACAAGGTATCTATTTTTTACTTGATTGCAAGCATCCATGAGTAATCTTTTTTGTTCGTTCGGTAAAATCAATTGGTTCCAATCATAGCCTAGATTTACCTTTACAGCCTTTTGGGTTAATTGATTATCTACCTGTTTATAGCAGGATTCATATATTATTTTTTCTTTATCTGTATGAAGAAGTAATTTTGATTTTGTTCCTTTTATCGTATTTTTAATTTGTAGAGGTGTAAAGTGAAATTTTACTGCTAAATCCTTGTAGTATAAATTTTCCACTTTATATTTTTTTGCATAGAATTCCCACAATTGCTCTCTTGTTTTATAATCAGGTCTATCTAATTTAAAGGATACAACCGTATTTTCATTAAAAAATTTATTCTGATTATAAGTTTTTTCCGAAAGAATAAATACAGGCTCTATAAAATAAGTGGTCATCGATAAGAAATCTTTCAATAATATATTCTTATCTTCTAGTATTTCTTCAATACAATGGAAATTTTCAAAGCAAATTGTTGCTTCTCTCAAGACACCCTCTCGAATGATTTTCATAACAATTTTCCTCAAAGAAATTTCTTTCACTGCCAAAACCTTTAAATCTACTATGAGTAGATCTTTTTTTATAGAATGACAATATTTTTTCACCTCATGTTTTTTTCCAATACCTTTATCTCCTTGTATATATATAAATAAATTGTTTTGATATTGATCATAGTCACTTAAGAAATTTTCAATAGTTAAAGCAACATTTTCAACAATTTTGTCATTCCCAATAGATTCAAATTTAAAGGGTCTATATTTATAGAAGCTAATCATATCTATTAAATCTATATCCATATTTTCATTGCCTAATATGTAATCTACGATTTTTTCATCTATGATGATTTCACTTGAAAAGAAAGATTCGTCCCTTTGAAAAGGATCATTTTTTAATATAAATATTTTTAGGAAGCTTTCTTTTCTTATTTTATTTCTAAAGTGAAGCTTTTCCTTAGAAGATAGGTTAAGTAGTCTAAGTCCTAAATCAATAGAGGGTCTTTTTTTATTAATATTATCTTGTAAAAAAGCATATAGTTTTTCATATTTAGCATCTAGCTCTACAGAAATCCCTACTAATAAAATATTTTTTTCTATAGGGTCTAACTGAAAAGTTTCAATTAGTTTTTCAAAATTTAACTCCATTCCTTTATTGTTACTTTCGAGTATTTTATTTTCTATTTCAGTGGTTAGCTTTTTTAATTCTTTATTGAGTTCATTAATTTCTTTTAATTTTTCCTCTGAAATATCATGGTTAAAAATTTCAGAAACTTCACCTTCGGAAATAGTCATCCCTTTCCAGGGATTTAAATCTTTTAATTGTTCTGGATTTTCAATGAGTATAAGTCTTTGAATTTTTAAATCTAAAAGCTTTAAAAGATCTATTATATATTCATTGGAGTTCTCATAAAAAAGTCTTTTTTCCATAATTAACCCTCACCTATAACATTTTATCCCAATTTGTTACAAATCCAATTTTAACACTTCCAAGTTCTTGTAATTCTTTAGGAAGATTTACCTTCTGTTTTACCTTCATTACATACCAAGCACCTGTATTGATAAATATATTTTCAGGTTGATTAGCTGCTTTTTCATGTAAGTAATCTAGTACCTCATCCTCTTCAATAGAAACAGCTAATGCTAAAAGTTCTATACTATCTGGTGAAAGCTTCAATTCTATTTCTAGTGGTTGATCTTGTGCAAATTCATCCTTTGAAGGATTCATGATTGCTTCATGGTATAAATTAAAAAGCTCGTTTTTATAAATATACTCATATGTATGATAATCTACTAGAATCGTCAATCGAATATCTTTTTCATCTTTTATTTTTATATGAAACACTTCTGAATCCAATCTTCTCCCAAATTCATCTGTCCATTCTAACTTCTTCATGCTTGAAATCCTCCCTTCACACCAGCCAAGCTTTTAAAGTTATTCATATCTTTTCCACTTGTCCAACGTAATATATCCCTTGATCTTTTCATTTCAATACCTGCAACCCCTGCATCAAACGAAAGTTTTTTACCTGTACTCAGTGTAAATGTCAATGTTCCTTTTGATCCTGGTTCCCATTTATAAGTTATCCCAAAAGACAATGAAGATTTTGCACTAGCTATCGCATCCCCTTCATACTCTCCAATCATTTCTCCAAGCTTATCTTTGCCATCTGCTAATTCTTTAATATTCATTCCTAAATCTGAAGTTAATAAGGCTACATCTGCACCCATTCTTTTTCCCGTATCTCCACCTGTTTGTTTCTTATTTGCTATTTGATAGATTACATGCATATTTTTCCCTGTAGCTTTTAGATTCTGAAGTAGATCAACAACAAATTTTACTCCTTTTTCAGCAGCCTTTTCCGTGCTCTTTCCAGTGGAAGCTTTTAAAATTCCTTTTCCTTTAATAGTTACTGCCTCTATATCTTTTCCTCTTAGTTCCATTTCTGCACTTAAATTTCCTTCTGCTATACCTCCACCTATTTTTCCTTCAAAACCTAATTTCTCTATCCGATCTCCTTTTGTGCCTTGTCCTCGAAATTTATATTTTTCCATTTTTCCAAGTCTTCCTTTTCCAGAACCACTATCAAAACTTGTTTTCGAATATTCTCTTCCAACAGAACCTGCAAACTCAACAGATCCCCCAAGACCACTGCTCATCTCTCCTATTTCAGCTGATAATTTTCCATAACCACCGATTTTGGCTGCATTATCTGCATCAGCACCTTTCCCAAATAAGTGGGATTCTAATTGAGCCCCATAGGCTTCCGCTTCTTTATATCTCGTTTCTCCACTTCTATTTCCAAGTCCCCACAATCTATCTGTAAGACCATGTGGAATAACACTAGATTCCCTTGCTTTTCGATAAAGAACATAAGACATAAGCTTTGATAGATTCTCAGAATTTTTCCCTGTTACTTCAATAAATCCTCCTAATTCACCGTGAAGCTTTGCAATTCCAGCAGTTCCTCCTCCTCCAAATCCAATAGAAAGATTTGCTGTTACATAGTCTTTATAATCCCTTTCAACTTCTCCTGCTAACTTTATAGATACATATGCCCCTGGAGCAACATAAATTCTTATAATCCCTTCTGCTGAAGCTTTATCTCCTGTTTCTGGTACTGCCATGACTATTGCATTTGTTAAAACCTTAAAACCTTTGCTAACATTAGGAGCAACAATCTCTTCTGAACGAATTTTTTTTCCGATTTCCCCTTTTACATCTTTTGCTTGTCTTGTTCCATCACTTAATGCGATTTCTTCATCCTTTTCATATACAAATTCTTCTACAGCCTTGTAATCATCTTTTTTCACTTGATCAAAGGACAACTTTCCCTTATTTACTTCTCCACCGAGTTCTTGAATCATTTCATCTCTTCTTGTTTCTGCATCTTTAGAAGCTTTTTGTGATAAATCTTTGCTGACAGACTTATAAGTATTTTCTCCGATCTTAGAAGCAGAACTATTGACAGTTTCTACAGCCTTTGCCGTTGCAACTTTTAGTCCCCAATCTTCTGGTACTTGTTGAAATTTTGCATAAACTTCTATGAAATTTGTTTTAAACCTTTCAATCATAATTTCTTTGATAGTTTCTTCACAAGCTTTGAGGGTTTCATAATGTGCTTTTCTAATGACTTCTTGACTCTCTTTTTGAAGTCTAAATTCAACATCATTTTTGCCCTCTTTGTATAATTCATTTTTTAAAAATATTTTATGTTGATTCATAGATTCTATTGCATTTAGTTTTTCTGTGTCTTTTTCTTCATCTGAAAGATTGCTATTGTTATCTATTTCATCTATTTTTTCACTTGTATAATCACTATATTCCGCATCTACTTGTTGTCTCATCCAATCTCTTGTCTTTTCTTTTAAATGGGATCTAAACTGATATCCAATACCATCTGACTTATGTTTACCAAATACACCTCCAAAATATCCAAATTTCTTAAGTGCCGCTTCTTCTGCATTTTTTAGACAGGCATCAGAACATATTTTTTTGGCAGTTCTTATTCCATCCTTGATGAGTCCTAGTATTTTCTTATCATCATAGTTTTTCTTCAAAACACTCTTAGCCTCATGATATCGTATATAGTAGCTATAAGTAGTATTTGATTTTGTACTTTGAGATAACGCAGCAATAGTCCCTTTGTTCCCTAATTGATTTTGTAAAGTTGCTTTAGTAGCTGAGTTTTCTTGAGTAGGATTATTTGCGCTTTTAGTGGTTAAAGTATTCCCTTTCTTCTTTTCAGCAAAGTTCAAAGTTGGCATAACAAACCTCCAATCTAAATATCTTTTGCAATATAATCACGGATATATTTGAAGAATTTTCTTGAAATTCAAAATATTTTTTTGCATTATTGTTGAGTTCTATAATAACTTACGAATCCCTCTATATATTTCGACATTTTTATTGCATATTGTATACCTTACTGCGTTAGTAAATATAAATTAGTAAAACCCCACATATTATATGTCTAAATTTTATAATTTCCTATGGAATAAAAAAGCTTATAGAGCTCCTTTGCCTTAATTGAATATCACCGTATACACCTAGATGAGAGAAAAGAATAATCCTTCCACGTGACAAAACACAAGATATTTCGCTATATAAATATATATTTCGACAAGCGTTCATTGAATAATAATAGTCTATCACACATAAAGTAAGGCTGTAAATATCATATAGTCTTTTCATCAAATTTTAAAACACACAGCTAAGGATATACATATTAAAGCAAATATATCATACCGCCACAACCACCATTGAAAAATCTTGCTTCTCACTAGAAAAATTTAATAGGGTTTTTAGTCTTAATTCTAAAATGAACCATGTAATATTTCCCACCCTATTTTATTTGCTAATTTTTTATATTTTTTGACAATTCTGTGAATTTTATTGTTTTTATCGACAAATTATTATATAATTAAATTGTCTATTTTTACATTTTTTTAATTTAATGTATTATATTTACTCTATAAATTGAAATTTCCAAAATATTATTCTTCAAATCCTACAATTAAATTTTTTACCTTTTCTAAAATATATCATTTGCTAGGTTATAATCACTCAAAAAAATATTTCACATCCAAATAGTCTAGTGCTACTAATTATATTTTTAAATACAAAAATTTAAAAGGAGGGAAGTGTTACTATATCTTAAGACTTCAATATTTCAAATATAATCTTTATAGTTTTAAGTCATACTAGTAGCGCGACAAAATGAAGCTAAAAACGAAAACATTTTTACCCGTAACTTTTATCTTATTAATTTCTGTCGCAACACTCGGTTTTACAGTTTACAACAAATCAAGAACTATTCTAATGGAAGAAATATTAACCCAATGTTCCAATCAATTGAATTCTGTAAGTGCTACAATAGAAAATCAATCAAAAGCACTCACATCTGTTAAAACAGGCTTATATAAGTCTTACATACCCATCACCCAAAGTACTGCTCTATTAATTAAGCAAAATACAAATTTATTAAGTCCAGAAAATATGAAAAAGCTAGCAAAGCAAATAGGCGTTGATGAAATTCATGTCATCGATGGAGATGGGATCTTAAGGTATGGTAGCGTAGAAGCTTATTATGATTTTGATTTTTCATCTTCTGATCAGACAAGACCTTTCTTAGATATTATAAATGGTAAAATCCATCATTTAGCTCAAACACCTCAACCAAGAGGTACAGATGGTGGATTATTTCAATATATAGGTGTTAAAAGATTAGATGCTCCTGGTATTGTTCAAATAGGCGTTAATCCTAAAATACTTCAAGATATCTCTGAAAAATTCCACATAAAAAATTATATACAAGATTTGAAAATAGGAAAGGATGGATACGTTTTTTCAGCTGATTTAGATGGTAAAGTATTTATAAACCAACAAAAGGAAAAGATAGAAAATCTAAATGATTATCCTTGGGGAAAAGAAATTCTCTCAAAGGAAGAAGGTAAAATAACTTATACATATAATACTTCAAATAAAATTGCAGTATTTAAAAAAATTGATAATCATATCATCATCATCACTCAATCCTTAAATGAGTTTGAACATTTTTCAAAATCCTTATTATATAGTGTATTGACTGTATTACTCATAACACTTATCATCTCTTCAATCGTTGTTATGGTAGTGATGAATAAACAAGCCGTAAAACCTATTATAGAAATAATGGAAAATATGAGAAAAGTAGAAGAAGGAAACCTAGTCGTAAAAATAGATTGTCGTTCTAAAGATGAAGTAGGTATGCTTTGTCGAAGCTTTAATCATATGGTTTTAAATACAAAAGGCCTTGTCTCTGAAATACAAAATGCAGCATCTAAGCTTGAACAATCCTTTGATTTCATAAAAGGTTCTGCCCTTACAGTAGGGACAGCTTGTGAAGAAATCTCAACAGCCATACAAGAAGTTGCTATAGGTACTAGTCATCAAGCACAAGATAGCTCTCATGGTCTAAACATGACTAATTTATTAGCAGAGAAAATAGAGAAAATCGTTGATAAATTAAATATAACAAACGAAAATATTAAAAATATGACAGTTAAAAATAATATAGGTAATCAAGCTATAAAAGAATTAGCATCTAAGCTACAGGAAAATCATGAGATTTCACATACTGTTAAAGAAAGTGTTAAAGAGCTTTCTGAAAAGTCTGAACTCATAGGTATAATCGTTGAAACCATCAACAATATTTCTGAGCAAACAAACCTTTTAGCACTAAATGCTGCTATAGAAGCTGCAAGAGCAGGAGAACACGGAAAAGGATTTGCTGTTGTTGCAGACGAAGTACGCCATTTAGCAGAACAATCTAGCAAATCAACCCAAGAAATCAAAGGAATTGTAGATGATATACAAGGTGTTATTCATACTACAACCAATATAGTAAATGATTCTCAAAATATTGTTAATGATTCTAATCAAACCCTTCAAAAAACACAAGACGTCTTTACCAATTTAGGTATTTCTATTGATGAAGTGATTGAACAAATCAGCCTTTTAAATAATGATGTAAATGATATCAATCAGGTTAAAAGCAATGTTTTATCCATAATAGAAAATATTTCATCAGTTACTGAACAAGCTGCTGCATCTACACAACAAATTAGTGCTAGCACTCAAAATCAAACAGCATCTATGGAAGAAATCATTTCATCTATTCATCAGTTAAGTGAAATGGTCACTAGTTTATCTTCCCTTGCTAATACATTTAAAATTTAATCTCATAATAAACTTTAGTGCCACCAGAACAACTGGTGGCACATTTTTATATGGACATCAATAAATTTGTTATTTACATACATCCACCCATGCACCTTTGGTTACTTCTTCTAACTGTTCAATAGTTGTCTTTACTGCTGAATTAGGTGATCCACCAGCAGGATAAACATAATCAAATTCTTTTAAGGATTCATCTAGATAGATCTGTAAAGGTTTTTTTAGACCAAAAGGACATACCCCTCCTACAGGATGTCCCGTAATTTCCAATACTTCATCTGCTTTTAGCATTTTTGCTTTCGCTTTAAAATAATCTTTATATTTTCTATTATCAATCCTTGCATTTCCCTTTGAAACAATTAATACTTCCTGATCTTTTACTCTAAATGCCATTGTTTTTGCTATTCTATTAGGTTCTACACCAATAGCCTCAGCAGCAAGCTCTACTGTAGCACTACTTTGATTAAACTCAAGCACCTCTAAATTTAAATTTTGTTCTTGAAATTGCTCCTTCACACTTTCAACACTCATTTTAGATATTACCATCCTTTCCTTATTTTACTCTTTCCTTATGACTTCAATAAATTCTTTAACTATATGGGGATCAAATTGAGTAGCGCTACATATTTCTAATTCAAGTATAGCTTCTTCGTAGCTTTTTGCACTTTGATAAGGACGTTTTGATGTCATAGCATCAAAACTATCAACAACGGTAAGAATTCTAGCAAGATAAGGTATATTTTCTCCCTTTAACTTCATGGGATACCCTTTACCATCATATCTCTCATGATGATATAAAATCAATGGAACAACTTTTTTGAGAGAATCTACAGGCTTTATAATTTCAGCTCCATTTTCAGGATGTTTCTTTAAAATATTCCATTCTTTATCTGTCAATGCCATTTTTTTATTTAGTATCTCTCTCCCTACTTCAATTTTCCCAATATCATGAAGATATGCCCCATACCGTAAAAGTTTTTGATCTTCTTTACTCAGACCTAATTTTTCTCCTATCATCTTACAATATATTACTACTCTCTCCGTATGTCCATAAGTATATCGGTCTTTTGCATTAATTACACTAATAAGCGTTTTAATTGAAGTAATTAAGTCGATATGTTCTTCTTGAATATCATTTTTTAATTCTTCTAAAACTGAAAAATAAATTTCTACTCTATTTTTATTAAAAAATTTAGCTCTATACAAAGCATCGTCTGAGCTATTAATTAATTCCTCTTTTGTTTTTGCTTTATCAGGAAAACAAGAAATACCAATAGATACTGTAAGATTTTTATTAGGAAGATTGCATTGTCCTTTAAATTCGGCTTTTTCAATATTTCTTCGTATTCCTTCAGCAATAACAAGAGCTTTATTTTCTAAAGTATTAGGTAAGATGATGGCAAATTCTTCTCCACCATATCTAGCTACAAAGTCATTTTCTCTAGCAGCATTTTTTAGAATTTGTCCTATTCTTTCTAATACCTTATCTCCTGCTTGATGCCCATATAAATCATTATAATGTTTAAAATAATCAATATCTATAAACAATAATGATACAGGACTATTATGCTTTTTAGCCTTTTCAACTGCTTTTAATAAAGATTCTTGAAAGCATCTGTGGTTATATATTTGTGTAAGTTCATCTACATTTACAAGCTTATTCATTTCATTCCTATATTCTTCTTCTATCGTAACATAACTTCCTAATAGCCAAGCTGTTAGTAAAAAAACTCCTGCAAGAATTAAATCTGTCTCAAAAAATAAATTAACTACTTTATTAGATAACCCTATATAATCTATAAATAATACTATTATTGAAGAAATATAGGCAACCCCCATACCGTACTTCATACCAAACTGCATGGTTGTAGGAATAATAGTAAATAAAAAAATAAACTTATATTGACTCGTATAACCTCCAGATACAACAATAAGTATAGAAAAAATAACAATAAATAAAAGGATCTCCATGATATGACTTATCCCTATTTTTAAATTTTTTTTGTCATTATTAGAAAATACCCATGCTTTATAGGTTAACATTAGCACTCCTATGCCTGTGATTATTGAAACTATAATCATTTCACTAAACTCATTACGTTCTTGTACATACAAAATACTATATTGCATAAGAACGATTATCCCACAAACTAATAATGTAAGTAACTTAACAAGTGATATCATTTTATAAATTTTTTCTTTAAATTTATTTTCCATCCGATTCATACGATCACATCCATATATCCTATATAAATATGTAAGAGGTCAAAATGACCTCTTATCTTATTTTTCTCTTAATAATTTTGGTTCTTCTGGTTGATATAGTGACCAAGCACATGCTGAAGCAGATACAGTTTGTGCTGCAAAGGTTAATACGGTTGCACCAAATAAAGCTAATGTTGTAAAGATTTTATTTTTCATTATCTTTCACCTCCCCTTAAAAACATTGATTTTCTTAGACATAAATCTACAAAATGTATAAAAAGATATCCTAAGCTTGTTAGTGTTAAACTTTGCCAAAATACCCCTACCACGATTGCGCTTGTAATGCTTTTTTCATTGACACCTAATATTTCTATATGAAATACCCATGCTATCCCTATTCCCATAACAAAGATCCATAAAGTCCTAATCGAATTTCTTTTTAATCTTTTTCTTTTATCTTCTTTTTTAATAGGTTTATTAGGTGTATCTACAGGAGCATATCTGTACATAATAAAAAATCCAAACAAAAAAACACTTCCACAAAAAATGTTTATAAGCATACTGTTTAAATAAGGAGTTAATTCCTTTATCACCCATCCAAATCCTACAGCCACTAAAGTACCTATCACTGCACATTGATTTGGAGAGGCAGCATGTACCCCTCCAGAATATTTTCTTAAAATAGCTATCGTAAAAGAAATGATCAAGGCTTCTATTAATACATCACATATTGCTCCAAATAAGATCACTAATAAGATAGAGTAGCTTATTTGAAGAATATTAAAAGCACCATACGCCAATACTTGTTCATGATCTTGATCTAATTTTAAGTGCCTTGCTATTTTAGCAGCTATATGATTAGTTATTTTTTCTATATTACACATTTATTTTTTCGTTTCTCCTTTTTTTAAAGTAATCGATCATGATTATTGTAAGAAATATAAGAATCAAAGAAGGAATAGTATATAAAGTGCTTTTTATTGTTCCCTTTAGTGTATTTTCAAAGGGGATATGAAAAATATTCGTATAAGCAAAAACCATCAGCCAATCGCATATGCAAAATAAAATAGTAGCTATAATACATGCAGGTATAGTTTTAATCATATCTATTTTATTTATTTTTACAGTAACAAAAATATATACCATCAGCATAAGAACTGTATGTACCCCAAAGTGAATTGGTAATGACCTAATTACAAATGAAGAAATTGCCAATATTATTCCTGATACTATCATTCTTTTTTGATCGATTTTCTTTCCTACTATTACGTAATTTGCAAATATTAAAAGAATCTCTTCTGGTACTGCTCTTATAAAAAAGATACTCCATGGCATATGTAACATGCAATGCATCGTCCTTTCATAAAACTTATATTGTCATAACCTATTTCATTCTATATTAAAAGGTAAGATTTTTTTGTCATAATCTGTCATATATTATACATTTTTTCGTCTATCTTTTCTCTATATCTCATATATATATCCAAGTATAGATTATTTTTTATGCAAAAAAACTCTAGAATGTATACGCCTCACATTCTAGAGTTTTAACTCTTATACAAATTCTTTTTACAGTTTTTGAAATGCATTTTTATTTCCTCATCTATTTTATGAATTTATTTTTCTTCTAGAAAATTATTTTTTATTATTTTTTCAAGTTTATCACTAAGTTCATTATCTAGTTTTTGGAGTAAAGCAATATTTTCATTATTCAAAGCACTATTTTTAATTTCTTGTATTTTATATTTAATTTCTCTAATATCTCTCACTTCTATTGCTCTGTTTAAATGCATATCTGTTCTTAACTTTAATTCCATTTAATGTTCCTCCTTACACATAGATTTATGTTCCTTTTCCACTAATTTTATCATAAATTGGTGAAATCTAATTTAAAGAAATCTTAAAGATTTTGAAAGAGATGAATCTCTTCATCCCTAGATCAATATATAAAATACGGTTCCTCTATTTAATTCACTCTCAACCCATACTTTTCCATTGTGCTTATCAATAATTTCCTTTGTAATATATAGTCCTAGTCCTACAGATTCCTTTTTTGAATTTTTACCTTTATAATATCTATCAAAAATATAAGGAATATCTTCTTTATATACTCCAATTCCGTTATCTTTTATAAATATTTCTATTTTTCCGTCTTCTAAAACTTTAGTATTAATCTTTATAAAACCATTTTCTTTGCTATATTTAATTGCATTTATGATTATATTTTCAATAGCCCTATGTAATTTTAGTCTGTCTATTTTTTTATTGAAATTCACGTTTTTATCTAGATTTAATATGATTTGAATATTCTTAGCTTCCCCTCTTAAGCCTATATTGTCTACTATATTCTTAACAAAGCTATTTATATTAACATCCTCTTCCTTTAAAACAAATTTACGATCTTCAAGCCTAGATAAAAAAAAGAAATCATTGACAACATCATTTAAATATTTTGTTTTTTCATGTATTCTCTTTATATACTTTTCTTTGTCTACTTCTTTTTTCACTTCTCCTTCTATAATAGCTTGAGTATATCCTATGATCACCGTAATAGGTGTTCTTAAATCATGAGCTATATTTGTCATAAGCTTTGTCTTATCCTTATTAGCTTCTTCTGCTTCTTTTTTTGCTTTTATTAATTTTCTAAAGGTCTTATATAAAGAATAAATCACCATAACCAGTATGACAGTAAGTACACTAATCATGCCTATAAGCTTTTTTTCTCTATAGTTGTTTGGTGGTACAACAAAAGCCTTTTCATATAGTCCATTATAATCCATGTTTTTAATCACTTTATTAATAATGGAAATCAATTCATCCAAATCTTTTCTTGCACCTATAAATATTCGATTGGACTGTTTTAATTCACCAACTATTTTTATATCATTATATGCACCTTGTTCCTTATAATAAGTAAACACAGGAATATCACTTATCGTATAATCTGCCTTTTTTCTTGAAATATATTCCAAAGCTTTTTCCATATTTTCTACTTCAATAATTTTAGCACTCGGATTTTCTTTCTTGATAATATCTAAAAACCAATATCCTTTAGGTCCAACAAAAGTTTTTCCTCTAACTTGTCGAATATCATTAATCAACTTTGAATTGTCTTTATGTCCAAGGATTACCTGAGTCATTTCTATATAAGCAATAGAATAATCTAAATACTTATTTCTTTCCTCTGTAAAAGATACAGCTGGTAGAATATCTATCCTTTTTTCAACAGTACTTTGTAATATTTCTTCCCAGTTTTCTTTTAAGCTATCTCCATAAACTCTAAATCTTAATCCTGTCAATTGGTTAACGCTCCTAATGATTTCTATTCCAAGTCCCTTTGGAATTCTATTTTGATCAATATATTCTATGGGCACATAATCCTCCGCTACCCCTACATAAATATCTTTATATTTATATTTTTCTATCCATTTCAATTCTTTATCTGTGAAAATTTCTTTTTGAAAATTAATTGTATCACTTGTTATATACACATCTTTCATTTTTTTATCTCTATCCATTGAAGATCCCATTAAAACCAAACATAAAATCGTAATCATTACAAAGAATCTCCTCATTTTTACCCCCTTTATTCAACATATAATTTTTTACTTTTATTGATAATTTATTTTCTTCTGCAACTTTTTGATATACACCTATTATACAATATTAGATTTAGTATTTTTTAGACATTTTCCCTTATTATTGTGTATTTTCCTTTTTTCTTAAATTAACACATGATAAACTATTATATATATGAATTTTTTATAAAAGAAAGGTAGGGATACAGTTACGCTATCGTAACGAATATACATGAATAAACATACTATATTGGTTGTAGATGACGACCTAGACATCATTGAATTGATCAGTCTTTATCTTAAAAATTCAGGATATATTGTAGATACTGCTAATAATTGTAACGACGCATTAGAAAAAATTAAAAGTAAATGCTTTGATTTAATCATATTAGACATTATGCTTCCTGACTTTGATGGTACTACTCTTTGCCAAAAAATTAGACAATCTATGTATTGTCCTATTATCTTTGTCAGTTGTATTGATGATGAAGATTATATCCTTAATGCATTAAATTTAGGCGGAGATGATTATATAAGAAAACCCTTTAACCCAAGAGAGTTAGTAGCACGTGTTCAATCTAATTTAAGAAGAGTAGCCTATGAAAAAAGTGGGAATAAACTGATTCATCCTCATTTAACTATTAAAGATTTGACTCTGAATATGGAAAAATATACTGTTATTAAAAATAATAAAGAAATTACGTTGTCTCCTATAGAATTTAATATACTCTTATTTATGATTCATCATCCTAATAAAATATTGCGCTATAGTGAAATATATGAGCATGTTTGGGAAAGCAAAAGTATAGGTGATACAAGAACTGTCATGGTTCATGTAAGTAATCTAAGAAAAAAAATAGAAAATAATAGTAATATAAAATATATAAAAACAGTGAAAAGAAGAGGATATATGTTCTTATTATAAAATATTATGTTGCTAACCTTTAATTTAAAAGGGCATATCTCAAATATATGAATCATTCTATTTTTCAAAGTTTTTGAAATTTCTTTTAAAAATCTATTGACAAAACAAAAAAACAATCATATAATTACTTTCAACATCATAAACACAAATCGTTGAATAAGAAGAGTAAGTATATTGAAAAATCATAGAGAATCGGTGCTGGTGAAAATCCGATATTTGTAAATGTACTGAATGGGCTTATGAGTTGGAGCTGAAATTTTTAGTAGGCAACACGGGCATCTCCCGTTATAGAGATAGGATATCGGAAACTTTTCCCGTATCTGAAAAGAGTGGGTTATAATTTTTATAACCAATTGAGGTGGCACCACGTATATAGCGTCCTCTATATGTTTTTATAAACATGTAGAGGATTTTTTAATTTCCGGAAATTATTAAAAAATCTTATTCAGTGATCTAACATCTAATAATAGCTTTTTATAAACACTTTTATATTTATTATTTAAAGAAAATTCAAACTTTAGGAGGTTTTTTATATGATTACAAACAACAATGGTTATTTTGGAGAATTTGGAGGGAGTTATGTCCCAGAGACATTAAAAGCAGTTTTAAAGAAAGTAGAAGAAAATTTTTATCAATTGATCAATGATCCAAATTTTCTTGAGGAGTTAGCTTATTATCAAAAGCAATATATAGGTCGAGAAAATCCTCTTTATTTAGCTGAAAGATTAACTAAAAAAATAGGTGGCGCTAAAATTTATCTAAAAAGAGAAGATTTAAATCATACAGGTGCTCATAAAATCAATAATGCTATTGGTCAAGCCCTTTTAGCTAAGAGAATGGGCAAAAAAAGAATTATTGCTGAAACAGGCGCTGGACAACATGGTGTTGCCACAGCAACAGTTTGTGCTTTATTTGGAATGGATTGTACCATTTATATGGGCGAGATCGATACAAAAAGACAAGCACTGAATGTTTTCAGAATGGAGCTCCTTGGTGCGAAGGTTGTTCCTGTAACTCGAGGAACTGCTACCTTAAAGGATGCTGTAGATGCAGCCCTCGAAGATTTTGTTGAAAATGCCAGTGATACTTTTTATCTTTTAGGATCAGCAGTAGGTCCTCACCCTTATCCTTCTATGGTAAGAGAATTCCAAAGTATTATTGGAAAAGAAGCAAGAAAACAAATATTAGATACAGAAGGGAAACTTCCTGACTACGTTGTTGCAGCTGTTGGTGGGGGTAGCAATGCCATAGGGCTTTTCCATCCCTTTGTAGAAGATAAAAATGTAAAAATCATCGGAGTAGAACCTGCTGGTAAAGGTCTTGATACCCCTGATCATGCTGCATCTATTGTAAAGGGAAGTGTTGGTATTATTCATGGATTTAAGTGCTATACCCTTCAAGATGAAAAAGGCGAACCCCTTCCTGTTCATTCTGTTGCAGCAGGACTTGATTATCCTGGAGTTGGTCCTGAGCATAGCTATTATAAATCTGTAGGTCGTGCTGATTATGTAGGGATTACAGACAAAGAAGCACTAGATGCCTTCTTTGAATTATCTAAAGCTGAAGGAATTATTCCAGCCATTGAAAGTGCCCACGCTGTTGCTTATGGAATGAAGCTTGCAAAAAATTTAGATCAAGACAAAATCATTATTATTAATCTTTCAGGCAGAGGAGATAAGGACGTAGCACAAGTAAAAGAAATGATGTAGTAATTATGGCGAGATCACTAAATCTCGCCATATATTCCTTATTCCTCAATACGCTTTTTTTAGTTTATTTTCTACTTTCATCAAATGCCTTTAATTGTTTTCTTTCTTCCGCTGTAAAAGGTTTAGCTTTATAAAAGAATTTTACTTTTTTATCTCTTGGATCTACTTTCACATTGATATCATATTGATCATATGTAAATTCTAAATGAGTAGATGTTTTTGTAGAATAAGCTTTATTTACCTTTACAAACTTTAGTTTTTCTGTATCTGCTATAATTTGATTCTTCTTTAAGAAGTTCATAGCAAGCTGCTTCTTTTCTTCGAGAGAAAGCTTTTGAATTTTCTTAGCCTTCATGGCAGCATCTTCTATTTTACATTGACTGCTATTAACTGCACCTGTATTTGCATCAATATAAACTTCATAGATTTTTATTTCTTTTTTTTCTTTATTCATATGAAACCATCCTGCAGACCACTCTGGTTCAATAACTGAATAGCCTCCCATAAGATTTATCCCAAATTCTGTATTTTTCTCATCTACTTCTGTCTGAAAATATTTATTTATTGCCTCTTTTGCAAGCTCTTTTGCTTTTTCCTTAGACACTTTCACTTGAATCACTTCTTCATACTGATTCATAGCAGAATAAGTTTTTCCCTCTTCTATTGCTGTTGTTTTTTCTATCTCTTTTTCAACTGTTTTTTCTACAGGAGCTTGCTTTTGAATTGCTTGTGAAGAACTACAACCACTTAATAGCATCGTTCCCATTACAAGTGCACAAATCCCTTTTTTCCATTGCTTTTTCACCATAATCTCCTCCTTTTCTATGTATTCTTAGTATAAATAAGGATTATATGGAAACTATATAGGTTTTGTAAATAATTTGTAAACAAATTTTCATACGATACTACCTCATACTCATATATTCATCTTTCTAGCAACATTCCCAAAAGTATTTTTTTGTAGTTATTCATAATAATAAAATGAAGCTACCTATTTTGATAGCTTCATCCTTTTATCTATTTTTATTCATTTAAATAAGTAGTAATCTTATTATCAAGATTTTGAAGCAATTCTTCCTGTGATAGTTCTCTTTTAACATATTTTTCAAAGGAATCCTTTAAAATACTTCTAATTTGAGGATCTAATGAAACATCTATCTTTATATTTTCTAAAGCATTTTTAACCTGATTTACTTCCTCTTCTGTAAGGGGATAGGAGTATACGATATAATCTTCACTACAATATGCCCTTGGCTCTTTTTCTTTCTTTTCACACTTTTCTAATCTTTCTATATTATTTTTCTTATTCACTGAAAATTTACTTTCAAAATCATCCCCACAATAATTATTCGCCATAAATTTAAGAAAGTCCCATGCAATCTCTTTATTTTTTGACTGCCTATTTAATCCATATCCAAAGGGTTCATAGGTAAATTCCCCTTTTCCTTTCTCTGTAGGATAAGGATAAAGTTGATAGTTTTCTATATCATTTTTTATCTGATCGAATCCATCAATTCCAATAATTTCAATATTCTTTTTATTGACGAATGCTACTTCTCCCATTCTTTTTTCTGATCCTAGATCCATCATTCTCTCTATCTCATTGTGATAAAGTTTTTCATCGTAAATAGCTTCCACATCTTTTAATAAACCTTTAAAATCTTCATTATTGAAATTTGCTTTTTTATTTTCATAATCAATCCATTTATCTATTTCTCCTAAGAAAAACATCTCTATTAGATCTTTTTTATCCATTTTCACGAGTCCATAAGTTCCATTATTTTTAGAAATTTCTCTTAAAGCTTTCATAAAACTTTCTCTATTCCAGCTTTTTTTATCAATTTTAATATTTTTCTCATCTAACAGCTTTTGATCTGCAATGAACCCACCTATAGTGAAATTAATAGGAAGTGCATAATAATTATTCTTATATTGATAACTATCAACAACAGTCTTATAATAATCATTTATATCAAAATCTTTATCTTTTCCCATATAATCCTTTAGATTTTCAAATATTTCACTTTTAATGAATTTTTTCATAGGTAAATATTCTGTTGGTATCAAATCATCCCCCTCTCCACTTAACATTTTTGTATTCATCTTTTTTAGATAATCAGAAAGATAATCTTCCTTGTAATCATATTGATTCACTTTTATAACTATATTTGGATTTTTTTTCATATATTTCATAGCTAATTCTTTAATTTCATCTTGTTGATATCTTGTATTCACTCCTACTTTAATGACTTTCTTATTGTTTTTCGGTGGAGTTCCTTCTTTCTTCTTCAGCATAAGGATTTTAAATTTACCTTCAGCAGTAATAAAGTTCATAAATACCGTTCCTTGATCATTGACAATTAATCCATTCATATACCCATTTGTCAAAAGAATAGGTGCATTTTCTCCATCTATGGCAGTTCCTAATGAATTTCCTTCCATATCAAAGGACTCTACTATCATCTTATCCGAAAAATATAACAATTTCTTTTCTTGTGGATCAAAATCTAATTTTGCTATATTACTTGATTCTCCTATCTTTTTCTTAAATACAAAATTATTACCATTCATTCCTTTCTTTACTAGAGATATTCCTTCTTCTTCTCTAATAACAGCATAAATACTATTTTCTACTTTTACAAAATCTTTTACATTTGCTTTAATAAGCGTATTTACTATATTTCCCTTTTCATCAATCTCTAGGAGTATATTGCTATCATTTTTGTAAAGAATATGTTTATTTTTAGTAATATATATCCTTCCAAAATCACGATTTTCCCATCCACCCATATCATTTTGTGCAATAGGAATCTTTTTGATATTTTTACCCTTTTCATCTAATTTCCATATTTCATGAATCTGTTCTTTTTCTGGCTTCTTAGGTCCTACTTCTCTTATATCTACATATAAATTTTTTTCTTCATCTTTTCCAATAGCAAAGGGAATATCATAAGAATCTTTGGATATTTCTAATTTAATTTCTTTTATCTCTTGTCCCTTTTCATCATATTGTATAACTTTATTATTTCTTAATAAGATATACATATTTTTATATTCATCATTGGTAAAACCTCTAATTTCTTTATGCTTATTAGTAAAAGCTTCTTCTTCATAATAAAATTTACTTTTCTGCCCACAACCTACTAAAGAAAAAATGATGCATACCATACAAAAGAAAATCATATTTCTTTTCATTCTTATTTATCTCCTTTTTTATATTCCTAGCACGATTCATACTTTTATTTATTTATTTCGGTGAATTCTATTTTTTCTAGCATCTCTTTAGCAGAATCAAATACTAGTGCTTTACCCATTTTTTCATCATCTGTATTCTCTGGAAATTTACTCTTATCTGGAACACCAATCACATACACAAAACCATTGGCTTCATGAGTTTCTACTTGAACTTGCTCTCCTAAAAATATTTTATTTTCTTTTGTTAAAAAATCTTCTATCTTATAATTATTTTCTTTCATTTTTTCCCACTGCCCTTTTTCAATAATATAAATTCCAGCTAACACATTTTCTAAATCTTTATAGCCCCAATCTATACTATTATATATATCAATACTATATTCTGACTTGTTTTTAACCTGATATCTTCCATCTACAAACGCTGAAATATCATCAAAATTATCCACCCATGCTTTTGAATATGCAAATTTAATCCCCATTTGGCTATCTTCATAAGCTTGAGGTGTAGAATCGCTATTTTCACAAGCTTGAGATACAGGTTCCTCTTGTTCTTGTGTACTTTTCCCACACCCTACAATAGAAATACTTAGTACTACTGCCATTATCATTGCTACTATTTTCTTATTCATACTAAAACACCCTTTCTTCTACTCATTTTTTTAATTTTATTTAACAAACTATAATATAATCATAACTTTGAATTGTATATAAAGTTTATACTTTTTGTAAAGAATATGTAAAAATGAGTAGAGAATTTATTTAAATTCTCTACTCATCTAATTCTATTAGCATATAATCAATACTAGCTTGAACCCCTCTACTAAACTCCTCCACGCTTTTTGTATTTGTATTAACTCTTATCAATACTTTATTTGCAGTATCCTTTGAACCCTCATATAAAAAATAATACATTTTATCATTTTTTTTATTCAATTTTTTTACTAATTTTATTTTATCGGTTTTAGAAATTTTCTTTTCACTGATAAAATCATCTGCAATCTTTTTTGCTTCTTCTGAAGTAATTTTTTCATTTGTTTTTTCCTTTTTACGATCATATTCATAATAATCTATTTTTAAAATTTCCCCTGTTTCACCATCTACTTCAGTAGTATACATATAATAATTTCCTCTTTTAAAAGTTTCTGACTTCCTATCTGTATGCCAATATAACACATAAAATCCTTTTTTGAAAATATCTTTATAATCCATTTTTATTTGTAAATACTTTTCGATTTCCATCCCTTCTAATTTTTCTTTTACTTCATCAAAGGTCACATAATACATAGTGTAGATAAGATCATCTTCATTAATCTCTAAATTATAATATTTTTCAAAAGCCTTCAATGCTTTTTTCTTTAATTCTTCTTCTTCGAAATTTTCTAGAGGTTTCTTTGGGGTTAAATTCTCTTCTTTTTCTATTTGATCAATCATCAATTGATTCTTTTTTATTTCAGAAAAATTTTCACAGCCCACAAGGAGGAGCATACTAATCAATAGTAGCAGAATTATTTTCTGATTCATCTATCTCATCCTCCTTATCTTTAAATATGATTTTTATAGAAGTTCCTTTATGAATTATGCTATTTATTTTTAGGACAGCTCCATGTACTTCTACAATTCTTTTACAAATAGATAAACCTAATCCTGCTCCATGGTTAGCTCTTGTTCTCGCTTTATCCACCATGTAAAAAGGTTCTAAGATTTTATCTATATGCTCTTTAGGAATACCTATCCCCTCATCCTTTACTTCAAGAATCATTTTTTCTTTTTCCTTTGACAAATTCAGATAAATTTTCGTATCCCTTTCTGAAGCTTTATAAGCATTATCAATTAAATTAGAAAGGAGTATTTGAATTAAATTTTTTTCAATCATCCATTCAATAGGCTCTGCATCCATTAAAATTTCTATATTTTTTTCCTTCAGCTTTGGTTGCATAACCTTTTTTATCTGAATAAGCAGCTTCTTTATATTTACCTTTTCCTTATTAAAAGCTTCTCTTCTCAGTACAATCAAATCCATCAAGTCAAAAGATAACTCCTCTAATCTTTTTCCCTCTTGATAAATAAAATTTAATGATTCATAAAAGGTTTCTTCATCACATTTGGTAGTTCTTAAAAGATTAGCATAGCCAATAATAGAGGTTAAAGGTGTTTTTAATTCATGGGTAAAGTTATCAATAAATCTTTCTTTTTCAAGATTATTTTTTTCTAATTGGTGAATATTTTCTTCTACAGCTTCTGCCATTAGATTAAAGTTTTCTGCCAATATACCTAATTCATCTTTTGTATTTAAATTTACTCTTTCATGATAATTTCCCTTTGTAATTCTTTTTGTAGCTCTCATCAGTTTTTTAACAGGTTTTGAAATCAATCGACTAATAAAAAACATGAAAATAGAAAAAACAACTATAGCAATTCCTTCTAACTGAAAGAAAAAATCATATTGTTCCTTCTTTTGTTCATAAATACTAGAAATATCTCTCATATAGGTAAGCTTAAAAGTACTTCCATTGATTTCTATTAAATTTGTTATAAATATATATGTATTCTTTCCTAGATCTCTGATGATCGTTCTTCTTTCATTGATTTTTTCTATCTTTATTTCTTCACGATGTTTAGGTAATGCAAAATCTATATTACTATAAATTTCTTGATTTTTTTTATCTAATATTTCTAAATAAATCCCATTAGATTTTTTTGTATAATCATCTGCAAATTTATAGATGATTTTCCGATTAAAATCTGATAAGTCAATATATCTATCTAATGTTCTAAAGGCAGGTAAACTCGTATCTACTCCTGAATAAATAGTCAACGCTTCATTAAAGCATCGGTTCACTTCCCTTTTTAGTGAAGCATTGTGATTTTTTTCAATAAATATGATCCCTGCAAGGTTAAAGATCAAGATAAACAAAATAAGAGTAAAAATATATAACTTTTGCCAAAGCTTCATATTAGTCCTCCAATCGATAGCCAATCTTATAAATGGTTTTGATGTGATTGCTTAGACCTAGCTTTTGTCTAAGAGCTTTAATATGCATATCTACCGTTCTAGTCCCACCATAATAGCTCATATCCCACACGCTTCCTAATATTTGTTCTCTAGATAGAGCCCTATTTTTATTTTGAATGAGTAAACATAATAATTCATATTCCTTTGGAGATAGTTCAATTGTATCGTCAGATTTTTTTACTATTCTCTCTTCTAGATATATTTTTATATCCTTAAAGCTAAGTACTTTTTCATTTTTTCCATATCTTCTTAAGACTACTTCAATCCTTGCTAAAAGCTCTATTGCTTCAAAGGGCTTGACCATATAATCCTCTGCACCTAATTTTAATCCATTAACTTTATCAAATACAGATTTCTTTGCTGTTAAAAATATGACCGGTATATTTTTATGTTTAATTTTTCCCATGATTTCAAAGCCATCTACTAAAGGCAACATCACATCCAAAATAATCAAATCAAAATTTTCTTTTTCTATGACTTCTAAAGCCTTTAATCCATCCATAACCTTTTTTGTTTCATAATTTGCTATCTTTAAATTGATTTCTATTAATTTAGCTATTGCTAAATCATCCTCTACAATTAATATTTTTTTCTTCAAAAGTTCTTTCCCCTCCTGATTTTTATATAATTGAAATGACAAAATAAAGCTATTTTTTAGCTTTATTTTATCATTTTTATTTCAACAAAACTTTTATTCATTCATATAAGTTGAAATTTTATTATCTAATGTTTTGATTAACTCTTCTTGTGTCATTTCCTTAGCAAAATATTTTCTTATAGCTTCCTTCAAAATTTTATTAATTTGTGGATCTACACTTGTATTAATGGTCACATTCTCAGTAGCATCCTTTATATTTTCAATATTTTCATCTGTTAATGCAGCTGGATTTAATTCGCCATCTTCAGTTGCAATCACCATTACGTTATCTCCCATATTTTTTAATTCTTCTAATTGCTTTTCTGAAGATTTTTTATTCATTTCAATCCCCGTATAAAAGCCATTATTATCTTTTTTTTCTTCATTTAAATATTTTAAAACTTCCCACGCAAGTTCTTTGTTTTTTGAATTAGCATTCATTCCATATGCATTAGCCATAAATGTATACCCACCCTTTCCACTACTTCTTGGGTATGGATAAAGCTTAAAATTTCCAATCATATTTTTCAATAGGGGTATAAACATAAAGGATATTTCTGATTGATTCATAAAAGCAATTTTCCCATTTGTTCCTTGATACATATTCATTCCCTCTATATCCATTCCTGTTACATTTTCATCTATCAGCTTTTCATCACAAATAGTTTGTACATCTTTTAATAAAACTTTAAAGCTTTCACTATTAAAATTTGTCTTTTTATTTTCATCATCAATAAATTGATCTTGCTCTCCTACAAAAAACATTTCAAATATTTCTTCTTTTTCCATATTAGGTAATCCATAAACACCTTTTTCCTTCGAAAGCTCTCTTAATATATTGATAAAGCTTTCTCTATTCCAATGATCTTGATCGATCTTTATATTCTTTTGATCTAATAAATCTTGATTTGCCATTAAACTTCCTAATTTAAAACTAATAGGGAATAAATAATAACTCCCATTTATTTTTATATTCTCAAATACATTTTTATGGTAATTTTTCATATTGAAAGCTGTATCTTTTTCTAAATAGCTACTTAAATTCTCAAACACACCACTATTTACATATTTTTCTATAGGTAAATAAGCTGTTGGAATTAAGTCATCTCCTTTTCCTGAAATAATATCTGTATTCATCTTTTTCAAGTAATCTGAAAGATACTCTTCTTTATACTCATACTGATTAATTTTTATAATCGTATCTGGATGCTCCTTCATATAACTACTGATTTTTCCTCGTAATTCCATAGCTTCCATTTCTGTATTCACACCAATCGTAAGTACTTTTTTCTTACTCTCTGGTTTAGTTCCTTCCTTTTTATTGAACACAGCAATAGCTGAAGCATATTCTTTACTTCCCATTTCACTATAACTCATATACATATTTCCTTCGTTATTCACAGCAAAGCCACTTATAAATATATTTTTTGTGAAAACCTGAGCATCTTCAACGCTTATTATTGTCTTTAAAAAATTTCCTTCTAAATCAAAAGCTTTAATCGTATCAGCTCCTGTTGTGTATAATAAAGTCTCTGCCTTAGGGTCATATCCTAAAAATCCTATAAATTGCTCCCCATCTATTTTTTTCTTATAAAGATCCTCTTGAGATCCTATTTCTCTTTTCACTAAATAGGTTTCTCTATTTTCATCTAAGATGATGGCATACAAAATATTTTTCACCTTCACAAAATCCTTCACCATTTCACTTACTAAAGTATTTATCAATTCTCCCTTTTGATCGATCTCTATAATTTGATTGCTATCATTTTTATAAATGAAATTATTATTTTCATTTACATATAACTTTGACATACTATTATATCCAAATTCTCCCTGATCATTTTTAGCAATATCAATCTTTTCTATGACTTTTCCTTTTTCATCAAACTTCCAAATCTCATGGCTCATCTTTTGATCTTTTTGTTTTATCATCATTGAAGATTTCATTTCTATAAACAAATTCTTTTCTTGATCTATTCCTATACTTATAGGATTAATAGCTGTATCTTTTTGTATTTCTAATTCAAGTTTTTTTGTAAGCTTTCCCTTTGAATCATATTGCTGAATTATATTTTGATTTACCAAAACATATAAATTTCCTTCTTCATCATTGGTTATTCCCATAATATTTCCATCTACTTTTTCAAAAGCTTCTTCTTCATAGTAGCATCCTTTTGTTAAAGCATTATTTTTTCCACAGCCTACTAATGAAAAGAGCATGGTACATATTAATAAAAAGCAAATTCTTTTTCTCACTTTCTTCATCCTTTCTCCTTTTTCGTTATCATAATTGAAAAAATAATTATTTCATCTGTTGAAATAATTATACTTTAGAGACTTGTAGAAAGTTTATGTTTTTTGTAAAGAAATTGTAAATAAAAGAATTCTTTGATCCTTCTCTTTCCATCTAACTTACCTTTTTTTTAGTCTGATCTTATCACTAACCATCCCGTAGGATAAGCATAAAATAACTGTTGCTAATACATATAAATTCACTTCACATTTTGTGCTATAAAGAGCCATTAAAGCTATTAATCCTCCACAAAGAGTTATTGGAATACCCTTATATACCCCTTCAAAATCTACAACATTGTATCTAGCTAATCGTATAGTACCGCAAATAACGAAAATTAATGTAACACCAATTCCTATCCTTCCAATTCCTATTAAATTCAAATTCCATATAAGTACTGCTGGTGCTACACCAAAAGAAATTAGATCACATAATGAATCTAGTTCTTTTCCAAAATCACTCACTACATCTAATTTTCTTGCTAATTTTCCATCCATTCGATCCATTATCCCTGCAAGAATAATTAATACGGATGCTATAGTATAGTTTTCTCTAAATACTGAAAGAATTGCTAATATACCTAGTACCAAGTTCAACAGTGTAAATATATTAGGAATTTGTTTTTTATATTTCATTGATTTCTCCCCTCTTTATATGAATTCATCTATATACCAAAATGAAGCTATGCTTCTAGCTTCATTTTGATATTTAAAGAAATTCCGTATCATTTAGTTTTATCCTTTATACAAGCTTAACCCTTTTCCTGTATAAAATTTATATTTATCCCAATTCCCCTTTTATATCAATCTTTTATTCATTTAGATAAGTTGAAATTTTACTATCTAATATCTTGATCAGCTCTTCTTCCGTCATTTCCTCAGCAAAATATTTTTTCATCTCTTCTTTTAAAATTTTGTTGATTTGTGGATCAATTGTTTTATTAATAGCCATCCCATCTAAGGCATCTTGTACATTTTTAACTTCCTCCTCTCTTAATGGAAATGCATACCATACCGTATCTTCAAGATAAATAGATTCTTTCTTTTCTATTTTTTTCATTTCTTCTAATGATTTTTTCATAAGTTTTTTATTCATTCCCATTGAGAAAAAATATTCTTCTTTATTGCCATTATCACGATTTAAGTATTTTAGAAAATCCCAAGCAAGGTCTTTATTCTTTGAATTTCCATTGATTCCATAAGCACTAGCTGTAAATACATATCCACCTTTTTTATCACTAGTTGGATAAGGATAAAGCTTAAAGCTTTCTATTATATTTTTCATCTCTGACAAATTCATAAGAGCAATATTGGACTGATGAATAAAACCAATTTTCCCCTTTGTTCCTTTATACATTGTCATTCTATCCATATTTTCATCTACTAGTTTCTCATCATAAATAGCTTGTATATCCTTTAATAAATCTTTGAAGCTCTCATGATTAAAGTTTGTCAATTTATTTTTGTAATCAATAAATTGATCCCTATCCCCTGTAAAGAAGATCTCAAATAACTCTTCTTTAGATATTTTAGGAATTCCATAAACGCCATTTTCCTTTGAAAGCTCTCTAAGTACATTGATAAAACTTGCTCTATCCCAATTGTTCTTTTCAATATTTATATTTTTAGCATTTAATAAAGCTTGATCTGCTACTAATGCTCCCATATTAAACTTATAAGGAAATGCATAATAGCTTCCATCTACTTTTAAACTCTCAAATATCTCTTCATAATAGTCTGCTATCTTGAAATCTTTATCTTTTTTCATATATTCATTTAGATTTTCAAATACGCCATTTTTTGCATATTTTCCCATTGGTAGATAATCTGTTGGAATCAAATCATCTCCTTTTCCTGAAATAAGGTCTGTATTCATCTTTTTTAAATAATCTGAAAGAAATTCTTCTTTATAATTATACTGATTTACTTTTATAATCACATCTGGATTTTTTTTCATGTACTCAGCGATTTTCCCTTTTAGTTCCATGCCCTCTATTTCTGTATTTACACCAATGGTTAGAATCTTTTTATTGCTCTTTGGTCTCGTTCCTTCTTTTTTATGAAATACTGCAATATTCGTGATAGGTTTTTGTTGTCCTTCACTACCCATTTCCATATAACTCATATAGACAGTGCCTTCATTGTCTACAGAAAATCCAGTTGCATTTATATTCTTTGCAAATACAGAAGCACTCTCCACATCTACTACTGTTTCTAAGAAATTTCCTTCTATGTCAAAGGCTTTGATCTCTTCGGCTCCTGTTGTATATAATAAATTTCCCTCTTTAGGGTCATATCCTAAAAATCCTGTAAATTGTTCCCCATCAATTCTTTTGCTATATGCAAAATCCTGTGAGCCTATCTCTTTTTTAGCTAAATAAGTTTCTCTATTTTCACTTTCTATAAGGATATATAGGCTATTTTTGACCTTTACAAAATCTTTTACATTTTCACTTACTAAAGTGTTTACTAATACTCCTGTTTTATCTACTTGAATAATTTGATTTCTATCATTTTTATAAATGAAAGCATCTTTTTCATTTATGTAAAGCTTTGAAAGACCATTTCTTCCCCATCCATCCTGATCATTTTTAGTAATATCAATTTTTTCTACTGTTTTTCCATTCTCATCAAGCTTCAAAATATCATGAATGAGCTTTTTCTCAGGTGGTCCAAACTCTTTTACCTCTACATAAAGATTTTTTTCCTGATCTATTCCCAAACTTAAAGGCATTATTGCTGCATCTTTTCCTATTTCTAACTGGACTATTTTTATAAATTTTCCCTTTGCATCATATTTCCTAAGAATATTTCGATTCACCAACACATAAAAATTCCCTTCTTCATCATTGGTTACCCCCAAAATATCCCCCTTTATTTCTCCTCCATCCATTTTTTCAAAGGCTATTTCTTCGTAATAAAAACCCCCCTTTGAATCATTATTTTTTCCACATCCTACTAATGAAAAGAGCATCGTACACATTAATAGGAAGCAAATTCCCTTTTTCATTTTTTTCATCCTTTCTGTTTTTTTATTTGTCTTCATTTTACAGAAAAGACTCTTATAGAACCATTGATTTACCTTACAAATACATCTATAAACCTTACATTTCTGTCACATATTCTCTATACTTTTAATTAATCCAAGGCTTATCATATTTCATCAAGAGTTCATTATAATCCATTACTTTATCCTTTAAGCTCTTTTTCTCTCTTTCTAATGCTACTATTTTCCTTTTTAGCTCTATAGGAGTAATGCTTCCTATTTCTAAATCAATCTTTCCTTTATCAAAATCATCCTTTCCTTTTTCATAAGCTAAAACACTATTTTTATATTCATCCTTATATCTTTTCAGGGTCTTATAGGTATTTTTTAGGCTTTCAATATAAGCTTTCTTTTTATCTCCTAAATCCATATTAGCTTCTTTTGCATCCATTTTTTTTGATTCATAGGAAGCTCCTCCTGCATTGAAGGTATATAGCTTTACTTCAAGCTCCTTCATTTTCACATTTTCCTCTGATTCCCAAATTTCTGGGCTAATACTTATCATTCTTGCAATATGATAATCTACATCTTCATCATTCATTTCTTCAAAGCTTACTGAATCTTTTAAGCTATATCTTTCCTCTTGATCAAAACCTATCATCTCATTTAATTTTTCATAAGCTTCCTTTAAATCCTCAAGGGCCATTTCATAGCTTTTCTTCGTTTCCTTTAGTTCTCTTTTCCCTTGTATTTTTTCATTTTCACTAATGCTACCATATTCATGTTTAATCCTTACTTGATTCATATTTTCATTGGCAATTTCTAGCTCTAGCTTTTTTATTTTTATACCATCTTCCTGCTTTAATATATTGTTATAAGCTTTTTTTAAATCATAAGCAAGCTGATCCTTTTTCTTAGCTATGTTATTTTCTGCATTTTTTAAAGCAATTCTATTTTGCTCAAATCCTATATACTCAGAAGTTCTTGCTGCATCATCCTCTCCATTTCCCGTCCCTATAGGAGTGGATTTCACACGATCCCTTGCTTCATCCTTATTTATTTCTGCACGTTCTAGACTTATATCTAGTCTTTTTAGCTCCCTACTATACTTATATACTCTCTCTAATAATTCTTCATAGGTATAATCCCATTTTTTTATCTCTTTCTTTTCTTTCATAATAGAAAAAATCACGGTTTTTGCTAGGCTGTTGTAGGTATATTTTATATCCCATATTTTTGTAGCCATACTCAGAGGAATCATAACTACATCCTCCTTTATTTCTACTGGAGCTTTCATTTCTATTAAATTGCCATCTATTCTCCACTCCCTTTTTCCTATGGTCATTTGAATAATATTATCCCCTTTAAATAAGCGAATCCTATTTGTCCCTTGATCCCAAGTCATATTCTCTTGCTTCATCCCCATCATAGCTAAAAGGAATTCTAATGGAAGCATAAAGCTATCTTCTTTCATATAAGGGGCTACCTTCAATGACATGGCTTTCTCCCCTATCTGATAATTCCTTTCATTTACTATTAGCTTTACATCTACTCTATTTGCATTTAAAAAATCTGTTGGCAATTGAATCAATTCCTCTGAAAAAGCATTTCCTACAGATATACTACTCACAAAAATCATAATCACCATACAACGCATTATTCTATTTTTCATTAAAATACTTTTCATAATCCTTCTCGTTCCATTTATTAAGATTTTTCCTATCATTTGCTCTTTCATTCACCTTCCTCCTTTCTTAAATAAACTTTCATATTTTGAATAAATATAAATGTACTCAATACAATAAATAGTTCTTTATTTAATGTAAATATAAATGAAGCTTTCATACTTACAAGAATCAACAGAAAAATAATACTCATCATACTTAAGCTTTCTGTTAAAAAAGAATTTTCTATCCCCTTATATTTTCTATAAATATACAAAGGGATTAAGCTAATAACAAAGCCTATAACCATCGATCCATAAATTCCCTTTAGCATATAGCCTAAAGGTGTTATATAAACATTTCTATTTGTAAAGCTTTCACTAAAGGCTTCCTTTATATTGTTTAAATAATAGGTAAGGGTAATAACTTCCTCCTTCATGATTCCTTTAACAGGTAAATAAGCTGTAGGAATCCTATAAAATAAATATATAAGTAATCCTATACTCATAAGCCCTATGATCACTTCTTTCATAAGCATGTACATATTTTTCTTTGTAAACATTCCATAATCTGTTAATCTTATGATTTCCTTTAGCTTGCAATAAAGCTCTTTCCATCTTATTTGAAGGATTTTTACTATATCCTTTGTCATCAATAAAACTAAAAATAACAGCATACAGGCTTGCATGGTTCTTATTCTATCTATTTTCTTAGATCCTTTTGTAACTACCACATCATTCATCTCATATTGGACTAGCGCACTCTTTATGGTTCCTTCACTAATTTCTTTATTCTCATGATCTTGACTCCCTATATAAATGCTCGTAATAGGTACTTTTAAATCCTTATCCTTTAATGCTTCTAATGGCATATAAACTACATTTTTTTCTGGAATAAATGGGGAGAATAAATTTTTTTCTAAAATCCCTACAATCTCATAAATCTTATTTCCTTCCGAAAAATTTAGTCCTATGGTATCCTTGTTTTTAAAAATTTTTTGAGAAAGCTTTTGTTCCATCACCATAGGTCTTTTTGTATCTAAAGACACATCTGTTACAAAGCTTCCTTTTTTTAATGAAACTGGAAAAAAGCTTTTATACTCTCCCAAAACACCCTTCACTAAAATAGTATATTCTTTTCCCTCTACACTCATCTGTGTATTCTTTTTCCCTATAACAAGTATTTCTGCTTTAAGGGTTTCCTTTAATTTATTTAAATCATCTATTTTCATAAAGCTATTCCCATTTTGACTTACTGCTTCATAAAAAACTTCCTCTGTATCCATGATCCTAGCTATATTTTGAAAGAGCAAATCATTACCAATCATCAAGAGGATAAAAACGATTAGTGCTCCCATAGAAAATCTTTTAAAAAACACATTTCTCATCTTTTTCCTCCTTCCTATTTTTTCAATACTCTTCCATTTTCCTTTAAATCCACCCCTGTATCATCTTGTACAAATTCTTCATATTTATCTAATCCACTTTTAATAGCTGTATTGTTTAAATCTGATTCTCCTGTATTCACATATCTCTTATTTACATAATATTCTTTTCCTAAGGGCTTATCCTCTTTTCTTATAATCCAGACAAATTTTCTTCCATTTTGCTCCTTTCCTATAGCTGTATTTGGAACAACTACATCATATTTAGTAGTTGATTTTGTTTCACGAATCGTTGCAAATTCATCTCCCTTTAACCCCTCATTTTCAAAGGATAAAGTAACATCCTTTATTTGGCTTGGTTCTTCTTTATTGTTAGCAATATCCGTAATTTTGCTCTCTACCTTTAAATCATCTAATCCTTTAAAAGTAATATTTAGGTTTTCTCCTATTTTTAAGTATTTGGCTATGTCCTTCTTGATAGAAAACTTTAATTCATATCCTGATGAAGGATCTGTTAATGCTAGGATGGTTTCATCTTTATTGATTCTTTCTCCTTCCTTTTTAGAAATATTTTTCACTACTCCATCAATAGGTGCTGTGAGTATTCCTTTATTTGCCACAATCTTTTGTATTTCCTTAAATGTAATTTCCTTTAATTTGTATTCCATTTCACTTTCAACTAAACTATTTTGTGCTTTTAACTCTTCAATAGGTTGATTTTTTTTCTTTTTATTATAAGCATCCTCTGCATCCTTTAAGGTATCCGCTGCTTTTTCAAACTCTTCCTTTGAGACAATATTATTTTCATAATATACTTTCTTCTTTTCAAGCTCTTCGCTAGCTTTTTCAACGGCTTTCAATTCCTTTTCTAGTCCCTCTTGATTTTCATATTGCGCCTTTGCAATTTCATAATTTAATTTAGCTTTTTTATAATTTCCCTCTTCTTGAATAAATCTTTCATTCAATTCCTTTTCATCAAGCTTTATCAGAGGATCTCCTTTTTTTACGGTTTTATTGGTTTGAACAAATATTTTATCAATAATTCCTGAAAAGGTTGCATAAATTTGCTCACTTTTTCTAGCTGCAATCGTTCCTTCCTTTTGAATATTCATCTGCAAAGAAGTACTTTTCCCATTAACTACAGATACCCTTGGTAAAGCTAAATTATTAAGACTTTGTGAAAATATAGTAAATAGTAAAATAACTCCAAAATATTGTATGATCATTTTTTTTATTTTTTTCTTTCTATCCACAGCTTTCCCTCCTATCCTTTTAATCCACTATTTTTAATGCCTTCAACAAAATAATTTTCTGCATACAGGTAAACTAATAATACTGGAATCATATATATAGTAGCTGCTGCAAAGGCAACCCCCATTTCTTCTTTATTTACCTGTGCTAAATAAAGGGATAGGGGATGCATACTCACATCTTTTAAAAAGATCAAGGGCTGTTCTACCATATTCCAATAATCAATCATTAGTAATACCCCTAATGAAGCAATATAATTTTTTGAAAGGGGCAAAATAATTTTAAAAAATATCTGAAAATGATTGGCTCCATCTATTTTTGCCGCTTCTAAATAGGCATCGGGAATTTTTTGCATAAATTGTCTTAACAAAAAAACACCAAATACACTAAAAACCCCTGGAAAAATAATAGATGTAAATTGATCCAACATCCCTAAATAATTAGCGATCAAATAATTAGGAACTACTGTTACTTGAAAGGGCATGAGCATCAATAAAATATATAGATAAAACAATTGATCTCTAAAAGCAAACTTTAGCTTTGCAAAAGCATAGGCTGCAAAGGTTGATACCATAATCTGTCCTAAAATAATAGGTCCTACCATGAAGGATGCATTCCAAAACATTTTTAAAAAATTGGTCTTTAAAATAAGTACTTGATAATACTGCTTTAAGCTAATCCAATCAGGAATAAATTTTAGTCCTGAAAATTCTGATCCTTTGCTTTGAAAAATATTTTCGTATTGATTTTGTACTTGACTCGGCTCCATAAAGGAGTTAGACACTGTTAGAAAAAGAGGAATGATAAATAAAAGGGCTAATAGACCTACCAATATGCTTAAAATAATCTTTTTTTTCAAAGTAATTCCTCCCTCTAAAAATCTAATTTTTTCTCTACTTTTCTCCATAAAAGAACTATCATAAAAATAAAAATTGCCATATAGATTGCGCTAACAGATAGCTTTTGATAATCTAATACATTGAATAAATTATTAATATAATGCTGTAGCATATAAAGATCTTCATAAGGGTACTCTCCCCCTAATAAATAAACCTCTCTAAATATTTTAAAGGAATTCGTAATGGAAATAATAAATACAAAGAAGAAGGTTGGTAAAATATGAATGAGGGTAATATGGTGAAACTTTTGCCATTTATTTGCACCATCTATGCTAGCTGCTTCATATTGTTCCTTTGGAATGTTTTGAAGGGCTGCTAAAAACAGCACCATATCATACCCTATATTTTTCCATATATAAAAAAGTACTACAATCCATCTGGCATAAGGTGAATTCATCCAATCTACTGGATCAAATCCAAAACTCGTTACAATATTATTTAAAGTTCCATTAAAATTAAAAAATACTTGCCAAATCATCAAAATAGATGCGGAAGGTACAATAAGGGGAACCATAAAACAAGACCTAAAAATATTTTTTAAAAACAAAGGCTTATTCAAAAGCATTGCCATTCCTAAGGATAAAATCATAATAAGACTTACGCTTATTCCTGTAAAAATAAAGGTATTTTTCATAGCTCGTATAAAAATTGTATTTTCCCATATATTTATAAAATTTGTCAGTCCCACAAATTCTTTGCTCATAGGGTTGTTGATCATGGCATAATAAACAGTCATCATAATAGGAATAAAAAAGAAAATCAGCTGTCCAATAAGACTTGGTGTAATAAAGGTTATACCTATCCATTTTTCTTTTTTATTGATCTTTGCTTTCAAAAAATTTCCTCCTTTCACTTGAAAATTTTATTAGCTAAACTTTGCGAAGTTTATATTTGGTTATAGCATTCTTTCTTCTGTTTCTTTATCAAATAAATGAAATTTTTCTATATCTATATAAACGTCTATCATTTCTCCCCTTTTTATAGCTATTTCATCAGTCTTTCCAATGATATTTCCATTTGTAGTCTCTATATATACATAAGTTTCAGAACCAATATACTCCATAAGCTCTACCCTTCCCCTTATAGGAATCCTGTTCTTTTCCTCTTCAAAATAAATATGCTCTGGACGTATTCCTAAAATCATTTCCTTTCCTATATATCCCTTTTCTTTTAAAGCTTTCCCCTTTTCTCTTTCAATAAAGAATGCTGATTCCTCGAACTGGATCAGCACTTCCCCTTTTTTTTCAATGATCTTTACAGGAATAAAATTCATCTGAGGAGATCCAATAAAACCTGCTACAAATAAATTTTTAGGTTCTTCATAAATATTTTTAGGGGTATCTACCTGCTGAACAATGCCATCTTTCATAATAACTATTTTCGTCCCCATAGTCATAGCTTCTGTTTGATCATGGGTTACATAGATAAAGGTTGTATTGAGCTTTTTATGTAGCTTGCATATTTCAGCACGCATTTGTACTCTAAGCTTTGCATCTAGGTTGGATAAGGGTTCATCCATTAAAAATACCTGTGCTTCTCTTACTATAGCTCGTCCTAAAGCAACCCTTTGCCTTTGCCCTCCTGAAAGCTGCTTGGGCTTTCTCTTTAGAAGGTCTTCAATCCCTAATATTTTTGCAGCGTTTATCACTTTTTCACCTATATCCTTTTTGGAGACTTTTCTAAGCTTTAATCCAAATGCCATATTGTCAAAAACAGTCATATGAGGATACAATGCATAATTTTGAAATACCATAGCAATATCCCGATCCTTTGGCTCTATATGATTTACCTGTTTTTTTCCTATATAAATGTCACCATTTGATATTTCTTCAAGTCCTGCAATCATTCTAAGGGTTGTAGACTTTCCACAACCAGATGGCCCTACAAATACAACAAATTCTTTATCTTCAATTTCTAGATTCAATTTTTTTACTGCATGAAACCCATTTTCATATATTTTTTCTATGTTTTTCAATAGTAAACTAGCCATAGCTCCTCACTCCCATCTAATTTTTTCTATGCTTTTCATTCCTTTTTTTAAAGATTTATTCCTTTTTAAATTTATTTTATAAAAAAGCCCTACCTATCACCATTCATTTACCTTACAAAATCCCCTATGAATCTTACGTTTTTGTCACATAAATAATTTTTTCTATTGATTTTTTCGTACATAAAAAATGGATAATAACTATATAGTTATTATCCATTTTAGATATATCAAAGATATATGCATTTTGTAAAGAAATTGTAAATATTTAAATGATGAACTTATCGATATCTTCTTTCAACTCTACTGCTACACTACTCAAGCTTTGTGCATGAGAGCTAATTTCTTCAACAGACGCTAATTGTTCTTCCGTTGATGCAGAAACTTCCTCAGTACTTGCAGATGTTTCTTCTGTTACAGCAGATATATTTGTAATAGCATCAATGATTTCATCTTTGCTTTTTTTCATATTTTCTGCATGCTCTGCTACTTGATTGATTTTTTCGATTAAATTCTTCATAGAACCTATGGTATCTTGGAATATATGATCTGTCTCTTCAATAGATCCATTTTGTTCCTTTACGATGCCTTTTACCTCATCCATTGTATTCACCGCTTTACCAGAATTTTGCTGAATATTTTTCATTAATTCCTTTATATCATCTGTTGCTTTTGTTGTTTCTTCTGATAATTTTCTTATTTCATCAGCAACAACAGCAAAGCCTTTTCCTGCTTCTCCTGCACGAGCAGCCTCAATACTTGCATTGAGTGCTAATAAATTTGTCTGATTGGATATATTCTCAATGAGTACAATAATGGATTCTGCATTATTAGCAAATTCATTAATCTTTTCTATGATGCTATTGATTTCATCAGATTTTTGCGTATTGTTACTGATTTTATCATATAATACTTTAAGAATATTAATTCCTTTTTCTCCTAAAGTATTCGCTTCCTGAGAAATATCATACACATCATAAATCAATTGATTGCTTTCATTGATTTTCTCTCCTAATCCATTGGCCATACTAGCTATTGTCTCTGTATCCCTTGCTTGATCATTTGTACTTGATGCAATTTGTTCTATAGCTTGGGCAATTTCTCCTGTTGCTTGAGCAGACTGCTGAGAAATTTCTGATAAATTATTAGAGGATGTGGTCACTAATTCAGATGAATGTTTCACTTTTTTGATAATATTTTTCATATCCTCTTGCATAATGTTTACAGCATTTACTAATACTCCAATTTCATCTTTTCTCTTAATAAATGTATCTGGCATTTTTTTCGTAAAATTTCCTGTAGCTACAAATTTTAAATGCTCTGATACAAAAACAATTGGCTTTGATAATTTATTAGAAAACATCCATGTCATAATGATTCCAAATAAAATAAATAAAGTAGATAACAGCATAATAGTAGACCTAATTTTGTTAGCACTAGACATCAATTCGTCTTTTGTAATCATTGCAATAAATTTCCATCCTGTTTCAGGAGATGTATAAACATTCGCTATATAGCTTACATTGTTTACTTTTGTTTCAAAGTAATCGGAACTAATCTGTGGTATATTTTTAAATCCATCAATACCGATCTCTTGTATATTTTTGAAATTATTCTCTTCATTTTTAGGATCAGCTATGATTGTTCCTTGGTTATCTATGAGCATAACATAACCTGTATCTCCCATTTTTATACTTTTGAAAATCTTTGTCATCCCTTTTAAACTCATATCTACACCTATAACCCCTATTAATTCTCCAGCTTCATTTTCTACAGTTTTTACTGTACTTACTACCATTGAATTATCTGGTTCATAATAATAAGGATTTGTTCTTGAAGCATTTCCTCTGTTCTCCATAGCCTTTTGATAATAAGGTCTTTTTCTTGGATCGTAATTTTTACTTGTACTACCTTCTGGTAATTGAATATATCCTCCAAATGCTGTTCCCATATACACATAGGCTGTTTGTGGATGTGTTTCTTTATATTGTAAAAAAGCTTCATAGATGGTTTGTTCAAGACCTCCATTTTGAGATGGAGTCATTTTTAAAGCTTCTTCTGTTACCTTATCCATATAACTGGTTACCGTATGATCAGCTTTTTTTACATAAGCATTCTCTGCTAAATAATTTACATTCTCCTCAATATCTTTAAACAAAATATTAATAGCATTATTAATTTGAACGATTTGCCCTGTAGAGGAATGTATGTAATTTTCCATAATTTCGCCTCTAACCTTTGTGTTAACAATCATACTTACAGGAATAGTAGTCATTAAAAGAACCAATACAAACATAATAATTAATTGACTTTTCATAGAATGTATTTGTATCCTTTTCTTATTTTTTTTCATGATCTTAACAACTCCTCTCAATGATTAATATACATATGAACACCTTTCAAATTCAAAATAATCTTTTTTTAAGACTTACTCTTTTTTAAAAAAATGTTTATTTTTTGAATATTATTAATTTATTCGACATCATTTTTTAATTTCCCTTGTTTTTTCACTGTTAATTTTTTTGTAAATTTTTACAAAAAAAGAATGACTCTCATCATCCTTTTACTCATTCTCATTAAATTCCCATGAAAAATCATAATATCCTTTTGTATGAATTCCCTCTGCTATCAGTTTATATATGGTATTTTTCTTTAAAGATATGCTAATTTGTCCTTTTTCATCTGCTTCAAATATGTCTATTGGTTCACCATTGTATTCATAAAGTCCTATCGTCAAATCCCCTTTTTTCACCTTAGAATCATAGTGTAGATTTAAAACACCATCCTCCTTAAACCATATTTCTTTCACTTCTTTTCCTGTAAAATCCCTGTATTCATCTCTAAAAAGAGTTTTTGTTCTGATAACGTTAGATCCTACCACTTCTCCTGGCTTTAGTTTTTCTCGATCTACAACATAAATAGCTGTAATCAATATAACAATAATCACACTTACACTTACTATTTTATAGATACTTTTTTTATTTGTATTTTCCTCATGATTAACCCTATTGTTAAATACTACTTCTTCATTAGAGTGATTATTTGACAGTCCCTCTTTAATGGCTTTTACAATTAAGTATGTCATGAATCCCATATATTTTGGAACAACTATAACAATAGCAATCCACAAGAATTTATTCATATTGTATTTAGGTGCATTTTCATATACATAAAAAATGACAAAAATAAAAAAGGCTACGCTAACCAACATAATAATAGTATTGATCGTTATAACATAATGAGCTAAAGTATCAAACCCACTATTATTTAGCAGCATTTTTGTTAACATTTGAAATATATTTTGTATTTCCATAAGCAAACTCCTTTTGATACATTTTATTCCTATTCAAGTCAAAACCCCATGGATAATGTTATCATGATTTGAATAATATGTAAATAGTTGTCTAACCGAAGCACTCCTTCCTATCTTTATACTTTTATCCTCAGATTTAATACACTTAAAAGGAGTTGCTCATTCTATTAAGCAACTCCTTTGATCATCCTTCTCTATCCTCTTAGATTGAATTTTGAAATTTCTTTTAATCTTTCGTATAATTCTTTTTCTTCTTCTGTAAGAGTAGGTGGGTTCATGATTCGTACTCGGATATACAATTCTCCCACATTTCCTTTCATATCTTTATATCCTTTTTTGCCAATCTTGACCTTTCCATCGGTTTGTATTCCTGCTGGGATTTTTACTTTAATTTTTCCTGTCAAGGTCTTTATAATAACCTCTGTTCCTAAAGCTGCCTCCCAAGGAGTTAAATCAATAGTTTTATTTAAATGAATCCCCTCTAAGGTAAAACCATCTTCTTCCTTGAATTTTACCTTAAGATATAAATCTCCACCATTTTTTCCTTGCTTTGATAGTTTTATTTTTTTTCCTTCTAAAATTCCTGCTGGAATTTTTACAGATATGGCTTTTGTATCATTTCCTTTTCTAAGAGATATCTTTTTTTGTGCTCCATGGTACCCTTCTTCTATAGTAATATGGATCTCTGATTCTACGTCCTGCCCCATTTTTCTTGAAGAGCAGCCTCCGCCTCCACATCCACCTCTTTTTGAAAATCCTCCACCAAACAAATCTCCCATATCCATACCGCCATTTCCAAAGATCATATTGAAAAAGTCGCTATAATCTCCATTTGCACTTGTATGGGTACGAAATCCACCAAAACCATATTGAGATGGGTCAAAATCTGCTCCACTTTGAAACCCAAAACCACTTCCAAATTGGTCATATTTTTTTCTTTTTCCTTCATCTCCTAATACTTCATAAGCTTCATTGATAGATTTAAATTTTTCTTCTGCTGCTTTATTATTTGGATTTGTATCAGGATGATACTTTTTTGCAAGCTTTCTATAAGCTCTTTTAATTTCATCCTGTGCTGCATCTTTTTTTACCCCTAATGCTTCATAATAATCCTTATATTGCATAATTCTCCTCCTTCATATCCTCTTTATAGCTTTTTCCCTATACATTCTCCCATATTCACCTTTGTCTCTATTCCTTTTTCTGTATTCTTTAAAATGTCCTCATCCATCTTTACTTGCCCCTTTTTTAAAAATAAAACAACGGTTGATCCTCCAAATTTAAAATACCCCTTTTCAGCTCCTTTATTAACAGCTTCCTCTTGAGTATACGTCTGTATAATAGACCCTACGCAGGTTGCTCCCACCTCAATAAATGCTATCTTATCAAAATTGTCCGATTCAAAGAGAGTGATTTCTCTCTTATTTTGACAATAAACTTTCACTATTTCTTGGAGAGCTATAGGGTTTACAGAATAATACATACCATCTATTTTCTTAACATCCTTAGGAGTACCACTATCAGGAAAGTGGAATCTATGATAATCTGCTGGACAAAGTCTTACTACAATACAAACCCCATTATCATATTCCTCTGCCAAAGCTTTATCATGAAAAAATTCTTCTAAATCATATGTAGATCCTTTCACTTGGATCACTCCATCTTTATGAATATTTTCATAAGCAAATACACGACCATCTGCTGGAGAAATCAAATGCTCTTTTTCCATAGATATGGGTCTTGCTTCCTTTTTTAATTTTCTTGCAAAAAAATCATTGAAATTTTTATAATCATTTATATTTTCTCTTTCAGCTTCATTCATCTCAATAGAAAGATTCTCTACAAAATCTCCTATCTTCTTCTTACTAAAGGAAGTATCCTGCATTTTTCCATATATAGATGAAAATAATTTTCTTTTTACAAAGGTTTCAAGGATTGTCTTTCCCATCCTTGTATCATAAATCCATTTTAAAAATTGATCTCCTGCTACAACTTCTTTTACCTTTTCACCTGTTTTTCTTTCTATATAATAAATATCCATTCTTTATCATCCTTCTCTATTTTTTAATCCTATTTGATTGTATCACATCTTCTTACTTCATGTAATCATTTGATTGTTCTAAGTTTATATAGGTATATATATTATATATCTATTTGGAAAAACTATATTTAGGTGTCTAAAAAATAAGAAAGGAATGATCATATGTCTTATTTACAAGAAGTATTAGAAGAAGTGAAAAAAAGAAATCCTGGTGAAATTGAATTTCATCAAGCAGTAGAAGAAGTTTTAATCTCTTTAGCACCTGTTATAGAAAAGCATCCAGAATACAAAAATATAGCATTAATTGAAAGATTTGTTGAACCCGAAAGAGTTGTTATGTTTAGAGTCCCTTGGCTAGATGATCAGGGAAAGGTTCATGTAAATAGAGGGTTTAGAGTACAATTTAATAGTGCAATAGGTCCCTATAAAGGAGGACTTAGATTTCATCCTTCCGTATATCTAGGGATTATTAAATTTTTAGGATTTGAACAAATATTAAAAAATTCACTAACTGGTCTTCCTATCGGAGGAGGTAAAGGTGGATCTGACTTTGATCCTAAGGGAAAAACAGATACAGAAGTGATGAAGTTCTGTCAAAGCTTTATGAACGAATTATATAGACATATTGGACAAGATCTAGACGTACCTGCTGGTGATATTGGCGTAGGTGCTAGAGAAGTAGGTTATCTTTTTGGACAATACAAAAAAATCAAAAATCAACATGAAGCTGGTGTTCTTACAGGTAAAGGTCTTGCCTATGGTGGTTCTCTAGCTAGAAAAGAAGCTACAGGCTTTGGTCTCATTTACTTTGTAAGAGAGATGTTAGCAGCTCATGGAATGGATTATAAGGATAAAACCGTTGTCATATCAGGTGCTGGTAATGTTGCTATATACGCCTGTCAAAAGGCTCAAGAATATGGCGCGAAGGTCATTGCTATGTGCGACTCTTCTGGCTATATTCTTGATGAAGAAGGAATCAAATTAGATACAGTAAAACAACTAAAAGAAGTAGAAAGAAAGAGAATCAAAGAGTATGTAAATATTCACACCAATGCAAAATATTTTGAGGGTCAGCAAGGAATTTGGACCATTCCATGTGATATTGCTCTTCCTTGTGCTACTCAAAACGATATTCAGTTAGAAAATGCTAAAAAACTAGTAGAAAACCGTGTTAAAGCTATTGGTGAAGGTGCTAATATGCCTTGTACAAATGAAGCTGTAGAATATTTCTTAGAAAATAATGTATTACTCGCTCCTGCAAAAGCTGCAAATGCTGGAGGTGTTGCAACTTCAGCCCTTGAAATGTCTCAAAATAGTATGAGACTCCATTGGTCCTTTGAAGAAGTAAACGAAAAGCTAGATCATATTATGGTAAATATTTTTAAAGCTTCTCAATCTGCTGCTAAGGAATATGGTATGCCTGGTAATTATGTGGCTGGTGCAAATATTGCAGGCTTCTTAAAAGTAGCTGATGCTATGATGAGTCAAGGGATTGTATAGTAAAAAAACCTTCTTTGGAAAATCCAAAGAAGGTTTTTTATTAAGACCATCCAATAAGAGTAGCTACTGCTATAGATACAACACCTACTCCTGTCCACATTAAAAATAAAGGACCCACAAACTTTAACCATTTTTCATAAGGTACTTTGGCAACACCTAAAACTGCCATCAATACACCAGAGGTTGGGATAATAATATTTGAAAAACCATCTCCATATTGATATGCAGAAACAGCAACCTGTCTTGTTACGCCAACAACATCTGCCATTGGTGACATAAGAGGCATAACAATCATTGCCTGCCCTGACCCTGAAGGTACAACAAAATTGAAAATTAAGTTTGCTAAAAACATACCTATCGCAGAAAATACAGGGGCAACCTTGGTAAGAGGAATCGTCATATAATAAATAATCGAATGAATAATATGTCCATCTGTCAATACAATCGTAATAGATTTTGCAAAACCAATGACCAATGCTCCATACACCATACTTTGAGCACCTTTTATAAAAGATTTTGCCATATCATCAGGATGCATTTTGGCTACTACACCACTCACTAATGCTACAGCTAGCATCATAGCACTTAGATAATTTAATCCCCATTTTAATTTATAAGACCCATATGCATATACAATAAATCCAATTGCTAAAGCTACTAAAACAAGGGCATGACCTAATTTAAATGCAATTTCTCCGTCTTCTTTTCCTTCATGAGATTCCCAAGTGATTTTATCAAAAACACTATTATTCGGATCTTCTTGAAGTTTTTTAGCATAACCATAAGTATACCATGTTGTTACAAGAAAAAGAATTGCCCATACAATACATCTTAATCCAAATCCAGATAATAAGGGAAGTCCCGCAATAGTTTGCCCAAGTATTGTATTAAAAGGACCCATAGGTGATGAAGAAAATCCAGAATAAGCACCCAGATACATGATTGCAATTCCTACCATAGGATCTAATTTTAATTTTTTAGCCAGAGCAATACCAATAGGTATAAAAGCTATAGTTGCATTTACTACTATTCCTAAAGCTCCTAATACAGACATCATTGCCATGATAATAGGGATTACTAAAAGAGCTCTATTTTGTAATTTATTAATAGATATATTAATAGCTGCATCAATAGCTCCTGTATCATTAATAATCTGAAAGAATCCACCTACTAAAAAAGTTAAGAAAATAACAGCCGCTCCACCATTCATTCCTTTTGGAATAGCTAAAAGAAAATCTCCTATTCCTACAGGGTCCCTCTCTATAAATTGAAAGTTCGTAGGGTCAATAGCATTTTTTCCTGTAGCAGCATCCTTAACCATAGTATATTCTCCTGCTGGAACTATGTAGGTTGCAATAGCAGCCAATATAATAAAAATCATGATTAATGTATAAGTATTCGGTACATAAAATTTCTTTTTATTAGCAGTTTTTACACTCATTCTATCTCCTCCTTCTCATTTGTTTAACCTAGTCTTTTTAGAATAATGTTTTTTAATATATTCACCCCAAACCCTAAAGCTTTTTTATCAAATTTCATCTTTGGATGATGCAGCCCTGGTGTTAAATCTGCACCCAGTCCAATATATGCTGTTTTTATATTTAATTCTTTTGTATAAAAGTGAAAATCTTCTCCCCCTGTTGTATAAAGAGGTTCCATAGCACTTTCTAATTCTTCTTCAATAGCAGTTTTAGCAATATTTATCATTTCATCATCATATTCTGCTGCTGGTACTCCTCCAACAAATTCAATATTTCCTTGTGCACCAATAGCTTTTGCACTACTTATAATAGCACCCTTCGCCTTTTGAATCATTTCTTCCATAACCTCATTATTTTGTGCCCTCATATCCATGGTTATTTCCGCTTCATCAGGAATAATATTAGTAGCTTCCCCACCGGCATGAAGCTTTGTTACTTTAATAGAATGGGACACTCTAGGATCTAACCTTATAGCATTGATAGCATTAACAACAAGGACTGCTGCATCTACTGCATTAACACCAAGGTGAGGTCTAGCCCCATGTGCATTTAATCCCTTTATTTTTGCTATCATCCGATAACTTGATCCATGAACTAATGCAGGAGTTGCTTCTCCTAATCTAGCTTCTTGAATAGGTCTTAGATGAATCCCTATCATTTCTTCGACCTCATCAATATAGCCACTTTCTATAATACTTTGAGCACCACCTAATATTTCTTCTGCTGGTTGAAAGATAATGAATAATTTACCATTATTAATTCCTATCTTTTTTATTTCCTTAGCAGCTGTAAGTACCATGGCCGAGTTCGCATCATGCCCACATGCATGTATGTTACACTTTTCTCCATCCTTTTCAAAAGTTAGAGCATCCATATCTGCACGAACAGCTATATTGGGTCCAGGTAATTTACTATCTAATATAGCTACAATCCCTGTTCCACTAATTTTTTCTATAACCTCATATCCATACTTTCTTAATTCTGATGCAATAAACGTAGATGTTTTAAATTCTTTAAATCCTATTTCTGGAATTGTATGAAGATAATCATATATCTTTTCTGTAAATTCCCTCTTATGCTCTTTTTCCATATGTCCATCTCCTTATTTTTACTGGGCCCATTAACATGATTAATAAGCAAAATATATGCCAATTTTCATAATATTAAGTGATTTTTATTTTTTTTCACTTATTTCTATATATTTTTTTTACCTAGAAAATGTTTTCCACTTGAAAATTATATATATTTCTACTTCTTATAATTTTTTATATTATTTCATATTTATTCATTTTCAAATTCTTTTTTCTAAAAAAAAGCGGGGAATTACGGGTAACTCACCCATAAATCACCCACTTATTCTCCCATTTTTTTAGATACACAATATTTTTTTGCCTTCATCTGTTAGTTTTGCCCCACTTCTTCCTTTTCCATAAACAACCAATTGTTTGCCACATAAAAAGTTCATTATCTTTCTAATTTCATGTTCTGTTGTTTCAAACCCATCTTCTAATGCATAACTATAAACCAGTCTTCTCCCACAATTTTTTCTTTTTAGTAACTCTAATATGAATACAGCTATTTGTTCTTCTTTATAAGATAGCTCTGGAAAGAGACTCTTCTCTTTTAAAACAATTTTCTTGTTAATGGTATTTTTTATATCTTCAGGCAAGTCCTTTTTCGTTAATAATTCTCCTCCCATATAAACCATATATTCTATACAATTTCTAAGCTCTCTCACATTTCCATTCCATGAATAATTTAACAAAACCTCCATGGCTTCAGTGTCAATTTTTCTATTATGAAATCCTAATTCAAACAAGAGATCTTTTATTAATAAGTTGATATCCTCTTTTCTTTCTCTTAGCGGAAGCAAATGTAAACTGAATACATTTAAGCGATAATATAAATCCATCCTAAAGGTTCCTTTTTCCATCAATAATTTTAAATTTTGATTGGTTGCTGCAATGACTCTAACATCTATCGGAATAATATTTGTACCACCTATTCTCATAACTTCTTTTTCTTGCAATACTCTTAAGAGCTTCACTTGAACATTGATAGGGATATCTCCAATTTCATCTAAAAATATAGTTCCTGTATGAGCTAGTTCAAATAAACCCTTCTTCCCACCTTTTCTTGCACCTGTAAAAGCACCTTCTTCATATCCAAACAATTCACTTTCTAAAAGCTGGGATGGCAATGCAGCACAATTAATTGCTACAAACGGCTTATTCGACCTTTTAGAAGCATTATGCATAGATTGGGCAAACATCTCTTTTCCTGTTCCACTTTCACCCGTAATCAATACGGGTGCATCTATTTTTGCAATCTTTTTTCCTCTATTGATGCATTCCACTAAAGTTTTACTAGTACCAGCTATATCCTCAAAATGATATTTTGAAATATATCCCTTTTCTACCAATTGTTTTCTTAACTGGGTTTCTAAATTTTGAATTTCCGTAACATCCTTTAAGATAACCACATATCCACAGCTTTTATTATATACATCAATAGATTTTTTGGTTACAATAAAACTCTTATTCGTTTCTAAAGATTTCATCAAAGTATTTTCTAAATTTTTTTCATTTGTTATTTTTCTCCACAAAGATAAATTCATTATAGATTTTTTAACCTTTGTAGAATCAAATTTTTTTGTATCTATTTCTAACATTCTACCAATGGATTCATTACAATGTATAATATTATATGCAGCGTCGGTGACACAAACACCATCATTTACTATATTTAAGACCATATCCATTAATTTTTTATTTTTACTCGTATGATCAAATATAGAATGGAGTCCGTAACTAATAGGTACAATCTCTTGTGCGTAAATTCCTAACTTTTCTTCTAGCTTTTTATTCATAATATCCAATTTTGTTCCTATATCTATTAAAGTTGATAGATCAAGAACTCGCCATCCAATATCTACAACTTTTTCTACCCAAGAAGGCACATAAGATACTTGTCCTGGTGTTACAGCCGTTTTAATATTTGGAATATTATTCATATTCGGATACACAGGTGTAAAGTCTATATGTTTAACTCCAATTTCATAGAGTGTAGACATAGCCCCTACTGCACCAATACTCATATTACTTACCAGCATAGCTTTAGTTCCTTGTGGTAACTTATATAACTTTTCTAAACTTCTATATAAAAATGTTCGATTCATATAGATATGCTCTATATCTTCTGGAAGATATTTTTTAACGATATTAGTAAGCACAGGAGAAGTAATAAGTGCAAGATCTCCATTAATAATTTCATCAATTCCTTCTTTTAGGCTATATCCCTCAATCTCTAAATAATCTTCGAAAAAATCACGTAAATCTTTCACATATTTTTCTTTTGGTGCTATATCTAACGTTATCAAAACCAATTTTTTCTTCAAGTTAATCACCTCTATCTTCTTATTCTATCAGAATATTATTTCAATACATTGTATATTTTTGCATTTTAAAAAATTTTCAAATCATAAAAAACTTCCTTTGAAAAATCAAAAGAAGTTTTTTATGATCCTTTTACATTTTTGAAAGAATTGATCTCTCCCATTTTACGAGGAACATTTGCATTAGGGATTTCATAGATTAATCCTTCTATAACTAAATTGGTTTCTTTCATTAAGTCAACTAATTTCATTTCTACTGTAACAGCCTTTTGTTTTACAACTTTGACTTTCGGCCTTAAAGAAAATTCTGGTTTTATTTCCTCTACTACTCCAATCTCTCCATTGCTTAATTTCACCATGCTTCCTACAGGATAAGGAATTACTTTTTTTGCAAAAAGCTTAACCATATGAAAATCAAAATACCTCCCTGCACTTCCCATAATAAATTCTATTGCCTCATTTGGAGGAATTGCCTTTCGATAGGGTTTATCAGAAATCATGGCATCATAAGTATCTGTGATTGCAACAATTTTTGCTAATTTATTAATCTTATCTTCTTTGTAACCATTTGGATATCCTGTTCCATCCAATTTTTCATGATGTTGATAAGCAATCAATTTGATATTGGCATTTAATTCATAGTTTTCTTTCAAATAGTCATACCCTTTCTTTGAATGCTCTTTAACTATTTTAAATTCTTCCTCTGTTAGTTTATCTTTTTTCAAAAGAATTTCTTTAGGGACAAATGCTTTCCCCACATCATGTAACATTGCTCCTATACATAAGTCATATAGTTCATTTTTATTGAGTCCAATTTCTATTCCTAAAATTAGAGATAATACAGCTACATTGACAGAATGTTGATAAGTATAACGGTCTATGCTCTTTATATCTACTAAATTAATCAATACATTTTGACTTGCAAGCATTTCTTCTACTATTTCTTTAGATACTTTATTTAAAGATCTAATATTATTTTCTCCTGTTTTCTGGAATCTTTTGGCTGCCGTTTTATTATTTTGATTCATATACTTATTCAAATTATCAAAAGTATCTTTAATAGTTTTAATAGCTGTATTCCTTAATCTCGGACTAATAAGATCTTCAATATCATCATTACTATACTCATCATATACATATATACTATATACACCATTTTCCTCAATTTTTTTTACAAGATTTTCGTTTAACTCAACCCCTTTTTGAAGTAATACCCTGTTGTTGATATCATTTAAAGTTTGTGCTAAATACATGCCCTCTTTTACAAAACGAGTTGGTATCAGTCTCATATTCATTACTCCTTATTTTAATTCTAAATTGTTTTTTATTTTTCTACCAAACGTTAGTTATTATATCAGATTTTGTCAGTATTTGTTAAGTAAGAATAGCAATTATTTTTTTATTTTATCTATTTAGAATATGAAAGTTCCTTAAAATTACTTTTTTCCCTCTCCAACAAAAAGCTCTATCACCATATTTTCTTTTGAATGCTTTATTAGATAGTCCTTCTACGTCCTCTTCCTTCAGGGCACAAATCAAATTTTCATGAAATTCTTTTATAGGCGTTTTTTTTATGCTTTGATTATGAGGACACACATCTTGACAAATATCACATCCAAATACCATCTTATTTTTCTTTAAAATATTTATTTCTTCCTCTGTCAATTCTTCCTTTTTCTGTGTAATAAAAGATATGCACTTTCTTGGATCTACTTCAAAATTTCCAAGGATAGCTCCTCCAGGACATTCCTTTATACATTTTCCACATTGTATACAAGTTTTATCTAAAGGGGTATCCTCTTCAAAGGGATAATTATTGATTATATATCCAACACATACATAGGAACCATATTCATCTGTTATTATGTGATTATTTATACCAAAATACCCTACCCCTGCTAAATAAGCTAAATATCTATCTACTAAAGGGCCTGTATCTACAAAAGATTCATAATTAAATCCTTCTATCTGACCTTTTAGAAATCCGCCTATTTTCTCAAGCTTTTCTTTTATAATAATATGATAATCTAATCCATAAGTATATTTAGCTATATTTCCCTCTTCATGATTTTCTATAAAATAAGGAAATAAACAGACAATAATAGAAGCTGCATCTTTCATACGTATTTTGGGGTCTACTCTCTTCTTTAAATCTTTTTCTTCCATTCCTGTTATATATCTTTTTTCTATTCTATCTCTTAATATCTTTTCTAAATCTTTATAAGGACCAATAGGTGCAATACCTACATGATTTATATTTAATGTTTTACAATATTCCTTTAGTTTTTGTTTCACCGTTACTTCTCCATCTCTTTAATATATTTTTACTTCTTCATTCAAATGGAATAAATAAAGATAGCTCTCTTTTACTGTTTTTCCTGTTATATTTTCTAATGCATCTTTATAAAGCTTTACTTGAATCTTATATTTCGCCATAATTTCTTCTTTTTGATGCATTGTTACATAATCTGATTTATAATCTACTAAAATATACCCATCCTCTTCCTCAAAATAGCAATCTATAACCCCTTGAATCAAAAGATTTTCTTCACAGCTTTCTATATGAGGTATTACCTCTTTTGCTTTTTTCACAAGGTTAAAAGGAACTTCTCTAAAAACTTGATTAGATGCACAAATCCTTTTTCCAATATTACTTTCAAAAAATCGAACAATTTTTGAAACATCTACAACATCTAACTCTTCAGGTTTTAGTAACTCAGCCTTTACCATTTTTTGAATCTGCTCTTCTATTGCTTCTTCACTATCTATATCTTCAAGATCAAGGTGCTGCATAACAAAGTGAATAATTGTTCCTTTTTCAGCCCCTGTAAGCTGTTTTTTTCCTTCCATAAACTTTGGTCTTTTAATGAGCATAGGAATATTCAATCCTATACCATCTAGTTGATTATTCGTTATTCTTTTGATTTCTGTTACAGAAAGCTTTGAAGGAATTTTAGTAGCTATATGATTTTTATAATACCAATTTAATCTCTTTGCTACAAAGTGATTTTCCTCTAAAGTTTTATCCTCAAAATCCTCTAAAAATTTCTTAAAGGCTAATTTGTTAATTCTTTTTTCCATTTCTTCTAATTGAATATGCTTTTTATCTATTTTTTGAATGCTCCACTTTGAATGATCTTCATAAAAGCTTTCTTTATTCCAAAAGACTCCTGCTAGCTCTCTTAATATTTGTCCATCTTCATGACGGATTAAAGCAGGTCCTATCCAATCTAGATAACTTTTCCCTCGAGATAAATAAAAGGGATTCATCTTTTTTGTCCATTTTTTTGTTGATCTTTCTATATCTCTTATAGACCCTACTAGGATAAGCTTATCCTTTGCCCGTGTTAAAGCAACATATAAAATACGCATTTCCTCTGATAGAGTTTCTATTTTTATTTTATTCTTCATGGCAATTTTTGCAATAGTATCTGCATATTGTCTTCTATCAGGGTCTACATATCTAGGTCCAATCCCTAAGTCCTTATGGAATAAAACTTGAGCATTCATATCCATCAAATTAAATTGTTTCCCCATGCCAGCTACAATAACTACCGGAAACTCCAGGCCCTTGCTCTTATGAATACTCATAATCCTGACAACATCATCGTTTTCTCCTAATATTTTAGCTGTTCCCATATCTCCACTACTGCTTTTCAATTTATCAATAAATTTTATGAAATTAAATAATCCCTTTATAGATGTATTCTCAAATTGTCTTGCTCGATCTACTAAAATTTTTAAATTGGCTTGTCTTTGTATTCCTCCAACCATAGCCCCATAATAATCATAATAGCCTGTTTCTTTTAAAAGCTTCCAAATCAATTCATCTATATGCATATATCTAGCATAGGTTTTGTACTTTTTAATTTTTTCTAAAAATCTTACACATTTATATTTAAGCTCATCCTCTTCTTGACCAATATATTCTTCTATGGCTTCAAAATAAGATGGGTGGTTACTACCTACCCTAATTTTTATAAGCTCCTCTGTATCAAAGCCTCCTATGTGAGAACGCATGACACTAATAAGTGGAATATCTTGTCTTTTATTATCAATGACCTTTAATAAATTCATAAAAATATTTACTTCTATGGCTTCAAAATAACCTGTATTTACATCTGCATAAGCTGGGATTCCTTCTTCTATAAAAACTTCTAAAAAAGCTTGTGCCCAGTTTTTTGTAGTTCGAAGAAGCACTACCATATCCTTATAAGTTATTTTTCTATAAGTATCCAACTTTTGATCATAAATTTCTTTTTCTAGTAATGCTTTCATTCTTTTTGCAACAATTCTTGCTTCAACTTCTATGTCTTCCATTTCTTCTAGTATTTCATCATCTTCATATTTTTCTTCCTTTTTCTCTATTATATTTAATTCAATGGAAGGGTCTTCTATTATCTTATGATCTGCTCCTTTATAAAGGTAAGCCCCCTCATCATAATCGATTTCACCAAATTCCTTGGTCATAATATTTTTAAAGATAAAGTTAACTCCATCAATGACTTCTTCTCGACTTCTAAAGTTTTTACTTAAATCTATTCTTCGATTCAAAGCATGACAATCTCTTTCAAAGGTTTCATATTTACTAATAAAAAGGGATGGATCTGCTAATCTAAATCGATATATACTTTGTTTTACATCCCCTACCATAAAAAAGTTATTATTCTTTTTTATAAATCCTAAAATAGTTTCTTGTACAATATTGCTATCCTGGTATTCATCTACAAATATATATTCATACTTTTCCTTGTATTCCTTTGCTGCTTGTTCGTTTTCTAAGATAGCTAATGCATAATGCTCCAAATCATTAAAATCTACAATTCCACGTTCTACTTTCTTCTCACCATAACCCGCGTCAAATTCGCTTACTAATTTGTATAAGTATTCCATAAAAGGATATAATTCATTCAAATCATTTATATAATCTTCAGGACTTTTTGTAAGAATATCCTCTCGAATATTTTTTATAATATCTTTTCCTTGATCTCTTAATCCTTTTACCTCTTCCTTTAAATCTTCATCTACCTCTTTAGATACTCTTCCTAATCTTTTATGCTTTACATCTTTTAGCTCGTGATAGAAACGATCAAGTCCTGATCCTAAGAGATTGATTAAACTATCCGTTAAAGCTATATCATCTAAAATAGCATCCATATAACCAGCAGGTCCATTCAATTTTTGACATAAAGCTTTTGCTTCTATAAATAATTCATTAGCTCCAATGAGTGCTATTTGAATCTGTCTTAAAATAATCTCATACCAATTCGTTTCTTTAAAGCTATTTATATCTATATCAAAATCTTCTACCCTTTCTCTTAACCATTTTTTAGGATAGGGCTGACTTTGAATAAATTCATATAATTTTAAAGTCAACTCCTGCAAAGGCGTATCCTCTTTATTTCCTCCAAATCGTTCCACAAGCCCTAGAAATTTTTCATCTGCATTCTCATATTCTCTTTCAAATAACTCCTCTAAAACTTCCATCTTCATGATGCTCGTTTCCGTACTATCCCCTATACGGAAATTAGGGTCTATATCTATTAAATGAAAATATTTCCTTACCACATCAATACAAAAGGAATGGAGGGTACTAATAGATGCTCTATTTAATAGATTTATTTGTCTTCTTAAATGCTCTTCATTCTCATTCTTCTTTTCTAATTCCTTTAAAATAGCTGCCCCTATTCTTTCTCTCATTTCCCCTGCTGCTGCATTTGTAAATGTTACAATGAGTAGTTTATCTATATCTATTTGATCTTTTATAATCAACTGTATAATTCTTTCTACCAATACAGCCGTCTTCCCAGAACCTGCTGCTGCTGCAACTAAAAGATTGCTGCCTCTCGCATCAATAGCACTTTTTTGATCCTCCGTCCACATAACCATTTGTATTCCCCTCCTGTTGTAAATAAACTCTATATAAAATAAAATTTCTGAAAATATATTTTATTTGTTATAAGCTGTTTTTGTATTCCCTTAAGTCTATAATATATACAAAATTATATCATAATAAAGAAGTCCCCTCTATCCATTACACTCTGAGAATTTTTCCTATAGATTATTCATAATTCTTCTTCATATTAGAAATTCCCATATCATGATTCTACTTATGTGCTTTTATGCTGATAATTTTATTTATTTCTTTAGATCTAGTATAAATTCATTAAAAGCAATTAAACCTCGGTGCTCTACTTAAAAAAGGCTCCATAGTCATGTATAAAACAACCATTTTAGGCTAAAATCTTAAATATATAATTTTATACTATATTCTAATAAGGGGATAATTATGGACACAAATATCAATAAAAATATAGATTTAATTATCAATGAAATAGGTAATAACAGTCCTGTAATTACAAAACATTTTTTTATTGGAAATAAAAAAACTTTTGATGCTGCCATCATATATGTAAATGGATTAGTAAATAAAGATGTTATCGCTAGAGGTATTTTGGAACCATTGATGTTCCAAGTAGATGAGAAACTAATTTCAACTAAAAATACTGCTGAATATATTTGTAAAAGATATATCCCTTTATCCAACACACAAACGGAAAAAAGTATTAACAATGTTATAGATGCTATTAAATCAGGAAAAACAGCTATATTAATTGATGGACTAAGTAATTTCATTATAATAGATACAGTAGGTGGAAATTTTCGTGCTATAACCGATCCTCCAACAGAATCAGCCGTTAGAGGTTCTAGAGAAGGTTTTGTAGAAAATATACAAACCAATATTAGTATGCTAAGACGAAAAATCAAGGATAAAAACTTAACAATAGAAAATTTGAAGCTTGGTAAACGTTCTCAAACTGACTTATCATTAGTATATATTGAAGATATAGTTAATCAAGATGTTTTAAAAAAAGTTCGTGATAGCGTAAGCAGTATAAATGTAGATGCAATAAATGATACTGGTATGCTCGAACAATATATAGAAGAAAGTACATATTCTATCTTCCCACAAATATACGGTACTGAAAGACCAGATATAGTAAAAGCAAATTTACTGGAAGGACGAATCGCTATTATATTGAATGGATCTCCTTACATACTTACTGCTCCAGCTATATTTGTAGAGTTCTTTCAAGCTGTTGAAGATTATAATGAACGAACCATAGTCTCATCCTTTGCAAGACTTCTACGAATATTGGCAGTTTTTATAATCATAACATTACCCTCTACCTATTTGACTCTAATACAATACAACGCTGAGCTTATACCTGTAAAGTTCATCAGTCCAATTGTACAATCAAGAGAAGGAATAGCATTAACCCCTTTTCTTGAAATATTGGCAATGGAAATAGTAGTAGAATTTTTAAGAGAAGGCGGACTAAGACTTCCTCCAAGAATAGCATCCACATTAAGTATAGTAGGAGGTATTATAATAGGAAATACTGCAGTTGAATCAAAAATAGTAAGCCCTACTACCCTACTTGTAATCGGAATAACCGTTGTAGCTACTTTTTTAATCCCCAATTATGAAATGTCTCTTAGTATAAGATTTATTAGATTTCCTATGCTTATTCTTACAAATGCTATGGGATTTTTAGGAATAACCTCTGGCATATTTTTTTTGATCGTTCACCTTTTCTCTTTAGAGAGCTTTGGAGTTCCTTATTTATCCTTTGAAAGTAGTGATTTAAAAGATATATTTATTAGAGCACCCTTATGGAAGATGAACAATCGACCTAAATCTATTCCAAATAGTAATCCTATACGACAGAAAGATTTTAGAAAGCTGTTCAGGAGGAAAAAGGATGAATAAACAAAAAAAACTTATAACGGCAAGTCAGCTAGGTTCTTTATTGATAGGTTTTTCAGCTGGACCAGCTTTTTTAAGATTCTCTAATGCTCTTGTAAAAACTGCCGGACAAGATGCATGGATTTCAGCAATAATCGGATTAGTATATCCCCTCTACGTTATTCTTATCGCTAGCTTTATTATTAATAAACATCCTAATGATAACATATTGGTTTTAAGTAAAAAATATTTTGGTCGTTTTTTAGGAAGTATATTAAATTATATCTTTATTTCACAATTTATCCTTGTTTCCTTAACCGTTACATCAGATTTCGTTAATCTTACACGAACTTATATTGTTCCATTTTTATCTCCTTTAAAAGTTATTATAATAGGCATTTCATTAGCAGCATATGCATCTTTTAATGGATTAAAAGTTCTAGGTAAAGTAAACCACTTAATTAATTTTGGCTATTTAGTCGTATTATTTTCTATGGTTGCTCTTAAATTTGGAGATCTATCAAATATTCAACCTGTATTCGGTTCAGGTTTATTAAATATTCTAAAAGCAAATAAAGAAACTGCTTATTTTTATACAGGCTGGGAAGTCATTTTTTTACTTTATCCATATGTAAAAGATTCTAAATCCATAAAGAAGAAAGGTCTGAAAGCAGTAGGCTTAGCAGGAATAATATGGGTATGGGCTGTATTCTGTACTATAGTCTATTTAGGCATAGATATTCTTCCTAAAAGCTACTGGTCTTATATCTTTGTTTTTGAAAGTATACAAATCCCTATAATTAATAATTTTCGATATATATTTACCTTCGTTTGGATATTAATAATAATTAGAACTATTTCAAACTATTATTTTGCTTCTATTTTGGGCATAAATAAATTGATCAACGTTGATATAAAAAAAATATGTATCTATATTTATCCTTTAATGCTTTATTTAGCTCTAATACTTTCTGATAATTTATTAAAAGAAAAAATACTATCTTTTACATCTCCAACCTTTACTACTTTCAATTTAATATTTTCTACATCAATAGCCTTATTGATATCATTTAAACCTAAGTATTAAGTTTACTCACTCACCATGGAGGTACTTATGGATAAAAACTTTTATAAAACTAAATTATTCTATAATTTAATTATCCAAGAAAAAAACATCATTATATTTATTGTTTTTATTGTACTCTACATATATTTTCGTAACGGAGTAAATTATTTACCAGTTGAAACCCTTAATATTCCTTCTGGATTTAGCCTTGATTTATCTCCTTCTGATAAAAATTTTAGTGTTTCCATGTCCTTTTACGATTACTATGAAGAAGAAAAAGTTTCTAGTACTACCTATACAATTGTAGATCGTTCACTTTCCCATATTATTGAAAAATTGCAGCTCTACTTAAATAAAAAAATGATAACAGGAGTTGAAAAGGCATATATTTTTAGTGAAGAATATTCAAAATTTGGTATAAAAAATTTAATCGATATAGACTTTAAAGATCCCTCCATTAATGATACCGTTGTTTTGGCTATCTGTAATGGAAAGGTTGAAGATATTTTAAATTTTAAAATACCTTCCTATCCTAATGCTGCAGATTATATCGAAGGTATGATTGAAAATTCTAAAGAAAATAATTTCTTTTCGGATCACTATAAACTTATAGATATTTTTGTACGAATTGGTGCAGAAGGAAAAAATATCGTATTACCCTATATTGAAATAAAAGACAATAAACTAAAAATTACTGGAATGGCATTATTTAAAAAAGATAAAATGGTTCGAAAAATAGATATGGAAGAAGCAAGGGTCATGAATTTATTAAGAGAGGACAATGTAAAAGGGATACTTGTATTGAAAGAAAAAACAAAGCAATACATAAGTTATCATGCACAAACATCAAGAAAGGTTCGCTGTGAAAAAAAAGGTGGTAAATATATTTTTTATATAAATTTATCTTTGAATGGAAATATAATAGAAAATGAGTTGTTCCCTAATATATACTCAGATCCAGTAAGTATGAAAGCATTCAAAAGTGCAATGAAAAAAAAAGTAGAAGAAATGAGTGTTGATTTTTTAAATAAAATGCAAAAAGATTACGAAATAGATTGTCTTAATTTAGGGAAAGTAGCTGCAAGTAAATATGGAAGACATACAGGTGTTGATTGGAACAAAGTCGTAGCTGATTCTAAAATAATAGTTAACGTGGACATTAAAGTAGATAATATGGGTAGAGGAGATTATTAAAACTATAATCATTTTGGTTGTGGTGCAAAAATATTAAATGCTAGATTAATCACTTTTCTAGCTTTACTTTCTGCACCTAAACCAAATTAGTAATTCTTATTCCTATGAAAATCATACCCACTTAAAGCTATAAGCACTTGAGAAGGAAGATAAAAAAGCCAGATCAATAAATATGATGTATTCTCAAAATTCACCGACAAATCTATATATGCGCTTATATTATATAACCCTACATTTATATCACATAAAAGAAAAAAGATCATCCCAAAGCTGATCATATATCTATTTAGATACGGATATACATTATTTTTACAAGCCTTTATTCCTCTCATAACACTAGTAATTAAACATATGGCATAAAATAAAACAACTGCAAATAAAATGTCTATTTTTATAATAAAAAAATCTATCATCCAATAAGCAATCATTATCCCATGGAATATAATTGCAAATTTCATAAGTATATATTTTATTTTCTTAAATTCATATCTAATAGTATAAATAATTTGAACAAAACAGAAAAAAACAACCCCTAAAATGAAATAATCTAAAATAATAAGACATAAGTCAACAATAATCGTCATAAAAAATCCAGCTTGAAGAAAAGCTTTATCTCTTTTATTAAGAGCGTCTTTTCCTATGAGAAGAACCATAAGAAAACACAATATTATGCTCAAATATTTCATTCTATCTACTGATATAAAACTACTTTTATGGAAAAAGTCTATATATATAAAGAAAATATATAACATACTTATTGAAAATAATAGAATTTTAAGGATAAATCCTTTAACCTTTATCCTTCTCAATTTTTATTCATACCTTTCTTTTTTATTACAATAATCTATTTTTACATTACTTAGAAGTCATTTACTTCTCTTCATCCAATGAATTTTTCGATCTTTTATAAATCCAATTTTAATAGCTAAATTCATAGATTTCACATTATCTTCTTCAATATGCACAAATGGAATATCTCCCATTCCCCTTACCTTTTGAATCATAGCTCCTATTAGATCATAGCCATATCCTTTATTTCTATATTCTTCTAGAACATGTAAAAATCCAATAGCACCATCATCATGGGTCATAATCCAAGCAACTAATTTTTCATTTTCATAAACTCCTAAACTTATTCCTTTTTCTATTCTTGTCTTTATATAATCAATAGATGTATAAGCTTTATAGTGAGAGTGCTTATAAATATATTCTGCATCATTTATAGATAATTGAATCATTTTATATTTATTTTTAGCTAATTCCTTTTCTTTAGGAAAAAATAATTTCATACAAGATAGCTGCCAATCTATTTTTTTATCTTTAGCTATATAGGGAATCATCCAATCTTCCATCACTGCAAAATATTCTTCATCATCATATTTTTTCAGTAATTTTTCAAATTCCTCTTTTGAGGAGCTACTTATATAGACCCAATTTTCATCACTTTTACCTCTTATTAATATAGACTGCCCTATCTTTTCTATAAAATCAATTGGATAATTTTTAATAAAATTAATCATATTGCTATTCTTTATAATATCTTTCTTCAAATCATATAATATATGCTCTTTCCTATTCATTTTATAATCCCCTTCTTAACAATTTCTCTATAAAATATATATCCTACTAATCCACCAATCACATTTAATAAGACATCATCTATATCACAAGTACCTGCCCCACTAATATATTGAAGTCCTTCTATAAAGCATGTCAATATGAACGATACAATCAAAATATGCTTATAATTTTTTTTACTTTTATGGACAACAGGATATAAAAAGCCTAATGGCATAAATGCTAGAATATTACCACCGATATTCACAATAGTCCCTTTTATTCCATGCTTTAAAAGTAAATATTCTGTTATGGTCTTTAGAGGAACAAAATTATAATTTCGATGATGATATCCTCTTCCATAATAAGCACTGAAAAAAACTAAATAAAACAAATACACTAAGTATGCTACAAACAATATAACGAATAAATTTCTAAATTTATCTCCATCTATCCTCATGGTGTTTCTATCTCCTTACTTTTCCTCATATATTACCACTCTATTTCTACCCGTTTCCTTTGCTTCATACAAAGCTTGATCTGCTCGATCAAATAATTTATCTATGTTATCCTTAGAAATTCTGTTAGCAATACCTAAACTTACTGTAATAAAGATATCTCCTTTTCCTGTATTTACCGGTGTATTCATAATATTTTTTCTAATTTTTTCTCCCAATGCTTTTACTTCTTCTTCCTCTAGACTAATCAATAATATGGCAAATTCTTCTCCTCCATATCTTCCTACCGTATCACAATCTCGAATAGAATAGGTAATCATTTCTGCAACAGCACATAAAACTTGATCCCCTATTGCATGTCCATATTGATCATTCACCTTCTTAAAATGATCAATATCCATCATCATTGCCCATATAGGATATTGCTCTGTTATACTTTTTTCAAAAGCATCCCTTGCAAGTGTAAAAAAATGTCCTCGATTAAAAAGCTTTGTTAATGGATCTTTTGTGGCTAACTCTCGCAATATCTTTTCTGCACGTTTTCTTTCCGTAATATCTCGTATATATCCTAAAGTAGCTGATTCTCCATTATAATTCATCACGGCACTATTTACTTCTACCTCTAAGTATTCCCCACTTTTACAAAGTAAAATAGTCTCGTATTGTGCTTTCACATCTTCACCAGCTAATTTTCTTCTATAGATTTCATTCATCTTGCCTCTTAGCTCTGGAACAACAAAACAATTAAAAGGATAATTGATTACTTCTTCATAATCATACCCAATCATCTCTAATACTTTCTTATTTACATATTGAACTAGACCGTTCTGAACAATAACAATTCCATCATTTGCAAATTCTGAAACATTTCTATATTTTTCTTCACTAGCTTGTAAAGCTTTTTCTAACTCTTTACGCTTACTTATATCATGCATGACAATCAACCACCCATTGTGAACATGCTTTTTATTTAATAAGGGTAATACTTCTATTTCATAAGTATATTCATAACTATCTCTTCTCAAAATAATTTCCGAATGATTTTGTATAGATAGTTCTATTTGTTTTAAAAAGGGATTTAAAATTGGAAAAACATTACTTATAGGTTGTCCGATTACTTGATTAGGTATTTTATCCATGATTATTTGTGCTGATAGATTCATATCTACAATTAATTGATTATAATCTAATGCAATCAATCCATCATTCATTTTCTCAAAAATCGTCTCTCTTGCAATAGGAACAATACTTAAAAATCCATACCGATAAATAGTCCACACCAATGTCAAGTTTAAAATAGTAAAAGTAAAAGGAGTAGGGTCCCTCATAAATTTAGGGGTTAATCCTAAGAACAATAGTATAAATCCACAAGCAGTAACAGTAACTCCAATCATTATAACAGTAGCCTGTCTACGATATAAAGCATGTGATCGAATAAAAAATCTAATGAGTAGTGCAACAAATAAAAAATACATACTATAACCAAAAATAAAATCCACATAAGAAGCTATACCCATATTATAAATAAGAGCTGAAAATGGCTTCCCTACATACATTCGAATATTTACTCTAAAGAGTTCTGTTATATTGGATACGGCTAAAATCCAAATGAGTAAAGGTTCCGTAAACAATAAAAACCATACTCTTCTCTTAAGATAGACCTTTTGCTTTGTAAATTGTAATGCAAAGGCAAGACAACTTGCTCCCATAGCCCCTCCGAGCATCTGTACATTATCCCAAAATATTTTCTCCCTTAAGCTTTTAGAAAGCAATTCAAAAATGTATCCAAAAGACCATACCCCCATGATTAGGGACATCAAAACCAAAGGAATGGCTCCTGGGACCTGACGCCGTTTATAAGTATATATGGCAATACCCATAGATAAAGTCAATGTTATCCATAGGGGAATCGTATAAACGAGTGCATTCCAATTCATTAGCATTCCTCCCTCTATAAATAGTTTCACTATTCTTACTTCTACTTCTATTATATCATGAAGGCTATTTTTCAATAAGACTCTCTACTAAATACAGAAAATGATTCTCCTATTTGAAGAATCATTTTCTTTACTTACTAAGCTTTTGTTTTAATACTTGATCAAAATCTGTTATGATATTATCTACTCCTAATTCAATCATTTCATCCATATCTTCTTCCTCATTAATTGTCCACACATGCACTTCTCTCCCGATCTTATGAGCAGCTGTAATAAACTCATCCGTTGCATTTGTTTGTTCTACACTATAAAAATCTACGTTCAAATCCTCTACATTTCCCATAGCAACAAACATAATATAGCCTGTTTTTACTTTAGATTCTATGGCTTCTACTTGTTGTATTGCATCATAATCTAATGATGTAACTACGCAAGTATTTAGAATATCTTTTTTCTTAATTAATTCTATTACTTGTGGAATAAGATTTTTTTCATGCCCATTGGTCTTGATTTCAATATTTAATTTAATTTTTCCCTTTGTATAGTCTATCACTTCTTCTAATGTAGCTATTTTTTCACCTTTATATTTTTCGTCAAACCAACTTCCTGCATCTAATGTTTTTATCTCATCTAAAGTAACTTCCCAAATATTTTTGTCAACTCCAGTAGTTCTCTCCAAGCTTTTATCATGAAGCAACACAATCTTTCCATCTTTTGTCTCTTGTACATCAATTTCTGCATAATCAGCTCCATGTTTTATAGCAACATCTATTGCTGCTAATGTATTTCCCGGGGCATTTTTTGAGCTTCCTCTATGTGCTGTTACTTTTACTTCATATCTTGTATTTTCTATATATTCTATCATAGATTTTGTAATTACAGATGCCAACAAAAACATTCCTATCCATAGACCTATCATTACTTTTTTATGGTTCAATATTTGATCAAATAAAGAAAGTTTTTTTCCTTTCTCTTCTAATCTTATAAGAGGGATTTTACCATCATTAAACAAATAAAAAAGCTTTGTAGTGTGAAGGATTTGAAAAGACAATAAAACTGATTGTCCTATTCCTAATAAAAAAATACCTATACCAAATAGCCCCATCATTACGAATTCCCCATAAGTTTCCCCTAATACTGCAACACTGACGATTGCAATTAATATATAGAATATACTGATGATCCCTAATATTGAAAAATTGATTAAGCCAATTCCTAGTATATTTTTTATAAAAGCTTTTAAATTATTTTTTACAAGTTTGCTACTCTCCTTTAAAGCTTTTACTCCTTTTTGATCTTTTAGCATAATATTATGGATCGTAAAAATCCATCGAATGGCTACAATAAATAAAGCCATGGCTACAATGGTCAAGGCTGCCGTATAGCGTACATCATTATAGATAACATCCTTTATAAATCCAGGTATTCTTATATCTTGCAATAAACTTGTTTGCATTCCTATTTGCAACCAAGGAGATATAATCATTAAATAAAGGACAATAATCAATCCATCAAAACCCATTAAATGCTTCATTTTTTTCATACAATATTTAAATATAGTATAATAGCTACTTTCAGCTTCTTTATTGATCACCTGATGACTAAGAGTAATGAGTCCTCCTATTTCTATTACAATAACAGATGTAGCAATAATTGCACCAAATAATACGGACATTACCCCTTGGGGAGATAATAAAAACTTTGTTAAAAGTCCATTCGTTAAATATGTAAACCCTCTACTTCTCATCAGTCCATTAAACACTACTTTTAAAAATGGTAGAATCACAATAAAAATCAACAATTTTGTTCCTACCTGATATTTGATAAATCTTCTTGCACCAAATTTTAAATCTACTAAAATTTCCTTATACATCTTTCATAAATTCTTCAATTGCATCCCTCTCTTATTTTTAATATTTTAAATGATTATAGCATATTTTAAGAAATCCTGTAGATAAATAATTATTTTTATGATTTTTCATATCCAACTGGTTAAAGAGATTTAAATTTTTAAGCAAAAAAATCTAATTTATCTATTAATTTTTTATATACCTTCTTCATATGAGGTTCATTTGTACATTCATTTACTTCCTTTATTGGAATCCATCTTACATCACTGTTTTCATCTTCTTTAGTAATAAGCAAATCATTTTCGTCAGCTTCCATTAGAAAACAAATAGATAAATGTAAATGTGCTGACACATATTTTTCCCTTTTTATATGGCCGAGTACTGGCAATACATCTAATGAGAAAATATCCCAAGTAATTGGAAAAATATTCTTTACCCCTGTTTCTTCCTTCACTTCTTTTATTGCAACAGATAATAAATCCATCTCTCCATCTGCATGACCACCTGTCCATGACCATGAATTATATATGTTATGATGTACCATTAACACTTTGTCTTTCCCTTTATTAACTACAAATGCTGAGCTTGTTATATGTGCAAGTTCATTTTCTCTAGTTAAAACATCTTTAAATGTATCTATACACTTTAAAATGATTTCTTGATCTTTTTTTTCTTGTTCATTAAAAGGTTCATATCCTTTTATCAAATTAATCATATTGATATTCCTCTCTCACCATTCATATTGGCTTAAATTATATGGTCTAATATATGCTAAATTCTAAATTTTGTCAAAAACAAGGTGTTTTTCATACATAGATAAAAATTTAAACCTAGTTTGTTAAAAAAGTAAATTCTTGTCGAAAAAAGGAGGATTTTATGTTTTCTTGTAGAATATACCTTTAAATATAAAGAATTGTTTAAAATTTCAAAATACAGTCACATAGAATAGGAGGAGTCAAATGAAATCAATTAAAAGTAAAATGGTCATAAGTATTTCAATAAGCATTATATTGATCATGTCTACCATTATTGGTGTTGTAGGAATAAATACAAGGAGAAATTCCATAGCAGATGCATACAAAGAAACTTCACTCCAAGGAACGTTAGCATCAAAAAAAGTACAACAAGAATTAGAAAAGGGAATCTATACTGCTCGCGTACTAGCAAAAAGCTTTGAAGGTTTAAAAAAAGATGGAGTTGCAGATAGAGAAAATATGAATGCCATGCTAAAAAACGTATTAAAAGAAAATCCTAATTTCTTAGGAGTATGGACAATCTGGGAACCCAATGCATTAGATGGAAAAGACGACTTATTTAAGAGTACAAACATGCATGATGAAACAGGAAGATTTATTCCCTATTGGTATTGGAATGGTAATAATATAGAAAGTAACCCTTGCGAAGGATATGATTTATCAGGAACTGGAGATTATTATCTATTAGCTAAAAATTCTGGTAAAGAAACTATATTAGAGCCTTTTTCATATACGATCAATGGAAAAGAAATATTAATGACTTCACTTGTAGTACCCATTAAAATAAATGAAAAAGTCGTAGGAACTGCTGGTGTAGATATTTCTTTAGAAAAGCTACAAGAAATTAGCGATGCTATTAACTTGTTTGATACAGGCTATGGAATGATTTTATCTAATGAAGGAAAATATGTTACTCACCAAAATACAACACTTATTGGAAAAAATGTTTTAGATACAGATATGAAAAGTAAAAAAGAGATTGCTGTAGCTGTTAAATCTGGAGAATCTTTTAATACTATTGAAAAGTCAAAAACAAATAATAATGAAGACTATTATATGCAACATATTCCAATAACAATCGGAGCAACAAAAACATATTGGTCTGTTGCAACAGTTGTACCCATGAAAGAAGTAACTCAAAAAGTAGATAAACTCATACGAATGCTTATACTTATCAGTTTATTCGGTCTATTACTTTTAATCAGTATTGTCTATGTAATTTCTAAAAAGATAACAGACCCAATAACCATTTTATCAAATATTATCAATAAATTGTCAAATTACGACTTATCCTTCGATGAAAATTCCAAAGCAATAGAATATTTAAGCCGAAAAGATGAAATAGGAACCATTACAAATGCCTTAGCAACTATGCAGAAAAATTTTATTGATTTAATCAGAAATATATCGGATTTATCTCAGCAGGTAGCTGCTTCATCAGAAGAGCTTACAGCTACAAGCCAACAATCAGCTACAGCAGCAGAAGAAGTATCAAGAGCTATTGAAGAGATAGCAATGGGAGCTACTGATCAAGCAAGAAATACAGAAGATGGAGCCATGCACATTAATCATTTAGGTGAATTAATAGAGAATGATCTAAAATTTGTAAACGACCTAAATACCTCTACTCAAGAAGTAGACTTATTGAAAAATGAAGGCTTTGAAGTTTTGAAAAAACTTGTTCTAAAAACAAAACAAAGCAATATAGCAACCAATGAAGTAAATGAAGTTATTATAAACACCAATGAAAGTGCAGCAAAAATAGAAAATGCAAGCCTAATGATTAAAAATATTGCAGAACAAACAAACTTATTAGCATTAAATGCAGCAATAGAAGCTGCTAGAGCTGGAGATGCTGGGAAAGGTTTTGCAGTTGTCGCAGATGAAATTAGAAAATTAGCAGAACAATCTAATGAATTCACAGAAGAAATTGCTCATGTCATTGGAGAATTAACAAATAAAACAGAAAATGCAGTAAAAACAATGGAAGAATTAAGAACACTCGTCAAATCTCAAACAGAAAGTGCAGAAATCACCAGAGAAAAATTTGAAGGAATTGATCATTCAATCGAAAGCATGAAACATGTGATAAAAAATATTAATACATCTTCTGAGGAAATGCAAGATAAGAAAACTGAAATGATAGGAATTATTGAAAACCTTTCTGCTATATCCGAAGAAAATGCAGCAGGGACAGAAGAAGCTTCTGCATCTGTAGAAGAACAAACCGCATCCATAGAAGAAATTGCTAATGCTAGTGAATCATTAGCTAAATTAGCAGAAGAAATGCAGGAAGGTATTGCTAAGTTTAAATATTAAAAAATACGTAAATCAATCTATGCTTAAACGCTCCTTCTTAGGAATCATCCACCATTCTCATTCCTAAGAAGGAGCCTTTTATTTACCCTCAACTTTTTTAGTATTCCCTCTTTTTTAAAAATACCAAATCAAAAAAGGAAATCCCTAAAGCATAACCAAAAGCATGAGAACATGCTCTTAGTGAATCTACTTTTGAGGGTCTAAAAAAATAATCTGTACCATAAAGAAATGCATATAACAAAACAAAGCTAATTATAAACTTTCTTATTCTTTTTCTCCTTTCAAAGGATTTTAATGTTATCAATCTTCCAGTCGTTCTAAAAACCAAATAAAAAAAGAATAAAAACAGAAAAATTACTGAACCTATTACAAATTTATATGCAAAGGGATGCTTAATATCCTTATATACAATAAATAGTGTAACGATCATACATAGGATCAGTAATGCATAAATCGTATAAAATATTCTATTTTTTTTCATTTTATCACCACCGTAACTTTTTAAATATTTCCCTTCCAATAATGATTTTATCAAAAAAAACTATTTTTTGTTTAAAATCTTTTTCTCATTTAATCTATTATAAATTCTTTCATCATTTCTTTTATCCATAACATGGCTACCTTCCACCTGATTAAAAGTTATCTGTACTCCACCCTCTACATCTACCATAGTTGCTCCAACTGGATAAAATGAAGATAATACAGATTGCATATAAAAACCTTCATATATTGGTTCTTTATTTACATATACAATAAACCGATCTCTTGAATTAGTATTAAGCAATTTAGATCCTCCTAAGTAGGTTTTAGTCTCATCACTATTTTTTTGAGTTGCTTTTTGATTCAAAAATTCTTTTTTAAATATAATCCTATGTGTCTTCCAATCATAAGCTTTTATATCTCTATCTGTAAACAATGGTTCTTCACTTATTACATATTTTTTTAAATTTGATAGATCTTCTTTTCCTAAATATACTTCAAAACTAATCTCCTCTGAATCATTACTACAACCTTGTAGTATACAAAGCAGTATGACTATTATCAATATACTTTTTACTCTCATCAGTTAAGCTCCTCCTTTAAAGTTCTATAATTCTTCTATCTTTTCAATTTTTCCTTGTTTGTAATAATATATATAATATTTCTCTTTTATTTTCACAAATACACGTAATTGCTTTTTATCAGAAGACATTCTTTCTAATTCATCAATATCATCTTCTTTATATTTTTCATGTTGTATTAAATATTTTTTTACCACAACTTCCTGCTTCGAAATTCCTTTCATTGGCTCTGCATAGTAACTAAATAATATGAATAATCCTACTACAGCTAAAAAATTTGAGCACATGCATAAAAGTCCTAATTTTTCACTTTTATTTCCACAATGAATCCACCGTATGGCACTTTGAAATCCTATAATCATCATCCACATATGATGTGGAATTGGGTCGATCAAATAAGTATTTATTTTCTTCATCATAAAAAACATAAAAATCCAAATAAAAAAATTGTTAAACGGTATTTTCATATCACTTTTACTTTCTTTCACTCTTTCATCATAAATATGTCCTAATCCCATGAAAATGCTAAAGATTAAAAAAATATAAATGATATCATATATATTTTCCACCATGGTATACAAGATTAACAAAACTCCTAAACTAAACAATCCCTTAGATACATACTTTCTACTTTTCGAAATATTAGGATTAGATCTCAAAAAATAACTTATAAAAATATTCAAAAGAGCAATGATGAGTATTATTTTTTCTTCCATAGGACACCCCCTACAATTATTTTCCTTCAAATATAATCATAAAGATTGCACTTGTAATCAAAAAACATATTAAAAGTATGCTTGCATTTGTCCAAGTTCTTTTTGGATCATCATAATAACGATCTGGCAATATATCTAATTTAATATCTGTAAATTTAAGGAGCACCCATCTTATCCCTAAGTATTCAATATATCCTAATAATATAATTACTAACAGCATATATATCCCCCTTTATAATTCAAGTATTAACACCTGAAATAACATTTCACTTCCTTACTGCAATTTTTCCTTGAATAATTCTTTTAAGAATTGATCTACCTTCTCCATATTTTCTGTATTTATTTTCAAACTAATTTCCTTTTCCTCTATCTCTGGAAAAAATCTAGCCATTTTATTTTTTCTTATAAAGAAAGTTAAATTATAATATTGGATAACTTCTTTTTTAACCTTCATTTCTTCTATTTCCCATTCATAACGAATAATTTTCTTCCATTTATAAATTCCTTTTGAAGTACAAATACCTTCTTCGTTGATAAGATCTTTTTGAAAACTTCTTATTAAAAAGACTAAACCTGCTGATCCATATACTATCGCGACATACATATATTTTAATTCTATATTTATGAGATCTCCTTTGTATCCATAAAATAGCCTTGCATATATAAGACTTGCTAAGAAAAATACAATAGAGGTTATTATATAGACTCTATTCCGTTCTAAAGATTTTGCTACAATTTTTGACCTTCTTTTATGATACATATCATTACAAACATTAAAAATCATAACCCCCAACGCCCCTATAAACATATAGTTTTCCATACGTACTCCTTTCATTTTCCACCCCCACCCTACCTAACTATTTAGCTTTCATATTATATCTAGTATAAATAGGTGCTATAAAGCTAATCACCGTGACTAATATTAAATATATTAAAATACCATAATAGCCAACTTCAAAATTCGAAACAATACACTCTATGGGTATTATAGAAAGACCAAACGATAATGCTACCAATAATCTTGAACTTCGTTTTATATAATGTTCAGTATTACAATTATTACAAATAACTGGTTGATATCCTTTCCAAATAGATTTTACTATTTGTACCCATTTGAAATGTTTATGACAATTATTACATTTTTGAACAAACATCAACATCTTCCTCTCTCAAATAATTCAAATAAATCTATAGTTATTATATTGAGCAATATTTTACAATCCCGCAGATTCTACCTATGTTATTATTTCATTACAATAAAATCTACTATAAAAGGAGTTGTCTTTATGGAAAATATTACCGTTTTTGATGCTTTTAACAAAGGTGTTTTACTAAGTGAGTCTACTGAATTAGATTTAAACAAACTGGACTGGAATGCTCACCCAAAGCTTAAAGGTGTTCATTTAAAAGATATTATTACAAGTTCTGAAACCCAAGGTACAATCAGTTGCCACCTTGTTAAAATTGAGCCTCATTGCAAAATTGCTTTACACACCCATCCAGATCATTTAGAAATTCATGAAGTCATTCAAGGACAAGGAAGCTGTATTCTAAATACCAAGTCTCATCCATACAATTGCGGTATCGTTTCAATCATTCCTAAGAATTTAAAACATGAAGTCATTGCTGGAGAAAAAGGTTTATATTTATTTGCTAAATTTATACCTGCTCTTAAATAGATTTTTTGCCGGAAAATAGTATTCCGGCTTTTATATTTTCTTGTGGTACTCCATATATTCACTGGGACTAATCCCCACAAATTTGTTAAAATATTTATTCAGATGACTTTGATCATAAAATCCTGTTTCATAAGCTATTTCTGTAATATTTGAACGCTCCTCTAATAATTTTTGAACCTCTTTTATTTTCAACTGCAAAAAGTAATCATAAGGAGACAATCCAATTACTTTTTTGAATACTCTCGAAAAATGAAACTTACTCATATTCGCCACTTTTGATAAATGCTCTAAAGTCAAATCCTGTTTCCAATTGTTATTAATATATTCTCTTACCTTTTCAATTTGATAAATTTTATCACTCTTTATTGTTTCATTTATTTCGATTAAAGTGCCTGCTTCTTTTAATACTAGCTCTAACAATTTAATTAAAAGCTCTTCTTTTTCAATCATCAATCTTGATTCATCTAGTATTATTTCAAACGTATTATTGATCCTTTGGTACAACGAATTATTAGAAATTTTAATTTGATCAAATTGAAAAGAATTTTTATTATAGCTTCTTATAAAAGTGTCCATCATTTTTTCCTTTAAACATATTACGTAGTGACTATACTTACTATTTTTGTGAATTTCAAATTCATGTGGTATATTGGGATTTATTAAAAATAATTCACCTTGGCTTATGCTATATTGTTGATTATTTATCTTTAATTGAACCTTCCCTGCTGTTATAATTCCAATATTATAAGTTCTATGAAAATGGGGTTTAAAATGATGACTGATATCTTTTCCTTTCACTATTCTTATATGAAATAACTCAGGAAGATCTATGAATTGGATTTTTCTTTCTTTCATATTTATTTTCCCACCTTCTATTTTTCCTTTTTTTATTATAACATACTAAATTTCCCATAACCTTTCATTCACCCACACAAAAAGCCCTAGATTATTCTCTAGGACTTTCTTCTTCTTTTATTCTTTTTAACACTTCCTCATTGGAAAGCTTTTTCATGTTTTTATACTCATTATCCTCTAAGCTACTATCAAATTGGCAAATACTTGTGTAAGAGCAATAATCACAAGCTGTTTTTTGTCCATTTTTAGAAGGAGCTATTTTTATATTTCCCTTCATCATTTCATAGCTAATTTCTGTAACTAATCTTCTTACATGTTTAATTAAATCCATAAAGGTTTCTTCATCAACAGCAGAAGAATTACTAGTAAATTGTCCATCCTTTTTTAATCCTACAGGGATAATATCAGAAGAACGACCTAATTCTTTATCCATCTCATAAGCAATGTTTACATCCTTTAATACTAATCCCTTCATCTTTAGTTTTTTTCGAATTTCATTTTCTATGAATTCTACAGCTTTTTCTTCTGTTTTGATCATGGGATCATCTATTTTAAAATAAAAGATTCCTGCTGGCTTTTTCTCTTTGCCATCTTGACCTTTCGTTTTTAATACAGCATCTAAATAAATCATCAATTGAAGCTGTATACCATAATAAACTTCAGAAAGACTAAATTCTTTATTTCCTGATTTGTAATCAATGATCTTTATATATTCATTTTCTTCATCCTCTAATAAATCTACTCGGTCTATTCTTCCTTCCAAGTATATTTTTTCTCCATCTGATAATTCTATTTCAATAGGTGGATACATTTTACCTATTCCAAAGCCTACTTCATATCCACTTGGCTCAAAGCCACTCTTTTTAATATGCTCCGTCAATGTCCAAACAGCTCTTCTACTAATCCTTTTTAGTCTCTTTACAAGATATTTATATCGATTGGTACTTAACATCACACCATTTCCATATTCAGGAACTAATTCATCAATCACTGTATCTATTATTTTGTCACATTGATTCTTTTCTAAACTACGCCAATCAAGATTTTCCCCTTTAAGCTTTCCTGTGAAGCTTTCCATAGATTCATGAAATAGTTCTCCTATATCAGGAGCTTTTACTTCAAACATTTTTCGTTCTTTTGGTTTTAGACCATATTTTATAAAATGGGCAAAAGGACAATTCACAAACTGTTCAAGTCTTGACACACTCGATCTTATAGGTATTTGATAAAGCTTTTTTGCACTATTTTCTTCAATATATCCAGTTTGATTATTATGAAATAATCCTTCAATGACCCCTTCTCTTTTTTCTTTCCATTCTTCTTCATGATAATACCAGCTATAAACATCCCACCACAGATCTTCTATTTCTTTTCCATCAAATTTTTGTCTCATATTTTCTATTAAATATTTAAATGTGCTTTTCGGTGTGGATATCAAGCTCTTTTGCTGCTCTAAACTGTGGATAATATCGCTTTTTATATTTAATTTTGTGAATATTTTTTTTAGTCTATCAATAAGAACAGAAGGCCTCATGGCTTTTCCCTCTTGATCTCCCATAGCATAGCTAATCCACAAGTACTCACTAGGCTTTGTAAAGGTCGTATAAATAGAAAATTTTTCTTCATAGGCTTTTCTTTGACTATCATAGCCTAAGGTAATCTCTTTTTCTTTCATGAAAATTCTTTCTTCATCAGATAATATGCCATCCTCATCTTTTCCAGATGGTAAAATTCCATCATTTACGCCTACTACGAATAAACCTTTTATATCATGACTTTTAGATCTTTGAATGTTTCCTACTAGTACTTGATCAATAGTTGTAGGTATAATCCCTATTTCAAGAGAAGAAAATCCTGAATCTAATACTCTTATATATTCTTTTAATGTAATCTTTTGTTCTCCTATGATTTCAACCATTTGATCAAATACTTCCATGACAATATTCCATATTTGAGTATTCTCATTCATATATTCAAATTGACCTTCGAGCCTTAACAAGTCAATCCAATCTTCCAGCTTTTTATGAATATCTACCCCTTCTAAATAATCATGCATAGCTTTTGTAATCTCTCCTACTGTCCTTTTTCCTTTCACTTTTTTCTCTAGTTTCCCCATAGGTTTTATAAACTGTTCTCTACATTTATTTAATTCATCTATATTTATATCATCCATTTCAAAAGGTTGTTTCCACTGATTCCCTTGTATGCCATACTTCAATACATAGTTTTCTAGCTTTTCGTAAACTTCTACATCTACTCCACTAAAGCCTGTTTTAAAAAATATAAATACATCCTCATATTTATATCCCCTATGCACTACACGCAAGGAAGATAGGATGAGTTCTATAATAGGATTGTGCATGATATTTCTCTTTTCATCTAAAAAATAAGGAATATCATATTCATCAAAAATTCTTCTAATTAATGGTCCATAGCTGTTCATATCATTAGATACAACAGCTATGTCCTTCCATCTATAGCCTTCATCTCTTACTAAGGAGATAATTTTTGCAGCAGCATTTTCAATTTCTGTATAAAGACTAAGCCCTGAAAATATATTCATATTGACGAGTTCCTGATTATATTGTTTGTAAGGATAAGCATAGAGCTCTTGCTCTATATGATTGATTTCATCTGATTTTTTTATCACTTCTCTTTGCTCTTGGTCTAAATCAATAATTTCTCCACTCATTCCCTGTTCCATAGCAATATGATTAATTTTTCTATAAGTATCATCTATCACTTTAAATAAATCTCTGTCTTCTCCTCTTTGTAAAAATGGCATAGTAAATGTGAAGGTTACATCCTTTGCCATACGCATAATTTTTTCCATAATATGATAAGTTTGAGGAGTAAAGCTTTGAAATCCATCAATCCATACTTCTGCACCCTTTAAAAACTTAGCATCATCCATTTTTTCTATCAATAAATTTAAATAATCTTCCGTATCAATATAACGTCCTTTTAAATATTCTTCAAATTGTTCATAAATATAGGCAATATCCTTTAGTTTATGATGAAGAATACTATCCTCTTTTATATCTTCTAGTCCCTTCATCAATTCTTGTGGAGTAATATCACTTTGCTTTAGCTCACACAATAGGTCATTAAACATAGATACAAAACCATCCTGCTGGGAAGCTTTTTTATATATGCTCAACCTTTTCTCTGATTCATCTATAATCTTTCGAAGAACCATATTTTTCCCTTGCTCATTAATATGAATTCTTGTAATTCCTCCAACTTCATTTAAGACGTTATGGGCTAGCCTTGTAAAACTTAAAACCTCTACGTCTATAATTCCTGGCAAATCTAATTTTTCTATCAAATCTCTTTCTGCCTGCAATGTAAATTGTTCTGGTACTATTAATATTAATCTATTCTGATCATTACTCTCTAATCGTTTTTTTATCTCTTCTAATGCCTTATGAGTTTTTCCTGTTCCCGCTCTTCCAAAAATATATCGAATCATTTTTTTCACCTCTATCTTTCCTATATCAAATTATATCATAATAAAAATCTCGGCTATCAAAAAGATATATGGGGTTTTATTTTCTCTTAAGTGGAACACTAATATATACTTTTTTTAATTATTTAGTTACTTAATGGAAAATCTTCATTTATAATGATATTATATACAGATCTATTCATGGAAAAGCTACATTACATAACTACTATTTTTAATATTTAAAGGAGGGAACATTATGGATAAAAACACAGAATGGGTAATGGATCAAAAGGTTCAAAGAACAATTGAAAGCTTAGAAAAAAACAACATGGAAGGTTATTATGTAAAGAATGAGGCTGAACTTTTACAAAAGATCAAAGAGCTTATTGATGAAAGAGCTACCGTAACTGTTGGAGGTTCCATGTCTCTATTCGAAACAGGTGTAATTGATTTTCTTAGAAAGGAAGATTATAACTTCTTAGATCGATATGAAAAAGGATTAAGCAAAGAAGATATTAAAGAAATTTATAGAAAATCTTTTTCTGCTGATGCTTACTTTACAAGTACTAATGCTATTACTGAAAATGGAGAATTATATAATGTAGATGGTACTGGCAATAGAGTTGCTGCTATGATTTATGGACCTGATACAGTAATTGTTGTTGCAGGAATAAATAAAATTGTAAAAAATGTAGATGAAGCCATTGAAAGAAATAGAAGGATGGCTGCACCTGCAAATGCTAAAAGATTAAATAAGAAAACTCCCTGTGCAAATCTTGGATACTGTACAGATTGTAATAGTCCTGAAAGAATTTGTAATGACTATGTTTTAATAAGAAGACAAGGCATTAAAGGCAGAATCAAAGTTATCCTTGTAGGTAAATCATTAGGCTATTAAAAAAACCACGTATCGTGGTTTTTTTATCTTTTATGTATCGTATATTCATCTATCAATTCAACTAGATTATCTATATCCGGCTTACTCATTTGTGCATCTGCCCCTACAGATTTCCCTTTATGATGTAAATCATCCGTAATTAATGAAGAGAATATAATTACAGGAAGGCTACTTAAAATAGAGTCCTCCTTTATTCTTCTTGTAAGAGTATGTCCATCCATCTGAGGCATTTCAATATCTGTAATCAAAACATCAATATCCTCTAAAAATCTATCTTTTCTTTCCTTAGCCAAATTGCTTAAATAATTATAGGTTTGCTGTCCATCATCAAAAAATGTAAGATTGGTATACCCTGCTTCTGTTAAAACATCCTTTAATAAACTTCTAATAGTTGTAGAATCATCTGCTAAAACTAACTTCACGTCTCCTCGGTTTTTATTGTAGTGAATCTTTTCAATCCCTTTATCATATTTTCCATACGAATTTTTATTTGGAGAACTAATATCCATAAATATTTTTTCAAAGTCAAGAAGCATTAGTATATTTTCATTCATTACAATATTTCCAATAACTTGAGAGTCTGCAACGATTTGATCTGGCTTTTCAATCTGATTCCATCCTATACGATGAATACCTACAACTTTATCTACTAAAAAAGCCACCTCTGTTTTATTAAATTCACATAATAATGACATACTCTTTTCAATATTAGATTCCTTCTCTTTTTCTAAAACATGTTTTAAATCTATTAAAGTAACTGTTTTTCCTCTAATCAATGTCATACCAGCTACAGAAGGAGACGTATTGGGAATTTGAGTAATATTGCTTACTTGAAAGATTTCTTTTGTCTTTACAACATTAATGGCATAATGTTTATGTCCCACAATAAATTCAAGTACTTCTACTTCACCCGTTCCACTTTCTAATAATATCCCTTTTTTTTCGTTCATAAACATTCCTCCTATCAAAATATTCTCTCCACCAAATAAAGCCCTTCTTCATATGAAAAAATCAACCTATTACCGCTCTACCTCTGTACGAAAAATCTTATCATTACTTTTTTATAATATTCTCTATTTTTTTTTATTTCCCTTCTATTTTCGAGTAATTGTATTATTTTTCTTGTATATTTTTCATTTTTTTACAAATAAATATCTGAAAATTCTATAGATACCTTTTCAACTTTGTTTGAATCCATACTCTTTAGAACTTCATCCTTTTTATGATTTACAACCTGCACCGGAAACTTTATAATAAATTCACTTCCCTTTCCATATTCACTCTTTACTACAATACTCCCATGGTGCATTTGTACTAATGATCTTACAAGAGCTAAACCTATACCACTACCTTCATTATTTCTTGTTAAAGATTTATTTACTTGTCTAAATCTCTCAAAAATAATTGCTAAATCTTCTTTTTTTATTCCTATTCCTGAATCCTTTACAGAAATCAATATTGTATCCTCTGTACTTTTCATATGAATAGATATTTTATCCCCTTGTTTTGTAAATTTAATAGCATTTGATAAAAGGTTAAGAAGAATTCTCTCTATTTTATCAGGATCACATGCAGTCATTTTTTTCTTGGCATCAGAATGAAATTCGAGCGTTAATCCTTTAAGTTTCGTAAAATCTAAAACAGATGTAGTTATATTATTAATAATTTTTACAATATCACAATTTTCAAGATTTAACTGTAAAAAACCTGAATCTATTCTTGTAATGTCTATCAAATTATTGACTAATCTTATTAACCTATAACAGTTTTGTTTCATACTCTTTTTTAAGTTTATAAGTTTTTCATAATCTCTTATATTTGAATTGCTTTTCAAATATATATCCATTAACTGTATAGCTCCTAGTAGTACATTGATAGGTGTTCTGAATTCATGAGAGATATTCGCAAAAAATTCTGTTCTCAGTCTTTGGTATTCCTTAGCCTCATTTAACCTTTTTTGATTCTCTTGGGCGATTTTCCTCATTTCCATCATTTTTATTCTCTCAGTTATATCCCTTGAACAGCATAATACTTTTGTAATCCGCCCATTCTTCATAATAGGGGTACCATTTGTTTCTACATAAAATTCTTCTCCCTTATCATCCCTAGACATAAAATGAAGATCTTTGATCTCTTGTCCTTTCTTTAATTTTAAAATGGCTTCCATACATATTTGAAAATTCCTATCATCTAAAAAATCTTGTATAGTCAATTTTTCTATATCTTCTTCATTTATTCCAAATTTTCTTAGGAAAGATGGATTAGCATTGAGAATAGAAAGTCTATTTATATCTACAACATAAATATAATCAGGACATATATTAAAAAACGTTCGATACCTTAATTCACTTTCTTTTAAAGCCTCTTCAGCAAATCTTCTTTTTGAGATATCCCTAATAAAGATAATGGCTTCCTCCTTTGCTAGAGGAATCAATCTACTTTCATAATATTTCAATTCATTTATATCTTTTACAGTAAACTCTTTTTCTACTAATTTATATGTATGAAAAACTTCATTCACTGCATTTTTAAAAAATATACTACGACTCCAAGGAACAACATTATCCAAAGACTGCCCAATACAGTCCTTAGCTACAATATCAAAGTCAGAAGCACTTCCAGATTTGCAATCTAATATTTCAAATTTACTATTTATACGAAAATACAGATCAGGTAATACTTCAAATATTTTTTCAAGTTCTTTTGTTTTCTTTCTCAATCTATCTTCTGTATTTCTTCTATGGGTTATATCTATTCCAAAAGCCCAAGAATGCCAACCAACAATAGGACAATCCTTAGATTTATTAAACCATGAAATAATTTTTCTATTGCCATCTTTACATATAATCTCATACTCTGAACCTCTAAAATTGCAATCATTCTTTCGTATAGGGTCTAATACATTTTCTCTATAGACTTTGTCTGGATATAATTTTTTCCATATATTTGGGTCATCTAAAATTTCCTCTTCTTTATACCCCGTTACAAGTTCACATTCTTTATTCCATACAATAATATTATCATTTTCATCAATAGCATCCATCATAATAGGCATATTTTCAAGAATAGAATGTAGTTGTTTTTTACTTTCTTTTAATCTTTTTTCTATCCTTTTACTACTTGTTATATCTTGTAACACCACAATAATATTCTTAAGTTTACAATGATCATCAAATATTTTTTTCAATTGAACCTTATAATATAAAAGTGTATCTTGTTTTTTTAATTTTTTTTCAAATAGAAACAATTTTTCTTTATAATCATTCTTAAAAAAAATCAGTTCTTCTTTTAACCAATTTTTTATGCATTCCTCTTTATATGACACAGAAAAATTATTTTTGCATAAACTTTCTGCTTCCGTGTTTGTATCAACCAGTTCAATATTTTCATCAAAAATAATAATAGGTATTGGTAAATGGTTGCAAAACTCCTTTATATCCATACCTCTATACATATAAGCAATATCCCCCTTATAAGATTTTCACTACGAATAAATCTATATTCTAGATATATTCGTTTATTTCCATCATTTCCCTTTAATAATTTGTAAAATTATACATGAACCTCTGGATTTTTCTCTTTTCGTAAAGTTTTTTCATTCAGTACTAGTAAAAATATCATATTTCTTAATATTTCCATGAATTTTTGTATTGACAGTAAAATATTATACATATATAATTGTATACAATTATACAAGCAAGAGCTATTTTTTACAAAGAATTTGAAAGGAGTCTTTTTATGATTAAAAATTTAACATATAAAATACTTGAAAAAAATTTACTTACAGGCACATTAAAAGCTGGAAATGAAATCTCTGTAAAAGTGAACCAAACCCTAACACAAGATTCAACAGGCACAATGGTATACCTTCAATTAGAAGCTATGGGAATTAAAGACATAAAGACGGATTTATCTGTAGCCTATATTGATCACAATACCTTGCAAGCTGGTTTTGAAAATGCAGATGATCATGAATTTATCAAATCAGCCGCAGCAAAATATGGCATCATCTATTCCAAACCTGGAAATGGAATTTGTCATCAAATTCATTTAGAAAGATTCGGACGTCCTGGTAATATCCTTATTGGATCTGATAGCCATACCCCTACTGGCGGAGGCTTAGGTATGCTTAGTATAGGCTCAGGCGGTCTTGATATAGCAGTTGGTATGGCAAAGGGATACTATTATCTAAAGGCTCCAAAGGTACTAAACATCGAGCTTACTGGAAAATTAAATCCTTGGGTTTCTGCTAAAGATGTGATCCTTTATATCTTAAAAAATCTCACCGTGAAAGGCGGTGTTGGATACGTTGTAGAATACTCAGGAGATGGGGTAAAAGAGTTATCTGTTACAGATCGAGCGACCATTACAAATATGGGGGCAGAATTAGGAGCAACTACATCTATTTTCCCTAGTGATGCAATCGCGAAAGATTTCCTTAAAAAACAAGGAAGAGAAAAAGATTTTACTCCTTTATCTGGTGATGAAGGCGCATTTTATGATAAAAAAATTACCATCAATTTAGAAGAAATCAAACCTATGACAGCTATGCCCCATAGTCCTGATCATGTTGAAGCTATCTCTAATCTTGAAAAAATAAAAGTAGATCAAATCGCCATTGGAAGCTGTACAAATTCTTCTTATACAGATTTGATGAAAGTTGCAAAAATATTAAAAGGAAAAAAAGTTCATAAAGATGTGAGCTTAGTCATTTCTCCAGGCTCAAGCAATATTTTAAAGATGATGGCCGAAAATGGTGCTCTTAGTCATTTAATTGCAGCTGGTGCAAGAATCCTTGAAGCTTCTTGTGGTCCTTGTATTGGTATGGGACAAGCACCAAAGAGTAATGCCATATCTTTAAGAACCTTTAATAGAAATTTTAAAGGAAGATGTGGAACTAAAAATGCAGACGTATACCTAGTAAGCCCTGAAACAGCAGCTGTATCTGCTATCACAGGCTATTTAACAGATCCTTCAACTTTTGGAGATATGCCTATTATCCATATTCCTGAAAAATTTTATGTTTCTGATAATTATTTCATTAATCCACCTGAAAATGGAAACAAATTAGAAGTTGTTATGGGCCCAAATATTAAGCCCTTCCCTCTTAATAAAAAGCTTTTACCAAAAGTTGAAGGGAAAATCCTATTAAAGACAGGCAACAATATTACTACAGATGATATTATGCCTTCTAATGCAAAGCTATTGCCTTTTAGATCAAATATTCCTGAGCTTTCTAAATATTGCTTCGGTACTCTTGTAGATGATTTTCATATAAGAGCAAAAGAAAGCAATGGTGGCTTTGTCATAGGAGGAGAAAATTACGGACAAGGATCAAGCAGAGAACATGCAGCTTTAGTACCTCTTTATCTTGGTGTAAAAGCCGTTATTGCAAAATCCTTTGCTCGAATCCATAAAACCAATTTGATTAATTCTGGAATCCTTCCTTTAATATTTAAAGATAAAAACCTATATGATCAATTTGACGAGTTTGATCATATAGAGTTAAATAATGTCATTCATTCTTTAGAGAATCATATAGAAATGACTTTAATAAATAAAACAAAAAATATAGAAGCAAAAGTAATATTTGAAGGCTCAGAAAGAGATATGAAAATATTAAAGCATGGCGGGTATTTAAACTTTGCTAAAGAAGCAAATTATTAAGAAAGACAGGTGAATTTATGTATAAAATAACACTTATTCCTGGTGATGGTATTGGTCCGGAGGTAACCAGTGCTACAAGAAAAGTCATTGAAGCTACTGGAATTAAAATAGATTGGGATATTGTCAATGCAGGCCTTGATGTTTATAAAGAAAAAGGAGTGTTAGTTCCAGATGAAGTTTATGAAAGCCTTGAAAGAAATAGAATTGCCTTAAAAGGTCCTATTACAACACCTATTGGCAAGGGTTTTCGAAGTATTAATGTAGGTCTTAGAAAAAAATACAATTTATTTTCCAACGTAAGACCTATAAAAAGTATTCCTGGTACTTCTAGCCCTTTTAAAAATGTTGATCTTGTTATTTTCAGAGAAAATACAGAAGGACTTTATAGTGGTATTGAAAATAAACCTTCAGAAGATTCTTCAGAAGCTATTAAAATCATTACAAAAACTGCATCTTTAAAAATAGCAAAAGCTGCCTTTGAATATGCAGTAAAAAATAATAAAAAAAGAATGACAGTTGTTCATAAAGCAAATATTCTTAAGCTCACAGACGGACTTTTCTTAGACTGTGTAAGAGAAGTAGCTAAAAGTTATCCGAATATTGCTCTTCAAGAAATTATTGTAGACAATATGTGCATGCAGCTTGTGATGAATCCCCATCAATTTGAGGTCATTGTAACAACAAACCTTTATGGAGATATTTTATCTGACCTTTGTGCAGGACTTGTTGGGGGGCTTGGTCTTGTTCCTGGAGCAAATATTGGAGATGATCTAGCAATCTTTGAAGCAGTCCATGGTAGTGCTCCAGATATTGCAGGAAAAAATATGGCTAATCCTACAGCAATTATTTTATCTGCTGCTATGATGCTTAACCATTTAGGAGAAACACAAAAAGCTAATTTAATCATTCAAGCTGTTATCAAAACAATACAAGAAGGAAAATTTATTACAAGGGACTTAGGCGGTTTATCTTCCACAGATGAAATGACAGAGAGCATTATTAAAAATATGAAAAATTTATAGTATGTGAGGGAGATGAATAAGTTGAATCAATGGGTTAATACAAATGTTCTCCACAACTTAGCTACCATAGCTAAAAAAAATAACATAACCAATAAAGAAGTTAATAAACTTATCCATAAAATAAATAAGTTAAATAAAGATGCTTCCACCTTTGATGACTTAGCTACTTTGGCTAAAGAAAATAATTTAATCAATCCAGAATTTTATGATCTTTATAATGTAAAAAGAGGATTAAGAAATAAAAACGGTACAGGGGTGTTAGTTGGGCTTACTGATATTGCTTCTGTTGAAGGATATACACTCCAAGAAAATAAAAAGATTCCAGCAGCAGGACAATTATTTTATAGAGGAATAGAAATAAAAGATTTAGTTGCTGGCTTTCAAAGAGAAAATAGACTTGGTTTTGAGGAAGTTGCATATCTTTTATTATTTGGTCAACTTCCTCAAAAGGATGAGCTAGATCATTTTAATCATTTACTTGATGAATCAAGACTTCTTCCACCTGGTTATACAGAAAATATGATTTTAAAAATTCCAAGTAAAAATATTATGAATAAGCTACAAAGAAGTATCCTTGTTCTTTACTCCCATGATGAAAATCCAGATGATATCACCATCAAAAATGTTTTAAGACAGAGTATAGAGCTTATTGCAAAATTTCCAACGATTATTTCCTATGGCTATCAAGCAAAAGCCCATTATTTTGATCATAAAAGTTTATTTATTCATGCACCACAAAAGAACTTAGGAACAGCGGAAAACATATTATATATGACTAGAGCAGATAATCAGTACACAAAAACAGAAGCAGAAACACTAGATTTAGCATTAATCCTTCATGCTGATCATGGTGGTGGTAATAACTCAGCCTTTGCAACTCATGTAGTTTCATCCTCTGGTACAGATACCTACTCTGCTATTGCAGCAGCTGTTGGCTCCTTAAAAGGCCCTAAACATGGGGGAGCTAATATAATGGTACGTGAAATGATCTTAAATATAAAAGAGAATATAGCCGATTATCATAATCGCAGTAAGTTAAAAGACTATCTACTAAAAATTTTACGTAGAGAAGTATTTAATAAAGAAGGTCTTATTTATGGTATGGGACATGCTATTTATACAAAATCCGATCCTAGAGCTGTTTTATTAAAGAAAAAAGCATATGAATTAGCTCTTGAAAAAAATATGGTTGAAGAATTTAGCTTATATAAAAATATAGAAGAATTAACAATAGAAATCTTTAAAGAATTAAAACCTAATAAAGCCATTACTGCCAATGTAGACCTTTACTCTGGCTTTGTTTATGAAATGCTAAATATTCCACCTGAGCTATATACTCCCCTATTTGCTACAGCTAGAATTGCAGGCTGGTGTGCCCATCGTATCGAACAGATTGTTAGTGATCAAAAAATCATCAGACCTGCCTATAAGGCTGTATCTATAGGAAAAAAATATATCCCCCTCGGGGAAAGAAAATAACTAGGGTTTAATTCCTAGTTATTTTTATGTCACTAGTCAATATGGAAAATCATTCATACTTCTTGTAAATTGTAGTAAATTGTGATATTTTGAATAAAGATGTAAATACTTTAGCTAGCTTGAGAGGAGGAAATATAATTGGCAACAAGACTCGCACTATACTTATTTATTTTAGCTATTGGAGCTTTAGTAGGATTAAAGGGAAAATTAAAAGAACAAATTGCTAGTAAAATGGATACTATTCAAGCTTTATGTCTTTTCTTTTTACTTTTTATTATGGGCATAAGAATTGGTGTTGATGAAAAGGTTTTATCATCCTTTTTTAAATTAGGCTATCAAGCCGTTATTCTCTCTGCATTTTCAGTTCTTTTTAGTGTTGTGTTTGTAAAATGTATCAAAGGCTATATTGTAAAAGACAGCAAAGAGGAGGAAGCTACAAATGAGTTTTAAAATCATAGCATCTGTAGGAATCGGCATAGGCGTTGGCTATTTATTTTTATCACCAGATATCTTATCATATACGGATATAATTATTGATATCGGACTATGTATATTATTATTCTTTGTAGGTATTGACATGGGAAGAAATAAAGAAGCCTTTTCAAAAATAAAAAAAATGGGTTTAAAAATATTATTAGTACCTTTTATGATTGGTATGGGAAGTATCGTTGGAAGTGTTGTAGGAGGATTTCTTTTGAATCTACCAGTAAATGAATCTAGTGCAGTAGGGGCTGGATTTGGATGGTATACCTTATCTTCTATGATGCTTATGCAGTATTCATCTGAGCTTAGTGCTTTAGCCTTTATCTCTAATGTAGCAAGAGAAATTATTGCCCTAATCTCCATACCTTTTATCGCAAGATATATTGGTGATTTAGAGGCAATCGCACCTGCTGGTGCTACTGCTATGGATACATCACTTCCTATTATCTCTAATGCTACAAACTCCAAAGCAGCTATTATTGCTTTTATTACAGGAGTTATATTATCCAGTGCTGTACCTGTTCTAGTACCTATTCTTATTAATCTTTAAGAATATATATAATTCAAATATTTTACTTTAAAAATCCCCTATCTTAGATAGAGGATTTTTCTGTATTCTATAAAAATATGGACAATAAGCTTGTAGCTAAAATCAACATACATGCTCCACCAATACGAGAGGAGATCTGAGCAAATGGCATAAGCTCCATTCTCTTGCTTGCAGAAAGTACCGCTACATCTCCTGTTCCACCCATATTGGCCATACAAAGACCACCTGTTATAGATGCTTCGATTGGATAGAATCCTAGGAAATGTCCAACAAATGCCGAACCTATAGTTGCACCTACTACTGTTGTAAATACTAATACAATATAGATTATAGATAAAGAATTAATTACTGCATTTAAATCTGTATAGGCTACACCAATTCCTACTAATAATGCTGGTGTAAAATTTGTCATAACAAATCTAAACCACTGGAATGCTCCTTTTTCATATTTCTCTGGCATAATTCCTAATACCTTCACAATGGCAACACTGATAATCATTAAAGCATAAGAGTGAATTGGGATAAATTTACCAAGTATTTTTCCCCATACAAAGAAAGTAGTAGATAATAA
>JAOARP010000048.1 GCA_025210525.1 Marinisporobacter sp.
GTTCTAGAGGTCGCAAGTTCAAGTCTTGTCACCCAGACCAAACAAAACTAATTTAATAGGGGCGTATAGCTCAGCTGGGAGAGCACCTGCCTTACAAGCAGGGGGTCATAGGTTCGAACCCTGTTACGCCCACCATTTTAATAAATATAATTTAAGTGATTAAGGCCCGCGGGTGTGGCGGAATTGGCAGACGCACTAGACTTAGGATCTAGCGCCTTGTGCGTGGGGGTTCAAGTCCCTCCACCCGCACCATTTTCTTATAAGGAGAAGTACTCAAGTAGGCTGAAGAGGACGGTTTGCTAAACCGTTAGGCCGGGTAACCGGTGCGCGGGTTCGAATCCCGCTTTCTCCGCCAGTATATGAAAGATACCTGTCAAGAAGATAGGTATCTTTTTTCATGATTTTACGACACACACGGTTTTTTGTGTTAAAATAATATATCACTAATTTATTTGAAAGGAAGTTTCGGATGATTCAAGAAAATATAAGGAATATTGCAATTATTGCCCATGTTGACCATGGTAAAACTACGCTAGTAGATGAAATGTTAAAGCAAAGTGGAACTTTTCGAAGCAATGAACAAGTAGAAGAAAGAGTAATGGATTCTAATGATTTAGAAAAAGAGAGAGGAATCACCATCCTTTCAAAAAACACATCTATAACTTATGATGGAGTAAAAATTAATGTAGTAGATACTCCTGGACATGCTGATTTTGGTGGAGAAGTAGAAAGAATCATGCAAATGGTGGAAGGGGTATTATTATTAGTAGATGCATTCGAAGGACCTATGCCTCAGACAAAATTTGTATTAAGAAAAGCTTTAGATTCAGGACTAAAACCTATTGTTGTTGTAAATAAAATTGATAGACCTGAAGCAAGAGTGGGGGAAGTTTTAGATGAAGTATTAGATTTATTTATTGAGTTAGATGCAGATGATGAGCAGCTAGATTTCCCTGTGATTTATGCTTCTGCAAAATCAGGAATTGCAAAAAATGAATTGGAAGATACAAACGAGGATATGATTCCTTTATATAACATGATTCTGAAAGAAGTACCAGCACCTGTTGGAGAACTTGAGGATGGGCTTCAGGTTAGAATTTCTTCTATTGATTATGATAAATATGTAGGTAGAATTGGTATTGGAAAGATTAGTAGAGGATCTATTAAAAAGAATCAAGAAGTAGTATTATGTAGTTCAGATGGAACATTTACAAACTTTAGAGTGAGCAAACTTTACACTTTCAAGGGATTAAAAAAGGAAGAAGTAAACGAAGCACAATTTGGAGAAATTATTTGTTTATCTGGAAATGATGATATAAATATTGGAGAAACAATCTGCTCAACGGAAAAAGTTGATCCACTACCATTTGTAAAGATAGACGAGCCTACCCTATCTATGAACTTTATTGTAAATAATAGTCCTTTTGCAGGTAAAGAAGGAAAATTTGTAACAAGTAGACATCTAAAGGATAGATTAGAAAGAGAACTTTTATCGAATGTATCCCTACGTGTAGAAGAAACAGAATCAGCAGATTCATTTAAAGTTTCAGGGCGTGGAGAATTACATCTTTCTATCTTGATTGAAAATATGAGAAGAGAAGGCTATGAATTATCTGTATCTAGACCTGAGGTAATTCTTAGAAAAGTGGATGGCGTTTTATGTGAACCTATAGAACAAGCAACCATTGAAGTACCAGAAGAATATGTGGGAACTGTTATTGAAACATTAGGACAAAGAAAAGGTGAAATGACCAATATGATGACTAATGTGAATGGAACAGTAAAATTAGAGTTTAGTATACCAGCAAGAGGTCTTATTGGCTATCGTTCTCAATTTATGACAGATACACGTGGAAATGGTATACTTAATCATGTATTTGAAGGATACGCACCTTACAAAGGAGAAATTCCTACTAGAACAAAGGGGTCTTTAGTAGCTTTTGAAACAGGTACTGCTGTAGCCTATGGATTATTTAATGCACAAGATAGAGGTGCCTTATTCATAGGACCAAATACTGAGGTTTATGAAGGTATGATCGTTGGAGAAAATGCTAGAGCAGGAGATATTGTTGTAAATGTTTGCAAGCGTAAGCAGCTTACAAATGTACGTGCTTCTGGATCTGATGATGCAATAAAACTTGTTCCAATACTACCAATGTCTTTAGAGCAAGCATTAGAATTCATTTCTGAAGATGAGTTGGTGGAAGTTACACCAGAAAGTATTCGTTTAAGAAAGAAAATATTAAATAAAGAAATGCGTGCAAAAGCATTTAATAGAAAATAATAAGAAAACCCATTTGATTTTTCAAATGGGTTTTTTATATAGAATAGAAATTTTTATGAAAAAATTCAAAGAGTATGAATAGTAGTAAAAGAATTTGGCATGGAATATGCAAGATATTTAATAGAAATATTTCTATTAAATATAAAAAAAAGACAATAAATAGAAAGGAGACATTTTATGTTAAAATTAATAAAAAATGGAGAGGTCTATACACCTGAGTATATTGGCAAAAAAGATATTTTGATAACGGCAGATAAAATTGGCTATATTTTAGAGGATATAGAGATACCTGAAAGTTTTGTAGACATTCAAATAATTGATGCTGAAGGGAAAATTGTAGTACCTGGATTTATAGATTCACATGTGCACATTTGTGGTGGAGGTGGAGAAGGAAGCTTTAAGACAAGAACTCCAGAGATACAACTTACAGATATTACTACAGGAGGGGTTACAACAGTAGTTGGGTGTCTTGGAACGGATGGAACCACTAGAACCATGAGCAATCTATTAGCAAAAGCGAAGGGGTTAGAGGAAGAAGGAATAAGTACTTATGTTTATACAGGCTCTTATAGAGTGCCTGTTAGAACCCTTACAGGAAGTATTCAGGATGATATTATTCTTCTTGATAAGGTTATTGGAGTGGGAGAGATTGCTTTATCAGATCATCGATCTTCACAGCCTAGTGTTGAAGATATTGCAAAACTTGCGGGAGAGTCAAGAGTCGGTGGGATTTTATCTGGAAAAGCAGGTGTGGTAAATATTCATATGGGTGATGGTGAAAGAATGATTGATTTTCTTGAGGAAATTGTGGAAAAAACAGAGGTTCCTATAACCCAATTTATACCAACTCATATGAACAGAAATGAGAAACTATTTAATAAATCTATTGAATATGCTAAAAAAGGTGGAAGAGTGGATTTTACAACAAGTACTACAAAGAAAGACTTAGAAGAAGGAGAGATGAAATGTAGTAAAGGGTTAAAAATCATGATAGATCAAGGTATTTCTGTGAATCATATCACCTTTACATCAGATGGACAAGGGAGTCTTCCTAATTTTAATGAAAAGAGTGAATTTATGGGATTACAAGTAGGAAAGGTAACATCATTATATGGTGAAGTTAGAGATGCTATTATGGATGAAGGAGTAGATCTATCTAATGCTATTAGAGTAATTACTGCTAATCCTGCAGATTTATTAAAGCTTTCTAAAAAAGGATATATTGAAGAAGGAAAAGATGCAGATATTGTATTGCTGAATAAAGACAATTTAGAGATAGATACAGTAATAGCCATGGGAAAAATTATGATTGCTAATAAAAAGATTTTAGTAAAAGGAACATTTGAAAAATAGTAAAAATTTATTTGCTGGATAATATATAATAAATGATATATTATCCAGTATTTTATTATGAGGTTTGAGGTGGTATAAAAATGAAAAGAAGCATTACCCTTGTAGCTGGCTCAGAACAGACTAGAGATACTTTGGTAAAACAGTTGAAGGAATATTTATCAGATATGGTTTCAATTAATAGCTATGCTACAGAAACAGGGATTGATCAAATGATAAAAGATGACTTAGTTATATTATCAAGCGAAGCCATAAGAAATGATTTACTCGAACTTAAGCTATTAGATACTACTTGTGAAATAATTGTTGCTAAGAGGATTGTTAGCTATGATTTTATTGATAAAATCGTCTTACTTCCACCTAATACAGATGTACTCTTAGTCAACGATGATCCAGAATCTACTTATGAAACCATTGAAATACTAAATAGCATAGGAATTGATAATCTAAATTATATTCCTTATTATCCAGGAACAAAAGAGAATATCAAACAAGTCCATATTGCTATTACTCCTGGAGAAGTAGATAAAATTCCTGCCTTTATAGAAAAAACTTATGATATAGGTGCAAGGATTATGGATTTTACCACTATAACGAAAATACTAAACAGATTAGATATATTGCATCAAAAGGCAGGTATTTTTTCTCAAAAATATTTAGAAAAGATTATTAATATAGCAAAGAGATTATCTAATTCAACGAATAAAATATTAGAATTAAATAAGCATTTACATTTGGTGATAGATGGATTAAACGATGGTTTACTTGTTTATAGTAAAAATGGAAACATAAGTGTTTTTAATGAAAATTTGAAGAAACTATTAAAAGTGCCCTATACAAAGATCATAGGAAAAAGTGTTAAAAATATAGTTTATAATAAAAACTTATTAGAATTTTTAATGGATAAAGATGCTGTTGAGGGAAAAATCTTCGAGCTCAATAATCTAGAGGTTTTTGTAAATAAATTTTATCTTGCTCAAGAGGATTCCGTTATTGCTGTTTTTAAGAGCGTAAAAGAAACAATGGAGACTAATGAAAAATTAAGGAGAGAGCTGATTCATAAAGGGTTTTATGCAAAATACACTTTTGAAGATATTATTGGGGAAAGTGAGAAGATCAATAGAGTAAAAAGAATTGGAAAAAAACTTGCTGTGAGTGATCTGACGATTCTTATAGAAGGGGAAAGTGGAACGGGGAAAGAATTGTTTTCTAGTGCTATCCATATGCAGTCAAAAAGAAAAAAAGGTCCTTTTTTAGCAGTTAATTTTAGTGCACTACCAGATGAATTGATTGAAAGTGAACTTTTTGGCTATGAAGAAGGTGCTTTTACTGGAGCCAAAAAAGGAGGAAAGGCTGGTCTATTTGAACAGGCTGATGGTGGAACTATTTTTTTAGATGAGATTGGTGACATATCATTGAAGGTGCAAGCAAGGCTTTTAAGGGTTCTTCAAGAAAAAGAAGTTATGCGTATTGGTGGAACTAAAATAAAGCTTATTGATGTTAGAATTATTGCAGCAACTAATAAGGACCTAGTAAAAATGGTGAAAGAGAAGAAATTTAGAGAAGATCTATATTATAGATTGAAGATGGGATATATACATTTACCACCTTTAAGAGAGAGAAAAATTGATATTCCAAAGCTTATGGATTATTTTATAAAAGTGGAAACAACAGAGGATATAAAAATATCACATAATACCATGAATGAATTACTAAAATACGATTGGTATGGAAATGTACGAGAACTTAAAAATACCTTGACATATATGCTCGCTGTTAGAGAAGGAATAAATCTGAATTTAAAAGATATTCCCGATAAAGGTTTTTTTCATGGAATTATTCCTGATGAAGGGACATATATCCAAAAACAGATAGAAATAGATTTAAATGAAGAGCAAAGATATATTTTGGAAAAAATATATTTATTAAATAAAAATGGACAAATTGTTGGAAGAGAAAAGCTAAGCAAAGAAACAATAGGAACAAAATATGAAATGACAAAATATCAGATGCGTTCTAGGCTTGAAAGTTTAGAAAAAATGGGACTTATCATTAAAAATAGAGGAAAACATGGGACACAATTAACTCAAAACGGAAAAGAGTTTTTAATGGCTTTTGTGGCTGGTTATGGTTTGTAATGGTAACCATTAAGTAACCATTTAAGGAGATTGACCCTTAGAAATCAAAAGAACGCCCTTTCGTTATATTGGCATAGAAATTGCTTATATAAATATTTGTAAAATAAATTCAATATGAAAATATAAAGAAAGGGGAATTGATATGTCAGTAGACAATAAAACAAAACAGAAAAGTAAGAATAAAACCTGGCAAATGCCTGATACGTATGTAATCATTTTCTTTGTAGTACTATTTGCAGCACTTTTAACGTATTTCATTCCAGTAGGACAGTTTGATACGAAAGATATTACGTATGTTTATAAGGGGGTAGAAAAATCAAGAACGGTACCTATTCCAGAGAGCTTTAGGATTTTAACAGATGATGCTGGAGAAACAGTGAAAAATGGTATTAAATGGTTTGAACCTGGTGGCGGTGTAGGGGTTGTAAACTATGCATTTGAAGGGATGGTTAGTGGTAGTAAATGGGGGTCAGCGGTAGGTGTTATTGCATTCATTCTCGTGATCGGAGGAGCTTTTGGAATTATATTAAAAACGGGTGCCGTAGAAGCTGGAATGCTTCAAATGATCAAAAAGACAAAAGGTGCGGAAAGCGCTGTTATACCTATATTGTTTGTATTATTCTCTATTGGTGGAGCCGTATTTGGTATGGGAGAAGAGGCTATTCCTTTTGCAATGATTCTTGTACCTATTTTGATTGCTATGGGCTATGATGCCATAACAGGAATTATGATCACTTATACAGCAACCCAGATAGGGTTTGCAACTTCATGGATGAACCCATTTAGTGTTGCTATTGCTCAAGGGGTTTCAGGAGTACCTGTTATGTCAGGGGCTGGATTTAGATTTTTTATGTGGGTATTTTTCACAGCTTTAGGAGTTGTGTATACTTGGAGATATGCTCAAAAGATCAAAAAAAATCCTACTTTGTCCCTTTCTTATGAATCAGATGCTTATTATAGAGATGATTTAAAAAGTAAAGAGCATATTGAAGTAAAATTTGAATTCGGTCATAAATTAGTTTTATTAACTGTACTTTTAGGTATGGTTTGGGTAATCTATGGTGTAATGAAATATGAATATTATCTTCCTGAAATTGCTACGCAATTCTTTGTAATGGGAATTGTTTCAGGAATTATTGCTATTATTTTTAAGTTAAATGATATGAGGGTAAATGATATTGCGTCTTCTTTTAGGGATGGTGCGAAGGATTTACTTGGGGCAGCATTAGTAGTTGGTATGGCTAAAGGAATTGTACTTGTTCTTGGAGGGTCTGATCCTACAACACCAACAGTACTCAATACAGTTCTCCATGCAATAGGAAATGCTATAGGGAGTCTTCCAGCAACTATTTCTGCATGGTTTATGTTTGTATTCCAATCGGTATTTAACTTTTTTGTAGTATCTGGTTCTGGTCAAGCTGCACTTACTATGCCTTTGATGGCACCTCTTGCTGATTTAGTAGGAGTAACAAGACAAGTTGCTGTACTTGCATTCCAGCTTGGTGATGGTTTTACAAACCTTATTGTACCAACCTCAGGTTGTCTAATGGGAATGTTGGCTGTTGCAAGACTTGATTGGAGTAAATGGGCTAAGTTTCAAATTAAATTTCAAGGAATATTATTTGTACTTGCTTCAATTTTTATGATTGGTGCAGTAATGATAGGGTTTAACTAAAAAAAGCAGGGAGTATAGTCACGTACTCTCTTGCTTTTCTATAATAATGGAGAGAATAGCCTTGCAGCTGATTCTTTTACCTTATCTATAACAGATCTTTTTAAATACTCTTCTAATTTTAATTCTTTACTATCATTTATATCAATTAAGAAATTCTTTTCCATTCCTGATACAATACTTTCATCATAGATAAAAGCATTTACTTCAAAATTTATTTGAAAACTCCTGATATCAAAATTAGCTGTACCAATAGATGCAGCAACACCATCTACAACCATTATTTTTGAATGAATAAATCCCTTTGTATATAGATAAATCTTTACGCCTGCCTCTAGTAATTCTTCTACATTAGACATAGAAGCCCAGTAGACAGCTTTATGATCTGGCTTATGGGGTAAGATGATTTTTACATCAACGCCACTCAGTGCAGCTGTTTTTAGTGCCATCATGATACTTTCTCCTGGAACAAAATAGGGAGTATTAATCCATATTCTACTTTCTGCAGAAGAAATAATAGAAAAATAAGCTTGCATGATAGATTCCCAATCAGAATCAGGACCACTTGCAGCAATCTGTATCAATTGTTCCCCATAATAAGAGAGCTTTGGAAAGTAGCGTGGATGAAAACCAATTTCTTCCTTTGAAGTAAATAACCAATCCATTAAGAAAATATTTTGAAGACCATATACAGCTTCTCCTTCAACCTTTAAATGGCTATCTCTCCAAAAACCTAGATGAGGGTCCTTTCCTAGATATTCATCTCCAATATTGAGCCCTCCTAAGAATCCTATTTTACCATCTATGACAATGATTTTTCTATGGTTTCGATAATTTAGTTTTCTGCTAAGAATTGGGAAAACTACAGGAGAGAAACCATAAATATGAACACCTGCATCTTTCATTTCACGCAAATAATCTTTACTTAATCGCCAGCTTCCTACACTGTCATAAATCACCCTTACTGTGATTCCTGATCGAGCTTTTTGTATAAGGATATTTTTTATGACACTACCAATAGAATCATCCTTTATAATAAAATATTCTAGGTGAATGTGATGCTTAGCTAATTTTAATGATTTAATAATAGATGAAAAGGTTTCATTTCCATTGGTTAATACTTCGAGATGATTGTTAACAGTAAAAGGTGCTTTAGAATTATTTAATATTAAACTAATGAGCCTTCTCTTTACAAAACTTTCGTCATTTTCGAATAGTGCTTGATCTTTTATAGCTTCTCTTTGTATATTTGCTACCTGGTCGAAAAAGGGAAAGTCTCTTGTTCTTTTCTTTTTAAAAATTTTCTTTTTCCGAACATTTTGGCCCATAAATAAATAAAAGATAAAGCCAACAATAGGGATTAAAACAAGTACCAATAGCCAAGAAATAGTTTTTGAAGGATTTTTATTTTCCATAAAGATGATAATAGCAATAAATATGGTGTAAATAGAAAATACAGTACCTATAGAATCTTTGAGTTTTTCTATAACCCAAATAAAATCTTTCGTTGAGAATAAATCATTTAATATATTTATTTTTAGGGATGAAAGTTTTAAAAAGTCTTGTGATTGGAAGCTTAGAGCATTTCCTTTAAGTGTGAAAAAAACAAGGAAGAAAAAGATAAAGAGTCCTATTTTATTTTTATATTTTGTATGCATGTTATTCACCCTTCTTTCCACCAAAATGGAACTATATTATTATTATACGCAAATTAAGCTTATTTGTTTATGCTAAAATAAAATTGGTTGAAAGATCTATATTTATGATATAATCTTTTTGGAATTAAATCCAAGAAAGAGAGTGACCTAAATTGAAAAATGATTTGTTTAAGGGAACCTTGTTAGTAATACTGTCTACACTTGCTTATGGAAGTGTACCTGTTATATCTAAATTATCCTTTAGAGAAGGATTGAATGTTTCAAGTATACTTTTTTTTAGATTTTTACTAGCTGCTATGATGATATGGAGTTATATTTTCTTGAAAAAGATGAATTACAAAACAAGCTTAGCCCATTTCTTTTATCTAGTAGCCCTAGGAGTTGCAGGATTTTTAGGAACGACTACTTTTATATGTGTTGCTTATACTTATATATCAGGGTCCCTTGCTACTATTATTTTATTTACTCATCCAGCGATGATTGCATCTTATGAAATGGTTGCACTAAAGCAGGGAAAAGATATCAGAAAGATTTTATCTTTGATTGTTTCTGGGATTGGAATGGTTCTTGTGGTTTGGAGTGATAATATAAACATTAATTTACTAGGAGTAATTTTTAGTTTGTTAGCAGCACTTTGTTATTCATTCTATGCATTAGGATTAAGTGAAAAGAGAACAAAAGCAATGCATTCTGTTGTTGTTGCTGGTTATGTGTCCTTTTCATGCTTCTTAGCATACTCCATACAAGGAATGATAAACCATAATATCTTTTTACCAAGTACATCAAAGGGATGGATTTATATTTTGATTCAAGCAATATTTTGTACAGTATTTCCAACTATTGCATTTTGTAAGGGTGTTCAGCTAATAGGTTCTTCTACATCTGTAATTATAAGCACTTTTGAGCCAGTAGTAGCTTGTGTAGCGGGATTTTTTATTTTAGGAGAAGTATTAACCTTTTCTATGATGATAGGAGGAATACTTATTTTATCAGCTATTTTCATTCTTCAGATTTCAGAAGAAAGATTAAAGAGATTATTTTTTATAAAAGAGAGATCGCCTAACATATAGTAAGGGAGTTGAATAAAGAACCAGTGTATCTGGTTCTTTAATGTTTTAGTTCAACTTCAAGGCGTATTCCTCTACCGATTATTTTTACATCTCTTATAGATTTTACGATAGATTTTCTTTCTATGTGATGAGATAGTATTTCTACTTTATTCCCTTCTATTCTTTTGATTTTTCGAAATTGTCTTTTTCCATCATACGCTATCAAAGAGAAAGAATTATTTACTAATTCTTGATTTAAATAGAGCAATATTTTATCCTTTTTACAAATTCTAAAACCATTTAAGGTATCATCAGCAATCTCTATATAAATTAGCTTTTCAGGAGAAAAACCTTCTACCTTTTTATTTATGATAGGAAAGCTTTTATGACCCTTTAAAACTTTCATATTTATATCATATATAGGGATTTTTTTAATAATACCTGATAATGCATCTGACCATTGATCTAGAGGTGTTACGATTTGTCTTTTTTGTGGAGCTTGTACTTTTGGTTGAGACTTTTCTATAGGTTCTCTTGTTTCTGTAGCTTCAAGTGTTACATTTTCTTCTAAATTTTTGCCTAATATTTTTGATAATTTATCAAGGAGCTTTTCATTAATAATTTTTTTACCACTTTCAACATCTAAAATAAATGATTCAGATACGCCACATTTTCGACCAATTTGTTTAGGAGAAAGTCCTTTTTTTAATCTTTCTTGTCTAATGATATTTCCAATTCTGCTCATGATGGTACCCCCTTTATACTGATAAATATATTGCAACATAAGCTTTTAAAAATGTCAAATAAATTTATAATAAATTTTTCATATAAAAATAGAGAAGCAGTAGCTTCTCTAAATGTTCTTCAATTCTTCCATAAGTTCATTAATCACTTCTTTTACAGATGTGATTTCTTTAATCTTATGAACCTTTGCTCCTGCGAAGGCAAAGCCTTTTTCAAGATTACCCTTTTGTGCTTGAATAAGTGCATCAGCAATGCAATATAAAGTTTCTTTTGGATTACATGGCTTTAAGCAGTTAATACATTTGATTCCTTTTGGTTTGCCATGTTCGTAAACATCTTCTATAAATTTATTTCTAATAGCACGACCAGGCATTCCTACAGGGCTTTTAATAATCATAACATCTTCTTCTTTTGCATCAATATAAGCTTGTTTAAATGTATCTGAAGCATCACATTCATGAGTTGCAACAAATCTTGTAGCCATTTGTACGCCAGAAGCACCTACATTTAATATTTCAGCAATATCCTTTGCATTGTGAAGACCACCACCTGCAATAATAGGAATTTTTTTTGCGTATTTTTCCTCAAAAGGTTTAATGGCTTCTAATACTTCCGCTACAATCTTTTTAAGAGAAAAATTTTCAGGGTCTTCAAGCTGTTCTACGGAAAAGCCTAGATGACCTCCCGCTTCAGGTCCTTCTACTACAATAGCATCTGGTAGATAGTTATGCTTTCGGTCCCATTGTTTACAAATAAGCTTTGCTACTTTTCCAGAAGAAACAATAGGAGCTATCTTTGTAAGAGAACCTTTTACAAGCTCTGGTAACTTCATAGGCATACCGGCACCAGAAAAAATAATGTCTACTTTTTCTTTCACAGCTACCTTAACCATATCTTCAAAGGTAGTAAGAGCTGTCATAATATTTACTCCAATAATTCCTTTAGGAGCAAGCTCTCTAGCTTTTTGGATATGATAAGTTAGACCATCTATATTTGCTTGAAATTTATCTCTGTGATAGTGCTCTAGGTTAAAGCCTGGTTCCACACCAGAAATCACACCTATGCCACCACAGTTTGCTACAGCAGCAGCTAAATTTGATAAGGAAACACCAACACCCATACCACCTTGTACGATAGGTACTTTGGCGATTAAGTCTCCTATTTTTAATTCAGGTATATTCAATTTCAACACTCCTCTGTAAAATACATACTTAGAATTATTATATACCAAAAGGTGATATTGTACAAAACATTTATTGACAAAGAGGAGTGGTAAATTTTTTTGAATATTAAATTTAAGGTAGGGGTATGTATAAAGGGAGTAAATAGTATAGGATAAAGGATTATAATATAGACCTTCATTATTAAAAAAATATTATATAAAATCGATTTTTGCGTTAGTACAAAAGGATAGGGTATAATAGTAAATAAAAAGCTGGTGCTGAAAATTCTGAAGATTGAGGTTTTGGAAAGATGTTCAAAAAATAAGGAAAGGAGATAAATTCCTTTCCTTACTTTTTAAATGGTATGTATTTCATTAGGTTTTAAAATGATTACTTCAGAAGTCTGTACTTTTTCTTTAAAAATAGTAGGATCTGCTTCGATGACAGGAAAAGTATTGTAGTGCATAGGAATTACTTTCTTTGGTTGAATAAAATGAACTGCATAAGTAGCGTCTTCTATATCCATAGTGAAATTACCACCTATTGGAATACAGGCTAAATCAATATGTTCTACTTCTAAAAGCTTCATGTCCATAGTAAGTCCTGTATCTCCAGCATGATAAAGTTTTTTTCCATTTACTTCAATAACAAAACCACATGGATTGCCACCACAAATTAATCCTTCTGCTGTTTCTATACCAGAACCATGTAGGGCAGTAGTCATTTTTACAGTTCCAAAATCAAATTTTGTTCTTCCACCAATGTGCATAGGATGAGCAGTTACCCCTTTTGTTCCTAGGAAGCATGCGATTTCATAGTTTGTAATAATTGTTGCACCAGTACTTTTAGCAATTTCTACAGCATCTCCTAAATGATCTCCATGACCATGAGTTACAAAGATATGGGTTAGGTCATTAAAATCAGCAGGAGAACCATCTGCTTGAGGATTGTTTGTGATAAATGGATCAATCAATGCTTTAAAAGTACCTTCTTCCACATAAAAACAAGAATGCCCTAAAAATTGAATTTTCATTGAATCACTCCTTTTACAAAAAATAATCATTATTAGTATGCTATAAGTAAAATAAATTTACTTTACTTATATAAATTTAACATAAATTGAACAAAAATATAAACTGTATTTTAAGAAAATATCCTTTATTGTATATATAATGGTATGAAAGACATATGGGTATGCTAATAGTGAAATATAGGATTATAGGAGAATCAAATATGCAAAGAGATAAAAGTGAAATTATTGCTGGTATTGATGTAGGGTCTCATGCTTTAAGAATGAAGATTGTTCAGGTTAAAAAGAATGGACAAATAAAAACATTAGAGCTTTTAAGAAAACCCATATCTCTTGGAAGAGATACTTATACCATGGGAAAGATAAGCTTTGAAGCTGTAGATGAGACTTGTGATATATTAAAAGGGTTTAAAAAGCTTATGAAGGAGTATGAGGTGAAGAATTATAAAGCAGTAGCTACAAGCGCTATTCGTGAAGCGAAAAATAGAGAATATATTATAGATCAAATTAAATTAAAAACAGGATTAAATATAGATGTAATTGATAACTCAGAAGAAAGATTTTTAACGTATAAAGCCATTAGAGAAAATCTAAAAGATCACGAAAAGTTAAGAAAAGAAGGGGTTTTAATTGTAGATATAGGTTCTGGAAGTATAGAAATATCAGGATATGAAGAAAACCTATTGTTCACTCAAAATATAAAGCTAGGTTCTTTACGCCTCAGAGAAATCCTTTCGAGTATTGAAAGAAGAACATTAAACTTTCCAAGGATTTTAGAAGAATATATTCATAGTAATATTGATGGGTTAAAAAATTTATATTTTCATCAAGAGTTTTCAAATTTTATTGCATTAGGGGGAGAAATTCGGATTATTCACCAGTTATGCAATGAAGAAGAAAATCTTAATTATATAAAAAAAGAAGATTTCGAAAGGATTTACGAAATAATATTACATAAACCGGTACATAGAATTGTAGAAGATCATGATATTCCTTATCAGAGAGCAGATGTTTTAGTGCCTTCTATGATCATATTTAAAAAGTTCTTAGATATGACAAAAGGAGATCGAATACATGTACCCCTTGTATCCTTAAGAGACGGCATTGTTTCTGATTTAGTAGATCAAAGATATAGGACAAAGAGGAGTGTAGATTTTCATAAAGATATTGTATCTTTAGCAAGAAATTTAGCTAAGAGATATTTATATGATTCGTTACATGCTGAGGATGTAGAAAATAAAGCAATCTTATTATTTGATGCATTACAAAGTCTTCATGGATTAGGAGATGAAGAAAGACTCCTATTAAGACTTTCAGCCATCCTTCACGACGTAGGAAAATTTATTAATAGTCGTGAGCATTATAAGAATTCTTATAAAATTATTAAAGGATCAAATTTTATAGGAATCTCTCAAGAAAAATTAGAGATTATTGCAAATATAGCACGTTATCATAGTCGAATAGCTCCATCATATAGCCATAAAAGCTTTTCAAGTTTAAGTGAAAAAAATAGAGTGATTGTATCTAAGCTTGTAGCTATTATTCGATTAGCTGATGGATTAGACAAAAGTCACCAACAAAAAATAAAAGATATGAAAGTAATATTAAAAGAAAAAGAAGTATTGATTACAGCAACTACTACAAAAAATATATTGTTAGAGGAATGGACCTTTAGTTTAAAATCAGAATTTTTTCAAGAAGTATTTGGGATAAAACCTATTCTTAAGATAAAAAGGAAGATGATCGATGAATTTTAGACAACCAGAATATTTTATTAATAGAGAGTTAAGCTGGCTTGCTTTCAATGAAAGAGTTCTTGAGGAAGCTAGGGATAGAAAAAATCCTCTTTTTGATAGGATTAAGTTTTTATCTATTGTAAGTTCTAATCTAGATGAATTTTTTATGGTCCGTGTAGCAGGTCTTAAGGATCAAGTAAATGTAGGCTTTGGAAAGTTAGATCCAGCAGGTCTTACACCAAAGCAACAACTAAAAAATATATCTATAAAAGCCCATAAAATGGTTTATAGACAATATTCTTGCTTTAATAGAGCATTAACAATAGGACTCAAGAAAAATGGCATAAGATTTGTTGATGAAAAAGATTTAACCATGGAACAGAGACTTTTTTTAGAAGAGTATTTTATGAATGAGGTATACCCTGTTCTGACACCCATGGCAGTAGATTCTAGTAGACCCTTTCCTCTTATTTTGAATAAAAGCTTAAATATTGCTGTTTTAATTGAAAATAGAGAAGAAGAAAAAAACTTTATGTTTGCTACAGTTCAAGTCCCTTCTGTATTATCTAGAATGATCAATCTCCCAAGTAAAGACAATACAACATATATATTGTTAGAAGATGTGATTAAAATGTATATAGACAAGCTATTTGCAGGACATAAAATTATGAGTGCTTCTCCTTATAGGATTACAAGGAATGCAGATTTAGGTATAGAAGAGGAGGAAGCGGAGGATTTATTGATTGAGATAGAAAGGTCTCTAAAAAAAAGAAGATGGGGAGCAGCTATACGGTTAGAAGTAGATAAAGATATGGACCCTCGTCTAATCAATATTTTAAAGGATGAGCTAGAGATTCATCATAAGGATATTTATACTATTGATGGACCTTTAGATTTAACATTTTTAATGAAAATCTATGGTCTTAAGGGATACGACCATTTGAAATACTCTAAATATATAAGTCAAATACCAAAGGATTTACTAGGAAAAGATGATTTCTTTGAAGTGATTAGAGAAAGAGATATTTTCTTGCATCATCCCTATGAATCCTTTGAACCAGTAGTTGGTTTTATAGAAAAAGCAGCAAAAGATCCAGATGTTTTAGCTATTAAACAAACCCTGTATCGTGTTAGTGGAGATTCGCCAATTGTTAAGGCTCTAGCAGAGGCGGCTGAAAGAGGAAAGCAGGTCACTGTTTTATTAGAAGTAAAGGCAAGATTTGATGAAGAGAATAATATTCAATGGGCAAAGAGATTAGAAAAAGCTGGGTGCCACGTGATTTATGGATTGGTAGGATTAAAAACCCATTGCAAGATTACTTTAGTAGTAAGAAGAGAAGCCACGGGAATTAGAAGATATGTCCATTTAGGAACAGGTAACTATAATGATGTGACAGCAAAATTTTATACAGATATGGGTATTTTTACAGCTGATGAATATTATGGTGCAGATGCATCTTCTCTATTTAATATGCTTTCAGGATATTCAGAACCTAATAGATGGTACAAGCTAGAAGCTGCACCTATTGGTCTTAGAAAAAAGTTCATCAAATTGATTGAAAATGAAATAAAAAATGTATCACAAGGAAAAGAAGGAAAAATCATTGCAAAAATGAATGCACTAGTGGATAAGGAGATCATTATAGCTTTATATAAGGCGAGTATGGCAGGGGTAAAGATCGATTTGATTATAAGAGGGGTTTGTTGCTTAAGACCGAAAACCTATCCAATCAGTGAGAATATTACTGTACGAAGTATTATAGGAAAGTATCTAGAACATAGTAGACTCTATTATTTTTATAATGATGGAGATGAAAAAGTTTTTCTATCTAGTGCGGATTGGATGACTAGGAATCTTGATAGGAGAGTAGAGTTATTGTTTCCTATAGAAGATAAGAGGCTCAATAAAAGAGTGACCCAAATTTTAAAAATCATGTTAAAGGATACGGTAAAAGCAAGGATTCTAAATAATAATGGAGCTTATAAAAAAATAGAGAAAAAAGAAAATGCTTTAAATACGCAAGATTATTTCAGTCAAATGGCCATAGAAAAAGTGAAAAAATATGAAGAAGAAAAACAGGAGCCTGTTTTTGAACCGGCTTCTTCAGAAGAACAAGATTTGAAGGGGGAGAAATATGAGTAAAAAATTTGCTATCATTGACTTAGGTTCTAACTCTGTAAGGATGATCATTGTAAAAATTTATGGAGACGGTACCTATAAGCTCACAGAAGAAGTAAAGGAAATGGTTAGATTAAGTGAAAAAATGGGAGAAGAAAGGATATTAAAGCCAGAGCCTATAGATCGAACGATTTATGCTTTAAAGCTCTTTAAAAGCTTGACAAAAGCACATAAAGCCCATGAGACCTTTTGTATTGCAACAGGAGCAGTAAGAAGTGCAAAAAATCAAAAGGAATTTCTAAAAAAAGTAGAAGAAGAAACTGAATTTAACTTTGATGTGATTTCAGGAGAAGCGGAAGGACAGTATGATTATTTAGGAGTAATGAATACGATTCAGATAAATGATTGTGTAATTATAGACATAGGAGGAGCAAGTACAGAGCTTGTATGGGTAGAGAATAGAAAATTAAAAGAAGTCGTAAGCATTCCTTTTGGATCGGTCCTTTTAACAGAGAAATTTATAGGGAAAACTAAATATAGCTTAGAAAAATTAGAAAAGCTAGAAAAGTTTATGATAGAAAAACTAGATAATATAAGTTGGATTAAAAAAGTAAAGGATGTGCCTATCGTAGGGGTAGGAGGATCTATTAGAACCTTAGCAAAAGTTCATAGGAAGAAAATTGGCTTTCCAATTCAAAATCTTCATAACTACCAAATGAAGGATGAAGAAGTAGCATCTATCTATGAAATGGTAACAACATGCAAACCTAAAGATCGAAGAGATATTCCTGGAATAAAAAAGGAAAGAGCAGATATTATTATAGGAGGATTAGCTCCTGTAAAAGTATTGATGGACTATATAAAGGCAAAGGAATTGATTATCAGTGGAAATGGATTAAGAGAAGGTGTATTTTTTAAAAACTATTTAAAGAACAGAGGTTATGAAGAGCATATTGTAGATGATGTATTAAAAAGTCGTGTTGAAAATATTATGAAAAGATATGATGCAAATATGGAGCATAGTTATCAAGTAGAAAGATTAGCATTAGCTTTATTTGATGAGATGAAAGTGATGCATAACTTAGGAGACTGGGAAAGAAAGTTATTAGCTGTGAGTGCTCTTCTTCATGATATAGGCGTTTATGTGGATTATTACAATCATCAGCAGCATGGATTTTATTTAGTATTGAATTCTAGAATCTATGGACTAACGAATAAAGAATTATTGATTTGTGCATTTTTAGTAGGAATGCATAGAAACATTGAATTTAAAGGAAATTGGAAGGAATACAACAAGCTATTAGATAAAAAAGACTACGAAAAGATAAAGAAATTGAGTTTATTTTTAAGAATGAGTGAGATGTTAGATCGAAATGAATATGGAAGTGTGAAAGACTTAAAATGTGATATTACAGAGGATACTGTAAAAATTTTATTAAAAGCTGATAAGAAGGTAGAACTAGAGGTATCTGCAGCAATGAAAAGTGAAAAGGATTTTCAAAAATGCTTTAAGAAAAAGATGTGTATTATACAAGAATTTTAATAGTGAATTTATGATGGTCTTAAAAGATACTCGTAGAAAAATCCTTATCTACGAGTATTTTTTTATAAATCCTAAATAACCATAGATGATTGTAATCACTGGAAGTAAGTAACAAAGGATTGAAAAAGGAGCGAACTGAAGGACAGGAACATTAAAAATAGCTGAAATAACAATGGCGTTTACATTCCATGGGATTAAGGGTACCATAATGATTCCTGTATCTGAAATTGTACGAGCTAATGTGTTTTTAGAGATTCCCTTTTTTTCAAATATAGGTTGAAGAAATTTACCTGGGATGATAACAGATAATGTTTGATTACAGGTAATCATGTCAATGACAAAGCATAAAAGGGACGTTCTCAAAATAAGATCCCCTATATTTTTTACTGTAGCAATAGATTTTTCAATAAGAGGTGCGATCATACCTGTGCCATCTAAAATGCCATTAAGAGCTGTAGAGGATGCAATAATTAGGATAACACCTTGCATAGATAGAAGCCCCCCACCAGAAAGAATAGAAGAAACCTCTATATTATCAGGATGAAATCCTATAAAAGCTGTATACATGATTTCATAGAAAGTATAATGATTACTATATAGCATCAAGGCAAAGCTAGACAACAGTCCCATACTTAAGCTTTTTATCATGGAAAATCTAAAAATAGCCATCAATATAATGAATATAGGTGGAATTAGCAAGATAAAAGATATATGAAAATTAGAAGAAAGTAAATGTTGTAGCTTGATAACTTCAGGATTTACTGCTTTAGAGGATAAATAATTTCTACCCATAAACCAATAAAAGACCATACAGAATAAATATACAGGAGTTAAAGTATGCATCATATGCTTTAGATTATCAATAAGCTTTGTATTTGTCATTACAGCCGTTAAGTTAGCGCTACTAGACATGGGAGAAGACCTATCTCCTACATAACCTCCAGAAACAACAGCACCAACTAATAAGGGAAGAGGAATATTTAATCCTTTACCAATACCGATTAGAGCAAGGCCTACAGTGCTAATAGTCCCTAAAGAAGTTCCTAATACCATAGAAATAATACTACTGATCAAAAATGTGGTTAAGACAAAGTTTAGGTTAGATAAATATTTAAAGCCCATATACATCATTGTAGGAATGGTGCCACAATGCATCCAAAGACCAATGATCACTCCAATCATCATCATGATGATTAACACAATCCATGCATTTTTAATGCCTACAAACATCATTCTAAGAAGTGTTTTATGATTATACCCATGGAGAAAAGCCATTATATAAACTGCTAAAATACCAAGGAAGATACCATAAAAAGCAGAAAAGCCTAGCTGTAAGGATAAGAGGATGCCAAATAATAGTATAAATAAGGTAAAATAAGTTGCTCTTGGACTGATTTGTTTTTGCATAAGATCCCTCTTTTCAATAAGTTTCAATATTATTTTATAACAAATAGTACAAAATAGGAATGATAGATAAAATTTATAAACTTGCTTCTGAAAATTAAAAATTCTAAATATTCTTTTCAAAAGAAATGTTTTTATGTATAATATAGATAAAGATGTAGAATACAGTCGAAAATTAGGGGATAGAGTATAAATAGCTTAGAAAGGGGGACTATTTATGGAATATGTAAGAAAATTAATGAATAGAAGAGATGTATTGATGGATAAATATATTATTTTTCTTCAAAAGGCAAACTTAACAGAAGAAGAATTAAAAGATAAAAGAAGGATTAATAAGGAAATTATTCATCTTGATTTTGAAATTGAAAAAGCAAAGAAAGAAGCACAGATGACTTAAAAAACCTGAGTTTTTACTCAGGTTTTTTTTCTTCATATATCACTTCTTGTTGTTCAATGATTGATTCATCTTCGTTTATTTCTTCTGATGGAAGATCTTCTATTGTGATTTGTTCTAAAGTTAATATCTTTAACTTGTTTCCACAATTAGAGCAGTATTTTGCATGTTCATCTACTTCGTAGCCACATTGCTCGCATTTTATAATTCCTTTTAGAGATTCAATCTTAATTTCTACTTCGGCGATTCTTTCAAGGGTGGTTTTGATTTCCATAAGTGCTAAAGAAACATCTTCATCTAGCGGCATCTCTGGATTTTTTTCAAAGGAAGTATACATAGTTTTACCTAAATCATAATAGAGTCCATCAATTTTCGATAAATCCTTTGATAGATTAATTTTTAACCTTGTAAGCTCTGTTACATCAGAGGATATTTCTTTAATAGCTTTTGTGCTATCAAGCATTCCTTGTTTCATTTTGTTTAAAATATTCATATATAGTTCCTCCCTAAAATTGTATTTATTAAATAGATATTTTTGTAGGTAGCTATTCATTCCTATAAAACAAAATTAATTAAAAAAATCCCTTCCCAAAAGTAGTAGGGAAGAGATTTTAAATAGCTTATGCTTTTTCTTTGTTATCGTTTTCCTGATGATCCTCAGGCAATTTCTCCATTGTAATACCAGTGAATCCATAGAACATGGATACTAATGGGTTAACCCAATTTAGTATAGCATATGGTGCATATGCGAAAGGATGTACCATCAATGTAGTATACATGAAGTTACCACAAGTATTCCAAGGAATGAAAGGTGAAGTAATAGTACCGAAGTCTTCAAGACATCTAGAAAGGTTCTTTGGATGAAGACCTTTTTCTTCATAAGCCTCTTTAAACATTCTACCTGGAAGAACGATAGACATATATTGATCTCCTGTTGTAAGGTTACAGAAAACGCAAGTTAAGAATGTAGTAACAACTAAAGAACCTCTTGACTTTGCAACCTTTAACATTTTTTCTACGATTACATGAAGCATTCCTGTTCTTTCTAATGTACCACCAAAGGACATAGCAAGTAAGATTAAGGATACGGTCCATAGCATACTATCTAATCCACCACGAGATAACAAGCTATCGATTGCTTCTACGCCTGTTGCTGATTCATATCCGTAATGAGCAGCACCGATAATATCAGTCATGCCTGCACCTTGGAAAAGGAAAGCAAACAAACCACCAAGAACAGTTCCTCCAACAAGTCCTGGAAGAGCAGGAACTTTAAATACTACCATTGCAATAACTAGAAGTGGAGGGATTAATAATAATGGACTAAGATGGAAAGTTGAACTTAAAGTATCTAGGAATGTATTAATTAAAGCAGCATCAAGTTCTTTACCAGCATATTTAAATCCTAATATTCCGAAGAAAATACAAGAAATAATTAAACTAGGACCTGTTGTATATACCATGTGTTTTATGTGGTCAAAAAGATTTGTACCAGCCATGGCAGGAGCTAAGTTAGTAGTATCAGAAAGGGGTGACATCTTATCACCAAAATAAGCACCAGAGATAATTGCACCTGCAACTACAGGAGCTGGAATACCAAGACCTGCACCTACTCCAAGAAGTGCAATACCTACTGTACCAGCAGTAGTCCAAGAACTTCCTGTTGCAAGAGATACGATGGAACAAATAAGACAAGTTGCGATTAAGAAAATTCCTGGAGAAATGATTTTTAATCCATAATAAATCATTGTAGGAACAACACCAGATAAAATCCAAGTACCAATGATACAACCAATAACCATAAGAATAAGTACGGACTGCATGGACATTTTAATCGTTTCAAGAATTCCTTCTTCAATGTACTCCCATTTGTAGCCAGCTCTTACAGCAACAATTGTTGCAAAGGCTGTTGATGCTAAAATTGCCATATGAGGATCTCCACCAAAAATCTTTAGCGTACTAATAAGTGCTACAATTAAAAATGCAATAACCAGTAGCGCTTCTCCAAATGTGACTTTCCTTTTGTCATTCATTTCATATTCCTCCTTTTGATCATTAGAAATGTAAAATATTTCAAGGACATATTTAGTATATCACGATATGAGAAAGAAAACAATAAATATTTGGAATTGTCAGAATAAAACATTTTATCAAAACTTTTCTTTCGTATTGGAAAAGCTACATTCTTGTAGATTTTTGTAGGATGAATTTCATATATAAAAAAATAAATTCAAAATAAATTGACAAAACTAAAAACATATGCTAAGATACGAGAAAATAAAAAACATTTGTTGTGTCTTAGAGGTTGCGATGGATCAATAGTACTATGCAGGAAGGATAGGAAACTGATGAGAGCATAGGGAAGGGAACATCGCCGAAATGTATAGGTTTACCTGAATCTATATGTTGGGGTCATATTGAATAAATATGAAACTGTCATTGATGAATTACCCAGTTTATCAGTGAGGCGCTATTTCACACAGGGTGAAAGTTTCATTCTGCTGAAAATAACAGCTGAGAGTACTTTTACTCTTGGCTGTTTTTGTGTTTTCTAAGATACAATCATGACATAAGTGATTGGAGGAGGAAGAAATGATTGTAGTACAGAAATATGGAGGTACATCCGTAGGTAGTATTGAGAAAATTAGAGCTGTAGCCAAAAGGGTGGCAGACAGAAAAAATGAAGGAGATCAGGTAGTGGTTGTCGTATCTGCTATGGGAAAAAGCACAGATGGGTTGATTGATATGGCAAAACAACTATCAGATACACCTAAAAGACGAGAACTAGATATGCTCATGGCTACTGGGGAACAGGTTTCTATATCGTTATTATCTATTGCTCTTAATGAAATGGGATATGAATCTATATCTCTTACAGGATTTCAAGCTGGTATAGAAACAGATGGTTATCATACAAAAGGAAAAATTCAAGATATTGATATAGAAAAGGTAAAAAATTATTTAGATGAAGGGAAAATAGTTGTTGTTGCAGGTTTTCAGGGAATGAATGGAAATGGGGATATTATGACCTTAGGAAGAGGTGGATCGGATACAACGGCAGTGGCCTTGGCTGCGAAGCTAGAATGTGTTTGTGAAATATATACAGATGTAGATGGTATTTATACTATTGATCCAAGATTATTTCCTACTGCTAGAAAGCTAGATAATATTAGCTATGAAGAAATGATGGAAATGGCAAGCTTAGGAGCTGGCGTTATGGAGACAAGAGCTGTGGAAATTGGACAAAAATTTAACGTGCCCATTTACGTTGCATTAAGCAATGAAGAATGGCCAGGAACTTATATAAAGGAGTTTGATGGAACTATGGAAAGTAAAGTAATTACAGGTTTATCAGCAAGCGACAAGGATTTGATGGTAACGATTAATCATGTACCTTATAATAGTAAAAATATATCTAAGGTTTTTGGGGCTTTAGCTAATAGAGATATTAATGTAGATATGATTAGTCAAACAGCTCCTTCCCATGGAATGGTAAATGTATCTTTTACAGCACCAAAAACGGATGAAGACATTATTTTGAATATTACGAAAAACTTGAAAGAAGAATTTGAGAATATAGAAATAGATATAGAAAGAGATATTACGAAGTTATCTGTTGTGGGAATAGGCATGAGAAGTCAATCAGGTGTTGCGGCGAAAACCTTTGAAATACTTGCTCAGAATGATATTGGGTTTAAGCAAGTTACTACTTCTGAGATTCGAATATCTTATACAATTGATACAAAAGATACAACAAAAGCTGTTGAGGCAATCGCAAGAGAATTTAATTTATAACCATAAAGCTGCTTAAAGAAAAACTTTAGGCAGCTATTATTTTGCAGAATATTCTTTATGAAAAAAAGAATATATTATTTTGTTAAAGATTTATCATAAAAAGGGTTCCTATTTTCCAATATTAGGTGTATAATCGGAAATAGAGAAAAGCAATATAGGAGGTGCAGATATGAATTATGAATTTATTCAAATGGAACAGAGTGAAAGAATTGCTGTTTTAAAATTAAATAGACCAAAAGCGTTAAATGCATTAAATTCTGGGGTCTTAAAAGAACTAGAATGTGCTATATATGGTTTAGACACAGATGAAAATGTAGATGTAATTATTATTACAGGAGAAGGAAAGGCTTTTGTTGCTGGAGCAGATATTACAGAAATGAAAGACTTAGGTGCAGAAAAGGGCAGAGTGTTTGGAAATCTTGGACAAAGAGTATTTAGAAAAATTGAAAAGATGGAAAAACCAGTAATTGCTGCAGTGAATGGTTTTGCTTTAGGTGGAGGCTGTGAACTCGCAATGTGTTGTGATATGCGTATTGCTAGTGCGAAAGCAAAATTTGGTCAACCAGAAGTTGGCTTAGGAATTATCCCAGGATTTTCTGGAACACAAAGACTTCCAAGACTTGTAGGAACTGCTAAAGCTAAGGAATTAATTTTTACAGGAGATATTATCAAAGCAGAAGAAGCTGAAAGAATTGGTCTTGTAAATAAAGTTGTAGCGCCTGAAGAATTAATGGATGAAGCGATGGATTTAGCAAAGAGAATTGCTAAGAATGCTCAAAAGGCTGTAAGATATTCAAATCTTGCAATCAATAGAGGTTTTGAGACAGATATTGAAACAGGTATTGAAATAGAGGCAGATCTATTTGGATTATGCTTTGCTACAAAGGATCAAAAAGAAGGTATGACTGCTTTTGTAGAAAAAAGAAAAGCTGAATTTAAAGGTGAATAATATATAAATTTATAATAAATATTTACATAGAGGGGGTCTTTTTTATGAAAAAGATTGGTGTTTTAGGAACAGGAACAATGGGTGCTGGAATTATCCAAATATTTGCACAAAATGGTTATGATGTTTACATGAGAGCTAGAAGACAAGAATCTGTAGACAGAGGAATTAAAACAGTTACAAAAAACTTAGATAGAAGTGTTAAAAAAGGTAGAATGACAGAAGAGCAAAAGGAAGAAGTTTTAGGAAGAATTCATGGTTCTATAGAGCTTGAAATCATTAAAGATTGTGATTTGATTATTGAAGCTGCTACAGAAAATATGGAAGCAAAGAAAAAATTATTTGCTGAAATTGATGAACTTGTTAAACCAGAAGTAATATTAGCTACAAATACTTCTTCTTTATCTATTACTGAAATTGCAGCAGCAACAAATAGACCAGATAAAGTGATTGGTATGCACTTTTTTAATCCAGTACCAGTAATGAAGCTTGTTGAGATCATTAAAGGTCTTACAACATCAGAAGAAACAAAAAATGCTATTGTAGAACTTACAAATAAAATAGGAAAAACTCCAGTAGAGGTTGAAGAAGCACCAGGATTTGTTGTAAATAGAATATTAATTCCTATGATTAACGAAGCTATTGGTATTTTAGCTGATGGCGTTGCAAAAGCTGAAGATATTGATGAAGCAATGAAACTAGGTGCAAATCATCCAATCGGACCGTTAGCATTAGCTGACCTTATTGGTAATGATGTAAACTTAGCAATCATGGAAGTACTATATAACGAATTTGGTGATTCTAAATATAGACCGCATCCACTACTTAGAAAAATGGTTAGAGCTAATCTACTAGGTAGAAAAACAGGTAAAGGATTCTATGATTATAGTAAATAAGAAGTTTTAAGCTCCCTTCATGGGAGCTTTTTATTTGCGATTCAGAGGGTTTTGTAATATAATTTTAAACTAGGAAATATAATGGTTATGATACAATGATTTTAAGGAAGACCTCTGAAAGGAGAATAGCATGAAAACTTTTCTAAAAATATTTGCAATTGCTTTTTTATGCTTTATTGTAGCAATAGGAGCAGGTTGGTGGGCGTTTTCTAAGTTTTATAAGGAGCCTGCAGATGTAGTAGTAAGTGATCAAGGAAAAAATGAGAATGTTGAAATTGTAGATAGTAATGGAAAGGAAGAGGTGAAAGAGGAGAAAGAAGAGAAAAGCGAATTAGAAAAATTGATTGAAAATAGTAAAAGGGTAAATGTTTTATTATTAGGAATGGAAGGTGCAAGAACAGATACAATTGTTTTTGCAAGCTTTGATGCCGAAAGTAAAAATGCAGATTTAATATCTGTACCAAGGGATACTTATCATGCGAGAAAAGGACATAATACTCCTGAGAAGAAGAAAATAAATGCAGCTTATGGAGATGATGGTGTAGAGGGAACTATGAGTGCTGTTGGTGATGTACTAGGAGGAGTACCTATTCATCATTATGTGAAGGTAACTTATTCAGGAGTAGAAAGAATTGTAAATTCTTTAGGCGGCGTAAAGGTAAATATTCCTATGGATATGGATTATGATGATAATTATGCCAAGCCTCCCCTGCATATACATCTTAAAAAAGGAACTCAAGTTCTTGATGGGAAACATGCCATACAATTTTTAAGATTTAGAAAAAGTAACAATGGAGGCGGATATCCAGATGGAGATTTAGGACGTATAAAAGCACAACAACAATTTATGAAAGCCGCAATGGGAAAAGCATTAGGATTTAGACTTCCAGTTGTTGCAAATACTGTCTTTAAGTATGTGAAAACAGATATGGATTTATCGGATATAGGAGTTTTAGCAAAAAATGCTATAGGTATGAAAATGGAAAATTTAAAGGCATATTCTCTTCCGGGTAAAGCTACAAATCAAAATCATTTATCTTATTTTTTACATGATGAAGAAGAAACGGAAAAATTAATGAAGGAAATATATAGTAGATAGAAGCTGTAAGAGGAGCAGTATTTACTGCTTCTTTTATTTCGAAAGTAATACTACAGATAAAATGTGATAATTTGGAAATAATAAATTATAAGAATCGAAAGGATTTTATTCATACAATGTAGAATAATTACTTTGATATCACAAATAGGAGTGAAATCAAATGAAAAAAACAAATGTAGGAGTTATTCTAGGGATATTGGTTTTAGTGGCTGTAATTAGTGGTGCGGTTACTTCTTTTATGTTATTTCATCAACAAAAAAATGATGAAGCATTAAAAGAAAAAATGACAGAACAAGCGGCAGAAGAAAAGAAAGAAAAAACGGTTATGAGTATGGAAGAAATACTAGATGGCGTAGATGAAATCTATTTAGAATCTTATTTAGGATCAAGCCATATTGTGGAAATGGATAATACAAATTTAAAGCAAATCCTTGCGCACTTAAAAAGTTTAGATTTGAATTTATTGATGAAATCAGAGGAAGTAATGGAAGATGTAGAAGAATACAACCGTTGCTTATATGCTATTCATATTAAGAACAAAAATATGAAAATAAAAATAAATGAAAAATATGTAATTATTGATGATATGCAAGGTGGAACTCAGTTTTTTGAAGGAAATGAAGAACAATTAAAAAATTTAAATGAAGTATTAAAATCTATCTATATGGATCAATATGAGTCTAGTGAGTTATTTATGAATGTGAAAACAGTGTATATTGAAGCTAAGGATGAAGAAAAACAATGGATATTAAATGAAGAAAGCATAAAACAACTATTAGAGAATATAAAATTTATTGCTCCTGTAGATGGAAAAGAAATGACGGATCGCCCAAATAGTTATCCTAATTATGTGATTACTATAGAAACGGAAGATAAAAACTATTCCATTCAGATAATTGATCAAGAGATTCTTAATATGGATACATCGGATAGCTTTGTATATTATCAATATGATAATCAGTTATGGAATTACCTTCATGAAAAATATGGTGTAGCCTTTAGGGAAGAGACGAATGATTTTAAATATTTATTAAAAAGCAAAAAAATTATTGTAGATGATATGGAAAATCAATTTGATTTTGAAGATGGTACGTACTATAATGTAGAATTGCCAAGATGGCTGATGAAAGCAAATACTAAAGAAGTCAAAGAAATTCCTGACCATGAAGCTTTGAAGTATAGTATGAAATTTATGGTAGAGGAAGAGGTAATAGAAGTAAAAATATATGAAAATTATATAACCTATAGAGGGAAAAATTATTATAGCGAAAAAATCAATGAAGTTATAAAAGGTGCATTAAGTGTATAAAATAAAAGGTTAAGGATGATTCCTTAACCTTTTTTATTTAAAAATATTTTTCCGACTTGGTAGATGTCTCCTGCACCCATTGTTAAAACCAAATCTTTGGGTTGTGCCATGGTCCTTACATATTCGGCTATTTCTTCAAAGTTATTCATGTAAATAACATCTTTATTTTGTAATTTTATCTTTTCTACTAAATCTTTTGAATGAATTTCTCCAGTATCTTTTTCTCGTGCAGCATAAATATCTGAAATAATAATCTTATCGGCATCAATAAAAGAATGAGCAAAATCGTTTAAAAGTGCTTTTGTACGAGTATAAGTATGAGGCTGGAATATACACCATAATTGATTGTGAGGTACATTCCTTGCAGCTTTTAGGGTTGCTTTTATTTCTGTAGGATGATGGGCATAATCATCAACCACTGTGATGTCTCCTAAAGTTCCTAGTAAATCAAATCTTCTATGTGTTCCATGGAAAAGCTTAAGATTTTTAATGATCATTTCCACGGGGACACCTAAAGTATGACAACAAGCAATAGCAGCTAATGCATTGTCTACATTATGCTTACCAGGAATACTTAATTCAAAAGTTCCTAAAGACTTATTTTTATGGAACACATCAAAGCTTGCAAAGCCTTTTTCATTAAACTCTATATTTTTTGTAAAGTAATCACAAGTTGCATTTGAGCCGTAAGTGATGGTTGGGCAATCAACTTTAGAAAGTACCTTCTCAACATTTGGATCATCCTTAAAGGCAATGAGAAAACCGTTTTTAGGAATAAGCTTTGCAAATTGTATGAAGGTATTGATAATATGGTCTAAATCCTTAAAATAATCTAAATGATCTTCATCAATATTTAAAATAATACCAATATTTGGGAAGAACTTTAAAAAGCTTCCTACATATTCACAGGCTTCTGTAATGAAATATTCACCATTTCCTACCTTTACATTTCCTCCTATTTCATCTAATTCCCCACCTACAAGGATGGTAGGATCAAAATCGCTGTATTCTAAGATAAGAGAAACCATACTAGTAGTAGTTGTTTTTCCGTGTGTTCCTGAAATGGCAATGCTTTTCTTGAATTTTTTCATTAAAAGACCTAGCATTTCAGCCCTTGAAACAATAGGAATGTTTTTTTTCTTTGCTTTCATCAGTTCTGGATGATCATTTTTTACAGCAGCTGTATAAACAACTAAATTACAATCAGGTAAATGATTTTCATCATGTCCGATAGCAATATTTGCACCTTTGTTTGAGAGCTTTTCAGTAATGCTTGAGGCTTTCATATCAGACCCAGATACTTTGTAGCCAAAGGTAAGGAGGACTTCAGCAATGGCACTCATACTTATTCCACCAATACCAATAAAATGGATATGGTTTACATCGTGTTTGTCTAAATTAAAATCAATCATAAATATTTCTCCTCCAATAAAAAGTGAATTTCTTTTATTATTACCATATTCATGCAAATCTATAGATATTTCTCAAAAATGAAAAGGACAAAATAAAAAATATAGTGAAATTATACCACAAAAATTTTTAGGGGAAAGGAAAAAAGAAAAAATACTGGTTGAATAATTTTGTAATACCGAATAAAATTATATACAAATAATAAAAATATTCGGATAGGGAGAGTAAAAAGATGAAAATAAAGAGAAATGGAAGAATTGGAGCTTTGGTTAAGATTCTTAATGATCATCCAAATAAAATTTTTACTTTAAATTATTTTACAAATAAATTTAATGCAGCAAAATCAAGTATTAGTGAAGATATTGTTGTAGCAAAGAAGTTGATGGAAGATTTGAAATTAGGGAAAATAGAAACCATCTCAGGTGCTGCAGGAGGCGTAAAGTATATTCCTTTAATAAGCAAGGAGGATACAAAAGAGATTTTAGAGAGCGTATGTGAAAAACTTGCAGAAACAAATAGGATTATTCCAGGAGATTTCCTTTATATGGCAGATATTATTTATAATCCAACCATTGTTAGAAAATTAGGAGAAATATTTGCTACTCAGTTTGCAGAAAAAAAGATAGATTGTGTAGTAACTGTTGAGACAAAAGGAATTCCTATAGCACTTATGACAGCCAATGCACTAAACGTGCCTCTTATTATCTTAAGGAGAGATAGTAAAGTTACAGAAGGATCTACTGTAAGTATCAATTATTTATCAGGGTCTACTGGAAAGATCCAAACCATGTCTATCTCTAAAAGAGCCATTAAGACAGGAGCAAATGTTATCATTATTGATGATTTTATGAAAGCTGGGGGTACGGCAAAAGGCATGATAGATATGATGAAAGAATTTGAAGCGGATGTAGTTGGAATAGGAGTTATGATTGCAACAAAAGAGCCTAAGGAGAAAGTAGTGAAGGATTATGTTCCGTTACTTATATTAGATCAGGTAGATGAGAAGAATAAAATTATAAATATATATGCAAATGAACGATTAATATAAAAGATTCTAAATTTTTACAAAATAAAAGAAGGAAATTAAGAATATTTGGAGAATATGTTATTCAACTCGTAAGTTGAGACTGGGAAGGTGGTGAGAATATGGAGGTTACTGATGTACGTGTACGTAAAATCAGTGATGAAGGCAAGATGAAAGCCATAGTATCAGTAACTTTTGACAACGAATTTGTAGTCCACGATATAAAAATTATTGAGGGACAGAATGGGTTGTTTATTGCTATGCCTAGTAGAAAGATAGGAGAAGGAGACTTTAGAGATATTGCCCATCCTATCAATTCAGAAACTAGGGCCAAACTTCAAGAACATATATTTGCCGAATATGAAAAAGTGAAAAACAAAGAAGAATAAGAACTACATTAATTAAATAAGGGACAAACCCTTTTGGACAGATCATCATCCAAAGGGGTTTTCTTTTTTTTTGAGTTCTTTTAGTATGTTAAAAAAAATGATATACTAAATGACGGATAAGGATATATTTTATAATAAACAAAAATTGTCGTAATAGATAGAAAAAAATTTAATTTTGCAACCAATCATTTATAAAATCATGTATAATAAGGAGTGGTATAGATGAGTAATCTTACGGCTGTTATATTAGCAGCAGGAGCGGGAACAAGAATGAAGTCAAAACTACCAAAGGTTTTACATGTTGTTAGTGGAAAACCTATGGTAGAACATATTATTGACGCAGCAGAAGAAGTAAATGTTCATGAAAGTATTGTAGTAATCGGACATAAAGGAGAAGAAGTAAAGAAAGCTATTAAACATAGAGGGGTAGATTTTGCCCTTCAAAAAGAACAATTAGGAACTGGGCATGCAGTGATGCAGGCAGAGGATTTTCTAAAAGATGAAGGATATGTGTTACTTTTATGTGGAGATACTCCTCTAATCAAAGGACATACCTTACAGGAGTTAATAGATTTTCATATAAAAGGTGATTTCCAAGGAACTATTTTGACTGCAGATTTTGAAAATCCTAAAGGTTATGGTAGAATTGTTCGGGATGAAGAAGGAAATGTAGTAAAAATTGTAGAAGAAAAAGATGCAAATGAACAAGAAAAGAGAATTACAGAAATAAATTCAGGCATGTATTGCTATGATTCAAAATTATTAAAAGAAGCCCTTAAAAAAATTACTAATAATAATGAACAGCAGGAGTACTATATTACAGATGTAATTGAGATCTTAAAAAAAGAAGGACATAAAGTAGGTGCTTTTAAGGCTGAAGACAAAGCAGAAATTATGGGAGTCAATTCAAGAGTACAGCTTGCGTGTGCTGAAGGGGTTATGAGAGAAAGAATTTTAACAAAACATATGGAAGAAGGGGTAACCATTGTTGACCCTAAAAACACCTATGTTGAAAAAAGTGTAAAGATTGGAATGGATACAATTCTTCATCCAGGGGTTATTCTTAAAGGAAATACTGAAATCGGTGAAGATTGTATCATAGGACACAATACACGTATTGAGAATTCTATTATAAAAAATGAAGTACAAATTCAAAGCTCAACCATTATGAATAGTTTTGTAGATGAAGGATGTACAATAGGACCTTATGCTTATTTGAGACCAAACAGTAAATTAGGGAAAAAAGTGAAAATTGGAGATTTTGTGGAAGTAAAGAATTCTATTATTGATGATGGATCAAAAGCATCCCATCTAGCTTATGTGGGAGATGCAGAAGTTGGAAAGAATGTAAATATAGGCTGTGGTGTAGTGTTTGTTAACTATGATGGTAAAAATAAACATAAATCCATCGTTGAAGATAATGCTTTTGTAGGAAGTAATGTAAACTTAGTTGCTCCCGTTGTAATAAGAAAGGGAGGGTATGTTGCAACTGGGTCTACTATTACGAAGGAAGTTCCAGAAGGAGCTTTATCTGTAGCAAGAGAAAAACAAAAGAATATAGCTGGATGGGTAGAAAGAAAAGGCTTATTAAAAAAAGATTAATTTAGGGAGGAACAAAAATGAATATCAATGGACAAGAGATAAAAGTTTTTGCTGGAAATGCCAGTAAAGATTTAGCTCTTAAGATTTGTGAAAGCTTAGGTGTAACTTTAGGGGATGCTGAAGTAGGATCTTTTAGTGATGGAGAGATTTCTGTAAATATTACAGAAACAGTAAGAGGTGCAGATGTATTTGTTGTACAGTCTACATGCGCACCTGTTGTGAATAGACATTTAATGGAACTACTAATCATGATTGATGCATTAAAGCGTGCTTCTGCTGGTAGAATAACAGCTGTTATACCATACTATGGTTATGCAAGACAAGATAGAAAAGCAAAAGCGAGAGATCCAATTACTGCAAAGCTTGTAGCAGATCTTATTACTAGTGCAGGAGCAGATCGTGTTCTTACAATGGATTTACATGCTGCACAAATTCAAGGATATTTTAATATTCCTGTAGATCATCTTTTAGGTGTTCCTATTTTAGCAAAACATTTTAAAAAGCTTGAGTTAGAAGATGTGGTAGTCGTATCTCCTGACCTTGGAAGTGTTACAAGAGCTAGAAACTTTGCGAATATATTAGATGCACCAATTGCTATTATTGATAAAAGAAGACCAAAAGCAAATGTTTCAGAGGTTATGAATATTATTGGTGATATAGAAGGTAAAAATGTTATTTTAGTAGATGATATGATTGATACAGCAGGAACGATTACAAATGGAGCAAAAGCATTAAAAGATTTTGGTGCTAAAGAAGTTTATGCTTGTTGTACGCATCCTGTTTTATCAGGACCAGCTATAGAGAGAATAAAAGATTCTGTAATAAAAGAGCTTGTTATATTAGACACGATTAAATTAGCAGAAGAAAAGAAATTAGATAATATAAAAACTTTATCTGTAGCAGATATTTTTGCAGAAGCTATTAGAAGAATCTACGAAAATGAATCTGTAAGTAAATTATTTGGCTAATAAAAAGTGGAGAATTTCTCCACTTTTTATATTTTTTGATGAAGTGAGAGTTTATTAGAGGATTATAAAGACAATTCTTTAGTATAGAGATTTTTAACTTGTGATATGAATAGTCAGAGGGATATATGATATAATAGTCTAGAAATTGTAAATAAAGAAAGGATGCATAATATGCTTGTAGTAGTTGGTTTAGGGAACCCAGGAAAACAATACGATGGAACAAGACATAATGTTGGATTTGATACAATTGATTATTTAGCAGATAGAAATAATATCAGTATGAATAAGGTAAAATACAAGGCAGTAATAGGAGAAGGATTTATTGGGCGTGAAAAGGTTATGCTAGTGAAGCCTCAAACTTATATGAATTTAAGTGGAAGAAGTGTGCGTGAAATTGTAAATTTCTATAAGCTTTCTATAGAAGATTTAATCGTTATTTATGATGATATAGATACAGAGGTAGGAAAATTAAGAATTAGAAAAAAAGGAAGTGCAGGAACTCATAATGGTATGAAATCTATTATTTATGAGATACAATCAGACCAATTCTCGCGAGTAAGGATTGGTATTGGAAAGCCACAATATGGAAATCTTGCGGATTTTGTATTAGGTAAATTTTCAAAAGAAGATAGATCCTTTATCAATGAAAGTGTAAAAAGGTCAGCAGAAGCTGTAGAAACCTTAATCAGTGAGGGAATAGAGCTAGCCATGAATAGATATAATGGTTAATATAGAATTTTTTATAAATAAGAGTAGGCCCAGGTATAAGATCTGGGCTTATAGTGCTTTAGTCAACTGAAGGGTGTGAATGATTTTGCAGGAAAATATATTGATCCAAGGCATTAAAAACTTAAAAGCATATGAAGAATTAAAAATAAGTTTTAATAAAGGATTCAATCCTACTATGGTTCATGGTCTCATGGATTCTCAAATTCCTCACATTGTGTTTGCCATGCATCAATCTTTGCAGAAACAATGCTTGATTATTACTTACAGTGAGTATCAAGCAAAAAGAATTTATGAAGATTTAAAGTTTTTTATAAAAGATCAAGTTTATTCATATCCTGCCAAGGAATTGGTATTTTATCATTATGATGCTAAGAGTCATCAAAGGGTTGAAGAACGATTGAAGACCATGATTAAAATGGCAGATGGAGAATCCTGTATTGTTGTAGCATCTATTGAAAGCTTGCTTCATAAATTAATGCCAAAGGATGGGTTTAGTAAAAATTTTGCAACTATAAAGTATGGTGAAACAATCGATCTAAAAAAAATAATAGCTACTTTTGTTTCTCTAGGATATGAGCGAGTAGATATGGTTGAAGCTAAGGGGCAGTGCAGTATTAGAGGTGGAATTATAGATTTTTTCCCTGTGACGAGTGAAAACCCCTATAGAATAGAGCTTTTTGATGATGAGATCGATTCTATTCGTACATTTGATATTCACTCTCAGCTGTCTTTAGAAAAATTGAAGGAAGTTCTTGTGACACCTGCTCAAGAAGTATTATTAGAGAGTGATCAAAAAGAAGACGCCATCAAAAAAATAAGGATAGATTTTGAGAAATACGGGAAGAAGATCAAGGGCGATGGATATGGTCGACTAAATGAAAAAATTTCTAATTTTACAGAAAGGCTTGAGATAGAAAATAATCCTCAAGGATTCGAAAAGTATTTGAATTATTACTATGATGAGTTAGAATTACTTATTAATTATTTTAAGAAAGATGCGCTTGTTTTTATAGATGAGCCATCTCGGGTGAAAGAAAGGGCTCATACTGCATACAAAGAGCTTGCAGAAAGTTTTAAGGGGTTATTAGAAAAGGGCGAAGTTCTTCCAATGCAAATAGAGCTTATTACAAATTACGAAAATTTTTTGTATGAGTTAAAGAAAAAACATATCTTTATATTAAGTAGTTTACCTAAAAAACATCCTCATTTTGATCCAAAACAGGTTATAAGTTTTTCTTCAAGGATGGCACAATCCTTTCATGGGAAAATGGATATTTTCTCAAATGAATTAAAAACCTATAAATATAAAGGATATAAAACTATTTTACTTTGCGAAACAGAAGAGAGAGGAAGACGGATAGGAGAAAGTTTAAAAGAAAATAGCATTGAAGCTAACTTTATAAAAGATATCCATCAGCCTATTCAATCTGGGCAGACTTTTATTATTGAGGGACATTTAACTAAAGGGTTTGAGTATATTGATAGTAAATTATTAGTCATCACAGAAGATGAAATCTTTGGAAAAGCCAAAAGAAAAAGAGCAGCTAAGAAAAGAAAAGATGCTAGACCTATTAAATCTTTTATAGACTTAAATATAGGAGACTATGTTGTTCATGAAAATCATGGTGTTGGAAAATATATAGGTGTAGAGCAATTGAAGGTCGAGGGAGCTAAAAAAGATTATTTAAAGATAAAATATTCTGGAGAAGATATATTGTATGTGCCAATTGAGCAGATGGATATGGTACAAAAATATATTGGTTCTGATGCAGCAAAGCCTAGATTAAATAAATTAGGGACGTCTGAATGGAAAAAAACAAAAGCGAAGGCAAAAGGATCTATTGTAGATATGGCAAAGGATTTACTCAAATTAAGTGCCATTCGGAAAGAGAAAAAAGGATATGCTTTTTCGAAAGATACTCCTTGGCAGAGTCAATTTGAGGATAATTTTCCTTATGAAGAAACACCGGATCAATTGAGATGTATAAAAGAATTAAAAGTAGATATGGAAAAATCTATTCCAATGGATCGACTTCTTTGTGGAGATGTTGGCTATGGCAAGACGGAGGTCGCTGTAAGAGGGGCTTTTAAATGTGTTATGGATGGAAAACAAGTAGCTTTTTTAGTACCTACAACAATTCTTGCACAGCAACACTATAATACATTTATGAATAGATTTAGGGATTTTCCTATTACGATAGAAATGTTAAGTAGATTTAAGACGGAAAAAGAGCAAGAAGAAATTATTAAAAAAATGCGGGCAGGAGCTGTAGATATTCTTATAGGAACCCATCGTTTGATATCAAAGGATATTGCTTTTAAAGATATTGGTCTTTTGATTATTGATGAAGAACAAAGATTTGGTGTACAACATAAAGAAGCTTTAAAACATATTCGAAAAAATGTAGATGTTTTAACTTTAACAGCAACGCCTATTCCTAGAACACTTCATATGTCTCTTATTGGACTTAGGGATATGAGTGTTATTGAAGACCCACCTGAAGAAAGATATCCAGTCCAGACTTATGTAATAGAGTATAACGAAGAGATGATCAGAGATGCTATATTAAGAGAAATGGGAAGAGGAGGACAAATTTACTTTGTATTCAATCGAGTAAAAGGTATTCAGCAAATGGCATCAAGAATAAGAGAACTTGTTCCAGATGCAAGGGTAGCTGTAGGTCATGGACAAATGAGTGAAAGACAATTAGAAAATATCATGCTTGATTTTATGAATGGAGAGTACGATATATTAGTTTGTACAACCATCATAGAGACAGGGCTTGATATATCTAATGTGAACACGATTATTATATACGATGGGGACAAGATGGGACTTTCTCAGCTTTATCAGCTAAGAGGTAGAGTTGGGAGATCAAATCGTTTAGCTTATGCTTATCTTACTTATCAAAAGGATAAGATCCTCACAGAGGTTGCAGAAAAAAGACTAAAGGCCATTAAGGAATTTACTGAATTTGGATCAGGTTTTAAAATAGCTATGAGGGACCTTGAAATAAGAGGTGCAGGGAATCTTTTAGGAAGTCAACAACATGGACACATGGCAGCTATTGGATATGATTTATACTGTAAACTATTAGAGGATACAGTAAGGGAAATGAAGGGAGAAGAAATACAAGAAGTACCAGATACGTCTATAGAAATCAATGTAAATGCCTTTATCCCAGAAAAATATATTACGAATGAAAGTCATAAACTAGAAATATACAAAAAAATTGCGGCTATTCGAGATCAGCAAGATGTATATGATTTAGAAGAGGAGATAGAAGATCGGTTTGGAAATATACCAGAGGCTGTAATGAATTTAATATCGATTGCATATATTAAAGCTATGGCACAAAAAATAGGAATTATTCATATTACAGAAACTGAGACCCATGCTAAATTTATTTTTGATAAAGCTAGCAGAATGAATCCTCTCATGATCAGTGAAATGATTGGATTCTATGGAAGTAGGATTGATGTAAATGTAGGAAATATGCCTCATATAAGGATAAAATATTATTTTTATAATAAAAGATTAAAAGAAGTAAGGAATTGCCTAGAAAAAATTAATAGTTTCAATAAAAATGAAATTCAGTTATAATAGACTTTAGGGAAAATATGTATATAGTAGGGAGAGGATCTTGTGAAATCCATAAGAACAAAAAGAAAAACTTTTTTTGTCATATTGTTATCCTTAACGCTTATTTTTGCATTAGGATGTACAAAAGAAAAAGTAAATGAAAAAGATATTGTAGCAAAAGTAGGAGATGAAGTCATTAGTAAAGATGTATATAACAAAAAATTGACTTTTATCAAAAAAACAGTTGAGAGCCAGTATGGAGATAAGATTTGGAGTATGGATATGGGTGGAAAAACTTATCTTCAGATTGTACAAGAAAAGGTACTTGATCAAATGATTGATGAGCAAGCTATTATGGAGTATATGAAAAAAGAAAAAATTAAGGTAGATGAGAAGGAAGTTGAAGATCAGTATAAAGCTTATATGGATAGTATGAAAGGGCAAGAAGCTGCAGAAAAGTTTTTAAAGGAATTGAATGAATTAGGAATAGATGAAACCTTCTTAAAGGAACAAATGAAAACAGACCTTTATGTAAGCAAGTTTCAAGAAAACATTGTTAAAGGATTAGATTTAACAGATGAAACATTAAAAAAATATTATGATGAGCATATAAAAGAGTATAAAACTGAACAAGTGAAAGCAAGTCATATATTAGTAGAGACAGAAGAAAAAGCAAAAGAGTTATTGAAAAAGGTAAAAAATGGAGATGATTTTGCTGAACTTGCAAAAGAAAATTCTACATGTCCTTCTAAAGAAAAAGGAGGAGATTTAGGATATTTCCAAAGAGGACAAATGGTACCAGAGTTTGATCAAGTAGCTTTTTCCTTAAAAGTAGGAGAAGTAAGCGATGTGGTTAAGACACAATTTGGTTATCATATTATTAAACTAATGGATAAAAAAGAAGAAACCTTAAAATTTGAAGAAGTAAGAGGTCAAATTGAAAGAGGTATTATTGAACCTGCCATAATGGAAAAAATGGATGAAGTGAAAAAATCAATAAAAGTTGAAAAGTTTTTAGAGAATATTAAATAAACCTGTGCTAAGCGCAGGTTTATTTATTTTTTGACAGAACAAGATACTTAAAATGAAGATGATAAATAATAAAATATAGAAAAAAAGAGACATAAAATTTTGTATGCATAAAAAAAATTTTTGCTTATATACTGAAAAAGAATGAAAATCATAATATAATGAGAATAAAAAATGTCGAAAGATAGCGAAAAATAAGTAGCGAAGCTCTGTTTTATAAGATTAGCTAGAAAATTTTCCAACCATGCATAAAAGAAGTATATTAGTAAAATAATAAGTTTACAATAATGATTATGCAAAATTGATTACACAATGATACTAGGAGGGAAAACAAGTGAAAGCTACAGGTATAGTTAGAAGAATTGATGATTTAGGACGAGTTGTAATTCCAAAGGAAATCAGACGTACTTTAAGAATTAGAGAAGGAGATCCACTAGAAATATTTACAGACAGAGATGGGGAAGTAATCCTTAAAAAGTATTCTCCCATTGGAGAATTAAGTGAATTTGCAACTGAATATGCCCAATCTTTAAATGATGCTTTAGGGTCAGTTGCTGTTATCGCTGATAGAGATACAATTATTGCTGTAGCAGGTGGTTCGAAAAAAGAATTTTTAGAAAAAAGAGTAAGTAGATCTTTTGAAAAAGCAATGGAAAGCAAAAAAGCATCTATCTTTGCAGAAAAAGAAAAGGTATGTCCATTAACTGCTGATGGTGCAGATGAGGAGAAATATACCTCTCAAATTATTGTACCGATTGTTTCACAGGGAGATTCTATTGGAGCTGTTGTACTTCTATCAAAAGAAGAAGATCAACCTTTAGCAGAATTAGAATTAAAAGTAGCAGAAACAGCTGCAAGCTTTTTAGGAAAACAGATGGAACAATAAAAATAAGGAATAATACATATAATATTTGTAGTAGCTTATAAAGCTACTACTTTTGTGTTTTTGGAATAAAATAGTACAGATAAAGCTTTTTTCTGATATAATAGATTTGTTTCATGACTATTATTGGATATTGGAGGAGGATGAATGAGTAGTAAATCATTTTTAAAAGGTGCTGCTATCCTTGGAATAGCAGGAATTATTATAAAGATAATGGGGGCTTTTTATAGGATTCCTCTTACAAATATGATTGGTAGTGAAGGGATGGGATATTATCAAACGGGATATCCTATATACGTAGCCCTTTTAACCATATCAACAGCAGGAATTCCAACAGCTATATCAAAATTGGTTGCAGAAAGAAATGCCATGGGTGATCGATATGGTGCCCATAGAATTTTTAAGGTTTCTTTTATATTATTATTTGCACTAGGAATTGTTACATCTACGATTCTATTTTTTGGTGCAGGGTTTCTTGTAAAATTCATAAAAAATGAAGGTGCCTATTATTCTATGAAAGCTATTGCACCGGCTTTATTGTTTGTTCCTATTATGGCAGCTTTTCGTGGATATTTTCAAGGACTTCAAGATATGGTACCAACAGCTATTTCACAGATTATTGAGCAATTTGGAAGGACTGTTGTAGGATTTATATTTGCATATGTCCTGTTAAAGAAATTTAATCAAGGATTAGAAGTGGTAGCGGCAGGGGCATCTTTTGGAGGAGCGGCAGGAGCTATTACAGGGACTTTAATCATTGTTTTTATTTACTTTAAAAGAAGAAATAAAATTCTACATGAAATTAAGGAAGGTCCTCGTTTAAAGCAAGAATCGGCTAGCAAAATTCTTTCTCAGATTTTTACTATTGCAGTACCTATTACAATTGGAGCATCTATTTTACCAATGATGAATGCTATTGATGCGGGTATTGTTATGAGAAGACTTCAAGCTATAGGATATGCTGAGAGTGTTGCAAACGATCTGTATGGGCAATTAACGGGGATGGCGGCACCACTTGTAAATTTACCTCAAATTATTACAGTAAGTTTGGCAATAAGTTTAGTACCTGCTATTTCAGAAGCCAAGCAAAGAAGAGATATAGTTCTTGTAAGGGACAATATTCAAATGGGTACAAGGGTAGCACTCCTTATAGGACTTCCAGCTGCTATTGGACTTGTGACCTTATCTAAGCCTATTATGCTGCTTTTATTTCCAGCGATACCAGAAAAGGCTGTTAGTGCAGCTGGGTCGCTCTCTATTCTTGGATTTGGAGTTATATTTTTAACCTTGGTTCAAACGTTGACAGGAATTTTACAAGGATTAGGAAGACCTACTGTTCCTGTAATTAATTTGTTTATAGGATCTATTTTTAAAATATTAGCCACTTACTTTTTGACTGCAATTCCTTCATTAAATGTAAGAGGAGCGGCTATAGGTACAGTAATGGCTTATATGGTTGCGGCAATATTAAATTTCTTGGCAGTGAAAAGAATCACTAAGACAAAATTTGATTTTGCTAGTTTTGTTATGAAACCATTAATTGCAGTTTCATCTATGGCTATATCTGTCCTTTTTGTGTACAGATGGTTTGCAGATCTATTTGGAAATAAATTGACAACAGTAGCTGCTATAGGTGTTGGAGCTCTTATTTATGGATTGATGCTCCTTACAACAGGAGGGATTACAAAATCAGATTTTGAAATGCTTCCAGGTGGAAGTAAAATAGCAAAAATATTGAGTGTGGTAGGACTTTTGAGGAAATAATAGTTGATAAACATGAAATAGAGGGTGAAGGAATGAAAAAACTTACGATCATAGGATTAGGACCCGGTAGTAAAGAATATTTAACCATTGGTGCTATGGAGAAAATGAAAAGTAGTGAAATGATTTTTTTAAGAACAGAAAAACATCCTGTAGTGGACTACTTAAAAACTCAGGATATTGCTTATGAGAGCTTTGATTCTATTTATGATCATAAAGAAAGCTTTGATGAAGTTTATGAAACCATTGTAAAAAAAATAATAGACTTATTAAAGGAAAAGGATGTAGTCTATGCTGTTCCAGGAAGTCCTTTTGTAGCAGAAGTAACAGTGCAGCTATTGATTGAAAGAGCAGAAAAGATAGGATTAAACATAGAATTTGTTCCTTCTGTTAGCTTTGTAGAGGCAATCTTCCATACCTTAAAAAAAGACCCTATAAAAGGATTAAAAATAATAGATGGTTTGCAGCTAGATAATCAATTTCCTGATGTACAGACGGATGTAATTGTAACTCAAGTTTATAATAAATTTGTTGCATCTGAGATGAAATTAAAATTAATGGAGTATTATCCAGATGAATATCCTATTGTGGTTATAAGAGGTGCAGGAATACCAAATGAAGAAAAGATAAAAAATATTATGCTTTATGAATTAGATCGTATAGAATGGTTAGACTATTTAACAAGCATATATATTCCTAAGGTTGGTGATACTACACTAAAGGTATATACAATGAATGATTTACTTAAAATCATGGAAAGGTTAAGAGGTGAAAATGGATGTCCTTGGGATATAGAACAAACCCATGATAGCCTAAAGCCTTATGTGATAGAAGAAGCCTATGAAGTTCTAGAAGCACTAGAAGAAGGGGATATGTCTTTATTACAAGAGGAATTAGGGGATTTACTACTCCAAGTAGTATTTCATTCCCAAATTGCTTCTGAGTTTGGTGATTTTGATATAAAAGATGTTATAGCAGGAATATCTAAAAAATTAATTATGAGACATCCTCATGTATTTGCGGAATTACACGTAGATGGAACAGGAGAGGTTTTAAAAAACTGGGAAGAGATCAAAAGAAAAGAAAAAAATGAAAAAACTTATACAGAGAGCTTAAAAAGAATTCCTAAAAGCCTTCCAGCACTTATGAAAAGCTATAAGGTACAAGAAAAGGCAGCAAAGGTCGGATTTGATTGGGATTATGTAGAGGATGCTATAGAAAAAGTAAAAGAAGAGTTAAAAGAATTATTAGAGGTATACAATACAGAAGAACATGACAAAATAACAGAAGAGCTAGGAGATTTAATTTTTGCTGTTGTAAATGTAGCTAGATTCTTAAAAGTAGACCCAGAACTTGCGTTGAATGGAACGATCAATAAGTTTATTGACCGATTCGAGTTTATTGAAAAGACAGCAACGAAAAATGGGAAAAGATTGGAAGAAATGTCATTAAACGAGATGGATGAGCTGTGGAATATGGCAAAAATACATAAAAATTAAAAAAAAGATAAAAAATATTACTAATAAAGAAGGATTTTTCAATAAAAGATAGAATATGCTAATGTATTCTAAATATCAAGGAGGTAATGATTGTGAATAAAGCTGAATTAGTAGCTAGCATGGCAGAAAAATCAGGACTTACAAAAAAAGATGCAGAGGTTGCATTAAATGCATTCATTAAAAGTGTAGAAGAAGCTCTTGTAAAAGAAGATAAAGTTCAATTAGTTGGATTTGGAACTTTCGATGTAAGAGAGAGAAAAGCTAGACAAGGTAGAAACCCAAGAGATCCTGAGCAAGTGATCGATATTCCTGCTTCAAAAGCACCAGTATTCAAAGCAGGTAAAGCACTTAAGGAAATGGTAAACGCTTAATAAAGAAAGAAAAAGCAGCTAGCCTGCTTTTTTGTTTTTAGGAGAGAGTAAATATGCGTTTAGATAAGTTTTTAAAAAATAGTAGATTGATAAAAAGAAGAACTGTAGCAAAGGACGCTTGTGATCAAGGTCGTGTTAGTATCAATGAAAAGACAGCAAAGGCTTCTTCAGAAGTGGAAGTAGGAGATACTATAACTATTTTATTTGGGTCTAGAATGACTAAAGTAGAAATAATGGCACTAGCTGATCATGTTACAAAGGATTTTGCAAAAGAAATGTATCGTATCATAGAATAGTACCTCATAAGGGTACTATTTTTTTATGTAGAGATAAAAATAGGGAATAAACAAACCTCCATAAGCATATGTTTAAATTAGGACATTGTGTAAAAGAGGGTGAAAATTTATGGAAGAGAGAAAAAGTTCAAAAAATAGGAACCAAAATATTATTCTTGAAAATAAAGAAAAGCTTAGTGTATCAGGGGTAGAACATGTAACAAGCTTTGACGAGAATACGATTATTTTAGAAACAGTTAAAGGAATTTTGACGATAAAGGGAAGTGACTTAGACATCAATAAATTAAATTTAGATGATGGAAATGTGGTAGTAGAGGGAATTGTTGATGCTATGATGTATAGTGATCGTGAGAGCATAGGGAATAAAGGGATAGGATTTTTGGGGAAAATGTTTAAATAACCGCAGGGCGGTTATTTTTTTATGGATTAGACAAGTATAAGAAATTGAGGTGATTGTATGATAACTTATGTATCTAAGCAAGCATATGTTTTTTTAGCCACTTTATATGGTGGAATTCTTATTGGCTTTATTTATGATTTATATAGGATTCTTAGGTGTATATTTAAGCCTAAAAAAATTGCTACAATCATTGAAGATCTTATTTTTTGGATTGTTATTGGTATTGCATCTGTTTGGGTATTATTATTTAGTAATGATGGGAAATTAAGATTTTATACTTTTTTAGGATTTGCAATAGGAGCAATTCTGTATAACAGGATTCTAAGTAGGTTTGTAATCAAAGGAATAGTAAGTATATTGCGTGTAATAAAAAGAATTTTTCTAAAAGTATTGGGGGTTATATTATATCCTCTTAAAATCATAAGAAAGCTTCTTTTAAGAATATGGAAACCGATGAAAAGTAAATTTTCTCCTGTATATCTTAGAGTGAAGAGATTGTGTTTACTACCAAAAATGTTTTATAAGGAAGTAGTAAAATATGCAAAGTTCATAAAAAATAAAAAATAGGAGGAATTTATATTTTTTTATAGAAATATTTAAAATAAATAGAGTCAATATGAGGGATGTGAAAATGGATAAAAATAGAAAAAATAAAATAAAAAGCAAAAATCGGTTTTTTCATATAGTTATATTGATGGTTTTTTTATATGTATCTTGGGTATTCGTCAAGCAGCAGATTGAATTAAAAGAGTTAAGAAAACAAGAGGAGGCTTTAAATAATAAGATTTTAGAACTTAAGAAAGAAGCAGCTCAGCTTGAAGAGGAAAAAACCTTAGGAGACGATCCAAAATTTATTGAAAAGGTAGCAAGAGAAAGGCTTAAAATGGCAAAGCCAAATGAAATCATTTATATAGATATGAATAAATCCAAATATACCCAATAAAAATATGAAAGATAGAAGGAATCATATTGACAGGTTTATAAATATAATTTATAATGAGTGCAAATAATATATTGTAATTATTCAAATTTAAAAGGAGGAAGTTTAATTTATGCCCGTTGAAGTTGGAAAAGTTGTAGAGGGCACTGTAACTGGCATTACAAACTTTGGTGCTTTTGTTCAACTGCCAGAAGGAAAAACAGGTTTATGCCACATATCAGAAGTAGCCGATGATTATGTAAAAGACATTAGTACGTATCTTAAGGAGCAACAAAAGGTAAAGGTGAAGATTATCGCTATTGATCCGAAAGGAAAAATTAGCCTTTCGATTAGGAAAGCACAACCGAAACCTCCTAAAAGAGAATCTAAACCAGAAGCCTCTAAGTGGAAGAAAAATGATAAAGACAGACAAGGATTTAGAGAAAAACAAGGATTTAGAGAAAAACAAGGGTTTAGAGAAAAACAAGGATTTAAAGAAAGACAACCATCTTTTGAAGATAAATTAGCACAATTTCTAAAGGATAGTGAAGAAAAACAGCAACAGGTAAAAAAATATACGAAGGATTCTAGACGAGGAAATGGATTCAATAGAAAAGGAGTCGCTAGATAAATGATAACCGAGACAATGTCTCGGTTTTGTATATGTAGGAGGAATTTTATATGCTAAAATTAGGGGCTATTGATATTGGAACAAATTCTATGCGAATGATCATTGCTAAAATAGAGAATGGAGCTATTGTTAAAAGCAGTAAGCTTTTAAATACAACAAGGATGGGTCAAAATGTTGATCAAACAGGAATATTAGCTGATGAGGCAATGGATAGGAATATTCATGCTCTGAAGGAATTTATGGAGATTGCCAAAAAAGAAAAAATAAAAAAACTACCTATTATCGCAACAAGTGCTGTAAGAGATGCAAAGAACAAAGCTATTTTTATAAAAAGAGCAAAAGAAGAAGCAAATGTATCTGTTGATGTAATCAATGGACAAAGAGAAGCAGAGCTTGGGTTTGTGGGAGTTTTAAAAGGTCTTGAAAGAGACGATGAAAATATTTTAGTGATAGATATTGGTGGAGGAAGTACAGAGTTTATTTTGGGAAATAAAGAAGGAATCAAACATTTAATCAGTATCAATATTGGAGCTGTAAGGATGACGGAAAAATTTATAACTACCGACCCTGTTTCTAAAAAAGAAATAGAGTATATGGAGAAAGCAATAGAGGACAAAATTAAAGATACCATTCATTCTTTATGCAAATTTAAAATTGATAGAGTGATAGGAATAGGAGGAACAGCTACAACTATTGCTGCTGTATCAAAAAGAATGAAAGTTTATGATAAAGAAAAGATCCATCAAACAAATCTTAGCCATGAAAAAGTAAAGAAGACTCTTGATGAATTTTTATCAAAAAATTTAGAGGATAGAAAAAAAGTAGATGGACTACAGCCTAAGAGAGCGGATATTATTATAGCTGGAACGATTATTTTAGATAGAATATTAAAAGGGATTCAAATGGATTATATAACTATTAGTGAGTATGACAATCTAGAGGGATTGATTTTTGAACAATTAGGTGTAAAACCATAAAAACAACTGTTTCTAAGTTGTTTTTTTTTATTTGCATTATATGCTTTGCTTGAATGAATTATACTAATTTTTTATCGATAAAGTATCACCCATATCGGCAAAGTTTACCAGTAAAAGCCTCTATGTTTTTAGGATAAAGTAAAAATGGTAGGGTAACTTAGATTATATTTATGAAAATTTGTAAAAATCCATCATGGACTGTCTGAAAATTCTTGATGTTGAATCAGCCAACTTGACAAATCTTTTGAACACTCATTGATATAATTTTTTTAACAATAAGAAATGGGTGGTGTTAAAATGCTAGATAAAATAAATATTATCCCTTACAAAAGAGAATATAATGGACAAGTACAGGGATATGTAGCAGAAAGGAAAAAAATAGGCAGTTTTGTATCTAAGAATACCCTGATCCTTTTGACTATATCTGTATTACTAGGAAGAGCAAGTATTCTAGAAGGACTTGCCCCCTTTGGAATAGCCTTTTATACATCTTTGTTGACTAGGGATAAGAAGTATTCATATATGGGATTATTTGTATTATTAGGGATGTTTACCATGGATGCCAATGTGGCTAAATATAGCATTGCATTGGCATTATCTTTTATTGTGTTTGGTGTAATAGGAGATAAAATACGATTTAAAACTTTATCGACAGCAGCTATAGCAAGTCTGATTATGTTTGTAGCAGGAATTATTTACATGCTAGCTACAGAAATTTATATGTACGATGTAGTGATGGAAGGATTCGAATCAATCGTTGTTTTTGTTTTTATTTACATATTATCTTATGCAGTACCTATTATTATGCAAAGAACAAATAGAAAAATATTATCAAATGAAGAGTTGATATGTATAGCCATAGGGACAGCTGTTATTGTATCAGGTTTAGCTGATATAGCTATAGGCTCCTTCAGAATAGAAAATATATTTGGCTTATTACTAACATTAATATTTGCCTATCATGGAGGAGCTAGTATTGGAGCAAGTGTGGGAATTACCATTGGGATCATTACAAGCATGTCAAGTGTTGGGACACCTATGGTTGTTAGTATATATGGATTTTCAGGTTTACTTGCTGGCATATTTAAAGATTTAGGGAAAAAAGGATCCGTTATAGGAATGATTCTCGGTAATGCAATTCTTACTTTTTATATTAATGGATCTACGGAGGTATTAGTACAGCTTGAAGAAATTATAGCAAGTTTTGTTGTTTTTATACTTATGCCAAAATCCATGATGAATTATATGGAGAAGTTTGTAAATGCTAATGAGTGTGAAGTAGATCAAACACGTAGTGAACGGATTAAGGAAATGGTACATGTTAGATTAAAGGAATATGCAAAAGCATTTTCTGAATTGGCTGTAACTTATGGAAATATTGCAGAGAAAAAAAGAGTGATTGATCAAAGCGATATGGCAAATATAGTAGATGAGGTAGTAGAAAAAGCTTGTAAAAATTGTGGCATGTGTAGAAGCTGTTGGCATAATAATTTTTATGGTACTTATAATGATGTAATAGATGTAATTACCTACTTAGAGTCTTATGGAGAAATAAAAACAGAAAAAATTCCTGAAGTATTGAAAAAGAGGTGTATCAAGCTCAATTATTTAATGGATGTAATACAAAGTCGTTTTGAAGTTTATAGAGTTCATTACGAATGGCAGAGAAAGCTATTTGAAAGTAGACAATTGGTAGCAGAACAATTTGATGGTGTATCTCATATCATTGATGATTTAGCTAAAGGAATAAACATGAAAATGGATTTTAGAACAGAAGTTGAAGACGCTTTGTATGTAGCCTTTGATAAAGAAGGGATTCCTATTGATAAGATTACAGTATTCGAGAAAGAAAATAAAAAATTTGAGATTGCAATAGAAAAAAGATGTTGTTTTAATAGAAAGCAATGTGATACACGAATAGCACCTATTGTAGCTAAGACGATAGGAAGAGAAGTTGTTAGAAAGCCTAAGTTTTGTAAAGCTAATGAAGATACGGGCACTTGTTCATTCACGTTGATTGAAGCAGAAAAATATGGAGTGGGAACAGGCTTTTCTAGGGTATCGAAGGATGATAGAGGAATTTGTGGAGACAGCTATTCTTTTATTGATTTAGCTGATGGTAAGTACATGATGGCGCTGAGTGATGGAATGGGGTCGGGAGAAAGAGCTGCTAAAGAAAGCCAAGCTACTATAGCTATATTAGAACAACTGATGGAAGCTGGGTTTGAAAAAAATGTGGCTATAAAAACAATTAATTCCATTCTTGTTTTAAAATCCTCTGAAGAGACCTTTTCAACAATGGATTTATCCATAGTTGATTTGTATACAGGAAAAGTAGAATTTGTAAAGATTGGTGCGGCATCTAGCTTTATTAAAAGAGCAAATGGAGGAGTAGAAGCAATAAGATCTACCTCTCTTCCAATAGGAATCCTTAATAATATAGACATTGAAAGCTTTGGTCAAAAATTAAATAATGGAGATTTTATAGTGATGATGTCTGATGGTGTATTAGATGCAGATACAGATATAGATGAAAAAGAAAAATGGGTTATAGGTGCTCTTGAAAAATTGGATAGTAAAAATCCTCAATTTATTGCAGATGAGCTTTTAGATATGGCTATAAAAAAATATGGAAACCAGGTGAAGGACGACATGACTGTGATGGTTTCAAAAATATGGGAAAGACGATAAGGGCCTAAGAAGGCTCTTTTCTTTTTGGAAGAAATAGTATAGAAAGTATTATGCTTGCCAATAATTTAAATAAATATAAGGGAGAGGGCGGATGAAAGTGGAAATTAAACAGATCATTTTAGTTACGGATGGAAAGTCAAACATAGGAGGAAATCCTATAACAGTAGCAAAAGATGCAAAAAAAGAAGATATTATTGTGAATACCATTGGAATTATCGATGAGGGTTGTTGTGATGAGGAGGCTCTTTGTGAGGTAGAAAAAATTGCACAGGCTGGTGGTGGAGTATGGGAAAATACAATGATTCAAAATTTAGGAAAGACCATGCATATACTCACTCAAAAAACAGTTAATAAAACTATTGAGACCATTGTAGGAAAGCAATTAAAAAAAATAGTAGGTACTGATCTTTCTGATATTCCGCCCGAAGTAAGGAGTAAGGTGGTTGATTACATGGATCAGCTTGGAGAGGAAGCAAATGTGAAATGCTGTATTTTGATGGATTGTAGTGGGAGTATGAAAAACAAGATAAGTACTGCTAGACAAAGCATTATAGAATTGATGAATTCTTTGAATGGAAGAAAGGGAAAAAGCGAAGTAGCAGTTATTGCTTATCCTGGAGAAAATGGACAATTTACAACCTTAATTAGTGATTTTACGCAAAATATACAAGAAGTGAAAGATAAAATATTTGGACTAAAGACAGGTGGGACAACGCCTACAGCAGCAGCTATTAATAGAGGAATATTTCTAATGAAAGGGAATAAAGAGGAAGAAATAGAAGAGATGATTTTAAATAGCGAGCCTCTATTAAAAGAGAGTATGGTATAGAAAGCGACTATGAATAGTCGCTTTTTCTTCTATAAAAAGGATAATAGAAGAACGTTTTTTTTAGTAGGAAAGAGAGGTTGCAGGGAGAATGGATCAAAAATTATATGCCGGGTTTATATTAAAGGGAAAATGGAACCATAATCAATATGAAATCATAAATTTATTAGGGGTTGGGGGAATTGGACAAGTTTATAAGGTAAAAGACATGAACAATAAGATTTGGGCACTAAAAATAAGCACCGAGATGCAAAGTATCACAAAGGAATATGATATGTTAAATCGATTTAGGTATATAGGTCTTGTTCCTAAGGTAAAAGAAATAGATGATTTTTCTTGTGACAAGGATCAACTATATTATATGGTAATGGAATATATAGAGGGGAAAAATTTAAAAGAATATATTAAGATAAAACCTATAAATGCAAAAGCTGCTATGGGTATTACAATCCTCATAGGAAAAGCTTTTTTGATGTTGCATAAAAAAGATTTTATTTTTGGAGATTTAAAATTAGAAAATTTGATGATTGATACAAAAAATAATGTAATAAAAATCATTGATCTAGGAGGTGTTACCCCTATGGGATCTTCAGTAAAAGAATTTACACCTTTATATGATCGAGCGAGTTGGAATATGGGAATTAGAAGAGGAGATGAAAATTATGATCTTTTCAGTTTAAGCATGTTACTTACTACTCTTTTATTAAGAAAAAGTTTTATTCCAGGAAAAATATCTGTGGATGAATTGATAAAAAAGCTAAAAGATATACACATTTCTTCAATATTGACAAATTTAATCCACAAGGGATTTATACAAAATAGCAAATCCTTTAAAGATTTTCTAATAGAATTAGAAAAAATATATATAAATAATATCTATCAAGAAAAATGTTTTACATTAGATCGACAAAATTTTGCTATCAATATGCTGTTTGTTGGAAGTATATTGTTATTTTTAGGAGTTGTGATCCAATGCTTATAAAAAAGTATTTTGATTTAAAAGGGTTTTAAGGGGAAAATATAGAAATATATGAAGGTCTTTCTTTCAAAATTTAAGGTTCAGATAGGAGTATAGATTGATGCTTGAGAAATTTCTAAAGACAGTAAAAAAACATCATATGTTTCAAAAAGGAGATGGGATTGTAATAGGGGTTTCGGGAGGACCTGATTCTATGACGCTTTTACACCTTTTGTATAGAATTAGAGAGGAATATGATTTAAATCTCTATGCAGTTCATCTAAATCATCAATTTAGGGGGAAAGAAGCTGATGAAGATGCAGAATATGTAAGGAAGTTTTGTGAAAATATAGGCATAAAATCTTTTATATTTAGTGAGAATATAACCACGTATAGTAATGAGAAAGGCATTACATTTGAAGAGGCAGGCAGAGAAATAAGATATAAATTATTTCATGAAGTAATGAAAGACATGAAGGCAAATAAAATTGCTGTTGCTCAGAATATGGATGACCAAGCAGAGACACTATTGATGAGACTCATGAGAGGAAGTGGGGTTGAGGGTCTTAGTGCTATTGACTATGTGAGAGAAGATAAAATTATAAGACCTATTTTAGATATTACAAGAGAAGAGATTGAAAGCTATTGTCGTAAATATGATTTACACCCAAGAATTGATAAAACTAATTTAGAAGCAGTTTACACAAGAAATCGTATAAGATTAGAACTTATTCCCTACATAGAAGAACATTTTAATAGAAATATTAAACAAGTATTAGCAAGAACAACAAATCTTATAAAAGAAGATAAAGATTTTTTAAATCTTTCAGCAGAAGAAGCGTATAGAAAGCTTACTAAAAAAGAAAATTCAGAGATTATTATTTGTAAAGAAGCATATGAAAGGCAGCATATAGCTATTAAAAAGAGAATATTACGTAAAGCAATATTTGAAATTCAAGGGGATTTAAAAGATATACAAAATAAGCATATACAAAAAGTATTAAATTTAATTCAATATGGCCAAGTAGGAGGTCATATTGATTTGCCGAGAAAGCTTTATGTAGTTTTGGATTATAAAAATGTTGTGATTGGAAAAGGAAAAAGAAAAATAGAAAATAATGATTTTGAATACAATATAAATATTGGTGAAACATTAAATATAAAAGAGTTAAATACTACTTTAAGAGCGGTAGTTGTAGAGCATAAAGAACTAAAAAACATATCTAAAGGAAAAAATGAGAAATATTTTGATTTTGATAAAATAAAAAATAATATGATTGTTCGAAATAGAAAAAATGGAGATCGTTTTATACCTCTTGGTATGAAAGGAAGTAAAAAGTTAAAGGATTTTTTTATTGATCAAAAAATATCTAGAGAAGAGAGAGACAAGATTCCTCTTGTTTGTGATGGAGAAAAAATCATATGGGTAATCGGACATCGTATGAGTGAAGAATATAAAGTAGGGGAAGATACAAATAAGGTTCTAGTTTTATGCTATAAATCATAGAGCTAGAGGATTTTTCAAATATTTAACAACGGAAGATGATTGAATTGATTGTCTTATATAAAAAAATGTGGTAGAATTAAAAGATGTTAAATTCAAGAATAACGTTTTGAAAGGAGGGCTTTGGTTGAAGAAATTTTTTAGGGGAGCTAGCTTCTATATACTAATATTTATTATTATCATTTCCATTGTACACTTCTACGGACAGCCAGCGCAAGATAAATTAAATTTATCCGTTTCAGAATTTATCAACCAATTACAAAAAGAAAATGTTCAAGAAATTACAATAGTGGAAAATGCTATTGTGGGAAAATTGAAAAATGATCAAGAATTTAAAACATATATACCACCTGTGGTTCGTTCTGAAATATTAACAGAAAAATATATACTTCCTCAAATGGAAAGTGGAAAATTAGTTGTTAAGGGAGAGCCACCAGCAAAGACACCATGGTTCTTTGAGATTTTACCTTCTATATTTATGGTTCTAATTTTTGTCGTATTTTGGTTTGTATTTATGCAACAATCTCAAGGGGGCGGAAGCCGTGTTATGTCCTTTGGGAAGAGTAAAGCGAAGCTGCATAAAGAAGATGAAAGAAAAAAGGTTACCTTTGATGATGTTGCAGGGCTTGATGAAGAAAAAGAAGAATTGCAAGAGGTTGTTGATTTCCTAAAGAATCCTAAAAAATATATGGAATTAGGTGCAAGAATCCCAACCGGTATATTAATGGTGGGGCCTCCAGGAACAGGAAAAACCTATCTTTCTCGTGCTACAGCAGGAGAAGCAGGGGTACCATTCTTTAGTATAAGTGGTTCTGATTTTGTTGAAATGTTTGTGGGGGTTGGAGCATCTCGTGTTCGTGACCTTTTTGAACAAGCAAAGAAAAATTCACCATGCATTGTGTTTATAGATGAAATCGATGCAGTAGGAAGAAAAAGAGGAGCAGGTCTTGGTGGAGGGCATGATGAAAGAGAGCAGACACTAAACCAATTACTTGTGGAGATGGATGGATTTGGTATTAATGAGGGAATCATTATTATCGCTGCAACCAACAGACCAGACATCCTAGACCCTGCATTACTTCGTCCAGGTAGATTTGATAGACAGGTAATGGTAGGTGTTCCAGATATTAAAGGTAGAGAAGAAATATTAAAAGTGCATTGTAAAAATAAGCCTTTAGCAGAAGGTGTAGATTTAAAGGTTCTAGCTAGAAGAACACCTGGATTTACTCCAGCAGATATTGAAAATCTAATGAATGAAGCAGCTCTTTTATCTGCTAGAAAGAATGATAAAAAAATAAGTATGAGTACAATTGAAGAAGCTATTACAAAAGTAATTGCAGGACCAGAAAAAAGAAGTAGAGTTGTTAGTGAAAAGGATAGAAAGCTTACAGCATTCCATGAGGCAGGGCATGCTGTCGTAGCAAGAATGCTTCCAAATACAGATCCTGTACATCAAGTTACGATTATTCCTAGAGGTAGAGCAGGTGGATTTACGATGATTCTACCTAAGGAAGAGAAAAGCTATGCTACAAAGACTGAAATGGAAGAACAGATTGTACATCTTTTAGGAGGTAGAGTTGCTGAAAAGCTAGTATTAAATGATATTAGTACTGGAGCTAGCAATGACTTAGAAAGAGCTACAAATATTGCTAAAGCTATGGTTACCAAGTATGGAATGAGCGATACCTTAGGACCTATTGCTTATAGCACAGAAGATGAAGTATTCTTAGGAAGAGATTTTTCTACAAAGAGAAATTATTCAGAAGAAATTGCTTCTAAAATCGATAAAGAAATAAGGATGATTATAGATGAAGGCTATGAAAAAGCGGAAACCTTATTAAATGAAAATATGGAAAAGCTTCATTTGGTAGCCAATACACTTCTTGAAGTTGAAACCCTTAATGCAGAGGACTTTGAAAAGCTATTTGCAGAGGAAACAAGTATTTTTGATTTAGAAAAGAAAGATAACTTCTTAGATTTAGACAAAGAATAATAAAGAATCCCTTTGCTTATGCAAAGGGGTTTTCTTATAAATAGTATAATCAATAACTGTAGAAATGTAGGAAAATTATGTAATCCTTTGAAGAATATAAGACGATTTCCCAGGAAATAATAAAATGAGAAAGAAAAGAACCGAAAAGGGTTCTTTTTTGTATATATATTGGAAGTTTGTAAAATTAGTGTATAATGGGTATAAGATGAAAATATAGAAAAGGGAGAAGTGATAAGATGCGGGAAATAGATGTAAAAGACATAGAAAACATTGTAAGAGACCTCTGTATAAAAGCAAACCTTTATTTAGGAGAAGATGTGATCAGTGCCTTTGAGGAAGCAGAAAAAAAGGAAGCTTCTCCTGTTGGAAAAGAAATCATAAAAAATCTAATCAAGAATGCTGAAATTGCTAAAAATGAAGAGATGCCTATTTGTCAGGATACAGGAATGGCTGTATTCTTTGTGGAAGTAGGACAAGATGTCCAATTAGTTGGAGGAAATATTACAGAGGCTATTAATGAAGGAGTAAGAAGAGGATATAAAGATGGATATTTAAGAAAGTCAGTAGTAAAAGATCCTTTAATAAGAGAAAATACAAAAGATAATACACCTGCTATTATATATTATGATATTGTACCAGGAGAAAATATAAAAATTACTTTTGCGCCAAAGGGCTTTGGAAGTGAAAATATGAGCAAAACAAAAATGTTAAAGCCTTCTGATGGGATGAAGGGTGTTATAGATTTTGTTACTGAAACTGTAATGAATGCAGGACCGAATCCTTGTCCGCCTATCGTTGTGGGTGTTGGGATAGGAGGAACAATGGACAAAGCAGCTGTTCTTGCTAAAAAGGCACTAACTAGATCTATTGGATCACATAGTGAAAAGGAACATTTAAGAGAAATAGAAGAAATGTTGATAAGAAAAATAAATAACTTAGGAATTGGACCTCAAGGGTTAGGAGGAAATACTACGGCTTTAGCTGTGCATGTAGAAAGTTTTCCAACCCATATAGCAGGGCTTCCGGTGGCTGTAAATATAAACTGTCATGCAGCAAGACATGAAGAAGTAATTTTATAGGGAGGCGCATACGATGACTATAAAAAGAATATCTACACCATTAACAAAAGAAAAGGTAAAAAATCTTAAAGCAGGAGATTCGGTTTATCTATCAGGAACTATTTATACAGGAAGAGACGCAGCTCATGCAAGGTTAGTAGATACAGTGAATAGAGGAGAAGAGCTTCCCTTTGATATGAAAGATGCTATTATTTACTATGTAGGTCCTTCCCCTGCAAAGCCAGGAAAACCTATTGGTTCTGCTGGACCTACTACGAGCTATCGGATGGATGATTTAACTGTTCCGCTCCTTGAAAAGGGACTTACTGGAATGATTGGAAAAGGGTTGAGAAATCAAAAGGTAATAGATGGAATGAAAAAGGAGGGGGCAGTATATTTTGCTGCAATTGGTGGAGCCGCAGCACTTATTGCTAACGCTATTAAAAAAGCTGAAATCATTGCTTATGAAGATTTAGGACCAGAGGCCGTTAGGAAATTAGAAGTAGAAGATTTTCCAGCTATTGTAGTTATTGATCAGGAAGGGAATAATCTGTACGAGACAGAAAGAGAAAAATATGCACAATCAGAGGAGGAATAATAAATGGCAGATTATAATAAGCTAGCACTTAAGATGCACAAAGAAAATAAAGGAAAAATTTCAGTTGAGAGTAAAGTGGCTTTAGAAAATAAGGATGATTTGTCTACAGCCTATACACCTGGAGTGGCAGAGCCTTGTCGAGAGATCCATAAAAATAAAGAAGCTGTTTATACATATACTTCAAAAGGAAATATGGTGGCAGTAGTAAGTGATGGAACAGCAGTTCTTGGTCTCGGAGATATTGGTGCTCATGCAGCTATTCCTGTTATGGAAGGAAAGGCTGTTCTTTTTAAAAGCTTTGCAGGTGTAGATGCGTTTCCTATATGTTTGGATACGAAAGACACGGATGAAATCGTAAAAACTATTAAGCTAATGGCGCCTATGTTTGGTGGAATTAATCTTGAGGATATTGCAGCTCCTAGATGCTTTGAGATAGAAGAAAAATTGAAAAAGGAATTAGATATTCCTGTTTTTCATGATGATCAACATGGAACGGCTATTGTTGTATTAGCAGGACTTATTAATGGACTAAAGCTAGCAGAAAAAGAACTTGAAAATATAAAGGTAGTGATCAATGGTGCAGGATCAGCTGGAATCGCTATTACAAAATTATTATTAAAAGCAGGCGTTAAGGATATTGTCCTTTGTGATAAAAATGGAGCCATATTTGAAGGGGCAAAGGGCTTGAATATAGCACAGGAGGAAATAGCAAAAGTAACAAATCATAGGAAAGAGGAAGGAAATCTAGTAGACATTATGAAAAATAAAGATGTCTTTATAGGTGTTTCAGCGCCAAATATTGTAACCAAGGAAATGATAGCATCAATGAATGAAAAAGCTATTGTATTTGCTATGGCAAATCCTGTTCCTGAAATTATGCCTGAGGATGCACTAGATGCAGGGGCTTTTATTGTGGGAAGTGGTAGATCGGATTATCCAAATCAAATTAACAATGTATTAGCTTTTCCAGGAATATTTAGAGGGGCGCTAGATGTACGTGCAAAACAGATTACAGAAAATATGAAAGTAAGAGCAAGCTTTGCTATTGCAAATGTTTTAAAGAAAGAGGAGTTAAGAGTAGATAAAATTATTCCAAATCCTTTCAATGAAAATGTTGCAAAAGCTGTTGCAGAAGCGGTTATAGAAGCGGCTAAGGAAGATGGTGTAGCGAAAATTTAAAGATGTAATAAAAAAGAACCTAATTTTGAGGTTCTTTTTTTATGGAAAATTATTTGAATATTTTATACAATAGATATAGACATACCTGAAAGGGGTGAAGTTTATGAGGAGTTTAAAAGTAAAAATACCTATACTTATGATTAGTTTAGTTTTATTTGCCACAATAGGAAGTACTTATGTAACCTATAGAATAGCAAGTAAACAAATGAGACAGCATATTATTGATAAAAATACGATTATAGCCAATATGATTGCAGACCAAGTCAACCAATATTTGTCTGATGCTAAGAATACGGTAAAATACATGGCTCAAAATACTAATGTAAACGATATGGAAAAAATAAAGGAAAACATCAATCGAATTTATAAAAGCTATAGGTGGTTAGATGTTATGTTTTACATGACAGATACTGGGAAAATCACCTATAGCATACCTCATAATGATATCATTTATCATAGAGATTATGTAGAAAGAGAATATTATAAGTATCTTTTAGAAAAAAAAGAAAGTTATATTAGTAAGGTTTTTATTAGTAGCTTATTAAATCAACCTCATATTATAATTGTGTCTCCTATATTAGATGAATATACTAAAGAGATTAAGGGGATTATTGGTGGTGGTGTGCCGCTAAAGGCAATCAATAAGATTGTAGAAAAAACACAAAATGCATATGATGGAAAAATATATGTAATTGATGAGGATGGTAAAATATTAGTTAATCCAGACCATAATGAAATGTTTAAAGAGATGTCATTAAAAAGAAATATAGAAATAGAAAATAGAGTTATGGGATTAGAAGAAATTTCGAAAAAATATTCAAAGGGTGTAGGACAATATAGAAATAATGGTCATAAGGTATATGTATCCTTTAGCAAAATCGAAAACTATAAAGGGATGATTATTGTTGAACGAGATGAGGAATATATAGGAAAAGAAATTAAGAAAATTAGAAAAGAGTTAATGCCATTGCTTATAGGTATCATGATTATCTCCTTTTTATTAAGTATTTCTTTGGCGTATAAGATTACAGATCCTATAGAAAAATTAGTCGTTTATACAAGAAATATAAGCAAAGATATTCATAGAGGAATGAAAGGTTTTAAAGTTACAAAAGATAACGAGATTGGTGAATTAGAGCGTGCTTTTTGTGGGATGAGTAAAGAGTTAAGTATGAAGATAGAAGACTTAAAAAATTCTCACAAGAGAGAAAAGGATACAAGGAAATATTTAAATAATATATTAAGAAGTGCAGGAAGTGGTGTTTTTGTTATCGATGATCAGGACAAAATCGTAATTTTTAATAGGGCAGCTGAAAAGATCACAGGCATTAGCGGTGAAAATATTGTTGGGAAATGTGTAAATGAATTGATGGACGACTTAAATTTACCTAAAGATATTTTTTATAAAGATCCAACAAAAAACAAATTTATGGAAGAAGAATACAAAATTAAAAGAAATGATATTGACGTGCCTATTAGTATGATGATTTCGCCAGTATATGATGATATGGATCAATCTATTGGACTTGTTTGCCTGATGAAGGATTTAACTCAAATTAAGATGCTAGAACAACAAATAAAAAGAGAAGACCGATTAAAAACAATAGGAGCATTGTCTTCATCTATTATACATGAAATAGGAAATCCTTTAGCAGGAATGACAAATCTTTTAGAAGTATTAAAAGATCATGTAGAAGATGAGATACTAAGAGAAGAATTAATAGTTGCCATTAGAGAAGAAGTAGATATGCTGAATAATATTGTAATTAATTTCTTAGAATTTACGCGTATGAATAATAATAAAAAAGTTTCTGTGAATATACTGCATATTATAGATAGTACACTGAATATCTTAAAACCAGAGATAAAATATAAAACAATACGTGTGGTAAAAAACTTTCCACGTGAAATTCCTCATATAAAAGTAGATCCATCTGCCATGAGGCAGGCATTAGTAAATATATTAAAAAATAGTATTCAAGCAGTAGGACCATGTGGAATTATTGAGATAAAAGTACAAAAGGATAGTGAAAATACGTTAGCCCTTTCTATAAAAGATAATGGACAGGGAATGAGTGAGGAAATGATGGATAAAATATTTAATCCTTTCTTTACAACGAAAGAAGATGGAACCGGATTAGGTCTTTCTATCGTTCATAAAATTATAACAGATAATGGTGGTAGCATTGCTGTAAAAAGTGAGGTTTCAAAGTATACAGAATTTATATTATCCTTTAAGGGGGAGACAGATGAAATTATTGATTGTTGACGATGAAAAGAGTATAAGATTGTCCTTGCGCATAGCTTTAAGCAAATTAGGAATAAAAATCTTAGTAGCAGCTTCTGGAGAAGAAGGGGTTGGAATTTTTGATAAAGAAAGACCGGATATATGTATTGTGGATATTAATTTACCAGGAATCGGTGGTATTGATGTTTTAAAGCATATTAGAAAAAAGAATAAAGACAGTATTGTTATCATGATTACTTATATTAGTGAAGTAAGATTAGCTGTTGAAGCAATGAAATTAGGTGCAAATGATTATTTTACAAAGCCTTTTAATATTGAAGAGATCAAAGAAAGTATTAATGATAATATAAAATATATCAAAAAATCACAAGAAATCTCCTATCAAGAAAAAAAGGAAATGGCAGAAATTATTGGTAATAGTAAAGCTATACAAAAAATAAAAAGTGTTACCCAAAAAGTAGGGAATATGCCTTATGATACGTTTATATTGATTCAAGGAGAAAGTGGAACCGGAAAAGAGATTGTTGCAAAGGCAATTCACTTTAATGGGATTAGAAAGAATAAACCTTATATTGCTTTAAACTGTGCAGCTATTCCTAAAAATCTGCAAGAAAGTGAATTGTTTGGCTATGAAAAAGGAGCGTTTTCTGATGCGAAACAGCTAAAAAAAGGGCTTATTGAAGAAGCTAATGAAGGGACTTTGTTTTTAGATGAAATCGGGGATATGGATATACTTCTTCAAGCGAAGCTTTTAAGAGTACTACAGGAAAAGAAATGTAGACGTATTGGAGGAATAAAGGAAATCGAATTTAGTGCAAATATTATCGCGGCAACAAATAAAGATTTACTAAAGGAAATAGAAAATGGAAACTTTAGGGAAGACTTATATTATCGATTAAATGTAGTTCCTATTTATACAACACCCCTAAGGGAAAGAGAAGAAGACATTGAAACATTGATGGATTATTTTATTCAGCAATATAATCATGCGCTAAATAAAAATATAAAGGGAATGACGTATGATGCTTTAGAAATCTGCAAAAACTATGAATGGAAGGGGAATGTGAGAGAATTAAAAAATTTCATAGAAAGAGTTATGATTTTCCAAGAGGAAGCGCTGATTGATGTAGAAAATTTACCTGAAAACATTATTAGTTATAATAGTCAACAAAAAGGAAGTCTGATGAGTAATAATCTAGAAGATGTTGAGATGCAGACTATCAATAAAGCTTTGAAAGAAAATAATTGGAATATTTCAAAAACAGCCAAAGGATTAGGAATTTCTCGTATAACATTACGAAGGAAAATTGAAAAATATAGCATACAAAAATAAAAAAAGTGGAAACATCTGAACCACAAGTGGTAAAAAAATTACCACTTGTGGTTTTATTAGTATTATTCTGAAAATTAAAAGATAGTAAAATACACATTTGAAAATTTTGAAAAGTTGGAATGGAATTTGCATTTGAATTGTATTGAAGATACAAAGTAAAGAACAAAGGTCGGTTAGACCTTGATGGAATTAATTCTGATGAAAATAGGGAGGTGCATAAGGAAAACGATTGCTATAGATTATTAAAGTTAGAGAAATTATAAAAAGGAGGAAATAAAATGAAATTTGATGTAGCAGGTTGGTTAATGAATCCATTTATACTCATGTTTATATCAGTATTTACTGGAATGCTATTTGGAAAAATAAAATTTGGAAAGTTTAACTTTGGTGTATCAGGTACATTGTTTTCTGGACTTTTAATCGGTTGGTGGGTACTAGGATATGCAGGTGATTTTGCTGAAGGAGATCAAGGCTTTGGTGCGGCACAGAAATTGATGAAAGCAGGAGTTATTGATAAGAATTTCTTTTTACTATTTCTTATATTGTTTGTTGCTGCAGTAGGGCTTTTAGCAGCGAAGGATATGGGAACGGTTCTTAGGAAATATGGAGCGAAATTTGTTCTTTTAGGGATTTTGATTACTTTTTTAGGAGCAGCATCTACTTACGGAATGACTTTACTTAGTACTTCGTTAGGAGTAGAGGCTAACCCATATGAAATATCTGGTGTTTATACAGGAGCATTAACAAGTTCACCAGGGCTTGCAGCTGCTATTGAAACAGCAAGAGGTCATGCTACTCATAAAGCTGAGATTTATGAAAATATGAGTGAAACGGATAAATTAAAAGTTTTACATGTATTAGATTCAACGCATCAATTAACAGTAGAGAATACACCAACATTATCAGACGATCAAAAAGCACAATTAATAAAAAATGCTGAAGCAGGTATTGGTGTAGGTCATGCCATAGGGTATCCATTCGGAGTATTAATTGTTATTATTTGTGTAAACTTCTTCCCTAAAATATTTGGTATGGATGTAGCAAAAGAACAAGAACAACTAAGAAAAGAAATGGCAGCAGCAAAAGCTACAGAAGGAGGAAAAGAAATCCAAGAAACGAGCTTTGACCTTACTGCATTTGCGATTGCGTGTTTCTTCGGCTATACCATAGGAAAAATAAAAATACCTCTTCCATACCTAGGAGACTTTAGCTTAGGTTCTACAGGTGGAGTTTTAATAGGCGCATTGATCCTTGGACATATAGGAAAAATAGGATTCTTAAATTTTAGAATGAATAATAAGATCCTAGGTGTTGTAAGACAATTATCTCTTGCATTTTTCTTGGCTATTGTAGGACTTAGATATGGATTTAAAGTATTTGATGCTATATTTGGTGGAGGATGGTATTTAGCAGTGGTATCGTTAGTTGTAGGAATTGTTGCTATGACGATAGGTTTCTTTATAGGAAGATATGTATTAAAAATCAATTGGGTTATGTTATCTGGAGCTATTTGTGGGGGTATGACATCTACTCCAGGTCTTGGTGCAGCGGTTGATGCTATTGGTAGTGATGATCCTGCTGCAGGGTATGGAGCAACTTATCCTGCTGCGTTATTAGGAATGGTAATTTTCACGATTATATTACACAATTTACCGATGTAAAAAGATAATTTGGTTGTAGTCTAAAAATATTTTATGCTATTGATGGAAACAATAAAAAAGCAAATTTTAAAATGCAAGGAAAAATTGTAAAATATAGGTATTGTAATGCGGAAATATTCAATCGGTATATCTAAAATTTACTCAATGGACATTTTCTTTCGGCACCTAAATTCTATTTTTCTACATGTAATTTCAAAATAATTTACAATTCATAAAAAATTATAGCCTTTACAGATGGGATGATTAAGTATATAATTTTTTATAAAGAAATTTTCAATTGTCGAAAAATAAAATACACCATGATTTACGTTGGAGGTGCAGTAGATTGTTACCGAATAAGGTCTTTATAAGTGGATATGCAAAGCTTCCAAAGGGGATTACTGCAACGGAGCTTTATAGTGTTATATCCGTAGGACTATTGGTAAACAGATACACTGGAGAAATTCTTGATGCAGAAGCTTCCTTGGTAACAACAGTAGCAAAAAATTTCTTTAAAAATAATCTTATAGGTGAAAACATCAATCATATTAATGAAATCGAAAAAATCTTTAAAGAAAGCTACTTTGGTTCTGCAAGAAAAGCGATTATATCTGCTTTGAGAACATGTCATGAGAAGTTCAGACAGATTGTTGAAGGTGCTGAAGAAATTGAGTAAAGCGTAAGCCTATTATCTGTGATGGTAAAATGCCCTTTTACCAACTTACAGCAGATGAATTCCGGCTAGATATACGGTACGAGTATAGTGAATATTTGTACCCTATATCTAGTCGTTTTTGTTTTTATGATGACCAATTATGAAAAGGGAGGACGACTGACGTGTTAGAAAACAGAATTAGAAGAGAAGGTTTAAAGAACAAAATTGTTTCAGCTGAAGAAGCTGCTATGTTGATTAAAGATGGAATGACTATTGCTACAAGTGGATTTACTCCTTCTGGATATCCTAAAGCTGTACCACTAGCTTTAGCTAAAAGAGCTGAAAATGGAGAAGAGATAGGGGTAACGGTTATAACAGGAGCTTCTGTAGGAGATGAATTAGATGGAGCGCTAACAAGAAGTGGTGTAATGAAAAGAAGATTCCCTTATCAAACAAATAAAGATTCAAGAAATGCCATCAATAATGGTACTTTAATGTATCAAGATATGCATTTAAGCCATGTACCACAATTTATTGATTATGGATATTTTGGAAAAATAGATGTAGCAATTGTTGAAGCCTTAGCAATAACTGAGGAAGGTGGAATTATTCCTACTACATCTGTAGGTGTTTCACCTCATGCTATAAAAAATGCTGAAAAAATTATTGTTGAAATCAATACAAGTCAACCAATGGAATTAGAAGGAGTACATGATATATATATTCCAGAAAGACCTCCACATAGAAAGCCTATTCCGATTATTCACCCTGGAGATCGAATTGGTACGTCGTATATACCTTGTGATCCAGAAAAAATTGCAGCAATTGTCGTTACAGATATAACAGATAAAGTTAGACCATTAGGCGCAATAGATGAGGATTCTAAGAAAATATCAGCACATATTATAGAATTCTTAGAACATGAAGTGAAGATGGGAAGACTTCCTGAAAATTTACTACCTCTTCAATCAGGCGTAGGATCTGTAGCCAATGCAGTTTTAGGAGGATTGGTTGAATCTAAATTTGAAAATCTTACTTGCTATACAGAAGTAATACAAGATTCTATGTTTGACTTAATTGATGCTGGAAAAGTAACTGTTGCTTCCGGAACATCCTTTACACCATCAGAAGAAGGATTAAAGAGACTTCTAGGGAATATGGAGCATTATGCAAAACATTGTGTCCTGCGACCAATGGAAATTAGTAATAACCCAGAAGTAGCTAGAAGACTTGGTGTAATTGCTATGAATACAGCTATAGAAGTAGATATTTATGGACATGTAAATTCAACAAATATTATGGGATCTCGTTTGATGAATGGTCTTGGAGGATCAGGAGATTTCACAAGAAATGCATATCTATCTATATTTACAACTGTATCTACAGCGAAAAATGGAGATATTTCTTCTATTGTTCCTAAGGCATCCCATATAGATCATACAGAACATGATGTATGTGTTATTGTAACAGAGCAAGGACTTGCTGATTTAAGAGGAACTTCGCCAAGAGAAAGAGCAAGAAAGATTATACAAAATTGTGCTCATCCTGATTATAAAGACATGCTAATGGATTACCTAGAAAGAGCTGAAAAAGGGAAATTCAAGCATGAACCACATTTGATAGGAGAGGCATTATCTTGGCATGAAAGATTTTTAGAGACAGGAAGTATGAAAATAAAATAGCATATGTATACTTTTTTAGGTGTGTATGTTATATAACAGAATGTATACATATATACTTCAAAAAACTGGGTACAAAAAATGTTGATTTGTGGTATTCTAAAAATATATTAGATAAATATATAAGCTTTAAGAAGGAGGAAAAATATGTTTGAAAAAGAGAGATTAGGAAAAGTAAAGGAAAGCTTTGATGCTTTTGATGCAAAGGTGGCAGAAGCACTAAAAAAGAGACCAGAAAGAAAAGAAGTATTTGAAACTGGTTCAGGAGCAGTTGTAAACAGACTTTATACTCCTCTTGACATTGAAGGATTTGATTATGAAAATGATTTAGGTATGCCAGGTAGTTATCCTTATACTAGAGGGGTACAGCCTACTATGTATAGAGGAAGATTTTGGACAATGCGTATGTATGCAGGATTTGCTACTGCTGAAGAGTCCAACAAGCGTTATAAATTCTTAATTGAACAAGGATCAATGGGCCTTTCAGTTGCATTTGACCTTCCAACACAAATTGGTTATGATTCAGATCATGCACTAGCAGAAGGAGAAGTTGGAAAAGTTGGAGTTGCTATAGACTCATTAGCAGATATGGAAATTTTATTTGATGGAATTCCACTAGATAAAGTTTCAACTTCTATGACAATCAATGCACCAGCGTCTGTACTTTTAGCTATGTACATAGCTGTAGCAGAAAAACAAGGTGTAACAGCTGATAAATTAAGAGGTACTATCCAAAATGATATCTTAAAAGAGTATATAGCTCGTGGAACATATATCTTCCCAACAGAAGCTTCTATGAGACTGATCACAAATATATTTGAATATTGTTCTAAAGAAGTGCCACTATGGAATACGATCTCAATTTCTGGATATCACATTAGAGAAGCAGGTTCAACTGCTGCTCAAGAAGTTGGATTTACACTTTCAGATGGTATTGCTTATGTAGATGCTGCAATCAAAGCAGGACTTGATGTAGATACATTTGCACCAAGACTTTCATTCTTCTTTAATGCACACAATGATATTTTAGAAGAGGTTGCTAAATATAGAGCAGCAAGAAGATTATGGGCAAGAATTATGAAAGAAAGATTTGGAGCGAAAAAGCCTAAGTCTATGGCACTTAAATTCCATACACAAACAGGTGGGTCTACCCTTACTGCACAACAACCAGAAAATAATATTGTTCGTGTTGCTATTCAAACACTTGCAGCAGTACTTGGTGGAACTCAATCATTACACACAAACTCTAAAGATGAAGCATTGGCTCTTCCTACAGAAGATTCTGTAAGAGTTGCTCTTAGAACACAACAAATCGTGGCATATGAGAGTGGTGCTGCTGATACAGTAGACCCATTAGCAGGTTCATACTATATTGAAGCAAAAACAAAAGCTATTGAAGAAGAAGCTATGGAATACATCAAGAAGATCGATGAAATCGGTGGAGCACCAAGAGCTATCGACAATGGTTATATCCAACAAGAAATTATGGATGCAGCATATAACTATCAAAAGGATATTGAAAATGGTAAGAGAATTATTGTTGGTATGAATAAGTTCCAAATTGAAGAAGAAGCTCCAAAGGGATTATTAAAAGTAGATCCTTCTGTTGGAGAATTACAAAAATCAAAAATTCAAGCATTAAAAGAAAAAAGAGATAATGCAGCAGTAGAAGAAAGATTAGAAGCTTTAAGAACAGCTTGCAAGAGTGATGAAAACCTAATGCCATATATCTTAGATGCTGTAAGAGCTTATGGTACACTAGGAGAAATCTGTGGTGTGATGAGAGAAGTTTTTGGTGAGTATCAACAAAGCGTACAATTATAGACAAATAGTCATTGAATGTACTTTTAAGGATAGATGTTTGGGAAGATAAAATAAGGAGGAAAAATTCATGGATAGACCAATTAGAGTATTAGTTTCAAAACCAGGGCTGGATGGACACGATAGAGGAGCAAAGGTAATCGCAAGAGCTTTAAGAGATGCGGGTATGGAGGTTATCTATACTGGACTTAGACAAACACCTGAGCAGATTGTAAATGCTGCTATTCAAGAAGACGTAGATTGTATTGCAATGAGTATTTTATCTGGAGCACATAATACGTTGCTTCCTAAGGTTGTAGAGCTTCTTAAGGCTGAAAACGTAGATGATATTCTAGTAGTTGGTGGAGGAGTTATTCCTGATGATGATATTCCTTTCTTAAAAGAAAAAGGTATCGAAGAAGTATTTACACCTGGAACACCAACTTCTGTAACAATAGATTACATTAGAGAAAATATCAAAAGAAAATAATTAACATAACTATAGATGCAGATTCAGACCTCTTGGTCTGTAGTCTGCAATTATAGTATGGTTAGGAAATAGGTGGTGAGCCAATGGATTTAGCACAAAGGTTATTAAATGGAGAAAAAAGAGCTGTTGCAAGACTAATTTCAATGGCAGAAAATCATGACAGGGAAGCTATTGACGTGTTAAAAAAACTATATGAGAAAACGGGGAATGCTCATGTCGTTGGGATTACAGGACCTCCTGGAGCTGGTAAAAGCACATTGACCGATAAACTTGTAAAAGCTTTAAGAAGAGAAGGTAAAATGGTGGGAGTTATTGCTGTTGACCCTACAAGTCCTTTTACAGGTGGTTCAATATTAGGAGATCGTGTAAGAATGAATGAATTAAGTGTTGACCCTGGTGTTTTCATAAGAAGTATGGGAACAAGAGGTCATTTAGGAGGACTATCTAAGGCTACAGCTGCTGCTGTTAAGATTTTAGATATATATGGTGCAGACTATATATTTATTGAAACAGTAGGAGTAGGTCAATCAGAAGTAGATATTGCAAAAAATGCAGATACAACCCTCATGGTAATGGTGCCAGGGCTTGGAGATGATATTCAAGCTATAAAGGCCGGGATTATGGAAATCGGAGATGTATTTGCAGTAAACAAGGCAGATAGAGATGGTGCAAAAAGAACTGCAACAGAAATTGAAATGATGCTTGATTTTAATAAATCTGATTGGAGACCTCCAGTACAAAAAGTTATTGCTGTAAATAATCAAGGAATTGATGAATTGTTAGACCATGTTAAAGAGCATATGAATCATTTAAAAGAAACTGGGAAATTGCAAAAGAAAAGAACAGAAAACAGCAAAATTGAAATTGTTGACTTGATTCAGCAAAGATTAATGCAAATGATTCTAGATAAATCTAGTAAAGAAGAGCTTGTAAATCAGCTAGCAGAAGAGGTTGCGTTAAGAAAAAATGATCCATATTCTGCAGCGGAAAATATACTAGAAAAAATAAAACAGTCATAAGATTCAAAAGATTAAAAAATAGGAAATATTGCAAGAAATATTGCAGGAAATATTGATCGTCTGAAAATAATAGTGTATTATGAGGTAAGGGTTTCATAGCCCTGAAATAATGCCCAATAAATATATAAATGCCCAAAAACAATGATGCCCGAAAAATCAATGAGGAGGATGAAAAATGAAAGTATTAAAGGTTGACCATATTGGTGTTGCTGTAAAAAATCTTGAAGAAAGTTTAAAATTCTATCAAGAAATGCTTGGTCTTGATTTACAAGGAACAGAAGTTGTAGAAGAGCAAAAAGTAAAAGTAGCATTTTTACCTGTTGGAGAAAGTGAAATTGAGTTATTAGAATCAACAGATCCAGATGGTCCTATTGCAAAGTTCATTGAGAAAAAAGGATCAGGTCTTCAGCACGTTGCATTAAGAGTGCCAAATATTGAGGAAGCAATTGCAGAATTAAAAGAAAAAGGCGTTAGAATGATTGATGAAAAACCAAGATACGGTGCTGGTGGTGCAAAAATTGCATTTTGTCATCCAAAGAGTACAAATGGTGTATTGTTAGAACTAAGCGAGAGAGAATAGTTCCTAAGCTATCTATAAAGGTAGCTTCACAAGTGATAGGAGGTTAGACAAATGGCAAATAACAAAATAGAAGATTTGCGTAAACGCAAGGAAAAAATTACTCTTGGCGGTGGCGTAAAGAGAATAGATAAGCAACACAAAAACGGAAAGCTTACTGCAAGAGAGAGAATGAATTTACTATTTGATGAAGGAACTTTTGTTGAATTAGATGCTTTTGTTAAGCATAGATGTACAAACTTCGGAATGGAAAAGCAAGAAGCTCCAGGAGAAGGTGTTGTTACGGGATATGGTATGGTTGATGGAAGATTAGTTTATGCATTTGCTCAAGATTTCACAGTAATTGGTGGTTCTTTAGGAGAAATGCATGCAGCAAAAATTGTAAAGGTACAAGAAAATGCATTAAAGGTAGGAGCTCCTGTTGTAGGAATGAATGATTCAGGTGGAGCTAGAATCCAAGAAGCTGTAGATGCACTTTCTGGATACGGAAAAATATTCTTCAATAATACCATTGCATCAGGTGTAATTCCTCAAATATCAGCTATTATGGGTCCATCAGCAGGTGGTGCTGTATATTCTCCAGGAATAACAGACTTTATCTACATGGTAGACCAAACTAGTAAAATGTTTATTACAGGACCACAGGTTATCAAAACGGTTACTGGTGAAGAAGTTTCAGCGGAAGCTTTAGGTGGAGCAATGACACACAACTCAACAAGTGGTGTTGCACACTTTGTAGCTCAAAATGATGAAGACTGTATTATGCAAATCAGAAGATTACTTAGCTTCTTACCATCAAACAATATGGAAACAGTGCCTTGCTATGGAACAGAAGATGATATTAATAGATTAATTCCAGAGCTTGATGATTTACTTCCAGACAATCCAAATAAGCCATATGACATGTTTGATGTTATCTCAAGAATCGTTGATGATGGTGATTATTACGAATCACAACCACATTTTGCTAAAAATATTCTTACTTGCTTCGGAAGAATCAACGGAAATACAGTAGGAATCATTGCGAATCAACCAAAATTCTTAGCAGGATGTTTAGATATCAATGCTTCTGATAAATCAGCTAGATTTATAAGATTCTGTGATGCTTTCAATATTCCACTACTTAATATTGTAGATGTACCAGGATTCTTACCAGGAACGAACCAGGAATATGGTGGAATCATTAGACACGGAGCAAAAATGCTTTATGCATATAGTGAAGCAACAGTTCCTAAGGTAACATTGATTACAAGAAAAGCGTATGGTGGTTCATATATTGCTATGTGTAACAAAGAATTAGGAGCAGATGTAGTGCTTGCATGGCCAAGTTCAGAAATCGCAGTTATGGGACCACAAGGTGCTGCAAACATTATCTTTAGAAATGACATCAAAAATGCAGAAAACCCAGCTGAAGAAAGAGCGAAGAAAATCGCAGAATATACAGCTGAATTCGCAACTCCTTATAAAGCAGCAGAAAGAGGATATGTGGATGATGTAATCGAACCAAATGCATCAAGACCAAGACTTGTAGATGCATTCAATATGCTTATGTCAAAGAGAGAAAGTAGACCAGCTAAAAAGCACGGAAATATTCCTCTATAAGAAAGGAATAGGCTGACTATCTTATATTACGAATGTTTTAGACTCTTAAAAAGAGAGGTGAAAATATGGATAATTTATCATTGCTAGAAAAATTTGCCGATCCAGAGATTATGCAAACCTTATCTATGGGTGAGAAAATGTTAGCTTCTCTATATGTAATGATTTTAGGGATGGCAGTAACTTTTGTTGCATTATGTATTCTATGGGGCTTAATTATAATCATGTCTAATGTGGTTAATGGAGCGAAGAAGAAAGAGACAAATGTTGTTAAAGCTCCTGTTCCAGTGGCAGCTCCTGCACCAGTAGCAGAAGTAGAAAAAGAAGAAGAAAATGAAGAACTAGTTGCAGTAATCACTGCGGCTATTGCGGCAAGTCTTCAAACTTCTACCCACAATATTATTGTAAGAAATATTACAAGAGTAAGTGATGCAACACCAGCGTGGGGAAGAATGGGAAGAATGGAGCAGATGAATAATAACTTCTAAAGTAAAAATTTTATTACAGATAAGAGCTTAGAGGAGGAGTAAAATAATGAAAAAGTTTAATATAACTGTAAACGGAAAAGCGTATGAAGTGGAAGTAGAAGAAGTTGGGGGAGTAGCAGCACCAGCTCCAGTGGCAAGACCAGCAGCACCAGCACCAAGACCAGCGGCACCAGCACCAAAGGCAGCACCAGCACCAAAAGCGGCTCCAGCAGCAGCTCCAGCTGGAGGTAATTCAGTAACAGCTCCAATGCCAGGAACGATTTTAGATGTGAAAGTAAATGTTGGAGATACGGTTGAGAACGGACAGGTATTATTAATTCTAGAAGCAATGAAAATGGAAAATGAAATTATGGCACCAGCAGGTGGTAAGGTTGTAGCCATCAATGCAAGCAAAGGTGCTTCTGTAAGCGCAGGAGATGTATTAGTAGTATTAGGATAGTTTCCTGTACCCTAAACTCAAAAGAAAGGAGATGCAGCAATGGTACAAACTATCATAAAATTTTTAAATAGTACCGGTTTTGTAGGGTTGTTTGAACAACCTAAAAGTATTATTATGATCCTTGTCTCTTTTGTACTTTTATACTTAGCCATTAAAAAAGGTTTCGAGCCTTTATTATTAGTACCTATTGCATTCGGTATGTTCTTAACAAACCTACCATATGCAAATATGATGTTACCACATGGCGGACACGGTGAACCAGGAGGACTTTTGTGGTATTTCTTCCAAGGGGATGAATTAGGAATATTCCCACCAATTATCTTTATGGGTGTAGGAGCCATGACAGACTTTGGACCACTTATTGCGAACCCAAGAGCTCTACTATTAGGAGCAGCAGCTCAATTTGGTATTTTTACTACATTTATTGGCTCTATTCTTTGGGGCTTTACAGGACAACAAGCAGGAGCTATTGGAATTATCGGAGGAGCAGATGGTCCTACAGCAATTTTCTTAGCTTCAAGACTAGCACCAGAACTATTAGGCGCTATTGCTGTTGCGGCTTATTCATATATGGCATTAGTACCAATTATTCAGCCGCCAATTATGAAGGCTTTAACAACAAAAGAGGAACGTATGATCAAAATGGATCAGTTAAGACCAGTAACAAAAACAGAAAAAGTATTATTCCCAATTATGGTTACATTAGTAGTATCTTTAATGCTTCCACCAGCAGCAACATTAATCGGTATGTTAATGCTTGGAAACCTATTTAAAGAGTCCGGTGTTACAGGAAGACTTGCTGATGTTGCGCAAAATGCGTTAATCAACATCATCACAATCTTACTAGGTCTTTCAGTAGGAGCTACTGCAACAGCAGAAGCATTCTTAACACCACAAACATTAAAAATCATTTTCTTAGGAGTACTAGCTTTTGGAGTAGGTACAGCAGCAGGTGTTATCTTAGCAAAAATTATGAACAAATTATCAGGTGGAAAAATCAATCCACTAATCGGTTCAGCAGGAGTTTCTGCAGTTCCAATGGCAGCGAGAGTTTCTCAAGTTGTTGGACAAAAAGAAAATCCTTCAAACTTCTTATTGATGCATGCTATGGGTCCTAATGTTGCAGGGGTTATCGGTTCAGCCGTTGCAGCAGGGGTTATGCTTTCATTGTTCGGGCAATAGATACAAAAAACAGGCAGATGTTATCTGTCTGTTTTTTTATTTTTTAAAAATATAGATGTATTGTTTTTTTACCTATGGTCATAATCTTTGAATAGAACATGCAAGGTGCTCGAAGAATGGATCATAAATGGATCTTTTGATTGAGAGATCTATAAAAGTTATTGATGCATAAATAACTGAATACAATGAATATTTTGACAAAAATAGGGCTGTATGATATACTTAAAAGAGTTAGGGGGTATATCCTTGTAACTGCCAAAATACAACGTCAAAAACTACCGTGTTTATAGGGTATATAAAATATGATTTTGTATGCTGATGATGATAATTTTTTAGATGAATTTTTGTAATTTAATATACTTTTCTATTTTTTCTAACTATCTAAAGAGTCGTCTTTATGAATTTTTTCTCATCATCCTTTAAAGGATTGAGTCTGTTGATTATTTTCTTATAAACCTATCATAAAAAATTATAAACCATTAATTTCTTAGTATGCCATAAATGGTAAATAAATTTTAATGACTTAAGACAGCTGAGATGATAGCTTGTGTTTTAAGTTTTGCGTGACTGATACTAGAAAAGATTTCTAGTGTTTGTTTACCATATGAAAAAGATACAATTACGAAGCTTTTGTGATTGCTTTGTTTGTTGTGTGCAATTTTAATATGTATACAAAAAACATTATATAAATAGCGATAGCCCTAGTAAAAAATTAAAGGAGGAGATTTGAAATGGGTATTTTTAGAAAAAACAAAATGGCGAGACTTGTTTTAATATTTCTAATGGGAGTTTGTATTGTCTCTTTAACAGCTTGTGGAGGGAAAAGTGATCAGGCTGATAGTGCAAAAGCAAAGTTAATTCTTGGGGATGCTGGATGGGATAGTTTTACTTTTCATAATGAGATAGCAAGATTTATTATTGAAAATGGGTATGGATATGAAACTGAGGTAACAACTGGTTCCACACCTGTAACTTATACAGGACTTAAAAATGGAGATATTGATATTTTTATGGAGATGTGGACTAGTAATCTTCCCACTTATGATGAGGATATTGAGAGTGGGCAAATTATAGAACTATCATTAAATTATGGAGACAATGCACAAGGCGTATATGTACCAACGTATGTGATCAAAGGAGACCCTCAAAGAGGTATAGAGCCTATGGCACCTGATTTAAAAACTGTTAAAGATTTAGAAAAATATTGGGAAATATTCAAAGATGAAGAAGATCCTACTAAAGGTCGTATTTATGGAGCTATACCTGGTTGGGAAGTAGATAAAATATTAAATACGAAAATAATGACATATGAATTAGATCGAACATTTAATTATTTTAGTCCAGGGTCAGATGCAGCTCTTGCTTCTTCTATTGCAGGTGCTTATGAAAAGGGAGAACCTTGGGTAGGATATTATTGGGAACCTACATGGGTAATAGGTCAATATGATATGACCTTGCTTTTAGATGAACCTTATAGTGAAGAATTATGGAACGATGGATATGCTTGTGAGTTTGCACCTGTACCTGTTACGGTGGTAGTTAATAAGGAAATGAATAATAAGGCGCCAGATGTAGTAGCTTTTTTGAAAGAGTACAAAACCAGTAGTAAACTTACAAGTGATGCACTAGCATATATGCAAAAAAATGAAGTGGAACCATCAGAAGCAGCTAAGTGGTTTTTAAAAGAGCATGAAAAATTATGGACGAAATGGGTAGCAGAGGAAGTAGCAGAGAAAGTAAAGGCTGCATTGAAATAAAGACGAGAAAAGTTGGCTATAGAAATTACTTTATTTGGAACCTTATGAGATGAGAAAATAAAAAATAGGAATGAGGTGATGCTGGTTGCTATGTACTACATAGCAACCAGAAAAAATATGAATCAATTTCCAGAAATGTTACGAATTGAATTAGGAAAATATGTAGAGACGTTCGTGAAATATCTTACGGCTAATTATGGCAATTTCTTTGACGTTATGAAAGCTGGAATTCTATGGTTTTTACTGAACGTAGAAAAATTTTTACAGTGGTTGCCATGGTGGTTGGTAATAGCAGGTGTATTTTTAGCAGGATGGCGTGTGAAAAAACAGCTTTCATCAGGGATTGTTTATAGCACCATGTTGTTTTTGGTAGGTGCTTTTGGTCTTTGGCAGTTGATGATGTCAACACTAGCTGTAGTTTTGACTTCGGTGGTTATATCATTACTTATAGGAATACCTACAGGGATATTGATGGCGTATAGCGAGAAAATAGAGACTTTTATGAAACCTGTTTTAGATGCTATGCAAACTATGCCAAGCTTTGTATACTTGATACCGGCTATTATGTTATTTGGACTTGGAAAGGTACCCGGTGTATTTGCTACAACAATCTATGCTGTTCCTCCAGTTATTCGACTAACTAATTTAGCCATTCGAAATGTATCAAAAGAAATGGTAGAAGCTGCACATTCTTTTGGATCTAGCCCGTGGCAGACCCTTATAAAAGTGGAGTTACCCCAAGCTATGCCAACGATTATGACAGGAGTTAATCAAACTACTATGATGGCTATGGCAATGGTAGTTGTTGCTTCCATGATTGGTGCGAAGGGACTTGGTGCAGAAGTATTGATTGCTATTAATAGGATTGATATTGCAAAAGGAACAGAGGCAGGGCTTGCCATTGTTGTAATTGCAATTATTATTGATAGACTTACCCAAGGTATTGCTGAACGATTTAAAATACCAGAATAAAGGAAAAACCAGAAAGTAGGTATTGAATATGGCTGTAAAGATAGAAGTTGAAAAGTTAACGAAAATCTTTGGACGAAATCCCAAAAAGGTATTAAAAAAATTACAAGAAGGGATGACGAAAGAAGAAGTGTTGGAAAAGACAGGGCATGCAGTAGGTGTGAATAATGTATCTTTTCAGGTTAATGAAGGAGAAATGTTTGTCATTATGGGATTATCGGGTAGTGGTAAATCTACTTTGATTAGATGTTTAAATTTACTCAATAAGCCAACTAATGGGAAAATCCTTTTTAAAGGAAAAGATATTGTGCAATTTAACAAACAAGAGCTACAAAGTTTTAGACAAAATCATATTGCTATGGTATTTCAACACTTTGGACTTTTTGGACATATGACAGTAGTAGAAAATGTAGCTTATGGTCTTGAGGTAAAGGGTATGTCGAAAGAAGAGCGATTAAAAATTGCTAATGATACACTAGAAACAGTTGGACTAGGAGGTTGGGGAGATAAAATGCCTCATGAACTTAGTGGAGGTATGCAACAACGAGTGGGTCTTGCTCGTGCTCTTGCAAATGATCCAGATATTTTATTGATGGATGAACCCTTTAGTGCTCTAGATCCCCTCATTCGTCGTGACATGCAGCTTGAACTTTTAGATATTCAAGCAAAGCTAAAGAAGACCATCATATTTATTACTCACGATGTAAATGAAGCCTTTAAGTTAGGAGATCGGGTAGCTGTTATGAAGGATGGTCAAGTTGAACAAATCGGTACACCAGAAGAAATATTAACAGAGCCTGCAAATGAATATATTGAAGATTTTATTCAAGATATTGATCGATCAAAAATTCTTCAAGCGAAGCATGTAATGTTTAAGCCTTCAGCACTATTGTTTAATAAAGATGGTCTAAAGGTAGCTGTAAAGGAAATGAAATCCCATGGAATTTCTAGTATATTTGTTGCAAATAAAGAAAGGATATTACAAGGCATTATTACAATAGATGATGTAATAAAGGCTATAAAAGAAAATAAAAAGCTAGAAGATATTATTAAACAGGATTACTTTACAACAGACGAAGAAACTTATGTACAAGAATTGATTCCCATGGCAACAGAAGCAAAATATCCTATTGCTGTTGTAGATCAAAAAGAAAAGCTTCTAGGAATTATTGTTCGTACTTCCGTATTATCAGGTTTAGTCTCATAAAAAATGAATTTATTTAAATAGAAGGTAGTAGTATATTCAAACATGCTACTATTTTTCTATTTGAATTTTTGTATTGATTATATATTGTAGTATAATATTCTTATTAAAATGTAAGAATTAAGGGGATGTGGACCAATGAAAAGAGCAGTTTTAGAAGCTTTAAAAAAGAACAAAGATCATTTTATTTCAGGTGAAGAATTAAGTAAAAAAATAGGTGTAACAAGAACTGCCGTATGGAAGCATATTAAACAATTAAAAGAAGAAGGATATGAAATAGAATCTGTTTCAAGAAAGGGATATCGATTAACAAAAGAGCCAGATACATTAGATTCAAATGCTCTTGAAATAGAAATAAGAAGTAAATATATAGGAAGTAAGATTCATCATGTTGAATCCATTGATTCTACAAACAATATGGCAAAAAAAATGGCTTCAGAAGGAGCGAAGGAAGGAACTGTAATTATTGCAGAGGAACAAACAGGAGGACGAGGAAGATTAGGAAGAAGCTGGGTATCTCCTAAAGGAACAGGAATATGGATGTCTATTATTTTACGCCCCCCTATAGATCCTACAGAAGCTGCTAAAATCACACAAATTACAGCAGCCGCAGTTGCCACTGGCTTAAGAAACATGATTGGGGAAGATGTGGGGATAAAATGGCCCAATGATATTATTATCCACAAGAAGAAGACTTGTGGAATTCTTACAGAGATGAGTGCTGAATTAAATTCAGTAAACTATATAATTGTAGGAATAGGAATTAATGTGAATGTGGATATTGATGAATTCCCAGAAGATGTAAGATCTGTTGCAACTTCCATAAAAGCGTATATGGGGAAAACTGTTTCGAGAAAAGAAATTGTTAAAGAGATTTTGTTTGCCTTTGAGGAACTTTATTCAGACTTTATAGAGAATAAAAATATTAAAAAAAGTATTGATATCTGCAAAAAATATTCAGTTACCTTGGGCAAACAAGTTAAGATTAGAACAAAAGGAGAAGAAGTCATTGCAGAGGCTATTGATCTAACAGAAGATGGACAGCTTTTGATTAAAAATGAGTTGGGGGAAGTAAAGACCGTTCTTTCTGGAGAAGTATCAGTTAGAGGGCTTACGGATTATGTATAGACCATGATAAATAGGAAATAATGGGTGTATTAGAGATTAATTTTTTATTGCAAAAGCATTAAGCAGATGATAACATATAGAAAGAAAATTACAATTTGTGTATAAACTTAAACAACAAGGAAGAAAGGTTGAGCGAAGATATGTTATTAGCGTTTGATGTCGGGAATACAAATATTGTTTTAGGTGTATATAAAGGAAAAGAATTATTGCATTCTTGGAGATTTGCAACGGACAAGTCTAAGAGTTCTGATGAATATGGTATGCTGATTAATCAATTATTTCAATATGAGGGAGTAAGCCTTAGTGATGTAAAGGATGTTATTATTTCATCTGTTGTACCACCAATCATGTACACACTTCAGCATACTGCATTAAAATATTGTAATAAAGAAGCTGTTGTAATAGGTCCTGGCATCAAAACAGGAATGAATATAAAATATGACAATCCAAAGCAAGTAGGAGCAGATAGAATTGTAAATGCTGTTGCAGCATATGAAAAATATGGTGGACCTTTGGTTATTGTAGATTTTGGAACTGCTACAACCTTCTGTGCTATTTCTAAGAAGGGTGAATATTTAGGAGGAACCATTGCACCAGGAATTAAAATATCTAGTGAAGCATTATTCCACCATGCAGCTAAATTGCCTAGAGTAGAACTTGTAAAGCCTGGGAAGGTTATTTGTAAAAATACAGTAAATAGTATGCAATCAGGAATGGTTTATGGGTATGTAGGACTTGTTGATTATATTGTTCGAAGAATGAAAGACGAACTAGGAGATCCACATACAAAGGTGATCGCTACAGGAGGACTTGCAAGTCTTATTATGAGTGAATCAGAAACTATAGATGAAATTGATAAAATGCTTACTTTAGATGGACTTAGAATTATTTATGAAAGAAATAGAGGATAATCAATTAGGGTCATTTTTTAGAAAAATTTCTAAGAATGACCCTAATTATCCTTTGTAGGAATGATTTTAGAATTTAAATATGTAAATACTAAAGAATATAAAAAGATAGGTTGATTATATAGAGTTAGGTGGTAACAAAATGAAAATAGGAAATGTAGAATTAGAAAACAATGTCTCCTTAGGACCTATGGCAGGGGTAACAGATTTAACCTTTAGAATTTTATGCAAAGAACAAGGCGTAGGTCTAGTTTATACAGAAATGATAAGCTGTAAAGGATTATATTATAATGATAAAAAAACAGAACAGCTTTTACGAATTGATGAAAAAGAAAAACCTGTATCCCTTCAAATCTTTGGCAGTGAACCAGATATTATGGCAAAAGCTGCACAAAGGTTAAATGATCATGAAAATGCTATATTAGATATCAATATGGGATGCCCTACACCGAAAATCGTCAAAAACGGAGATGGCTCAGCTCTTATGAAAAATCCTAAATTAGTTGGTCAAATTGTAAAAGCCGTATCAAATGCTACAGATAAGCCTGTAACTGTAAAGATCAGAAGAGGATGGGATGATTCTTCTATCAATGCAGTAGAGATTGCAAAGATTGCAGAGGAAAATGGCGCAAAAGCTATTGCGGTTCATGGAAGAACAAGAGAACAATTTTATACGGGAAAAGCAGATTGGCATATTATAAAGGAAGTAAAAAAAGCTGTAGATATTCCTGTTGTTGGAAATGGAGATGTTTTTACTATAGAAGATGCTATAAAAATGAAAGAAATAACAAATTGTGATGGAATCATGATTGCAAGAGGAGCTCAAGGAAATCCTTGGATTTTTAAAAGAGTTGCTCATTATATGAAAACAGGTGAGATTTTACCTAAACCTACTGCAGAAGAAAAAATAAAAATGGCTTTAAGACATTTAGAAATGCTCATTGAAAACAAAGGAGAATATATAGCTGTTAGAGAGATTCGAAAGCATATGGGATGGTATCTAAAGGGAATAAGAAATTCTGCTAAAATTCGAGGAGATATGAATACTCTAAAAACAAAAGAAGACATAAGAAAAAAGCTAATGGATTTCTTGGAAAATCATTAAAGGAGAATGATGGGAATCTTTGCGAGATAGCTTGACAATGAATACTATGTACATTATAATATTCCGCATACAGTAGAAAAATGAATAAACAATTTTGAAAATTCATCATGTGTCATAAAAAGCACTGTACCAGCAGTGCTTATTGTAGTACGATGGAAATGGTTTTCTTTTGTTTTGAGAATAAATTTATTGCTAGGACATATATTATTAACAAATCTTTTAAAAGATTTTGTTTTAAATAGTGAAAAAGGAGAGGAAATAAATGAGTGATAAAGAGATTATATTAACGCGTGAAGGACTAAAGAAAATAGAGGATGAAGTAGAACAACTAAAAACAGTTAGAAGAAAAGAAGTTGCAGAGAGAATAAAAGAAGCAATTGCTTTTGGAGATATTAGTGAGAACTCAGAATATGATGAAGCAAAAAATGAACAAGCACAAGTAGAGGAAAGAATTGCAAAGCTTGAAGCGACACTAAGAAAAGCAAAAGTACTAGATGAATCTCAAATATCCTTAGATGTTGTAAATGTTGGATCAATTGTAAAAGTAAAAGATTTAGAATTTGATGAGGACATAGAATATACTATTGTAGGATCAGCTGAAGCAGATCCATATGAAGGCAAAATATCTAATGAAGCTCCAGTAGGAAGAAGTTTATTAGGAAGTAAAGTTGGAGAAATCGTAGATGTACAAGTGCCAGATGGAATCATCAAATATGAGGTTTTAGAAATTAAAAGATAACTTGGGGGTGTACAAAAGATGAGTGAAGAAATGAATCTCAGTGAAGTACTGCAGGTGAGAAGGGATAAGCTTAAAAAACTTAGAGAAATGGGAAGAGATCCGTATAAGGTAGAAAAATATGACCAAACCCATTTTAGTGAGGATACAAAGAATGATTTTGAGGCAATGGAAGGAAAAGAAGTTTCTATTGCAGGAAGAATCATGGCAAAGCGTATAATGGGAAAAGCATCTTTTATTGACCTACAGGATAAGCAAGGAAGAATCCAATCCTATGTAAGAAAAGATGCTATTGGTGAAGAAGAATTTGATGTATTTGTTACATATGATATAGGCGATATTGTAGGCGTTAAAGGAACAGTTTTTAAAACAAAGCAGGGAGAAATATCTGTAAGAGCAACAGATGTAAACTTGCTTTCAAAATCATTAAAGCCACTTCCTGAGAAATGGCATGGATTAAAAGATAAGGAATTAAGATATAGACAAAGATATGTAGACTTAATTGTAAATCCAGAAGTAAAGAATACTTTTATAGCTAGAACAAAAGCTATTAAAGCATTAAGAAAATATTTAGATGATCGTGATTTTCTAGAAGTAGAAACACCAATACTAGATTCAGTAGCATCTGGTGCAAATGCAAGACCATTTATTACGCATCATAATACATTAGATATTGATATGTATATGAGAATCGCTACAGAACTTCATCTTAAGAGATTGGTTGTAGGTGGTATAGATAGAGTATACGAAATTGGAAGATTATTTAGAAATGAAGGAATGTCACCAAAGCATAATCCTGAATTTACAACAATTGAATGGTATATGGCTTATGCTGATTATGAGGTAATGATGCAAATGTGTGAAGAAGTAGTTGCAGAAATGGCTATGGCAGCAGCAGGGACAACGAAACTTACATACCAAGGAAAAGAAATTGATTTAGCACCTCCATGGAGACGTATCAGAATGGTAGATTTAGTAACAGAAGAGACAGGTGTGAATCTTGAAGAAGTAGAAACAGATGAAGAAGCAAGACGCATTGCGAAGGAAAAAGGAATAGAAGTAAATAAAGAAACAACAAAGGGAGATATTATTAATTTATTCTTTGAAGAATTCTGTGAAGAAAAATTAATTCAGCCTACTTTTGTTACACACCATCCAGTTGAGATTTCGCCATTTGCTAAGAGAGATCCAGAAAATCCGCATTATACACATAGATTTGAGGCATTCGCAAATACTTGGGAAATTGCAAATGCATTCTCAGAATTAAATGACCCACTAGATCAAAGAGAAAGATTTGAAGACCAATTGAGAAAGAAAGAGTTAGGAGATGACGAAACTGCTATGGCAGATGAAGATTTCTTAAATGCTCTTGAAGTAGGACTTCCACCTACAGGTGGTATTGGAATCGGTATTGATAGGCTTGTTATGCTTCTTACAGATTCTCCAACTATTAGAGATGTAATTTTCTTCCCAACAATGAAACCAACTGACAAGTAAAGCATAAAGCATAGGATGTTCCTATGCTTTTTCTTTTATTAATTCAAAAAAATATAAAAACATATAGAAAAACAGAGAAAACATGAATAAATTTTAGAAAATAGCATATAATGATAACTGTGAGTCGAAAAAAGAACTTGCTATGAGTTCTTATTTGTGGTATAGTAGGTATTGTCGTTGATAAGTAAGACCTTTCGACGAAAGAGTGTCCAAGGAATTACTGTGAAATACCTTAAAAAAGGTTGACATAATACAAGGTATGTGGTAAGCTAGTACATGTCCTTTGACGATGAACTTTGAAAACTATACAGTGTAAGAAATTAAGCCAGAAATAGGACTATAAAAGTCCAAACGTTCAATTCAAAATCTTTTATATGAGAGTTTGATCCTGGCTCAGGATGAACGCTGGCGGCGTGCCTAACACATGCAAGTCGAGCGTGAAGCTCTTTATTGATTCTTCGGATGATTTAAAGAGTGGAA
>JAOARP010000049.1 GCA_025210525.1 Marinisporobacter sp.
ACTCCATACCTGAAGATATCAGGCTGAAATCTGAATAAAATATCAAAAGCATCACTTAACAAATATGATTTTGGAAAGTGATGCTTTTATTTTAATAAATTTGAAGCTTTATTTCTATGTGTATTAGGGTTTACGCTTACTTTAAATCTCTTTCAAAACTTTTTATTACATCTAATTCCGGAAGTAACAATGTTGTTTCATCTTCATAAACAAGATCATTATTACAATAGGGTTTAAACTTTGAAATGTAATAAGCTTCATAAATTGCTATATCAGATTTTGTTTTAGGTGCTCTAATTTCAATCTTAAAAAAATCTATTAATTTACTCTCAATAACTGAAGAAAAACTCCTGTTAATCGCACAACTTATGCTTTTACCAATATAAGCTATAACACCTTTGTTATCGTATATAAAATAAACTCCTGGAATTTTATTTTCATTTAAACCATTTATTGAGATAGAATAAATTACATCTGTATCTTCACAAATCTCTAGTACCCTCAGTCTAGATGGATAAAAAATATCTTCAGTATCCGCTGAACGAATAAACTCATCTGTAAATTGTATATCTACACCCAACATAGTGCGGAGTGAAGTAAATATGTAATAAATATCAACTTCACCATTTTTAAATTTTGATAATTTTCTTGTTAAGTAATCCATGATATAAATTACATTCTTTATTTCATCTTTTTTAAATAAATCTGCTATTTTATTTAACATATCACCATTGTATTCAATCCTATTTTGTTCAATTAATATTGCAAGAAAATTCAAAAGTTCCTCAAAATTATCAATAATTTCATAATCCTGAATCGTAAGTTTAATTTCTTTGTTATGTGCTATCTTCAAACAATAGTTTTTAAAATGCTTATAATTATTAAATTCAACCATATCAACACCTCAGTAAAAAAATTCAATCCAAATGTAGAAACAATAAATTAAATACTCTTCATATTATAAAAAACTAACCTATAATCTATTCTTCCATCTAGTTTCACCTAACGCTCCCACAGTTCCCGATGCGCTCTATCCTGTAGGGTTGGCATTGATATTGTACACAAAAGCTCGTCCACCTTGACCAGCAATATCGATGTCAAAAAAGTGTGTTGGGAACTGCTGTGTTAGGCGAATGTAAAACTTATTTTCTTTTTTTACTCCTATAGTATTGATTCTTGGTGATAAACATAAAATCATTAAGGAAGTTTCCAAAATCAGCTACCACTAAACTTACTTTCCATTCATCACTTCCATTTGCATTATTGTCCAATAGGATAATATTTTCTTCACAAAACTCAAAATTTGCATGAGCAATTGAGTTTCTTAACCTTCTTACAAATACATTAACATTCTTTGTAGTTCCACTAATTTGAGTAAAGACTGGTAAATCTATTTGCGAAAAATCTATGCTGGTTTTATCTTGTTCTCTTGGACATACAAAAAATAAATATGATGCCATCATCAATGTCCCAATATTTAGTAAACCAACATTCTCATTTTTCGAACGATATTCATTTATTAATTCTTTTACCGTCTTCTCTTGATTTTCAACCTTCATGCATTCTTGAATCCATAACAAACTTATATTCCCTTGAATTATAGTATTCCAATCTGCCATATTAATCTCCTTTTTCATATTTCAACTTTTATTTTGCCTAACGTCTCGGATTAGCGATGTCTCTAAACGGGACCCCATAGGAATTCTCCTTGCTGGATCTTCGCTCCCCGTGAAGAGATATCTGCTAATCTATTGTTAGGCAAAGGAATTAAAAAGCTACTCCCTCATTGCGTCGATTTTATCTAAATAATCTTTCGCTTGAAATCTAATTGAAGAGCACTCTTCAAGAATTGAATAAGCTATTTTAAATACATTTTCCTCGTCTGTGTTTAAGCATATGTGGTAAGAAATACTGGCATAAATATCATAATTGCTCCAGCCCCGATATCCAGTTGACTCTGCATAACCAGAATTAATTGTCTGAAGAACACTAACTTGCTTTTGAAATGGAAGTTCCATTATAATCTGACCAAAATTGTATAGCTGATGTTTTACAATCGTATCACATAAACTATCTCTCAAAATCAATCTATCTATATACTCCTCAACACGAGTGTTAAATACTCCATTCTTGATTTCTTCTACAACGTTACTTTTTATTTCTATAGATTTTAACTCATCTAATTTTAGATTTACGTCATGGATAACATCCGCTACATAATTATATCTTTTATCTCGATCTCTATTTGTACATTTCTCAACAACATATGAAAAAATATGCCTAGATTTATCTGAGTTTAAAGCAAAAATATAGTCTATAATTTTTCCAATTGAATAAATATCACTTTTTTCATCCAGTTTAGTAAAATCTACTAATCCAATAGGGTCCATGAACATATGACTATTCTTTGGTGTCATTGAAGATTTTAAACTAAGTTTTTTAGACAAGTCTTTACTCAATCCAAAATCACATAACAAGAAATCTTCTCTTAATCTTAATATATTCCCCAAATGTAAATCTCTATGTATTATTGAATTTTTATGGGCTGTGTTCATTCCTTCAAGCAAATCCAATGATATTTTAATTTTAGTGTCTAAATCAATATCTACTGCTTCTTCTAGAAATTCAAAAATATTTTCATCTGCTTTTTCCATAAGATATGAATGGGTATCTTCATCATATTCAAAAACATTTAATACTTTTGGACACTCTATTAATTTCAACATATTATCAAATTCATATTTCATCCTTTTCTGATAAGTAATATTATCTCTATAAATACTCTTTAATTGTTTTCGTACAATATTTTCGTTTACATATACTATTTCACAATAAGACCCTGAATCTATAATAAAATCATATTTAAATATCAGCTCGTTTTCGGTTATTTCCTCCACGACAATATTTTTTCTTTTCAAGAATTTTATAACTTTATCTACTATCTTTTTATTCTCAATTTTGTTTTTTGATGATTTTAACAAAATATTCACTACAGTATTTATTATTTCTAATTTTATCTCATCATTGTAATCTAAAAATTGTTCTTCTAATCGAACATTATCAACAAAATCTGTACTAATAATCTCTCTAAAATAATCATCAATATCTAAGTAATCTACACTCAAAATTGAATAGTCAAAATACTCATCCAATGTAATTCCCAAGTATCTTAAATTTGTCTCTGATAATTTGTAATCCCATAAGTAAGCGTCAAGATATCGCAACAATTTATTATAATCTTCACGATTCATCAGATAGCCTCCTTTTTAATTCTTTCGTCTAACTACTTTTTTCCCGAACCCATTCGCTTTTTATTCCCATATGATGGGATTTGCGTACTGATTCGCGAATATTTACTTATCTTCAAACCATAAGTTTATACACTAAAATTTTCTTATGCAAAATAATACTATTTCTATTAAATATTATCGCATTTTAGAATATATTTCAATTTTTATTTCCAATTTGTAGAAAATAGTAAAATATTATATCTACTTTTACTAACAAAATCCTCAAAGAAAAAAACTACCTCTTATAGAGATAGCTTTATATTTGTACCACGATTATTCCTCTTTATACTTCGGCTGAATAGCTACCACAATCTCATCCATAGCCCCAACTATTTTCTCTATATCCCTCACAACCCTTTTCGTATTTGATAATATATGCTTCATATCTTTTAGTAACGTCTTCGTATCTTCATCCGATAAGTGTACCGTCAAATCTTTTAACTGGATTTCCTCATCAACCTCATAATTCTGTGTAAGAAAACTTGCCTGCCGTGATTCCTTCCATGCTTTTTCTTCATTGTCCCATTCCTTTTGTAAATTAGCATTAATATAATCTTCTATTTTTTTTACGTTCGTATTTGGTTTTACAAGTCCAACAATCTTTAGCTCCTTCACTAAATCATTCAATGAATAATCCTTCTCTATTAAGTTCTTTATAAATCGGTAGTATATCTTCTGTAACAAATAAGATAAGGCAATATTATCAGAATCCATTTTACGCCCCCTGTTCGATGAAAATTGTACTGTTTTAAATTATATTTTCATCCATTGCTACATATGCATGTTTTCTAGGCTGTGGTATAGTGTAGGTAAGGAGTCTGTCACGGTATACCGTGACAGACTCCTTGCCTACTCCTTCTTAAAAGATAAATCTCCCAAGCTTTCTAGAGAGATTCAATAAATTCTGGTGGTGTAAATTCTATTTGATTTATGCTAACCTTTTTTTCATCCTTTTCATAAGCAACAACAACTTTATGGACAAAACGGATCACAAATTCTCTTCTAATCCTTGTAAGTTCTTCAAAATCTTCTTCAATAAACAATCCTGGTATAAACTTCTGTACGATTTCATCCAATTCTTCTCTAGTCTTTTTCGTAACATTTTTCTTCTGCTTAAGAAGTATTAAAGCTTCTTTATATTTTTCTATAAGTCCATGGTATATAACATGTTGTGTATGCAATGCTTCTATAAGATATTCATCTTTCTCATTATCTATATGCTCTTGTATCTTTTGTAACAATTCTTTGTATTTTTGTATCTTTTGATTTATTTCATTAATCATTTCCAAGTAATCACTTACTCTTTTATCAAATTCCTTATCATATTCACGCCAAAAAATATCTGTATTTTTGATATTGAAAATATTCTTGCTCATATGTTTTGTAAATTCTTTTTCAACAAGCTCTGATGGAATAATGATATTACATATTTTTCTTTCCTCTGCTGTATTGGCACATCTATATACATTTCTTTTCTTTGTGCCAGGATTTCTAGGCTTCATTAGCCTACCACATTTAGTACATTCTATTTTATCCTTCAAAATAAAAGGCGTGTCATAATAGTGGGCATCCTTATTCTTGCTACGCTGCTGTCTTTCCCTTATAATCTCATTCCAACATTCCTTATCAATCATTATATTCTGAGGTTCAAGAGGAGAAAGCATAGGATCACAATTTCTTCTTTTAGGATTCCTTCTTCCGCCTCGTCGATCCCAAGCAATTTGACCTGTATAAGTCTCATTTTTTATAATCGCCTCAATTTTGCTCTTGCTCCAAGCTATAAAACCATACTTTTGATTCATAACCTGAGCTATTTTTCTATACCCCATACCACTTAAATACAGGTTGAATATTTCCTCAATAAATTTACTTTCGAATTCAGATTTTTCAAGGGTTGTATACCACTTTTTTCGATTAGATGACTGGGATTTATGATATGCTGGGGTATATCCAAAAGGTATTCTACCACCAGCCCAACGCCCCTTTGCTATACATGCTTTTCCTCCATCTTTTACTCTACTAGATAACAAATTACCTTCCATCTCAGCTAAGCTTGCAAATACAATGTGAAGTAACCTACTAATCTCTGATTTTGTTTCATCAAAATTTTCTCCATCTCTAATATAATGTACTTTTATATTACAGCTTTTAAAAAACAATTCCAAAGCAAATGTATCCTCCACAACTCTAGATAACCGATCCCTTGAATAAATAATTAAGTGACGAAAAGCTTTTTGCTGGGCTTTTTTCAAAAGTTCTGTCAATGCAGGTCTTTCTGAGAAACTATCTATAATACTTACTTCATCTATTTCTCGTCCTTCAACCTTTGTCGCTGGCTTTTCATCCTTAAAGATTAAATTACTTGGTAGTTCTAATGTATTCTCTTGGATAAATGCTTTTATTTTTTCCATCTGTGCATCTAGAGAATGTCCTTCCTTACTTTGCCTAGCTAACGAAACCCTTAAGTATGCAGCAGCAGTCACATCTTTATTATTCTTTGTAATTGATGCGAATGGAATGTCCACGTATTTTCATCTCCTTCAGGTTCTCATACATAAATATTTCAAACATTGCAGATTGATTTTTTTCTAATTCCTCTGTAATCATATGAATGTATCCTGATTTTACTAATGGAATAATGATTTCTTTTAACTGCCCCTTTAAAAAGTTTATTTTTTGATCAATTTCATTTACTTCTTTTTTAATAGCTCTTTGCTCTTTTGTCATGACTACAATCTGTTTTTTTAGTTTATCAACAAATGCATTCTCTATATACTTTTCAATCAATTTTCCTTGCTCATTTATATTTGCTGCTAATTTATTCTTTTGCTTTGTAATTTCATGATTTAGCTTCTTTACAACATCCTTGATTACATCATCAATATTATTTTCATAAACAAGATACTCAACTAATGCTATTATAATCGTGCGCATTAAGTGATCTTTACCAATCCCTCTACACCCATCACTGCCACATGAAAATCTACCATTTGAATATTTAAGCTTTTTTCCACATTTATCACATATAAATAAATCCTTAAATATAACTTTTTCCCTCTTTTTCAACTTAGAAGATTTCTTCTTTATTGGATTATATTGATTCCATTTTTTTACGGTTTCATACCATTGTTTAGGAGTTATAAATGTATCTATAATATTGTCATATCGCTGAAAATATTCTTCATCTACTTCTAAACGCTTTCCATCACAGCTCATATAAAAATCCTTATATTTAATATCAGGATTTTTAATATACAACCCTGCATAGATTGGCTTGCTCAAAATATCTGTTATCTTATTCTTTGTTACTTTCTTTAACAAATCATCATATTGTTCCTTATGCTCTTCTCTTTTATTAGCTCTTTTATGCAAAAATTGAATAACATCCTGAGACTCTTTTACACTCTTATCATTTAAATAAATATTAAATATATCTTTAACTATATCTCCTTTAACACCATCTTTATAGTACTTTTTTTCATGCTTTTTATAGACTATTCCATAAGGTGGTCTTTTATCATATACACCTTTTAAAACCTTCGCACGTTTTCCATCTGCTGATCTCTCCTTGATTCTCTTTGCCTCCATCTCAGCTAATCCCATCAAAATATTTTCAATAAAATTACAAGCATAATCTTTCCCTTCATTCATTTGTACATCATTGCTATAAATGATTTCTACATCTAATTTCTTAAATATCTTTTTGATCTCAAGAAATTCTTCAAACTGTCTTGTTAATCGATCTCTTCTTGTTACAATGAGTTTTTTGAAATAGCCTTTCTTAGCATCTTCTATCAACCTCATAAACTCACTTCGTGATTTATACGATACTTGTGCAGCTGAAATGTATTCATGATAAGTATCATATATTAAAAATTCTTTGGTAAAGGCATACTTTTTACAAATATATAGCTGTGTGTCTATAGCATTTTTTGCCTTTGAATTAGATTCTCTTGCATAAATAGCTGCATATTTATAGGGATTTTTCACGAGTTTATTCACTATTTCCTCCTTTGTCAGCAATTTCGTTTTCACCAACAAAACCCCCAAGCTTATCATAATCCTCTAGTATTTTATTTATTATGAAAATAACAAGCTTATTCATAGCATTTATATCATTTTTAAAAATCATCTCAACCTTATCATCTTGATTCATTTTTTTCATTTGTACCTCCATTCATTGATATCGAACAACGAATCTTATCATTTTGGGCAAATCATATGAATTAAAAGTTCTGATCCCTTAGCTACTTTTATGTGTCATATTTTTATTTTTCAGACGCAATACGCGTCATAATTATTATATGATTGACACACAGTTTTATCAATAGTAATTTATGGAAACAATCTAGCTATATCCATTGCTTCATCATCTATATTGTTATAAAATGAACTATATATAATTGATTATTTTGATCTCATATGGATATATATAATCATCCATATAATCCAATTGGTTAAACAGAGGTGTAACATGAATAAATTCCCTGAAAAATTAAAAAAACTGAGAAATGAACTAGGATTATCCCAACAAAATTTAAGTACAAGTTTAAATATTCCTAGAACAACCATATCTTCTTGGGAATCTGGTAGCAGAACTCCTGAGCTTTTGACAATGGAAAAGCTTGCTGACTTTTTTAAAGTTTCCATAGACTATCTGCTAGGTAAAACAGATTCACGCAACCCTGTACATACAGAAACAATCGTTCAAAATATCTATCAAACTATTCAAGATGATCCTGAACTTGCTGACTTTATAGAAAAGCTTTCACATAGACGTGATTTACATATCCTATCAAAAAAAACAAAAGACTTGTCACCCCATTCGATCTACAGGTTGATAAGAGTATTAGATGCATTAGAAGCAGACAATAACCCTATAGAATAATCTTTAGGGTCTTATTCTTTTTTACTATACCTTTTATCAAATTCATTCCATTTTATTCTATATCGTACTCTTGCTGATTCAAATTCATCACAAAACACTTGATATTGTTCATTAGTAAGACCATCTTTCTCTATTTTTTCCCCATCTTCTGTGATAAAAGTTGTCCTTAAAACCCTAAGTCCGTTTTCTTTTAACACCTAAAACCGCCCCCTGTTGAAATATATGAAACGGGCGAGTTGTCCTATTACAAGCCATTTCTTATATCTCCACAATGAAATTTTAAGTATAATTTCAAACTTTAGGCAGTAAATATATACTGTTCACGGTAAACCTTTATTCTACAGGGATTTTCTAATACTAGCTTTTATAACTATATGTACTAAATATTACTAATTAACAGGAATATAAAGAATGTTATAATAAAATTGGGCAAATCAAATAAAATCCCTTAGCTATCACTTAATACTAGGTTTACCTTATGCTACAAAAGCATAAAATTTCAATCTTCTGGAGTGATAGTTATGGCACTAAATAAATCAAAGGCTTTAAAAGCAGTTCTGTACGCTCGTGTAAGTACAGAAGAACAAGCAAGCAGAGATAATTCTATTCCAGCTCAAATAAAAGCAATCAAACACTTTGCTTTGAATAATAATGTAGAAATCATTAGTGAATATCTAGATGAAGGAAAATCAGCACGAACAGCTGACCGTCCACAATTTCAGCAAATGATTCGTGATGCAAAGAAAAAAGATAAAGCTTTTTCAATCATATTTGTTCATAAAACCGACAGATTTGCTAGAAACAGAGCCGATTCTGTTATATACAAATCCCTCCTACAAAGAGAATGTGGTGTAGATGTCATAAGCATTACGGAAAACTTTGATGATTCTCCAACAGGTAAACTACTTGAAGGGATGATGGAAGTCATTGCAGAGTTTCATTCATTAAACCTTGCTCAAGAAGTTATGAAGGGTATGAAACAAAAGGCAAGTGAAGGCATCTATGTTGGTAGAACTCCTTTTGGCTATTCTCTCAATCAAACTACTAAAAAACTTGAAATCAATAAAGATGAAGCAAAGACAGTAAAAAAAATCTATGAGTTGTATGCAAAAGGAAATAGCTTTGCTTCTATCAAACAAACCCTTAACTTAGCTCAAATTTTAACTCGTGAAAGCAAGCTTTGGGATTCCTCTGCCATAGGAAGAATTCTAAAAAATCCAGTCTATATTGGTCAATACACATGGAACAAAACAAAACGTTCTACTAATTCACAAAAGAACCCCAATGAATGGATTACAATAGAAGATGCCCATAAAGCAATCATTGAACAAAATCTATTTGCTAAAGTACAGCAAGTTCTCAATTCTAAAAGAACCATGAAAGGTCCTTCTGTAAAAAGTCCCTACTTACTATCCTCCATCATCAAGTGTGGACATTGTGGTCATAACATGATAGGGGAAAAGAAAAAACATATTAGCGGTAAGACCTACATCCGATATGTCTGTGGGAATTATCTTAATCATAAAATGTGTTTTTATAACTTTGTACACAAAGAAGCTATAGAGAATATTGTTTTTGAAAATATAAGAAATATCATCAAGACAGGTAAGGTTGATTCTAGTCAGGTAGTCGTTACACAATCAGATACTTCAAAATCTGAAATAGCTCTATTGGAATCCCAGCTAAAAAAAGTAAAACAAAAATTTCAAAAACAGTTGGAAGCATTCGAGGCAGAAATCATTTCTTTGGAAGAATTACAGCAAGCTAAAGAAAGAGTATTGTTAGAAGAAGTGGAAATGCAGGAACAGCTCAAAAATTTAAAGAAAAAGCAAAGCCGTGAAAATTTAGGAATCGACGTAAAGACGCACTTTGATAGTATGGATGAGATTATTAAGGAGAATGATCCTAAGATTATCAAATTATGGCTGAAGGAACGGATCTATAGGATTGAAGTTTTTAATAAATCGGATATTGAAATACAGTATCGGTTGCCTTGGTAGTATGGTTGAAAAGTAGAGAAAGAATAAAATCTCCTTCGAACCTTTTTATTAAAAGACTTGATTGAATAATTTTTATATGAAATTTAGCTAATGTCATAACCAAAACCCCTGAGAATAGATATATTTTAATGACTAAATCCTTAATTGAATAATGCCTTTCAGTACAATGCTTGAGGTATGCTTGATTTTGCATACCTCTCAGAGTTTTTCTTTCCTTATTCTATTATATTAATTTTATTCTTAGTGCTCTAAATGTAGAATTTAGACAATACGGTAAGTTTCAACCTCTAAAATTATCACAAAACAATGTAAAAAGATTTGTATTCTCCATTCTATTATCTCACTAGTTTTACAGTAGGCTTGTTCAAAATTTTGCAGTGACTCAACTAGCAACATCATATTTCCTTAAAATTTATTTTTGTTTCTTACTCTTTCTTAATATAATCATAGCTTTAATTAGTGTAAAAACTATTATTACTACTATAAAAATTTTATCATTTCTACTACGCCCTTGACGATACAAACCTTCCGTTATAAGTAATACTATTAAAATTATAGACATTACATATGTAAAAATTCTTCTAAATTTATTCACACCTATCAACCTTTTCTACTACTTTTTTAATAAAAATAATAGTCCTCCAAGAATAATTATTATCGATATTGCTCTTTTTTTCAAAATAAATGATTTGACTTTTTTTTCATCACCCTTAACCATTTTATATTCTCTCCAGAATTCATTAGGAACAACTAGAGCTAATATTCCAGCTATTATTGGAATCAATTTATCTAGAGAATACCATATTTTTGTATCCATATAAATGCCTCCTTCTTTAATTATTGAATAGTTGTTTGATATCCTCAATAATGTCTTTAAATATCCAAGTATTGTATTCATCTACACTGTAATAAACATCTTTCTGCCGTCCCTTATCAATTAATAACTGCATACCTTTTAAACTTTCATGGTGTCCGATAACAATCTACTTTAACTCTAACAAGTGCTTAAAGGGTTCTAAATCATCTGGATATTTTTCACACCAATCAATAACTTTTGCTTTGGTTGCATATGATAATTTATCTCTTTTTATAGTAACTCCACGTTTCTCTATATTCTTATTGATTATCATTAATTTTTCATAAGAACAATCTTCAAAATCACTTAATTCAATTTTTTTGTCATCTTCAAAACTAATATAATATTCTATAAAATAATTATCTACAGCAGAGTTATATCTTAAGTCAATATCTACATATTTAATATCAGTAATTTTATATTCCTTACTGTCTGTAAAAATATTTTGTATTATAATTGCATCTTGAGTTATATAACCATATGTTAAATTATTAAAAAATACAATAGCAAACCCTATATTAAAAAGTATAAAAAAAATTATCTCTCTGATTAATTTCCCATTTGTTAGATTAATTTTTAAATTAGGTTTGTACAATGCCAACGTTGATATTACATCAATAAGAATTGGAGTAAGAGTAAAAAATAGTAGAACATCTATCTTAAGATCTAGATATACTATTAAATCCTTACTTTTTGTAATGAGACTTCTATCTTCTTTAAATATAAGAAAAAATGATAATAATATAAACACTATATACAATATAGTTATTAAAAGCCTAGCCTTTCTCAATTTCTTCTTGTTTCTATTTTGATTGATATTTAATGAATATAGACTCATAACCTTTTCCTTTCTTATGTTATTTAATGAAGTTTAAAATAATCATTCTATCATTTAGATTCTGCATAACTACTTCTTTCACAAGCCCTTCCATACTCGCTTTTCATCCCTAAATAGTGAGATTTGTGTACTGGTTAGCTAAAATCCGCTTATATAAGATCATACTATATTTAATTAAATCTTATCGTAATTTGTAATATTTTTCAATTTATATTTCCAGGTTATAGAAAAAGATGTGAATATTTTATTTTTATCTGAGCAAAATAAAAAACTGCCATAAAAAGCAGCTCTCTGTTTTACGTGGGTACTACGTCAGTCGGTAAACCTTCCACTCCAACACCAAAAGGAACCTTCAAAATTATCAATAAAGCTGTAAATCCTGGAGGTCCATTTGGATCAAGGTGGATGGGTCTTAGTAAGCCCCACATAGGTATTCATGGTACTAATAATCCAGCCTCTATTGGAAAAGCCGTATCTCATGGCTGTATCAGAATGTATAATAAGGATGTTATTGAACTTTATAATCTAGTTCCTATAGGAACTATTGTAAAAATCATATAATCTTTATTCTCAAAAAATTTGAGCCTAGATTTTAGTCTTTCAATTTCAACTAAAATCTAGGCGCTCCATTCACTATTCATTTAAATCATCTTTTATTTTTTCGATGTGCTCTTTATTTAATTCAGTTCCTTCTTTATCAAATCTGCTAAAATCTATGGCTTTTTCCCACTGGTTTTGTATGTCATCATCAAACACGTAATATCCTTCAATTCCAACAATCGCAAAAAAGCTCCCATAAAAACTAATCCTTATTTTAATTTCATCTCCATTTTTTAGTTTAGCCATCCCTAATTTATCCCCTTTCCACAAAACAAACTCTGGTTTATACTTTGCTTTAGGAAATAAGGTTTTAACAATATTTTCCGCTACCTTAAACGATCTAATTTCCCCTTCTAATTGCTCTAAATCTACGATTGAACTAACAATTTCTTCATCTACCTTTTCTGATTGATATGTTTCTGTATCATAGACAGTTAAACTCTCAATTTCACTGAGTATTCTTTGTGCATATGCAACTTCATTATTATTAACCTCTGGATCAAGTAATATATTTATACCATTTAGAACTATATAATTATATGCTTCATATCTAATAGTAAAAACGATCCCAATTACTACTAATATCATAATAAATTTCATCACATTTCTTCGTTGCATAAGTTTCCTCCATATGAATATTCTCCTATTTCTGTGCTAATATTTATTTTACAAACATTTTATCTCTAAATTCTACTTATAAAAAAACTACTATTTTAATTAAATCTTATCTCGAATTGTAATATTTTTCAATATTTATTCTTAATTAAAAATTAGCGCTTAAATTTTAATCTTTTCATCCAGACTAAAATTTAAGCGCTAAGTCGATTCTTATTTGAAATTCTCATTATTTATATCTATACAATACTAATTTTATCTCATCCTCACTAATATCAATTTCCGCCTCATCTGTCATCATTCCAACTAATGTAAGTTCCGTATCCACATCACAATCACCTGCTAATTCCCAATAATATTCTTCCATTTCTTCTTGTTTATCACACTTCAAGCATTTTATCATTTTTTCTATTTTCTCTTGATTCTTCACTATATAATTACAACTTAAAACGATTTTATAATAATCTTCTTTCTCTTGTAGATTAATATTAATATCAGTAGCTCCCATAGTAAAAAAATATGCTACCAATTCATCTACTATTTTTGAAATCCTTTTTTTATTGTGCTTCATTAAGCTTCATCCTTTCTAACAGCCTCTATTATAGGTACTAACATAGCTGCAACAAGACCTGCTGCAAATCCATTGTTATAAAGATTTAATCCTCCATGCAATACACCTACATTTAATACAACGGATGAGTGTATAAAAGCTGCAATGACTCCATATTTCCATCCAAACTCACCTGCTATAGGTGCTAATGCTGTTCCAAATAATGCAGCTAATAATATCCCTGGATCATTTATATGCCATACCTTAGTTAGTGCTCCTATAGATACCCCTAAAAATATAGGTAAGATATTTCTAAGATGTTTACCAAAGCCACCAAATCCAGCTACCGTAAATATTCCCCCTATAGTAGGTCCATTTAAATCTCCATTCACAAGTAATATATAACTTGTTGCTACGATTCCATTGATCCCAATATTTATTAATGTTGGACCAAATCCTTCTAATATAACAAAGTCCGCAACAAGTCTTCCGGGATACTTCATGATGTTCTTAAGCTTTTTAAAAGACTTGTTATTGATATAAAAACCAATACCTATCAACAATAAGAATATTCCATAAAGATATATTCCTAAAAGCTTATTATTTCCAGTTGTCCAAATCATTCTAGGATTTACTACAAAACCATAAGACTTCAAAACTGAAAAAACGATTGTTCCAAGCATTCCTCCAGCAAAACCAATATTGTATAAATTAAATCCTTGATGTACTCTCACAAGATAAGATGCTAAAGGTGGAAGTATAAAACCAATTCCTACTCCTACTAAAACTCCTAAAAAAATTCTAATGCCTATAGGCAATGTTGTACTAAACATAATTTCTGTAACAAAAGGTGCCATAGCAGTTCCAAATAATGCTGTATAAATATACTTTGAAAACTTTTCCTTTTGTACTTTTGAATACAAATAAACACCAATTACTATAAACCACACATTTAAAAGATTTTTACCAAAGAATGCAAATCCTGCAATTAAAAATAAAGCAGCTATTGTTACACCATTAAAATTTACTTTTAACTTATGCAACATATAAATAAATATCAAAGTAAGAAGCCCTGAATTTACAAAAGCTGCCCCCATACCTCCTACTCCTATATAATCTGTTATTAGTGTATCGGGTTGTGTAAGTATTGTATAAACACCTCTAAAAATTTCTTTTGGTGTATCTACTAAAAAACCAAACAGAATTAAAGATAATGCAAATGCAACTAATATGATTATCTTCATTTTATTTTCTTTTTTCTTTTCTGAATCAATATTCTTAATGAGCTTCATTCTTCCCCCCCTATCAAATTCCCTGCTAAATTTTAAATCTATATAAATTATACCCAATTCATTTTATAAATAACAGATTATGATTTACCAATAATCATTGATCTTCTATTAGCTTTTTATATAGTTAAAAACACTTTTCCATCTGATCAAATAAATTTTCCCACGATTTCTTTTTAATTTCTTTAAAATAAGCTAAATTATCTGGCTCTTTCTTTTTAAGCACTAACTGAATTTGGTTTTCTATCGTCTTTTTTAATCTTTCTTCAAAGAGAGGTAACTCTTCTAAAACAGGCATATCTACATTTTTTAAACTTGGTAATTTTACATATTCTATCATACCACTATCATTAATTATTTCTCCCATCCACTCCTTCACTCCAGGCAAATCAGAAGATACCACGCGAAGACCCGATGCTAATGCTTCAATGAGTACAAGAGGTAATCCTTCATAAAAGGAAGGAAGAATAAATATATCTGATTTCCTAAAAATTTCTCCTAACTTATTTTGAGGAACAATTCCTGTAAGAATAATCTTATAGCTATGCTTTTTTACTTCTTTTAAAATATCTTCAAATTCTTTTCCACTGCCACCACCTACAATAGTTAACTCAATTTGATCTTTATCTATAGAAATATTCTCATATGCTTTTAGTAAAGCTTTAATCCCCTTGGCATAGCTTAGTTTTCCTGCATATACAAGACGAATTTTTTTATTATTTTTCTTACTGTTCTCTGGGAAGAAGATATCTCCATTATATCCATTTCCAATGATTATAATATTTTCTTTAGGTATTTTATAAATTCTATGAATCTCTTCTTTTTGATAAGAATTCAAGGCAAAGATCATACCAATTTTTTTACATCCATTGATTACTTCAGAAGCATATTTATCTATCTGCTTTAATTTTCTTAAATCTGTTCCATGACAAATGGCCATCATAGGAATAGGAAAAGTCCATTCTCTTACAAAAGAAGATAAAAGCCATAAGTGATGTGAGATAATCAAATCTGGTCGGAAATCATCTACAGCTTCTTGAATCATTTTTTCAAAAGCAGCTTTCCATTTTAAAAGCATAGTTTCTGTCAAATCTATATATTTTGTACTTTCATAAGGCATTACATCACTCATGCCCACTACAGGAAATGGTAAACTTTCTGTTTCAAATCGTACAGGATAAATAGTATACTTTTGTAAATCTTTCAAATCATTTTTTTCTTCATGGGCAGGGATACCTGCAACGACTGCTTGTTGATAATCCTTTTTATCTATTTGTCCAATTAGTGATTGAAGAAATACACCACTTCCTGTTTTCCCTGGTCTTTGTGATAATATGTGTAATATTTTTTTCATGAATTTCCCCCTACCAAATTCTCCTCTAAATTTCAAAGTTGTATAACTTATACCCAATTCATTTTACAAATAACAGATTATGATTCATTAGTGATTATTTGTCCTTTATTAGAAATAATCGTATCTTTTAGATATATAGAAACGTACTAAAATACATGACTTTTGAAATATATTGTATAATATAAGAAATACCACTGGCCAATAAAAAGATATTTTTTGTGAATTGTAAAAATAGAATCGAATTTGAGGTGATGTTATGACAAAGATAAATTATGAAAAATTAAAAAAGGTAATTGATGCATGGGACCCAGAAAAATTACTTTCCTACGCTCCAGATAATGAATATAACATTGAAATACAAGCTATTTATGATTTAATTAACGAGAATACAGATGTAGAGAGTTTGGCTTTGATCATACATAAGGTATTTATGGAATATTTTAATGAAGATTTTAAGATGAGTAAATGTATAGATGTTTCTAGACAAGTTTTTGAAGATTAATTCAAAATCCACTATATTATATATAGATTATATCATATCTTATATAGTGGATTTTAAATATCATTAAAAATTAATGTTTAATCTTTACTTATATATTTATTTTCTAAATGCCATTGGAGACATGCCCGTCTTTGACTTAAAGAATTTTGAGAAATGAGCTGGATATTCAAATCCAAGCATATATGCAATCTGATAAATTGGTTCCGATGTGCCAAGTAACAATGTTTTTGCTTTTTCAACCAAATAAAGGTGAATATGTTCTTGAGCATTTTTACCAGTTTCTTTTTTTAAAAGATCACTTAAATAATTTGTCGAGTAGCCCATTTCTTTTGCCAAGTACTTCACACTAGGTATTCCTTTCTCCTCTAAGCTTTTTGAATTGAAATGATCTCTCATCAGTTTATCAAAACGGCTAATCACATCTTTATTTGCGGTAGTTCTAGTAATAAATTGTCTACCATAAAAACGTTTGGAATAATTCAGTAGTACCTCAATATTTGAAACGATAAGATCTTGGCTATAAACATCGATATTCTGACTAAATTCGGTTTTAATCGTATCTACAATATTGGTTATGATTTGTTTTTCCTTTTCAGACAAATGAAGGGCCTCATTCACATCATAAGAAAAGAATGTAAACTCTTCCATCTTTCTACCTAATCCACTTTTTCTGATGAGATCTGGATGAAAACACAGCATCCAGCCTTCTATCTCTGCTTCATTATGATTATATTCTACCATCGTAACTTGTTCTGGTGCCATAAACATGAGACTTCCTTCGCTAAAATCATAATATTGGCGTCCGTATCTAAGACCACAATTTTTACCTTTTTTTAGTGTTATGGTATAAAAGCCTGTTACTAACTGCTTGCTCTGATATTTCTCCATGGGGTTAATATTATTCAAGTTAATTAACGTAATCAATGGATGCATTGGCTTATCATACCCTAAAAGCTCATGCAACATGGATATTGAATCAATTCTGATTATATTTTCCATATTTACCACCTTTCTTTAGCTGGTATCTTTTACAATCCTCATACGTTTGTGGTATTTTAAATCTTTCTATAACAACCATTCAAAATCCTTTCTTTTAATATGCATCATTTGTGCCGTCTATTCATTACACGTTTAGCTACCCAATTTAGTACCTTTCCAGTAGTATCATCAAATTCCTTTGATACTTTTTTAAGCTCCTTACGAATTTCTATATGTTGTGGACAATGTTTTTCACATTTACCACATCCAATACATTGAGAAGCTCTATGAGCTTTCCCCATTATTCCACCTATTTGTACTTCATACATTAATCTTGCATTCATAGTTCCAAACATATATTTGTCATTATATTTTTCAAAACATTCAGGTATGTTAACACCAGCTGGACAAGGCATACAATAAGCACATGCAGTACATGGAATTTTTGTTAATTCCTTATACTTGTCTCGTACCTGTTCTATAAGGGAAATTTCTTCTTTCGTAAGGGTATTCGATTCTGTCGTATTAGCTGTATGAATATTTTCTCTAATATGCTCATCATTATTCATTCCTGATAAAATACAAGTTACTTCCTCATGATTCCATATCCATTTTAGAGCCCACTCGGCTGGTGTTCTTTTTACATTAACACTATCCCATAATTTCTGAACTTGCGCTGGAACTTTATTCGATAAATTTCCACCACGTAATGGTTCCATAATAAACACTGCAATATTACGCTCAGCTGCATATTTTAGCCCTTTAGTACCAGCCTGAATATTTTCATCTAGAAAATTGTACTGAATTTGACACATATCCCAATCATAGTCATCAACAACATTTTTAAATGTTTGCAAATCACTGTGACATGAAAATCCAATATTTTTGATGTATCCTTTTTCTTTAACTTCATTAAGAAATTCAAGTACTCCTAATTCCTTCAATTGATCCCATATTTCTTGACTCATAATTCCATGAACCAAATAGTAATCGATTGTCTCAACTTGTAGCTTTTTCAATTGCTCTTTAAGAATATTATCCATATCTTCTCTAGATTTAACTAGCCATGGAGGCAATTTAGTAGCAATCTTTACCTTCTCCCGTAATGTACGATCACAAAAAACTTTACCTAAGAAACGTTCACTATCCCCGTTATGATAAGGATATGCCGTATCAAAATAATTTACCCCTTTTTCAATAGCATAGCGAATCTGCTCTTCTGCTTTAGCTTCGTCAATTCTTCCTAGTCGAGTTGCTAGCCTCATACATCCAAAACCAATTGCTGAAATCTTATCCCCTGTTTTTGGAACCACTCTATATTGCATTTTTAATTCCCCTCTCTTGAACTTTTATTAATCCATTTAATGAATGGCCTTTAATCGTATCAAATTAATCTCATTAGAATTTCCTAGTCTGATCCGAGGACCAAAAGTACCTGCCCCTTGAGAAACAAATACTTTTGTATCTCCTTCATTATAAAGTCCTTTGTTAAACGGAAAGATAAAAGGAGCAAACAATGTACTAGGAAACATCTGTCCACCATGAGTATGACCTGATAACATTAGATCGATCCCTTTCTCAGATACATACTGTGCTCCTACCGGACTATGATGCATTAGAACAGATGGCTTGTGATCATTGATCACAATAGTAGGAAGTACATTTTCAATAGTTCTTTTATCATCTGAAGGATGCATATCGAAGGTATTATCATCTGGATTCATGTAGCTAAGACCTACTAGATTAATACCATGTATTTCCACTGCTTCGTTCTGAAGAATATTAACATTATATTTCTCAATCATCCCAAATGCTCGTTCTGTATCTATATAATTTTCATGGTTCCCTCCCACAAAATAGACTGGAGCATGAAAATCCTTCAATGGAGATAAGATGTCAGGTAGTAGTGCTGCATTAGCATCTACTAAATCTCCCGTTATCAATACCATATCTGGATTTCTTTCATTTGTTTCTTTAACGATTTTTTCTAAATAATCCTTTCCACGCTGGTGACCTATATGCACATCTGAAATGTGCATAGCAACCACATCTTGCTTAAGACCCTCTAGGGGAATTTCAATTTCACTAACACGAAATGAATTCGCCCATAGAGCACCTGTAGTTGTTATTATAAATGCCAATCCTATAGCAAACCAACTAACCAATTGGTTTGGCTGAATCCCTATAAACTGCATTGCATGAAGCCCTAATAGCACAATCATCAAAAATACAAAGAAGCTGAACATATAGCCCCCCACTGTATTGATAATCCCAATGGTGGTACTCTCAGACTGAGCTCCCAAAGACAATGCCACTAGGGATGTAATAAAAAAGATAGCAACCCCGATTCTTAGTGGCCACCTCTGTGTCAAGCTATTCATAATGCTCATACGATGTGATACATACCATATGGATATAGTAAATATGCTAAGAATAGCAATGCTAACGACAATAGGAAGTATTTTTTTCATTTTTCGCTCTCCTCCTTAATATCTTTTACAGTAATCATACCTTAGAAGACAGATTTATAGAATATACTTATTTCAGATAAACTTATACATTTTACTGATTCCTTCAAGTTCTAATGTATTTCGTTAAATTAATCTTTTTTATATTCTCAAAAATAAGCGTCTAGATTTTAATCTTCTATTTAGATTAAAATCTAGACGCTTATTTTTCAATGATTTTTTTAATTATTTTTGCACAGTCTCTTTATAGAATTAATTATGCTACTTTGTTTTTGCATTTTTTTTGATTTCATCTAAGTATGAATAAACTGTAACTCTTGAAATTCCAAGTTTTTCCGCCACTTTATCAACAGAACCTTTAGTAAGAAATATTCCTTTATTATACATAAAGGTTAACATTCTAATACTATCCTTTTTCTTAAGGTTATTTAAATCTGTATCACCTATTGTTTTATCAATTAGATTATCTATTACCTCCATTACATTATCAAAGGGTTCCATTTGAACTCCAATATTATCATTGTCAGATGCTTCTACTTCTTCAAAAAAATCATTTAAAAAATTTTTCATTTTCATTAAATCTTCAATTTCAAAGTTTATGCAAAATGCACCTATCACTTCTTCATTTTCATCTCTTATGAGAGACGTAGACGATTTTATTTGTTTTCCATTTTCTGCTTTAAACGTATAATTCGCATTATAATCATTTTTAAAATTTTTTGACAACAAAACTTGTTTGACAAGATGATCAAATGATTGCCCTACTTCTCTACCTGTTATATATCCATTTGCAACATATACAACAGAACTTTGTGGTGTTGATAAGTCATGGATTATTACCTCGCATTTCTTTCCAAAGGAATCCGCTATCATATCAGCCAAAGCTTTATAAGGTATTAGTTTTTGTGATATTTTCATATTTTCACTCCATATAAATTATTATACATTGTATGATATCATATAATAATTTATTATACAAGTTACTGTTAACTATTAGATATTAAACAATTAAATTAGTAAGATATTTGTTAATTCTTTAGAACAAGTGTTTCTATTTCATACTTAAATTACTTACCTATAAAATCAATCTTTTATTCTATAAAAAATATGAGAATTGATAAGACCTCACATCCGAAGAAATGTATAATAAATTATTTATTTTATATAAAAAATTATTGACACCATATATTTTTTTATATATTATATAATTATAAAATCACATCCCCATTTAAAACGTTTAAATATCAGTACTTTCGTTTTTACACCTAAAAAGGCATCATATATAAAAACAAACAAAACATATAAAAAATTATTAGATGGTTTTGAATCAAATCTCCAACTTCTATGGATAAGTTAGAAATATGCCAGTTTTAAAAGATAATATGAACATTTTTATTTAAAAAGCAATACAAACCATATAATAAATTATCCATAAATACAAACATAAAAATATCAAATTAGAGAGAACACATAAAAAATATATTTTTATGTAACGTATATGAATGGTTACAAATTTCAAAATTCACTAATAAAAACATATAGGAAGGAGATCATTATGAAATATGTATGTAAAAAATGTGGAAATGTCTACATCGCTAATCCAGAAGTAATAAAATGTGAATGTGGAGGTGGGTTATGGCTTGATTTCGAAGGTAAACTAAAAAAATCAGACATTCAACAAAATGACTTTACTATGTGGAGATATGCTACTGCTTATCCTATTAAAAGAGAAAATATTAAGATTTCTTTTGGTGAAGGACTAACACCTATGGCTACTATTAACTACAAAAATTATAAGATTATGGTTAAACAAGATAATCTTATGCCCACAGGTTCCTTTAAAGATAGAGGAGTAGCAATGGTAACTAACTATCTTAATAATCTTGGGGTAACTAAATTTGCAGAAGACTCAAGTGGTAATGGTGGTTCTTCTTTTGCAGGTTATTGTGCCTTAGGAGGTATTGACTGTAAAATTTTTGTTCCAGCAGGAACTTCTCAAGGGAAGATAGCACAAATGAAGGTTTACGGAGCAAATTTAATCGAAGTAGAGGGAACAAGAGCAGATGTTGCAAATGAAGCTATGAAGAGCATTGGGGGAAGTATTTATGTTGGGCATAACTGGCATCCACTTTTTGTTCATGGAGTTAAATCTGTTGCTTATGAAATGTGGGAACAAAATGGATTCAAAGCTCCTAATAACGTAGTATGTGTTGCAGGTAATGGTAGTATTGTAACAGGTGTTTATTTAGGATTTAAAGAGCTATTAAATTCTGGAGAAATCGATAAAATGCCAAAAATATATGGTATCCAAGCTGATAACTGCAACACCTTATATCGTGAGTTTATAGGAGATACAATAGATTTTGAACCAGCACCCACAATTGCTGAAGGTATATCAATTTCTAGACCTACTAAACTAAAAGAAGTTGTAGACTTAGTAAAAGAAACAAATGGTAAATTTATAAGTGTAACAGAAACTGAAATCAAAAATGCACTTCTAGAAATTGGGAAATTAGGATTCTATATCGAACCAACATCTGCAACAGGATTTGCAGGTCTCAATAAGTTAATTGATGAAAATACCATTAATCAAAATGAAGAAACAGCCATCATCATATCTGGAAACGGTTTGAAAGCAACCGATAAAATAATGAAATTATTATAAGATCCTAGGGAGGTAAATATGAAATCAATATCAACAAACAATGCATTAAAACCAGCAGGACACTATTCACAAGCAATAATTCATAACGATATAGTATATATATCTGGACAACTTGCTATAAATCCTATAACTGGCGAGAAAGAATATGGTTCCATTAAGGAACAAGTTAAAAGAGTGTTAAACAACATCAACTTAATACTTAATGAGGCTGGAACTTCTAAGGATAAGGTTCTCAAGATGACCGTTTACATTCCTGATGTAAAGCTATGGGACGAAGTTAATGATACGTATAGTGAGTTCTTTGAAGAACATAAACCAGCCAGAGTAATCGTTCCAAGTAGAGAACTTCACTTTGGTCTTTCTGTTGAAATTGATGCTATAGCTTATATATAAAACATGCTATACAAAATTACTCTTTTATTTGTAGTCCGCCAACCTACAAATAAAAGAGTGCTTATTCAAGATTTACATTAATAGAACAATTCTATAATTTAGACTATATAAAAAATTTAAATCGAAAGGAGAATTTTATGAAAAAAACAAAAATGAAACTCACCAATAAAATTTTATTAGGTTTATTTTTAGGAATTTTAACTGGACTTTTATTAGGAGATCATCCTGAAATTGCAGAAACTTTTATAAAACCATTTGGAACATTGTTTATAAATGCAATTAAAATGATCATTGTACCTCTTATATTCAGTTCTCTAGTTGTAGGTGCATCAAGTATGAATGATGCCAAAGAAATAGGACGCATAGGTAGTAAAGTTTTGATTTATTTTCTTATTACAACATTCTTTGCAGTTACAATAGGAATAACTTTGGCTATATTAATTAAACCAGGATTAGGTCTAACAATTCCTGTAGGTACAACTGTCTCAACTAGAGAAGTTCCAAGTATGATTGATACTTTAGTTGGTATAATACCTTCTAATCCCTTAGGCGATATGGTACAAGGTCATATCCTACAATTAATAGTATTTGCACTTGTATGTGGTATATCCGCAACATTATTGCCAGATGGCAGAGGAAAACCTTTTCTACAATTAGCATCGACCATTCAAGAAATGTTCACCAAAGTTACTGGTGTTGTCATGTCATTTGCACCTATTGGCGTATTTGGATTAATCACACCCGTAGTAGCAGTTAATGGGATTGATGTTTTACTTGTATTACTAAAAGTTATACTAGCTGTATATATTGGCTGTATATTACACGCTTTAATCACATATTCATCCTTATTAAAAATCTTTACAAAACTTACCCTTCGAGAATTTTTTAAAGGAATGTTTCCAGCTACACTGACTGCATTTACTACTTGTAGTAGTTTAGCTACTCTTCCAGTCACAATAAAATGTACAAAAGAAAACTTAAAAATTCCTGATAAAATATCAACATTTGTTTTAACTCTTGGTTCATCAATGAATACAGATGGAACAGCACTTTATATTGGAGTCACAGCAATATTTTCAGCTCAAGTATGTGGTATCGATTTATCTACAACTCAATTAGGGTTAATCGCTTTATCTGCAACACTTGGCTCAATTGGTGCTGGTAGCGTTCCCGGTGGTAGCTTTATTATGTTAATGTTAGCTTTACAATCAGTTGGATTACCACTTGAAGCTACAGCACTAATAGCTGGAATAGATAGAATCCTTGATATGCCAAGAACAGCAGTGAATATTCTTGGAGATTCATCTGCCGCTACTGTCATTTCAGGCAGCGAGGAAAAAAGAAAAAGGTTATCTGAAGCAATATAATCAACTAGATTCCCCCCAGATTCGAGCCTAAATTTTAATCTTCTTATTCAGATTAAAATTTAGGCTCGAATTAATTGTAAATTGAAATTTTCAATATCTTGAAATAATAAAAAGATTTTATCTTTGTCCTTTATTTTGACAAAATTCAGATTTTAACATACAATAGACCATATAGTCTAGACTACATGGTCTAATATTAGTATGATAACCTTAGGAGTGATTTTTATTGGATAAAATGGATGAAACAAAAAAAGAAGAACTTTTAGAAGCTGCGCTTGATGAATTTATCAACAATACCTATGATGAAGCTTCTTTAAATAACATTTTAAAAAAAGTGAATATGAGCAAAGGCGCTTTTTATTATCGTTTTAAAAATAAAAAAGAATTATATTTATATCTATGTGAAAAGGTACAAAAGGAAAAGCTTGAATATATCAACAACTGGCTTTTAGGTCAAGCTATTGATTACAACAATCTAAGTATATTTGAATTACTTCATTTGCAAGGTAAAGCTGGGTTTGAATTTGGAGAAAAATATATAAAGTATTTAAAGCTCGGTCAAAGATTTATATCTGAAGAAAATCCAGAAATCAAAAAATATATCTATGAAAAAATAAAAAACACCTCTGAAAATGTATTTGATCCCATTATAGAAAGAGGCATTGCAAGAGGTGAATTAAGGGATGATTTTTCAAAATCCTTTATGAAAAAAATACTCTACCATTCTATGTTTAACTATACCAACATTCTCTTAGATGATTATGAAGCTTTATCCCTAGAAGAACAGCTTGAATCTTTTCACCATTTTATTGATTTCTTGAAAAATGGTTTAAGTAAAAAGGAGGGGTAATCCATTGGCGTTCATAAAGGTAGAAAATCTGAGTAAACACTACAAAATGGGAGAAGTAACAGTAAAAGCATTAGAGCAAGCATCCTTTCATATCAACGAAGGGGAATTTGTAGTCATCTTAGGTCCTAGTGGTTCAGGAAAAAGTACCCTCCTTAATATTTTAGGAGGAATGGATCAACCAACAAAAGGAACTTTTCATTTAATGGACCAGAATATCACCTCTTATAATGATAAAGCATTAACCAATTATAGAAGAGACAAAATAGGATTTGTCTTTCAATTTTATAATCTCATGGCAAACTTGACTTCTCGTGAGAATGTAGAGCTTGCCACAGAAATTTGTAAAGATCCATTATCTATTGATCAGGTTTTAGAGGATGTGGGATTAAGGGATAGAAAAAATCATTTCCCCTCTCAGATGAGTGGAGGTGAACAGCAAAGAGTTGCCATTGCCAGAGCAGTAGCAAAAAATCCCTTATTATTATTATGTGATGAACCAACAGGTGCCTTAGATTATGAAACGGGTATTGCCATATTATCTTTACTCAGTAATATTAATAAAAATTATAAAAAAACCGTCATCGTCATTACTCACAACGCTCCTATTGCACAAATGGCAGATCGTGTAATCAAAATGAGAAGCGGTGAAATTATAGATAATTATTTAAATGAAAATCCAATAAATCCCGAAAGGATTGAATGGTGATGAAAAAATTAAATATAAGACTTTTACGGCTAATGAACCATTCAAAAGGACAATCTATTGCCATCATATCTGTCATTGTAGTAGGCTTACTCATCTATACAGCCATGAGCATGGCTGCTATTAACCTTGAGGATACGGTAAACTATTATTATAAAACTAACCATTTTGCAGACATTTATGTTCAAGTTGTTAAAATTCCTAAGAAAGCAATAGAAAAGATCAATGGAAAATTTAGTATTACTCTAGCACAAGGTAGAATTGTAAATGATGTTCCCCTAAAGATTAAGGATGGAAAAGAAAGAGTATATGTAAGAACTATTTCTATACCAGATAATGACTTTAAGCTGAATGATTTATATTTAGTTGAGGGCAGTCCTATAACCAATGAGAGTAAAGACGCCTTAGTCATAGAACAATTTGCAAAGGCTCGAAATATTCAGGTTGGAGATACTATAAAACCTCAAATTTTAGGAAAAGAGTATCCGCTAAAGGTAAAAGGCATTGTTGCAAGTCCTGAATATGTCTATCTCATGGAAAACGAACAAAGTCTTTTGCCTCAACCAGAAAAATTTGGTGTCCTTTATATTTCTGATGAATTAGCAAGACAAAGCTTTGGTTTTGGCAGTAGCTATAATGAAATTGTCTTAAAATCAAAAAATGAAAATCACCTAGACCAAGTAAAAGAGAAATTAGAAAAAGAACTTGACCCATACGGAGTAAAAAGAATCATTATAAAGGATAATCAATTAAGCAATCGAATGCTATCAGAAGAAATCAAACAGCTAAAAAACACATCTAAAACTATTCCTGTACTCTTTTTAGGGGTTGCCTCTGTGATCCTTGCTGTTATGATTTCAAGAATGGTTAGAAATGATCGGGTATCAATAGGTGTTTTAAAAGCACTTGGTTATAACAACATCCAAATAGTTTCCCATTATACAAAGTATAGTCTCATCATTGGTGTTTTAGGAGCTGTCATCGGAACAAGCGTAGGAATGTTTTTTTCAAAGCTTTTGACAAATATGTATATAAAATTTTATAACATCCCCATGCTCAAAGCCACCTTTCACGTAAAATATATTCTCTTAGCAGTTCTTCTATCCTCTATATTTTGTATTATTTCTGGCTTATATGGAAGCATGAAGATACTAAAAATATTCCCAGCTTCAGCTATGCGACCAGAACCTCCTGCATCAGGAAAAAGAATTTTTTTAGAAAAGATAGGTTTTTTCTGGAAAAGAACCAGTTTTAGCTGGAAAATCGTTTTGAGAAATATTTTAAGAAGTAAAAAAAGATTTATATTTATTACTCTTGGTTTGTCTTTATCCTTTAGCATGTTATTTCTAACAGTTTATCAACAAAACGCTTTCTTTGACATTTTTAACAATCATTATGGAGAATTTTTAAGATTTGATTATAGCATCAACTTTGATCAACCCTTAAATCAATCTGTCGTCAAAGAATTTGAGCAGCTCATCCATTTAGAGGCTATAGAGCCTAAATCAGAATTCCCCTTTGAAATCATTCATGGTCATAAGAAAAAAGTTGTCACCATTATAGGTCTTACAAAAAATACACAGTTCTATAATTTTATTAATTTAAAGAATAAAAAAATAAGTCTTCCTTCAAAGGGTATCCTTCTTTCTGAAGGCTTAGCAAACTATCTAGGTGTAAAAAAAGGTGAATCCATAAAAATAAATAGCTTTATTCCCTATCGAGAAGATGTACCTATGGAAGTAAAGGGTATTATCAAACAAAGTTTAGGGATCAATGCTTATATGTCTATAGATACAATGAATAAAAAATTATTAGATGATGAATTAGCAACAGGAGTACTCATCAATTCAAAGGCTCCTATAAAAGAAAAATTAGAAGATGTAAAAAATATTTCAAGCTTACAATCCCTACAGGACCTAGTAGATACCTTTTTAGATCTTTTAGAGCTATCAAAGGCTTCTATTGGAATTATGGTTATTTTTTCAGGTATTTTAGGCTTTGCAATCATCTACAATACCACAATCATGAGCATTTCAGAAAGAAAGCTTGAATTCTCCTCCTTACGAGTAATGGGTTTTTCTAGAAAAGAAATTTACCTTATTTTATTAAAAGAAAATTTTATCATGACACTCTTTGGTATTCTTCTTGGGATTCCTATAGGGCGTTTGATGATCCGAGGTGTGGAAAAAGCCTTTAGTAACGAATTATTTACATTGCATTCAAAAATAACAGGTAGTACTTATATGACAGCTATTTTTCTTACTATTTTCTTTGTATTTTTAGCACAGCTTTTTACCTTAAGAAAAATATACAAATTAGATTTTTTAGAAGCACTTAAAAGTAGAATTTCATAGTGAGGTGTGAAAAATGAAAAAAAAATGGATCATTATAGGAATCATTATCCTCTTCACAGGAGGAATTCTTTACACAACAAAGACTAAAAATAAAATATCTGTAGAGGTTTCAAAAGCCTCCATAGGTAAAGTTTCAAAATATGTAGAAGAAACAGGTACTATAAAGTCTCACCATGAAAGAATCGTTCATGGAAATAGTTCTGGAGAAATCACCACCATTCATGTAACTGAGGGAGACTTAGTAAAAAAGGATCAATTATTAGCAGAAATCAATACAGAAAAAATCAATCTTAAAATAAAAGCTTTCACATCACAAATTGAAAGCTTAAAAGCTGAGTACCAAGAAACCATCAAACCTGCTGATGTAGAGAAAATATCTCAAACAGAAGGAAAAGTTGCAAATGCTAAGCTTGATCTTGATGAAGCAGAAAAGAATTTAACCCGTAATAAAATCCTCTATGAACAAGGTGCATTAAGCAAAAAGGTTTATGAAGATGCCCTTAAAGATGCTTCTATAAAAGAAAATTTATTAAACATGGCTGAAAACGAATTACAATTATTAAAAAATCCTGTATCTTCTAATATAAAAGATCAATACCAAGCTCAAATTTCTCAACTCCTTTATCAAAAAGAAGTTTTAGAAAAAGAAAAGGAAGATTTATTGATCAAAGCTCCTATGGATGGCATCATCACAGAAGTATTTGTGAAAAATGGAGGATATGTTCAACCAGGTACAAAACTTTTAGAAATAGGGAAAAAAGATGATTTATATGTAGAGGTAGATGTATTAGCCAGCGAAATATGCCAGATTATAGAAAAAAATCCTGTATTCATTGAAAGCGATGATTTGAATATCAAAAATCTAAATGGAACTGTCACAAAAATTTTTCCAAAAGCTTTTAGCAAGGTTTCTGATCTTGGGATTGAACAAAAAAGAGTTCGTGTTTATACTTCTATTTCTAAATTTGAAAACCTTAAAATAGGCTATGAAGTAGATGTGCAATTTGAAGTGAATCACAAAGAAAATATTTTAACCATCCCTGAAAGTGCTATTTTTTCTATAGATGATGAAAAATATGTATTTGTCGTAGACAATCATAAGGCTCTTTTAAGAAAAATTGAAACTGGATTAGAAGGAGAAGATCGTGTCGAAATTCTTTCAGGAATAAAAAAAGGAGATCAGGTAATCCTTTCTCCTAGTGATAATATTGAAGAGGGCACTTTGATAAAAGTTGAAAATCCATCCTAAAATATTTATACACCAACGGGAAGCTTTAAAATAATTCTTAAAGCTATCCCTCTGGTGTATAAAAGCACTATTCTATAATCCGAACAATCCATTCCTTTCGTATTTCCCACAAGGCTGCTCTTTTTGATTGAGATAAAACAATATTATCATCAAATAAACGATCCCAGCTTTTCTTTACCTTTGCTTTTAAATGGGGATAAAAATTTTTCATATATATATCCGTTTCATCTTGAATCCCCTGCTTTTCTAAAAGTGCTTCATATGCTTTTGCATCCTCTTCATCTTTAGGAATATAAGAAAGATTCAAAATGCGATTCCATTTTGCTCGATCAAATACGAGGGCTTGATCACGATCTACTTTTATCTCTAAAACACAAGTGTCAGCATGATGTTCAACATATTTTAAATCTGTAAATAGCCAAACAGGATATTCTGCTCCTTCTGGTTTAGGAACTATTTTTTCTGCCTTATGAATAAACCAATTATAAGAAGTTAGAAAAGTATGGGCTACTTGTCCATATTTTTTTGTAATATATTCTTTTTTCACATGATATACACCTTTTTCTTCAATGGTATCTAATACAATCTTTCTTTGAGCAGCATATAAGGTGATTTTTTCTTTATCCATATTTTCACTCCTTCTATATACTTTTATTTATCCTTGTAAAACATCTACCACCCATTCCTTTTTAATCTCCCATAGAGTTGCTTGTGTAAAACATGTCTCTTCATTAACTATATAAAACATTCTTTCCCAGCTCTTTAGAATTTTGTTTTTTAGTAGTGGATAAAAATTTCCTTTATCCCCCATAATCAAAGCAGATTCATCTCCTATGCCATACCTTTTTAATTCTTCATTATGTTTCTTTTCATCTTGTTTATCAATAGGAACATACCAATAATTTACTACATACCCCCATTTGTCAAAGTCCGTAATCACTACATCTTTTCGATCCACTTCTATCTCTAATATCACCGTATTTTCTACAAGCTGAAGCCTCTTTTCTTTTGATGTTGAAAACCAAATAGGATAAGTTACCCCTTCTGGTTTAGGGACAAACCTTTGTGCATGCTTTATGTACCAATCATATAGCTTCAAATAATAATCTGATATGGTATCATTTTTCTCTATGATATATTCTTTTTTAGCTCGATAAATACCCTTCTCTTTTAATTCTTCCCACACCTTTTTATGCTGTCTTGTCCATAATCTTATTTTTTCATTAGAATTATTAGTATTCTTGATCATATGCATTCAGTTACTCCTTTTTTAATTACATTTTATAGTAAATTTTACTGCTTTTCAATTCACACGTCTGATTTATTTGAAAATTGAAAAATCTATTATTTTAGATAAATCCTATCCATTTCCTAAAATTTCAATATTTTAACAAAAAATTTTTACTAATAAAATAAAAAAACTGCTATAAAAAGCAGTAATTTATCTTTAAGTACACATCTCTACTCTGTCAGAACATCATATTCCTCTATCTAATCAGAAAATTTTTATGTCTATCTATTAAATCTAAATAATTCTAGCTCCGGTCTGTTTTTTCCTAAGATAGAATCCCTTAATAATTGCCCTCCTAGAATAGAATATAAAATTCCATTGGCTCCATATCCTAAAGAAAAATAACAATGAGGGAAATCTTCATACTCTCCAATATAGGGTAATCCATCTTTTGTCACCCCAAATAAACCACTGAACTCATATTCAGGAACGATATCCTTGATCTTAGGAAAATATGATTTTAATCGGTTCACTAATAAATCATATTTTTTATTAGATACTAAATCATTATGGGATAAGTTGGACATTTTACTATTCATTCCACCTACCTTCTCATCTTCCCCACCTATAATAATTCTATTATCTCCTGTAATCCTCAAATAAGTATAAGGATCATTATTATCTCTTATAATACACCTATGAAACCATCCATCAAAATTTTTTACAGGCTTCGTTACAACAGTAAAGGTCCTCAATAAGTGAACAATTTTTTCTTTAATGTATTTTCTTCCTTCATAACCTGTAGCAATAATGACCTTTTTTGCTTCTATATTAAAATGATTTTTTGTTTCTAATAATACATAATCTTCTTTTGGGCATATGTTTGTAATCTCTGTATTTTCATATACCTTTAGATTGTTTTTTATAGACTTGTCTATCAATGCATGAGTAAATCGATAAGGATCTATTTGAGCTGCTCCAAATTTTGAATAAATGCCTCCTTCTACTGGAAAGGAAAATCTTTCTTTTGCTTCTTTTTTATCTAAAAATTCTACATCAAATCCATGTTTTTTCCTTGCATCAAATTCCTTTTTTAAAGAAGAAACCATAGACGCTTTTGTTGCATAATAAAAACATTCTGTTAAAGAAAAATCACAATCATCCTCTAAATCATTTATTACTTTTTCTATCTCATAAACTGCATTTTTGCAAAGTTCAAAGGATTTTACCGCATCCTTTTCACCGATCATACTCATCAGTCCATGTAAATCTGTATCTATTTCATATTGCAATATGGAAGTAGATGCACTTGTGCTCCCATACCCTATAATATTTTTATCTACTAAAACTGTATTTACCCCTTCCTTAGCCAAATAATAAGCAGCAATTGCACCACTAATTCCCCCACCAATAATTAAAACATCACACTTCATAGGTTTATTTAAATAATCATACTGATTCGGAATTCTATTTATATTTGTCCAAAGCATATTTCCTGCCACTAATTTCATTGTCTAATCCTCCATATAATCATTCAGGTTATTCTCTCAATATTATTATTTATTTCTAAAGAATTATTATTCTTCAAAAGTGCACATACTATCATCGAGGTGAAAAAAGTGAAATTATTTATACCCGATATTGCATATATACAGCCCAAAACACTCAACTATGATGTAGGGAAAACAGCGAAAGCTTATTTAGAAAAATTAAATATTCCTATCATCGAATCTCGAAAAGTTGAAATAGATGGTGCATGTCCTTCTGAAAATTATGCAAAAGCAAAGAAAACCATTTATCTTACTGTGAACAATCAAAAAAAATTAAGACCCTGTAAACCTTCTGCTGATTATCAGTTTGCTTTATCTAGTTCATGCCCTGGTCATTGTGAATATTGTTACCTACAAACTACCCAAGGTGAAAAACCTTTTATGAAGGTGTTTGTAAACATTGAAGAAATCCTTGAAGTTATTCAAGATCATATCAATAAAAATTCACCTAATATTACTACTTTTGAAAGTGGCAGTATTACAGACCCTATTGCCCTTGAACATTTAACAGGAAATCTTAAAAGATGTATTGAGTTTTTTGGAAAAAGTCAAAAGGGTAGGTTAAGAGTTATCACTAAATATAATAATGTAGATTCTTTTTTAAATATTAATCATCATCAACATACAAAATTCAGATTTAGCATCAATACAAAATATGTAATCAATAGCTTTGAGCATAACACAGCTAGCTTTGAAGAAAGATTAGTAGCCGCTAGAAAAATTGCTGACGCAGGATATCCTATAGGATTTATTATTGCACCTATTATGATTTATGATGGTTGGAAAAATGAATACGAAGAACTGCTTTCTCATTTAAAGTCTCAATTGAAAGACTATCATGAAGAAATTACTTTCGAATTGATACAACATAGATTTACAGCTACTGCAAAAGAATTGATTCTTACAAGATTCCCCAAAACAAAATTAGATATGAACGAAGAAGAAAGACAATTAAAGTGGGGTCCCTACGGAAAATTCAAATATGTTTATCCTAAAGAAAAAAGTACTAAGATAAAAAATTATATAACCGAATTGATCCATAAAAACTTTCAAAAAGCTACAATTGAATATTTCACATAAATCGACCATCCTAATCCTTAAGGGTGGTTTTAAATTTCTCTATCTTTTTTAGTAACAGCTTTCTCCTCCGTTGCATATTCTATAATTAGAAAAATTTTCATTCCAAGTCAATATTTTATTCTATTTTTCAAAGGAGGTTTCTTCAAATGAAAGCCCATGAACTATTTGAACCTATGCTATTCCCAAATGATCATATGGAACAATTTGAAGATTTTATGAATCAATATGGGGATAAACCTGAAAGCTATGTTCTAGATGAAATCGCTAGAATAAAAAATTTAGTTCCTCAAGAAACAATACAAAAATACATGAAAAATCTTGATTTACTTGCTCAAACTGAAGGCTTTGTTTCTAATGAACATAGAAGAAAAATTGATACCATAAAAAGAATTCTCTCTTCAAACCCTTCAGTAAACCAACAATCAGTTGAAGCTCAATCCTTTGCTACAAGTTTATTATTATGGTTCTTAATTTTAGTGGCTATATGGAAAAAACCATGTTGTAAACCATATCCACCTAAGCCTTATCCACCTAGACCTTATCCCCCTTATAGACCTTATCGACGCAGAAGATCCCCTTTCTATCCATTTTTTTAATTTTTAAAGATTGTAAAGTCTTATAGACTTTGCAATCTTTTTTATAGATCATCATTACTTTTTCAATAATTCTTTGTATAATATATTTATCTAATAACTTTTAGGAAGGAATTATTGAATGAAAAAGATACTAGGAAATCTTAGAAAAGCCGTAATAGAATACAATTTAATCAATGAAAATGATCGAATAGCTGTTGGATTATCTGGAGGAAAAGATAGTATGACACTCCTTTATGCCTTGAAGCTTTTTCAAAAGTTTAGTCCTGTAAAATATGATTTAGAAGCCATTACCATTTCTATGGGGTTTGAAAATGCTGATTTTACACCTTTAAAGGAGTTTTGCAAACAATTAGAGGTTCCCTATACCATTGAAGAAACCCACATAGGAAAAATTGTTTTCGATTTGAGAAAAGAAAAAAATCCATGTTCTCTCTGTTCTAATATGAGACGAGGCGCTTTGTATAATCTTATGGATGAAAAGAATTTAAATCTTTTAGCACTAGGGCATAATCAAGAAGATACTATAGAAACTTTATTTATGAATATCCTTTATAATGGACGAATCAAAACCTTTCTACCTAAATCAAAATTAGTAGATCGAAATATCACCATCATCCGTCCCCTGATCTATGTGAGTGAACACCAGATTTTAGCTGCTACTGAAAGAAATCCTATTCCTGTAATAAAAAGTCCTTGTCCTGTTGATAAAAAAACAACTCGAGAAGATACGAAAAATTTAATGAACCATATCTATCAAAATGTTCCTCAAGCAAAGAAAAGAATCCTTACTAGTATAAAAAATAAAGACCAATTTGGCCTTTGGTTTGATCTTTAAAAAAAAGAGGAGATTTTTCTCCTCTTTAAGCAACTTCAAAAACAATATTTCGTTTTTTCATTTCTTTCACTATTTTTTTTAAAGCAGCTGTAGCTTCTTCTGGTAATTGATCTCTTCCTTCCTTTTCAATCTTTCTTGACTGAATAAATGCGATTCGATCTTCCATTCTTTCAAGAAGCTGGCTTACATATTTTTTATCATTCATATTTGGTACAAAGCCTTCAACTTCTAAAATTTCTATATCTGAAAAGTTTCCCCACTGCTTAAACGCAGCATTTCCTTCAACTATTTTTTCTAAAGATCCAATGGTCACTTCTTTAGATATTTTCTTATCCATAAAAAATCCTGTATTGAAAATATAGCAAGCCACCTGATTTTTAGTAAATAATTCCTTATATTTCTTGTAATCATCTCCTAATGGATAAGTTCTAAATGGATTTGCATAAGATTCAATGACTAAAGTATCCATATCTACCCCTTTTGCTAATCTTTCAGCCGTAGTTCTCTTAGTAGCTAAAGTTGCTCCCATGACAGTAGCAAGCTCTGGATTGTTGATTTTTAGTACAGGTGGTAGAGTTGGGTCCTTCATCAACCAAACGATTGCGTTCACTGGTTCTTCAAATTTATTAACTCTATTTGGTGCCCATAGTTTTGATTTAATAGCACGCCCATTGCCATTTCGAATATCTTCTGTGACCAAAACACATTTTCCCTCTTCATTGATCATAGCACCACAATTTTGTGCTGTTAATAAATATTTGTTATCTGGCGAACCTGCTGGGTAATCTTGTGTCTTATCAAAATAAGATGGTTCTAACGCTACAGATGAACCATTTTCTGTAGATATAACAAATGCATCATCATGTAATACAGTAATATCATATTTTCCTTCATGCTTTTCATGAGTCAATGTTGATTTTCCTGATCCTGATAATCCAAAAACACCAACAACAAAATTTTCTCCATTCTCTAGGGTATATTTTTTCTGCCCTCCATGACATGCAGCATATCCATTTCTATTGGCAGTTCCCCAAGCTAAAGTTAAAGTTCCCTTTTTAAACTCTCCAAAATATCTCATCCCTGATAATGCTGCACAATTATTTTCTGCATCAAATAAAGTTAATCCTAATGGGTGATTTTCATCTTTCCAATCTGGATCTCCAAATATATATATTTCTCCTTCATTCGGAATTGATTTTGATTCTCGGTATATCTTTTTATAATTTTCTGTTACAGCTTGAAAATTTAACATCCAATTGTATAATATGTTTTCATGCCCCTCTGGAATGATTAGATGGGCTTTCACCATAAAATCCTTATCTAAACCAATATACACCTCAGCATCATACATCTTTTTATATCTTGTATAATATACTGCTTCTCTCACGATTCCTGCATACTTTTCTGAATCTACCCCTGCTTCTCCTATAATCTTTCTTGCAGCCGCACATCTGCCTGTTACTAATCCATCATTGAATAATAATACTTTCGTTTCAGTGTCTAATCCCATTTCTTCTGGTTTATATATATCCATATCCGTTACAATAGTTCCTGATGAATTTTTAGCTAGTTCATAAGCTTCTTTAATAGAATTTATTTTTATCACATTATTTCCATAAAATGCTGTTTGTATGGTACTTCTAATTCTTGAAGTTTCAATGTCATTCCTTGTCATGAAAATCTCTCCCCTTTATTATTTATCATAATAGAATTATTTTATATTAAATATGTTACTTTATTTTTTGTTTTTATAATAAAATCGAACATTTTTTTATTTAAGCCATACTTATTCTACCAAAAAAGTCTCACAATTAAAAGTATTTTTTATCGCTTTTCACTAAATATGTTATACTATTTAATTTCCCAATAAAAAAAGACGAGATATTCTCGCCTTTTTTATTGGAAACAAATTATTCCATTTTCTGAATCTAACCCATCTAGATATTCTTAATTTCTTCTAATTTTTTATAATCAAATTCTATATGCTTTAATAAACGATCATATAATTGATCTAATGTTTTAACGATTGTTTCTTGATCTTTATTTTGAATAGCTGCTTTTAAAGTTTCTCTTAAAGCTTTTCCTTCCTCACGTTTACTCTTTTGCTCTTCTCTAATGCTAGCTATTTTTTCTTTTTTGTTTTGAAAAACCTCTTTTTTATCACTTCTTAAAGCTTTTAGTTCTTCTTTTATATCTTCCTTTGTAATTTCTCCAGCTTCAAGCTTTGCCTTCATATCAGCTTTCTTTGCTTCCCATGATGATTTTAGTTCTGATTTTTTTTCGTCTCTGTTCTCTTCTCTAATTTCTCTTATTTGATCATGGATTTGTTTATGTTCATCAAATTTACTTTCCCATTGATTCAATGTATTGGGTGCGTATTCCTTCACAACATTTAAAAACTTTTCCTTATTTTCTTGTCTTTTTTCTCTTTTTTCTTCCCTTTTCTGAGTTCTTTCTTCTCTCTTCGCTTTTCTTTCTTCCTTTTTTTGTTTGAATTTCTCTGCAACTATTTTTTTGTTATTTTCTTCATTCCCTACTAAAGTATCATTATCTGCAAATGCCAAGGATGGAACTAATAAAGCTACACATAAACAACAACTCATCATTACCTTCATTATTTTATTTCTTAACATTTTCACCACTCCTTAAATTTATTTTGTTTTTCCTTGTATCTACATTATAAAATTCAAATGTGGTTAAAAAATAGAATAAATGTGTAAAATTTGTGTGAAAAACAAAATAAATCAAATATCCTTATTTATGTTATAATCATAAAAAAGATAAAGGAGGAATCTTTATGGAACATAGTACAATTTCATACAATTCTTTGCTAATTATCGTCTTATTAGCAGCATTTGTACCATTTGTTATCAAAAAATTAAAATGGCTCCCCATTCCCATCGTTGTAGGAGAAGTCATCGCAGGAATGATCATTGGTAAGAGTGGGTTTAATCTCATAGAAGAATCCTCTTGGCTCAATTTTCTTTATACCTTTGGATTTGCCTTTTTAATGTTTTTATCTGGACTAGAAATTGATTTTGACTTGATCAAATCTTCTGGACAAAAATCTAATGAAGAGTGGCATAAAAAACCTCTTACCTTAGCGGTTCTTTTATTTATAGGAACAATCTTTTTAGGCTATAGTGTTGCTTACATATTGAAGCAATTTGGTTTTATTATCAACGTTCCTTTGATTACTTTGATTTTTAGTACTACTTCTTTAGGAATCGTTGTTCCTACGTTGAAGGAAAAATGCCTTTTAAATAACGAATATGGTCAAACCATCTTATTAGGTTCATTGATCGCTGATTTTGCAACTATGGTGCTGGTAACTATATATATTTCTTTTTACACCTCTGCAGCAACTTATAAAGTATTTTTAGTCCTTTTACTATTTGTAGCTTTTTTTATTCTTTACAAAATGGGGCTAAAATTTACAGGAAAGAAAATTATACAAGACCTTGCTCATGCTACATCCCAAATAAAGGTTCGAGGTGCATTTGCCCTCATATTGATTTTCATTGCATTAGCACAAAGTTTAGGAACAGAAATCATACTAGGAACTTTCTTAGCAGGTTTAATCGTTTCCTTGTTGGATTCTAGAGAATCTTCCCAATTGTCATTAAAGCTCGATGCCATCGGTTATGGCTTTTTTATCCCTATATTTTTCATTATGGTAGGGGCACACTTTGATATGAGCTCTGTACTTAATAATCCTAAATCTATTTTTCTACTTCCAGCATTACTACTTTCTGTTTATGCTGTAAAAATTATTCCTTCTTTGATTTTAAAGGTGAAGTTTTCTCTGAAGGAATCAATTGCCGCAGGATTTTTATTATCCTCTAGATTAAGTTTGATCATTGCTACTAGTGCTATTGGTCTTAAGTTAAATATTATTAGTGAAGAAACAAACGGAGCCATTATCCTCGTAGCTATTCTTACTTGTACCTTATCACCTGTATTATTTAATAAGTTATCTCCTACTTGTGCAATTTGTGATAAGAATACTATTTATATTGTAGGGGTTAAGCAAAAGACACTACTTCTAGCTAAAAGACTTCAAAAGTCAGGCATGGATATTATTTTTATCACCCATAATCCTGAGAAATATGAAAAAACCATTGAGCAAGGTTACAAGGTATATCTAGGCGATACTTTAGATATTGATTTTCTTAATACAACAGGTATAAAGGACGCAAAAAGTGTCATTATCTATAAAACATCTGACGATTTGAATAATGAAATTTGCAAGGTTTGTAAGGAAGTACTACGAATAGAAAATGTCCTTTTACTTACAAATAGTCAAGAAAATCTCTTAAAGGAAAATAATTACGGCTCCACCATCATATCTCCTGAATTTGCTACTGTATTTATGGCAGAAAACTTGATTTTACATCCAAAAGCCTTTACCCTTTTATTTGAGGAAGAAGATGATGATTTTTGCATGTCAGAAATTCAGCTTAAAAATGCAAGTTATTTTGATTATCCAGTACGACAGCTACGATTGCCTGGAGACTGTTTGATTCTTTCTATTATTAGAGGAGGCATAAAAATTATTCCTCATGGAAACAACATTTTAAGAGGTGGAGATTTAATTATGTTGGTAGGATCAAAAGAAAATGTAAAAGAAGCAAAATTATTATTAGAAAATAATATATAGAAAATAGGGCAGGTCATTTCGCCTGTCCTATTTTTATCAAGCTGATCCTCAGCTTTTACCAAATACTTCATGTATCTACTAGCGTAAACTTACTATACAAATCATAAGGTAAGCTTCCACTATTCTGAATTTTATCAAAATCAGAACTCCTCATAACATGAGGTACATTCTTTGAAATTTTTTCCTCAACAAAGGGAATTCTTTCTACATACGAAAACAAATTAATATACCGACCATCTTCCATAATAAAATCATAATGTCTTCCTTTTCCACCTCTTGTTAAATCTATAATGATTCTTACCCTATTTATATTCTCGTAGTCATATATTTTTTCAAATTTACCCAAGATGCCTCTACAAACAATCTTATCTTGATAAAAAAAATTACTTTTAAGATCTATCATAAATATATTAAAAATAAAAAATACAATGAGCATCATATAAAAAACTTGTCCTTTTATATCTAACAAATCTTCTTTATACGCTTTTCTAACAAAATATATAAGAGCTGCTAAAAATAGTAACATACCTACATTCCAACCTATATGTCCCCCATTTGGAACAATAAATACTAAATCATCACTTTCATAAACTCTAGACAAAACAAAATAATATCCTCTACCAAATAAGCTACTAAAAATAGGTATAACCACTACTGCAAAAATAATTTCTATCATATTTCTTCTTAGGAAATTAAACATACTTTATCCCCCTTTATCTAAGTAGTTTATCCTTTATCTTGACACTTTTATAAGAAAATTATATCAATTCTGTCTATTCAAGGTCAAGATGTTACAAAACGCATGTTTATGAATTTAAAAAGCAATTCTAAATAAACAATATTTGCATTTGTTTTCACTGTTTGAATAAACTATAATCCATCTAAACATATTAAAATAGATATTGTAACTTATTGTTAAATAATTTATAATTTTGAATTAAAGGACAATATTTCACAATCATCAAAATATCAGGATGATGCTATATAATGAAAAGAAAAATTACTAAAGTTCTTTTAATAACTTTTTTATTATCTAATTTAATATTTGGTTCATTTGCATTTGCATATAGCACTGAAGAATCAGACCCTAATGATTCTTTGGCGCAAGCTGATCAAATAGGAATAAATCGTTGGATGGAAGGTAAGATATCAGCCCGTGAGGATGTGGATTGTTATAAATTTAGTGGTAATGGACAAAAACTTACAATAGGAGTACACAATACACCTCCAGGAACTACTTATGGTTTAGTTATTATGGATAAAAATCAGAATATAATCGCTAGATCAGATAATAATAGCATGTCACAGTGGATATATCTAGATTCTGATTGGTATACAGATTATTATGCTGTAGTATATTCTACAGATGGAATTGTATCTCCATATTATACTTATACAATTTCAGTAGGAAATTAATACAAGCAAGATAGAAATATTGTCTATTAATGAAAGGAAATAGCAGTTAATTATTTTATATTAGCTGCTATTTCCTTTGTTTTAAAATTGATCTGTAAAATTATCCAAGTCTTTTGAAAAGCTATTTAGTATAGATGCTATATCATAGTCATTTTCATCATTAGATAATATATCTTTTTCTAAAGCTTTTACGTCACTTAAAGCTTCTTTAGTCAATAAATTATCATGATCTTCTAGTATTTTATTAAACTTTTCAGTGGTATTTTTTATAACATCTTCCAGTTCTAATAGTTCTTTATCTATCTGCTTATCATCTATATTATTTTCTCTTAATAAAGCTTGCTTATATGTTAAAAATTCATTGATTTGTTCTTCGGTATTATTATTTATTACCTGTGTAAAAAATTGCTTCATACTTGGTGATTTTTCCATTTCTTTTAGTAGCGTATGAGCTTTTAGCTGTGCATGTCCTAAAGAAACGCTTAGAAGGTTTTTGGAACTTGTATTAATTTTAAAGTCATCTCTTATTTTTTTAATTGCATCGATCATTTTAAACATTTCATCAAAGGATAAACCCAATATGTTTTTAGAGTGATAAAATTCAACTTTATGTAATTCATTTTTAAGCAATTCTTCAAAATTGATAGAAGTTTTTCCTGTTGCTAGATAAGCATTCCATTGCGCTGAATAGTTCTGTGTAACATTTTTCAATGCATGTCTTACTATAGTTTTCATTTGAATTAACGCTATGTGTAGATTTCCTCTTAGCTTTAGTTCATTTGGAGATAATTCAGAATCTACAACAGGTTTACCAATCATTGAACTGAGTAGATCATCGATTATTTCATTATCAAATTTTATTTCTTCATCATTGGTCATACTAGGGTCAACACATCTTTTTATAATAAAATTACAAAGAAAATCTAAATTAAAATTATCGAGGTTATATTCATTATCGTTTGTAGTATTAATATTTTGCTTTGATGATAAATCATCATTTTTAACTATTATGGGCTTTACATTATTTTGTTTCATTGTACTGGTGATCATCATTTTATTTTTTGGACCTATAGTATTAGTAATTTGCGTATTTTTTGTATCTGCTGTAAGTTGGTTTTCCTGTACTTTCTGGAAACTTTTTTCTATACTATTGTTCGATATGTTTTTTTTTTGAATTATAGTATAGTGAACTAGTTTGATTAGCAGTATGGTTAGGTCGAATCAACATAATTATTCCTCCTAGTAATAGCTTGTATAAATAAATTATCGGAATAAAATTCCATATTATTAATACTTTATGGAAATAATATCATAGGTCTCAAGTCAGAGATTTCTTTGATTTTAGAGTAGGAACAGTAGCAGATACAAAGAAAGTTACCGATTGGCTGAATGATCACATTACTTATCATAATGCTGAAGCTAAATACTTTATTTCAAAACAGTATTTTTATACTCAAATCCCCAGTATTAGAAAATTATTTTGCCCCATGGTAATAACTATTTTCCTACTACCCCTAAATAGGGGTAATGAGACGGTAGCTGTCACCAGAGGGAAACTCAATTTTACACAATTGATATTCTGACAAATTGATAAAATGTACTTGAAGCATTGATATACCTAAGTTTTAACCATTCCAATACAGTATCTTGTTTAAAACTTAGTTGTAAATTTGTCATATTGACTCAATTAACATAGCTTTGTTAAGCTGCTTAACTTTATAAAATCAATCTATTTTTAGATGAATATTTAAAAATTCCAGTAAAATATCTTAAAAATATAATCTCATTTACAAATAAAGGCTTTGAGTTTGCGGTCTATCGTAGCTACCCTAGGATTACCCCTAGTACGTTTTTGCAAAATTTTAAATGTAACAGTTGTGAGGCTTTCATTCCATCAAGGGTACGCTTCGCCGTTCCACGCCCTTGATTCCATTCTCAGCAGTTGATACACTTAAAAACATAAGATTAAAAAATTAAGGGGGGGTATTTTATGAGTGAAAAACATTATTTGGATGTAATTGAAAGAGTAGTTTATGTTTTAGAATTATCTGACTATTGTTTTTATATAGGTCAAGCACAAAAAAAATCCTTTGACCGCCGAATGAAAGAACATTTTGATTTAACAAGGAAATCAAGAAAATCAGCTTGGGTGAAGTTACACCTTGCAATTTCAATAATTGAAACGAGTGAATACGTAGGAACAGTTCCAGAAATTGAAGTATTTGAAAATAAAAAAACGATTGAATATATGCGAAAATATGGAGCTAGTAAAGTAAGGGGTGGCTACTACACTCAACCAGACTATGACGAAGTTAGAAAGTGCTTGAAAGCACATGGCTATAATGTTCGTAAACAAGTTCGTATCTCAAATTAACATTCCCAGTATTAGTAATTGAGTTTTCCTCCTATGACAGCTACCGTTCTATTCCCTCAAATAAAAAAATATACTGAAAAACTCCTGGAGATGATTCAGGAGATAAACAATGCTCTAAACATATATTTGAGGAATAGTTGAAAGAGTATCCTTTATAGGGTTAATATCGTATGGCTATCAAGCTAAGGATACGAAATAATTAAACAAGGATATTTTCACCACTTTAAAATACCCCTCCATCAATATTTTGATAGAGGGGTATTTTAATATATATTTCTTGATAAACCTGAAACCACGGAAGTCGTTCTTCATAATCTATTATTAAAATTCTACTTTTTCACCATTATAAGTGCAAATAAATAGTTTTTTCATTTCTTCTACTGATATTTCTCTTGGATTTGTACCTGTACATGGATCTTCTACTGCAGTTTCTGCAATTTCTTCAAGTTTATCATTAAAAACTTGTTCACTTACTCCAAATTCTTTTAATGTAAGTGGAATATTCATTTTCTTGTTAAAGTCTCTTACCATTTCTACTAGTGCATTTACTAATTCCTCTTCGTTGTTTCCTACTAACCCTAATCTTTTTGCTATATCAGCATAAGTTTTACCAGCAGTTTTTGTGTTAAATTGAATTACATATGGTAGATATATTGCGTTTGCACATCCATGAGGAATATTAAATATTTTTCCTGTTTTATGTGCCATACTATGAACTATTCCTAGGATTGCATTTGAGAATGCCATTCCTGCAAGACATTGTGCTAAGTGCATTTTACTTCTTGCTTCTTGATCTCCTTCAAATGATTTTAATAAGTTATCTTTCATCATTTCAATAGATTTCATTGCTAATGCATCTGTAAATGCTGTTCTTACTGTTGAAACGTATGCTTCAAATGCATGAGTTAGTGCATCCATTCCTGTGTGTGCTACTAATTTGGGTGACATTGTTTGGGCTAAATCAGTATCTACTATTGCTACGTCTGGTGTTATATTGTAATCAGCTATTGGATATTTTATTCCAGTTTTATTATCTGTAATAACTGAGAAAGATGTAACTTCTGTACCTGTTCCACTAGTTGTTGTTATTGCTGCAAATTTCGCTTTTGTTCTTAATGTTGGTAATGAGAATGGTTTTGCAGCTTCTTCGAATGTAAATTCTGGGTATTCATAGAATATCCACATAGCTTTTGCTGCATCTATAGGTGATCCTCCACCTATTCCAACGATCCAATCTGGTTTAAATTCTTGCATTAATGCTACGCCATTCATTACTGTCTCAACTGATGGGTCTGATTCTACACCTTCTATAAGTTTCGTTTCCATTCCTGCTTCTTTTAAATATCCTTCAATTTTATCTAATGCGCCACTTCTCTTTATTGAGCCTCCACCAATTACTATAACAGCTCTTTTACCCTTTAAATTCTTTAATTCTTCTGTTGCACCTTCTCCAAAATATACATCTCTTGGTATTGTAAATCTTGCCATGTTAACGCCTCCTCTTTTTATAGTACAATTAGTTTTGTTATTTTTTAAATTTATGTTTTATTTAATATGTTTTGCACTTGTGCCTTAGCACATGGTTTATTATATAACCATGATAAACAGGTGTGAAGAAGGCACTTTTCCGTAAGGTAGTTACAAAAAGGAAAATCCATAAGATATTTAACTATTAAACATATTGGTCTATAATAGTAGTAATACTTACTATAGAAAATTTTTAAAAAGGATGGTGAACATAATAAGATATGCCTAAAGATAGGACTAATAAAATAAGTTGTAGTAATTACAGATGTGAAATAGAGATCACTTTAGAATTAATAAGTGGCAAATGGAAATCCCTTATATTATGGAATTTAGGTAATCATAAAGTCATAAGATTTAATGAGCTTAGACGAATAATTCCTGATATTACGCAGAAAATGTTAACACAGCAATTGAGAAATTTGGAAGAAAACGGATTAGTAAAAAGAAAAATTTATAATAAAATTCCTCCAATAGTAGAATATTCTCTATCTGAAGAAGGTAAAAAATTAATGCCTATATTAGAACAAATGGATCAATTTGGAAAAAACTATATAAATCATTACAAAGAAAACTAAGCCGTATTGAGCTTAGTTTTCTTTGTAATGATACTTAATATAAATTCTGTTGCGCTAGAAAGCTCCTTGTGATATGTATCAGTTCAATGATCCAGGAGCTTTTTAACTATACTTTAAATTACTCTTTAACGAACTGTTCTAAATTGTAAAATATTCCACATTCCTGCAATATAATATTATCTTATAAATTAAGTATTCATGATATTGATATCATAAACACCGTATATAGTAAAATATAACAGAAGTGGTGTATATGAAGTTTTCTAAAGATATGCAAAAAGGAATGAAAGATTGCATAATAGCACTAATATGGTCTAAGAAAGAAATTATTGAATTTTTCATTTCAAATGGTTGTACAAAAACAGATATAAGAAATGTACGAGAGTACACCAAAATACAGTGATATAAGATTATTGATAAAGTTTTTGATGAATTAGAAAACCGCCATGACAATGGAATTGGTCAATTCTCAAGTATACTTGATTCATTATGTAATTGGAGCTATTTTGATCCATATTATTTCGATGAATTGAAGAAACTTGATCGTAACACTGCTGAAAAAACTATTGGTCAATTAAAACGTCAAAAAAACAAAAGGGAATATAAACTTAATGAAATAAAAAATAGACGTACCAATTATGAGAAAGAAAAAAAAATCTGCTAAAAGTAATTTAGATGTATTAAAAAAAATGTTCATTAATTTATATCAAGGTAAATCACCAGATGGAAAGAATATCAATAATAAAGAAAGAGGATATCATTTTGAAAAATTTATTACAGAGTTAGTTAGATCTAACAATATTGAAGTTACTGAGTCGTTTAAAATAAAAGGTGAGCAAATTGATGGATCATTAAAGTATGATGGAGAACATTATCTTTTAGAAATGAAATGGCATGACAATAGAAGTTCAACTGAACCACTATACAAGTTTGCTCATAAAGTTGAAGGAAAGATGTATGGGCGAGGAATTTTTATATCAGTTAATGGTTTTTCATCTGATTCTGTAAATGCTTTAAAGCTAGGTAAAACTACGAAAACTATACTAATTGATGGACAAGATATATTTATAGTATTAGAAGGACTTTATACATTTCAAGAATTACTCAATGAAAAGATAAAAGCGGCTCAAACAAGAGGGAATATTTATATTGATATCGTAACTAAAAGTGAAAAAATATAAAACAAGATATGAAAACCTTTGAAATTTCTACCGCAACACAATCTAAATTCTGTTGCATAGGAAAGATGCTAGTACTACAGGAACTTTCGATCTATGCTAAGGATGATTGGTACAAATTATGGAATTACTTTTTATGCTTTAGCAATTTGAATCTCAAATTTTTTATTACTTTCTTAAGAGTTTCTTAATATTTAGAAGATATACTAAATTTATACAATCAGTATAAATCAGTTTATTGTTTGTATAAATTACATAGGAAGGAGCTTTTTCATGAAAGTATCATCAATGATGAGTAGTAAATTTACAGGTTTGAATGTAAACAATAAGTTTAAAGGTCAATTAAGTTTGAAATCTGTTAATGGGAACAATAGAAATGCAAATTCTCAAAAAAATAATACGCTTAAAAGATTACTAGAAAAAAAGAAGCAGTTGCAAAAAAAACTTATGGAAATTGACAAACAAAAAATTTCAGCAGAAGAAAAAGAGAAACACAAAAAATCTATACAAGAAGAAATAAAAGGAATTGATTTACAAATTCAACAAATAAAATCACCTAAAACTTCAAAGATTAAAGGAACTAAAATTGATACTTTAGTATAGAAATTTATTCTAAAAAGGGATAGTACTATATGGCTATCAAGCTAAGAATTTAAAATAATTATGTAAGAGTTAAATTTTGTATATTTCTCATCAATAATTGACGCTGAAAGCAACACAACACAATGACAATTCTGTTGCATGAAAAAAGCTATTGGCGTGATACAATGGCTTTTCCTTATGCAATAAAAATAACATTTTGTAACATACAAAGCTGCTGATGATGTACAGCATAACTATTATCTTGAATTGTAAAATATTTTATATTGTTATACTATAAAACCATCTTCTATAAGTAGAAATTACCAACTTTGGTTTGAAAATACTACCCTAAAAAGGTATAAAAACGAACTTTCAATGGCGGTAATCAATTGTTGAACGAAACCGCCGCTGGCGGTGGCAGCTCTTATGTACCCAATGAATTTGACTCCTGTAAAAAAATAACATCAATCATATTTTTCTACAAAACATCTCATTTTCCCTTTAAAATATAAAGAAAATTCTTTAAAGGGAGTGTGATTTTTTATGTCAAAATTAAGAGAAGAGATGCAAATGTATTTAGAACTTGCTGGATACAGTCAAAAAACACAAAAGGTATATATCGCTCATATGAAGAGATATGCCAAATATTTTAAAAAATCTCCTGATCTACTTGGCGATGATGAAATTAGAGAATATCTTCATTATCTGATTACTGTAAAAAATGTTAGTAGCTCATATGTGAATCAATCATATAGTGCTTTGAAAATTTTCTATGAATTAATCCTCGAAAGGAATTGGAATTTAAAGAAAATTCCTAGAGCTAAAAAAGAGAAAAAACTACCTGTTGTTTTATCTATGGAAGAAGTTAAGAAAATTTTTGAAGTCACTACAAATTTAAAGCATAAAGCTTTTCTTATGACTACTTATTCTGGAGGACTCAGAGTAGGTGAAATTGCTCATTTAAAGCCATCTGATATAGATAGTTCGAATATGCAGATTTTTATTCGTCAAGGAAAAGGGAAAAAAGATAGATATACAATTTTATCTCAAGCAAATTTAGATATTTTAAGAAAATATTTTAAGAAATACAAACCAAAAACTTGGTTGTTTGAAGGTCAAAATAAAGATAAACCTATTACAGAAAGATCGCTTCAAAGAATTTTCAAAGATAATCTTATCAAAGCTGGAATAAAGAAAAATGCATCTATGCATACCTTAAGACATAGCTTCGCTACCCATCTTCTTGAGGCAGGTACTGATATTAACTATATTCAAAAGCTCTTAGGTCATTCTGATATTAAAACAACAAGTATTTATCTCCACTTAAGAAAAATCCATGTTCTTAAGGTTGTTAGTCCATTAGATATTATGGCTGGTACGATGAAATGATCGAAATTCAAGATATTTTTAAAAATCACATGAAAGAATATTTAAAAGGGCGAAATCTTCCTCCACATGTCCATAAAGCTATTCGTGCTATTGAATCTTGTAGAACATCTACTCTTGGTGCTCATATTGATGAATGTAGCGAATGTGATCATACTAAGATTTCTTACAATTCCTGTAGAAATAGACATTGTCCTAAATGTCAAGGAATTGCAAAGCAAAAATGGATTGAAACAAGAAAAAATGATCTTCTTCCTACTCAGTATTTTCACATTGTTTTTACCATTCCTAGTGAACTGAATGACATAGCACTAATCAATCAAAAAGAAATTTATTCTATTCTTTTTAGGGCTGTTTCAAAAACTCTTCTAGATACTGCAAAGGATAAAAAGTATCTTGCTGCCAATATTGGTTTTATTTCACTGCTCCATACCTAGGGGCAAAATCTCATGTTTCATCCTCATATACACTGTATTGTTCCCGGAGGAGGATTATCTCGTGATGGCACTAGATGGATTTATTCTAAAAAGAAATTCTTTATTCATGTAAAAGTATTATCTTATGAATTTAAAAAGAGATTTATTAAATATCTTAAGGAAGCCTACTATAATAGTAAGTTGCGATTTCAAGGAAAAATTGAAAATTTGAATCATAAATTCGTATTTCAAGATTTTATAGGAAAGCTTTTACATTTAAATTGGATTGTTTATAGCAAGCCAACCTTTAAACAACCTGAACATGTTATTGAATATCTCGGTAATTATACCCATAGAGTAGCTATTTCTAACAGTAGAATTATTGGTTTTGAGAATGGCAATGTAACTTTTAAGTGGAAAGATTACAAGGATCATAATAAAAAGAAACTTATGACAATTCCTGCTCCTGAATTTATTCGTAGATTTTTATTTCATATTCTACCTCATAAATTTGTTAAAATCCGTCACTACGGTATTCTCAGCAATAAAAGTAAAAGGTCTAAAATTGAACTTTGCAGAAAGCTTATTGCAATTATTTTGAATAGAGAAGTTTTCAGAGTATCTGTATCTAAGTTATCTACTGTAGATTTAATTTTTAAACTTACTGGCAAGAATATTTCCATTTGCCCATGCTGTAAAAAAGGAACTATGGTTAGAAAAACAACTCGCTATCCTAATATTTTATCACCACCAAGCACTGTTTTAGCTTAATAAAAAGGCAGGGTTTTGGGGGAAAGGGGGCACTATGTCCTTTTTTAATATTTTTTACGTTCTAATTTGCAATTTCATCTTAAATAATCAAGCTATTTGCTTCATTCTAGGGTAAAGAAAAATTCGAATACCCATAGAACATTTTATCTATCGGCTTCGTTCAACATGGTGTATCTGAAATTGAGCAAATTTTATAAATACCTGTGAGTGGATGTATTTTAATATTTACATCTACTCACAGGTATTATTGTTTTTGGCTCAACATCAGATACACCGCTAAGTGTTAGGTGACAGATACTCTTTAGGCATATAAAACTAAAACTCAATATATTGAAAAGGAGAGGTAAAATGAGTTATAAATTCAAGTATGCAAAAAATACAATAGATCTAGTTGTTGGAATTACCTATGGAATATCGGCTATGTTCCATTTTAGCTTTTTAGTTATTATATTAGTAAATTTTAAGAAAATAAATTTATTTATTCCATTATTACTATTTGTATCAATAAGTTATATTGCACTATTCATATTATACTTGAATATTTATTTTGGACGCAGGAACTATTTAGTAATTAATGACGATAAGCTATTTAAGGATCAAGGTCTTATTCGTTCCAATAAAAAGGTAGAGTTAAGCAATATTAGGTATGTAAGAAAAATAGGAGATAAGATTAGGATTGGGTTAGAAGAAAGAAATGAGTTGAGAATTAATCTTAATTGTTTGAATGTTGAAGATATAACAAAGTTAGAGAGTATTCTTGGTAGTAATATGCAGTAATATACCGCATAACTGATAGGGAGGACACCGAGATACGTGTAAAAAGCAATAACTTGATGGGCATGGGGTATGGCAACGATTCATGTAAAAATTGCAATAAGGAGTAAATATTTGTAAAATATAGTCCCATAAATCATGTTTTTAGAATTATGGAACCAATGGAGATATGGATCTATTTATGGTACGTCTTTTTATTGGGTTTGTAACTCAAAATAGTATATTACTTACAAGTACCATATACCAAGGGTTGTGGGTCTTGTTTCCAGTTTTTTACTCTCTATTGCACTTTTTACATGAATCGTTGCCGTATGCCATATAAGAATTAAATACATTTGTTCCCTTTCCCATATCATGAAGAATCCCAGTTAATTCTCCAGCCCCATTGATATTAATTTTAGAACCATATTCCATAGCTATTGTTGAAACATTATATAAATGTTCCTTAACACTTTGTTCCTTTAAAGTTATTGGATTAATGTGAGCACAAAACATATAATCACCCCACTAACAAATTTTTATAGTAGCAATA
>JAOARP010000050.1 GCA_025210525.1 Marinisporobacter sp.
TAAAAGATAAAGATGTGATTCGCCTTAGATATTGTATTACTGCAGGAAGTAGCGAACTTGATCAGCCCCTTGTAAATCTTTTAAAATCTAAGATAGAAGAAGCAAAAGGGATTGATGGAGAGAAGTATACAAAAGATACTTTCTTAGCACTTGAAAATGCGATACAAAGTGCAGAAGCCATTGTACATGATGAACAATATAATAGCAAGAAAGCAGATAAGGAAGTTCGTGTAAGTACCGAAATAGGAAAATTAATGACAGCTGTGAAAGGTTTAGTTAAAAAGGGTAATTTACCAGTATCTAGTGCGGATATACCGGATGATTTCGAAAACGACCTATGGTTAAATACGAATTTTCAAATTCTTGAAGTGAACGATACGTATCGATTAAAATCAAGAAGAGTACCAGAGATTATAGATGATCCAATAAATAATAAAGTTGCTCACCCTCATTATAATTATAAAATCATAGAGGGAGATAGTGTAACATTACAAGATACAACAGATAGCAATATGACTATTAAAGCAGTTAAAGAAGGAACAAGCATTATTGAAGTTGGTTATGATGCAACAAAGAAACATGGAAGAAATTATGGTGCTGTGTCTAGAGTAAATAAATCTTATATGATCGTAGATGTTGTAGCAGATAAAGATGCTGATCATGGAATCACTCTTGATACAGATATTGATGTGAGAAGCTATGATACGGTCTATTATAGTGAAGGGGATACAGTAGATTATTCCTTTAATGTAACTGCCACAGGGAGTGATAAAGTAGAAGTTACTTGTAATGGAAATAGTGTAGAAGGTAGTGGTAATAGGTATACTGTACCACTTGAAAATAGAGGTAACATAATAGGAATCAAAGCAACAAAAGGAGAGGCTAGAGAAAAACTATATTATGTGATTGATGCTAGAAAAATAGAGATGAAAATTAAGAACAACTCAAGACCAAAGAGAGATATCGCCGTAGGGGACGAAGTAAAAGTAAGCTTTAGAGGTATTACTATGCCGGTATATAAGCTAGCTACCATTTATAATCCAACATGGTATGATCCAAATAGCCAATGGGATCCAACATATGGAACAACTGTTAGATACAATAATAGGGATTTAGGTGAGGTTGTATCCTATGATAATGTCCAATACGAATTGGCTAAACATAATGCCATTAGTTTTACTGTAACAGAGGAAAAAACATATAGATTTACTGATGGATATATTAAGTGCGAATGGTGGGGAAGGCCTCTTGGAACAGAAAAAAATATAAGGGGTCCTGGAAGTCCTGATTTAAATGCACCTATACGTCATGATGATTTTTCTATGTTACCTGATTTTGAGGTAGTGGTGAAAAAACTTGTTACTACCCCAGTTACAGGGATTGAAATAGTTGAGGAGAAAGGAACTGTAGAGGAAAAAGCAACAATAGCGCTTACAGGAAAGCTATTACCGGATAACGCAACAGAACAAGGGCTGAATTGGTCATCTGGCAATCCAGAAGTTGCAACAGTAAATCAACAGGGGATTGTAGCAGGAAAAAAACCAGGAAAAGCTACAATTACCTTAACATCAGTAGATGGAAATCTTACAGATACATGTGAAATAACTGTAATAGCTGAACTACCAGCAACACAAGAAGAAAAGCAAGATCTTAAAAAGGTAATTGATGAAGCTAAGACTAAAGAACAAAAAAAATATAGCGCAAATACTTGGAAAGTATTACAAGAAAAATTAACAGAAGCTGAGAATGTCTTTGTAGATACGACAGTGTTATTAGCGCAAGTAAATGCCGCTAAGGATGAACTTAGAAAAGCGATTAATGGATTAAAATTAAATTATGAAGAAGGATTAACAGTAACTCCTAAAGTGATTAAGCCTGGTACAACTGTAACGATAAATCTACCGCAAATCACTTCTCCAAATAATGGAAAACCTGTCCGTAGTTTGAAAACAGTTTATTCAAGTAATATACCGGGATTGGGAAACATTGAATCCAATGAAGCAAAAAATAACAATGATTTATTAAAAGATATTACTTTTACCATTCCAGAAGATACACCAGTAGGAGAATATATACTAACAAATGGTCATGTGTATAAAAAGTGGGGAGGGACTTACCATCCACAGTGGGGTTGGTTAGATCCACCTCATCAACAAGACTTTTATAAAGGTTCATTACCAGAAATCAAGATAAAAATTGTAGATGGTATAGAAATAACAGAAGCAGATTTAAATCAAAATAAGTATGATGTATTTTATTATGCAGAAGATGAAAAATTTATTATAGAAGGGCAGCAAGTAATATTTATTAGTGAAAATAAAATACAATATGGTGAAAAGATAATTGATTTTAGAAATAAAAAAATCACCTATACAGTTCAAGCAGGTGGAGATGATGTAGTAAGTGCTGGAGAAACAGCAACCATTAAGTTTAATGGATTGAAGACACCTGTGGGATTAATAAGTGGTAAATGGAATCCTCAATTTGGAGGAGAAATCAAATCTATTTATGATACAGATTTGGATGGTCTTTCTGAAATAAGATCAGCAAATGAAAAAATAAATATCCTTACATTGAAAATTTCAACAGATGCAAGTGGAGAATATCATCTAACGAATGGCCGCATTTTTGAAAAAGCAAATCCATGGAGTCCGGGTCTTCCAGGTATTGGAAAAGAAGGAGATTTTGGAAGATTACCAAATATTACAATAGTTGTTGAAGAACCACAGAATATACCAGTAACAAGTATAAAACTGAATAAAGAGACGGTAACCCTATCAGTTTATGGTAAAGATACTTTGGAAGCAACAATTTTTCCAGATAATCCTACTGATAAAGCAGTAACTTGGACCTCATGTGATGAAGCTATAGCTACTGTAAGTAGTGAAGGTGTAGTCACTGCTAAATCAGAAGGGAACACTACTATTACAGTTACAAGCAATAGTGATAAAAATATAAAAGCTACTTGTGATGTGATTGTAGAAAAAGGAAGTAATATAAAAGGAAAACCTGTAGCTTTTATGAGTGAAGCTCAAATGAAATATGGAGAAACTGCAGCGAAGCTAAAAAATAAAGAAGTTACGAATACGATTACAGCAGGTATAGGAAAAGAAGGATTTTTTGGAAGATCCCCTAATCCAAGCATTGCTAGGAAGTAGTGGTTATAGTTAAAATTGAAGTAGATTTAAAGGGCGGAAAATTAAGTTCCGCCCTACTTCTAATGAAAAAAGGAGGATAACATGAATATAAAAAGAATAATAACTCTTTTACTTGTACTAGCTATGATGATAGCTCCTTTTAATAGCTTTGCATTAGAGAAGCCTAATGTAAATATTACAGGTGGAGAGGTAATGATCACAGGCCATACAGATGCAGATGCAGATGTAAAGATTGTTATAGAAAATGAAAATAAAAGATATTTCATTGACAATATAGTGGCAGATGGCAATGGTAAGTATATATTTAATACAGTGCTTCCTAAAAATATGATTTTTAGCGGAAAGATTACTGGGAAAAATGAAACGATAGACTTTAAAATTGATACTAAAAAGGAAATTGAAGATCCATCGTCTCATATAGAGAAGCAGTATGTAACTTTATCTATAGATTTATTTACTATCGATAAAGGGTATTTGATTTCTCCAACAAAGGTTGAATTAAAAGATGATGATACTGTATGGTCTGTTTTAAAAAGAGAATTAGAGAATAGAAATATTTCTTATAAACATAGATTTAATTCTAACTACAATAGTGTATATGTAGTATCTATAGATGAAGAAGGGGAATTTGATCATGGTAGTGGTAGTGGCTGGATGTATGAAGTTAATGGAGATTATCCAGGGATAGGTGCTAGTCAATATAGACTAAAGGGTGGAGATGTTATCAAATGGAGGTACACAACTGACTTAGGTAAAGATTTGGGTGCAGGATTTGATGATAAACCTGTTGGAGTTATAAAAGAAGATACAATAGAGATCAAAAAAGGAGATAATCCAGTTGTAAATATTCCTAATGAAAAGGATAAAAATTATGTTGTTAAGTTTGATAAAAGTCATCAGAATGTGAAGAAAGTAACTATTCATATACCAGATTGTGAATCTACTGTAACATTAGATTTTTCTGAGATTAAAGAACAGCTACCTAATATGCATGTCGATTATAATAAAGAAGAAGCTTCCTTGTATATTCCAAAGGAAACTGTTATAAAAAGTGGAATTGGAAAAATAGAAGTGTTTGGTAAAGTCGATCAAACATCTGAAAAATTAAAAGAGCAGATTAGTACCATTCTTCAAGAGGGTGAAACATTAACCAAAATCAATAAAGCATTCAAGATGGGGAATAGTAAGAGTGTAATCTTTGATAGAGCTGTTATGTTAAGATTTAAAGATTGCAAGGATAAGCATGCTGCTTTTATAGAAAAGAATCAAGTAAATGCTATTAAAATATATGCTAATGAAGCAGAGGGAAAGGCGTATAATGAATCTGAGGCTAAATATGAGTATGCTTATTATGATGGTAATGATTTGATTATCAAAACAAATCACTTTACAGATTATATCGTATATACAAAAGAAAGTGAAAAACAATTATATGAAGAACTTTCATATGTAGACAAGGATGAGATTTCAGGTTGGGCATTAGAAGCAATAAAAGAAGCTACAGCATTGAAGCTTGTTAATGGAGATGAAAAAAATAGATTCAATCCTAAAGCGGGCATTACCAGAGCTGAGTTTACAACAATTATAACAAAAATGCTTCAATTAGATACAAAAGTAGATAAAGCAATCAACTTTAAAGATGTTAAAGAAAATGATTGGTTCTATCCTTATGTGAATGCTGCTTACAAGGAAAAGATAGTAAGTGGTTTAGGGTATGAATTTAAGCCGAATGATCCAATAACAAGAGAGCAAATGGCAGTAATTATTACGCAAGCATTAAAACTTAATAAAGCTAAAATCAATTATGAAATAAAGGATATGAATGAAGTTTCAGAGTGGGCTAAAGTAGAGGTATCTACAGTATTTGATAATAAAATTATTGTAGGATATAATAATCAGTTTAATCCAAAGGATAAAGCTACTAGAGAAATGGCAGTTGTTGTATGTATTAATGCATTAAAGCTTAAGGATCATGTGTCTAAAAATTAAGCTAGTTCAGCAGAAAAAAGAAAATCTATTTAAACAGATTGGGAAAAAAATATGGAAACTGCTAATACGTTTAGTAGTTTCCTATGTTTTTTAGAGAAATTATGAAAAATCAAGTGAAAATGTACCAGATACTTTAGTAGTTGAAAGTACTGTAAATTAATAAAAAAAGCAAATTTTTTTATTAAAAGGAAAAGCCGGTTACATTATATGTTATGATTACATCATACAAGGAAAAAATTTAATTTTTAAAGGGTGATCATTATGAATAAACAATACAAAGGATTTTGCTCATGGAGTGGAGGAAAGGATTCTTGTCTATCTCTTTATAGGGCTATAAAAAAAGGAATAAAAGTAGAATATTTATTTACTATGTTCAAAGAGGATGGTTTAAGGTCTAGAGGACATGGACTAAAACCAGAAATCATCAAAAAGTATGCAGAACTCTTTGATATGAATCTCGTTTATGGAAAAGCTACATGGGGAGAATACGAAGAAATCTTTAAAGAGAAGATGTCTTATTTAGAAAATAAAGGTGTAAATATAGGTATATTTGGTGATATTGATCTTATTGACCATAGGGAGTGGGTTGTGAAAGCTTGTAGTCATACAAATATGGAAGTGTATCATCCCTTATGGCAGGAAGCAAGAAGAAAGATTATAGAGGAATTTGTAGATGAAGGATTTCAATCTATCATTGTTACTTTAAATGGAGATTTGATGCCGAAGGAATATTTAGGAAGGTTTTTTGATAAAAGCTTAATACAAGAATTTGAAGATTTAGGCATAGATCCTTGTGGTGAAAATGGAGAATTTCATACAGCGGTCATAGATGGACCTATATTTAAAACACCCTTGAAGCTAAAGCAAAAAGAAATGATTAAGATTCAAAACTACTGGATGCTTGATTTAGAGTTAGAATAAGAAAAAGGGGTGAAGTCATTGAAACAAATAGCTGTTTATGGAAAGGGCGGTATTGGAAAATCTACCATATCCTCTAATTTATCTGCTGCCCTTGCTATAAAAGATAAAAAGGTACTTCAGATTGGATGTGATCCTAAGCATGATTCTACAAGACTTTTATTGGGAAAGGAAAAAATCACTACAGTCCTTGATTATATAAAGGTTACATCCCCTGAAAAGTGGAGACTTGAGGATATACTATTTGAAGGATACAAAGGGGTAGATTGTGTTGAAGCAGGAGGCCCTAAACCAGGAGTTGGATGTGCAGGTAGAGGAATCCTTACTACCTTTGATTTGTTAGAAAAGCTAGATATTAAGAAATTAGGCCATGAAATTATAATTTACGATGTATTAGGAGATGTGGTATGCGGAGGCTTTGCCGTACCCATTCGTCATGAATATGCAGACGTTGTATATATAGTAACCTCTGGGGAGTTTATGTCCATATATGCAGCAAATAATATTTTAAAGGGAATAAAAAATTATGATGAAAATTTAAAAAGAGTGGGAGGAATCATTTTTAACAAAAGGGGTATAGAGGGGGAAGAGGAAAGAATAAAGAAATTTTCAGAAGCAGTAAAACTTCCCATATGCGAAACCTTTCCACGAAGTGATGAATTTACAAAAGCTGAAAGAATGGGAATTCCACTAGTTGAAATGAAAGATTCATTTATTGCATCAAAGTTTTTAAATTTGGCAGATAAAATCATAGAGAATGAAGTTTTATATGAAGCCTTGCCCCTTGAAGATGAAGAACTTGAAGAAATTGTTCTTGAGAATAAAAAAGAAAATACATTTGTACATAAGGATAAAAATATCATCAAAACAAAGAAAATGAAAGTAAAGAATGAAGATTCTTCAAAAACAAGACAATTTTTATCAAAGAATGTATTAATGCGTGAACCTCTTCATGGTTGTGCTTTTAATGGTGCTGTGAATATAGGAGTCCAGATAGAAGATGCCATAACAATTGCCCATGGACCAAGAAGTTGTTCACATATAAGTTATCAAACCATTACATCAACGGGAAGAAGGAGTTTATTTGAACGGGGAGTCTTGTTACCTACTCAAATCATTCCACCCCTTGTAAGTTCCCAAATGAATGAAGGAGTCATGGTATTTGGGGGGATAGAAGAACTTAAAAATAAAATTAGCCAGTTAAAAGAATATGATCCTTCTGCCATGTTTGTTATAACCACCTGCCCTTCAGGAATTATTGGAGATGATGTGGATATGACAAAAAGTATGGGAAGTGATAATCAACCTATTATTCCAATAAAAACAGATGGTAATATTACAGGAGATTATCTACAGGGAATGATTCATGCTTATATTGAAATTGCAAGGGGGCTCATAAAAAAAGATGTACATGTTGAAGATAATCTTGTAAATATTATTGCTGAAAAGTCCATTGCAAAAAACACAGAAAGAAATTTTGAAACTATGAAAAAACTCTTAGGGTCCATAGGAATAAAGATTAATTGTAGATTTATTTGCAAGACAAAGGTAAAATATGTTCAAAATTTTTTGAAGGCGAAGGTTAACATACTGGCCTATGACGATTATATGGGAAGAATAATGAAGGATTTTTTTAAAGAAGAATATGGTGCAAACTTCTCAGAACGTCCATTTCCAGTGGGTTTTTCAGAAACGAAAAGATGGCTTTATGAAATTGCCAAATCTTTTCATAAAAAAGAAAAAGTAGATCATGTGATTAAATTATATGAAAGTCTTTATGAAGAGGAAATTGAAAAGGTAAAACCTTATCTAAAAGGTAAAAGGATAATGATTGTCACATATAATCACCGTATTGATTGGATAATTGAAACGGCTTTAAAGCTGGATATGGAAATTATTAAACTATGTATACTTAATTATTCACAAGAAAATCTTTTCAGAACAAAATTTAAAGATGAATTTGAAATTGAGCTTAATTATGATCAAAATAAAAGAAGTGAGGACATAAAAAAATTAAATCCTCAAATTGTGATTTCTAACTATACATCAAAGGCTCTAGATGGGGCAGCAATGACAGATACTATCCCCCTTTGTCCAGATGTGGGATTTTTTAGTGGACTCAATTTGGCTAAAAGATGGGCAGGACTTTTCAAAATGAATTTAAGGGAAGGGTGGAAGGAAGATGAAGGATTGTTTTCAAAATATTATGGCCGATAGCCTAACAGGTGCTTTGTTTGCAGTGGAGGGTATAAAAGATGCTGCTGTAATACTTAATGGACCAACAGGGTGTAAGTTTTATCATAGTGCCATTTCTGATTATCAGTTTCCAAGGGAATTATCCTTTGATCCGTTAAATTACCCAGAAGAATTTTATTTTGGGCAGCCAAGAATACCGTGCACCTATCTTGATGGTTATGATTATGTATATGGTTCAAGTGAAAAGCTGAAGAACATATTAAGAGATATAGAGGGGAAGGAATACAATCTTTTGGCAGTAGTTAATTCTCCAGGAGCGGCTCTTATTGGAGACGATTTAAATGGATTTTTAAAGAGTGAAGTGAAAGATACCCTATGTTTTTCCATAGAAAGTACTGGATTTTCCGGAGACTTTGGAGATGGATTTCAGAAGGCAGTAATAAAAATATTAGAGAGCATGTGTATGGAGCCTGGGAAAGTTATTTCAAAGAGTGTTAATTTAATAGGCATATCCATATACAATAAATATTATGAAGGAAATATTAAAGAAATAAAAAGACTTTTAAACCTTTGTGGTATAGAAGTAATATCTACCCTTTGTGCAGGGGATGATTTTCATACTATAAAAAATTCCAATAAAGCAGCCTTAAATGTGGTATTATACCCAGAATACGGTTGTGAAATTGCTAAATGGATGGAAAAGGAATACCATAGGCCATACATCCTTTGTGATGATGGACTTCCTATTGGCTTTGAAAGTACGGAATACTTTATTAAAAATATATGTGAAAGTTTAGAGATAGATCCATACTACGCACTAGATGAAATAAAAGGGGCAAGGGCAAGAAGTTTTTTATATATTTCAAGATTCAATTCCATTACGGGACTTCCAAAAGGATCATCCTTTTCAATAAGGGGAGAGGCTTCAGTAGTATATCCTATGACAAAATGGCTATATACTTATCTGGGAATGGTTCCAGCTTCTATTCAACTAATGGAAAGTAATTATAAAAAGCTTGAACAAAAACTTCATAGTTTTTTAGAAAACATAGGATTTGAAGATGTTTTTGAAAAATCAATCTATGAAGAGGCTGGGGAAATTGTATTTGCAGATGGTAATACAATTGCCCAGCTTAGATTAAAAAACAAGAAATTTACGGGAATAGAAATTGGACTACCTTCTTTAGGATATATAGACCTAATGCCTAAGACTATCATGGGATCAAAAGGAGCATTGATGCTTGTTGAACAAGTATTAAATGGTCTTCAATTTTTATAAAACAAAGAATGGGAATATTTTGAGGAATTATGTCAAACGATTTTATGTGTAAATATTATCCCAAAATATTGACAGTATATGTAAAAAAGTATAAAATCTTACAGTGTAAGGAGGACATTTAATGTTTAAGTATGAATGTCTTTAAAACTAAATATATAGCTTTTAGGTTCTTTTATCCTAAGGATAAAGGATGAAAAGGGAATTAGGTGAAAATCCTAAACGGTCCGGCCACTGTAAATGGGAAGGAACCCTTCAATATGTCACTGGAAAATTTCGGGAAGACGAGGGGGAACATTGATCCATAAGTCAGGAGACCTGCCAAAGGCTTTAAGTATACATCCTTCCGAGGAAAGGAGAGATACTATATGAGATTCGTTTATAATAGATTAAACGAGCTAATACTAGTGTATCATTATCCCTGTCTTAATTGGAAGATAGGGATTTTTTATTATCTCATGTCAGGTTAACCTCTAACAATGTGAGAATGTTAAAATGTATAAATTGGTTAGGGGGAGATAATTGTGAAGAAAGAAAATATTAGTGTGAATGAAAAAGAGAAAAAATTAATTAATCTTATACGAAGTACTGAATATGGAGAAATTCGAATTATTGTACAAGACAAATATCCCATAAGGGCAGAAGAAATTAAAAAATCAATTAAGCTATAATATTTTAACAATGTAAAAAGTTAGGGCTGACCAGAAAACTGGAGGCACTACCAATTAATGGTAGTGTCTCTTTGTTTTTGTGTACATGAAAGTGTATACAAATGATAGAATATTGCACTTTACATTTTAAGTAGAGTGCAAAGTATTGGAAAATATTCAGAGGAGAAGAAAAATAAGAAACTAAAGGAGGACAAAAAATGAAAAAAGTATTTTCAATTATGTTGGTATTAACACTTGTTGTAGGATTTGCAGGGGTACAAGCCTTTGCAGCTGAAGAGATTACAGATATTACTTTTGCCGATTCACGTGATTTTATGATTAGTGATAAAGGGTTATATGAAGAGGAAAGTTTAACATTAGTGGGATTAGTTAAGAAAGTTGATGGAAGCTATAAAAAAGTAAAAATTTTAGATAAGGAAAATATAAAATGGACTACTACAAATCCTGGAGTGGTAAAATTTTACAATGATGAGTATATTCCTGTAGGCTCTATTTCAGGAAAAGAAACAGTAACAGCCGTAATAATAGGAGGAGGAAAAGCTAAAATTCATGCAACTTATAGAGGCATGTCCGTATATAGCAATGTAACTGTAAAAGAAGATAGTAATACTGTAAGCGTAAATAATATCAATATGGAATTAAAAATAAAAGATGACAAAATTCAAGATAAAAAAGTTAAAGATTTTAAATTAAATATTGAAAAATTAGACAATTTCTCATTAAAAGATATTTATGGACAGGGATATAATGATTCAGGAGTTAAAAAGGATAAAGTAACTGCATTACATGCATTCCTTTTTGCCTTAGAATTAAAATATGATTCTGATGGTTGCACCAGATTAACAGATCCAGCTTGGGATTGGGATTGGGTAAGTAAGAATGTAAAGATAGGTTATAATGGATCTTTTGTACAAGAAGTAGGATCATTTAAAAATTATGGAATGACTGGTTGGATGTATAAAGTAAATAACAATATGCCTATGTATGCAGCTTCACAATATGAATTAAAGAGTGGAGATAGTGAATTATGGTTTTTTGGTACTTGGGGAAAAGATAACTAATAAAAACAACATTTTTCTGAATATTTCCAATAAATAGGTAAAAGTAGAACTATGAAAATTAGTTCTACTTTTAGCCATTATAAGTAGAAGGGAGAAAAAATATCATGTTAAAAAATAAGAAAATATATAGTATATTTTTAGCATTTATACTTATAGCATCTGCCATATTTCCTACATTTGCAAATGGAATTAGTATAGAACCAAACAAGGAATCGTATATTTCGGGAGAAAAGATAAAACTTTCAGCAGATGTAAAATCAAATGAATATGTTGATTGGCATTATATAGATAATAAAGGAAATAAAAATACTATTTCAGACAATGATAAAAGAACTATTGAGTTTATAGTACCTGATAATAATACAAAGGAAACGGTTTCTACTATAGTATATGCAGTCTATGAGAAAAAAGAATCAAAATGGACAGAGCTAAATATAGAACCTAAAAAAGAAGCGAAACCATTAGAATTAGTGGAAATGTATCCTAAAAATGGAACAACAAATGTAGACAATAATACGGAAATAAGCCTTACTTTTAATCAGCCTGTAAAATTAATAAATGCTTTTGCACCTAAATTTGGAGTAAGATGCGATTATAAGGCCTATCCAAGTGAAGAAAGCATAAGAAAAAATAAATTAATAATTGATGAAGAAACGCCAGAAAAAGTAATTTTACAAATGTATGATAAAGATGGGAAAAAAGTTGGTTTAAAATCTAATGGTGAATATAAAATTATGGTATTTCCAAGTAGAATCGCATCATTAGAGGGCAGTGAAAAGTTTAAGGGAGTGCGCATGGGACAATGGGCTTTTCGCAGCAAAGAGCCTAATGAAATAAAAATAAGTGAAATTAGTTCAAGAGTGCTATATGTTGGTCAGACAATAAAACTAAGGGCTATTGCATTAGATGATGATGGAAATATGATAGATGACTATAAACCCTTATGGGGGACGAATAATCCTCATAAGGCCATCATTGACCAAGAGGGACAACTGATAGCGAGAAGTCCAGGAAAAGTAACAATATATGTACAAGATAAGAGGCTTACAGATAAGAAAGCTACAATAGATATTGAAATCAAAAAAGAAAATGAATATAGGGAAAAAATAAAAGATTCAATAGATACTGCGTCACAAATAGCATTGAATACGAATTATAGTATAGATTGGGTGGTTGTAGGACTGGCTAGATCTGGAAAAAGCCATATGATTCCTAAGGATTACTTCCAACGTACAATGAATCATTTAAGAGAGAAAGAGAAAGTAAGTGAAGGGATTGCATCTCCTACAGAATATGAGAGAAAAGTTCTTGGAATCCTTGCAGCAGGAGGAAATCCAAGAAATATTGATGGTCGTGATTTAGTAGAAAAAATATATAATGGCGATTTAGAGGCACAAGGTCTTAATTCTATATTTTTTGGCTTGATTGCATTAGATGCAGGAGAATTTCATGTACCTGAAAATAATGCAAAATGGGATAGAGAGAAAATAATAAAAAAAATATTAGAAAATGAGTCCAGTTATACAAAGAATGGAAAAAAAATCAAGGGTGGATGGGTTTTAAAGACAGAAGAAAATCCAGACAAAGAATCAGGTGTAGATATGACAGGAATGGCTATGTCAGCATTAGCACCATATTATAATGAAAGAGAAGATGTAAGGTTAGCCATAGATAGGGCTGTAAAGTTTTTATCAGTAGTACAGAATGATAGTGGAGGATATCTATCTTGGAATGCTGCAAATTCAGAAGCTTGTGCACAAGTTATCATGGGACTTTGTACAAATGGCATTGATCCAACTTCTGATAAATTTACAAAAAACGGAAATAATATAGTGGATGCTTTATTAAGTTTTGAGGTGCCTGAACATGGTGGATTTGCTCACTCAGTAGGGCAAGATGGGAACTTAGAGCTAGATGGAATGGCAACAGAACAAGCTTTATATGCACTGGCTCAATATATATATTATTTAGATGGAAAAGGTTCCATTTATTCCTGGGGAAAAGATAATATAGCACCAACTATAGAAGTTAAGAATTTTCCAGATGAAGTAGTAAGCAAAGATAGTAAATTAGAATTTGAGGTTCATGTGAAAGATAATAGGGATAATAATATTATTCCAAAAGTTAAATTTCAGAATCAGGTGATTACAAAGAATGACATTGGAAAATATAATATACAGCTTAAAGAAGGTAAAAATACAATAACCATTGCTGCAGAAGATACTTCAAATAATAAAGTTGAGAAAAAATATACTATTATAAGATATAAGCAAAAATATCCGGTAGGTGAAAAAATTAAATTAGATAAGAGCATACCAGTAAAATTAGAAGGTCCAAATGGCCAAATAAATATAGATTTTGGAGATATAATTTTAGAAAAAGAAGCATCATTAAAAGTGACAGATGAAACAGAAAATGAGAAATATGAACCAAATGAAAATACAGGATTAAAAATAGTTGGCCAGATTGTGAATTTTGGTTTTGAAGGAATTCATATAGATGGTCAACACCCAGCTACTTTAAAACTGTCTATAGAAGAAGGAATTGATCCTAATAAAACTTCCATCTATCATTTTAATGATGAAATAAAAAAATGGGAATATATTGAATCAACATATGAAGACGGAAAATTTATTACACAAGTAACAGATTGCTCTGTATATGGAATAATATGCGATAAAAAGGCACCAGAAAATCCTTGTGTGCAAAGTAAATTGGTTTCTTCAGATAAAGTACTATTAAGTATGGTTGCAAATGATGATTCTGCAATAAAAGCTTATCAAGTATTTAGGGATGATTTTGAAGGAGAGCCTAAAGCAGTTGTAAATGAAAATGAATATTTAGATATAAAAGTAAAGGCAAATACAAAATACAAATATAGAATAAAAGCTGTAGATGTATTTGGAAATATCTCTGACTTTAGTAAAGACTTAGATATAAGTACCCCAGTTTCTAGTTCTTCTGGCGGAGACCAATCACAGGAAGAAAGTAAAACAGTATATATACGTATTGAAGGATATGATCATACTATTTTACCAAGAACGAAAATACAAGTACCTGTATTTGATCTTACAGAGTATGTACGTAAAGGAACAGGTGATAGTGCAACGGATGGTGGTAATTGGGGAGTAGACCAATTTAAATCCCCTACAGTGGCCCATGCTATTATAAAAGCATTAGAAAGCAATGGGATAAGGTATGATTTCCAAGATTATGGATGGGGATTATATGTGGCTATGATCGATGGAGAAAGGGAAAAGGATCATAAAGGACTGTCAGGCTGGATGTATCGATTAAATAATAAATTACCTCAAATAGGATGTCAGGGAAAAGGGATTAATGATGAAGATGAACTTGTTTGGTATTATGGTGCCTATGGATTTGCTAATGTATATACAAAACTGACTTGTGATAAAAAGTCTATACCTACAGGTGGAGAAGTGAAGATTCATGCAGATGGTTATACAGGTGGATTTAGTAATAATGGTTCTTCTTTAGAAGGGGCTAGAGTTTTAGTAAATGGAGAACCATTTGAAATGGAAGGAAAAGCAGTAAAAACAGATAATAAAGGAAATGCCACATTGAAATTTGATGAGGATGGTACCTATGAAATTTCTCTTGTTAGATATGCTGAAAATGGTAAACATTACATAGACATTGTAAGGCCTGTACCAATAAGTATTAGAGTAGGAACAGGAAAGTCAAGTAATAAGAAAGAAAAGGTAGAAAATACAGAATACGAAGAAGAAAATAAAATTGTAAATGATAAAAATGCTAAAGAAAGTGAAGTTGTAAAAGCAGTAGATAAAGCTACTGAGAAGTTAAGAAAAAAGGCAGATGAAGTAAAATCAGAAGAAGATGCTAAAAAACTAATTAGTCATGGAAAAGATGTTTCAAAAATTATGGAGAAAGCTATAGAAAGAGTTAAGAAAGAAGAGAGCGCGAAAAATATAGCAAAGGAAAGTAGAAAAGTCGTAGAAATCTTAGGAAAATCAGCTATAAAATTAACAAAAGATGAAGATAAGAAACAAATATGTAAAGTGATTGTAGAGAATACTCATATAATATTAAAGGCAATGGATAGAATAGAAAATCAAGAGGAATTAAACAAATTAGCTGAAAGTATGATTGAAATTACTAAAAATCTACCAAACAATATTGGCAAAAATAATAAAGAAGAAGTGATAGAAAATATAATAAAAGTTGTAGAAAAAGTAGTGAAAAAAGCTACTGTAAAAGAATTTGATAAGAATGAATTAACAATAGGAAAAGATAAAGTTGTGGCAAAAGTAGACAAAGATATAATAAAGGAAATGGCTAAAAATTCAGCAAGTACAATAAAAGTGATGAACGAAAAATTAAAGAACAATCCACTTGAAAGTAAACAAGAAATAGAAAAGAAAGTAACTATCCAAATACCAAAGACAGAGAAAAAAGAAGTAGAAGCAAAATTACCAAAAGATATGATGAAAATACTAGAGGAAAATGGTATAGAAAAAGTAGCAATTAAAACAGAAACAGTTATATTTAACTTGACGGCAAATACATTTAATGAAAAAGAAAATTCTAAGGAAATTAGTTTAAGTTGCAAAACTGTTGATAGAAATAATTTAACTCCACTTCAGAAACACAGAGTGCAAAAGGGATGCGTGGTATTAGACTTAAATACAAAAGCAGGAGAGAAAAAAGTAAGCAATTTCAATCAACCAATGGAAGTAAGTGTTCCTTATAAAGGAGAGGTAAAAGAAGGAGAAGAGGTAGAAGTCTTCTTCCTAAATGATAATGGTATCATTGAAAGTATGGGAGGAGCATATGACGCTACTACGAAGATGGTAACATTTACAACAGGTCACTTTAGTAAATATTTTGCTAAGAAAGTAGACAAAGAAGAAATTAAAGTAACCTTTAAAGATCTAGAGGGCTATGAATGGGCAAAAGAAGCAATCGAAGCTATGGCAAATAAAGGAATTATCAATGGCCGTGGAGAAGGCATCTTTGATCCATCTGCAAACATAACAAGAGCAGAGTTTGCAACACTAGTGTCTAAGATGATGGGATATTCTACTGAAAATATGAATGTACCATTTACTGATGTAGCAAAAGATGCTTGGCACTACAATTATGTAGGAGCAGCATACAAAAACGGATTAATAAGTGGAAGAAGTGAAACTGTATTTGATCCAAATGGAAACATTACAAGACAAGAAATGGCAGTCATTGTGGCAAAAGTTCTTGAGCAAAAGGGATATGAAAAGGCAGGTCTAGAGGAACTAAATATCTTTAAAGACCGTGAAACTATTGTATCATGGGCAAGAGATTCTGTAAGCTTATGTGCGAAAGAAAACATCATAAGTGGAATGGGAGATGGAATATTTGCGCCAAAACAAAATGCAAATAGAGCACAAGCTGCTGCGATCCTTTTCAAAGTATATGAATTAAATAAGTAAAAATAATAAGAACTGCTAGAATTTTCCTAGCAGTTCTTATTATTTGAGTAAATAAATCTAGGCATTACCTAGTAATACTTCATTTTGTTGGGAAATATATCGATTCATTTCTTCTAAAGATCTAGTTATAAACTCATACACAAGGTACTTTGGTTTTATAATATCAATAACTTTATTAATACCCACATTTAAAAAAGGTTTATGTTGATCAATATTGCAAATGTGATAAAATATTTTCTCAAAATCAGAGTAATCTATGGAAAAATTATCATGACTACTTTTTTGTAATTGGTCTAAAACATAGGATCCGGAAAGGGAACTGTTTAAGTGAATACCTTGAATATAATCTTTAAATGGGCCTAAATTTTCTATAGTTTTAAGTATATAAGCAACTCCTTCTTCTTCAGTTTGAAGATAAGGATTTGTATTCATAAGGTGAGCCGTATCAAGCATAAATCCCTTATTGGAATATTTAATTTCTGACATGAGTTTTTCCACTATTTTTGTATCCTTTAGGGTTAAACCAGGCCACCAGAGATTTTCTAACAATAATGTTAATCTACCCTCATATCCATGAAATATCTCATTTAACAGTTCAATAGTACATTCTACCACATCCATATCTGTGTATGTGAATTTATGATTAAAGCAGTGTTCCACTTCCACATGACTCACATGGAAAACTAAATATTGTGCCCCTGTTTTCTCAGCATTTTCGATTTCCTTTTTATAATAGGACACCATATGATCTCTATTTTCTCCACCATAATGTATACGAATATTTTCTTCACTTTTAAATTGTTTGAGTAATTTTTTCTTATTTCCTTTCCAAAAATCAATCCAGGTAGGATAATATCTCATATGAACCCCTTTAATCATTGTACCTGGAATCATGTGACTTTCCCATGGTTCATATTGAAGTAACTCAAACCCATCTAAACTATGTTTATTTAAAAATATTTCCATATTCTCTCTATTTTGTTCAAAACGATCTAAGTCACCACTAAAGGTGGAAATATTAACAAGTCTTTGCATCATTAGAATCTCCTTATAATCAATAAAATTTTTAGACATTTACTTTAATATAAAATCTATTATTTTACAATTATACTATACCTAATCAATTAGTTGGGAAATTTCATAGGAAGATGAAAAAATAGAAAAAATTACAAGAGATGTTGAAATATACAAAATAAAGTGATACACTTTAAAAAGTAATTAAAGAAATATTACCATTGTTTAGGGAAAAGGGTGAGAACCCCTTGCTGTAGTCGCAGCTGTAATCGGTGATGAGGAGTAGAATATGTCACTGCCTAGTACTTCCTAGGTGGGAAGACTTACTCTAAAGATGATCCGTGAGCCAGAAGACCTGCCATGGTAAGCTTCAATTTACCTCCGACTTAGAGGGATTGTAGATATATGTGGTGTCCTGATTTTGTATATGGATACATATGTCTATAACCTCTTCCTAATTCTGGGAGAGGTTGTTTAGATTGGATTAAATGGAGGTGCTTTTTATGAAGAAAACGATTTTATTCTTTTTATCTATTATGATTTTATTTACATGTATAAGATGTGACCAACAGGCTACTGTAGAGGAGGGAAATGTAAATGTAATCCTTTCTAGAGGCTTTGGAAACAAGGGGTTAGCTGAAAAATCTGTAAAGTATTCAGAGGATTTAAGTGTGATGGAAGTTATGGAGGAAAATTTTAATGTGGAGACTGCCTATGGTGGAGGTTTCATAAATGGAATAGATGGTCTTAAATCAGGTTTTACAGGAGTAAAGGATAAAACCAAAATGGACTGGTTTTATTACGTAAATGGTATACTAGCCCAAGTAGGAGCAGATGATTATTATTTAAATGCCAATGATTCTGTAATATGGGATTATCATGATTGGAGCAATAATATTTATGTCTCAAGTATTATTGGCGCATATCCATTGAATTTCACCAATGGCCATGAAGGGAATGTACTTAACACAGAAATTCTACATACAAAAGATTATAAAAAGGAAAGTGAAGAATTAAGTACATTTCTAAAGAATAAGGGGTTAGAAAATATAGCGGTGAAAAACTTGGAGAACGAAGGACTAGATGATGTAAAAAGGAATACAATTGTCATTGGTACATGGAATGATATAAATAAAATAGATTATTTGAAGGATATTTATGAAAATGGAGATAAAACTGGATTATTTTTCAAGATTGACAAGAATATAAAGGCTTTAAATAATAAGGGCCATATGGTTAATGAATATGAAAAGGGATCTATAATTACTTCTATTACAAAGGAGTATGGATTGCCAGCAACTATATGGTTAGTTACGGGAAATGATGAAGAATCTATTAAAAGAGCAGTAAAGGTTCTTTATGAAAACCCAGAAAAGATAAAAGGCAAATTTTCTTTAATTGTAACAGAAGATGAAATGATAAATATTCCAATAAAGAATTAGGTGATTTTATGGTAAGGACACATCCTTTTACAATGATTTTGTTTACAATGATTTTGTTTTTTATGACACTGGCATATAGTCATCCTCTATATATTGGATCAATACTAGTATTTGTCATAGTTAGCATATTATCTTTAGGAGAAGGAGAAAGGCTTAAAAGAACTATAAAATATGGAATGTATACGGCACTTATGATCATGATCATAAATCCATTAGTGTCTCATTCAGGACGTTCTATAATCTATAGGTCTCCTAAAATTCCTGTTTTGGGGAAAATAAAGATTACTTGGGAGGCTGTGGCCTTTGGATCTAATATGGCATTAAAGCTCTTTTGTATAACATTAATATTTTTATTTTATTCATTAATGACAGATAGGGATGAAACATTTAGTTTCTTTTCTAAATATGCTCACAAACTTACTTTAACTTTATCTATGACTACTAACATAATCCATAGACTAAAATTAGAAATTATGAGGGTAAGGGATGTAATGATCCTAAGGGGTGTTAATTTTAATGAGAAAAATTTAATAAGGAGGGTAAAATCATACTATCCTATTTTGAAGGTTATATTCATATCTTCATTAGAAGGTTCATTAGATAGGGCCGAAAGTTTGTACTCTAGAGGATACGGAAAGGGTTTAAGAACTTCCTATTCTCAAATAAAAATTAAAAAGATTGACTATATATTTCATGGCATTAATTTAATATTATTATTTTTATTTGGATACGGTATTTTTATAAAGGTAGGAACTTTTGAGTTTTATCCTATACTAGAGTTCTTTGAATATAGAGATATTTTTTATTTAATATTTATTGATGTTACTTTATGCATTGCCTTTTTCCTGATATGGGGGTGTAAGAGATGGAAATTTTTAAAATACAAGATTTAACATATTATTATCCGAGAAAAGAAGAAGCTGCATTAAAAGAAATAGATCTATCAATAAAAGAGGGCGAGTTCATAGTACTCCTTGGAAAATCGGGTTCTGGAAAATCCACTTTAGGAAGAGTTTTTAATAAAATTGTTCCTGAGTTTTATGGTGGTAAAATAAAGGGCAATTTGGATAGTAAAGTTAATGTAGGTATGGTCTTTCAAGACCCAGAAAAACAACTGGTCATGGATAAAGTTGAGAGAGAGATTGCCTTTGGACTTGAAAATATAGGTACTGAATATGATAAAATGCGAAAAAAAGTAATGGAAACTTTAAGTTTTTTAAATATATGGGAGATAAGAGATAAAAAAACTTATGAACTTTCAGGGGGACAAAAGCAAAAGGTAGCAATAGGAGCTACCCTTTCTATGGGCTATAAATTTTTAGTATTAGATGAGCCCACATCTCAGCTAGACCCTGTTACTGCTGAGGAAATATTACATATTTTAAAAAGATTAAATGAGGAATTAGGCTATACTATAGTCTTAATTGAGCAGAGGATAGATAGATGTTTTCACCTAGCCGATAGGGTACTATTTATGGAGGAAGGCAGACTAGTATTTGATGGAGAACCAGAAGAGTTTGTAGGTTGGAATTACAAAAATGAAAAAAACTTTTCTCCCTCTATTGCTGATTACTTTATAAGAAAAGGGAATAGTGCCATACCCCTTACAATAAAAGATGGGAGAAAAGAATTAAGAAAAGGATTACCTTTTAAAGATGAAGTTAAAGGCAAACTTGAACATGATAAAAGTGAAGAAGCCATATGTATGAAAAAAATTCATTTCACATATGAAAATGGAAAGAAGGCTTTGAATGGGTTAAATTTAAGGGTTTTTAAAGGAGAAGTACTAGGTGTCATGGGAGAAAATGGTGGAGGAAAGTCCACCTTACTTAAAAACATTGCAGGACTATTAAAACCACATAGGGGAAAGTTAACTGTAAATGGAGGAGTAGGATATCTTTCACAGAATCCAAATGATTATTTATTTAATGATACTGTTTATGATGAACTGAAATACACATTAGATCAAAAGGGTATTACTGATTTATCGATTATTGAAAGAACATTGAAAGATTTAGATATTCTAAAGTACAAAGATAAAAATCCTAGAGATTTAAGTGGCGGAGAAAAGCAGAGGGTAGCTTTAGCTTGTATACTGGTTATGGAGCCTGAAATACTTGTTCTAGATGAGCCTACAAGGGGACTTGATAGAGAGTTAAAGGACAAACTAGGAGAAATTATACTAGATTTCAAAGGAAAAGGAAAAACAATTCTATTAGTGACACACGATGTTGAATTCGTAGGAAAGTTTTGTGATAGGGTTACATTGATCTTTGATGGAAGTATAGGACAGGTTGGGTCCAAATATGATATTTTATCAGATGGTATATATTATACTACACAAATGAACAAGCTGTTTAGGGGATATGTGGACAATATTATAACTTTAGAAGACGCACTTTCTGTAAAGAGTGAATATTTAAAAGAAGGTGCTATTTAATGAACTATGGCATAATATCAGCAACTATTTTATTAATCTGTATTATTTTTGTATTTATATCTTATGAAAGAAAAAATACTTCCATAAAGGAAATTTCTTTAATTGCAACTTTATCTGGCCTAGCAGGAGTAGGAAGGGTACCCTTTGCAGCAATACCCAATGTACAACCTACTACGTTTTTAGTCATCATATCAGGCTATGTATTTGGACCAGCCTTTGGATTTATGGTGGGGGCATTTGCTACTATTGTCTCAAATAGCTTTCTAGGCCATGGTCCTTGGACACCATGGCAGATGATAGCTTGGGGTCTTGCTGGCTTTAGTGCAGGGTTATTAAGGAAAGGTTTAAAAAATCCTTCCAGGCTAACCCTTAGTATTTTTGCCTTTTGCTGGGGATTTTTATTTGATTATATAATGAATTTGTGGCATTGGTTATTTTTTGTATATCCACTTAGCTTAAGAAGTTTTATTATGGTTTATATGAATTCATTTTATTTTGATTTAATGCATAGTATAGGTAATTTTGTTTTTGCCTATTTATTTGGAAAGGATTTTATAAATATGTTATCTAGATTTAAGGACAGGATAAGTTATACTGAAATTCCTGTTGAAAAAATAGATTGAGGAGGAATAAGGATGAGGAGAATAACGACTTTAACTATTGGAATTATTATGCTATTTACAAGTTTTTCATTTGCATTAGATGTAAATACTACTGGAAAGTATTTGGAAAAAAAAGAACTTGATGAGTGGGGAATATTAGCTTTATATTCCTGTGGTACGGATGTAAAAGATAAAACCTTAGAGAAAGTAGATGAGTCACAGGTTACAACAGATTATGAAGCATATATGATGGGAGCCATACCAAAGGGAGAAGATGTCTCAGATTATGCACAAAAAATTATAAAGGCTCAAGGGGAAAATGGAAAATTTGCAGATTATATTGACGGTACTGGAGAAGACTTAATCAATGGTCATATATGGGGAATCATCTCTTTATATGCAGCAAATAAGGAAAATTATGATAAGGAAAAGGCCTTGGAATGGCTAAAGGAAAATCAAAATGAAGATGGTGGATTTTCAGTATTTACAGGAATGGATTATTCAGACGTGGATTTAACAGCTATGGGGCTAATTGCATATAGCATATTAGGTCTAAATGAAAATAGTGAGGAAGTAAAAAGTGCCCTAGCTTTTATAGATGAGAATTTAGATAAAAAAGAAACCTGCGAAGGTATAGCATATTACATACTAGCAAGGACTAAATTAGGATTAGAGGTAGATTCAAGTTTACACAATAAACTTTTAAAATATAAATTAAAAGATGGTTCATTCAAGCATTTAAGAAGTAATTCTAAAGGTAATTATATGGCCACATGGCATGGAATTTTGGCACTTGTAGATTATGAAAATAGATTTTCTGTTTTTACAAAACTTCATAATTTAAATAGATTTAAAGATATAAAAAAAGGTGATCGTTCTTATGATGAAATCACGAGTTTAGTTAATAAAAATTAAAAATATCGTATCAGATTATGGAGATGATACTTTTAGACTAAATAATCATGTTTTAAAATTTAACTGGAGCTGAATATAGGCACTATGGATAGAATATAGAGCCTATAGTCTATGCCCTCTAAAGGGAGACAGTTTATAGACTTTTTTTACTTTATAAGAGCGTGCCCAGCAAAGCTGTAATTTGCTTACTGGTGAAAGTCCAGTCTAGGTAGTTGCCAAGAAGCCTAGTAGCTATAAGACCAGCGTTATTAGAGATAGTAGCGTTGAAGCGTTTTGAAAATGTGCCTTTATGGTGCTA
>JAOARP010000051.1 GCA_025210525.1 Marinisporobacter sp.
TATGCTACTCCAACATGACACATGAACCTATATACGAAGATTCACACTTTCGCTTGTGACAAGGACTTGGGTGGAAAAGATTTTCAATATATTTTCCTGAAATAGGCCCACATAAAGCAAGTTTATACACCAGAAATCTAGAAAATAAATTTTACTTCTCTTATGTTTTTATTTTATATGTTTTTATCATATAAATAAAATTAATAATTTTAATATTTAATATAAGTTACACTTATATTAAAGTTAAAGTTTAATATATAATATAAGTATAACTAATGTTAAAGTGGAGGTTTAACATGAACATTAACTATGATTATTATAAAATCTTTTATCACGTGGCCAAAAACCTATCCTTTTCCCAAAGTGCCAATGAATTATACATCTCCCAATCCGCCGTTAGTCAGTCCATAAAGGCATTAGAAGACAAATTGGGAATAAATTTGTTTCTTCGACATAGGAGAAAAATCACTTTGACAAAGGAAGGAGAAAAATTATTTGAATATATAAAACCAGCCATAGAAAATATAATAAGTGGTGAAAACTTAGTAAAAAGCATTAAAACCTTAGAATCTGGCCAAATAACCATAGGAGTCAGTGACACCCTATGTAGATATTATTTACTAGATTGTCTAAAAACATTTAACAATTTATATGCCCACATAAAAATAAAAATTATAAATAAGCCTTCTCCTAAAAATATAGAATTGGCCCTACTTGGTCAGTGTGATTTTAGTATAGTTAATTTATCCCAGTCAATTTCTAATGATTTAACCATACATATTATAAAGGAATCTAAACTTACTTTTATTGGGTCTAATAAATTTATACACTTAAAGGATATATCCCTATCCTTAGAAGATTTGACTAAATATCCCCTATTAATGCTTAGTAAAAATTCTACTACAAGGAAGGTCTTTAATAAGTATTTAGAAAATTTAAATCTACATATAACTCCAGAGTTAGAGTCAGAGAGTATGGGCCTACTTGTAGATTTATGTAAAATAGGATTAGGCATAAGTCTAGTGTCACAAGACGCCATATTAAAGGAAAAAAAGGAAGAGATCTTTATGCTAAACATAAAAGAAACCCTTCCTCAAATAAGCATTGCCCTAGTTCATAACAAAAATATTCCCCTATCCCATAGCGCAAATACATTCCTTAATTTAATAAAAAGAAACTATAATACCAAATAGTGATCCCATGGCCATTACAGAAACCACTGTGATGGCTATCATTTTTCTAGTCTTTTCTTTTATCATATTTATCTCTCCTCATTTATTTGAATTTTTCATGAAATTACCTATTGAAATAAACCTTCCATCATATTTTTTACTTCCTCCTTCAATCTATTAGTTTCCTCTTCATCTACAATATATTTTCCATCTTTTAAAACTAATACATCTCCCTCTTTAACGGAATCCCTTAACTGATTTTTATTTATTCTAACCATTTCCCGGTCTTCCCTCTCCCCTATGATTAAGTTATCTTCTATTCTATCTACAATAATTTTCATGTAATGTACCTCCCGATTGTAAGTATACCTTATATTCATTATAACTCTTATTGTACATTTTAGTACATATGAATTAATTCTCTATCTTAAAAGAGTATTCTCAAATAGAAAAACTACAGGATTTAGAATTTTTTCCTGTAGTTTTTCTATGATTTTTTCTATTTTTCTGGCCAAATTTTTGCCTTTTGGTCTAATAGCCATTCATGTTCTGGAATATTTATGGGCTTAATATAAGGATTATCCTCAAGATGTGGAATAGTCCATATACAATACATGGCATATCCAGGAGCAGTAACATGGGGATGTGTTGTGCCACCAGCTAATTTTACTCCATCATTATGTTTTACCTTTACCACATCATCTCCTACTTCTAAGAAGCCATATCCATTTTCAGGAAAAAACTTATAAAAATAAATTTCTGGTTGGGCATGATAATGGGGTGTAAATCCACCCCATTTTCCTGGAAAGCAAATTATTTCTCCTAATACAATATTAGAATCTTCATTAATAGATTTATCAATAATAGTCTTTACAACTCTTGTATTCGTTTCATTCATAGTACCTATTCCCCTGGTTTCTACCCTAACATCTTCAGGTCTGTAGAAAGCTGATGGGAATTTTTTTGGATTATATTTCTTTTGTACAGATATTTCAGCCTCCCCACCTCCTGTAATCTTCACTTCTACTCCAGCTGGTACATGTAAACACCATGGGTCCTCATCAAAACAAGATCCACGCTTAGCTTCTACCTTATTATCTTCCCACTGAAATGTTACTTCTCCAAAAATAAGTAAATAAGCCCTTTCCCTATCTTCATCACTAACCTCCACGTGACCATTTTTCATCTTTAAAATACCATAGTCCATTAACATATCACTATTTTTTCCATCTTCTTCCGTATAACTATTATAACCATATTCTAATTTTCCGGGTCTCATTCTTAATTCTTCTTTTCTTCCCATTTTACGCCCTCCTCCTACTTACAGACAAATATTCTATAAGTTTTAGCATGTGTATCATATACATTGTATTAATATTCAGAAAACTAATCAAACCTTATAATGAAACCCTATTATGTTTTTTAACAAAAATAGAATCATATTCCTTTTATTTTCTTCCATTATCTTCTAATATCACTTTTAAAATAGAAATTGATCCTGGGAAGTTGAGGTAGTGGAGTTCAAGATTATCTATATATTTATCATGAATAGAATGGGACCATGAAACAAATATTATTCTATTTCTTTTACTATATGTATTACTTCTTCTCTTCCTGTAAAACCATCAGGAGTTTTATTTAAATAGATTTTTAGATTTTCTAATGCCTTATGACTATTTCCTAATTGAAGATAGCATATCCCCATAATTCTATAAGTATCCACATAGTTATCCTTATCTGATATACTTTCCATAAGTTTTATGCTTTCTTCATATTTATCCTGAAAAAATACTAATTGAGCCTTTTTAAAAATAAGTTCAGAGAATTGAGGAAATTGCCCCAACCCCTCTTCCAATACTTCCATGGCATTATCGTATTCACCTTGAAGCATATATATGCCTGCTATATTATTGTATCCTTCCTTTAAATTAGGATATTTTTCTATGGCAGAATAATAATAACCTAATGCATCTTCATATTTTTCCTCATTTCTATATACATTTCCTAATAAAAAATATAAATCACCATTTTGTGGAGATTCATCAATTGATTTTTTCAATAGTGTCTTTGCCTTGTCATAGTTTTTTTCTTTCACAAGTTTTAGAGCCTTTTCATAGTTTTCCATTGAGGTTTCTTCTTTTCCTTTACATGCCGTAGAAAATACTAATATTATAAGTATTATTCCAAACAATATGATTTTTTTCATGTTCATATATATTGCCTCCATTCCTATTGTTATATGGATTATAACACAATATAAAAAAAGAGCCAATCAAATTTGAAAGGCTCCTTTTATAATAATTAATCTCTGTTATAAACAGTAAAGGTAACAGTTCTATCTTTATATACATCACTTGTTACTGTGATTTTCATGTTATTTTCTCCAGAACCTAATTTTAAGTCTGAAGTATCTAACCATAAGTAGTCTTCATATACCTTACTTGTTACCGTTTCTGTATATACTTCTCCATATACAGTATTTGATACTGTTATTTTACTAGCTGAGAAATCCTTAATGTGTAATGGATTATGTACCTCATCACTAAATGTTACTACTAGATATTTCTTTTTATCCTTAAGTTCAAATCTATCTTTAGAATCAACATTAAGCTTCACAATACGCGAAATATCCTTATAGTCATTAGTAGAGTATACAGCTTGAGCAACAGTTTTTCCAGGGTCTTTTTTATCTCCTGCATTATCTTCTTTCAAAGTTACATAGCGATATTTTAAAGACTCCTTGTTTACTGTAATACTATCCATTGTTGACTTATATCCAGTCTTACTTGTTTCTAGCACATATGTTCCTGGTTTTAAATCAAATTCAGCTTTACCATTTGAATCAGTTGTCTTTGGTCCATTAACCACACTATCTTTTGTTAACTTAACTGTAACTCCACCAAGTGGGGCTTTGTTATATTCTGTATATACCGCAAATGATACAGTTTCTGCTACTGGAGGTTTTGGTGTTTCTTTTTTCTTTAATATTACAGTAAAGTCTTTTGAAGCCTTAGTTACTTCAATATCTTTTGATACTAGTTCATATCCACTCTTTGCTGCTTCTAGTGAATATTTACCTGCTTCTAATTTGAATTCAACTTTACCATTAGCTGTCATTTTTTCAGTAGATTTACTATCCTTTGTTAACTTGATTGAAACATCATCAAGTAAAGTTCCATTATCATCCTTTGCAGATACTGTAAATTCAACTGTTTCAACTACTGGTACGGGCTTACTAGGTGTTAAATCATAAGGAATGACAAAACTTTCTGCAACTTTACTTTCCTCAATTTTCTTTGAGGCATTTGCAGATTTTACTTCTACCCATAATTCTTTACCTTGATTTTCTTTTGTAGAAATAGGATCGAAAGTAAATTTATGTGTTGAAGGGTAGTATTTTAGATTTTTAAGCGTATATTTTTCATTTCCTAATTCAGCAAATACTTGAAAATCTTTCTCAGTTATGCCCAATACAGTTTTATTAAGCTTAATGGTCATGCTACCATTAGAAAGTTCCATACTTTCAATTTTAGCTGTTTTTGCAGGTGCGAAAGTATCGTCAATTGTCTCTCCACCAACTTGAACATTTGCTCCTTTTTCAACAGTCATACCTTCTGTTGGCATTGTTTCCATTGTTGAACCTTTTGCGTTTTCTTTGATTACTGCTGTTTTGATTCTACCTTTTCCTTTGATTACTGCTTTTGCATTTAGTACAAGGTTTTCAATAACAACATTTTCTCCTAAATCTAATGATTTAATTTCAGCTTCTAAGTCTATTGATGCAATAGTGGTACCACCTTCGGCAACAAGATGTACACCTTTTTTATTAACAATAACTTTGGCTAATGTACAGTTTGATAAGTGGATACTGTTAGAACCTCCACCATTTACTGTAATCGTTCCTTTTACTGTTACATTATTTAAATCTACATCTCCATCTCCAACATCTGTCCCTATAAGAAGATTTCCATTTATAATCATATTTCGAAGTGTTACTTTTTCACCTGTTTTTAAGCTTGCTATTACAGATACATTATCATAAGTTTCTATTCCAGTAGCTGGACCATATGTTTTACCTACTTCAGTGCAAGATAAGTCATTACTACTACTTCCTCCACTGTGGCTACTTCCTCCACCGCCTCCGCCAGAGGATTTTTTAGAAACGTTTACTGTAAATGTTTCTTCATCAGAATCATATCCTGATTTAGAAGCCTTAACAGTAATTTTGGCACTTCCCTTTTTTATACCTTTTATTGTTAGCTTATCCTTATTCACACTTACTTCTGCTATGTCCTCATCACTAGTCTTAGCAGTGATTTTAGGATCTTTCACATTAGTCTTAACAGTTACTATAGTCTCCTTACTAACTTTAACTGATAAGTCCTTAATCTCTTCTATCGTTACCTTTGTTTCCTTTACTTCTTCCTTTACTTCTTCCTTTACTTCTTCTTTCTTCTCATCTAAAGCATTGCTTAATGCTACTACAGCTTCGGCTCTACTAATACTTTTAGTTGCTTTAAATGTTCCATCTGGATAACCCTTCATGTATCCAGCCTTTACAACGGCTCCTATGAACCCCTTACTCCATGTAGGAATTGTTAAGGAGTCACTAAAGCTATTAGCAAAACCTTCGTCCACACTTAAACCTTTAATTTTTGCTATTACTGTAGCTACCTCTTGTCTACTAATAGGATTCTGTGGCTTAACCGTTCCATCGGAATAACCAGATAAATATCCAGCCTTTTTTGCCTTTCCTATTTCAGCATAAAACCAATCATTAGAATTTACATCAGTAAAATCAATTGACATGGTTTCGTTAAAATCAAATGCCTTATTAGTTAATGTTGCAAATTCAGCTCTTTTAATATTGTTATTTGGTTTAAAAGTTCCATCTGGATAACCTTTCACAATACCTTTCCCTATCCATTGAGATATTTGTTCATTAGCCCAGTGGTTTCCAATATCTGAAATTAATAAGTTTGATTGCTGCTTTGTACTATTTAAAGATGTGACAGATTGTGCATTTACAATATTTGTTGGTATTCCTAGGCAAAATACCATTACAGCTAATATAACCCATGCTGTAAATTTCATTTTCTTTTGTTTACTTTTGTTAAACAACTTAATGTTCCCCCCTTTTTCTTTAGTTCTCCTTATGTTCCTTAGCATTGTAGTTTATAGCAAAACTACTATTCATCCCTCCCTTCAAATATTTAGACAATTTTTAAAAATTTTCAACTTGCGGGAGAACAATCAATTCACAAGTTGATTATTTCTACAATTATCATGTTAATATTTTTTCTTTTACAATCATTCTCTAGATTCAGTCAACTACCTTTACATATCTTAACTGGTATAAGGACTAGAATTAGCGAAGATCTTTCTTGTATTGAATAATTGATTCATCCAATTATATCAGAAATAGTATACATTATAAACATATTCTACAAATTTTTACATGTTTTTCTATATTTTTTGTGAGTATTATTGTAGAGTAAAATGGTGGATTTGATTTATTCTCTTCCACCATCTCCTCATCAAACCGTACGTGAGGTTCTCCCTCATACGGCTTTCCGATGTTCTTCTTCCATCCGCATTACGAGTTTTGAACAATATATTTTAAGCCA
>JAOARP010000052.1 GCA_025210525.1 Marinisporobacter sp.
TATATAAGCTTTGAAGTAACACCAGTAGCAAGTAGTGGAACAAGTCCAGGAAGTGCAGTTGAAAGCAGTGTTACAGGAAAAGTCGTAGCAGCAGACGCAGCACCAGTCGCAAGTTGTGTAAGCATCAGTGGAACAGTTCAAGTAGGACAAACACTGACAGGAAGTTATACTTATAATGATGTAAATGGAGATACAGAAGGAACAAGCACATTTAAGTGGTATCGTTCAGATGATGCAAGTGGAACAAATAAAACAGAAATAAGTGGAGCAATAAGTAAGACCTATGAACTAAAAAATACAGAATTAGAAAAATATATAAGCTTTGAAGTAACACCAGTAGCAAGTAGTGGAATAAGTCCAGGAAGTGCAGTAGAAAGCAGTGCTACAGGAGGAGTAGTAGCGGCAGAAGCAGCGCCAGTAGCAAGTAGCGTAAGTATAAGTGGAACAGCTCAGGTAGGAGAAACATTAACAGGAAGCTATACTTATAGTGATGTAAATGGAGATACAGAAGGAACAAGTACCTTTAAATGGTATCGTTCAGACGATGCAAGTGAAACGAATAAGACAGAGATCAGTGGAGCAACAAATAAGACTTATACATTAACAAGTACAGACCTAGGAAAATATATAAGCTTTGAAGTAACCCCAGTAGCACAAAGTGGAACAAGTCCAGGAAGTGCAGTAGAAAGCAGTGCTACAGGAGGAGTAATAGCAGCAGAAGCAGCTCCAGTGGCAAGTAGTGTAAGTATAAGTGGAACAGCCCAAGTAGGAGAAACTTTAACAGGAAGCTATACTTATAGTGATGTAAATGGAGATACAGAGGGAACAAGTACATTTAAGTGGTATCGTTCAGATGATGTAAGTGGAACGAACAAAACAGAAATAAGCGGAGCAGTAAGTAAGACCTATAAACTAACAAGTACAGATTTAGGAAAATATATAAGCTTTGAAGTAATACCAGTAGCAAGTAGTGGAACAAGTCCAGGAAGTGCAGTAGAAAGCAGTGCTACAGGAGGAGTAATAGCAGCAGAAGCAGCGCCAGTAGCAAGTAGTGTAAGTATAAGTGGAACAGCCCAAGTGGGACAAACTTTAACAGGAAGCTATACTTATAGTGATGTAAATGGAGATACAGAAGGAACAAGTACCTTTAAGTGGTATCGTTCAGATGATGCAAGTGGAACGAACAAAACAGAAATAAGTGGAGCAACAAATAAGACTTATATACTAACAAGTACAGATTTAGGAAAATATATAAGCTTTGAAGTAACGCCAGTAGCACAAAGTGGAACAAGTCCAGGAAGTGCAGTAGAAAGCAGTGCTACAGGGGAAGTAGTAGCAGCTCCTACTTATAGTATTACAGCTATAGGTAATAAGACGATGAATGAAAAAATTGAAGGATATGTATCAGGAAGTCAAGAAACAAAGGATATAACTATAACAAAATCAGGAACAGGAAATTTAGTAAATCTATCAGTAGCATTAAGTGGAACAAATGCAAATAGCTTTGAGATTACCCAACCAGTAGCAACAACATTAGATGATAGTAAAATATCTACTAGTTTTACAGTAAAGGCAAAGGATGGTTTAGCAGAAGGTACTTATACAGCAACTGTAACCGTATCTGCAAATAATATGAATGATGTAACCTTTAACGTAACTCAAGTAGTTGCAGCAAAACCATTATCAACTGATTGTGATGTAACAGCTATTACAAAACCAAGTGGAGTAACAAAAAATGGAACAAATATTACAGCTAACGTAGCTTATACAACTACAAGTAGCATAGTAGATGTAAGCGTAAGTAACGATGCAACCTGGAAACTATATAGCGATGCTAATTGTAATAATGAAATAACAAATAAAAGGATGAATCTAAATGTAGGAGATAATACAGCTTATATTAAAGTTATAGCAGAGAATGGTACAACTACTAAAACATATAAAATAGAAATAAAAAGATCCGTAGCACCAGATTCATCAGCACCATATATAATAGGGACAAACCCTACAAACAATACAGTAAATGTAGAAGTATACAAAAAAATAGAAATAACATTTAGTGAAAAAATATATATAGGTTCAAAAATAGATCTGATGACATTGAAAAAAGGAAATACTGTAGTTGAACATGTATATGGTATTGATGATAATAAACTTACGGTAAATCCTAAAATAGATTTAGATTATGGAACTTTCTACACATTGACTATACCAGAGCAAACCGTAACAGATGCAGTATACAATTCATTAGAAGATGAATATGTATTAAACTTTACAACAGAAAAAATATTATCAAGTAATGCAGATTTATCAAGAATTAATTTAAGTAATGTGTCGTTAACACCAGCATTTAATCCTGACCAAACAAAATATACAGCGGGTGTAGGATATAGTGTAAATACTATAACGATAACACCAACGAAAGATGATAATCATACAAAAATAAGCGTAAATGGAAAAGAAGTAACTAGTGGACAAGCAAGTGAAAGCATCAATCTAAATGTGGGAAGCAATACTATAACAATAGTAGTAACAGCAGAAGATCAAACAACAAAAACTTATACGATAGAAGTGACAAGAGAAGCGAAAAAAGATAGTGGATCATCTTCTTCAGGAGGATCATCTTCAAGCACGACTCCTTCAGAATCAGAATCACAAACAGGATCAAAAGTTATAGTAAATGGTGAAGAAGAAACAGCAGGAAAAGAGACAATAAAAGAAGAAAATGGAGAAAAAAATGTGGAGCTTGTTGTTAACTCAGAAATACTTAACAAAAAAATAGAAGAAGCCACTATGAAAGAAGAAACAAACAATCTAGTAGAAGTTGCTGTAGAAACTAAGGATGCAGATAGAGTTGAAACAGTCCTTACAGGTGATATTGTCAAAAAAATGGATGAAAAGGAATTCAAATTATCCATAAAAACAGATGAAATAGACTATATTATACCAGCGAAAGAAGTAGGAATCGATCAAGTATCAGAGATACTAGGTGTAAAGATGGATTCACTAAAAGATATAAAGGTAGAAGTACAAATAGAGAAACTAGATTCTAAAATAGTAAAAGAAATAGAGGAAAAAGCAAAAGCACAGGATTATGAAGTAGTATTTCCACCAGTTGAATTCAAAGTTGTAGCAAAAACAACTGACACAAGTGGTGAGGTGAAATCTACAGAAATATCAAAATTCTCAAGCTATGTAGAAAGAGTAATGGAAATACCAGAAGGAGTAGACCCATCAAAGATTACAACAGGAATCGTATACAATGCAGATGGAACCTTCTCCCATATACCAACAGAAGTATTTAAAAAAGGTGATAAATGGTTTGCAAAGCTAAATTCACTGACAAACTCAAGCTATTCAGTAATATGGAATCCAATAACAGTAGAATCAGTAGAAAACCATTGGTCAAAGGAGTATGTAAATGATTTAGCATCAAGACTTGTTATAAAAAATCCAGAAAGCTTCAAGCCAGATGAATCTATTACAAGGGGAGAGTTTGCAGAATATATAACAAAAGCTATAGGGGTATATAGAACAAAAGTAGCAAAATCAGGTCAATTTACAGATGTAGAAGTAAATAATGAACTTGCAGATGCAATTACTATAGCAGTGGATTATGGTATTATCAAGGGGTATCCAGATGGAACATTTAGACCAGATGGAAAAATAAATAGAGAAGAAGCTATGACCATGTATGCAAAAGCAATGGATATAGTAAAGCTAAGAGAAGTAGATCATGATCGAATAGAAAGCTACAAAGATAAAAATCAAGTATCACCGTGGGCATATGACTTTGTTAAAAAGACAATCAGTGCCAATGTTTTCAACGGAAGAACAAAAGAAACAATAGCTCCTCAAGGGACATTTACTTATGCAGAAGCAGCAGCAGCTATAGAAAATCTATTGATTGAATCAGGATTAATTAACAAATAAAAAATAACAGAAAAAGCAGGAACTTCAAAGTATTAAAGTTCTTGCTTTTTCATTATGAAAAAACACATTTAAATTTACTAGTAGTAAATAGGTTATGAATAAATCTTTCATCATATCCAATGTAGTGCTGCTATGGGGGTGTTTTTTAAAAAAATGTTGTAAATTGTTTAGAATTTGTTGAGACGTGTATGATATGGTAAAAAAAGAAAATGCATACATAATTAGGGTTTGTTTTGTATTTTTGATATTATGCTTATAAATTTTATATGAATATGGAGGATGGAATATGAGTTTATTAATATTTCAAGCAAACATAAATCTGTTACACAATTTCGTTAAAAAACTTGAAAGAGAAAGGATTCCTCTATCTACACAAAAAATATTGATAAAAGCTTATGCAGACCATTTAAGGATGGAATTAACAGATGAAATGATTGAAGCGTTAATAAGTGATTAATATTTAAAAACGTACACAAAAGATGTTGACAGCATCTTAATATCTTAATATCTCAAAATATAGAAGTAAAGTAGAACTACTAAAAACTTACAAAAAATTACATAATGAAATATAAAAGAATAATGAATACAAAAACGTTTATAACCGTTAGAATCGGATTAGGAGCGTTTTTTTATTTTATTGAATCGTTTAATAGTTGTTGCGCATAAAACTACTATTTTTAGAAGAAAATTTTAGAATTTTATATAAAATATGAAAAAATTTTTAATTATAGAAGGAATTTTAAAAATTATGTAGAATAAATAGAAAAAGGACATAGCCTAAATATGACCTAAATAAAAATTATAAGGAGGATATGGGATGTTAGGAATTTTATTTGCTATTATTGTTATTTTATTTGTAGGAAGATTAGTCCTGAAGGATTATAAACCTCAAGCTGTTTTAATGCTAGGTGGAATTGTTTTGATGGTATTGGCTGTTTCTTTTGGTCTTGGAAAGATCCTTGCAGAGGAGCAATCTACAGGACTTGTTTGGTTTGATATTTTTGAATTCATGAAAAATACTTTCAGTAAAACTTCAGCAGGTCTTGGGCTTACAATTATGGCTGTTGGAGGGTTTGCAAAATATATGAGTACAATTGGTGCAAGTCAAGCTTTAGTTAGATTGACAATCAAACCTCTTCGTAAGATGAATGCACCTTATGTAGTTTTAGCTGTTGGGTATATGGTAGGTCAATTATTAAATGTATTTATTCCTAGTGCGTCAGGACTTGGTGTATTACTAATGGTAACTATGTATCCAATCCTTATAAGCTTAGGGGTGAGTCCTTTATCAGCAACAGCGATGATTGGTACTACTGCTTGTCTGGATTTAGGACCAGCATCAGGAAATGCTAATCTTGCTGCAACAACAGCAGGAATTGATGTATCTATATATTTTGTAAAATATCAGCTTCCAGTAGCAATTGCAACAATATTAACCATTTCTGGCTTACATTATTTTGTTCAAAAAAGATTTGATAAAAAGGCTGGATATGGATTAGGAAGTATTCAAAATACAGAAACAGCTGCTACTAAAGAAGATAAAGAAATAGATGTACCAAAAATTTATGCGATTTTACCTATGATTCCATTAGTACTGATATTGATTTTTAGTAAACTGTTAGTAAAAAGTGTAAAGATGCATGTTGTAACAGCTATGCTTATTTCTCTTTTTATCAGTATGGTTTTTGAATACATAAGATATAAAGATGCAAAAAAAGTTTTCGCAAGTCTTCAACATTATTTTGATGGAATGGGAACACAATTTGCAAAGGTTGTAACACTTGTAGTTGCAGGTCAAACCTTTGCTCAAGGATTAAAGTCTATAGGGGCTATTGATACAGTGATTAAAGCTTCACAATCTGCTGGATTTGGAGCAGGGATTATGATTATTATTATGACAGCAATTATTGCAGTATCAGCCATACTTATGGGATCAGGAAATGCGCCTTTCTTTGCTTTTGCTGCATTAGCACCAGAAGTAGCAGGACAGTTATCTATTCCAGCTGTAATGATGCTTTTACCAATGCAGCTTGCAGCAGGTATTGCAAGAAGTGTATCTCCTATTACTGGTGTAATTGTAGCAGTCTGTGGTATTTCAAATGTTTCTCCTGTTGAATTAGTAAAAAGAACAGCTATTCCAATGGCAGGAGCACTTCTTGTAACGGTAATTGCAAATTTCATTTTATTCTAAGAAAAAAAGAGGTAGGCACAAGTGTCTACCTCAAATATATTCACAGAATGAGTAAAGGTGTCTTATAACAATTGTATATAAGGAAAGAAATGGGGGAGTAAAAATGAAAGCATATAAACTTGATTTGAAGGAATATTTAAAAAATTTAGAGGTTATGGTCAATCAAGATAGTGGTAGTAAGGACCCAGAAGGAATTAGCAAAATAGCCCTTTTCATGGGAGATTTATATACAAAGATGGAATGGATGGTAAAGGTACATAAATTTCATGAGGAGGCAGGTCCTTGTTTGGAAATAAGAAACAATCATGAGGATAGTATTGATTTATTATTGATCGGGCATATGGATACGGTTTTTCCTAAAGGAACAGCTAAAGAAAGACCCTTTAATATAAAAGGAGATTTAGCTTTTGGACCAGGGGTTGTAGATATGAAATCAGGTCTTTTATCTATGTATTATGCATTGAAATCATTAAATTTAAAGGACCTAGAAAAAGAACCATCTATTTGTGTAGCACTGAATAGTGATGAAGAGATTAGCTCAAGATTTTCTAGAAGCTGGATAGAGTCTCTTGCAAGAAAAAGTAAATATGCATTTGTATTAGAACCTGCAAGAAAAAATGGTGCTTTAGTAAAAGAAAGAAAAGGAATATTAAAATACAATATTGATTTTAAAGGGGTTGCAGCCCACGCTGGGGTCAATCCTCAAGATGGAATAAGTGCTATTACAGAGTTAGGGCATTGGATTATAGAGCTTAATAAATTAAATAATTTTGAAGCAGGAACTACTTTAAATGTAGGTGTTATTTCAGGTGGAAGTGCACCAAATGTTGTAGCAGAAAGGGCAAATGCTATTGTAGATATAAGATTTAAATCTGAAGATGAGTTAAGGAAGGTGGAAGAGACGGTAGAAAATTTAAGAAAAATACCAAAGCTAGAAGGTATGAAGGTAGATGTAACAAAACTTGGATTCCGTCCACCACTTAATCCATCAGAAGAAACAAAAGCACTATATAGAATGGTAGATGGTATTGCGAATGATTTAGGGATTGATATAGAATGGGTAGCTACAGGAGGAGGATCAGATGCTAATTTTACAGCTGCTTTAGGGGTTCCGACTGTAGATGCTTTAGGACCTATAGGGGGAGGCGCCCATGGTGTTGATGAATATCTTGAAATTCCTTCTATTGAACCTAGACTAGAGATGCTAAGAAGATTGATCATAAAGCTTTTAAATATAGAAGAGCGTTAAAGGAGTTTTTTATGGAGGATCAAATTTTAGAAAGACTAATCACCTTAAGAAGAGAATTTCATCAATGTGCAGAAGTTGGATGGCTTGAGTATGAAACAACTATTAAGATCATTCATTATTTAAAATCATGTGGGCTGAAGGTTTTGTATGGAAAAAGTATTCATAGTGAAAGAATGGGACTTCCTGATGAACAAACTATGAAGGAGCATAAAAAAAATGTAAACTGTTTAGAGGTTGATTTTGATACGGAAGAAATATTTATGGGATATACAGGGGCTGTAGGGATTTTAGATACAAAAAGACCAGGACCTACTGTAGCCCTTCGCTTTGATATTGATAGCAATGCCATAGAGGAAGATGAAAGTCAGGAGCATATTCCTTATAAAGAAAAATTTAGCTCTAAAAATAGGGGAATGATGCATGCTTGTGGTCATGATGGACATATTGCTATGGGATTAGAAATTGCAAAGAAAATTAGTGAAGAAAAGAATGAACTTTGTGGAAAAATTATGCTTATTTTTCAGCCAGCAGAAGAAGGGGTAAGAGGAGCTAAGAGCTTAGTCGGTGCAGAAATTCTAAAGGATGTAGACTATATTTTATCTGGACATATTGGATTTATGGCAAAGAAAAATCAAGTGATTTGTGGGATTGATGGATTTTTAGCTACTTCTAAATTGGATATTCATTATTATGGGAAAGCTTCTCATTCAGGAGCTTATCCAGAAAAAGGGAAAAATGCCTTATTAGCAGCAGCAAATTGTGCTATAAATTTACATACATTATGTCAATTTAGTCAAGGAATGAGTCGAATCAATGTGGGACTCCTTCATGCAGGAACAGGAAGAAATGTAGTACCAGCCGATGGAAAGCTTGAGGTGGAAACTCGTGGTGAAACCCAAGAAATCAATGACCAATTGTTAAAAAGAGTTGATGATGTTATAAGGGGAAGTGCAACCCTTTATGATGTTGATTATGAAGTAATACGTATGGGAAGTGCGCCAGCTTATACTTGTAAAGATAGAAAATTTGTTTCTCTTGTAGAAAATCTATTGAATAAATACGATTTTGAAGTGATGAATCATGGACATTTTGGTGCATCAGAGGATGTTACTTACATGTTTCATGAGGTGGAAAAAAATAATGGAAAAGGTATATATATGCTATTTGGAACAAATCTTAAAGCTCCACATCATCATAGTAGCTTTGATTTTGATGAAGATACGTTAAAAAATGGATATATTGTGTACAAAACGCTCATAGAACATTTTAATAGGAGGTGAAAGGAATGAAATATGATTTAGTATTAAAGGGAGGAATGGTTGTTGATCCTCTTAATCATATAGAAGAGGTCTTAGATGTAGGGATTATAGATGGAAAGATAGAAAAAATAGGAGAAATAGGGGATAATCAAGGGAAAAAAGTATTATATGTGAATGACAATCTCATTCTACCAGGGCTTGTTGATTCCCATGTGCATGTTATAAAGGATGGTACAGGAAAAGCTGGATATAGAATGCTTGTAAGAGCTGGAGTAACGACAGCTTTTGATTTTAGAGGTCCTATTGATGCTTTTGAAGAAGAAATTATTCCCTATGGACAGGGGCTGAATGTTGCAGTACTTAATTGTATTTTTAATGGTCGTGAAATGAGTCAATATGATGTACCAAGGGAAGAAATTTATAAGGAAGTAAGGGATAGCTTAGAAAAAGGTGCTATTGGTATAAAAATAATGGGAGGTCATGCTCCCCTTACACCTAAGACAACAAAGAATGTTATTGAGATTACCAATGAAGAGGGAGGCTATATTGCCTTTCATGCAGGAACGTCTAAACATGGAAGCAATATAGAAGGAATGGAAGAAGCTGTACATCTTGCAAATGGGTTACCCCTTCATATAGCTCATATTAACTCTTATTGTAGAGGAATGATTGAACACCCTCTAGGAGAGGCAAAGAGGGCTTTAACCCTTCTTAAAAATTCACCCAATATTGTATGTGAGTCTTACCTAGCTCCCTTTAATGGAACTAATGGAGAACTAAATGAAGAAGGACTCCCTAAAAGTCATGTAACAAGAAACTGCTTGAAAAAACTTGGTTATCCTGTGGGAAAAGAAGGAATTAAAAAAGCTCTTTTAAATCATTGTGCAGCTGTCTATACGAAGGTAGGAGAAGAAAATCAATTGATTTGGGGAGAAGAAGGATATAATCTATGGGAAGACAAGGGTTCAAAGGTAAACATGAGCTTTTTGGTGAATTCTCCTGTTGTTGCAGCAGCTTGTGCCGCTGAAAAGGATGATAAAGGACATTTTGTAGTCAATGCACTGAGTACAGATGGAGGAGCTATTCCTAGAAACTTTACTTTAAAATATGGATTATCTCTTGTAGCATTTGGAGCTTTGACCTTAAAGGAATTTGCGTGGAAATCTTCCTATGCACCAGCTCAGCTTATTGGACTGAAAGACAAAGGTCATTTTAGCAAAGGAGCTGATGCAGATATTGTTGTGGTAGATCTTCATAAAAAAGAAGCAAAGATGACGATTATAAATGGAAAAGTATGTATGATGGATGGGGAGTTAACCCATGAACCAGGAAAAATATTAACTACTGAAAAAGGAGAAAGTTATTTAAAAGAAAATCATGTTCCTTATGAAGTGATTGATTTAGAAAGAAGCGTTTATAGGAATGGAAAGGATTATCTTTATAGGAGAGGTGAATAGAATGAAAAGTCATTTTGATAAAATTTTAGGGGATGAAAGAGTAAAAAGAGGAGTAGAATTTTTAAAAGAAGATCATGAAAATACTCTTAAGGAGCAAAAAGAAATTTGCGCTATTTCTTCACCATCCTTTCAGGAGGAGCTTCGTGGAAAGGATTATATGAAAAGATTTCAAGATTTGGGACTTGAGGATGTTCATATGGATGAGGTAGGAAATGTACTAGGAAAAATATCAGGGAATCAAAATGGACCAAAGCTTGTAGTAGCAGCCCATTTAGATACAGTATTTCCACAGGGGACAGATACTACGGTAAAAGAAAAAGATGGGTACTTTTATGCTCCTGGAATTGGAGATGATACGAGAGGTCTTGCTGAAATCTTATCCATTATTAGAGCTTTTAAGGAAACAGGGATTAAGCCTGTTGGAGATGTGATCTTTTGTGGAAATGTTTGTGAGGAAGGTCTTGGAGATTTAAGGGGGACAAAGCATTTATTTCAAAAACAAAAGGATATTGACGGATTTATCAGTATTGATGGTACAGGGGCAGATACCATTATTCATGAAGCTACTGGAAGTCATCGATATAAGATTACATACAGAGGCTTAGGAGGACATAGCTTTAAAGATTTTGGTATGCCAAGTGCTATCCATGCTTTAGGAAGAGCCATTGGTAAAATTGGAGATTTAAAGGTTCCAGAAGATCCTAGGACTACTTTTACTGTTGGTACAGTAGAAGGGGGAACTTCTGTAAATGCTATAGCAGCTACTGCTAGTATGTATGTAGATATGAGATCTAATTCTGAAGAGGAATTATTAAAGTTAGAAAAAGATTTCCTAAAAATTGTTAAAGAATCAGAAGAGGAAGAAAATAATCGTTGGAATCATGAAGAAAAAATTAAGGTAAATATTGAGCTTTTAGGAAATAGACCAGCAGGAAGTCAATCAGAGAAAGAACCTATTATAGAGGCTACTGTAGAAGCTATAAAAGCCATAGGTCTTGAACCAAAAATAAAAGGGGCAGCTAGTACAGATGCAAATATTCCTATTTCATTAGGAATTCCTGCTATTGCAGTGGGAAGAGGGGGCATGTCTGGAGAGATTCATACTTTAAAGGAATGGTTTGACCCAAAGGATGCTTATTATGGTCCACAAAAAACATTTTTAGCTATAGTAGGTCTTGTAGGAGTGAAAAACTTGAGTGAACCTCTTTTAAGAAAAAGAAAATAAAAAGAAATGAAGCTAAAAGATCAAGAGTGGCTCTTGGTCTTTTAGCTTTATCAGGAAAAGATAATGTTTGAAAAGGGAAATTTGTCGAGATATAATAGAATTTGGATGTGGAAAAAAGTATAAAAAATAGATAAAATAAGAGAGAGGTGAAAAATTTGGAATTGATGAGAATAAGGGATATTATACTAGTTGGTTTCCCAGAAATATTTCTAGCAGTATTATTCGGATATAAATTATTAAAAAAAGAGTTTCAGTATAAAGCTGTTTTTCACATCATTTTCTCAACGATCTTCATATTAGCTATAGCTGTAATTGTAAGAAATTATTTTAAAGATATTGTAACGATTACATTACTAAATACTATGAGCTACTTTATTGCTTATAAAATCATTATGAAATTTAATTGTAGGCAAGCTTTATTTGCAGCGACAATTAGTATGTTTACTATTGTATTAGCTGAAAATGCAACGCTCCTTCCAACATTATCAGCGTTAGAAAATCACAATTTCTTTGATACAAGAATTATATGGACCGTTCCTACAAGACTTCTACAATTAATGATTTTGTTATTTGTAATTCATCTAAAAATCAATTTTGAAAGAAGCCCCTTATTTAAAAATGATTGGAAATATTTATCTAAAGCACAACGAATTACAGTTACGTTATTTTTGTTTTTATCTATAGTAACAATTGATTTTGCGTGCAATTATACAGAGGTAGTAATCAAAAACTATATCAATCATCAATTTATGTCTATAAATATGATTAAAATAATGATTGAAAATATAATATTTATGTTTGTTGCATTAGTTCTATTGAGTAGAACGATTTATTATGAGGATTTTAAGGATTTTGCATTAAAAACACCTATGGAGCTTTTTAAGCTGATCCTAAAAAAAAGTAACAAAGAAGATATGAAGCAGTATAAAGTACTGCTTGATGAATATATGAATGAACGAAAGGAGGAGAAAAATAAATGAAAAAATGGGTAGTCGTTTTATCTACAGCTATTGTTACATTGATTGCAGGTGTTGTAAATGCAGGTGCATGCTCAAGTGGAGCCTATGAAGATGAAATACCAAATTGCTTAAAATAGATAAGGATTTTCCTTATCTATTTAGTATTTTCCTTGTGAGGAGGTGTCTAATGAAAGTTTTTGTAATAGATGATTTTAAACCATATATTCATTTTCTAAAAAGAAATATGCCTCACTTAATAAAAAGAGAGGATGTAAACTTTTACTATTTTTATGATTCAATAGAAGCTTTAAAAGCTATAAAGAAAGAAAAACCAAGTGTAATCATTACAGATATGGCAATGCCTAAAATGGATGGTTATGCATTCATTGAAAATATAAGAGAGGTGTATCATCCAGTTATTGTTGTAGTTAGTATACTTCGTAATATAAAAAACATTTCAGTAGATTTTAAAGTCCAAAAACCACTTGTAGATCTCTCTGAGTTTATAGATACGATTAACCAAGCTATAGAACTTGCAAAAGAGCAAATGATTTATGAAACTTTAAATGATACAGATTGTTCATTAGAAAATGAAAAATTTTTAAATAGTGCCATATATACTCTTACAGATACTATTTCGAAGGATGAAAAAAAAGATAGAGCAAAAGTTGAACAAAAGAATAGTAAAATAAAAAATTTTTTATTCAATTTATTTAAAGTTTAGGTGATATTATGGAATGGATGATTCAATATTTAGCAAAAAATGCACAAAATGAGCATTATACATTTGATGAAAGAAAACAGATTTTAAGATATGGATTTAAAAAATTATTAACGAATTTATTCATATTGATGATTTTATTTACAATTTCTTTTTTTATGGATACCTTAAAGGTGATGTTTATTTTAATCATAACATTTGTGGTCTTAAGAATGAAATTTGGGGGATGGCATTCAGAGAGCAAAGGGGTTTGTATAACCCTAACTATTATTGTACCCATTGTATATGTTTTTATCATAAAAGCATATGATTTGCCCCTTATATTTACTTTTATTACTTATCTATTTGCTTACCTTAGTGCGTTTTTAAAGGGAGTAGTGGATAATCCTAAAAAAGAGCTGAGTAGTGATAAAAAATCAAGATTTAAGCTTCAAGGGATTATTATACTGACCTTTATAGGAGCTATACATATATTTGTACTAAGTAACCATTTAACAAACATAAGCGAAGGCATGACATTATCTATATTTACATCCTTTATTAATTTATATTTTAATCAAACAAAAACACAATGCTAATCCTTTTGATCCAATAGGATTTTAGCGTAAGTGTTTCTTTTTTTTGATAAAATTAGAATTGACATAAAATAAAAATAAATATAATATTTAGGTATAATGGAAAAATATACTAAATAAAAGAATTGCATTATATTCAAAAAAATAGGAATAAAACCTATACCCACAAAATAAAAGATATTATGGATTAAAACAAAAGGAGGGGAAAATTATGGCAAAAACCATCTTTACGGAAGAAAACTTTAAAAAGTTAGAAGAAGTTATTGTAAAAAATAAAGACAAGCAAGGAGCATTGATTCCTGTACTCAATGAGGCACAAAAAATATTTGGATGTTTGCCTATAGAAGTGCAAAAGGAAATATCAAAAGGACTAAATATCCCACTAGCAGAAATCTATGGAGTTGTTACTTTTTATGCCCAATTTTCATTAGAACCAAAAGGGGAATATACCATTGGTGTATGTTTAGGAACTGCTTGTTATGTAAAGGGGTCACAAAAGGTTTTAGATCGAATTAAAGAAGAGCTAAATATAGAAGTAGGAAAAACTTCTAAGGATGGTAAATTCACATTAGAAGCTACAAGATGTATTGGTGCCTGTGGATTGGCTCCTGTTATGACTATTAATGAAGATGTTTATGGAAGATTAGTAGAGTCAGATATTCCTTCAATTCTTCAGAAATATTAAACCTAAAAAGGGGGTAGAATGGATGAAATCATTAGAGGAATTGGCAAAAATTCGTGAGGAAGCTGTGAAAAAGGTAGATATTAGAAGAAGCCGAGAAGGAACAAGAATCGTTGTAGGTATGGCAACTTGTGGAATTGCAGCGGGGGCAAGACCTGTTCTTACAGCCCTTTTAGAAGAAGTTAAGGTGAGAAATTTACAAGATGTAATGGTAAGTCAGACTGGATGCATAGGAGTCTGCAGACTTGAGCCCATTGTTGAAGTGTACAGACCCAAAGAAGAGAAAGTAACCTATGTGAAAATGACACCACAAAAAGCGAAAAAGATCATAGCAGAGCATATTGTCAATGGAAAAGTTGTTCATGAGTACACTATTGGAGCAGAGGAGTAAAATTTAAAATAACGGACAAGGGGGTAAAGGAATGGAATTTTACAGAGCACATGTTCTAATCTGTGGGGGGACTGGATGTACTTCTTCTGGTTCACAAACATTGATAGAAACTTTTCATGAAGAGTTAGAAAAAAATCATTTAGAAAAGGAAGTAAAAATCATAAAAACAGGATGCTTTGGACTTTGTGAAGCAGGACCTATTGTCATCGTTTATCCAGAGGGTGCTTTTTATAGTCATGTAAAGATAGAAGATGTAAAAAGGATTACAGAGGAGCATTTATTAAAGGGGAGAATCGTAAAGGACTTATTGTTTAAAGAAGCAGTACAAGAAGACCAAATCAGATCTATCAATGAAGTAGATTTTTATAAAAAGCAAAAAAGGGTAGCACTAAAAAATTGTGGTGTTATTAATCCTGAGGATATTAAAGAGTATATAGCCTTTGATGGCTATAAGGCTTTAGGAAAAGCACTAACAGAAATGACAAGGGAAGAGGTAATAGACTGTATTAAAAAATCAGGACTTAGGGGTCGTGGTGGTGGTGGATTCCCAACAGGAATGAAGTGGGAATTTACTTATAAAGCAAAGGGAGATCAAAAATATGTAGCTTGTAATGCAGATGAAGGAGATCCAGGAGCCTTTATGGATCGATCTGTCCTTGAAGGAGATCCCCATGCAGTTATTGAAGCTATGGCTATTGCTGGATATGCAGTAGGAGCGAATCAAGGATATGTATATGTAAGAGCGGAATATCCTATTGCTGTACATAGATTACAAATTGCTATTGATCAAGCACGGGAATATGGACTCCTTGGCAAAAACATATTTGATAAAGGCTTTGATTTCGATGTAGAGATTAGACTAGGTGCTGGAGCTTTTGTCTGTGGAGAGGAAACAGCCCTACTTAATTCCATAGAAGGAAAACGTGGAATGCCAAGACCAAGACCACCATTTCCTGCAAATGCAGGACTTTGGCAGAAGCCAACTCTATTAAATAATGTAGAAACGTATGCCAATATTCCTAAGATTATTTTAAATGGTGCGGATTGGTTCTCTGGTATGGGAACAGAAAAGTCAAAGGGAACAAAGGTTTTTGCCTTAGGTGGAAAGATCAACAATACAGGGCTTGTAGAAATTCCTATGGGAACAACTCTAAGAGAAGTTATTTATGAAATCGGTGGAGGAATTCCGAATGGGAAGAAGTTTAAAGCCGTACAAACAGGAGGTCCATCAGGAGGCTGTATTACGAGTGAACATCTAGATACGCCTATTGATTATGATAATTTAATATCCCTTGGTTCTATGATGGGATCAGGTGGGATGATCGTTATGGATGAAGACAATTGTATGGTTGATATTGCAAGATTCTTTTTAGATTTTACAGTAGATGAGAGCTGTGGAAAGTGTCCACCTTGTAGGATTGGAACAAAGAGGATGCTAGAGATTTTGAATAAAATCACATCTGGTAAGGGCGAGATGGAAGATATTGACCGATTAGAGCAGCTAGCAAAAAATATCAAGGCTTCTGCTTTATGTGGATTAGGTCAGACTGCGCCAAACCCAGTATTATCAACATTAAGATATTTTAGAGATGAATATGAGGCTCATGTAAAGGAAAAAAGATGTCCAGCAGGGGTATGTAGAGAGTTATTAGCATATACCATTGATCCAGAGCTTTGTAAAAAATGTGGCATTTGTGCAAGTAAATGTCCTGAAAATTGTATAACGGGAGTAAAAGGAAAAGAAGTATTTAAAATAGATCCAGCTAAGTGTATAAAATGTGGTGCTTGTATGGAAAGCTGTCCATTTAAGGCTATCAGCAAAAAGTAATGGAAATCAAAGATTTCTGTAACAATTAAGGAAACTCAGCTAATACTGAGTAAGGTGTTACGACGAAATCAAAGATTTCTGTAACAATCAAGGAAACTCAGCTAATGCTGAGTAAGGTGTTACGACGAAATCAAAGATTTCTGTAACACCATTAAGAGGGGAGTGAAAAAACTATGGAAAAAGTTACTTTGACCATTGACAATATAAAGGTACAAGTGCCTAAAGACTATACGATTTTAGAAGCAGCAAAGACTGTTGGGATTGATATTCCTACCCTTTGCTATTTAAAAGGAATTAATGAGGTTGGAGCATGTAGAGTCTGTTTAGTTGAAATAGAAGGGGCAAGGGCCCTTCAAGCTTCCTGTGTACACCCTGTAGGTGAGGGAATGGTTGTAAAAACCAATTCTAAGAGAGTGAGGGATGCAAGAAAATCAAATGTAGAACTCATTCTTTCTAATCATAATAGAGAATGTTTAACCTGCATTAGAAATAAAAACTGTGAGCTTCAATCTTTATCAGAAAGCTTAGGGATTCGAGACATTCCTTTTGAAGGGGTTCAATCAGAAGGAACTATTGATAATTTTTCTGATTCCATTGTAAGAGATCCAAGCAAATGTATCCTGTGTGGTAGATGTGTGAGTGTTTGTAGAAATGTGCAAGAAATTGGGATTTTAGATTTTGCTAATAGAGGTTTTGAAACTCAAGTTATGCCAGCTTTTGAAAAGAGCATGAAAGATGCACCTTGTACTTATTGTGGTCAGTGTATTGCTGTATGTCCAGTGGCTGCATTAAAAGAAAAGGATGATATAGAAAAAGTTTGGGATGCTTTAGATGATACAAATAAGCATGTAGTAGTGCAAACAGCTCCAGCAGTAAGAGCAGCTTTAGGAGAATGTTTTGACCTTCCTATTGGTACACGAGTGACAGGAAAAATGATAGCTTCCCTTAAGCGTCTTGGCTTTGATAAAGTATATGATACAAACTTTGCAGCAGATTTAACCATTATGGAGGAGGGGCATGAATTATTAGGTAGGATTCAAAAGGGTGGCACATTACCAATGATTACTTCTTGTTCACCGGGATGGATTCGTTATTGTGAATTTAACTATCCAGACTTTTTAGATAATCTATCTACTTGCAAATCTCCTCATCAAATGATGGGCGCAATTATAAAATCTTATTATGCAGAAAAAAATAATATTGATCCATTGGACATATTTGTTGTATCCATTATGCCTTGTACTTCTAAAAAAACAGAAATCACAAGACCTGAGATGAAGGGAACAGGATATAAAGATGTAGATGCAGTTCTTACTACAAGAGAATTAGGAAGAATGATTAAAGAAGCAAGAATCAAGTTTACAGAACTTGAAGATGAAAAGTTTGATCAAGATTTATTAGGAGAGTATACAGGAGCTGGTGTTATATTCGGTGCAACAGGAGGGGTAATGGAAGCGGCATTAAGAACTGTTGCAGATGTTTTAGAAGGAAAATCCTTAGAAGATATTGAGTATAAAGCTGTAAGAGGTGTTGAAGGAATCAAAGAAGCGGCTATTACTTTAGGAGGAATGGAAGTCAAAATCGCTGTTGCCCATGGGACTGCTAATGCAAAAAAAGTATTAGAGCTTGTTAGAAATGGCGAAAAAGAATATCATTTTATTGAAATTATGGCATGTCCAGGTGGCTGTGTTTGTGGTGGTGGGCAACCACAAGTAAATGCCAAGACTTTAATGGAAGTAGACATAAAGAGTGAAAGAGCAAAAGTATTATATGAAGAAGATAAGAGTCTTCCTTTTAGAAAATCCCATGAAAATCCACAAATTAAGAAATTATATGAAGATTTTCTAGAAAAACCAAATAGCCATAAGGCTCATGAATTATTACATACGCACTATCAAGCAAAAGAAAAATTTCCTACAACAATGGAAGACTGCTGCATGGAAATTGCTGTTGGAAAAGAAAATAAATAGTAGATGAGAGGATTCTCATTAAAATAAAGGAAAGAGGAGCACTATGAAATCTTAATGGATTTCATAGTGCTTATTTTTTTGTAAAATTATTCCTTAGTACTGGTTAAAGCTTCTATTATTGATATAGATTTAACGAAGGGAATGAAAAATAAATTGAAATTATATGAAAAATAAGATAAAATCAAAAAAATAAATGATTTTGTCATTTTTCATTCAAATATCAAAGATGAGAGAAATATATGTAAAGACTAGGTGAATATGATTATCAATATCGCGAAATGAACAAGTTATTATCCTATTGTTCTGAATTTATAAATTTTAAAAAGGAATCTTGCAAAACTGGAAAAAAAAACTTCAAAAGATTGACAAAAAAATATCGAAAAATGATGAATTATTTGATATAATAAGTTTAATTTGACAAGAAAACAAAAAAATTTTAATACGGTCAAAAATGACAATTTTCAAATAAAAATAACCAAAAAGGGGGAGGTACTATGGCAAAGAATGTTTTTACTGAAGAAAACTTTGCAAAACTAGAAGAAATCATTCAAAAACACAAAGACACAAAAGGTGCTCTAATGCCTGTGCTAAATGATGCACAAAAATTATTTGGATGTCTTCCATTACAAGTACAAAAGAAAATTTCTAAGGGATTAAATATTCCTATGGCAGAAATTTATGGAGTGGTTACGTTCTATGCACAATTTTCACTAGAGCCAAAGGGTGAATATACAATTGGTGTATGTTTAGGTACAGCATGTTATGTAAAGGGTGCACAAAAGATTATCGACAGAATCAAAAAAGAGATCAACGTAGAAGTTGGAAAAACATCAGCAGATGGCAAATATACACTAGAAGCAACAAGATGTATTGGTGCTTGTGGATTGGCTCCAGTACTTACTGTAAATGAAGATGTATATGGTAGATTAGTTGAAGGCGATGTACCTGGTATTTTAGAAAAATATTAAGATAAAAGGTAGAAAAGGAAAAGGTTATCAAAGATCCTAAACGAGGAGGGAACCCTTAATGAGATCATTAGAGGAATTAGCAAAAATTCGTGAAGAAGCGATAAAGAAAGTAGATATAAGGTGTGAGAGAGAAGGTACAAGAGTGGTTGTAGGGATGGCTACTTGTGGAATTTCAGCAGGAGCAAGACCTGTACTTATGGCACTACTTGAAGAAGTAAAGGTTAGAAATTTAACAGAGGTTACAGTGAGTCAAACAGGATGTATTGGGGTTTGTAGACTTGAGCCAATTGTTGAAGTGTACAAACCAGGGGAAGAAAAGGTAACTTATGTAGAAATGACACCGGAAAAAGCGAAAAAAGTAATCGCTGAGCATATTGTTAATGGAAAAGTAGTAGACGAATATACTATTGGAGCGGCTAAGTAGACTGTTAAATTATTTTGTGAGGAGGTTAAAGCATGGAATTTTATAGATCGCATGTCCTAATCTGTGGAGGTACAGGATGTACATCTTCAGGTTCTCAAACATTGATAGAAGCTTTTGATGAGCATTTAGAGAAAAACAATTTAACAAATGAGGTAAAATTAGTTAAAACCGGATGTTTCGGATTATGTGAAGCAGGTCCTATTGTTATTGTTTATCCAGAAGGTGCTTTTTACAGCCATGTAAAGGTAGAGGATGTAAAAAGAATTACAGAAGAACATCTTTTAAAGGGAAGAATCGTAAAAGATTTATTATTCAAAGAAGCTATTGAAGAGGATCAGGTTCGTTCTATTAATGAAGTTGATTTTTATAAAAAGCAAAAGAGAGTTGCTCTTAGAAATTGTGGGGTAATTAATCCAGAAGATATTAAGGAATATATTGCTTTTGATGGATATAAAGCATTAGGAAAAGCATTAACAGAAATGACAAGAGAAGAAGTAATCGATTGTATTAAAAAATCAGGACTACGTGGTCGTGGTGGCGGTGGTTTCCCAACAGGACTTAAGTGGGAATTTGCTTATAAGTCACAGGATGATCAAAAGTATGTAGCTTGTAATGCAGATGAAGGAGATCCAGGTGCATTCATGGATAGATCTGTTCTTGAAGGAGATCCACATGCATTAGTAGAAGCTATGGCTATTGCTGCATATGCAGTAGGGGCGAATCAAGGATATGTATATGTAAGAGCAGAGTATCCAATCGCTGTAAATAGACTTCAAATCGCTATTGATCAAGCAAGAGAATATGGACTTTTAGGAAAAGACATATTCGGAACGAGTTTTGAGTTTGATTTAGAAATAAGACTAGGTGCAGGAGCTTTCGTATGTGGAGAAGAAACAGCACTACTTAATTCTATAGAAGGTAAGCGTGGTATGCCAAGACCAAGACCTCCTTTCCCAGCAGTAAAAGGTCTATGGGGAAAACCAACTATGTTAAATAACGTGGAAACTTATGCAAATGTTCCTCAAATCATCCTAAAGGGTGCTGATTGGTTTGCAAGTATGGGAACAGAAAAATCAAAAGGAACAAAGGTATTTGCATTAGGTGGAAAGATTAATAATACAGGACTTTTAGAAATTCCTATGGGAACAACTCTAAGAGAAGTAATCTATGAAATCGGTGGAGGTATTCCAAACGGTAAGAAGTTTAAAGCGGTACAAACAGGTGGACCATCTGGTGGATGTATTACTGCTGATTACTTAGACACACCAATTGATTATGATAACTTAATTGCTCTAGGATCTATGATGGGTTCTGGTGGTATGATCGTTATGGATGAAGACAATTGTATGGTTGACATTGCTAGATTCTTCTTAGACTTTACAGTAGATGAGTCTTGCGGTAAATGTCCTCCTTGTAGAATCGGAACAAAGAGAATGTTAGAGATTTTAGATAAGATTACAGAAGGTAAGGGAGAAATGGAAGATCTTGATAGACTTGAAAGATTGGCTAAAAACATTAAGGCTTCGGCTTTATGTGGACTTGGTCAAACTGCTCCAAACCCAGTACTTTCAACACTAAAATACTTTAGACATGAGTATGAGGCTCACGTAAAGGATAAGACATGTCCAGCTGGCGTATGTCAAGAATTATTATCTTATACAGTAGACCCAGACCTTTGTAAAAAATGTGGTATTTGTGCAAACAAATGTCCTGCTAATTGTATAGAAGGGGTAAAAGGAAAAGAAGTTTACAAAATAGATAAAGATAAGTGTATCAAGTGTGGTGCTTGTATAGAAGCTTGTCCATTTAAAGCAATCAGCAAGAAGTAAGATGAGAGGAGAGTGAAAAGCAGTGGAAAAAGTTACTTTAACCATTGATAATATAAAAGTAGAAGTACCAAAGAGTTATACAATCCTTCAAGCTGCAAAAACTGCTGGAATAGATATTCCTACTTTATGCTATTTAAAAGATGTAAACGAAGTAGGAGCTTGTCGTGTATGTTTAGTTGAAATACAAGGAGCAAGAGCACTTCAAGCATCTTGTGTGCATCCTGTTGCTGAAGGAATGGTAATTAAAACGAATTCTAAAAAAGTAAGAGATGCTAGAAAATCTAACGTAGAATTAATTCTTTCTAATCATAATAGAGAATGTTTAACTTGTGATCGAAATAATAAATGTGAGCTTCAAAGCTTAGCAGATCAATTAGGAATCAGAGAAATTCCTTTTGAAGGAGAAAAACTAGAGACGGTTATTGATGATAAATCCTTCTCTATCGTAAGAGACCCAAGCAAATGTATTCTTTGTGGTAGATGTGTAAGTACCTGTAGAAATGTACAAAATATCGGTATTTTAGACTTTGTAAATAGAGGATATAATACACAAGTAGCACCTGCTTTTGATAAGAGTATGGCAGATGCGCCATGTATTTATTGTGGACAATGTATTGTTGCCTGTCCAGTAGCTGCTCTAAGAGAAAAAGATGATATTGAAAGAGTTTGGGATGCTATTGATAATGAAGATGTACACGTAGTAGTACAAACAGCTCCAGCTGTAAGAGCAGCTTTAGGAGAATTATTTGGTTTACCAATCGGAACAAGAGTTACAGGTAAAATGGTATCAGCACTTAAGCGTCTTGGCTTTGATAAAGTATATGATACAAACTTTGCAGCAGACCTTACCATTATGGAAGAAGGTCATGAATTATTAGGTAGAATTCAAAATGGTGGAACACTACCAATGATCACTTCTTGTTCTCCAGGATGGATTCGTTATTGTGAATTTAACTATCCAGAATTTATAGATAATCTATCTAGTTGTAAATCTCCTCATCAAATGATGGGTGCAATCATAAAATCTTATTATGCAGAGAAGCATAATATTGATCCTAAGAAAATATTTGTAGTTTCTATTATGCCATGTACTTCTAAAAAGACAGAATCTGCAAGAGAAGAAATGAATGTAGAAGGTCTACGTGATGTAGATGCAGTTCTTACTACAAGAGAATTAGGAAAAATGATTAAACAAGCAAGAATCAAATTCTTAGAGCTAGAAGATGACAAGTTTGATCAAGATTTACTAGGAGACTACACAGGTGCTGGGGTAATCTTTGGTGCTACAGGTGGAGTTATGGAAGCAGCTCTTAGAACAGTTGCAGAAGTACTAGAAGGAAAATCTATTGAAAATGTAGAGTACCAAGCAGTAAGAGGAATTGAAGATATTAAAGAAGCAACATTAACATTAGGTGGAATGGAAGTAAAAATTGCTGTTGCCCATGGAACAGCGAGTGCAGGAAAGCTTTTAGATATGGTTAAAAATGGAAAAAAAGAATATCACTTCATTGAAATCATGGGATGTAGTGGTGGATGTGTATGTGGTGGAGGTCAGCCACATGTGGATGCTAAAACTTTAATGGATGTAGATATTAGAGTTGAAAGAGCAAAAGCATTATATGAAGAAGATGAGATTTTAGAAATTAGAAAATCTCATGAAAATCCACAAATCATTAAGCTTTATGATGACTTCTTAGAAAAACCGAATAGTCATAAGGCACATGAGTTACTACACACACACTATACAAAAAGAGAAAAATATGCTACAGAGGAAGAATGTAGCTGCGGTTGTAACTGCGATTGCTAAAATTAAGGGGTAGATGTTTGCATCTACCCCTTTTATATAAAATCAGAAAGAAATTAAAATATTAATTTTATAAATCCCATAAATTACTATTGTTATGGATGCTTTTTTTGGGGTAGTATATAAATAGTTATGATCTCTGACGAATGAAGTGATTTCATTGGAAGGAGCATAAAAAAATAAAACTAATTGCAAGGATTTTTCTGAGCAAAAGGTAAGAGGGTGATTCAGTTGAAAATCATTTTATTTTGATGGTTAAACTTTCCTTATCTTTTAAGGGAAGTTTTTTTATTTTTAGAAATAGATAGAAAGGGGTTAAATATATGAATAAAAGAATAGGTGTTGTAGCAATTATTGTTGAAGAAAAAGATAGTGTAAGCATGGTAAATAAATTATTAAGCGAATTTGGAGAGATTATCCTAGGGCGAATGGGGGTACCTTATAAGGAAAAGCATGTAAGTGTTATTTCTATTATAGTAGATGGAACAACAGATGAAATAGGAGCACTCACTGGAAAATTAGGAAGAATACAAGGCGTTACAGTAAAAAGCGCATTGACGAAGAAATAAGATAAGGGGGAAAAAAGATGAATACAAATCATATTATCAATGAAGAACAAATAAATGAATATTTAGAGAAGGGAAAAAAAGCTAGCAAGGAAGAGATCTTAGCTATTATTGAAAAAGCAAGGGATTGTTATGGACTAAGTCTAAAGGAAGCTGCAATTCTTCTTCAAATAGAAGATGAAAGTATTCTAGAAAGTTTATTTGACACGGCAAGATATATAAAAGACAAAATATATGGCAATCGAATTGTAATCTTTGCACCCCTTTATACAAGCAATGAATGTACAAACAATTGCTTATATTGTGGATTTCGATCAGCAAATAAAGAGCTTCATAGAAGAACACTTAGCAAAGAGGAAATTGTAGCAGAAGCAAAGGCTATTGAAAATACAGGACATAAGAGGGTTTTATTAGTATGTGGAGAAGATCCTAAAAAGACTCATATTGACCATATTACAGATGCAGTAGCTGCCATTTATAAGGATGTAGATATTAGAAGAATCAATGTAAATGCTGCACCTATGAGTGTAGAAGATTTTAAAAAGCTAAAAAAAGCAGGCATTGGAACTTTTCAGATTTTCCAAGAAACCTATCATAGAGAAACCTATGAAAAAATGCATCCAACGGGTTTTAAAAGAGACTATGATTATAGATTGACAGCTATTGAACGTGCTTTTGAAGCAGGGATAGATGACTTTGGGATTGGTGCATTACTTGGACTATATGATTACAAATTTGATGTATTAGCAACTTTAATGCATTCGGAATATATGGATGAAAAATATAATGTAGGACCTCATACCATATCTGTACCACGATTAAGACCTGCATTAGGATCAGGTCTTAGTGAGACCCCTTATCCTATAAGTGATTTAGAATTCAAAAAAATTATTAGTGTATATCGCTTAACGGTTCCTTATACAGGGATTATTTTATCCACTAGAGAAGCTGCATCTCTTCGTGATGAATTATTATCTTTAGGGGTATCCCAAATCTCAGCAGGCTCTAAGACAAATCCAGGTGGATATGAAGAGGACGATAGAGAAGCTACACAATTTCAGACAAGTGATGAAAGAAGTCTTGATGAGATGCTTCAAGTAGTCTGTGAGCAAGGGCATCTTCCAAGCTTTTGTACAGCCTGTTATAGAGCAAATAGAACAGGAGAAGCTTTTATGGAGCTTGCAAAGGATGCTCATATCCATGAGTTTTGCCAGCCTAATGCTATCCTTACCTTTAAAGAGAATCTAGTACAATTTGCATCAAATGAGACAAGGGAAAAAGGAGAAAAAATGATCAAAAAAGAGCTTGAGAAAATTCATGATGAAAAGGTGAAGGAGGAGACTTTAAAGAGATTAGAGAGAATTGAGGATGGGGAGAGGGATTTATATTTTTAAGCGGGGGATAAATATAAAAAGAACGTTCATGCATAAAAATTTTGAGAAAACTTTATAAGCATTCTCTTATCTTTTTATATTTATCAACGCAATCTTGAATTTATCATGTAAAAATATAAGGTGGTAAAAACATGGAGAAAAATAAGATAAAACACTATCTAATCATGGCAGCTTCTACAAATCATATGTTGAGGGGGGATCAGCTTCTTAAAAATGAGGGACTTACTACGTCGTTAGTTCCTGCTCCTTCTGAATATGGTTCTGTATGTGCCATTGCTATAAAGGTAAAAACAATAGATTTAGAAAAAGCAGAAATGATTTTAAAAGAGAGTGATATTAAGCTTCAGGGGATTTACCCTGAGAAGATAAAAAAGTTATCAGGTCTTGTTGAAAAATTAGAGCAATCTATTATATCGGATGATTTTTTAAAAGTATTAAAAAAGATAGAAGAGGGAGAAGAGTTATCGTTTGAAGATATAGTGACCCTTCTTAAAAGTGAGAGAAGAGCAGAAAAAGATGCTTTATTTAGTGCAGCAGATCGTATGAGACGTGAAATTATTGGAGATGTAGTAGATGTTAGAGGGGCTATAGAATTTTCGAATATCTGTAGAAAAGACTGTAAATATTGTGGCGTTCGAAAAAGTTTAAAAGACCTTGAGCGATATAGAATGAATGAAGATGAAATCATGGAAGTGGTTCATCAAATACACAATATAGGACTCCAAACGGTAATATTGCAGTCTGGAGAAGATTTATGGTGGACACCAGAAAGAATCGTTTCTCTTATTAAAAGAGTGAAAAGAGAAACAGGCATGAGAATTACCTTAAGTATAGGGGAAAGATCAAAGGAAGAATATGCATTATACAAGAAATCAGGAGCTGATAATTTTTTATTGAAAATTGAGTCAACCAATAAAGAAATTTTTAAATTTATTCATCCAGATGATGATTATGAGCGCCGTGTGAAGTGTTCAAATGATTTGAGAGAATTAGGGTATTTGAATGGATCTGGAAATATTATTGGTCTTCCTGGTCAAACTGTAGAAGATATTGCAAAGGATATTTTATTTTTTAAGGAAATGGGTATTAATATGATCGGTATAGGACCATTTCTTCCTGCAAAGGGGACACCCTTTGAAAAATATCCACCAGGGAGTGTAGAGATGACTCTAAAAGCAGTAGCTGTAACAAGAATTGTTTGCAAGCGTGTATTTATACCAGCGACTACAGCTTTAGCATCTATTGACAAAGACGGACAAACAAAGGCATTAAAGGCAGGAGCTAATACGATTATGCTTATTAATACACCTACAAAATATCGAGAGAACTACCAAATTTATAGTGAAAAAAATATGGTAGACTTAAAAAGTGCTGATAAAGCCATCAAGGAAGCAGAAAGAAAGTTTCCACCTTATTTAAGATTGGGAGGGAGAAAAGATGCAAAACACACCTAGAAGTAATCGATTGCATATTGCTATATTTGGAAAGAGAAATGCAGGAAAATCGAGTCTGATTAATGTGCTGACAAATCAAGACATAGCTCTTGTATCAGATGTTGCAGGAACTACAACAGATCCAGTTTATAAGGCAATGGAGATTTTACCAATAGGGCCTGTTGTGATTATTGATACAGCAGGACTCGATGATGAGGGAGCTTTAGGATCTTTAAGAATTAAAAAGACGATAGAGGTGCTCAATAAAACAGAATTAGCGGTCATTGTGGTAACCGCTGATGAAGGGATCACAACTTTTGATGAAGAAATGATTGCTAAAATTAAAGAGAAAAAAATCCCAATGGTAGGAGTTGTGAATAAAGTAGATACCTATGAGCTAGATGAAAATACCATAAAGACATGGGAAAGAAAATATGATTTTCCTTTTGTAAAAGTAAGTGCTGTGAATAAAGAAGGGATCAATGATTTAAAAGAAAAAATGATTGAGCAGGCAAACATAGAGAAACATGAAAAAGTGATCATAGGGGATCTCATTGAACCAAATGACTTTGTAGTACTAGTAACCCCTATTGATAAGGCAGCACCAAAGGGACGAATGATCTTACCGCAGCAGCAAACTATCAGAGATATTATTGATCATGGTGCTGTAGCTATTGTTACAAGGGAGATAGAGCTGAAAGAGATGCTAAAAAGCTTAGGGAAAAAGCCAAAGCTTGTTGTGACAGATTCTCAAGCATTTAAAAAGGTCAATGAAGATACGCCAAGAGATTTAACTTTAACTTCCTTTTCTATTTTATTTGCAAGATACAAGGGAGAACTTGAGCCTTTAGTATTAGGGGCTAAGAAAGTTAAAAATTTAAAGCCAGGAGATCATGTATTGATCTGTGAAGGATGTACCCACCATAGACAAGATGGAGATATTGGGCGAGATAAAATTCCAAGATGGATTGAAAAGATGGTAGGAGGAAAGCTGAATTTTCAGTGGACATCAGGGACGAAATATCCTACACCTGAGGAAATGGAAAAGTTTGATTTGATTATTCACTGTGGAGGATGCATGTTAAATCCTAAAGAGATGGAATTTAGAATCAATCAGGCAGTTAAAAATAACATGCCCATTGTCAATTATGGTGTATTAATCGGGATGGTTACAGGAGTTCTTGAAAGAGCATTAGAACCCTTTCCTAAAGTAAAAGAAATGTTTGAAAAAGAATAAAAGGCTTGGAGGTTTTACTCCAATCCTTTTTTTCTTGAAAACTTAAATCTTCCGCTGGATTCATTGTTTTCAAGGGGAATGATAATACTTTCATCATCCTTTTCAGTTTGATAATTAGCGGACATGCAGCCTGATTCCTTATAAAGCTTTAGGTATCGTTTTGACTTGTTATTCATTATCTATCATCCTTTCTAAATTTTTTTCCACCCTTGATTAATAATATTTACATTATTTTGATTTGGATCGTTAGACCTTTGAATGATTCCTTCAAACAAATAGCCATTTGTTCTAGAAATTCCTTCAATAATGCCACTACAAACAGCAAACCTTCCACTCATATCCGCATTTTTTTCAGGGAGGAAGGGTTGTTCTAATAGTAAATCATCTCTATATTCTTCATATAAATGCCATATTTTTTTTTCTAATAAATCATCACAATAGGTTACAGGAAGATGAATATCCTCTAATGCTTCTTTTCTACTGATCATATAGCTATGGGAAAATAATTTTTCTGTAAGATGGTTGATGATTTCTTCTATCTCCATTTCAAGAGATGGATCCATATGCATCTTTAAAAGTTTTTTACTAACGGAGCGAATCAATAAATAGGTTCTATGGATACTTCCTAATGCTAAGGGATGGACACTTTCTAAGAGTTGTGAAAATACTTTTGCTAAGGAAGCATCCTCTGTAATCCCTATAGTATTTTTAAGAATTGTGATGAAGGAATAAACATCTTCTACGCTTATAGGAATCCTAGCAGAAGGATTATGAGGATCTTGAGGATTAAAAACATTTGTAACATTTGGATCTACTGGACTTAATTCAGCCATCTTTGTCATAAGGATTTCTGAGGCACCTAAGGAAATAAGGGTACCAGCACTATAGGATTTAAAGGGAATTAAAACAGAAAATTGATCTGTATATTCATAAATAAGGTGTACGAGCCTTAAAGCAGTAAGTACATCTCCCCCCTTTGTATATAAGAATAAATCAATGGGCTCTCCCTTTGGGATTTCTTCTAAATATTCATGAAATATGGGAATAATATCTGGTGCAATTCTGGTGCTCACATTTTGTCGATCTCCAGCTATATAAGAAAGTACATGGGATTTTCTGATAGTTGATATTTCTTGAATGAGTTCTTTTCTTCTTTGATGATGCATCATAGCAACGACCCTTTCTATAGGTTAAGTAATAATCAAAAATATTATTTGAAATTTATATAAAAAATATTGCTCTTTTTATTGAATAATTTCTAGATTTAAAATCAATAATAGTAAAGGTAAATAAATTAATAAAAAAAACGAGGAGGAAACAACAATGCATTTCACAAATCAACAAATCTCAGGAACTACTTCAAATCAATTACATTTTGCTCCAGTGGCAAGAACAATTTCTAACATGGGTACTACAGTAACTTATAGTTTAAATTCAGCTAATCAAGTAAGTGCTCATAACACAATTAATACTGTATCTGGAAATATGAATATAGCAGGTGCAAATCAATTTGTAGCTTATCCTCAAGCTCAATGGAACCAATTAGGACTTAACAATGTAAATACTGCTATCAATGCTAGTCAATTTAATCAATTAACTAGTGGCGGATTTATTTCAAATACAATGATCCCTTCTCAAGGATATTATGTAAGAAGCTTAATGGTTCAACCATCTATAGATATTTCTGAAACAACTAGTGATGTAGTTGTTACTGCTTGCGTAGGAAATTTAGGAATTCATGATGTAAACTTAAACGTAACAGACAATTCTGTTACTATTTCAGGTGTTGCATGGACAGGTGCTGAAAATGTTGTATTAAATAGAACAGTAGCTCTTCCAACTAGTGTAAGAGCAGAAGCTATTGATGCAAACCTACAAAGTGGTATTATGGAAATCAGATGCCCTAAAATTGAAAAAAGCATTAGACAAAGAACAACTATTAATGCAGATACAATCCAAGCAAAATAATTAGAAAACTTAAAAAAGGTTAAAAAGAAAGCGAAGAAAATTTTATTATTTTCTTCGCTTTTCCTTTAATATAGATTTACTTTATTAAGTAAGTAGGGAAATAAGAATCAGGAGGAGGTACAGGACATCCTCTATAAGTAATAGTATAAGGGATTAATAAATCATCCTTTGTAAGAATACTATTTACATGTCCATAGCCATAATGAGATTCTTCATCTTCAAATCCATGTAAAACAACGTCTTTTATTCCTACTGGAAGCTTTTCGTCTGGTCTATGGTTAGACCAATTTCCTCCAGTGGGAAGATTGTCTTTTTTACCATCATCCCAAAATTGTACAAAATAGCCTGTATTTTCTCTTAAATCATATTGATTGTTATTCTTTTCTTTAGATATTAAAGTTCCTTTTGTATCATAAATATAGAAAGTATCATTTTTTAAAGCATAGAAGTGATTATTTTTCATAAAAATATGATCAAATTTTTCATCAAGAATGATTTCTCTATTCAAGTCAAGGATACCGTATTTTTTGCCAACCTTAGAAAATCTAATATATCCTTCTTTGTAGACTCTGATTTTTTTATATTCTGGTGGAAGAAGGAGTCCTTTTTTTATATCCATTAGACCAAAGGTAGCGCCCTTAAGACCCTCGGAAGAACTACGACCACCATATTCTCCATCTTTTAGAAAAGCAAATAAATTATTATGAACTTTTCCTATATCTCGATAATCTTCACTAGATATCCTTTTTAAATCTTCATTGACAAGGGCATATTTATTATTAGGAAGCTCAACAACAGCATATCCATTAGAAAATAAATGTATATCAAGGTATTTATCCTCTGAAACAATTCCTTGCTCTTTATCTACTACTAAAACTTTGTGAGGGTAAATCCCTTGAGCAAAGATCCTATTTTTTTCTACTCTAAATGCGTTATAGATAGATTTTTGAAATGTGTAGAATTCTTTGAAAGTATCATTTTCTTTTTTATAAACTTTTCCTATATCCTCTTTTGTCTTTACAAAAATATGGTTTTTATCTAAAACATTAATATCCTTGAAATATTCATGGAATAAATCATTGCCATCAAAATCAAATATTTTAGAATGATCTTTTTCTCCGATGTAGCCAAAAATAATATAATTTTCTTTTACTTGAACATATATTTTTTCATTATCTTGAATCAGTTTTTTGATGAAATTTCCGTTTCTATCAATGATCCAATAAAAACCATCCTTTTTTACTAAAAGGCTTTTAGCATTATTTTCAGGAAAGAGTAGTTTATCAAATTGGGGCTTAATGATCAGATTTCCATTAAGGTCTACCACTCCATATCCATTAGCTGTGAGTAAGGGGTAAAGCTTTTGGTTATGATTAGTCTCTTTATAGAATAAAAAGAAATAAGGAACTTTTAGTCTTTTTAATTCTTTTAAACCAATTAAAGAATATCCATTTGCATTATAGGTGGTCGCTTTCTTGTCACCAATAGATACAGATACATCACTCTTATAAATATTTCTTTTGCTTTTTAAGTGAGCTGCATTCTTTTTTAAGATTTTCGTATCAATAGAGAAATTCAAATCTTCAATGAAATATTTTTTTTCTTGATCTGCATAAGTTCCCTTTCTTGTGAAAACAGTTTTTCGACGAGTGGAATGCCATTTTTTTTCATAGCCAAGGGCTTCTAAGTCTTCAATACAGATAAAAACATCTTCTTGTCCATTTATGGTGTAAGTATTTAAATAAGTGGTTTGAACACCTGTATTGAAAAGCACTTCATTAGAAGATTTTTCATAAGTTCCCTCAATTTCTTGCTCGGCAAAGCCATGAAAAGGAAAAAGTAGAATCATTAAAAAACAGATACAACTCAAAAATAATTTTAATTTTTTCATCATTACCTCCTTAATAAAAAATAGTATGTATGCTATTTAGAACTTTTATATTATAGCATATCTTACAGAATTATCCTTAAGATGAAGGATTATTCCATACATATAAAGTGAATTTATTGAGATTGATTTATATTATATCAAATAAAAAAGTAGTTATGTTAGTATTGAAACAAATATGTAAACATTAGAAATATGAATGTGTGCAATTATTACTTTTATTTACACAATAAATAAAAATAAGCTACAATCTTGTTGGATTGTAGCTTGCAATTCATTTTATAATAGTTCATCTCCCGGTTGCCAATCCATTGGACATAAGCCACCTGATTGAAGTCCTTGTAGCACTCTTAATGTTTCATCTACACTTCTACCTACATTTAAGTCATGAATTACGGAATATTTAAGGATACCTTCTGGATTAATGATGAATAGTCCTCTTAAAGCAATACCTTCTTCTTCGATTAAAATGCCATAATTTTTAGCTGTTTGTAGTGTTCGATCAGAAGCTAATGGAAATGAAAGCTTTCCGATACCACCATTCTCTATAGAGGTATTGATCCAAGCCTTATGAGAATGTTCACTATCTGTACTTACTCCTAAAACTTCTGCATTTAATTTTTTGAATGCATCCATTTTTTTATTAAAGGCTGTGATTTCGGTTGGACAAACAAAGGTAAAATCTAGAGGATAGAAAAACATCACAAGCCATTTTCCTTTGTAATCATCTAATGAAACTTCTCCAAAATTTTCACCAGCCCCATCGATTGTTTTCATTTCAAAATGGGGTGCAGCTTTTCCGATCAATCTTTCTGCCATAAATTCGCCTCCATTATTTTTATTTACCATTTTAATATGCCCCTAGAATGAAAAATTTAAACATAAGCATATAGCATACCTATTCATAATAAATATAGGATAGGAGGTGTGTATTGCAATGGAAAAGAAGAAGGTTGGAGTGAGTACCTTTTTTTTATGTTTCATACTTTGTGCATTTATTATTTTTGGCCCCTTCTATTTTATGAATAGGAAAAACTCTAAAAATATAGAGGAAAAGGATCAACCATTTAAAGGGGTCATTACCATGTGGGATTATCCTCACCTAGATAGTAAGAGTGGTACTCGATACGGATGGATGCTTGGGAAAATTAAAAAATTTGAAAGAGAACATCCAGGGGTTTATATTGAATTAAAAGCAATAAACTTAAAAACAGGGCCTTTTAAAATAGAAACGGCTATCAAAACCAAGACTTATCCAGATATTGCTCCTGTTGCATCTGATTATAGCATTGTTCATCAAAAACTATTAGAACCAGTAGATCCGTATTTATCAAAAAAAGAGTTATCGGATTATAAACCTCAGGCATTATCTGCTGTCCAAATGGACGGTAAAACCTGGGGGTTTCCTTGTATGATGAGTACCTATACCTTGTTTTTAAATTTAGATTTATTTCATGAAAAAGGGGTGAATCCTCCAAAAGGTGGGAACTGGACTTATGATGAATTTGTGAAGACTTTAAAAAAACTTACATATGATGAAGATGGAGATGAAAAAATAGATGTATATGGATTCAATTCCTTTATTGGTGTAAATGATTATAATACTTGGGGAATTTTACTTTCTGATGGAGCAAAAATAGTTGATAGAAGGCGTCGGTATCAGTTTAACAATAAAAAGGCAGTTAAGGGTTTGAAAAAGCTAGTAAATTTGAAGTTGAAATACAAAGTAACTCCTGATAATTTTGGAGAAAACTCAGAAAAAGAAGCGTGGGAAAGCTTTTATAAAGAAAAAAAAGTAGCTGTTTATCCTACAGGAACTTGGGCTGTAAATGCCCTTAATAAATTAAAAAATAAAGGAGAGGGATTCGAATTTGATGTAGTAAATTATCCTACAGGAGAAAGAAAAGAGCCAATAGCCATATGTAAAAACACAGCTGCCTATGGGATTTTTAAACAGAAGGATGAAAAAAAATTAAAAATGTGTGTAGAATTCTTAAAATTTATCAGTCAAGAAAAATTCCAAAAGGAATTAAATCGTTTAGGCACTTTCCCTGTAAAAAAAAGTGTAGGAGAAATTTATAAAGAAGATCCCTATATGTCAAAAATAGAGAAAAGTTTAGTATATACGAAGAATATTCCAAAGCATTCCTACTGGTCAGCTATTGAAGATATTCTTCAGAGTCAGATTAGGCAAGTGCTTCTTCAAAAAAAGACAGTAGAAGATGCATTAAGGGATGCAGAAAAGAAGATTACAAGTTATAATGAGATTGCTGAAAAAATGATTAAGTAGATGCCTTGTATGGTATACTTAAAATAAATAGATATAATTATAGGCTAGGAGTGAACTTAAGTGGATATTAACAATGTTTATAATAAATTAGTAGAAAATATTCAAGGAATAAAAATATTAAAAAATGAACCTATGAAGAAGCATACTTCCTTTAGAATAGGAGGTCCAGTAGATTTGATGATTCTTCCAAAAACGAAGGAAGAAGTTCAAGGAGCCATAAATATTTGTAAAAAATATCAGGTGAATTATTATATTATCGGGAATGGTAGCAATCTTTTAGTGAGAGATGGAGGCGTTAGAGGGGTTGTTATCAAGCTTGCTGATAATTTTAATGAAGTGAATATAGAAAAAAATCGTGTAACGGCACAAGCAGGCGTTTTACTATCTTCTTTATCTAATCGTTTGGTAAAGGAAAGCTTTAAAGGGTTTGAATTTGCAAGTGGTATTCCAGGGACATTAGGTGGAGCAGTTGTTATGAATGCAGGAGCCTATGGTGGAGAAATGAAGGATGTATTGGCAGGAGCTTATGTTGTAGATGAAAAGGGAAATTTCATTTATTTAAATAAAGAAGAGTTAGCGTTAGATTATCGAACAAGTGTGATTCAGAAAAAGGGATATGTTGTAGTGGAAGCAGAAATGGTATTTGAAAAGGGTGACATGACGGAAATAAAGGAAAAAATTAAGGATTTCACCAAGAAAAGAACGACCAAGCAGCCTCTTCAGTTGCCGAGTGCAGGAAGTACCTTTAAAAGACCCACGGGATATTTTGCAGGGAAATTAATTGAAGATGCAGGGCTTAAAGGGGTTCGAGTAGGAGGAGCACAAGTATCTCCCCTTCATTCTGGGTTTGTTGTAAATGTAGAAAATGCTACAGCAGAAGATGTGATTCATTTAATAGAGCTTGTTCAAAAGGTAGTAAAGGATCAATTTGGTGTTACCCTAGAAACTGAGGTAAAGATTATAGGGCAAGATTAATAGACAAAACAGAAATGGAAGTGAAGGACAAATGAAAATTTTTGCAGATTATCATACCCATACCATCTATAGTCATGGAAAGGGAACTATAAAGGAAAATGTGGATATGGCAATTCAGAAGGGATTAAGAGAAATTGCTATTTCGGATCATGGCTTTGGACATTTACTATTTGGCGTAAAGAAAAAGAATTTATCTAAGATGAGAGAGGAAATTGAAGCAATCAATCAGTCTACAGAAAAGATAAAGGTAAAGCTAGGAATGGAAGCGAACATTATTAGTAGAGATGGAAAATTGGACATTGGTCACGATACTATAAAACAATTGGACATGGTACTAGCAGGATACCATTTTGGTGCACTTCCTAATAATTTAAAAGATTGTTTTCAGATGCATGGCAATAATTTCTTAGCAAGATATTTTCCTACAGTAGATAAAAAGGCAAGGGTAATCAACACAGATGCAGTAGTTGCAGCTATTTATAATAATCCTATTGATATCCTTACTCATCCAGGAGCAAAGGCGAATATTGATACGAAAGAAATTGCAAAGGCTGCAGCAGCTAGAGGAACGGCACTAGAAATCAATAGTAGTCATGGATTTTTAACCGTAGAATATATAAAAATTGCTATGAAAGAGGGAGCAAAATTTGTGATTAGTAGTGATGCCCACAAACCCGTTGATGTAGGAAATGTAACAAAAGGAATAGAAAGAGCTATACAAGCTGAACTTAGTGTAGACAGAATTATTAATGCAGAAGAGTAGAGAGGAGGATCACTATGAAACTAGTCATTATTACAGGATTATCTGGTGCAGGAAAAAGTCAGGCAATGAAGAGTATGGAGGATATGGGATTTTATTGTGTAGATAATCTTCCTCCAGCGCTTATACCTAAGTTTGCAGAGCTTTGTACCCATGCACAAGGAGAAATAGAAAAAATTGCTTTAGTGATTGATATAAGAGGTAGAAAATTCTTTGATGATTTATTTGAGAGTTTAAATAAAATTCAAAATGAAGGACTTAATTATGAAATATTATTTTTAGAGGCATCTGATCCTGTGCTCATTAAGAGATATAAAGAAACTAGAAGGGTTCATCCTTTAAGTCCTAGGGGAAGAATTATAGAAGGAATCAATGCAGAAAGAAATAGATTATCTGAATTAAAGAAAAATGCAAAATATATTGTAGATACGTCTAATTTGACTTCAGCCCAATTAAAAGAAGAAATCAAAAAAATATATATGGAGGGAGAAACAAGTCATAATCTAACTATATTTGTTCAATCTTTTGGATTTAAAAAAGGAATTTTATTAGATGCAGATCTGGTTTTTGATGTAAGGTTTTTACCGAATCCCCATTATATTGATGAATTAAGGCCTCATACAGGAAATGATCAACAGGTACGAGATTATGTAATGAAGTGGCCAGAAAGCATTCAATTTGTAGAAAAATTAAATGATTTAATCGATTTTTTAATTCCCTATTATATAAAAGAAGGAAAATCCCAATTAGTTATAGGGATTGGGTGCACAGGAGGAAAACATCGATCTGTAACGGTTGCCAATATTTTATATGAGACATTAAAAGAAAAAGGACATCGTGCTATTATCAATCATAGAGATTCAGTTATTGTAAAGGAATAATTTAAAAATGGATTGGTTTGATTGGCTAAAGCCTGGATTAAAAATAAAGAGGTGGCTTTTTTTAGGATCTTTGGGGATTGCTTTTTTTATACTTGGAGCATATGGTGTGATCAATAAGTTGTTTTTGAGGAATCAATTCTTTGATTATTGTGGAATTCTTTTGTTATTAGGAATTTTATTCATTGGAATGAGCTTAAAAAAGGGTGTAGCCTCTATTATCAACTTATTAGATACGCCAGGGAATTTAGTAAAATCTAAGATTGATAAAAAGTTATACGAAAAACGTATTTTAAATAAGGGGCCTAAAATGGTAATCGTTGGAGGCGGAACAGGTCTTTCGGTTCTTTTAAGAGGACTTAAAAAATATACTTCTAATATTACTGCTATTGTGACGGTAGCAGATGATGGTGGTGGATCGGGAATACTAAGGGAAGATTTAGGAATGCTTCCCCCAGGAGATATTAGAAATTGTATTTTAGCATTAGCAGATACAGAGCCTATTATGGAAAAATTACTACAATATCGATTTGAGGAAGGTCAATTAAAGGGACAGAGCTTTGGAAATTTATTGATTGCTGCTATGAATGGTATATCAGATAATTTTGAGGAAGCCATTAAAAAAATCAATCATGTTCTAGCCGTAACAGGAAAGGTTTTACCTGTAACGGTAGAGGATATTACCCTCTATGCTAAGTTGGAAAATGGAAAAGTTATTAAAGGAGAATCTCAAATTCCTATAAAGGTAAAAGAAATAAATAGTGGGATTGATCAGGTTTTTATTAAACCAGGGAATGTAAAGCCCCTAGAAGAATCTATAGAAGAGATCATGAATGCAGATGTGATTATTCTAGGACCCGGAAGTTTATACACAAGTATTATACCAAATTTATTAGTAGCAGATATTAGAAAAGCCATTAGGGAGTCAAAGGCTAAAAAAGTTTATATAACCAATGTGATGACCCAACCTGGAGAAACAGATGGATATACTGTATTAGATCATGTTGAAAAGATATTAAAATATTTAAAGAGTGAAAATATTGATTATGTTTTTGTAAATGGGGAGAAAATTCCTAAAGAGGTATTAAAAAAATATGCTCATGATAGAGCAGAGCCTATAAGGATGACAAAGGAAGAACGACAAATATTAAGAGAGCGGGATATTCATGTTATAGAAGGGCCCTTTGTAGATATTAAGAAGAAATATATAAGGCATGATGCGGATAAGTTAGCTGAAATGATTACGAAATTAGTAGAAGAAGAGAAGGACCTTTTAGATAAGAAAAAGATGATGGCGTATTCGTTTAAGTAAACAATCGAAAAAGTATAGATGAAAAAAGCTATCAATTTATGGTATAATAATTAAAAGTTGGTTATGATCACATCTAAAGATTTTCTCATTGTAGTTAGGGGTGGAAGTTATGAGGGAAGAGATTAGTGCTGGTGGTGTGGTTGTTTTTGGAAATGCTATACTACTTTTACGTAAATACAATGGAGATTGGGTATTACCAAAAGGAAAAGTAAAAGTAAATGAAAAGATCGATGCTGCTGCAATTCGAGAAGTCTATGAAGAAGGAAAAGTGAAGGGTGAGATTATAAAATATATTGGAAAAATTAATTATTCTTTTAAAAACTGTTGGCAAGATTATGAGGTAGTCAATAAAACAGTTCATTGGTACCTAATGAAAGCAAGAAGTATGGATTGTATTCCTTTAAAAGAGGAAGGGTTTGTAGATGCACGATTTGTGCATATGAATAGGGCCACTGAGATAGCGAAATATGATGATGAAAGAGAAATTATACAAAAAGCAATCGAAGAAATAAAAAAAGACCTCAGCAGCCAATGAGGTCTTTTTTGCTTTTTATATGCAAATACAAATATCTAAAACTCATAAAAAAAGTTTTAAATGTTAAAACTAATCCTATTAAAAATTTTTATTATTTAGATTCTGTTAAAACTAACGAAAAATTGATAAATCTATGTTATAATGATAGAAATGTACTATAAATATAGTCGTACAATAAAGAGGATTTTGTCAGAAATGTTCAGGTTATGGAAGTGGGTGATGATATGTCCTTTTCTATGAAGACAAAGAACGAATTGTCTAGGATCATTCCAGAAAAAAAGTGCTGTCAATTAGCCGAATTGTCATCATTGATTCGAATGAGTGGGACAATACAATTAATGGGGTATAAAAAATTAAATGTAAAAATTGTTACAGAAAATGCTGCTATTGCAAGGAAAATTTTCACATTGCTAAAAAAGTGCTTTGGCATCCATACTGAACTACGAGTAAGAAAAAATAAATTGTTGAAGAAGAATAATCACTATGTAATTATTATCAGCGGTGATGCAGGGGCAAACGATATCCTGGAAAAAGTAGGGATTTTAAAGATGAATCATCAACAATTTTTAATAGATTACAATGTACCTGAAAAATTAATAGAGGATAAGTGCTGCAAACGAGCTTATTTGCGAGGTGCATTTTTAGGAGCAGGCTCTGTGAGTGATCCAGAGAAAACCTATCATTTAGAATTTGTTACAAGTAGTCAAGAACATAGTGAAGGATTAAAAGATTTAATCAATCATTTTGAACTTGGTGCCAAGATTGTGCAGAGAAAAAATAGTTATGTAGTATATTTGAAAGAAGGAGATCGTATTGTTGATCTACTCAATATTATAGGTGCCCATTTAGCTTTATTAAAGCTTGAAAATATAAGAATTGTAAAACAAGTAAGAAACAATGTAAATAGAATTGTAAATTGTGAGACAGCAAATTTAAGCAAAATCGTAAATGCTTCTATTAGGCAAATTGAAAACATAGAATATATCCAAAATAATGCAGGATTTAAAATACTTCCTAATAATCTTCGAGAAATAGCCGAGTTAAGGCTTGATTATAAAGAAGCTAGTTTAAAGGAGTTAGGAGAAATGCTAAATCCACCTGTTGGAAAATCAGGGGTAAATCATAGATTAAGAAAAATAGAGAAAATTGCAGAAAAATTAAAGCGGAATGAGGGGGAAAATGTAAATGATTAATAGAGAAATTACTGTGATGAATGAAGAAGGATTACGTGCAAGAAGAGCAGCCTTATTTGTACAATTAGCAAATAAATTTAGTTCTGATATTTTTGTAGAAAAGGATACAAAAAATGTGAGTGGAAAAAGTATTATGTGCATTATGGCATTAGGGCTATTAAAAGGTGAAAAAATTTTAGTAACTGCTGATGGACCTGATGAGGAACAAGCTATAAAAGAGATCGTAGATTTTTTTGAAAAATCACAAGAGGATTTATAAAAAAACTATTCCATTTGGAATAGTTTTTATAAAATGAAGAAAATATGTAATATTATGTAATAGATATACAGAAGAAATTAGGAATATAGATATAATTTTAGAATACTTAAAATAATTTAAAGGAATTTGTATAATCTTATCGAATAGGTTAAAAAATGCAATGTTTTTTAACATCTTAGTTTTGGAGGATTTTATGTTTAGAATAAATGTTAACTTTTTAAAACCAGGAATGACTTTAGCAAAAACTATTTATGGAAATGATGGACAAGTGTTACTGAGTTCAGGCGTGAATTTAAGAGAAAGCTATATTCAAAAGCTGAAAAAAATTGGTATTAGTAGCTTATACATAGATACGAGAGAAACAGCAGATATTGTCATTGAAGATGTTATATGCGAACAAAATAGATTCGAAGCAAAAAATATTATTAGAACAACTATGAACGATGTTTATAAAGGAAGGTCTATAGAGACAAAGGAAATATTTAATGCGGTGAGCAATATTTTAGATGATCTATTAGGAAATAAAGATATTATGCTAAATCTTTCTGATATTAAAGCCGCAGATGATTATACCTTTGGCCACTCAGTGAATGTTTGTGTATTATCCCTTGTAACAGGAATTGCTATGGGGTACAATAGGGAAAGATTAGAAAAATTGGGAGTTGGAGCTGTTTTGCATGACATAGGAAAAATTGCAATTCCTATAGATATATTAAATAAGCCTGGTAAACTAACAGATACAGAATATAAAATTATCCAAGAGCATCCTCGATTAGGATATGAGATTGTAAAAAAACATCCAAGTATTAGTAGCCTTAGTGCTATGGTAGTCCTTACTCACCATGAAAGATATGATGGAACAGGATATCCATTAGGGAAAAAAGGAGAGGAAATATACGAATTTTCTAGAATTGTTGCTATAGCAGATGTATATGATGCATTAACTTCTGATAGGGTTTATAAGAAGAAGGCTCTGCCTCATGAAGCAATAGAATATTTAATAGCTATGGGAAACAACCAGTTTGATGGGGATATTGTAAAGAAATTTATTCAACATGTGGCTCCTTATCCTGTTGGAACAATTGTAAGGTTAAGTACAGGTGTTCAAGGGATTGTTGTAGCGGTAGATAAAAATTGTCCAAATAGACCAAAAGTTAGGTGCTTTTGGAATAAACAAGGAGATACATATTTGAACGAGGTAGAGGTGAATCTTGCTAATCTACCATCTATTAAAATCTCAGCTGTGTTAGAGAAACTTGAATAGTTTTTTTATATAATTTTGATATAATAAGGTATGAACAATTGGTTCATACCTTTTTTGGGTGTTATTGACCCCATATGCTTAGGAGGTGGTATATAATATGACGAAAAATGAACAGATTATCAAACATATAAAAGATTTGCCTGTGGGAAGTAAAATATCTGTAAGAGGAATTGCACAGGATTTAAAGGTAAGTGAAGGAACGGCTTATAAGGCTATTAAAGATGCAGAAAGAAAGGAACTTGTTAGTACGATTCCTAGAGTTGGAACTATACGAGTTGAAAAGGTTGAAAAAAAACAAATCGATAAAGTGACCTTTGCAGAAGTATTAAACATTGTAGAAGGACAAATCATAGGAGGACACGAAGGCATTTATAAGATCGTTAATAAATTTGTCATTGGAGCCATGTCTATTGATGAAATTGAAAAATACATCAGTGAAGGAGATTTATTAATCGTAGGAAACAGGGATGATGTCCATAAGCTTGCACTAGATAAAGAATGTGCAATCCTTATTACAGGAGGTCTTTCGTGTAAGGACGAAATAAAGAAAATAGCCAATGAGAAAAAGCTACCAATTCTTTCTACCAGCTATGATACCTTTACTATTACAACCATGATTGATCAAGCATTACATGAGAGATTGATTAGAAAAGAAATATTGATCACAGAAGATATTATGCCTCATAATATTTATTATTTAAAAGAGGGAGATACAGTCTGTGATATGAAAAATTTGATGAAAAGGACAGGCCATAGTAGATACCCTGTTGTAGATAGTAATTTACAGGTAATAGGAATTATATCGCCAAGAGATATTGCAGGAGCAAATCCTGATGAATCCATTACAAAGGTTATGACAAAAGATCCTATTACTGTATCTGTAAATACATCTGTAGCTTATATTTCTCATGTAATGATTTGGGAAGGGCTAAAAATAGTACCAGTTACAGATGGGAAAAAGCTTGTGGGGGTAATTACCCGTAAGGATGTTATAAAGGGGCTTAAGCAGATGAAAAATCAACCCCATATGGCAGAGCCCTTTGAAGACATGATTACGAACCAGTGTAATGTAGAAGAGACGGAACGGGGAATAAAATTCTCAGGAGAAATTACTCCTATGATGTTAAATGATCGAGGTATTGCTAGTGCTGGTGTTTTGGTACTACTCATGTCTACTGCGGGATGTACAGCTATTAAAATGCAGAAGAATTTAGATAGTGTTATTGATAGCTTTATGATTTATTATATAAAGCCCTTACAACTTGAAAGCAAATTTGAAATATATGCAGACATTATCAATGTGAGTAGAAAATTTTACAAAGTAGATATTACAGCTTATCATAATGATGAGATTGTATCGAAAGCCATGATGTCAGCAAAACAATTAAGAAGATAGGAAGGAGGTAATCATGGGAGATTTTGTCCATTTACATGTGCATACAGAGTACAGCTTATTAGATGGTGCAGCTAGAATCAAATCCCTTATAAAGACTGTAAAGGATTTAGGAATGAAAGCTATTGCCATAACGGATCATGGTTCCATGTTTGGTGTTATTGACTTTTACAAGGAAGCCAAAAAGGAAGGGATCAAACCCATTATAGGATGTGAAGTTTATACAGCTGCTAGAAGCCTTCTAGATAAGGACCCCATAAAAGATAAAAGGCAGGGTCACTTAGTCCTTCTTGCAAAAAATAATGAGGGCTATAAAAACCTTATGAAAATCGTATCATTAGGGTATGTAGATGGTTTTTATTATAAGCCTAGAATAGATGAAACGGTTTTGAAAAAATATAGTGAAGGGATTATCGCCCTTAGTGCATGTCTTGCAGGGGAAGTTCAACAAAGACTTTTAAATAAGGATTACGAAGGAGCTAAAAAAGAAGCCTTGAGCCTTCAAAATATATTTGGAAAAGATCATTTTTATTTAGAGCTTCAAGATCATGGAATAGAAGAGCAGAAAATGGTGAATAATCAATTGATTCGGCTTAGTCAAGAAACAGGTATTCCATTAGTTGCAACTAATGATATCCATTATTTAAAAAAGTCTGATGCAGACATTCATGATATACTTCTTTGTATTCAAACAGGGAAAAATGTAGAGGATGAAGATCGACTAAAATTTCCTACAAAGGAATTTTATCTAAAATCTCCTGAGGAGATGGAAAACCTCTTTCCCTATGCAAAGGAAGCTCTAGAAAACAGTGTGAAAATTGCTGATAGGTGCGAGGTAACATTTGATTTTAACCAAATGTATTTACCTAAATATGATGTCCCTGATGATTATACTGCAAAGCAGTATTTAAGAAAATTATGTAATGAAGGATTAAAAATACGATACAAGGAAATTACAGAGGAGCTTTTAGAAAGATTAGAATATGAATTATCCACTATAGAAAATATGGGATATGTGGAGTATTTCTTAATCGTATGGGATTTTATACGATATGCGAAAGAAGAAAACATTATGGTAGGGCCAGGAAGAGGCTCTGCTGCAGGAAGTTTAGTTTCTTACACCTTAGGAATTACAGAGATTGATCCTATTAAGTATCATCTCATTTTTGAGCGTTTCCTAAATCCAGAACGTGTAACCATGCCAGATATTGACATTGATTTTTGCTTTGAAAGAAGACAAGAAGTAATTGACTATGTAGTTAGAAAATATGGAAAAGAAAAGGTAGCACAAATTATTACCTTTGGAACAATGGCAGCAAGGGCAGCTATAAGAGATGTGGGAAGAGCACTCAATATGTCCTATGCAGAAGTAGATAATATTGCGAAAAAGATTCCGATGCAGCTAGGGATTTCTATCGACAAAGCATTAGAAATAGATAAAGGATTTAAAGAAATATATGAAAGAGACCAGAGGGCAAAATATTTAATCGATGCTGCAAGAGCTGTAGAAGGAATGCCAAGGCATGCATCAACCCATGCAGCGGGAGTTGTGATTTCTAAAGAGGCTATTGATGAATATGTTCCTCTGTACATGCACAATGAAGGCATCACTACCCAATTTACTATGACAACATTAGAAGAGTTAGGTCTTCTCAAAATGGACTTTTTAGGTCTTAGAAATCTAACGGTTATAAGGGATGCCATAGAAAGTATCGAAAAAAATCATGGGGTGAAAATCAATTTTTCAAATAGCAATTATGATGACCAAAAAGCTTATGAAATGATTAGTAAAGGGGATACTCTAGGGGTATTCCAGTTAGAGAGTGCAGGCATGAGGCAATTTATGAAGGAATTAAAGCCCGATTGCTTTGAGGATATTGTAGCAGGAATTTCCCTTTACAGGCCAGGACCCATGGATTCCATTCCTAAATATATAGCTTACAAAAACAATCCAGAAAGAATAGAGTATTTACATCCAAAGCTTGAAAAAATCCTCAACGTAACCTATGGATGTCTCATATACCAAGAACAGGTAATGCAGGTAGTAAGGGAGCTTGGAGGGTATTCCTATGGACGAAGTGATTTAGTTCGTCGTGCTATGGGTAAAAAGAAAATGGCAGTAATGGAGCAAGAAAGACAATATTTTATCCATGGAAAAACAGATGAAAAAGGAAATATTGAAATTGCAGGGTGTATAAAAAATGGAGTACCGAAAGAAATTGCTAACCAAATATATGATGAAATGATAGAATTTGCTAAATATGCTTTCAATAAATCCCATGCAGCCGCCTATGCGGTCCTAGGTTATGAGACAGCATACCTGAAAGCATATTATCCTGTAGAATTTATGGCAGCCCTCATTACAAGTATTATGGGTAATACGGCAAAGGTTGCTCAATATATAGAGGATTGTAAGAAGAAAAATATAGAAATATTACCCCCTAGTGTGAATGAAAGTCATCATAAATTTATGGTACAGGATGGAAAGATTCGATTTGGTCTTTTGGCAGTGAAAAATGTTGGATCAGGTGTTATAGATGCTATTGTAAAAGCAAGAGAAGAAAAAGGAAAGTTCTCAAGTTTTACAGATTTTTGCGATAAAGTAGATATGAAAGAAATCAATAAAAGAGCTATTGAGAGCCTTATTAAAGCAGGTGCTTTTGATCATTTAGGTGGTAATCGTGCGCAGCTTTTAGCTATTTATGAAAGAACGATAGATGGAATCGCTCAAGATAGAAAAAGGAATTTAGAAGGTCAGGTTTCACTATTTCAAGCATTTGATACGGTTATACCAGATCATGTTAAAAGAGATGATTTACCAGATATAGCTGAGTTTGCTCAGAAAAACCTTTTGATGATGGAAAAGGAAGTTGTAGGACTTTATATTAGTGGACATCCCCTATCAGAATATGAAGAGGAAGTAAAAAAAGTTTCAACCATCAATGCAGGAGAGCTTATTGAGATGAGCGAAAATCATGAAAATCCTTCTATAAAGGATGGGTCTTATATTCGAATAGGAGGACTTATTGCCCATCGGAAAAACAAGATCACTAAAAACAACAATATGATGGCATTTGTAGCGTTAGAAGATTTGTTTGGCAGTGTTGAAGTCATCGTTTTTCCTCAAGTTTTTGATAAATATATCAATCTTTTACAGGAAGATAGCGTTGTTATTATAGAAGGAAGAATAAGCATGAAAGAAGAGGAAGAGCCTAAAATTATAGCACAAAAAATATTGCCTCTAATAAAGAAAAATGATGAAGAAATGAAGAAATTATATTTAAAAATTAGTAGAGGTCAAGACGTAGATCTTTTATTTGAAAAAATTAAGCCAATCCTGAGAAATCATAAAGGAAATGTGTCTGTATACTTATATATAGAAGAAAAAAATAAAAAACTAAAAGCTAATAAGGAGCTATGGGTAACATTGCATGATGATTTAATTGAGAAATTGATAGGGATATTAGGAAAAGAATGTGTAAAAATATGTTAATGAGATAATGGATTTTTATTTATTGGAAATAAACATATAGAAAATAATAGAAGTGATAAGTGTTAAAGTACAAGGGTATATTGCAATTTGATTAAAATTAGAATAAAATAAAATCAAAATGAATATACTCCAGGGGGAGGACCGATTATGTGGACAGTAGTGTATATGGCACACAATAAAGTAGATGCAAGTAGAATTCAATCTCTTTTAATGAATGAAGGATTTTTAGTAAAATTAAGACCTATCGGTAGGGAAGATGAAGGTGTCTTTGAGGTTTTAGTTCCTAATGGGGAAGTGGAAGAGGCACATGAAGTTTTAGTAAACTTTCAATAAAAAGATGCTAGGGGAAAGTACCAAAAAATAGGGACTTTCCCCTATAAAATATAGGGAGAATATTTTATAAAATTCAATGAATACTAATAGAAGGAGGGCGAATATGAAAAAAATTGGTGTTTTAACGAGTGGAGGAGATTCTCCAGGAATGAATGCAGCCATAAGAGCTGTAGTAAGATCAGGTATTTATAATGGGCTGAAGGTAGTTGGGGTTAAAAGAGGTTATGAAGGACTTATAAGTGGTGATATTGAAGATATGAATCTTTCTTCTGTGGGAGATATTATTCACAGGGGAGGAACCATACTTAGGACTGCTCGAAGTGAAGATTTTAAAACAAAAGAAGGCTTTGAAAAGGCACTTAATGTAATCAATATTTTTGGAATAGAAGGTATGGTTGTTATTGGAGGAGATGGTTCTTTAAGAGGAGCTGAAAAATTAAGTCAAGTAGGGATTCCTACAGTAGGTCTACCTGGAACCATTGATAATGATTTAGCCTATACAGATTATACTATTGGCTTTGACACAGCCATTAACACCGTACTAAATGCAATCAGCCATATTCGAGATACGTCTACCTCTCATGGAAGAGCGAATATTGTGGAAGTAATGGGAAGACATTGTGGAGATATTGCCCTTTATGCAGGACTTGCTGGAGGTGCTGAGAGTATTATTGTTCCAGAAGAAAAATTCTCTATAGATGAGGTATGTAAAAGGCTGATTCAAGGAAGAAATAGAGGGAAATTACATAGCATTATTATTTTAGCAGAGGGTGTAGGGGGAAATTCCTACGATATTGCAAAAGAAATTGAGAAAAAAACAGGGATTGATGTGAGGCTTACCATCCTTGGGCATATACAAAGAGGAGGAAGTCCAACGGCATTTGATAGAATTTTAGCAAGTCGAATGGGAGGGCATGCTGTAGAGTTATTAATGAATGGGAAAAAAGGAAGAGCTATTGGCATGAAAGGAAATGAAATTTGTGATACAGAAATATCAGAGGCCCTTTCAATGAAAAAAGAAATCAATAAAAGTTTATATGAATTAGCAAAGCAATTGTCCATATAAAGAAGGGAGTAAAATTAATGAGAAAAACAAAAATTGTATGTACCATTGGTCCTGCAAGTGAAAGCAAAGAGCTGTTAAAGACGCTTATGGAAAAGGGCATGAATGTAACAAGACTTAATTTTTCTCATGGAAATCATGAAGAACATCAAAAACGTATGGATATCATTAAAGAAGTTAGAAATGAACTGAATCTTCCTGTTGCAATTTTATTAGATACAAAGGGACCGGAAATTAGAACAGGTAACTTTAAAGAGGGAGAAGCTTTTTTAGAGGAAGGCAAAACCTTTACATTGACAACAAGAGAGATTTTGGGAGATGTAACTATTGGAAGTATTACTTATAAAGAGCTTCCTAAGGATGTAAAGGTAGGAGACACCATCTTAATAGATGATGGTTTAATTGGTCTTGAGGTTTTAGAAATTATTGATGGAACAGATATAAAATGTATCATTAGAAATTCAGGGATGGTAAAAAACCATAAGGGTGTAAATGTTCCAGGAGTGAAAATTAATCTTCCTGCTATTACGAAAAAAGACCGAGAGGATATTATTTTTGGTATCAAAAATGAAATAGATTTTATAGCAGCTTCCTTTGTTAGAAAAGCAGAAGATGTATTAGCAATAAGAGGAATTTTAGAGGAATATGAAGCAGAGGATATTCAAATCATTTCTAAGATTGAAAACCAAGAAGGGGTAGACAATATAGAAAAAATCATTGAAGTTTCTGATGGAATCATGGTGGCTAGGGGAGATTTAGGAGTTGAAATTCCAACACCGCAAGTTCCCCTTGTGCAAAAAATGATTATCAAAAGATGCAATAGTGTAGGAAAGCCAGTAATTACTGCCACACAAATGCTAGATTCTATGATGAGAAATCCAAGACCTACTAGAGCAGAAGTAACAGATGTAGCTAATGCTATATTTGATGGTACAGATGCCATTATGCTTTCAGGAGAGACTGCTGCTGGAAAATATCCAGTGGAAGCTGTTGTGACTATGGCGAATATTGCTAAAACTACAGAAAATGAATTAAATTATGAAGCTATTTTAAGAGAAAAAGCTGTAGGGAAGGAAAGAAGTATTACAGATGCTATAAGTCATGCAACCTGTAGCAGTGCTCAAGATTTAGGAGCAGCTGCTATTATTACAGCAACAGCATCAGGCTATACGGCAAGAATGGTATCTAAATTCAGACCCAAAGCACCTATTATTGTTGCTACTAAATGTGAAAAAGTCATGAGAAGGATGGCACTTTCCTTTGGGGCATATCCAATCCTTACAGAAATGGGAAATTCAACGGATGAAGTTTTTGATTTATCTGTAAATAAAGCAATAGAGGCTGGGTATATTAACCATGGAGATTTAGTAATGATTACAGCAGGTGTACCTGTAGGCGTTGCAGGAACAACCAATACCATTAAGGTTCATATAGCGGGTAAAGTTTTAGTAAAAGGAATGGGAATTGGTCATGTTGGTGCTGTAGGGAATGTTTGTGTTGCTATGAATGCAGAGGATGCCAAGGAAAACTTTAAAGAAGGCAATATTCTTGTAACAATTGCAACAGATAAAGAAATGGTTCCCTTTATGGAAAAAGCATCAGCTATTATTACAGAAGCAGGAGGACTTACTTCTCATGCTGCTATTGTAGGAATCAATATTCATAAACCAGTTATTGTAGGTGCACAGGACGCTACAAAGTTATTAAAGAACGGAGATATGATCACTGTAGATAGTATAAGAGGTCTTGTATATAGTGGAAAAGCCAATGTCCTATAAAGCCAAGCTTTTAAGCTTGGCTTTATAATTTACAAAAACTTATCGCGCAAAGAAATAGATTATGGCATAATATATAGATGAATATCTATAGTAAAGAGGGAAAAAATGATAGAAAAACAAAAGGGAGGACAAACTAAATGCATACGAATGATGGATATGTTCGTGTAAGATATGAGGAGACAGATCAAATGGGAGTTGCTTATCATGGTAATTATTACACATGGTTTGAAGTAGGAAGATCTTCATTTTTTAGATCATTAGGATATACTTATGCTCAATTAGAAGAAGAAGGAATTATTTTACCTGTTATAGAAAGTCATTGTGCATACAAAATAGCAGCAAAATATGATGAGGAGTTAGCCATTCGAACAAGTATAAAAAAATTAAAAGGCGTAAGACTTGAGTTTTCCTATGAAGTGATAAGAAAAGAGGATGAGGCAGTCTTAGCAACAGGAAGTACTATTCATGCATTTGTAAATAAAACATTAAAGCCTGTAAACTTTAAAAAAGTAAATCCTAAAGTATGGAAGATTCTCAATGATTGTGTAGATGAGGTGAAATAAATGCTTATGAAGTTGATTCTTTTATTTACTCTGGTACCGTTAACAGAACTGACTTTATTGATGAAGCTAAGTGGATATATAGGGGTTTCATATACAGTAGGAATTGTATTATTTACAGGAGTATTAGGCGCATACTTAGCCAAATCCCAAGGAAAGGAAATTCTTTTTCGGATAAGGTATGAAATGCAGCAAGGGAATTTGCCAGGAGAGCAATTGATCAATGGATTATGTGTTTTGATTGGAGGGGCCATGCTCCTTACTCCAGGTATTTTGACAGATTTATTTGGTTTTATTTTAGTGATTCCTGTAACTAGAGAAATCATAAAAATATACATAAAAAAGAAATTTAAAAGGATGATAGAAGAAGGAAATATGAATTTCTATTTTCGCTGGTAAAAAACAATTGTCTTTATAGTTTGAAAAATATGAAAACGTTTGCTATAATGGATACAAAGAAAAAGAAATAGAGGAATGAATATGGTAACAATTAAGGACATTGCAAAAAAAATAGGCGTATCTTATACGACCGTATCCCGTGCTTTAAATGGAAAGCCTGGAGTGAGCCAAGCTACGGTAGAAAAAGTTTTGAAAGAAGCACAAAAAATGGGTTATCAACCTAATGCTATTGCAAGGGGGCTAGTAAAAAAGTCTACGAATACCATTGGCTTAGTTATTGGAGATATTACCAACCCTTATTTCCCTGCTATTGCCAGAGGTGTAGAAGATGCTGCGAAAAAGGTTGGGTATAATGTATTTCTATGCAATACAAATTATGATAAAGATAATGAAAAAAGCTATTTAAAGACCCTTGAAGAACAAAGAGTTGATGGAATTATTATTAACCCTGCAAAAGACGATGTTGCTAACATGTATGATGTAAAAACCCCTATGGTTATGATTAATAGTCCTTCTTATACGGGAAATCATAGTACCATAGAGGTTGATAATGCAAAGGGGGGGTTTTTAGCCACGAAACATCTCATTGAGGCAGGGTACAAAAGGATTGCATTTATAGGTGGAGACTTTGTTTCTTATGTAAATGAAAGAAGAGTAGAAGGATATAAGAGAGCATTAAGACAGTATAATTATCTAGTAGATGAAAAAATTATTGTCTATGGAAGTTTTAAAACAAAGAGCGGATATACATTGACAGAAAAACTATTAAAATCAGAAAATCCACCAGATGCAGTTGTAGCAGGAAATGATTTGATTGCTTTAGGTGTATTACATTGTGTAGAAGATTACGGATATCATGTACCAGATGATTTTGGCGTTGTAGGATTTGATAATGTAGACTTTTCAGAGCTTCCACAAATTCAACTAACGACTATTGATCAACCTAAATATTACATTGGAAAATTAGCTTTTGAAATTTTGATGGAGGAAATAAAGCATAAAGAAGAGCGTTTTGTAAAAAAAATAGTATTAGAACCAGAATTAGTGGTGAGAAAAACAACAAGAATAAGATGATTTTAAACTCTAGCAGAATGATGCTAGAGTTTTTATTTTTACAAAAATTGAATAGCAACAGCAAACGTTTGCGAGTATTCAAGATGGTTTCAAAATAAAATTATCCCTATGAAACATAGTTAAATGCTATAAACAATAAAATCGAACAAAAATAAGTGTTGACAGGATATAGAGAGTATAGTAAGATTATCTTAAATTTGATGCAAACGTTTGCGAAAAGTGTGGGGAAAAATTAAGTAAAGGAGCAAGGATCAAATATGAAGAAGATAAAAATAGGAGCTGTAGGCTTAGGAAGACTTGGAAGACAACATGCTAAAAATATTGCTTTTAGAATTCCAAATGCAGAATTATTAGCAGTATGTAGTGTTATTCAAGAGGAAGTAGATGAAGTACAAAAAGCCTGGGGAATAAAGTATGGATATACTGATTACAATGAAATGCTAAAAAATGAAGAATTAGATGCTATATTTATTGCATCTCCATCAGGACTGCATTGTCAACAAATATCAGATGCATTAGAGGCAGGATTCCATGTATTTAGTGAAAAGCCACTAGGAACAACTCTAGAAGAATGTAAATTAGCAGAAAAAGCAGTAGAAAAGCATGAAGATAAAGTATTTATGCTTGGATTTATGAGAAGATATGACCCTTCTTATGCCTATGCAAAGAAAAAAATAGAGGCAGGAGAAATCGGAAAACCTATTTTATTTAGAGGATATAGCCAAGACCCTGAAAGTGCCATTGAAGGGGCTATTAAGTATGCAGGTCATAGTGGTGGACAATTTATTGATATGGCTGTGCATGATATTGATTTAGCAAGATGGTTCTTAGGTGCGGAAGCAAAATCAATTTATGCAATCGGTGGATGTTATGCACATCCAGAATTTGGTCAATATGATGATGGGGATAACGTTTCTGCATTAATGCAATTTGAAAATGGAACAATGGCATTTTTATTTGCAGGAAGAACAGCTCCACATGGATACAATGTAGAAACAGAAATTATCGGAACAAAAGGAATTTTAAGAATTGCATCTGTACCTCAAAAGAACTTAGTAGAAATTCTTGATGAGCATGGTGTAAGAAAAGAATGTTCACAAGACTTCTTAGAAAGATTTGACCAAGCTTATGTAGATGAGGTACAAGAATTTGTTAATTGTATACTAGAAGGAAGAAAGCCAGAAGTAACTGTATATGATGGTACAAAATCAACTATTATTGCTTATGCAGCAACAGAAGCTTTTAAAGAAAATAAATTAGTTACACTATAAAAACTTGATTGAGAAAATAGATCTCAAAATGAATTGTAGTGAGCCATTTAACGTTGTATTCTTATGATGTAAAAAACACTATGAATAATTATATTCATAGTGCTTTTTTACATCATTTTTGTTTTTAAGAGGTATTTTGATGTAGAAATCATGGTATAAAAATTTACCTTTGACAAATAATATTTTTGATGAAGTTTACTTGAGGAAAGGAAAAAATAATAAAAAAATACAGAAGAATATAAAAGAAATGTAAAAAAAAGCAAAATATAGTCAAAAAATTAACGAGGTTTAATAGAAGAGGATGCAAACGTTTACATGAATTTTTGCATATAATTCCCTAAAAAAGGAAATCAGGAGGAGGGATTTGATAAATAAATAACAAGTAAATTCTGAAAATTGCGTATTGACATAAAAATTAGAGTATAGTAAGATTATGTTACAAGCGATGCAAACGTTTGCACCGTGAAATGCAAGAAAGTTTCTCTTGTAAGAGGCTTATGAGTACATAGGAAAAGGATCAAATAGGAGGAGGCAGATAGGTATAAAAAGAATTGTCTAAAAATTTAAATAGAAGAATTTTCCAGAAAAAGACATTGCGTCTAGATCTTAATAACTTTTTAATATATAAACTCAAGGTCTTTAAATAAAATGAAGGAGCTTGAGCTATATAAAAAAACATAACATAAGGGAGGAAATTATTGTGAAAAAGTTTTTTGCATTACTATTGATAGTTGTTATGAGTTTTTCATTACTAGCAGGATGTGGCGCTAAAGAAGAAGCACCAGCTGAAGACGGTGCAATGACCATTGGTGTATCTATTGCGAGTTTTGATGATACTTTCTTAATGTACATGAAAGATGGTATGGAAAAATACATTTCTGGTTTAGATGAAAAAGTAGAAGTAACTTATGTAGATGCGAAAGCTGATGCTGCAAAACAATTAGGACAAGTTGAAAACTTTATTTCTCAAGGTGTAGATGCAATCGTTGTTGTTCCTGTAAATACAGAAGCGACTGCACCGATGACACAAGCAGCAGAAGAAGCAAAAGTTCCACTAGTATATGTAAACAGATTACCAGATAATTTACCAGAAGATGTTACTTTTGTTGGTTCTAACTCAATCGATGCTGGTATTTTCCAAATGGAATATATGGCTGAAAAAATGGGTGGAAAAGGAAATGTTGCAATCTTAATGGGAGTATTAGACCATGAAGCAGCTATCAAGAGAACTGAAGGAGTAGAAAAGGTTATCAAAGAAAAATACCCAGATATCAAAGTAGTTAAAAAGCAAACAGGTAAATGGTCAAGAGCTGAAGGTATGGCAGTTATGGAAAACTGGTTAGCAAGTGGTGAGCAAATCGATGCAGTTTGTGCAAACAATGATGATATGGCAATTGGTGCTATGAATGCTATCGAAGCTGCCGGTAAATTAGATGAAATATTAGTAGCAGGAGTAGATGCAACTCCAGACGCATTAACAGAGCTTGATAAAGGAAAATTAAATGCAACTGTATTCCAAGATGCAGAAGGACAAGGTGGCGGTGGTATGGAAGCTGCTGTAAAGATGATAAAAGGTGAAAAAGTAGAAAGCCAAGTTTGGATTCCATTCCAATTAGTAACTCCAGAGAACTATAAAGAATTCATGAAATAAAAAAATAACCAAAGTATAAAGGATATCAATATTTATTGATATCCTTTATACAAGAATAAAAAAAGAGGTGAAAAGGATGGATAAGGAATATATCTTAGAACTGGAGAATATCACAAAAGAGTTTCCTGGTGTTTTAGCTTTAGATAATGTACAGCTAAAGGTAAGAAAAGGATCTGTACATTCATTGATGGGGGAAAATGGTGCAGGAAAATCTACATTGATGAAAGCAATTATAGGCATCCATCAACCAACAAAGGGAACCATCAAGTGGAAAGGGCAACCTGTAAAGATTGAAGGAACAAATCATGCCCTTGATTTAGGGATTTCTATGATTCATCAAGAGCTAAGTCCTATTCCATATATGAGTGTTTCTGAAAATATATTCTTAGGTCGCGAGCCAGTAAATAAGTTTGGCATAGTAGACCAAAAGAAGATGGATCAAGATACAGAGGAATTATTAAAGAGATTAGACATTGATATTGACCCTAGAACACAAATGGTAAATTTAAGTATTGCCAATACACAGATGGTTGAGATTGCAAAGGCTATTTCTTATAACTCAGATTTAATCATTATGGATGAGCCTACATCAGCTATTACAGAAAAGGAAGTAGATAATCTATTTAAAATTATCAACAAACTAAGAAGTGAAGGGGTAGCAATCATCTATATCTCACATAAAATGGATGAGATTTTTAAGATTTCTGATGATATTACTATTTTTAGAGATGGAAAATATATTGCTACAGAGCCAGCAGAAAACCTAGATAATGACAAATTGGTTCAATTAATGGTAGGTAGAGAATTAAAACAAGTTTTCCACAAGGAAGAGGCTGAAATTGGGGATGTAATCCTTGAGGTAAAAAACTTAACAAGAGAAGGATATTTTAAAGATGTAAGCTTTGAAGTAAGAAGAGGAGAAATTTTAGGAGTTGCAGGACTTATGGGGTCCGGAAGAACAGAAGTAATGGAAAGTGTATTTGGAGTAACCAGTAAAGATGCAGGAGAAATATTTATTAATGGGCAAGAGGTAAAAATCAATATACCTGAAGATGCTATTAAGCATAAAATGGCACTCCTTACTGAAGATAGA
>JAOARP010000053.1 GCA_025210525.1 Marinisporobacter sp.
GAAGCCCCCCTTAAGATAAGATTTCCCATAGCGTTAAGCTAGTAAGACCCCAGAAAGACTATCTGGTTGATAGGTCGGAGGTGTAAGGGCAGTAATGTCTTAAGCTGACCGATACTAATAGGTCGAGGACTTGACCAAAGGAATATGCATTGTTTGGTTTTGAGAGTATAATCTCAAAATGAAACTAAGAAACATGAAGTTTCTTAGTACTACAATCACACCAAATGAAAGATTTGGGGGATTGCAGCATCTAGTGGCTACAGCGAAGGGGTCACACCTGTTCCCATACCGAACACAGAAGTTAAGCCCTTCAGCGCTGATGGTACTTGGTGGGTAACTGCCTGGGAGAGTAGGTCGTCGCTGGTTAAAAAGAATCTAAAACGAGAAAATCGTTTTAGATTCTTTTTTTTAGCAAAAATAATGGATATTGTGTTTTTATTGAAAGAATTTTTTGTAATCAAATCATAACAAAAGTTGATAGGTATTTTTTATGTATTTACACATTTTTTCTTAAGTGATATAATAAATAGATACTTGTAGGCATGAGACATTGAGAGCCGCACAAGTTAACCTATCTATATAGGCTTAGCTTTGTGGTTTTTTTGATTATAATGAATATTGTGAAAATTGATTCTTTGGAAAGCTTTGAATAATATAAACTTCAAAAGTTGATTTTTAAAATTTCATTGACTACTTTATGTCATAATATAGATGCTTTAGGGAACTCTATTTACTTAAGGGAGGGGTTTTAGTGAATAAAAATTTTTATGAAAAAGTAGAAGCAAATCCCATTATTGCAGCGGTAAATAGTATGGAAAAATTGGATTTAGCTATTCAATCACCTTGTGAGATTATTTTTTTACTTACAGGAAATATTTTCAATTTGAAAGGGATTATAGATAAAGTAAAAGATCAAGGTATGGATATTTATGTACATATTGATTTAATGGAAGGATTTTCAAAGGATACGGTTGCACTAAAGTATATTCACGAGAATATGAAGCCTGATGGAATTATTACTACAAAGAGTAGCCTTGTTAAAAAGGCGAAAAATATGAATATACGTGCTATACAAAGACTTTTTATACTAGATTCTTTATCTCTTGAGACGGGGATTCATTCAGTAAAATCTACAAGACCTGATGCAATAGAAATTATGCCAGGAATCATGCCTAAGATTATTAAGAAGGTATATGATAAAACAAAGCTACCGGTTATAGCCGGTGGATTAATTAATGATAAAGATGATGTAATACAGAGTCTTAAAGCTGGAGCTATGGCAATATCAACTAGTAAGAAAGAAATTTGGGATATGTAAGAATTATTTACGATCCACTTTGAGGAGTATTAGTGGATCGTAATATTTTTTATATAATATAGAAAAATAAGTTTATCACACACTAACTTATGAAAATTGAAAGGAGATTTGTTTTATGAAAAAAACAAAAATTGTATGTACTATTGGACCTGCAAGTGAAAAGAAAGAGATTTTAGCAGAACTTATTAAAAATGGGATGAACGTGACAAGATTGAACTTCTCTCATGGAAATCATGATGAACATCAAAAGAGAATTGATACAATAAAGGAAATAAGAAAAGAATTAGATATACCTGTAGCTATCTTATTAGATACAAAGGGACCTGAAATTAGAACAGGAAATTTTAAAGAGGGAGAAGCCTTTTTAAATGAAGGAGAATTCTTCACATTAACAACAAGAGATATTCTTGGAGATGTAACTATTGGAAGTATTACATATAAAGAGCTACCTAAAGATGTAAAACCAGGAGATACAATCCTTATTGATGATGGTTTAGTAGGACTAGAAGTTTTAGAAATTTGTGATGGAACAGATATAAAATGTAAAATTAAAAATTCAGGAATGATTAAAAACCATAAGGGAGTAAACGTACCGGGAGTTAAGATTAATCTTCCAGCATTAACAGAAAAGGATAGAAGCGATATTATTTTTGGTATTCAAAATGGAATCGATTTTATTGCTGCTTCCTTTGTAAGAAAAGCAGAAGACGTACTTGCAATAAGAAAGGTTTTAGAAGAACATAATGCAGAAGATATTCAAATTATATCAAAAATTGAGAACCAAGAAGGTGTAGACAATATAGATAAAATCATTGAAGTATCTGATGGAATTATGGTTGCTAGGGGAGACTTAGGGGTTGAAATTCCAACAGAACAAGTGCCACTTGCTCAAAAAATGATGATTCAAAAATGTAATAGTGTAGGAAAACCAGTTATTACAGCTACACAAATGCTAGATTCTATGATGAGAAATCCAAGACCTACTAGAGCAGAAGTAACAGATGTAGCAAATGCTATATTTGATGGTACAGATGCTATTATGTTATCTGGAGAAACAGCTGCTGGAAAATATCCTGTTGAAGCTGTACAGACTATGGGAAACATAGCAAAAACTACAGAGGATGCACTAGATTATCAAGCAATTCTTAGAGAAAAGAGTGTAGGAAAAAATATAAGTATTACAGATGCAGTAAGTCATGCTACTTGTACAAGTGCACAGGATTTAGGAGCGTCAGCAATTATTACAGCAACTTCATCAGGTCATACTGCAAGAATGGTATCAAAATTTAGACCAAAGGCACCAATTATTGCATCTACAACAAATGAAAAGGTAGTAAGAAGATTATTATTAAACTGGAACGTATACCCTATTATGACAGCTAAAGGTGACTCTACAGATGAAATCTTCGATCTTTCAGTAAAAAAATCATTAGAAGAAGGATATATAAAAGCAGGAGATCTGGTAATCATTACAGCAGGTGTTCCAGTAGGAGTTGCAGGTAGCACAAATACAATCAAAGTTCATATAGCAGGAGAAGTACTTGTTAAGGGAACAGGAATCGGAAGAAAATCAGAAACTGGTACTGTATGTATAGCAAATAATGCACAAGAAGCAAATGAAAAGCTTAAAGAAGGAGATATTCTTGTTACTATAGCAACAGATAAAGATATGGTACCATATATGGAAAAAGCGTCTGCTATCATTGCAGAAGAAGGAGGACTTACTTCTCATGCTGCTGTTGTAGGGTTAAATATAGAAAAACCAGTAATTGTTGGAGCAACTAATGCTACAAAATTATTAAAGGATGGGCAAGCAGTAACTGTAGATGGAACAAGTGGTTTAATATATGATGGGAAAATAAGTATTTTATAAAAACGACGAAATTTTTAGAAAACTATTTACAAATTGCTTTTGAAATGATATCATAGATTTAAATATGAATATTCAAGGCGGAGAAATGGAGAGCCATGCAGATCACCCTAGAGGTAGGGTTGGTTTCGCATGGCTTATTTTTCTGTAGTTAGAAGGAGGGGGCGAAAAATTAAAGGGAGAGAAGCTTTATGTGAAGAAGGAAAACGTTATCTATAAAGAATTCATCTCTGAGAATATTCAGAAAACGTTTTCTGCATCATTAAACTACGAAGGGAGGATAGGGAAGCAGTAAATGAAACTTTATTTAAATAAAAAAAATCTTTGTAATAATAAATATTACAAAGAAAAAAGAATAGAACAGATAAAATGTTAAATTATTAACAATACTCAGGTATTATTTTATAAGATTAGGATAAGAATGTCAATATAAATTAATTATATAGGGGAGGAATATTATGTCAGCATTTATGGGTGAAATTATAGGTACAATGATATTAATCATTTTAGGTTGTGGTGTGAATGCAGGGGTTACACTAAATAAGTCTTATTCGAAAGCTTCAGGCTGGATTGTTATTACTATAGGTTGGGGTCTTGGTGTTGCTATGGCAGTTTATGCTGTTGGAGGTATAAGTGGTGCTCACCTTAATCCAGCTGTAACCATAGGATTAGCTTCTATTGGAAGTTTTCCATGGGCAGATGTTCCAGGATATATAGTAGCTCAAATGATAGGAGCTATTATAGGAGCAACACTTGTATGGCTACACTATTTACCTCATTGGGCTGAAACAGAAGATCCAGGAAGTAAATTAGGAGTATTTTCAACAGGACCAGCTATAAAAAATACATTTGCAAATGTGATGAGTGAGATCATAGGTACTTTCGTATTAGTACTAGGAATATTAGCAATTGGGCAGAATGAATTTGCACAAGGATTAAATCCATTTATTGTAGGTGCATTGATTGTAGCTATTGGTATTTCTTTAGGAGGAACTACTGGATATGCAATCAATCCGGCTCGTGATTTAGGACCTCGTATTGCACATTTTATCCTTCCAATAGCAGGTAAAGGAGATTCAAACTGGGGATATGCTTGGATTCCAGTAGTGGCACCTATTATTGGTGGGGTTCTAGGTGGCGTATTCTTTCAAACATTCTTTTAAAATACTTTTAAGTAGTTGTTAAATGAAAAACTGTATGTATTCAATAAAAATAATATCAAAACTACTAAAATAGATGATCCTAAAATTAGGATAACTTAAAATTCGACAGGGGGAAAAACAATGAAAAAATATGTAATGGCGTTAGATCAAGGAACAACTAGCTGTAGAGCAATCTTATTTGACCATGATGGAAAAATCGTAAAGGTTGCACAAAGTGAATTTACACAAATTTACCCAAAAGCTGGATGGGTTGAGCATGATGCAATGGAAATATGGGGAACACAAAGTGGCGTAGCAAGACAAGTATTAGAAACAGCAGGAGTTAGACCAGATGAAGTAGCTGCTATTGGTATTACTAATCAAAGAGAGACAACAGTAGTATGGGATAAAACTACAGGAAAGCCTATATATAATGCAATTGTTTGGCAGTCACGTCAAACAGCATCTATTTGTGATGATTTGAAGAAAAAAGGATTAGAGGATTATATTCGTGAAAATACAGGACTTGTTGTAGATGCATATTTTTCAGGTACAAAGGTAAAGTGGATTTTAGATAAAGTTGAAGGAGCAAGAGAAAGGGCTGAAAAGGGAGAATTATTATTTGGTACTATGGATACATGGTTGATTTGGAATTTAACAAGAGGAAAAGTGCATGTAACAGATTACTCAAATGCATCAAGAACCATGCTTTATAATATCAAAGAACTTAAGTGGGATGAAAAAATATTAGATGAGCTTGGAATTCCTGCTGCTATGTTACCAGAAGTTAAACCAAGTAGTGAAATTTATGGATATACGGATGAAAATACTTTTGGAGGAGCACAAATTCCTATCTCTGGAGCAGCTGGAGACCAACATGCAGCATTATTTGGGCAAGCTTGCTTTAACCCTGGTATGGCAAAGAACACTTATGGTACAGGTTGCTTCATGCTGATGAATACAGGGAAAGATTTGATTCCTTCTAAAAATGGACTTCTTACAACTATTGCTTGGGGCGTAGATGGGAAAATAGAATATGCTCTTGAAGGAAGTATATTTGTAGCAGGGGCATCTATTCAGTGGCTTAGAGATGAATTAAAATTGATCAATGACGCTGCAGATAGCGAATATTTTGCAAGCAAAGTAGAAGATACGAACGGTGTTTATGTAGTACCTGCTTTTGTAGGTCTCGGTGCACCTTATTGGGATATGTATGCAAGGGGTACCATTGTAGGACTTACTAGAGGTGCAAATAGAAATCACATCATAAGAGCAACATTAGAGTCTATTGCATATCAAGCAAGAGATGTATTAGAAGCTATGCAAGAAGATTCTAATCTAGAGCTTAAATCAGTAAAGGTTGATGGTGGAGCAGTTGCAAATAATTTCTTAATGCAATTCCAATCTGATATTTTAGGGGTTTCAGTACAGAGACCAGAAGTAATAGAAACAACTGCTTTAGGTGCTGCATATTTAGCGGGTCTTGCAGTAGGATTCTGGAAAGATAAAGAAGAGATTGCTAAAAAGTGGAATGTAGACAGAACATTTGAGCCAGAAATGGAAGAAGAAACAAAGGAAACAAAATATAAAGGATGGAAAAAGGCAGTTGAAAGATCTTTGAAATGGGAATCTGAAGAATAAATCATATAAGGGTAAAGATGATAAAACATTTACAATAGATAGCTTATATGATAAAGTGAGATAAATGAATATCTAAAGGCGTGAGAAATGGAGAGCCGCATGAAGCTATCTAAAAAATTAGAGATAGCTTTGTGTGGTTTTTTGTTTTGTAATTTAAAGGAGGGAATCATATGTATGATGTAGCGGTAATAGGTGCGGGCATTATAGGAACTTTTATAACAAGAGAGTTATCAAAATTTGATTTAAAAACGATTATGATTGATAAAGATGCAGATATAGCTAATGGAACAACAAAGGCAAATAGTGCTATTATTCATGCTGGTTATGATGCAAAACCAGATACACTAAAGGGAAAGCTAAATGAAAAGGGAAATGCTGTATATGGAAAAGTTTGTGAAGAATTAGATGTACATTTTAAAAGAATAGGTTCTTTAGTTATTGCTAGTAACGAAGAAGAAATGGAAAGTATAAAAGAATTGTATGAAAGAGGACTCAAAAACAATATTCCAGATATGAAGATTTTATCTCAAGAAGAAGTAAGAGAAATGGAGCCTAACTTAAATGAAGAAATTATTGCTGCTTTGTATGCGCCAACTGCGGGGATTGTTAGTCCTTGGGAACTTGCAGTAGCATTAGCTGAAAACGCAGTCGACAATGGTGCTGAGATTAAGCTTGAAATGGAAGTTTTAGGTATTGAGAAAAATGAAGAAGGTTATATTATTCAAACAAATAATGGAGAGATAAAATCAAAATACATTTTTAATTGTGCAGGGGTATACGCTGATCGTATCAATGAAATGGTAGCATCAAGAACCTTTAGTATTCATCCAAGAAGAGGACAATACAATATTTTAGATAAGAGTACAGGAAATATTATTAATCATGTAATCTTTCAAGCACCAACAAAGCTTGGAAAAGGTGTATTGGTTGCCCCTACTGTTCATGGAAATCTATTAGTAGGACCAGATGCAGAGGACCTTGAGGATAAAGAAAATATAGCAACAACTAGGGAAAGAATTGCATTTATTCAAGAAAAATCAAAAAAGACAACTACAAAAATTCCTTTTAGTGGAACTATCACAAGCTTTGCAGGGTTAAGAGCTGTTCCAAGTACGGAAGATTTTATCATAGAAGAGTCTAAAGAAGCAAAAGGGTTTATCAATGTTGCTGGAATAGAATCTCCAGGATTATCAGCAGCACCAGCTATAGCAGAATATGCCATTGAACTTTTAAAAGGGATTATAGGTGAACTTAAAGAAAGAAAAGATTTCAATCCAAGAAGGAAACCTGTGATTCGTTTTATGGAGTTAAGTGATGAAGAAAAAGCAGAAGTTATTAAGAAAGATCCAAGATACGGAAGGATTATTTGTAGATGTGAAAATATTACAGAAGGTGAAATCGTAGACTCTATCCATAGGAATGCAGGAGGAAGAACTGTAGATGCTATTAAAAGAAGAGTAAGACCTGGTATGGGAAGATGTCAGGGGGGCTTTTGTGGACCAAGAGTTATGGAAATCTTAGCCAGAGAATTAAAAATAGATATTAAAGAGGTCGTGAAGGATAGTAAAGCATCGTACATTTTAACAGAAGAAACGAAACAAAATAAGGCAGATCAAGTAGAAAATTTAGAAGAAACAAAAATATCTTAAGGGAAGGGAGTGATCATATGTTAAAATACGATATTGTTGTAGTTGGAGGAGGTCCAGCAGGACTGGCAGCAGCTATTGAAGCTAAGAAAAACGGAGTAGATCATATTTTAGTCATAGAAAGAGATAGAGAGTTAGGTGGAATCCTTCAGCAATGTATTCATAATGGATTTGGACTTCATGTTTTTAAAGAGGAATTAACAGGACCTGAATATGCAGAAAAATTTATTGCTGAACTAAAAAATATGGGAATAGAATATAAGCTAGATACAATGGTACTAGAAATCGGAGAAGAAAAAACCATTCATGCCATTAATACAGTAGATGGATTTATGAGTATAGAGGCAGGGGCTATTATTCTTTCTATGGGATGTAGAGAGAGAACACGAGGAGCTATAAATATTCCTGGAACAAGACCAGCTGGCGTATTCACAGCAGGAACTGCTCAAAGATTTGTGAATATGGAAGGTTATATGGTAGGGAAAAGGGTAGTCATTTTAGGTTCAGGTGATATAGGTCTTATAATGGCAAGAAGAATGACATTAGAAGGAGCAAAGGTACTTGCAGTAGCAGAGCTTATGCCTTTTTCAGGAGGACTTACTAGAAATATTGTACAATGTTTAGATGATTATGATATTCCTTTATACTTAAGTCATACCCTAATGGATATAAAGGGAAAAGATAGAGTAGAAGGGGTAGTCATTGCAGAGGTAGATCAAAATAGAAAGCCAATTGGAGGAACAGAAAAATATTATGATTGCGATACTTTATTATTATCTGTAGGTCTTATTCCAGAAAATGAAATTTCTAAAAATGCAGGGATTGCGTTAGACCCTGTTACGTCGGGACCTATTGTAAATGAATCTATGGAAACAAGCATAGAAGGAGTTTTTGCTTGTGGAAATGTAGTACATGTACATGACTTAGTAGATTTTGTAACAGCAGAAAGTAAAAGAGCTGGTAAAAATGCTGCAAGATATATTAAAAAAGAGATTAAAGCAGAAGGCAAAAAAGCAAAGACAAACCCAGGAAATGGTATTCGCTATATTGTTCCTCACACTGTTAGACCAGAAAATGTTGAAGATACACTAGATTTATTTATGAGAGTAGATAATGTATATCAAGATATGAATATGGTCGTAAAGGTAGATGGAAAAGAAATCAAAAAAATGAAAAAGAGACATTTAGCTCCTGGAGAAATGGAATCTATAAAAATCAAAAAAGAAGATTTAGGATTCAAAGAAGATGCAGTAATTACTGTTGAATTAGAAAGGGAGGGAGCATAAATGGAAAAGCATCAATTAATATGTATTGTATGTCCGATGGGATGTCACTTGGAAGTGACAAAGGAAAATGAAGAATATCATGTAACAGGAAATAAATGCCCTAGAGGAAAAACATATGGGGTGAAGGAACTTACGAACCCTACAAGAGTTGTGACAACAACTGTAAAAATTGAAGGTGGACTACTTAATAGGCTTCCAGTAAAAACAAAAGAAGCTATCCCAAAGGAAAAAATAGTTGAGTGTATGAAATTGATTGATTCCATAGAAGTAAAATCACCTATTTCAGTAGGAACGGTTATTGTAAAAGATCTTCTAGGAACAGGAATAGATCTTGTAGCTTCAAGGAGTATGTAAAGAGAGTGTACAAAATGTACCCTCTCTTTTGTATTTTTGTGTACAAATAAACTTTTGGAATGATTTTCTAATGTGATAAAATAGTATTGGATTAATAAGAGAATTTTGCTGGATAGAATGAAGGAGAATGGCTTATGTATGAAAAAATATTTGATGTAGACGCCCAAAAAAGGATGGATCTTTTTTTTATGGAAGAATTATCGAAATATGGTAAAATTGAAACATTTCAAAAGGGACAAATTATTAACCCCAAAAAACCAAACTATATTTATATTATTCTTGAGGGTGAATTAAATCAGGTCATGTATTCTAGAAATGGGGATGAAATCATTTTTTATAGAATAACAGAAGGAAGTATATTTGGAGAAATAGATTTTTTTGATAAAAATAGAACCTTTGTTGTGAATAAAGCAGTAACGAATTGTAAAATATCTATAGTAAACAGGGAGGTTGTAGAAAGTAAATTAAAAGAAGAACCTAAGATCTATGAACACTTCCTTATGAGTATTGTAATAAAATATAGGATGATTATGCTAGAATTAGCTAACTTTCAATTTAATGATGCGATAGGAAAATTAGCAGATTTTTTTACAAGGTTATATTACACAGAAAATATCAATGAAAAGAATAATATAAGTATTGTATTGACCCATGAAGAAATTGCCAATCGAGTAGGACTCAATAGAATTACAGTGACAAATGGCATGAAGCTATTTAAGGAGAAAAACTTGATAGAAATGAAAGATAGAAGAATAGTTATTAAGGATATTGAAGGGCTTAAGAAGCTTACGAATATACCTATAGAATAATCAGAACAATATTCTGATTATTTTTTAATTTGCCTAAAATTGTAATCTAGACTACAGAAAAAAACTTTTTTTTCATATAAAATTCCAATGACGATAAAAAATAAATAAAAAAGAGGATGGATCATGAAAAGAATAAGAGAAAAAGTCGAAGGCAATTTTAATGAGTTTATTGAAGATCTCAAAGATTTGATTCGAGTACCTAGTGTTTATGAAGAGGATGAAAGTCCTTATCCCTTTGGAAAAAACATAGACATGGCTTTAAAACAAATGCTAGCTATAGGAGATAAGCTAGGATTTAAAACCTATTATGATCCTAAAGGATATTATGGGTATGCTGAATATGGAAATGGCGATGAAATGATTGGTATTTTAGGCCATTTAGACGTAGTTCCACCAGGAGATTTAAAGAAATGGAATACAGGTCCCTTTGATCCTACTATCAAAGATGGAAAATTATTCGGAAGAGGAACACAAGATGATAAAGGTCCTACTTTAGGAGCTATGTATGCTTTTAAAGCCCTTATAGATAGTGGGGTTGAGATTAATAAAAAAGTAAGGTTTATATATGGAACAGATGAAGAATCTCTTTGGAGAGGCATTGACGAATATAAAAAGAAAGAAAAAATGCCTGATTATGGATTTACTCCAGATGCAGATTTTCCATTAATTTATGCAGAAAAAGGATTATTGCAAGTGAATCTAGTTGCAAAGAATGAAACCAATATAAGATTAGAAGGAGGAGACGCATATAATTCGGTTCCTTCAAAGATTTCTTATCAGACAAAAGATGCAGAATCATTAGCAAAAATTTTAGAAAATTTAAACTTTGAATATAAAAAAGATAATGATGTTATTACGGTTATGGGAAAAAGTGTACATGCAAAGGATTCAGAAAAAGGAATCAATGCTATATGTAGATTACTTATAGCTATGAATAAAATGGGACTTAAATCTAAATGTATTGACTTTATATTAGAAAATATATTAGAAGATGCACTAGCAGAAAAAGTTTTTGGAAAGTGTGAAGATGATGTATCGGGTCCATTGAAATTCAATATTGGGAAAATAAAGATAGATGATAGTCATGAGACTTTAAATGTTGATATAAGAATTCCAGTAAGTGTAGAAAAAGAATTTGTTTTAAATAAATTAAATGAAATTATAGAAAAATATGGATTTAGTATAGAAGAAAACGATTATTTAAGAGCCATCTATACACCTCTTGATGCAGAGCTTGTAAAAACATTAATGGAAGCTTATGTAGAAGTTACAGGAGACGCTAAGAGTCTACCTATTTCATCTGGTGGTGCAACCTATGCTAGAGCTATGGATAATTGTGTAGCTTTTGGAGCAGCTTTTCCACACACAGAAGAGACAGAACATCAGCCTAATGAATATATTCAATTAGAGGATATGAAAAAAGCTATAGAAATTTATGGATGTGCTTTATTAAAATTATTAAGATAAAAAATTTTTAAAAGTAGAAACTTAATCCTTTAGGTGAAAAGACTTATTCCACCTAAAGGAGAGAGATACTTCTTAAAGGAACAATTGTCAGAAAATTTCAAACAAGTGTTGAATAGAGTAACATCTATATAGAGCGATAAAATATAGATATTATTCAATTTAATAAAATCTTCAGATTCATATTAAAAATAAGGAGGAAAAATATGACTAACAAAAAAGAAAAGAAAAAACGGAGCTTTCCTACGGCTTATACGGTATTATTTATTGTTTTAATTTTTGCAGCCATTTTAACATGGACAGTTCCAGCAGGTTCATATGCGAAGCTTTTATATGATGGGGATGCAGGGGTGTTTGTAGTAACATCACCAGATGGAGAGACAACAGAGGAATATCCAGGGACACAAGAGACACTAGATCAACTTGGTGTTAAGGTAGATGTTGCTAAATTTACAGATGGAAGTATTTATAAAGCTGTTGCTATTCCTGATACTTATGAGGAGTTACAAAGTAATCCACAAGGAATATTTGAAATTCTAAGATCTCCTATTCAAGGGCTTTATGACACATCTGATATTATTATGTTTGTATTTATTATAGGTGGAATTATTGGAGTACTTAATAGTAGTGGTGCCTTTGATGCTGGTTTTGCAAGTCTTTCACGTGCAACAAATGGTAAAGAATATTTATTGATTGTTGTTGTTACTTTCTTAATATCCTTAGGGGGAACAACTTTTGGTCTTGCAGAGGAGACTATAGCTCTTTATCCAATTTTGGTTCCAGTATTTATGGTTGCAGGCTATGATGCTATTGTCTGTATAGCAGCTTTATATATGGGTTCATCTATTGGTACTATGTTCTCAACAGTAAATCCATTTTCTTCTGTAATTGCATCCAATGCTGCAGGAATATCCTTTACAAATGGATTAACTATGAGAGGAATTGGTCTTTTAATCGCTACAATTATAACAATTGTGTATATTGTTAAATATGCTGAGAAAATTAAAAAGAACCCTCAAGCTTCACTTATTTATTCTCAAAAGGCAGAAATAGAAAAGAGATTTTTACATACAGGAAGAGAAGTTCCAGAATTTACTGGTAGAAGAAAATTAATGCTTTTAACCTTTGCGCTTACTTTCGTTGTAATGATTTGGGGTGTTTCTTCACAGGGTTGGTGGTTTGAAGAAATGACTACGCTATTCTTAGCTTCAGGAATATTTATTTGCGTTGTTTCTGGAATGGGTGAAAAGAAGGCTGTAGGAGATTTTGTTACAGGTGCATCAGAACTTGTAGGAGTTGCTTTAACCATTGGTGTTGCGAGAGCTGTAAATATCATTATGGACAATGGATTGATTTCTGATACGATTTTACATGGTGCAACAGGGATTGTTAGTGGTATGAATGCAGGGATATTCTCTATATTGATGCTATTAATATTCTGTGTATTAGGATTCTTTATCCCATCTTCATCAGGTCTTGCTGTATTATCAATGCCTATCATGGCACCTCTTGCTGATACCGTTGGATTACCAAGAGATGTAATCGTTAGTGCTTACCAATATGGACAAGGTCTAATGGCATTTATTACACCAACAGGACTAATACTTGTTACCCTATCGATGGTGGATGTAACCTATGATAAGTGGTTAAAATTCATCATGCCACTAATGGGAATCATTGGAGCATTCTCGGCGGTTATGCTATTAGTTCAAGCTTTTATTTAAATTGAAAAGAATGGAGTGATCATCAGTAAAAAATATTTTTTATGAAGAGACCCCATGATAATGAAAACCTATGGAATTCTATATATACATATAGATTTACATAGGTTTTTCAAAAATATTTTTAGGTGTATAAGTGCAAGGGATGATAAGTTATTGTCTATAATATAGACGATAATCCTTTTGTGAATAATAGATAAAAAATTACAATAAAATGATATGGAAAGTAAAAAAATAAAGGAGGCAATAAAGATGGAGAGAGCATATGAAAAATTTCTTAGATATGCAGTGGTCAATACAAAATCAGATGAAGCTTCTGAAACTACACCAAGTACTATGATTCAATTTGATTTAGCCCATATATTAGTAAAAGAGTTAAAATCTATGGGGATAGAAGATGCTCATGTGGATGAGAATTGCTATGTAATGGGAACCCTAAAGGGGAATATTGGAAATGCACCAACGATTGGTTTAATTGCTCATTTAGATACAAGTCCTGATTGTTCAGGAGAAAATGTTAAACCAAATATGATTAAAAATTATGATGGAAAAGATATCGTTTTAAATAAAGAGTTAAATATTATTATGCGTACAAAAGATTTTCCTTATCTAGAAGACTATAAGGAAAAAACTCTTATTACTAGTGATGGAACAACTTTACTTGGAGCAGATGATAAAGCTGGAATAGCAGAAATCATGACAACTATAGAATATTTTATCAATCATCCAGAGATCAAACATGGAGATATTAAGATTTGTTTTACTCCAGATGAAGAGATTGGAAGCGGTGCAGACAAATTTGATGTAGAAAAATTTGGTGCTGACTTTGCTTATACCATAGATGGTAGTTTTCTTGGAGAAATTGAATATGAAAACTTTAATGCAGCTTCTGCTTCTATTAAAGTTCATGGAGTAAATATTCATCCAGGTTCAGCAAAGCATAAGATGAAAAATTCAATATTAATAGGAATGGAACTTAATAATCTTCTTCCAACCTTTGAAGTTCCTCAATATACAGAAGGCTATGAGGGTTTTTACCTTTTAGATGAGTTTAATGGAAGTGTTGAGCTTACGAAGATGGAATATATTATTCGTGATCATGATATGGAAAAATTCCTAAATAAAAAAGCTTTTCTTGAAAAAGCTTGTGAGTTTATCAATGATAAATATGGTGAAGGAACGGTTGAACTTGAACTTACAGATTCATATTTTAATATGAAAGAAAAAATTGAACCAGTAATGCACATTGTTGATTCGGTAGTAACTGCTATGGAAAATGTAGGGGTAACACCTATTGTCAAAGCTATAAGAGGAGGTACAGATGGAGCTAGACTTTCTTTTATGGGACTTCCTACGCCTAATATATTTACAGGTGGCTTTAACTTCCATGGTAGATTTGAGACCATATGTGTAGAAGATATGGATAAGGCTGTAGAGACTATTGTTGAGGTTATAAAATTATATGCTAGATAAATAGAAAAAGAGATTACAATAATTATAGATTATATGTAAAGTGAATTTAAAAGAATCTTGACCTGTGAAAAGTCATAAGGTTAGGATTCTTTTTTACCCTTGTATCATTCAAAGTGGAGAATAATGGGAAAATTTGATCAAGACACAAAAATATAATTATTTGTAAAATTATATAAATATTTTCATAAATATATAAAATTTTACAAAGAAAATATTTACAAAATATTTTCAAGGTGATATAATGCTTATGAATTTAATATAAAAGGCATGAGAAATGGAGAGCCGTACAAATAAACCTGTGAAAATGGGTTTTGTTTTGTGCGTTTTTTTATGTACAACTAAAAATAGATAGCACATGAGTTAAAGAAAAAGCATTAGGAGGGGAATTTATATGAACCATCGATTGTATGAGAAAATAGAAGCAAATCCTGTTATTGCAGCAGTAAATAGTATGGAAAAGCTAGATTTAGCTATTCAGTCCCCTTGTGAAATCGTTTTTTTATTAACAGGAAATATTTTTAATTTAAGAGGGATTATTGATAAAGTGAAGAATGCAGATATGGATATATATGTACATCTTGACTTGATGGAAGGATTTTCAAAAGATATGATGGCATTAAAATATATTCATGAAAATATGAAACCAGATGGGATCATTACTACAAAAAGTAGCCTTGTAAAAACTGCAAAAAGTATGAATATATGTGCTATACAAAGGTTTTTTATCTTAGATTCCTTATCTCTTGAGAGAGGTATTCATGCTATACATCATACAAGACCTGATGCAATAGAGATCTTACCTGGGGTAATGCCTAAGATCATAAAAAGGATTCATCATGAAACAAAGGTACCTGTTATAGGAAGTGGACTCATTATAGATAAAGAAGATGTAATTGAAAGTCTTAAAGCTGGAGCTATGGGGATTTCTACAAGTAAAGAAGAAATTTGGTATATGTAAAAATTTCTTAGAAGGGCGAAATTTTTTATCATGGCCTAATCAAAAAAGGTCTAAGTATAGAGAAAAATAATTATTAATAAATATATTTAAATATATAGAAAATTAATACATTATAGAAATATATTGACATATTATATAACATATTGTAAAATCAACACGAAATTATACATGTGAACAATGAAGGCATGAGAAATGGAGAGCCGCACAAGTTAACCTATGAAAGTAGGTTTAGTTTTGTGTGGCTTTTTTATTCACTCAAAAGAAAAGGTTTTCTATAGTAAATGGGTGTGTATATACACACATAAACATTTAAATTATAAAAAATTAAGAAAGGTGGCAAAAAAATGTTAGAATTTTTCAAACCTGCACCGGCTATTGCACGTATGGCAGATGACAAGATTGACGGTGCATATAAAAGATACCGATTCCAAGTATTTATGAGTATCTTTATTGGATATGCAGCTTATTATTTTATTAGAAAGAACTTTAATATGGCTGCACCTTATTTAATTGAAACCTACGGGTACACAAAAATGCAAGTTGGAGCAGTAGGCTCTGCATTAGGATTAGCTTACGGATTAAGTAAGTTTGTTATGGGAAATGTTTCTGACAGGTGTAACCCAAGATATTTTATGGCAGCTGGACTTATATTATCAGGTATTATAAATATGTTATTTGGGTATGCATCGTCTATTCCCATGCTATGTGTTTTAATGTTCTTAAATGGATGGTTCCAAGGGATGGGATGGCCTCCATGTGGAAGAACAATTACCCACTGGTTTTCAGATAAAGAACGTGGTGTGAAGATGTCTGTATGGAATGTAGCACACAATATTGGGGGAGCTTTAGTTCCAACATTAGCACTAGCAGGACTTGCAATATGTTCTACTTGGAGAGGTATGTTCTATTTTCCTGCAGCAATATCTATTGCTATAGGTATCGGAATTTTAATATTCTTAAAAGATACACCACAATCAGTTGGTCTTCCACCAATTGAAGAATATAAAGATGATTATCCAGAAGTAAAAGTAGATGATAGAGAAAGAGAATTATCAGCAAAAGAAATATTATTTAAATATGTGTTAAGCAATAAATATATTTGGTATATTGCTATTGCAAATATATTTGTATACTTAGTAAGATATGGTATTATGGACTGGATTCCTATTTATTTAAAAGAAGTAAAAGGATTTAATATTGAAGAAGCAGGGACAGCATTTGCTTTGTTCGAGTGGGCAGCTATTCCAGGAACAATCATCGTTGGATGGATTAGTGATAAAATATTCCATGGAAGACGTGCTCCGATGGGTGTAATCTGTATGCTAGGTGTAATTGCAGCAGTATTTACATACTGGAAGAGTGATAGCGTAATGGCTATTAATATAGCTGTTGCTGCAGTCGGAGCTTTAATCTATGGGCCAGTAATGCTTATAGGTGTTGCAGCTCTTGACTACGTTCCTAAAAAGGCAGCTGGTACTGCAGCTGGATTTACAGGATTATTTGGTTATGTAGGAGGAGCTGTTTCAGCAAATATTATTATTGGTGCTGTAGTTGATAGTACTGGTTGGGATGGAGCATTCAAACTTATCATTGCAGCTTGTTTAATATCAGTTGTATTCTTAGGACTTACTTGGAATACACATGATAGATCAAAGGATAGCAAAAGAGAGGCTGTAGCTAAAGCTTAATATAAAGTTTTAATAATAAGAATTTTTATAAGAAACATTAAAAATAAATAATTAAAGGCGTGAGAATTGGAGAGCCGTATAAAGTTAGCCTAAATTTTAGGGGGTAGCTTTATGCGGCTTTTTTGTTTTGTAATTTAAAGGAGGGAATCACATGTATGATGTAGCGGTAATTGGTGCGGGGATTATAGGAACTTTTATAACAAGAGAATTATCTAGATACAACTTAAAAACAGTAATGATTGACAAAGAAAATGATATAGCAAATGGAACAACAAAGGCAAATAGTGCTATTGTCCATGCTGGATATGATGCAAAACCAGGTACATTAAAAGGAAAGCTTAATGCAAAGGGAAATGCTATGTATGCTCATGTTTGCGAAGAAATGGATGTACACTTTAAAAGAATAGGTTCCTTTGTCATTGCTAGTAATGAAGAAGAAATGGAAAGTGTAAAAGAATTACATGAAAGAGGATTAAAAAACAATATTCCTGATATGAGAATATTATCTCAAGAAGAAGTAAGAGCAATGGAACCTAACTTAAATGAGGAAATTATTGCTGCTTTATATGCCCCAACTGCGGGAATCGTTAGTCCATGGGAGCTTGCAGTAGCATTAGCTGAAAATGCAGCAGATAATGGTGCTGAGATTAAGCTTGAAACAGAAATTTTAGGGATTGAGAAAAAAGAAGAAGGCTATGTGATTCAGACAAATAATGGTGAAATTAAAGCAAAATATATATTCAATTGTGCTGGTGTATACGCACAAGAAATCAATGAAATGATTGCTCCTAGAAGCTTTAAAATTCACCCAAGAAGAGGACAATACAACATTTTAGATAAGAGTACTGGAGACCTTATAAATCATGTAATCTTCCAAGCACCGACAAAATTTGGGAAAGGTGTATTGGTTGCTCCTACAGTACATGGAAATCTATTAGTAGGACCAGATGCAGAGGACCTTGAGGATAAGGAAAATACAGCAACTACTAGTGATAGAATTGCATTTATTCAAGAAAAATCAAGAAAAACAACAATAAAAGTGCCATTCAATAAAACAATTACAAGCTTTGCAGGGTTAAGAGCTGTATCGGATGTAGGAGATTTTATCATACAAGAAGCAAAAGAAGCAAAAGGATTTATTAATGTGGCAGGAATAGAATCACCTGGATTATCAGCAGCACCAGCAATAGCTGAATATGCCATTGACATTTTAAAAGGTATTACAGGAGAACTTAAGGAAAAAGAAGATTTTAATCCAAGAAGAAAGCCTGTAATTCGTTTTATGGAGTTAAGTGATGAAGACAAGGCAGAAGTTATAAAAAAAGATCCAAGATACGGAAGAATTATTTGTAGATGTGAAAATATTACAGAAGGTGAAATAGTAGATGCCATCCATAGAAATGCAGGGGGAAGAACGGTAGATGGCATTAAAAGAAGGTCAAGACCTGGTATGGGAAGATGCCAAGGAGGTTTTTGTGGGCCAAGAGTTATGGAAATATTAGCTCGAGAATTAAAAATGGATATTAAAGAGGTAGCGAAGGACAGTAAAGAAGCTTATATATTAACAGAAGAAACAAAACAAAATAAACCAGAAGAAGAAGTAGTAGAAACTTTAGAAGAAACGAAGATATCTTAAGGTAAGGGAGTGATCATATGTTAAATTACGATATTGTTGTAGTTGGAGGAGGTCCAGCAGGACTTGCAGCAGCTATTGAAGCAAAGAAAAACGGTGTAGATACTATTTTAGTAATAGAAAGAGATAGAGAATTAGGTGGAATATTACAACAGTGTATCCACAATGGATTTGGACTTCATGTTTTTAAAGAGGAGCTAACAGGACCTGAATATGCAGAGAAATTTATCACTGAATTAAAGAATATGGGAATTGAATACAAGCTAGACGCAATGGTACTAGAAATAGGAGAAAATAAAACCATTAGTGCTATTAATACGGTAGATGGATTTATGCGTATCGAAGCAGGAGCTATTATTCTTTCTATGGGATGTAGAGAAAGAACAAGAGGAGCTATAAACATTCCTGGATATAGGCCAGCAGGAGTATTTACAGCAGGAACAGCACAAAGATTTGTAAATATGGAAGGATACATGGTAGGAAAAAGAGTAGTCATCTTAGGTTCAGGAGATATTGGACTTATAATGGCAAGAAGAATGACATTAGAGGGAGCAAAGGTACTTGCAGTAGCAGAACTTATGCCTTTCTCTGGAGGACTTACTAGAAATATTGTACAATGTCTAGAAGATTATGATATTCCTCTATATCTAAGCCATACCCTAATGGAGATAAAGGGAAAAGATAGGGTAGAAGGAGTAGTCATTGCAGAGGTAGATGAAAATAGAAAACCAATTCCGGGAACAGAAAAACATTATGATTGTGACACCTTATTATTATCTGTCGGTCTTATTCCAGAAAATGAAATATCTAATAATGCAGGTATTGCATTAGATTCAGTTACGTCTGGACCTATTGTAAACGAATCTATGGAAACCAGTATAGAAGGAGTTTTTGCTTGTGGAAATGTAGTACATGTACATGATTTAGTAGACTTCGTAACAGCAGAAAGTAAAAGAGCTGGTAAAAATGCTGCAAGGTATATTAAAAAAGAAATTAAAGCAGGAGGTAAAACAGCAAAGACAAAGCCAGGAGAAGGTATAAGATATATTGTTCCTCATACGGTTAGACCAGAAAATGTTGAGGAAACACTAGAGTTATTCATGAGAGTAGATAATGTATATAAAGATATGAATATGGTAGTAAAGATAGATGGAAAAGAAATCAAGAGAATGAAAAAGAAACATTTAGCTCCTGGAGAAATGGAATCTGTAAAAATTAGAAAAGAGAATTTAGGGTTTGGAGAAGATGTAGTTATTACTGTTCAATTAGAAAAGGAGGGAGCATAGATGGAAAAGCATCAATTAATATGCATTGTATGTCCAATGGGATGTCATCTAGAAGTGACAAAAGAGAACAATGAATATAATGTAACAGGAAATAAATGTCCTAGAGGAAAAGCTTATGGAGTGAAGGAACTTACGAACCCTACAAGAGTTGTAACAACAACTGTAAAAGTAAAAGGAGGACTTCTGAATAGACTTCCTGTGAAAACAAAAGAAGCTATTCCAAAGGAAAAATTATTTGAGTGTATGAAATTTATTAATTCTATCGAAGTGAAATCACCTGTTTGTGTAGGAGAGATTATTGCAAAAAATCTTTTAGGAACAGGCGTAGATCTTGTAGCAGCAAGAAGCATGTAAAACAATGTGAACTTCCACCTGCATAGGTGGAAGTTTTGTTGAATAGACGAAAAGCGTTTGAGAAAAATGATTTAGGTAAAAATTGTGAAATATAAGACGATTTTCAAAATAAATAATGTTTATAGTTGTACAAATGCAAGAAATGCAAGGTGAAATGCCATACTAAGTATACGGTCATATTTCTAATAAAGTTATATGGAATAGTGGAGGTGCTTTAAATCAATAAGGTTCCAAAAATAAAAATGATATAGGAAATAGAATGGATAAAAGGATAAAATGCAATGAAGATATGTTTTTACTGCAAATACTTGAAAATACTTGCATACATTGACATTATCGTATATTTGTATTAAAATATCCTTGCAAGGAGTATACTTACCAATGCTGTCGACAAATGATGGAATTAGGTAAAATATGAAAATATGTGGGGGATAGTATGGCAAGGGATCTATTAAATGAAGATAATACAGGTTTGTCCCTAACATCAAAGATATTCAATATACTAAGAGAAGATATATTGAATGGGAAATATGCTGAAGGCGAAAAGCTAGGAGAAGCAAAATTAGCGGAAGAACTAGGAGTTAGTCGTACACCAGTAAGAGAAGCCCTTAAACAGCTTGAACTAGATGGCATTGTGGAGAATAAACCTAATAGAGGAGTTGTTGTATTAGGTATATCTAAGCAAGACATTGAAGATATATATACCATAAGAACTGCCATAGAAGGAATAGCTGCTAGATGGGCTGTAGAAAGAATTACAGAAGAAGAACTGGAAGAATTGAAAGAATCATATGAATTGATGGAATTTTACACTTTTAAAAATGATATTGAAAAATTTGCAGAATTAAACACAAAATTTCATGAAGTTATTTATAAAGCAACCAAGAGTAGACATCTTGAACAAGTACTTAAGGATTTCCAGTACTATATGAAGAAAACAAGAAGAAAGTCTTTACATGTTGAGGGAAGGATTAAGGAATCATTAAAAGAACATAAAGTTATTTTAGATGCTTTTCTCAATAAGGATCAAGAGGCAGCACAAAAGGCTCTTACAATCCATGTAGAGAATTCAAAAAAAAATGTAGAAAAGAACGTAAACGCTTAAGACTACTATAATGGTAGTCTTTTTTGCATGGAGGGAGAATGAAATATGAAAGATTCTATAATCCTAAAAAAATTAGTAGCGTTAGCAGATGAAAATATTGTATCTTTTCATGTGCCGGGACATAAAAATGGAAAAGTTTATAAAAAATGTAAAAATCATATTTTAAACAATGATTTATTATCTCTAGATGTAACAGAAATTCCAGAAACAGATAATCTTCATGCACCAGAAGAGATGATAAAAAAAGCTCAAGAAATGGCAGCAAAATTTTTTGGAGCAGAGCAAACTTTCTTTTTGATTAATGGTACATCTACAGGAAATATTTCAGCTCTTATGGCAGTGGCAAATCCAAATGAAAAAGTGATTATACCAAGAGATTGTCATAAGTCTATTATGCATGGATGTATTCTTGGAGGATTAGTTCCTGTATATGTTTATCCTGAAGTAAGTATGGAGCATAATATTTCCATGGGAATAAAAGCTGAAACAATAGAAAAGGCAATTCAGGAAAATTTAGATGCGAAGGCAGTTGTTTTAACGTATCCTAATTATTACGGAATTTGTTCTGATATTGAAGCAATTGAAAAGGTTGTACATAAATATGAAAAGATTCTTATTGTAGATGAAGCCCATGGCTCTCACCTCAATTTAAGTAAAGCCTTACCGATAGATGCAATAGATGCAGGGGCAGATATTGTGATTCAAAGTACTCATAAAACCCTGTCTAGCTTTACGCAAAGTTCTATGCTTCATGTAAAATCAAAGAGAGTGGATATAGATCGACTAAGATTTATGTTAATGATGAATCAAAGTAGCAGCCCATCTTATTTATTGATGACATCCCTAGACGAAGCAAGAAACGTTGCAGAAAGAGATGGAAAAGCTCTTATGAATAAGCTTTTAGCAAATATCAATGACTTTCATGAAAAAATTTCAAAAATTTCTGGTATGAAAGTATTTGATGAAAGGTTAGTGGGCAAATACGGTATAAAACATATAGACAGAACAAGACTTGTTATAGATCTAACAGATTTGGGAATTAGTGGAACGCAGTTAGAGGTTTTATTAAGAAAGAAATATGGTATACAAGTGGAAATGAGTGATATGAAGAATATTGTGGCTGTATGTACCATTGGTAATACTAGGGATGATTTTGAAAAACTATTAAAGGCTTTAGTTAATATAAAAGAAAAAAATGCAAAAAAAGTCATAAAAACAGAAAAGATTACAGTGTTACAAAGAACCCCTAAAATAAATATACTTCCAAGAGATGCAGCATTTGCGAACAAAAAAGAAATCAAGTTTGAAGAAAGTGCTGGGAAGACTAGCGGAGAATATATTATCCCTTATCCCCCAGGAATACCCGTTGTATGTCCAGGAGAAGAGATCACAAAAGAAATCATTGAATATGTAAAAACGTTGAAAGAAAGTGACATAAACATCATGGGATTAGATGATAACCATTTAGAAAAAATAAAAGTGATTGAGTAAACGATGAAAAATTCAAAAATTTCAATATTTAAACATTGATAAAATAAAAGGAAAAGTAAAAGATTTGTAGAAATATCAGAAAAATGAGCAAAATATAAAAATGTATTTGGGGGAAATTTTATGAAAAGCTTAAGGAACCAATTGATTGCTATTATGATACTTGTTGTGATTGTACCTTTTATTGCATCTAATGTTATGGGGTATTATGTGATCTCTAAAAATTATCAGAAAGAAATGGAAAAGAATAATGAAATTCTTGCCCAATCTATTGCTGATAATGTAGCTAGCTTTGTAGATAAGGCCTATGCAGTAACAGAAGAAGTCGCTCATAATAATGATGTAAAAGGGTTCATATCGGAAAAACAAAAAAAAGTATTATTAGATACCAACCATAGAAACTTCTATTTTGATTTATTATATATACAAGGAACAGATGGTATGCAGACAGCAAAAACAAAGGGAACCTTAGGAAATCGATCAAGTAGATGGTGGTTTGAAAAATTTATGAAGGATAAGCAGCCCTTTGTGAGTAAGTCTTATCCTACAGTTTTAGGAAATGCAACCATTCCTGTTACTTCTATATTTTTACCTATATATGATGAAGATGATCACCTAAAAGGAATTATGGGTTCAGACCTAAAGCTAGATTATATTCAAATGATGGTAGAGAAATTTAGTGCAGGAAATCAACGCTATGCATATGTATTAGATGGTGAAGGAGTAGTGATTGCCCATCCAGATAAAAAACAGGTGGAAGAGCTTTATAATTATAAAACACTGCAAAAAACTGTAGTAGTAAAAGATGATAGTGGAAAGGCTGTTCTAGATGAAAGAGGCAATCAAAAAAAAGAAACAAAAAAAATTGATATACCAGAGAAATTAAAAGCAGTAACTGAAAAGGCTTTAAAGGGTGAAGTAGGTGTAGTTGAATACATAGATGGTAATGGGGAAAAGGTAATCAGTGCATATACCACTATTGATTTACCAGGGAACTCAGATAATTGGGCAGTCATTACTGTTCAAGATAAAAAAGCAGCCATGGGATTTGTTAAAAAGGTCAATGAAAAGAATATATTTGTAGGAGTAGGGTTTATAATATTAGTTATATTTGTTGCATATATAGTGGCTAGTAAAATTACAAAACCCATTGCTCATATGATGAAGCTTATGGAAACGGCTGCTAATGGGGATTTAACAGTTGCATCGGATGTTAAATGTAAGAGTGAAGTTGGAAAGTTAAGTGAGAGTTTTAATAAGATGATCAAAGAAATAAGAGACTCTCTTGAGAAAATAATTGATTTATCCCTTTCAGTAGAAAAATCATCTGAGCTTCTTTCAATGACTACTGAACAATCAGCATTAGCTATTGATGAAGTGGCAAGAACTATTGGAGAAGTTGCAAATGGAGCAAATGAGCAGGCTAAAGATGCAGAACAGGGGGTTATGGCTACTGAGGAACTTTCAAAAGAAATTGAAAAAATGTCAGATCAAATAAAAACGAGTCAAGAATATGCAAATGAAGTATATGCTGTTCATGATCAAGGACTAGAAGCCATAAAGATATTAGAAAACAGGACTATTGAAAGCAATAAAGCATCAAAGCAAGTATCAGAAGTTGTAAATGAATTAACCAATAAGACAAAGGAAATCGATCAGATTGTAGAAACTATTATGAGTATAGCTGAGCAGACGAATTTATTAGCTTTAAATGCAGCTATTGAAGCAGCAAGAGCGGGAGATGCTGGAAGTGGATTTGCAGTAGTAGCAGAAGAAGTTCGAAAGCTTGCTGAGAATACAGGAGATTCTAGTAACAATGTAAAAGAAATTATAATAGATATTCAAAAGGAAGTAACCTTAGCGCAAAAGACTATGAAGAATGCAGATGAATTAGTAAAGGAGCAAAATGAAGCGATTCACCACGTACAACAAACTTCTGAAAAAATTGCAAGGGCTGTAGGAGATATTGTAGAAAAGATTCAGGAGCTTTCTAGAAGTGCAGAAAATATATCTAATAATAAAGATCAGGTATTAGCTGTAATAGAGAATGTATCTGCTGTATCAGAACAAACAGCAGCAGCATCTCAGGAAGTTTCTGCTTCTACTGAGGAACAAACAGCTTCTATGCAGCAACTAAGCTCTTTAGCAGAAGAACTAGATAAAATGGCAAAAGAACTTGAACAAACAACAAGAATATTTAAATTAAATTAATAAAAAAGCCTAAGAATTCTTAGGCTTTTTATTGAAGGTAAAAAAATCTTATTTATAAAATTGTGGTATACTATGAGCATGACAAAAAAGGGAAGGAGGATTTTATGACAACGGAAGAAAGAAGAAAAGCGATTATAAAAATATTAAAAGACCAGAAAGAGCCTATAACAGGAACAAATCTTGCTAAGAAATTTAAAGTGAGCAGACAAGTGATTGTCCAGGATATTGCTGTCATGCGTGCACAAGGAGAAAATATTTTAGCCACTTCTAATGGATATATGATACCTCAATTTGGAGGAGAAAATAAAAATATCAAGACAATTATATGCAGACATAAGGGATATACTCATATGGAAGAAGAACTAAAAATCATGGTAGATATGGGTGCAAAGGTATTAGATGTAATTGTAGAACATCCTATTTATGGAGAAATTAGAAGCTCTTTGATGATTGGTTCAAGAATGGATATAGAAGATTTTATAAAGAAAATAAAAGAAAATGATGCAGCACCATTAGCTTCTTTAACTGGAGGAGATCATATTCATACGGTAGAGGTTCCAAATGATAGAGCTTATGAAAAGATGTTAGAAGCTTTAAAAGAAAAAGGATATCTAGTAAAAGGAGAATAATAGCTGTAAAATTGTTTAAAGGATATAAATAAATGAAATTTACAAATCTAGGGTATTGAATTCCTCTTAAAGATTTGTTATATTTTTTATAACAGGTGACAAGACAGGTGTAAAATCATGTTTTGATTGAGGAATTTATAAAAACTATCCATAAAGGAAGGATTGAAAATATGAACGAAAAAGAGATGATAGAGGAAATACAACGTTTGAAAAAAGAAAAAAATGCTGTGATCTTAGCACATAACTATCAAATACCAGAGGTGCAAGATATTGCTGATCTTGTAGGAGATTCATTAAAGCTTAGTCAAGAGGCTTCAAAAACAGAGGCAGATGTAGTTGTCTTTGCTGGAGTTCATTTTATGGCTGAAAGTGCCAAAATATTATCTCCTGACAAAAAAGTATTATTACCAGTATATGATGCAGGTTGTCCAATGGCAGATATGGTAGATGCTGAAAGTCTTAGGATTTTTAAAAAGGAATATCCAGATATTGCTATTGTCTGTTATGTAAATTCTTCAGCAGAAGTAAAAGCAGAAAGTGATATTTGTTGTACCTCTTCTAATGCTTTAAAAATTGTAAAAAGTCTAAAGAAAGATAAGATCTTATTTGTACCTGATCAAAATTTAGGAAGTTATATTAAAGAGCAAGTGCCAGAAAAAGAAATCATTCTTTGGGAAGGATATTGTATTACTCATCATAGGGTAAAAAGCATAGAAGTAAGTGCTGCAAGAAAAGGTCATCCAGATGCATTAGTTTTGGCTCATCCAGAATGTACTAAAGCTGTAGTTGAAAAGGCTGACTTTGTAGGAAGTACTGCTCAAATTATTGAATATGCTAAACAATCAGCACATAAAAAGTTTATCATTGGTACAGAGATGGGGGTACTTCATCAACTGAGAAAGGACAATCCTGATAAAAAATTCTATTTGATTTCTCCAGCTTTAACTTGTTATAACATGAAAAAAACATCCCTTGAAGATATTTATAATGCTTTAAAATCTGAGCAATATGAAATAAAGGTAGAGGAAGAAATAAGAGAGCGTGCATTCTTTTCTCTTGATCAAATGCTTAAGACCAATTAAGGAGATGAAGACAATGAAATCCAGATATATAAGTGGTTTTCATGATGTAAATGACAAAAAAGATTGTGATGTAGTGATTATCGGTACAGGTGTTGCAGGACTTTTTACAGCTTTGAATATAGACTCAAAAAAAGAAATTATTATTCTTTCCAAAACAAAAATAGATAACAATAATAGTAATTTAGCTCAAGGTGGTATTGCAGCCTGTGTAGATGAGGATGATGATTTTAAATCTCATTATGAAGATACATTAAGGGCTGGAGCGTATTACAATAGATCAGAAACTACCCATGTACTGATTCAGGAAGCACCAAAGAATATTAAAAAGCTATTAGATTATGGAACAAATTTTGATCAAAATGAAAATGGAAACCTTAGGGTAACTCGAGAAGGAGGACATAGCAAAAGAAGGATTCTTCATGCAAAGGATGCTACCGGAAGAGAATTAATTAGATCTTTAAGTGTAGAAATAAAAAGCAGAAAAAATATAGTAGTGGATGAAAATGTTTTTGGAATAGATCTAATAACGAATCAAAATAGAGTGTGTGGGGTTTTGGCTGTAAATGAAAAGGGTGAAAAAATAATTTATCAAAGTAAGGCGGTTGTTTTAGCAACTGGAGGGATCGGTCAAATCTATAAAAATACCACAAATCCAGAAGTTACTACAGGAGACGGAATCGCTATGGCTCATCGTGCCGGAGGGGTTATTCATGATATGGAGTTTATACAATTTCATCCTACGGCAATGTATAGTGAAAAAAATGGACAAAAATTTTTAATTTCTGAAGCTGTAAGAGGGGAAGGGGCAGTACTGAGAAATATAAAAGGTGAAGCCTTTATGAAAAAATATCATAAGCTGGCTGATTTAGCACCAAGGGATATTGTTGCAAGGAGCATTTTTACAGAAAAAATGATTACCAATGTACCTTATGTTTATTTAGATATAACCCATAAGAGCCCTTCCTTTATCAAGAATAGGTTTCCTACTATCTATGAGAGATGTTTAGAAGAAGGAATAGATATGACAAAGGAATATATTCCTGTATCTCCTGTACAGCACTATATCATGGGAGGAATCTATACAGACATAGATGGAAAAACAAATGTTGAAGGGCTTTATGCATGTGGAGAATGTGCTTGCACAGGAGTTCATGGAGCTAATCGACTTGCCAGTAATTCATTACTTGAAGGGATTGTCTTTGGAAATAGAGTGGTAGATTCCTTAACTCATTATATTTCAAATAGCAATTTAACCCCATTGCCAGTTATACCAAATATTCAATATACTACCCATAAGGATTTAGATTTTGATCATATAAAGGAAAAGCTTGAAAATATTATGGATGAATATGTATCCATTGTAAGAAGTCAAAATGGATTAAAAATTGCATTAAAAGAGATGGAAAAATTAAGGAACCAATTAGCAGGCTGTGAAGAAGATAGAAGATATTATGAATGTGTAAATATGTGTACGGTTGCAATATTGATTATTAAAGCAGCATTAAAAAGAAAAGAAAGTCTTGGAGCTCATTATAGAGTAGATACGGAGGGAAAGGGTTGTATAATAAATTTTTAGTAGAGAAAATCATAAAAAATGCATTGATAGAAGATATGAATTATGGAGACACTACTACTGATTTATTGATTGATGACAGTAGTGTTTCAGAGGCATATATGGTTGCAAAGGAAAGTGGTGTTATAGCAGGTTTATATGTGGCTGAAAGGGTGTTTAAATTATTAGATGAAAATATAGTATTTAAAGTACTAAAGAAAGATGGAACCCTTGTAGAAAAAGGAGAAAAAATATCAGAAATCAAAGGAAGTACAAAGAATATATTAAAAGGAGAAAGACTGGCTTTAAATTTACTGCAAAGAATGTCCGGGATTGCATCAGCATCAAGAAAATATGCAGATCTTGTAAAAAATTATGAAACAAGGATTGTAGACACGAGAAAGACAACGCCAAATCTTAGGATCTTAGAAAAATATGCAGTTGGAGTAGGGGGCTGTTATAATCATCGATTTAATTTATCTGATGCAGTAATGATTAAGGATAATCATATCAAGGCAGTAGGAAGTATAAAGACAGCAGTAAGAAAAATAAGAGAAAATATTCCTCATACAACAAAGATTGAAGTAGAGGTGACTTCTTTAAAGGAATTAGAAGAAGCATTAGATATAGGGGCTGATATTATCATGTTGGATAATATGGATTTAGACAATATGAAAAGAGCCGTTGAGATTACAAAGGGAAGAGCGATTCTTGAAGCTTCTGGAAATATTACATTAGAAAGAATAAAGGATATTGCTACAATAGGCGTAGATGTCATTTCTGTAGGAGCCCTTACGCATTCTGTAAAAGCAATGGATATTAGTTTAATGATGATGGATTAAATTTTGGTAGTGGCTATTTAGAAGAAAAGAGGTGAAACCAATGAAGAAAAGTGAATTTTCATTTAGAGAATATATCACAAAAGCATTAAATGGCATGGCTTTAGGATTATTTTCTTCTTTGATTATTGGACTTATATTAAAACAAATTGGAGATTATGCAGGGATCGAAGCTTTGGTGAAGTTTGGTAAAATTGCTCAGTTTGTAATGGGACCCGCTATTGGTGCAGGAGTAGCCTTTAGTGTAGGAGCTCCGCCACTAGGAGTTTTTGCATCTATCGTTACAGGAGCTATAGGTGCAGGAACTGTTGCTTCAGGAAATGATGGAGCCTTTATTGTGAAAATAGGAGAGCCTGTAGGTGCTTTTATAGCTTCCTTAATTGGAGCAGAGTTTTCAAAGATGATTACAGGAAAAACAAAGGTGGATATTGTTTTAGTACCAGCAGGAACGATTATTATTGGAGGTTTAGCAGGAATCTTTATAGGACCTGTTATGGCATCTGTTATGAAAAGCTTAGGTGGAATTATCAATAGAGCAACAGAGCTTCAGCCGATTCCTATGGGAATTGTTATTGCAGCTCTTATGGGAATGATTTTAACTCTTCCAATAAGTAGTGCTGCCCTTTCTATATCATTAGGGCTTAGTGGTCTTGCAGCAGGGGCTTCTGCAGTAGGCTGTGCAACACAAATGATTGGTTTTGCTGTAGCGAGCTACAGAGAAAATGGTGTAGGAGGAGCTATTGCTCAAGGACTTGGAACTTCTATGCTACAGGTTCCGAATATCATTAAAAATCCTCTCATATGGGTACCACCAACCTTAGCTAGTGCTATCTTAGGGCCTATTGCGACCTATGTATTGAAAATGGAAAACAATAGCATTGGTGCAGGTATGGGGACAAGCGGTCTTGTTGGACAATTTGGAACGATTGCTGCTATGAGTGGCAACCAGTCGATGACTTTGATTATAGGAAAAATTGCATTGTTACATTTTATCTTACCAGCTGTTTTAACATTGATCATTTCTGAATATATGAGAAAAAAAGGATGGATTTCTTATGGAGATATGAAATTAAATCCGTAGTTTGAAATATTTTCCGCTCAATAGTATAATGAGACTAAGATTATGCTATTGAGCTTATTTTTTTGACAGAAAATAAGCAAAGATGGACATATTATTACTAAGAGAATAAGATTATAATGATGATTATAAGAATAGGGGTGAAGAATTTGAAAAAAGCAAAAGGCACATTTTTTGGTGTGGCAATAGTAGTTGTTATATTTCTTTTAACTTCCTTTACGACTATTATTAATTTTGTAACAGATTATCAGTGGTTTAAGGAAGTAGGATATGACAAAGTTTTTTTAACAAAGCTAATGACTCAATTTAAAATTGGAATACCTATTTTTATTGTACTTACCTTGCTTATTCATTTTTATCTATTATCTATTAAGAAAAATTACAATAAAAAAATTGATACAGCCCATAATAGAATAAGTGAAAAAGGAATCAATCGGATTGCATTAGGAATTTCAGTTATAGTATCCTTTTTGGCAACTATGAGTGTAACAAGTAATCTTTGGTTTGAAATATTAAGGTTTTTCAATGCAACAGATTTTAATATTTCTGATCCTATATTTAAAAACGATGTAGCTTTTTATATGTTTAAGCTTCCTTTATTAGAACAAATTTATTATTTGTTCATGAGCTTTATTGTTTTTTTAGTGATTGTTACAGTTATTTTTTATATGATTTTGATGAGTGTCAAAAGACCTACTTTATTTGATGTAAATCATGACCCAGAAGATAATGTTAGAAGAATTCATCCGAACATGAATATGAATAATGGGAAGCAATTATTAAATATTGCATTAGGGCAGTTGACTGTTTTAGGTGTTACATTCTTTGTGATTTTAGGACTTGGGTACATACTTAAAACATATGACTTATTGTATTCGCCTCGTGGAGTAGCTTATGGAGCAAGCTTTACAGATATTCATGTAACTTTATGGGTGTATAGAATAAAAATTGTATTATCTATTGTTTCAGCCATTGTCTTAATGGTAGGTGCAAAAAGAAAGCAATTAAAATTAGTTCTTACAGGACCTGTAATCATGATTGTATTATCTATAGTAGGAAATGCTGCTGCTTTAGGGGTACAGAATTTTATTGTAGCTCCTGATGAAATTTCTAAGGAAAGAACTTATTTAGATCATAATATAAACTATACTAAAATGGCTTATGGACTAGATGAAATAGAAGAAAAGGATTTTCCTGCAACAAAGGATTTAACAAGGGAAGATTTAGAAAAGAATATAGAGACCGTGAAAAATATTCGCATCAATGATTATCGTCCTACAAAGCAGTTTTATAATCAAAGTCAAGGGATTCGACTTTATTATCAATTCCATGATGTAGATATTGATAGATATACTATTGGAGGACAGTTGACTCAAGTATTTTTATCAGGAAGGGAGATTAACGAAGAAAAAATCAATGAACAATGGATCAATCAGCATTTAAAGTATACTCATGGGTATGGACTTGCATTATCACCGGTGAATGCTATTACGAGTCAGGGACAGCCTGATCTTTTGATAAAAAATATTCCACCAAAATCAGATATAAAGGATATAGAGATAAAATATCCACAAATTTATTTTGGAGAACTTACCAACAATTATGTGATTACTAACACAAAGGAAAAGGAATTTGACTATCCAAGTGGAGGACAAAATGAAGAAACGACTTATGAAGGAAATGCAGGAATCCACTTAGGAGGAATGAATAAGCTTTTATATGCTATTAAGGAAAAAAGCTCGAAGATATTAATATCTGGAAATATTACGAAGGATAGTAAAATTTTAATCTATAGAAATATCAAAGAAAGAGCACAGAAGATTGCACCCTTTATATACTACGATGAAGATCCGTATCTTGTAATCAATGAAGGAAAATTATATTGGATGTTAGATGGTTATACTATTAGCGATAATTTTCCTTATGCAAAGCCTTTTGGAGAGGGACGTGCTAATTATATCAGAAACTCTGTAAAGGTAGTAGTAGATGCTTATAATGGAGATATTACTTATTATGTATCAGATGAAAAAGATCCTGTGATAAAAACCATGGCAAAAATTTTCCCTCAGTTATTCACAGGTATGGATAAAATGCCTGAAGGAATAAAAGAACATATAAGATATCCACAAACTTTATTTGATATACAGGCAAATGTGTATAAAGTCTATCATATGACAGATACAGATGTATTTTATCAACAGGAAGATTTGTGGGATATTGCTCATGAGATTTATGAACAAGAAAAACAAGTGATGGAATCAAATTATTTCATTATGAAATTACCAGAAGAAGAAAAGGAAGAATTTTTACTTTCTATTCCATATACACCAAAAAACAAGCCAAATATGACAGCTCTTTTCATGGCAAGGAATGATGGAGAAAACTATGGAAAGCTTATTATTTACAAAATGCCAAAGCAAAAGAATGTATATGGACCAATGCAGGTAGAATCTAAGATTGATCAGGATACAACGATTTCTAAGGAATTTTCTCTTTGGGGACAAAAGGGATCTAGTTATATTCGAGGAAATCTATTGACTATACCGATAGAAAATTCACTCCTTTATGTAGAAACCATCTATTTAAAGGCAGATAATGAAAACAGCTTGCCAGAAGTAAAAAGAGTAGTTGTAGCTTATGGAGATCGAATCGCTTATGAAGAAACCTTAGAAAAGGCACTAGATAAATTATTTGGAGGTGCTAAAAAACCAGAAGTAACTATTCCAGAACAAGATACAGAAGATCTAAATATAAAACAAATGATACAAAAAGCTAATGAAATATTCATAAAAGCACAAGAATCTCAAAAAAATGGAGATTGGGCGAACTATGGAAAATACTTAGATGAATTGAAGGTATTATTAGAAAGATTAAACAAAATGGAAAATATAGAATAATAAAAGGGAATCTCATGTTGAGATTCCCTTTTTAGACGCCTAAAAGATTTCTTAAAAATAAATAGACCATTGAAATAGGAAGACTAATGATTTTGCCTATTATACGGGTAAAGACTAATAATAAAAGGATGAATCTTCCTTTTGTATAAATTTCATAATAAATCGGTTTATCTTTTAATCCGATTAGACCAAAGAAAATATGTGAACCATCTAGTGGTGGTATAGGTAATAGATTAAATACAAATAAAACAATATTAATCCATACAGTATAATCAAATACTTCCATGATTGTTCCATAAAGGTCATTTGGCAAAAGTGTAATAGGAGCTTCATATAGTATTTTCATGAGTGTAAGGAAGAATAAAGCAATCAATAGGTTCATCATAGGACCTGCAAAGGATACTAAAAGATCATCCCTTTTTCTATTTCTAAAGTTTAGTTCATTTACTTGAACAGGTCTTGCCCAACCGAAACCAGCAAGGATGATAGCAAGGAAACCTAAAGGATCAAGGTGAACAGTAGGATTTAGTGATAATCGGCCTTGAAGCTTTGGTGTATCATCTCCCATCCAAACGGCTACCTGAGCATGCGCATATTCATGTAAGGAGAGACCGATAATGATTCCTGGAAGTGTTAAAAGTATTTCTCTTATGTCGATATTCATGAATTTCCTCCTTCTTAGTAAAAAGTCTACGTTTATTTTATAATAAATTCATGAATTAGGAAATACTTAACTTGAGAAATGATTTTTATATTGGTCATATTTTTTATTTACAATAATATGAGATTCTTTTAGTTGATTTTTTATATATCGATCAAGCTGATAGGTACCTAATTCTTTTGTTAGTTTTTGTAGAATTAATTCTTTTTTTATTTTTTGAAGTTCATAAGAATGATAGTCATCTTCTGTATCTAAATGAAAAAGTTCTTTTTCTTTTGATAGGCGAAAGGTATGAAAATATTCATAGTAGATATTTGTAGTTATTTTTTCTTGATTGCTTAATAAATAATCTTTGTATGAAGCTTGAATTTCCTTTTCAGTTGGAACAAGAGATCTATTCTTTGCTTCTTGCATGAGCATTAAATCTTTTAAAACTTCTTCAAAAGCAGTAATAACATTATCTTGTTTATCTAATATTTGCCCATAATGATCAATCTCTTTTAATAGAAAATATTTTAAAGTTTCTATGTCTTCATAGTCTTCTAAAGAAGAAATAAAATTTTTTGCTTCTTCAAGCTTTTGTTCTTTTAATAAATGAATGATATGATCAATCAAGTCGCGCCTTAAATGAAGAAGTTCGAGATTTCGATAGATATTGTTTTGAAAACCATTATATTCATATAAAGCTTTTTCTAATTGGAATGTTGCTAATTTTTCTTTTACTTTTTCTACCGTAATGGCATCACCATTTACAATAGCGATTTCATTGGGATTTAAATTTTTATGCTCTACACAAGCAGTAAGAATCACAGCAAGAGTTAAAATAATTACCATGAATAAAGGAAATTTTTTCATTAGATATCACCTCTATAGGGTATATACCCCAGAATTTTATTAATAATTAGACGGAAAACAATTAAAAAAAGTTTCTAAAGCTTAATTATTTTTTTAGTGTACTGTTATATGTATAAAACGTATAAAAATAGAACAAAAGATCGTTTCATAAAGATCTTTTGTTCTTGATAGACTATATGAAAGCTATAAAATGATAAAAATAGTTAATTATTTCTCAATAATTTTAATTCTTCTATAGACATAGCATCTAAATTTTTTGCCATTCTAGAAAATTCAGTTCGGTCAATGAATCCCTTTGAAATAAGAATTTCTATAAGTGTAGCCATTGCTAAGGTGTTTCTATAATCTACTTCCTTTAAATCTCCTATTTGTGCGTATAAATCAATATCGTACATAATCATTTCCCCCCATGAATATTTATTGTATCTATAAGTATTAACTGTTATGAAGAAAAATATACATAAAATAGCATTGCATATTATGAACATTGGACAAATATAATTCATAGTATAAAGATCATGAAAGCTAGGGAGGGAAAAAATATGGAACATGCTGAATTGACTCCATGTAGATATTTTTTTAAGCTGACGAAGTATTTTCTAAAATCCCTTGTAGCCTATTGTTTGAAAAGGGACGAGGAACTTGAAAAAATATATTATCATACAATGGATATACATACAGAATATATTGAGAAATATTATAATGGAAAGGAGAAGGAAGAAAGCTTTAAAGAAAGAATTTACGAATTATTAGATTTAATTGTTTTAAGAGAACAAACAGATATCCTAGAAATAAAAGGGGATACCTATAGAGGATTAAAGCTAAGAGAAAATATTATTCACAATATGTATGTAGAACTATGGTTGATAAAGAAAAGCTTATGCTTATATATATATGAAAAAGCTGGGAAGCATCAAAGGTTAATACCTTTTCGTATTGATTTTCCGTACCTTTTGCGATTAGATCAAGTATATTATTCTTTAAGGAACAAAAGGGTTCCTGGACTTTTAAGTTTTTTATATAAGAGCAAACAGGAGTAGTAGAAAGGGAAGATAAAAAGAAAATGAATAAAAGGACAAAAATATTGAAAAACTAGGTGTAATATGTTAAAATATCCTAAAAATGAGGAAAGACAATGAAGGGAATTAGTAAATAATAAAATTTCTTTAGAGAGTCGGTGGTTGGTGAAAACCGATGAAGTTTTTTATTGAATCCATCCTGAAGTCACAAGCTGAAAATTTAGTAGGTTTTGTCGGGAGCGACCGTTATATCGCAGTAAAGAGGACTGAATTTTAGCCAATAAGGGTGGCAACGCGGGAGAATAGCTTCTCGTCCCTAAATAAGGGATGAGGAGTTTTTTATTTTTGAATAAAAGAGGAGGATTAAAAATGTTAGATATTAAAAGAATCAGAACGAATTTTGATGAAGTAAAAGAACTAGTTGAAAGAAGAGGAAAAGGGGACTTCGGATTAAGTGAAGTTTTAGTATTAGATGAAAAAAGAAGAACAATTTTACAAGAAGTAGAACAGATGAAAAATAAGCAAAACACTGTATCGAAAGAAATTCCAAAGCTTAAAAAAGAAGGAAAAGATGCATCAGCAGTTCTTGCAGAGATGAAAGAATTATCTTCAAAAATAAAAGAGTTAGATGAGGAAGTAAAATTTGTTGAAGAAGAAATTAAAAAAATTCTTTTAGGAATTCCTAATACTCCTCAAGACCATATTCCTGTTGGAAATAGTGATGAAGACAATGAAGAAGTGAAAAAATGGGGAGAACCTACAAAGTTTGATTTTGAATACAAGGCTCATTGGGATGTAGGATCAGATTTAGAGATATTAGATTTTGAAAGAGCTGGAAAAATCACAGGAACAAGATTTACTGTATATAAAGGAATGGGTGCAAGACTAGAGAGAGCTGTCATTAACTTTATGCTAGATTTACATACAACAGAGCATGGATTTACTGAGATTTTACCACCATTTATGGTAAATAGAGATAGTATGACAGGAACAGGACAGCTTCCAAAATTTGAAGATGATATGTTCCACATTCCAAGTAAAGACTTTTTCTTAATTCCTACAGCAGAAGTGCCTGTAACAAACCTTTATATGAATGAAATATTAGATGGAGAAACTCTTCCTGTTTATCATACAGCTTATACTCCATGCTTCAGAAAAGAAGCAGGTTCTGCCGGAAGAGATACGAGAGGTCTTATTCGTCAGCATCAATTTAACAAAGTAGAGTTAGTAAAATTTGCAAAACCAGAGGAATCTGATCAAGAATTAGAAAAATTACTTTTATCAGCAGAAGAAGTATTAAAGAGATTAAATATTCCTTATAGAGTAGTGAAGCTTTGTACAGGAGACTTAGGATTTAGTTCAGCTTGTACTTATGATATAGAAGTATGGATGCCAAGCTATGATCGTTATTTAGAAATATCTTCTTGTAGTAACTTTGAAGATTTCCAAGCAAGAAGAGCAAATATTAGATTTAGACCAGAAGCAAAAGGAAAGGTAGGATATGTGCACACTCTTAATGGTTCAGGATTAGCTGTAGGAAGAACGGTTGCTGCTATTCTTGAAAATTATCAACAAGAAGATGGCTCTGTAGTTATTCCAGAAGCTTTAAGACCGTATATGGGTGGACTTGAAAAAATTACAAAATAAATGATGCTTAAAAATATTAAGAGAGGTTCTTAGGAACCTCTCTTAATATTTTTACATAAATTTAGAAGAAAGCTACAATTTTATCTCCATAGATAAATGTGATTATGCCACCAGCAGCTTTAAGGGCAATCATATTTTCAAAGTCATAAACAACTTCACCTGAATGAGTTTTTCCATCTGTAGTGTGAATAGTTATGTTAGCTCCCTTAAAATTCTTTTTAATCATATCAACGATAGGGATTTCTGGTGGAGTTGCACGATCCTTTACTATTTCTTTTAAAAGATTTTTTAGAAGAGAAATCTCTTTAGAATTAAATTGAATATTATTGTCATCATTAAGGGGATGAACATTTTGTTTTACATTAGATACATCAACATTATCTTCACTTTCCACACTATATTTTTCATCAGGGAGATTTTCTTTGATATAGATTGTTTCTTTAAACTTTGGAGGAGGTTGTGAATCTATTTTTGTATTATGTTGCGTAGGCATCCTTTCACCTTCTTTTTTGGATGATTTTTCTTCACTAACCGTATTAAAATTAGGAGGATTTATAATACCTTGATGATGTGATGGATAGGCAGATTTGTTTGAAGGAGGAAAAAGAAACTGGATGCTATTTCTATAAACATAGTAGGTTTTACCAGAGTATTTGGATTTTTTCTTCATAATTTTCATCCCTTTTTTATATTAGGTGAATTCTATAGTAATATTATATTTTCATAGGGGATAAAATGTGCTTTTGTATATTTTATTTAAAGTATGAAAAGGTATGTAAAGATTGGATATGGGAAGATTTCCATATCCAATCGAATTGTTTATTATGCTGGAACATAAGATACGATTTGATCTGTTGCAATAGTTGTAAGTGCACCAACAACATTAAGAATAGTCCAATTAGCATCAGTACTTACTAATTCACCAGTAATAGCAGCGCCAGCTGTAGGTTGAACAGTTATATTGCATCCTTGAAAATCATTTAATGGGGGCATTAAAAGACCTCCTTTCTGAGTATTGAATATCAGTGAAAATCTTTTGTTTTTTATTTGTCCTAATACATACTATTTATTGTCCAGTAAAAAGGTTACACATCAAAGAAAAAATATTATATTTTCATAAGGATCTTCTCTTTAAAAGTAGGAATAGGGCTTTGATATAGATATATTTTCTATATCAAAGCCAGCTTTTTATTATGCTAGAACGTAGGATACGATTTGATCTGTTGCAATAGTTGTGAGTGTACCAGAAGCATTGATAATAGTCCAATTAGCATCAGTACTTACTAATTCACCAGTAATAGCAGCACCAGCTACAGGTGTTATAATCATGTTACATCCTTGAAGATTGCTTAGTGGGGGCATTAAAAAACCTCCTTTCAGATTAGGAATATCAGTAAAAATCTTTTGCATTTTAAAATAAAATGATCTCCGGAGAAACTTTCTTTTGTATGTACATGCTTTACTTGTCTTAATATATAATATTTATTTGCGGTTAAAAGGGTTACAGTTAGGAAAAAATATTATCTTCACTTGATCATTGAATCTAAATGCACCTTTTAGTAGAGGATACTATTTCCTTGTCCTGATACATACTATTTATTATCTAGTCAAAAGGTTCTGTTAGGAGGATAGATTTTTAAATAGGAATAGTGCCTTTACGAAAATGATAAGGATCGCTATAAATTTAATATATAAATAAGAAATCTATATGAATGAAGAAATATCACATTTATAAAGTTAAAGAATATAATGTATTAAGTAAAAAAGAAAGGAAAAGCATTTTACAGGGTAATAGCATGAATAGGGGGAGAAATCCCCCTATTATCTTAAGGAGGAAAGAAGAGGGGTCAAATCTATTATGAATGATTTAAAAAGAGTATTAAATGAATATGATATAGATATTTTAAGTATAAAGACACAATATTATAAAGGGAAAAAAGGTGTGTGGTGGATTCAGACACTAGATGATTATATGATCTTAAAAAAACAGGAATACCTAGATAAAACTTTAGAATGTATTATTGCTGCTATGGAACACCTTGTGAATAATGGTATTTATATGCCAAAGATTATTAAAACAAAGAGAGGAAACAAGTATGTACTTATTAATAGAGACTCTTATATATTAAGTGAAGCAATCAATGGAAAAACATTAGATTATAATAGTTTTGAAAACATAAAAAGAATTGTAGAGGCCCTTGCTAATTTCCATAAAGCATCTGTAGGGTTTACACCCCCTCAAACTTGCAAAATCAGAACTCATTTGGGAACTTGGATAACTGAATATGAAGAGGAAATAGATAGACTAAAAAAATATTACTATATGGAATGTAATAAAGAAATTCATACAGAGTTTGGAAAAGAGATATTAAAAGAATTTCCATATTTTCATAAAAGAATGAAAAATGCCATGAATGATTTTAATGGTTCTTCTTATTACAAGTGGGTGAAGGAGTTTGAAAATACAGGAGGGTTATGTTATGAGGATTTTACAGCTGAAAAAATTACTTTTACAGATATAGATGAAATATATGTATTAGATCCAGATTCTATTACAATAGATATCCCTCTTAGAGATATTAGAAAAATTTTAAATGAGATTATGAAAAAAAAGAAGAAGTGGGATTCATTATTACTGAAAAATATTTTGAATTGGTATCAAATGATTAACCCTTTGAAACCTTATGAGTGGGAGGTTTTGAAGGCAGATCTCACATATCCTCATCTATTTGTAGCAATTATGAGTAAATATTATGAAAAAAGGGAAAAAGCATGGTCTGAGGAAAAATATTTAAGCTATTTAAAAGAAATGATTAAAATAGATAAATCTTTAGAGTATATTATACAAAGTTTTGATAAAATTCTTCCAGCATAATTCCGTAGTGATTTATGCTGTTTTTTTTAATGTGGCTAAATATTGCTTATATAGGGAAAATAGTAATTTGATTTTTTACATATATTCTGATAAATTAATTATGAATGATGAAATACCCAACTAAGGGGGGGCATATATGCGATTAGTTCCAATAAATGCAGCAAAAGAAGACACATTTTTGGCACAAACAATATACGATGATAAAGGACGTGTATTATTAGCAAAAGGTGTGAAATTGACCAAGAGTTTATTAGGTAGAATTAAAGCCCATGGTTTTTATTGTATTTACATTATTGATGAATATAGTCAAGGAGAGCTAGATGATATTATTAAGCCTCAAATAAGACAAAAGGCGATTGCTACTGTTCGAGCTACTCTTAATACTGGTGAAGAGTTAGATAATGAAAGAATAAGTAAATTTGAGAGAAAAAAAATTGAAAAGAGAGCACAACAAGAATTAGAAGATATTCAGAAGCTTTCAAAATTGATTGTGGATGATATTTTTACTCAAAGAGATATTATGATCAATCTTGTAGATATTAAAAGTGTAGATAATTACACATATAATCATAGTGTAAATTCAGCAATTATGGCACTTGTATTAGGGATTGGTTATGGGCTTAATAAGAATGATCTTTATGATTTAACAATGGGATTGATGGTTCATGATATTGGAAAGATGTTTATCCCTAAAGATGTACTCAACAAGCAGGGAAAATTAGATGATGATGAATATAAACTCATAAAGGAGCATGTAACCCGAGGATTTAATTATTTAAGAGAAAATACAAATATGAGTACAAAAGTACGAATTGTTGCATTGCAGCATCATGAAAAGGTAGATGGTAGTGGATATCCTTATGGATTAAAGGATGCACAAATTTACAAATTATCAAAAGTAGCTGCTGTAGCAGAAGTATATGATGCTCTTACCTCAGGAAGACCTTATAGAGGCGCGTTACCTCCAAATGAGGCTGTAGAGTATATTATGGGGGCAGGTGGAAGGCATTTTAATATGGATATGGTAAAAGCTTTTATAAAAAATGTAAATCCTTATCCTGTTGGAACTATTGTATATTTGAGCAATAATAGTATAGCGGTAATAGAAGAAATCAATAATTTATATATATTAAGACCTATTGTTCGAGTAATCAAACAAGATAACAAAATTGTAGAACCCTTTTTATGTGATTTAAAGAGAGAAAGTAATATCGTAATAAAAGGAATTTGTTATGAAGTATAAACTTTTTGTCAATATGACCGATATACTATTTATATAATGAAAAAAATTATTTTTTGATAATAAATATTCCATGGAAGGAAGATTCTATGAGACTAGTTCCAATAAATGCAGTACAAGAAGGATCTTTTTTGGCACAAGCTCTATATGATGAGAAAGGTCGTATTTTATTAGCAAAAGGTGTGAAATTAAGTGAAAGACTGAAAGATAAAATTAAAGAAAGTGGCTTTTATTCTGTTTATGTTTTAGATGAATTTAGTCAAGGGGAGTTAGATGACATTATAAAGCCTCAAGTAAGACAAAAAGCAATTGCTACCATTCGAGCTACTTTAAATACTTATGGAGATATGGATAATGATGCATTAAATTCTTTTCAAAAGAAAAAGCTTCATGAGCAATCAGAACAGCAATTAGAAGATATGCAACAGATTACAAAACTAATCGTGGATGATATATTTAGTCAAAAAAATATTATGATTAATCTTGTAGATATTAAAAGTACTGATAACTATACCTATAATCATAGTGTAAATGCAGCTATTTTAGCTTTAACATTAGGAATTGGTTATGGGCTGAATAGAAATGATCTTTATGACTTAACAATGGGAGCCATGCTTCATGATGTAGGGAAAATGTTTATTCCAAAGGAGATATTAGATAAAAAAGGAGAACTTACACCTGAAGAATATAAAATTGTACAAGAACATACAACTAGAGGATATAATCATTTAAGAGAAAACTCAGATATGAGTAATAAAATTAGAATTGTTTCTTTACAACATCATGAAAAAGTAGATGGTAGTGGATATCCATTTGGTTTAAAGGAGCCGCAAATATATATTTTAGCAAAGATTACTGCTATTGCAGAAGTGTACGATGCCTTAACCTCTGACCGACCGTATAGAAGGGCGGTGCCACCGAATGAAGCAGTAGAATATGTAATGGGTTCAGGAGGAAGACATTTCAATATAGATTTGGTGAAAACCTTTTGTAAAAAGATTAACCCATATCCTGTTGGAACCATTGTATATTTGAGCAATAATAGCATTGCTGTGGTAGAAGAGATTAATAGTTTATATATATTAAGACCTATTGTAAAGGTTATTAAGCAAGAGGGAAAAATTGTAGAGCCTTTTATATGTGATCTAAAAAAAGAAAATAATATAGTAATAGATGGAATTTGTTACGAGATATAAGGAGTAGGTGAAATAGGCTACTCCTGTTTTAATGGGTGAAATATAACTTGACGAAAAAATAGATTCATGAGACGATAAATACATAAATTGTTTCATATAGGAAAATATAACAAAATGGAGGAAGTCAAATGAGCATAGTAGAGAAAGCGTCAAATAAAAAAACAAGTTTGTATGCAGATATTTCATTGCTTTTAGTAGCTATGATTTGGGGTGGAGGATTTATTGTTATGAAAGATACTCTACACATTCTTCAACCTTTTTATATGAACGCTTTACGTTTTTGTGTAGCTTCCATTACATTAGCTATTATATTTTGGAAAAAAACAAGAAAAATTACAAAGAAGGATTTGAAATATGGAGCTATTGTAGGAGTGTTTTTATGGATTGCATTTATTACTCAAACGGTAGGACTTCAGTATACAACAGTTAGCAAATCAGCTTTCTTGACGGGAACAAATGTGGTGGTTGTACCCTTTTTAGTATGGGGACTTACAAAAAAGCATCCTGACTGGTATGCATTATTAGGAGCGATTTTGTGTGCTATAGGAATAGGTCTTTTGACATTGCAAGGAAGTTTACATATTGGCTTAGGAGATAGCCTTACTCTTGTTTGTGCTGTATTCTTTGCAGCCCATATCACTTCTGTAGGCTATTTTGCAGAAGGGATGGACCCTATTAATCTTGCTACGATCCAGATGGGTGTAACAGGGATACTTAGTATCATAGGTGCGTTAATCCTTGAACCTGTTCCTAAATTTACAGGAAATGTATTTGATTTAACCATTTCTCTTAGCTATATGACTTTTGTGTCTACGATGGGAGCATTTTTTATTCAAAATGTAGCACAAAAGTATACTACGTCTACTCATGCAGCCATTATATTGTCATTGGAGTCTGTATTTGGAACAATATTTGGAGTTGTACTTATGGGAGATCTTTTAAATGGTCATATGCTTATAGGTTGTGTTCTCATATTTTGTGCTATTATTATTGCAGAAACAAAACTTAGTTTTTTATTTCCCAAAAAGAAAACAAAAGAAGTATCATAAATCTAAAAGAACTTCCATGGGAAGTTCTTAATTTTTTTGGGAATAATATTTTTTTAGGGATGGCTATATTGAACCTTGGAGGGGGATATAGTATGATTATGATAAAGTTTCGATGTATTGTATAAATATGCGAAGGAGGAAGAATGTTGAAAGATTACAAAATAGCAGTTATTCCTGGAGACGGAATAGGTATAGAAGTTATGCAGGAAGGTATAAAAGTATTAAATGTTCTAGAAGAATTGAATAAAGACATAAGATTTACTTTTGATTGGTATGATTGGGGTTGTGAATATTATTTAAAGCACGGAAAAATGATGGATGAGGATGGGCTTGAGAAATTAAAAGGATATGATGCTATTCTTCTTGGGGCAGTAGGCTTTCCAGGAGTACCTGATCATATATCTCTTCGTGATTTATTGCTTAAAATAAGACAAGGATTTAACCAATATATTAATTTAAGACCTATAAAGCTCCTAACAGAAGAGGATTGTCCTCTTAAAAACAAGGGTGTAGAAGATATTGATATGGTCTTTGTTAGAGAAAATACAGAAGGAGAATATGCAGGGGTTGGAGGAATCCAAAGAGAAGGAACAGAGGAAGAGGTAGCTATCCAAACGAGTGTATTTACTAGAAAAAATACAGAAAAGGTAATGGAGTATGCTTTTAAACTAGCAAAGAGTAGAAATAAATTGAATAAGGTTACTAGTGTAACAAAATCAAATGCATTAAATTATAGTATGGTTTTTTGGGATAGATTATTTAAGGAAAAAGCAGAAGAGCATAAAGAAATTAAGACAGAATCTTTCCATGTAGATGCTACTTCTATGTATATGATTCAGCGTCCAGAAACTTTTGATGTAGTAGTAGCTTCTAATCTTTTTGGAGATATTCTTACAGATCTGGGAGCGACCCTACAAGGAGGACTTGGATTTGCTGCTGGAGCGAATATCAACCCTGAAAGAGAATATCCATCTATGTTTGAGCCTGTGCATGGTTCAGCACCAGAGATTGCAGGAAAAGGACTTGCAAATCCTATTGCTATGATTTGGACAGTAAAAATGATGCTTGACTTTTTAGAGCATGAAGATTTAGGGGAAAAGATAATGAATGGTATAGAGGAAATTTTAAAGGATAGAAAAAAACTGACACCTGATTTAGGTGGACAGGGTACCACTAGTGAAGTTGGAGAATTGATTTGTGAATTTATAAAAAAATAAGATTGGGCCTAAGGCCTAATCTTATTTTATTTCTTTTAATACAGAAAGAAGATAATCCCAAGTTCTTTCTGTAGAAGAAATGCTTAAATGTTCATCTGGTGTATGGACATCAAACATATTAGGTCCTACAGAAATCATATCTAAATCATTGATTTTTTCTTTAAACAAACCACATTCAAGTCCTGCATGAATAGCTGTTACTTCAGGCTTTTTACCATAGAGCTTTTCATATACATCTACAAATATTGGACGAAGTTTAGAATCAGGATTGTATGCCCATTCAGGATAACTTGCATCTCCTATAAACTCACATCCTAAAGCATCCGCAACTAATTTTGATTGGTTCTCTATATTATCTTTTAAGCTTTTTACAGAGCTTCGAATAGCACTTTCAAAAGTAACTGATTTATCAGTTGTTGTTACAACTCCTAAATTTGTAGAGCTTTCTACTAAACCTTCAATTTCCATACTCATGCTTTGAACACCATTTGGAATAAGAACTAAAGAGCTAACAGCTTTTTTTGTTGTTTCTTTAGAAAAAACTTGTTCAAAATTATTTTCAGTTTCTTTATAGCTTATATGTACTTCAGGGTCAGCAGTTCTTAGCTCGTTTTTAAAAATTTCATTCCATTCATTAATTTTTTCTTCTAATAGAGAAATATGAGCTTGATCCATTAAAATAAATGCATCAGCTTCTCTTGGAATAGCGTTATTTTTAGATCCCCCGCTAAGTTTACTCATAGTATAAGGAATTGTACCTAATAAATCATTTAAAAATCTACCCATCAATTTATTAGAATTTCCTCTGCCCTTTTCAATTTCTGCTCCTGAGTGACCACCGCGAAGACCTCTAAGGCTAATATGATAAGCTATATGGTCTTTGTTTGGAGCTTCCCAAGTAATCGGCAGGATTTGTCTTGCGCGCATACCTCCTGCACAGCTTACTAAAAGAAAACCTTCTTCTTCAGAGTCTATATTAATAAGAAGTCTACCTTTTATATTTTTAGGATCAATTGCGATAGCACCATCCATGCCTGTTTCCTCTGATGTTGTAATAAGTATTTCTAAAGGAGGATGTGGAATATCATCTGATGCTAAAAGGGCAAGACCATAAGCTACTGCAATACCATCATCAGCACCAAGGGTAGTGTTTGTACCATAGATCATATCTCCTTCAATTCTTAATTTGATAGGATCTTTTTCAAAATCATGGATGGTATCACTATTTTTTTCACAAACCATGTCCATATGACCTTGAATAATAACAATAGGAGCATTTTCATATCCAGCTGTTCCATTTTTTCTAATAATTACATTAAGGGCTTCATCTTGTATTACTTCTAAACCATGTTTCTTTGCAAAAGCAACTAAATAGTCACTGATTTCTTTTTCATTACCAGAACCTCTAGGAATATTTGATATCTCTTCAAAATACTTAAAAACAGATGCTGGTTTTAAATTTTCTAAAACGTTACTCATAAAAATCATCCTTTCTTTAAACCTTAACACCATTATAATATTATTTAGAATATATGTAAAATTATTACACTAATATTTGTAAATTGGAAAGCTTTACTTTCCTTTAGGGATATAATAATATAAAACTTAGAAGGAATACATAAGGAGGGAAAAGAATGAAATATGATAGTTTGGATGTTGCAAGAGCAGCCGTTAAAATTGCTATTTCTTCTTCAAGAAGTGGAGAAGAGGAGATGGTAAAAAAGTTTAAGTCTATAGGCATTAGAACAGTAGCTGTTGACATAGGAGGAAATTTAATAGATTCTATTCCAAAGATCATTGAAAGAGCTATTGTTTCAGCAAGAAAAACAGGCGTGATTGTAGAAAGTCATGTTCATGATGGAGCTGTTGCAGGAGCAGCAAGGGAAGCAATCATGCAGGTGGCAGCAAAGGCTAATGGACTGAATGCAGGTGGAAAAATCGGCATTGCAAGATATGGAGAACATTTAAGTGTATGTATTTTTATGAGTATAGGACTATTACATTTAAATGAGGTTGTTATTGGCCTTGCCCATAGATCTATTCCTGATACGAAATAATTTGAAAATTTTAAATATTGTATTTAGTGTTGACAGATATAGGAATTTTCTATATAATCAAATTTAATTTAGTAGATTAGTAGATATGTAGGTAGAAGTTTGTAAGTGTTATGAAATACGTAGGCGAGTAGTTTGGTAGGAAATAATGTAAAATACGCCCTTTAGAAAGGGTTTATTTTGATATGCCAAAACACTCTCGCCTCGAGAGTTTTTTTATTTTAAATATTTAGGAGGATGGTAGCATGGTAGGAAAAAGATTTTTAAAAAGTATTTCAGTAGGTTTAGTAGGATTAGTATTATTGGTAGGGTTAGTAGGCTGTGGGAGTCAAGAAGCTTCTACAAAAGTAGAAGCAGAAAGTAAAGAAAATAAGACAAAAATAGGGATTACTCAGATTGTAGAACACCCTGCACTAGATGCAGCAAGAAAGGGATTTATTGACGCATTAGAGGAAAAAGGATTTAAGGATGGAGAAAAGGTAGAAATTGATTTTCAAAATGCCCAAGGGGATATGCCAACAGCACAAACAATTGCTCAAAACTTTGTATCACAAAAAAAGGATATGATATTAGCAATTGCAACACCAACAGCTCAAGCAGCTTTTAATGCAACAAAGGATATTCCTATTATGATTACAGCAGTGACAGATCCACAAAAAGCAGGGCTTGTTGAATCTTGGGAAAAGTCAGGAACAAATGTTGCAGGAACAAGTGATATGGCACCTATCAAAAAACAATTTGAGTTAATGAAAAAATTAGTTCCAGATGTGAAAAAAGTAGGGATTTTATACAATACAAGTGAAACAAATTCTGAAATACAAATTGAGCGTGCAAAAAAAGTAGCACCTGAATTTGATTTAGAAATCATTACAACAGGTATTACAAATGTAAATGAAGCAGCCCAAGCATTAAATGAATTGGTTGATCAAATAGATGTTTTATATACACCGACAGATAATTTAGTTGCATCAGCTATGCCTTTAGTATCGGCGGAATGTATGAAGAAAAGTATTCCGATTATTGGAGCAGAAAGAGCCCATGTAGAAAATGGCGCTTTAGCTACAGAAGGAATCAATTACTACAAATTAGGATTTCAAACAGGACTTATAGCGGTAGAGGTGATGGATGGGAAAGCTCCAAAAGATTTATCTATAGAGACTTTAAAGGAAACGGAGTTAGTTGTTAATGTAGATACTTTAAAAGCATTAAATATTGAATTGCCTCAGGATTTACAAGAAAAAGCTGAACTTTTAGGAGGCGAAAAATAATGGGCTTTTGGTTAAATATTTTAGAACAAGGATTATTATTTGGCGTAATGGTTCTTGGTGTCTATATTACTTATAAGATATTAGATTTTCCAGATCTTTCAGTAGATGGCAGCTTCCCATTGGGAGCTGCTGTTACAGCTGCACTTTTAGTGATGGATGTTAATCCATTTATAGCAACTTTAATTTCACTTATGGCAGGGATGATTGCAGGAGGGGTTACAGGATACCTTCATGTAAAATTTAAAATCACCAATTTGTTATCAGGAATTTTAGTAATGATTGGTTTATATTCTGTGAATCTAAGAATTATGGGAAAAGCAAATGTTCCCCTTTTTAATAAAGCAACGATTTTTAGTAGTGGGGTAAAGCCGATCTTTATTATTTTTGTATTTGCTATATTTGTAAAGATTGTATTAGATATCTTCTTAAAAACAAAATTTGGATTTATCATAAAAGCTACAGGGGATAATCCTCAATTAGTTACTTCTTTAGGAATTGATATAGGAAGGATTAAGATTATTGCCCTTATGGTTTCAAATGGATTGGTAGCATTATCAGGTTCATTGGTTGCTCAATATCAAAGATTTTCAGATGTGGGTATGGGAACAGGAATTATTGTGATGGGTCTTGCTTCTATTATCTTTGGGGAAGCCATCTTTAAAAGAATTCCTTTAATTATTCCTACTACAATGGCTTTATTTGGATCTATTTTATATAAGACCAGCACAGCTTTTGCATTAAAATTAGGATTTCCACCAACAGATTTAAAATTAATTACTGCTGTTATTGTTGTTACTGCTTTAGCTATTAATCAAGGGAAAAATCCTTTTAAAGGAAAGAAACTATTTTCTATAGGGGGTGATTCTGTTGCTACGAATCCGAAATCTGTGTAAGACATTTCATAAAAATACGGTTAATGAAAAGATTGTTTTTAATGGATTTTCATTAGATGTACAAGAGGGAGATTTTATTACGATTATTGGAAGCAATGGAGCAGGGAAATCAACTCTTTTAAATATGATATCTGGATCGATTGAAGCAGATGATGGATCTATTCTATTAAAGGGTAATGATATATCTTCTGAGCCAGAATATAAGCGTACAAAATCGATCGGAAGAGTATTTCAAGATCCCACTATGGGAACTTCACCTTCTATGAATATTATAGAAAATTTATCTATGGCTATGAATAAAGGGAAAAAATTTAATTTTTCTATGGGCGTTTCAAAAAAAGATATTCCTTTATTTGAAAAACTTTTAGCTCCCCTTTCATTAGGTCTTGAAGAGCAATTATATACAAAGGTAGGATTATTATCTGGAGGGCAAAGACAATCCTTATCTCTTTTAATGGCTACTTTATCTAGTCCTCATATACTTCTTTTAGATGAGCATACAGCAGCATTAGACCCAAAGACCTCTGAGAGAATTATTGAGCTTACAGAAAAAATTGTTACAGAGAAAAAAATGACAACTTTAATGGTTACTCATAATCTAAATCAAGCTATTACCTTGGGGAATCGGCTATTGATGATGCACAAAGGAGAAATTGTTTTAGATATTAGGGGAGAAGAAAAGAAAAAATTAACTATTCCAAAGCTATTAACTTATTTTGAAAAAAATCAATCAAAGGATTTAATCAGTGATCGCTTGCTGTTTTCATAAATGGCAAGTGATTTATTTTTAGTTGACAGCTTTTGTAGAATAAGATAGATTTAGAGAAAAAACAAAAAGGAGCTATAAAAATGATCGTAGCAGATGCCATACAAAGTGTATTTAGTATTATGGTAATGATTGGTGTAGGATATACATTAACCCATAAAGGATGGTTTGATGAAAGAATCTCTAAATTATTTTCAAAGCTAGTAGTGAGAGTATCTTTACCTGCATTAATGTTTTCAAATCTCATGAAAAATTTTAATAAGGAACTGTTAATAGAATCGAAAATTGGTATAGGGATTGCTTTTTCAACCATGTTTTTAGCCTATGGTGTTAGTATACTTTTAGTAAAAGTTTTAAAAATTCCTCCTAAGAGGAGAGGCTTGTTTCAATCTATGTTTGCTTTATCCAATACGATTTTTATAGGACTTCCTGTAAATTTAGCTTTGTTTGGTGAAAAAAGTGTTCCGATGGTTTTACTTTATTATATTGCTAATACCACAACCTTTTGGACCATTGGGGTATATAACATTAGAAAAGATAGTGGAAATGATGATGGAGAGGGGATTTTCACTTTTAATACATTAAAAAGGATTTTCTCTCCGCCGCTGATGGGATTTTTGGTAGCACTTATTTTTATATTGCTGAAAATAAATCCACCAAGGTTTATTATGGATAGCTGTAGATATATAGGAAATCTTACTACAGCTCTATCTATGTTTTTTATAGGAATTATTATTCATGGTATCCATATAAGCGATATTCGATTTGATCAGCATATGATGATTCTTTTAATTGGAAGATTTGTATTCTGTCCATTATTGGTTTTTACAGCTCTTTCTTATTTTGAGGTGCCACTATTAATGGAGAAGGTATTTGTGATAGAAGCAGCTATGCCAGTTATGACCCAAAGTGCAATTGTAGCACAAGCTTATGGAGCAGATTACAAATATGCAAGCGTTATGGTGAGTGTTACAACTATTGCTAGTTTGATTTTTATTCCTGTTTATACGGTTTTATTAAGTTTGTAACTAAAAAGAACCCCTGTATGCAAAAGCGAAAACAGCGGGTTCTTTTTATTATTTTTTAGATTGTTCTACCCAAGCTTTTAATTGATCTGCAAGTGGATTAAAGCTTTCGTTGTTCTTTGGATCTTGGTAGTTCATTCCGCCTCTTTTTTGCTTTGGACGACGAGGACGATCTGTCTTTTGTTCAGGTTTACGCTCTGTAGCTTCAGGTGCTGGTAATGTTTCACGAATAGAAAGAGAAATCTTTCCAGATTCTTGATCCATAGATAAGATCTTTACGTTTACTTCAGCACCAACAGAAAGATGTTCGTTGATATCCTTTACAAATCCGTGAGCGATTTGTGAAATATGAACTAATCCTTCTTTTCCCTCTTCGATTGCTACGAAAGCACCGAAAGGTTTGATAGCAGTTACTTTTCCTACTACAATGTTTCCAACTTCAATATTGTTTGACATAAGCACACTCCTAATTATCTTATTTTCCTTATCTAGTATACCACAATAGATGAAAAAAACAAGGAAAGTGAAATCGAATTTGTCAATAAAAAAATGATAAATAAAAGTATTTTGTTTATTTAGAGTATTTTATAAGGAGGATGAAGAAAGATTTTAAAAAATTTATTATTATACAAAAAAACTATTGCACAAATATACTTTGTTATATATAATCATATTAGAATATTCTAATATAGTTAGGAGGGAAAATAGTGAGCTCTATGTATTATGAATTATCTGCATCACTACTAAAGGCGCTAGCCCATAAAACGCGTATTCAGATTCTTGAAAGGTTAAAAAGTGAAGAAGAGCTTTGCGTATGTCATATTTATGAAGATTTGGAATTAGAACAATCTAATGTTTCACAACACCTTAAAATCTTAAAGGATAAAGGTATTCTTACAAGTAGAAAAGATGGATTAAAGGTTATGTATAGCGTAAGGTATAAGGAAATCTATACGATTTTAGATTTAGTAAAGGATATTTTATCAAAACAATTAGAAGAAGCACATGAACAATTAGGGATAAAGAAGTAATTGAAATATCGAATATAGAAAAATGAGTAAATGTTTTATAGGGAAGAAAAAATAATCATTTTAAGATAGGAGGGATGATGATGTTAAAAGGATTTGCTGATTGGTTTGTAGAAAATGTATTAGGATTAGATTTACATTCTAGATTAGGAGATAGTGTAGACTTTTTTGTATATGATACACTAAAAATTATTTTACTCCTTAGTTTTATGATTTTTACTATTTCTTATGTGAGAAGTTATTTCCCACCAGAAAAAGTAAAAGGGATGCTCTCGAAATTTGGTGGAGTGTGGGCTCATGTAGCAGCAGCTATATTAGGAGTATTGTCTCCATTCTGATCATGTTCAACAGTGCCTATATTTATAGGCTTCGTGGAATCGGGTATTCCGCTAGGCGTTACATTTACATTTTTAGTTACATCACCAATTGTTAATGAAATTGCATTAGGATTTTTATTCATCAGCTTTGGCTTTAAAATAGCATTTCTTTATACAATTGCAGGAATGATTATAGGAATCGTTGCAGGGCTCATTATTGAAAAGCTTAACTTAACTCATTTAGTAGAAAGCTATGTTTTTGAGATTCATATGGGTGAAGCTGTTATTGAAGAGATGGATCATAAAAAGAGATTGAAATTTTCTATTGATGCAGTAAAGGATATTGTAAAGAGAGTATGGCTTTATGTAGTAATAGGAATTGGTATAGGGGCATGGATTCATGGCTATGCACCACAGGATTTCTTGGTAAAATATGCAGGACCTAATAATCCATTTGCAGTCTTTATAGCTGTAGTATTAGGAATTCCTCTTTATTCAAATGCAGTAGGAACAGTTCCTATTGTAGAGGCTTTGATTGGTAAAGGGGTAGGCGTTGGAACAGCGCTTTCTTTCATGATGAGTGTGGTAGCCTTATCGCTTCCTGAGATGATTTTACTTAAGCAAGTAATGAAACCAAAGCTTATTGGGATATTCATTGCCATTACAGGGACAGCTATTATACTTGTAGGATATTTATTTAATATTATTCTGTAGATGTATGAAATGAAAAGAAAAGTTGAATGCTGATTATAGAAAGAATGAAAAATTTTATTCTTATATAACTTTCAAATAAAAAATAGGAGGGGTTTACATGAACATTAAAATTTTAGGTGGAGGATGTAAAAACTGTACAACACTTTATGAAAATGCAGTAGAAGCAGCAAAAGAACTAGGGATTGATGCAGAATTTGAAAAGGTAACACAGATGAAGGACATTTTATCCTTTGGGGTAATGAAAACGCCAGCTCTTGTAGTAGATGGTGCTGTGAAGGTTTCTGGAAGAGTTGTTTCAAAGGATGAAGTAAAGGAAATATTAAATAAGTAGGGGGACGCTTTTGCGTCCCCTTTTAAAATCCACTTATTTATTTAACAAGAATTTAACAGCTAAAACTATTCATATCTATTTGTGTATTTTGTTATAATAACAAAAAAATAGCCAAGGAGGAAATGCATATGCAGTTTGCAGTTATTACAGATATTCATGCTAACATTTATGCTTTAAAAGCTACTTTAGAAGATATAAAAAAGAAAGGGATCGATAAAGTTTATTGTTTGGGCGATTTAGTAGGCTATGCACCTTTTCCAAACGAAGTAATCGATCTTATAAAAGAAGAAAAAATAGTGACTATTCAAGGGAATTATGATGAAAGTGTAGGAGAAGAACTATTTGCTTGTGGTTGTGATTATAAGGATGAAAAAACAATGGCTATGGGAACGAAGTCTCTTTATTGGTCTCAAGAAAATACTACAGCTGAAAATAAGACGTGGTTAAAAAATCTACCAAAACAGTTAGAATTAGAAATAGAAGGAAAGAAAATAGTATTGGTACATGGAAGTACGAGAAGAAATAATGAATATCTATATGAAAATTCTGAGGAGTTAAAAGAAATTGCAAAGACGGCAGATTTTAATGTTTTGATATGTGGTCATACGCATAAACCATTTCATGAGGTAGTAGAGGGTGTTCATTTTATTAATGCTGGAAGTGTAGGAAAACCAAAGCATGGAAATCCTCAGGCAACATATGTAATTGTTGAAATAAATCAAGAGGATATAAAAACACAAAATGTTGAGGTGATTTATGATTATGAAAGAGCTGCAAAAGCAGTAGAAGAAAGCGAACTTCCAAATGAATTTGCAGAAAAGCTTAGAAAAGGAATTAGCTAAAAAATATTAAAGAAAAAAAATCATTTAAAGAGATAGCCGAGAATATGTTTGTAAAAAGACGTACTCTCGGTTTTATCTTTTGTAAAATGGGTATAATTTAGTTGTATAAGTGGGGAGGGATATTTATGGAATCAAGTAATATATGGATTGCGTTTGGATTAACGTTATTTGCAGGACTTTCTACAGGAATCGGAAGTGCTTTAGCTTTTTTTGCAAAAAAGACGAATAAGAAATTTCTTTCTTTAGCCCTCGGTTTTTCTGCTGGGGTAATGATTTATGTATCTTTTGTTGAGATTTTCTTCAAAGCAAAGGATGCTTTAATAGATGAGTTTGGATATAGTAAAGGCTATTGGATTACAACGCTTTCTTTTTTTGGAGGGATGGCGTTCATTGCTTTAATAGATAAATTGGTTCCAGATTTTGAAAATCCTCATGAAATGAGAAATGTGGAAGAAATGGGAAAAGAACAGTTAAAAGATAAAGAAAATAAACAGCTTTTAAGAATGGGAATGTTTTCAGCTCTTGCTATAGCCATACATAACTTTCCAGAAGGGCTGGCTACTTTTACATCAGCTATGAAGGACGTAAACATAGCGATTCCCATTGCTGTAGCTATAGCTATACATAATATACCTGAAGGAATTGCTGTTTCCGTTCCTATTTATTATGCAACAGGAGATAAAAAGAAAGCTTTTTATTATTCCTTTTTATCAGGATTAGCAGAGCCTGTAGGGGCTGTGATTGGATATGTTTTACTTCGAAGTATTTTTAGTGATACAGTTTTTGGTGTGATTTTTGCTAGCGTTGCAGGGATTATGGTATTTATCTCTTTAGATGAACTTCTTCCAGCAGCTCATGAATATGGAGAACATCATTTATCTATATATGGTGTTATTTCAGGAATGGCTGTAATGGCTTTAAGTCTTCTAATGTTTTCATAAAAATAGTAGATTTAATTAATTTTCATCTATAACCAACCCTTTCAAATAAATATGAAAATATTGCATAAACTATTAGATACAGTATAAAGATATATAATTGGTTGAAAGGGTGAATCTGGATGAAAAAGATTACTTCTATAGGGTTGCCTAAAATTCGTGGAATAAAAGGAGAAATACGAGGGTTTCTTCCAAGTTTTATCAAAAAGTTAAAGCTCTATCCTATAAAATTATTTTTAGAAGAAAATTATGGTGCTGAAATGGGATTTTCAGAGGAAGATTATTTAAAAGCAAATGATCAGGTGAAATTTGTATCTTATGAAGAGGTTTATGAGAAGGATTTAGTGATTATACTAAAAGCCCCTAATGATGATGAAATAGAGATGATGAATAGGAACTGTATGCTTATTTCTATGCTTCACTATGATTCAAGACCGAAGCTTGTGAAGAGGTTAAAAGAAAAGGAGATTATTTCTTATTCTATGGATTCTATTGTGGATGATGATCATAATCGCATGGTAGTAACTTATGAGCTAACAGCTTTAGGGGGTGTAAAAGCAGCCTTTAAAGAAATGAAAAAGAGAAGAAAAGATTTCTTTTCAAAGGAAAGAGGGCCTATAAAAGCAACTGTTATTGGAATGGGTCAGCTAGGTGTAAGAGCGGGAAGAATCTGTATGTCTTTTGGAGATGAAGGAATACTAGAAGAGATAAGAGAGAAGGATGTACCCGGTGTGATGGTTCAATATATTGGAAGACATATTACAAAACATAAGAATTTACTTCCTCGTATTTTTTCTGATACAGATGTGTTGGTAGATGCAACTAGAAGAATTGATTTTTCAAAAGCTATTATACCCAATGAATACATCCATTTTTTAAAAGAAGATAGTATGATATTGGATCTAACAGCTGATCCTTATGATACATCTGTAGATCCTATTCAAATAAAAGCAATAGAAGGAATTCCTCATGGTGATTTGGAAAAGTATGTTTTTGAAAAAATGGATGATGCTTATGAGGATATTCCCCCTCAGGTCAGTACAAAATATCGTAGAGTGACAATAAGCTGTAGCGGATGGCCAGGAACCCTTCCAAAACAATCTATGAAGATTTATGAAGAAAAATTAATTCCTTTTGTGGATATCCTTTTAAAGAAGGGTGATAACTTAACTTTAAGAAGTGATAATCCTTTTGAAAGAGGTTTATATAGAGGAACTTTAGATTTTTTTCTACAAAATAACCAATATGAAGACAAGATATAGTGGACAAGCTTTATCTATCCACAAACTGTTGTGGATAGATGTGGATAACTCATAAAAATTTAAAGTTTATACACAAAGAAGAAGCTTATATAAGGTAAGCTTCTTCTTTGTGTATAAACTTTAAATCTATAGGATAAAAAGCTATCTATTCAAATACTTTTTATCCTTAAGTTCTATAACAACCATTAATCTTCACGTAATCATAACTTAAATCACAACCCCATGCAGTAGCTGAGCTTTCTCCATCCTTTAGATCAATAAGAATATTTACGTATTCCTGTTCTAATATGGATTTTGCTGTATCCTCATCAAAAGAAATACCCATACCATTTTTCGCCACCTGTATAGAGCTTATATGATTTTTAAAGAAGATGTCCACTTTTTGTGGTTTGAAATCTCCATCTGCATAACCAATAGCACATAATATTCTTCCCCAATTGGCATCGCTTCCGAATAAAGCAGATTTTACAAGACTTGAAGAGATCACAGATTTTGCACAAAGCTGAGCATCTTTCTTTGTTTTAGCATGGATGACATTTGTTTCGATGAGTTTTGTAGCTCCTTCTCCATCCTTTGCAATCAATTTAGCTAGTGTCTTATTTACAAAATCAAGAGCTTCTTTAAATTTTACATAAGAATCATTCGTTGCAGTAATGAATGAATTTTCAGCTAAACCATTAGCCATGACAATAACCATATCATTTGTACTTGTATCTCCATCTATAGAAACCATATTGTAAGTATCTTCTACACTATTCTTTAAAGCTGCTTGAAGTAATGATTTTTCCATATTTACATTTGTAGTAATAAAGCTAAGCATTGTGCCCATATTTGGATGAATCATACCAGAGCCTTTTGCCATACCGCTTATATAGATATCTTTGCCGTCTATATGGGTGAGGACCGTTATTTTTTTCGTAAAGGTATCTGTAGTCATGATGGCTTTGGCAGCAGAATCACCATCGTTTTGATCAAGACTTTCACAGGCTGTTTGGATGCCTTTTGTAATTTTATCCATAGGCATGGGAGCTCCTATAATTCCTGTAGAGCATACCATAACCTCGGGAGGGGTTAGACCTAATTCCTTTGCTGTTACCTTTGCCATAGTTACAGCATCTTCAAAACCTTCACTTCCAGTACAGGCATTGGCATTACCGCTGTTTATAACAATTGCTTGGGTGTTTTCTGATTTTACGTGCTCCATATTAAGTAAAACAGGAGCTGCTTTTACTTTGTTTTTAGTAAAAGTGGCAGCTGCGACAGCAGGCTTTTGACTGTAAATAACGCATAAATCGTTTTTTCCACTTCTTTTTACACCACTATATATGCCTACAGCCTGAAAGCCAGGTACATCTGATATCGTTTTATTTTCTAAAATTTTCAATTGGACCATCCTTTCTTTTTATCTGGTAGTTAAAAAATTATGGATTCATTGGGAGTAGCTCTAATCCTTCTGTTTCTTTTAGATCAAATAGAATATTCATATTCTGTACTGCTTGTCCCGCAGCACCTTTCATTAGATTATCAATAGCCGATAGTATGATGACTCTTCCCGTTCTTTCGTCTACACATACGGCTATATCACAAAGGTTTGTTCCTTTTACCCATTTTGTCTCAGGAAGATTTTTTCTGATTCTTATAAAATATTCATTCTTATAAAAATCCTTATAGGTTTTATACACACTTTCTTGAGAGTGTTTTTCTTTAAGACTTGCATAACAGGTCGCGAGAATACCTCTATTCATAGGGATCAAATGAGGTGTAAAGGATAAGGTGATCTCTTTTCCATAAATATTTGATGTTTCTTGTTCGATTTCTGGTGTATGACGGTGTCCTCCTACACCATAGGCTTTGATGGATGCATTACATTCTGCAAAAAGAGTAGGAATACTTGCTTTTCTTCCAGCTCCAGACACACCTGATTTTGCATCGATGATGATGGATTTTGGGTCAATTAGCCCATGTTTGAGTATGGGAGCTAGAGCTAAGATGCTTGCTGTAGGATAACAGCCTGGATTAGCAATTAACTGAGCTTTTCTTATAGCTTTTCTATGAATTTCAGGTAAACCATATACACTAGCAGATAATAAATTGATACAGCCATGCTTTAGACCATACCACTTTTCATAAGAATCGGAACTTTTTAATCGAAAATCAGCACCTAAATCAATAACCTTTACCTCAAGATTTAGAGCCTTTTTAGTGATTTCAAAAGATTTTCCGTGAGGGAGAGCGATAAATAATAAATCAATTTCTTGAAGCTTATTTTCTACACTTTGGATATCTATACATAAATTCTCTAAAAATTTATCATATTGAGGATAAATATCTGAAAAGGAATTACCTGCATAACTATAAGAAGATAAAAATATGATTTCTGTTGATTTGTGTTGGTGGAGGAGCCAAACTAGCTGTTGACCAGCATATCCTGTTGCTCCTATTATACCTACTCTGATCATAAAGGAACCTCCTTTTTAATAAAAAAATTTAACTAATTATATAATAAACTAAATAAATATACAATAAAATATTGAATATTTATTTAAATTTAAGTATAATTATTAAAAATCATAATTAAGGGAGTGAAATCTTTGGACTATCAAAAAGTAGCTATATTAATAGAGGCTTTACCTTATATAAAGAAGTTTAGTGGGAAAACTTTTGTGATCAAATATGGTGGAAGCATTATGAAAAATATTGAAGCAAAAAAGGCTTTTATAGAAGATGTAGTGCTATTAAAGCTCGTAGGAATCAATGTAGTGATTGTTCATGGGGGAGGACCTAATATCTCAAATTGGCTGAGTAAACTAGAGATGAAGACAAATTTTATAAAAGGACTAAGAGTTACAGATGAAAAAACCATGGAAGTTGTAGAAATGGTTCTTTCAGGAAAAATCAATAAATCTATTGTTGGGGAGCTATGTAGTCATGGAGTCAAAGCTGTAGGGGTTAGCGGAAGAGATAATCATCTTATTAAAGCTACTAAAAAATATTTATATGAAGGAAATGAAAAAATAGATATAGGCTATGTGGGGGAAGTGGTATCTGTTAATGAGCAATTATTAAATGATTTATTAGATACAGAATATATTCCTGTGATTTCTCCTATTGGATGTGATGAGGAAGGAAATAGCTACAATATTAATGCGGATTATGTAGCATCAGCTGTAGCTTCTGTGTTAAAAGCAGAAAAGCTTATATTATTAACAGATGTAGAAGGACTGTATAAAGATATGAATGATCCTTCAACCTTTATTTCTAGCATTTATATAGAAAAAATAAAAGAATATATAAGAACAGGGGTGATCTTAGGGGGAATGATTCCTAAAATGCAGTGCTGTATAGAAGCCATAGAAAATGGGACAAAAAATATACATTTGATTGATGGAAGAGAATCACATAGTTTACTTTTAGAAATATTTACAGATAAGGGGATGGGTACAATGATCAAAGGAGGAGAAAAAAATGAGTAAAAGCAATGTAATGAATACCTATGGAAGATTTGATGTAACCTTTGAGAAGGGAGTAGGGAGCAAGGTATACGATACAAATGGAAAAGAATATATTGACTTTGTATCTGGTGTTGCAGTAAACTCTTTAGGACATAGTCATGAAGCTATGATAAAAGCATTAAATGAACAAAGTTTAAAGCTTATACATGTCTCTAACTTATATTGGAATATACCTCAAATCAATTTAGCAAAAAAACTAGCAGCATATAGTCATCATGATCAGGTGTTCTTTTGTAATAGTGGAACAGAAGCAGTAGAGACTGGGCTTAAGCTAGCAAGAAAATATGGGAAACTCAAAAGTAACACAAAAAATACAATTATTCATATGAAAAACTCTTTTCATGGGAGAACATTAGGAGCACTAGCAGTAACAGGGCAAGAGAAATACCAAAAGGATTTTATGCCTTTGATGGAAGGGATAAAAGCTGTAGCATTTAATGATATACAGGATTTAGAGAAAAATATGAATGAAGATATTTGTGCAGTAATCATAGAGCCTATTCAAGGAGAAGGAGGAGTCCTTAAAGCCCAGAAAGATTTTTTACAAAAAGCTAGAGAGTTATGTGATGAATTTGATGCATTATTAATATTTGATGAGGTGCAATGTGGAATAGGAAGAACAGGAAATCTATTTGCTTATCAAAGCTTTGGGACTGTTCCAGATGTAATATGTATGGCTAAGGGATTAGGGGGAGGTTTTCCAATAGGTGCTACTCTTGCTAATGAAAGATCAGCAAGTGCTTTTTCACCAGGAGATCATGGATGTACTTTTGGAGGAAATCCATTAGCTTGTGCAGTATCTTTATCAGTTTTAGAAGAATTAGTAGACAAAGGAATTATTGATCAAGTAAATGAGAAGAGTGAGTATTTTGTAGATAAAATTGAAAATTTAAAAAATAAATACCCTATTATTGAAGATATTCAAGGAATGGGATTAATGCTTGGAATGAAGGTGAATATAGAGCCAAAGGCTATTGTAAATAAATGTTTTGAAAAAGGTCTTTTATTAGTAGGGGCAGGGAAAGATGTAGTGAGAATTTTGCCACCACTCAATGTAAAAAATGAGGATATAGAAAAAGCTTTAGGGATATTAGAAAAAGTATTAAGAGAACTTTAATATAGCTTTTTATAAAAAAAGGGTAGCTTCAGAATAATTTAAACATTATTTTGAAACTGTCCCTTTACTATTTAATCTGAAATAAATTAATTAGAACAGGATTCAACTTTTCCAAGGGCTAGCTTTTTATACTGAACAATATCTTCAATGGTGACAACAACCATATCATGTTGTTCAGCAAAATTAATGATTTCAGGTAATTTTGCCATGGTACCATCAGGATTTGTTAATTCGCATAAAATCCCAGCTGGATTATATCCTGCAAGGCTCATAAGATCAACTGTTCCTTCTGTATGTCCACGCCTAGTAAAAACACCACCTGAACGAGCACAAAGTGGAAAAACATGTCCAGGACTACTAATATCTTTAGGTTTACAGTCATTTTTTACTGCTGTACGGATAGTAGTCACTCTATCGAAGGCAGAAACACCTGTTGTTACGCCTTGAGAAGCTTCAATTGAAACAGTAAAGGCTGTTTGATATTTACTTGTATTTTTTGTTACCATTGGAGGTAAATTTAATTGATGGATTTTTTCATCTGTGAGACAAAGACATACAATACCGCTGCATTCTCGAATTAACATAGCCATTTGAGATTCTGTAATAGTTTCAGCAGGAAAGATAAGGTCGCCCTCATTTTCACGATCTTCATCATCTACCAGAAGGATTCCTTTTCCTTTACGAAGATCTTCTAGTGCTTGCTCAATACGCTCAATAGGGTTACCAAATTTGGATAATAGTGATTTGTTCATCATAAAACTCCCTTTCTAAAAATAAAATTTTCATCAGGAATTATGATGAGAGATAGAAATGTATAAAAAATGTGAAATTAAAAAAACATATAAAAAGCACGTAAAAACATTTCATCCTCTCCCATCCGGACTATTACCGTCGGCCTTGGATTCTCACCAAGTCTGCTGACCTTGTTCATTGAAACAAGCGCTCGCGGGCTTATTTGCAAAATAGCAAAAATACCGCCGGTGGGGAATTACACCCCGCCCTGAGAATACAGTGATATTATAACAAAAGTTGTAATATTTTACAACGTATTATTTTTTCAAGATAGATATAAGTGGTGAAATGTAAAAAGGCATAATTTAAGCCACAGATCTAAGATCTGTGGCTGATAATTCACCGTTACGCCCGAAAGGTTACGCCAGTGAGTTATTTTTTTGGAAACAATACTTTTATATTATGCTCATTAAAAATTTTCATAAACCTCTCCGGAGGTTTTTGATCTGTAACGAGTATATCTATTTGTGATAATTCAGCAAATTTGAAGAAAAATTTCTTGTTAAACTTTGAATGATCTGCTAATACAATAGCTTGATCTGCTTGTTCAATCATTTTTTTCATGACAAAGCCATCGTCTTCATGACCAACAGTCAATCCATTTTCTGTAATGCCTCCTGTGCCTACAAAAACTTTATCCGTATAATAATTTGAAAGCATGGTGATGGTAGATAATCCATATAAATATCTGTGCTCTTGATGTAATTGACCACCTAGTAAATGAATTTTTACTCCTGGTTTATTAGCAAGAATATCTGCTAAATAAATAGAATTTGTAATAATGGAACAATCATCTATATTTAAAAATTCTGCACAAGCTAGAACCGTTGTAGATGTATTCATAATAATTTTTTCTCCCTTATGAACGAGGGAAGTTGCTAATTTTCCTATTGCTTTTTTTTCTTTTGAATCATATCGAAGACGATCTTCATAGGCTTTTAGTTCTTTTTGTAAAGTTGGTAAAATAGCTCCTCCGTGGGTTCTTAGAATGGTTCCCTTTTCTTCTAATTTTACTAAGTCTCTTCTTGCTGTATCTCTTGAAACATCACAAAGAGTGCAAATGGTATCCACATTGATTCGTTTATTTTTTTTTAGATATGCTAAAATTACTTGCATTCGTTCTTCTTGATACAAGATCATCACTCCTGCATTCATTTATTCTTAAGTATATTATAATTGATTAACAAGCATTGTTCAAGTATATTTAATTGTTTTTAAGTAAATATAAGCATTGTTATTTTGAGAGGAATAAATAATTACATAATAGGAAATTGTCAAAAATGATTGTTGACACATAGGAGAAAAACATGATATCATGTATTGAAAACAAAATAGGTACCTTTAAATCGGTCCAGAGAGGCTGAAAAGGATGTGATAGGGAAGATACACAAAGAATTCGTGATATCTTATTTCTGTACGCAAATGCAAGCCTTTTACCTCTGGTAGAAGGCTTTTTTATTTATCAGGATAAGAAATGTATAAAATGATTATTATAAGCAATGAAATAATATGAAAGATTATAAAATGAGATAATAATAATACACAAATGAATTATTGGTAAAAGCATGGATAGAATGCGAAGTATAAGTCAAACGCTTTATTATAGCTGGGTGGTTATAAAAAAATGAAATTTACCAAAGAAAATTTTTTAAAACGAATTGAATAAATATATTATTTTATGTATAATTATAAATAATGTTCACATGGATAAATATAATTATTGATGAATAAATATAAATAATATTGGAGGGATACAAAATGAATGGAATATTGTATCTAGAAGATGGAACGGTATACAAAGGAAAAGGATTTGGAAAAAAAGGAACATCTATAGGGGAATTGGTATTCAATACATCTATTACAGGATACCAAGAAATTTTAACAGACCCGTCTTATGCAGGACAAATCATTACCATGACTTATCCGTTAATAGGAAATTATGGTGTGAATAGTGTGGAGAATGAATCTTCTAAAGTGTATGCGAAAGGATTTATTACAAAATCTATTGAACAAAATCCTTCAAACTATATGAGCGAACAAACATTAGAAGAGATGCTTGAAAATATGGGGATTGTAGGAATTTGTGATGTAGATACAAGAAGCATCACGAAAAGAATAAGAAATCAAGGAGCTTTAAAATGCGTCATATCTAATGAGGATCTATCTATAGAAGAATTAGAAAAAATCTTAAAAGAAGAAAAATTAAAAGAAGATTGGATGAAAGAAGTAGGAACACAAAAAGTTATTCATATACCTGGGAATGGTCCAAAGATTGCTGTGATGGATTTTGGTATAAAGAAAAATATTTTAAATAATTTACAATATAGAAACTGTGATATTACTGTATTTCCTTACAATACAACCTATGAAGAGATTATGAATATAAACCCTGAAGGAGTACTACTTAGCAACGGACCAGGAAATCCTGAAGAAGCTACAGAAGCTGTAGAAACAATAAAGAAAATCATCAAGAAAGTACCGACCTTTGGCATCTGTATGGGTCATCAGGTTTTAGCTTTAGCAGTAGGAGGAAAAACTTATAAAATGAAGTACGGACATAGAGGTGGAAACCATGGGGTTTATGATATAAAAAGAGATCGTGCTTATATAACCTCACAAAATCATGGATATGCAGTAGATCGAAAGAGTATAGAAGAAAGTGGAATGGAGATTACCCATATTAATCTAAACGATGATACAGTAGAAGGAATGAAGCATAAAGAACTTCCTGTATTCTCAGTACAATTCCACCCAGAGGGGGCACCAGGACCAACAGATTCTACTTATCTATTTGATAAATTTATCGACCAGTTAAAGGAGGATGCAAAATGCCAATAGATAAAAGCTTAAAAAAGGTGATGATTATTGGTTCAGGCCCTATCATCATAGGTCAGGCAGCAGAGTTTGACTATTCAGGAACACAGGCTTGTAAGGCAATAAAAGAAGAAGGAATTGAAACAATTCTTGTAAACAGCAATCCTGCTACAATCATGACAGATACAAATGTAGCTGATCGAGTATATATAGAGCCATTAAATGTAGAAAGCTTAGAAAAAATTATTAGTAAGGAAAAACCAGATGGGATTCTAGCAGGCTTCGGAGGGCAAACAGGACTGAATTTATCTATGAAACTAAAAGAAGAGGGAATCCTAGATAAATACGGTGTAAGACTATTAGGAACTGATAGTGAAACCATCAAAAAAGCAGAGGACAGAGAAGCTTTCAAAGAACTTATGCTAGAAATAGATGAACCCATCCCTATGAGTATTATTGCAACGAAGATCAAGGAATGTGAAGAGTTTGTTGAAAAGTATGGATATCCAGTAATCATAAGACCAGCATACACTTTAGGAGGAACAGGTGGGGGTATTGCAAGTAACTATGACGAGTTGATTGAAATATGCCAAAGAGGAATTGAAAACAGCCCTATCGGACAAATCCTTTTAGAGCAAAGTGTTGCAGGATGGAAAGAGATTGAGTATGAGGTAATAAGAGATAAAAAAGATAATTGCATCATCATATGTAATATGGAAAATATGGACCCTGTAGGGGTGCATACAGGAGATAGTATTGTTGTTGCCCCTTCACAAACCTTAAGAGATAAAGAATATCAGATGCTAAGACAAGCATCTATTAAGATCATCAGAAGCTTAAAAATTGAGGGTGGATGTAATATCCAGTTTGCACTAGACCCAAAGAGCAATAACTACATTGTTATAGAGGTAAATCCAAGGGTAAGTCGTTCAAGTGCCTTAGCCTCAAAGGCAGCAGGATATCCTATCGCAAAGATTGCTGCTAAAATCGGTATAGGCTTTAGCTTGGATGAACTAAAAAATTATGTAACAAAGAATTCAAGTGCATGCTTTGAGCCAGCCCTTGACTATATTGTGGTAAAATTCCCTAAATGGCCCTTTGACAAATTCAGTAAGGCATCTAGAACCCTTGGAACTCAGATGAAAGCAACAGGAGAAGTAATGGCAATCAGCAGAAGCTTTGAAAGTGCCCTCCTTAAAGCTTTAACTTCCTTAGAAGGTAAGTTTACAGGTCTTAGAATGTTTTCCATGATGGAGACGACTAAAGAAAATTTATTCAAAAAGATTGATCTATGTGATGATGAAAGAATCTTCGCCCTTGCAGAAGCTTTAAGAAGGGGAATAACAGTAGAAGAGCTTCATGATCGAACAAAGGTAGATCCATGGTTCCTAAATGGGTTAGTAAATATCATTAAGATGGAAAATAAAATAAAGACAGAAAGTATAGACGAAAAATTACTTTATGAAGCAAAAGAAATGGGCTTTACAGATAAAGAAATAAGTGACTTAAAAGGAATAAATCATGGCGAATTAGAAGAAATGAGAAAAGAGAAAGAAATCGCACCTGTCTACAAAATGGTAGATACTTGCAGTGGTGAATTCGATGCACAAACTCCTTATTACTACTCTTGCTATGAAGAGGAAGATGAAAATATCATTAGTGATAAGAAGAAAATATTAGTACTCGGATCAGGACCTATTCGAATCGGACAGGGAATCGAATTTGATTACTCTTGTGTACATGGGGTATGGGCAATTAAAGAGGCAGGATATGAATCCATCATTATCAACAATAACCCAGAGACAGTAAGTACGGACTTTGATACAGCAGATAAACTATATTTTGAATCACTATATATAGATGATGTAATGAATGTTATCGAAAATGAAAAGCCAGAAGGGGTAGTCCTTCAATTAGGGGGGCAAACCTCTGTAAATCTAGCCCCTAAGCTTTATGAAAGAGGGGTAAATATACTAGGAACCTCTTATCAGTCAATGGATATAGCAGAAGATCGAGATAAATTCAGAGGCTTCTTAGAAGAACTAAATATCCCAAGTCCTACAGGAAGAGCTGTCACAAGTATAGAAGAAGCGCTAGATACAGTAGGGAAATTAGGATACCCAGTAGTAGTAAGACCATCCTATGTAATAGGTGGACGCGCAATGCAGGTTGTATATGATCAAGCAGGGCTTGAGAATTATTTAAAAGAAGCAGTAAGCTTATCTAAAAAATATCCAGTACTTATTGATAAATATGTAAAGGGAACAGAGATAGAAGTAGACGCTATAGGCGATGGAGAAGATATATTAATCCCAGGAATTATGGAACACGTTGAAAGAACAGGAGTTCACTCAGGAGACAGTATTACTGTATATCCATATGTAACACTGAATGAAGAAACGGTACAAAAACTAGTAGAGTATACAAGAAAAATTGCAAAAGGCTTAAATGTAGTGGGACTTGTAAACATTCAATATGTGTTTGATGGAAAAGAAGTATATGTAATCGAAGTAAATCCAAGAGCATCAAGAACCGTTCCAATACTAAGTAAAGTAACAGGAGTACCGATGGTAAAGCTAGCAGTAGATGCTATGCTTGGAAACAAACTAAAGGATACAGAGTATGGAACAGGACTTATGGAAAATAAAGACCTATATGCTGTAAAGGTACCTGTTTTCTCAGGAGAAAAGCTTGGGGATGTAGATATGTCCCTAGGACCTGAAATGAAGTCTACTGGAGAAGTATTAGGACTAGATAAAAACTTAAATAAAGCCATATACAAAGGATTTAAAGCATCAGGAATCAAAATTCCTACTAAGGGAGCCATTTATGTTAGCTTAAAGGCTGTAGATAAAGAAGAAGGATTACAAATCGTAAAGGATTATGAAAAACTAGGCTTCAAACTATATGGTTCTGTCGGAACAGCTAACTTTTTAAAGAAACATGATGTTTCTTGTGAAACAATTCCACTCTTTGAGGTAGACAAACGCATTGCAGATGGAACCATCAACATGATGATCAATACACCTACAAGAGGAAATAATAAATATAGCTTAGGATTTAGAATCAGAAGAAAAATGAGTGAACATAGACTCCCTATATTCACTAGTATCGATACAGCAAGAATTTTTAAAGTAGCTATTGATATAGAAAAAAATAAAGAAGAAATAGAATATAAGACAATTGATGAATATTTAAAATAAAAGAGCTGTATGAAAAATAAACCCCCTTCGTTTATGAAATTTTCTTCATAGAAAAAAACATAAGCGAAGGGGGCTTTTTACTGAAAATTTTTACTTATCAAATATAATTAAGTCTTTAGGGAATTGATTTAAAACTTCACAGCCCGTTTTTGTTACTAGTACAAGGTCTTCTATTCTTACACCATATTTTTCTTGTAGATAGATGCCTGGTTCTATGGAGAAAACCATCCCTTCTTCAACAATCATATCATTTGCTCCGCTTACGTCAGGATATTCATGGACACAAAGACCTATATTATGACCTGTTCGGTGAGTAAAATATTTTCCATAGCCCCCATTGGTTATAACATCTCTTGCAGCTTTGTCGATGGTACTAAATTTAACACCAGGTTTTATGGTGCTAATAGCAGCAAGATTTGCTTTTAATACTAAATCATAGATCTTTTTATATTCTTCATCCGGTTCTCCAAAGAACATACTTCTTGTCATATCAGAGGCATAATGATTTGAAAAGCAGCCTATATCTATGATGATGCTACTATTTCTTTTAAGGGGTGTTTTATCTGAGCTGTGATGAGGTTCAGCAGCATTTGGACCATAACAAATAAGGGGATCAAAGGAGAAACCATTTGTTTCGTACTTAGCATAAATTTCTTCAAGCTTTTTAGTGATTTCCATTTCTGTATACTTATTTGTTTTGATAACTTCCATAATTTTACCCATAGCTTGATCATTGATAGAAGAGGCTTTTTTCATAAGATTTATTTCTTCCTCATCTTTTATCATTCTTACTTTATCTACTACAATAGAGCCATTTTCTACTTGAAGTCCTGATTTTTTCTTTAATAATCTAATCAAAAAATGAGATGGCCATGTTTTATCGATTCCCATAGTTTTATGAGGATTGATTGCTTTTTCTAAATAATCAATAGGATCTTCTGTGTCATTATAGATGCAAAGCTCTACCCCTAAATCTTTTTGTATTGGAAATAATTCATTAATAAATAATTTTCTTTCACCAGAACTATTTAAGAATAATGCAAGCATCCTCTCTCCAGGATGAATCCATTCATTAAGTAAATAAAAAATGGAATCAGGAGAGGTAATGATCATTTGATCTATATGATGATTTTTCATACTGTTAATGATTTTTTCTAACCTTTTTTCATGCATGTGGAAAGCCTCCTTTAAAAATAATTTTTTATGGTAAATATTTTTGAAGCATAAGGAAGATGAATTGACAGAATAAAAAATTCACAATATTTGGAAAAAACTGCTAAGCCTATAGTAACATATTTATTTGTTTTGTAGAAGAATATACACAGTTTTTGTGGACAGAAAATAAATTGTTAATAGAAACATATTAGTATGAATATGCATTGGAATAAATTTTTATAAATTGAAAAAATAAAAAAAGCTTCTAAGCATGTGAATAGAAGGTGTTAAGGATTTATTATCTATATAAAAATAAAATTTTTATTCAGAAAGATTAAATTTACTATTGATTTTATAGAGTATAAATAATATAATAAGCGTAATTACAAAAAAGACTTTACTTCGTTGAAGTATTTATATGAAAAAGCTGTGAATGGTAGTAGTAAATAATACTTTGCTCTCAGAGAGTCGATGGATGGTGTGAATCGACAGGAAAGGTTATTGAATCCGACCAGAAGCTGTATAGGGGTAAAAAACCTATACCGGGGAGATCTCGTTATCAAGAAAGAGACTGTGTATGCAGTGAAAAAAGGTGGTACCACGTGGATGAATATCCCCGTCCTTGATTGATTCAAGGACGGGTTTTTTATTTATAAAAAAGCATATTTACAGGAATAGAGAAGAAAAGAAAAAACTATGCATAAAAAATATACAGAATATTTTGAAATATTCTTGAGGTTAAATATAGAATAGGAGAGATAGAAATGGAAAATAGAAAAAAAGTAATTATCACGGAAAAAGTAGATAACGAGGGAGTAAAGTTACTTGAGAAACATTTAGATGTAGATATTTGTCTTGACATAACAAGAGAAGAATTATTAGAAAGAATACACGAATATGATGCAATTGTCGTTAGAAGTGCTACAAAAATAAATAAAGAATTAATGGAGAAAGCACTAAAATTAAAAGTCGTAGGAAGAGCTGGAAATGGTACAGATAATATAGATTTACCAGAAGCAACAAAGAGAGGAATTATCGTAGCGAACACACCAGCTAGTAATACCATGTCAGCAGCTGAGTTGGCTATTACGCTTTTATTAGGGGTATCAAGAAATGTAACTCAAGCTAATAATTATATCAAATCAGGAAAATGGGAAAGAAATAGATTCAAAGGAGTAGAGCTTTATAATAAAACATTAGGAGTTATTGGACTTGGTAGAATTGGTTCTTTAGTAGCAACAAGAATGAATGCTTTTGGAATGAAAGTAATTGCATATGATCCATATATTGCAGATGAGAGATTCAAAAGATTTAAAGTTGAGAAAAGAGATAATTTAAGAGAGTTAATAGAAGAATCTGATTTTATCACTGTGCATACACCAAAGACAAAAGAAACTTATGGTATGATTGGAGAACAAGAAATTGAGTGGATGAAGCCAGGGGTAAGACTTGTAAATGACGCAAGGGGCGGAATCATTAATGAAGAGGCATTATTAAAAGGAATTCAAAGTGGAAAAGTTGCGAGTGCAGGACTAGATGTACATGAGGAAGAACCTAGCTTTGATAATCCATTATTTGAATGTGATAATGTTATTGTAACACCACATATTGGAGCAAGTACAATAGAGGCACAAATCAATGTAGGGGTTACAGTTGCAGAGCAGGTAGTTAATGCATTGAATGGAGAAATCGTACCAAATGCAGTGAATCTTCCTACTCTTCATAGAGATGAATTAGCCGTGATGAAACCATATATTGAATTAATGGAAAAGCTAGGAAAAATCTATTATCAATTACATCATGATCCTATTGAGCATGTAAGCATTGAGTATTGGGGAAGTGTTGCAAATCAAGATGTAGAGATGAGTACCATTGCTTTTACAAAGGGACTTTTACAACCTGTAGTAGAAGATAAAGTAAATTATATTAATGCAAAGCTACTAGCCGAGCAAAGAGGGATTGGCATAGAGCAAAGAAAAATAAAAGAAAATTATAATGGATATACAGATTATATTGAAGTGAAGATCAAGACAAAAGAAAATACATTTGTTATTGCAGGAAATCTATCTTCTAAAAAAGAAGGAAGAATCGTAAAAATTGAAGGATATGAAGTGGATGTAAATCCAACAAAGCATATGTTATTTGTACAAAATATGGACGTTCCAGGTGTGATTGGACACATTGGTATGGGACTTGGAGAAGAAAAGATCAATGTCGGAACCATGCAGGTAGGAAGAAATGCTATAGGAAAAGAAGCGTTGATGGTTCTAACAATAGATGATGAAGTATCTAATGATAGCTTAAGAAAATTGATGCAAAAAGAAAACGTACTATGGGCAAAATATGTAAGACTTTAGAAAAAAAGCCACCCAATCAAATTGAATGGGTGGTTTTTACAATAAAGAACATTAGCAACCATATTTACATGGATCGCATGGAGGAAAGGCTTTGATACGCTTAATATGACTACAGCGTATACGAACCTTACGGAAATATCCATCCATATAGGCACATACTTGGATATACTCTAAACAAATACACTCTAAATATCCACAGATATCTCTATCTGGATAATGAGAAGAATGATTTAAAGTTACCCCAATAATACTTCCAAGAGGAGGAAATTGAAGATTTTTACATGGATAATCGCAACATGGCTTTGGTAAATATGCATCGTTGCATGCTTCAACTATATTGTCGTTGAATCCATCTAAAAAATCTTTCAATTCATATATTTTTTCTCTTATATCTTTTAAATTATCTGACATCATGTTACCTCCTTCCTTTTTCGATACATTATATTCAGGGGTTGTCCTTTTGTTACAAAGCTGTAAAGAAAGTATGATATATTTTAAATAGAGTATAGGAAAAATACTTTATTATCGATGGGAGGTTTGAAATGAAAAAATTAGGGCTGATATTGTTAGGCATATTATTGTTATTGACAGGATGTAGTGAAAAAGAAATAGAGAAAGGTACACATCCTACATTGATTGTAGAAGATTATAATGGGATAGATCCTGAAAAGATGGATCAATATAATATGGACATAATATTTTCGCCAGAGGATGCTACCATTAAAGGAACACAAAAGATTAATTATATCAACAAGGAAAATACTTCATTAGGAGAAGTTTATTTTCATCTATATCCAAATAGTTTTCGAAAAAAGGAAACGGTTCCATTTTTGATGGATGACTTTGACCGTGCTTATCCAGATGGATTTAAACCTGGCTATATAAATATAGAAAAAATGTTAGTGGATGGAGAACCTATAGATTATGAATTTAAAGGAGACGGGCAAACCATCATGAAAGTGTCACTAGCTAAGGCGCTGGAACCGAATGATGAAGCTTCAATAGAAATGACATATACTATAAAAATACCTCCTGCTCAGGAACGGTTTGGATATGGAGACAATACCTTTAATCTCGGAAATTGGTATCCTGTTGCAGCTGTTTATGATGAAAGTGGCTGGAATTTAGATCCATACTATCCTTTAGGAGATCCTTTCTATAGTGATATAAGTAATTATCATGTACACATAGAAACGCCAAAGGACTATATTGTTGCAGCATCAGGAAATATTTTAAAAGATGAAATTGTAGGTAATAAAAGAAATTGGGATATAGAAGCAAAGCTCATGCGTGATTTTGCCTTTGTTATGAGTAAAGACTTTGAAGTAGTAGAGAAGGATGTAGAAGGGACTATTTTAAAGATGTATTTTATGAAGGATGTAAATCAAGGAATGGCAGATTTAGCAATGGAGGCATCAGAGAAATCATTGAAGACTTTTAATAAAGCATATGGAAAATACCCTTACGGACAGTATTCTGTAGTACAGACAAATTTCCCTAGTGGTATGGAGTATCCAGGGATTGTCTTTATTGATAAAAATGCATATACCAATGAATATGGAAACTATTTAGAAATTGTCATCGTTCATGAAACAGGGCATCAATGGTGGTATGGAGTTGTTGGTAATGATGAAATTGATGAAGCATGGCTTGATGAAAGTTTAACCTCTTATTCAGAGGTAGTTTATATAAGAGAGAATTTTGGGAAAGAAAGAGGAAACCAATACCATAAACATACAAATGAAGAATATTATAAAGATAAGGCAGCATCTATAGAAAATGAAACGATTTTAAGATCCTTGAATGAATTTGAAGGATGGGATGATTATGGAACTTTGGTTTATAATAAAGGGGCTATGTTTTTAAATGATCTTTATGAAAAGTATGGGAAACAAAGATTCTATGAGATTATGAAAAAATATTATGAAACGTATCGTTTTAAGAATGCTACTACAGAGGACTTTAAAAGAATTTGTGAAGAAGTGACAGGAGATGATTTAGATAATCTCTTTAATAAATGGTTGCTAGCACAGTAATAATATAAAACCACAGGAAAAAATACCTGTGGTTTTCTTCATGTTTTTCCTTTAATATATAGATAAGGGGGAAGAACAGTGAAAAGAATTACAGTAATTATCATTACATTTATTTTATTACTAAATAGTCCAATTAGTTTTGCAGATACTAAAGTTAACGTGAATGCACGAGCTGCATTACTTATAGAAGAGACGTCAGGAGAAGTATTATTTTCTAAAAATGTAAAAGAACGATTTGCACCAGCTAGTATCACAAAATTAATGACGTATCTTGTTGCTATAGAAGCTGTAGAAAAAGGAAAGGTTTCTCTGGAGGATATAGTAACCATAAGCGATCAAGCGGCAAATGAAAAAGGAGCAAGTTATAGATTAAAGGCTGGAGAAAAGATAAAATTAAGAGAACTTATAGAGACCATGATGATTGTATCTGCAAATGATGCAGCTTTTGCTATTGCAGAGCATGTAGGCGTAAGTATGGAGAACTTTGTTAGGATGATGAATGAAAAAGCCAAAGAGTTAGGGATGGTAGATACTCATTTTGTAAATCCTAATGGGATGCCAGAGGTAGGCGAAGGAAATAGGATGAGTGCAAAGGATATAGGAATACTAGCAAAATATATTATTCAGCATCATAAAGAAGAAATATTGCCTCTTACAGATCAAGAATTTTATCAAAATTCAAAAAGAAATTTCTATAAAAAAAGCACCAATGGTCTCTTAAAGGTCATACCTAATGTAGATGGATTAAAAACAGGATATACTAGTGAAGCAGGGTTTTGTTTAACTTCTACTATGAATGTAAACAAAGAAAGTGAAGATGAAAAGGATTTTAGATTGATTTCTGTAATCCTTGGAACAAAAAGCGATTGGAGTCGAGTCCGTGAAAGTGAAAAGCTTTTAAATTATGGAATGGATAATTTCATAAAAAAAAGAATTATAAAAGTAAAAGAGCCTATTGAAGAAATCAACTTATGGGAATCAAAAGAGCTACCTATTAAGCTTTTAGCCAAGGAAAATGCTTGGGGCTTTGGAGAAAAAGATAAAATAGAAAAGGGCAGAGAAGTTGCTTTATTGGAAGAAATGCCTTTTCCAATTGTAAAAGGGCAAAAGCTTGGAGAGGTAAAAGTTACATTATACAATGATAAAGTTATAACAATGGATCTAATCAGTGATAGAGATGTGAAAAAGATCCCTTTTAAAGTATTTATAAAAAATTTCTGGTCTGTGCTAGGAAGTTTAATATCTAATGTTATGTAAGGGAAAATAGAAAGGATGAGAAACTTGAAGATTATTATAGAAGAAAAATTAAGAGAATACTTAATGAAAAAGAATAAAAAAGCTATAACTGTAAAACTTCAAGTAAGTTCCTTATGTTGATCACATACACCTATGCCCTATGCTAGGGCAATAGAACCGTCAGATTTAGAAGAATATGATCATTTTCAAGTAGATGGCATAAATATATATGTATATAAAGGTGCTCGTGTAGAAAATACTTTAAAATTAGTACTCAGAAATTATCTACTGTTCAAGCAAATAGAAATACAAGGAATAAGTATACTATAGCCTTGACAAATGTAAGAAATAGGATTATCCTATTAATGATATTCATATTTGTACACCCGTAGCTCAGGGGATAGAGCGTCGGTTTCCTAAACCGTGCGTCGCTGGTTCGATTCCAGTCGGGTGTACCATTAAATAGCCTTGCTTTCCTTGGTTTTTCAAGGAAGGTGAGGTTTTTTGTTTTGTGGGGGATTTTCAGTTAGTTGCTAGTTGTTTCTAAAAAATGCTAGTTGCCGTCGTCGTTACGACGTCAAAAGGACGTCGGAGAGGAATTTGTGGGTGGTAGGGGTTGCAATAAGGATGTGTTTATAGACTGATAATTTAATAAGAAAATGATATTTGGGACAATTAGAACTAAGCTGTATTATAAATAACTGCGATTTTTCTACTAAAATATAGAAAATAACATGCAATTAATGTATATTATTAGTAGACATCGTTAGAAATTTATAGTGATTTATATATTTTAACATAAGTTAATGGTAGCTTGGGGGGAGTTAATTGTCTAGGGTTAAAATCGATACGGAGTATATGAATGGAGAAGGATTAACACAAGGAGCGCAAAAAGAATTAGAGAGAAAAATAGAAGATTATATAGTTGTAATAGTATCTCAAGCAGGGTTAAGTGAGAGCAGGAATAGGAAAGATGGTATTAGTCCTGAAATAACGGCATCTCATATAGCTGAAGCAGATTGGATGTGTAGAAGAGGCTTAATAAGAAAAAAGATTAGTAAAAAATCAATTTGGCTAAGGATTTCCCAATTAATTGGGTCAACTGTAATAGGGGTAGGTGCATCTAATATCAAAGAGACATATGGGGTAGCATTAACGATTATTGGATTCATGGTTGCTGTACTTGCGTATGTTTTTGAGTTAGAAGATAATAGAGATAGTTAGGGGGGGTTAAATTGAAAGATATTTTATTTACTGATGAAGCTAATAAAGCAATAGAAGATAGATGTTCAAAATTTAAAGAAGAATTAAAGTTATTAGCAAGTAAAGAAGCTTTAAAACAAAGAGGAGAGCCAATAGAAGTCACAAAATGTGATGTTTTACGAGTATGTAATAATTCGAAATACAATGATGAATATATGTTACCTAAAACTAATTTAGTAATAAGAATATATTTTTTTATGGGAGTACTATTGTCTTTTATTGGATTAGGATATCCGTTTATTAAAGATTTTTTATATAAAGCTAATAGTGATACTATAAGAGGGGTATTAATTACTTCTTTGGGACTAGTTACCATAACCATATCCTATATAACTAGAGAATTCATTAATTTTAGACATAGAAAATTTGAGATTGAGAGATATAAATATGAAGAGATTAGCATTAGGGATGATATAAACAATATTGAATCTACTGATACATCCGATATAGACAATGAAGATGATGAATATAATTATTTAGAAGATAATAATTATATTAAGTTGATTGCAAAAGTAAATCCAAAGATTGTGGTTATGCAGTCGTGGTTGGAGATTGAAAAAGCAATTCATAATATATTATACAGAAATATGGTTCAATATAATGATAGAAATAAACTTAATCTTCGAAGGTGTCTAGAAATTCTGTATGAAAATAATTATATTGATAAAGAGACTTTGAATAAGCTAGATAAAATGCGCATGCTTAGAAATAAAATTGCTCATAGCAGCGAGGAATTAGAAGTAAGCTATGAAGAAGCTAAAGAGTATAATCTATTATCAATTAAGGTAATTAACAAATTATATAAATTAAATCCATTAAAAAAGGTATATATAATATCTGATGTTAATAATTATTCACATATAGATTTAATAAAATCATGGAATTTTGAGGGGAATTCTTTTATGCAAATAGTTGATTCTAATAAATGTAGTAATCACAATGAGTATATTAACAGTTTAATAAATGAGCAAATTAAAAAATGTGATATAGTATTACTTATAATAGGTGAGGACACATTAAAAAGTGAATGGGTTAATCATGAGATAGAAGTAGCTAAAATAAATAATAAAGAAGTAATTGCTGTAAATGTATCTAATAATGAATTAGATATTAGCATTGAAAACTGTCGTATTATAGATAAGCTGACTAAAGAGAATTTAATGAGAGAAATATACTCAAATGATAGAGTCTAATATGCAAAGAATAAACCACTGTTATTTATTATATGGAGTTTAATATGATTCTCTTTAAACTAATTAAATCAACAAAAATATAAAGGGCTGCTACAAAGTAATTAACTATTTTGTAGTAAGCCTCTTTTAAATTTCCATAGATACACATTATTTAACGCTTATTTTATTTTTAAAATCAAGTAGAATATTCATTAATAATAAAAACTATAAAAAGCACCTTGTAGACGACGTATATATAAGCAAATGATTTTTGACTTGACACTTTTAAAAAAAAGTCCTATAATATAGACGAAAAATAAAAAATGAAGGAGAAAATGTGATGGAAGATTATGGGGTGTTAATTGATAAGTCACCTGATTTTATAAAAAGAATAGAGAAAAGTTTATCTAGCGCAATTGGCGACGATATAAAAATTGATATAAAAGTTAATGAGTTGGATACTAGAAATAGCATACCAAATAGAATATGGGATTTTATAAATAGAAATATCAGCAAAAACTTTCCTAAAGAGAATTATATTGCAAAGCCAACAAAACGTGGTATATGGGAGATGAAACCAATCTTTGAGAAAAGTACAGGGATATTATATACGTTAATGAGAGAAGAACGTATAGAAGAACTAAGAAAAGAGATACCTAAAAGAAGAAGTGCTCATTATGCACAAGCTTTAGCAGAAGTTTTGAATAAAGATTTAATGACACATCAAGAGCAATTAAGTTTTTTTCAACAACGGAGTTATTATGATGAAGAAAAAATAAATCAAATAGTACATAAAATTTTTAATGATTTAAGCATTCCGGACAATATTGTAAAACACCATGCCATAATATTATTTAGTAGTAATAATTATGAGTTGATATCATTAAGATGTTGTTTAGTTAAAAGTGACTTAACTATTGTAGCGGAGCGTGATTGGAGTAGTTATATCGAAGTTAATGAAAGTACAGTAGCTGAATTGATTGTAGAATCGGAACCAAGTTATATAAATCCAACAAGTGGACTAAAACTTAAACAAAAAGCAAAAGATAAAATTGGTCAGGGAAAACGTCATAATGTGAAAAAAGACGTGAAGAAAGAAGAAGACATTAAGAATAATGAATAATCTACTTGATTATTCAGGGAGGCAAGAAAGATGAGAAAGAAAACAGCATTTAATGGAGAGCGATTAAAAGCTGCAAGAATATATAGAGGATTTACAGTAGCAGAATTAGCAGAAAAGCTTGAATTACAAAGACAAACAGTTTCTATGTATGAGAATAATAAACTAAATAATCCTGAACTAACTACAATAGCTAACATGAGTAGAGTATTAGGTTTCCCTAAAAAATTCTTCTTAGAAAATGATAAAATTGGAATTAAGAATGGTTCAACGTATTTTAGGGCATTGCTCACTACAAGTAAAAAATATAGGAATGAACAAATTCAAAAAGTAGATTTTATTGCAAAGATATATAAATATTTGAATGAATATATTGAGTTTCCATTAACCAGTTTACCACAAGAAAATTATAATAATCCAGAAGAAGCAGCAATTGCACTGAGAGAGTTTTGGAATCTTGGAGATAAACCTTTAGATAATCTCATATATATAGTTGAGCAAAATGGAATACTAGTAACTATGTTTGAGACAAATACTGATGATATTGATGCTTTTAGTCAATTAATCAATATAGGAAAATTAGAAAAATATCTTATTGGATGCTCGAAAAATAAAGGAACAGCAGCTAGAATCCATTTTGATATAGCTCATGAACTTGGGCATATATTGTTACATGAATGGAGTGAAGATATTGAAACTTTAAATAAAGATGAGTTTAAAGAAAAAGAAAAAGAAGCTAATGCGTTTGCTTCAGCATTTTTATTGCCTAAAAATACATTTATCAAAGATATTGGAGCTTATGCAGATAATTTAGCATTTTATATTGAATTAAAGAGAAAATGGAAAGTTTCAATTTCGGCTATGATTAGACGTTCATATAATTTAGGACTTATTGATAGTAGTACTTATCAGCAATTAATGCGAACTATGCAAAAAAAAGGAATAAAGAAAAAAGAACCGCTTGATGATATTTTATATACAGCTCAACCATCATTATTGAGAACATCAGTACAGATGCTATTAGGACAGAAAGTATTGACACCAAGAGAGTTTATAGATGAATTATCTTATGACTATAGTTTATCTTTAGAATCAAATGAAGTAGAAAGATTACTTGATTTGCCTAAAGATATGTTAAAGGTAGTCAATGAAGCTCCAGTTCACAACTTAAATATTAAAAAGCAGATAAATGAGAAAGAATATATTTAAAGATTGGATGGAGTATTAATATATAAGAATGAAGTAAAAAATACTATTGTAAGGATGAAAAACAACTAAGCACTCTTAAAGGTTTAATTTAGATAGAGTAAATATTGTAAAAATAAACATATATAATATTAATGATAAAATCTCTAATGGAATAATTCTCTGTTAGAGGTTTTTTATACTAAAATCAAAATGGAGGGGAAATACATGTTGAATAAAGACATATCACCAATATTAAATCAATTTTTCATAAGAGAATTTCAGCAGCTAATGGACAAGTACAATTCTGGAAGTGAAGAAGATACAAAACATATAGAAATATTACTTGGACTAACAGAAGAGATTCAAGGAAAAGAATATATTTTTCAAGATTTTAATAGAGCATTAGTACTAGCGAGGAAATACACAGAAGATAATATTGAGGAACTGGAGCTATACTTATGGGTAAATAATCATTTAGAAGAAATGCAAATTCAAGAAATAAATCCATACTATGAGGAATTTACAGACACAGGATATGTAAGGGTTAAAGATATTCTAATATACAGAGAAGGAGCAAGTCTTGAAAGATTTACAGAGGATGCGTTAGATGAAATGCTACAGGATAGGGATGAAATAGACAAGCTGTTTGATAAGGATGAAATCATAGAAATGTGGATGGAAGAAACCTCAAAGAAAAAAGCAATAAGGGGTTTAATGAGTACCGAGAATTATGAAGAGCTATTAGGAATAGACCCAGAAAGAGCTTATGAATCAGTAAGTAGAGATACGATAATGTATGCTGAATTAGATTGTTAGCCTAAGAGAGTGACAAGGAAAATGTTACTCTCTTAGGCTTTTATTATTTTGAAATGATAATGAAACTTTAATAGTTTGAATAAATAAATTCCAAAAGGCAATGCTAAAAATGAGATAATATCTCATAAATCATTCACAAAATCAGTAGAATATACTATAATATTATAAAGGAGTGAGGGAAATGCTCATACAATTCAATTTTAAAAACTTTAAAGGCTTTAGAGATGAGGTTTCATTAGATATGACAGCAACTTCATTAAAAGAGCATCCATATAATCTTATAGATACTAATAAAAAAGAATCGTTTTTAAAAGTTACAGCTATATATGGTGCAAATGGAAGTGGAAAGAGTTCAGTAATACAAGCATTTGAGTTTATGCGTAAGTGGGTATTAACATCATTTAAAAGAGAGAGTGAAAAGAAAGGGATACCTATTAAAAGATTTGCATTTGATAATATAAGTAGAAAGAAAACTGCTGAATTTGAAGTGTTTTTTAGATGTAAATCAAATGAATATCAATATGGATTTACGATAGATGATAAAAAAATTCATGAAGAATGGCTTTATAAAAGAGACTTTAGAAGCAAAAATAAGTATGATACTTTATTTGAAAGAATTGGAGATAAAATAGAGTGCAGTAATAAATTAAAAGGTGCAGAAAATTTAGTTGAATTAGTAGAAGAATCTACGTTATTTTTATCTATAATAGCAAGTGCTAAAATTACTTATGCGAAAGAGGTTTTTAAGTGGTTTTTAGATACGGATATAATAGACTTTGGGGATATTGGGCTAGAGATGTTTTTAACTAGAATGTTACCTCCTTATATAGAGGAAGAAGAATACCTTGAAGGCATGAAAGAATTTTTAAAAGCAGTAGATATAAATATTGATGGCATAAGAGTTGAAAAAAAGGAAACATCTGATGAAGAAAGAGATGAATATAAAATTTTTTCAAAACATTTATCCCAAGACAAAAAAACAATATATGAAATTCCATTTACAGAAGAGTCAAGTGGAACTCAAAAAATGTTTGCTTTATATAATTTTATTATATCAACTATAAAAAATGGAAATACATTAATTGTTGATGAATTAGATGCAAAACTCCATCCTCTTTTACTAAGATATGTAATAAATATGTTTCATAATGATGAGATTAATAAAAAACGAGCACAACTTATATATACTACCCATGATAATTATACATTGACTAGAGAAATATTTAGAAGAGATCAAGTATGGTTTGTTGAAAAAAATGAAGAAGCTGTTTCAGATTTATATTCTTTGGCAGAATTAAAGCTAGAAGATCATACAAAAGTTAGAAACGATGCAACATATAATAAACAATACTTACTTGGGAGATATGGAGCAGTTCCTGTATTAAGAGGCTTTGATATGTGGAGGAATGAATATGGGGAAACTAAATAGAGGTGGAAAGAAGAGAAGTAGGAAAATTAATACTAGAGAAGTTGCCCCAGCATACTGTTTAATAGTAACCGAAGGTACTGAAACAGAGGTAAATTATTTTGAAAACATCAAAGATATAATCAATAAGAATTACAAAGGTAGGATAAAAGTACAGCCAATAGCTTTAAGAGTAAAAGGAATAGGTAAGAGTACTTGTGCATTAGTAAAAGAAGCAGTAAAGCGAAGAAGTTTAGGGAGTTTTAGTGATGTTTGGGTAGTATTTGATAAAGACGATAATATTGATTTTGATGATGCGATAAAATTAGCAAAGGACGAAGGGTTAAATGTAGCTTGGTCAAATGAAAGTTTTGAACTATGGCTATTACTACATTTTCAGGATTTGAATTCGCCTTTGACAAGAAATTATTATGAAAGTAAATTAGATAGTCATTTCAAGAGATTAAATTATAATAATGGCAAATATGAAAAAAATATTAAAAATATATTTGAATTGACGAAAGACAATACTTTGAAAGCGATAGAACGGAGCGAGAAATTATTGGATGAACATAAGTGTAATAGAATAAATATATGTTCTAAAATGAATCCAGCAACAAATGTACAAGAATTAGTTAATATTTTATTGCCTTATATTAAGTAAAGTAATTATCTGGATGAAGAAGAACTAAGAACAATTTTTATATGTTTTAATTTGTTCTAAGTTATTCTCAGTTGTTTCTCCTACTACGCTGTCAAACCGTCGTCAAAATGGAAGTAACCGGTCACTCGACGTCGTGGATAAGAGCAGGATGAGAAGGACGTTCTAGGCAGCAATATTGCATCGACGGCGAAAAAAATCACCGATATAGAATTTCCTAAACCGTGCGTCGTTGGTTCGATTCCAGTCGGGTGTACCATTAAATAGCTTTGCTTTCCTTGGCTTTCCAAGGAAGGTGAGGTTTTTTGTTTTGTGGGGGATTTTCAGTTAGTTGCTAGTTGTTTCTGAAAAATCTTAGTTGTGGTCGTCGTTTCGACGTCACAGAGGATTTGGTGAGTGCTAGGGACATAGGATTATAGTCAAAATAATTTTTTAGGACAAAATGTATTAGGTACAGTCACGGTGAACAGTACCATAAATGACTATGATTTTTTGAAAGAAAGTAGTATGAATATATTCAAAGCTTAACTATATTAATTATGACCAATTGAATGGTATGTTTGTGGGACAATGAATCTATCACTTTGTCCCACAAGTACAAGTTCTAAAAGGATTTACATTTTAAAGTGAAAAGCCAGGATTTTAATATTTCATAGGGTATTTGTACTCCACCAATACTTTCTCCAATTTTAACGGTAGGTTTAATTTGTCCATGATAGTCGCTTCCCCCTGATACATAAAGCTTGTGAGCATTGCAATAATTAAGAAGATACTTTGTCTTGTCCATTGAATGAAGAGAATGATAACATTCTATGCCATCAAGTGCATTTAACGATACGATTGAATTCAGAAATTCTTCATAATCTTTTACAAAGTAACCATAAAGATGAGCAAGGAATGCTTTACCACCAGCTGTTTTTATTAAACTAGCAACTTCCTGCACAGTTGGGTAATTTTCCATTTGATTCAGGAAAAAAGGACTATCTTCGTTATTGACACATATTCTGTAAAATGCATTGACGCTTTCCCATATTTCTTTTGTAAAGTACTTCTCATTTTCAGGATACTTTTTCAAATCAGAATGCATTACTTGCGTTGCAAAATATTTACCGCCCTTAATTGATAAAGTATTACTATATGTAAGATTAAGACTTTTGCATACGCTCATCATTTTTTTAAGGTATTCATTTTCCCTTTCAAGGAATTTTTCATCTGAAATAACTCCCATTAAATTTATTGTTTCAAGGTCTATACCATATCCTAATATTTCAACAGGTTTTCCATTATGCACAGCGGCAAACTCACAGCCAGGGATAATTTCACCTTTAAAATAATTATTTACTTTAATTTCTTTTAACTTTTTATAAGCATCTATAGAGTCATGGTCTGTAATGGATATATATTTTAGACTGGATTGCTGGGATTTAATAAGAATGTCTTTCGGTTCATCTGAACCATCCGATGAAGTTGTATGAATATGTAAATCTATCATATAATACGCTCCCCTGCTTTTTTATGAACTTTATTATATAATACTTTATAAGTAATGACAAAGGCAGATTTAGATTAAGCTTGTGAAGTTAAAGTAAACTATAAAGCCATGCGAGAATTCAATCTAAGTTAAAAATTAGCACAACAAAGATTAGGACATGCTTCAATATCTACTACAAAGGATATTTACTCTCATGTAATTACAGAGGTAGAGAAAGAAGCAGCAGCTAAGTTGGATGATGGTATATTTTCTAATATAAAAGCTAGTGGTATATAGATGAAGAAAATCTATTTATGTGAAATGGGAAAAATTGAAATTTGTATTGATATCTACTATACTTAAATAAAGTCACATTTGTAGAATTATGTGAAGCAAGGATAATTTATATTTTATTGAGGAGGATGAACATTTTGAGTGATTGGTTTACTATTGACCATATTGATCATGATACATATATCATAAGCGAGTATAAACATTGGGAAGAAACCCACGCCTACCTTCTAAACGGCGAAGACTATAGCTTGCTTATAGATACTGGGCTTGGCATTATGAATATTCATAATGAAGTAATAAAACTAACTGATAAACCCATTATAGCAGTTGCTACGCATATACATTGGGATCATATTGGTGGGCATAAATACTTTCCGAATTTTTATGTGCATGAGGACGAGGTGAATTGGCTTACTGGAGAATTCCCGTTAACAATGGAACAAATTAAAGAGTTTGTTGTCGAACGTTGTGAATTGCCAGAAGACTTCAATGTAGATAATTATGAGTTCTTTCAAGGTGTTGCTACAAGAGTGTTAAAGGATAATGATGAGATTGATATTGGTGGGCGATCTATACAAGTGTTACATACACCAGGACATTCTCCTGGACATATGTGTTTTTATGAAAAAAGCAAAGGTTATCTTTTTACAGGTGATTTGGTTTATAAGGATACCTTGTTTGCCTATTATCCATCCACTGACCCAAAAGCTTATTTGACATCTATTGAGAGAATTGCTGCACTCCCAGTTAAACGAGTATTTCCAGCACATCACGATTTAGATATTCAGCCATCTATACTTGAAGACATGAAAATTGCATTCAACCAATTAAAAATAGAGGGTAAACTACATCATGGTAGCGGTATATTCGAATACAATGATTTTGCGATTTGGATATAAAAACAACTTTATCAAAAATTTTAACTTTCTGTTATAAACACAATCAGTACTTACAGTTACAACACATTTTACGTCGTTAAATCGTCGTCAAAAGGGATGAAAGTAATCACTCGGCGTCGTGAACAACAGCAGAAGGACGTCCTAAGCAGAAATACTGCATGGACAGCGAAAAAAATCACCGATAGCAAATTTCCTAAACCGTGCGTCCCTGGTTCGATTCCAATCTGGTGTACCAATAAATAGCCTTATATTCCTTGGTTTTTCAAGAAAAGTGAGGTTTTTTGTTTTGTAGGGGATTTTTAGGTAGATGCTAGTTGTCTCTGAAAAATCCTAGTTGTCGTCGTTACGATGTCAAAAGGACGTCGGAGAGGATCTGGTGAGTGGTAGGGATTGCGAGGGGAGAGGGTTTATGTGCTGATAAGTTATTGTCCAAGAAGTGAGTATTATTAGATTACTTTAGTATAGATGTAATTTTTATAAAATAATACTTTGGAAATATGATATAATACATGGAGAGTATAGGGTATAATATGTATGATTAAGTGTCTTTGTAAACTTTTATTTTGTAGATATATTTTATTTTAAAATCTAATATTAGAGAGATGGTTTTTATGAATGTTGATATTAATATTATATATTTTTTATCTCTGTTAATTTTAATACCTATAGTTTCATATGGTGTGTCTATTATTTCTAATCATTTTAAGGATTTATTTAATGATAATTATTTGAATTTAATAAATGTCATTTGCTATCGTAGGTATATTAATTTTAACAAAATCTTAGTTGTGTCAGATTATGAATCTTATCATAAATATGAAATCTGGAAATTGTATAATCAATACTAATATTTCAAATTATTAACTCTATCATAGATTAAAACAAAATAAAGGAGAGATAATTTTGGATATTATTATAGATTTATTTAATATGATATATAATTTCACTAACGATTATGGTATTGCAATTGTTACATTTACAGTATTGGTAAAATTGATTATGTTACCGTTAACAATAAAACAAAAGAAAGCATTAAAGATTAGTCAAGAAGTAGCTATCAAGGTGAGTGGGCTAAAAGAAAAATATTCTAAAAACCAAGAGAAATTGCAACAAGAAATTGCAAAACTATATTCAGAAAACAAAGGAATGTCATTTGGGTTTTTATTAATGTTTTTACAAATGCCAGTTTTTTATATTTTGTATAGATTGTTTGCTACCCATATAATTGATACAGGTACAGTCTTAATTCCTTGGTTGCTTACCCTATCAAAACCTGACCCATATTTTATATTACCGATAATATATATAATTTCACAAATATTTCCTAGCTTATTGCAGTATTTTAATGTAATTAGAAATAAATCAGTTCCAAAACTAACAATTTCTACAGTCATCACACCAATTATTATTGCAGTATTAGTTACAGTAAAATTACCAGCAGGATTAGGATTGTATTTTGTAACGAACACGATAATTACAAATGTTGAGCAAATTCTTTTAAAAGTGTAGATTTAAGCTAAAGCTCTTTATGAGCTTTAGTTTTTTTATGACGTTATTTTGAGATTATGATATAATAAGGCTACAAAATGACCATGCTTTGATTAGACAGAACTGACAAAAGGTGAAATTGAACGATTAAAGAACCAACAAATAGAAAAACAAGATACGGACAGATAACCTCTCGGAGTAAGACGATATGTTAAACTTTGAGAGGTTTTAACATAATAATGAAGCATTTGGGAGGATATATATGGAATGGATAGAGATTTTGAGGAAAGCTATAGATTTTTTAGAACAACATTTGCTAGAGGGAGATGTAGTAGAAAAGGTTGCTAAGGAGGTATATCTTTCACCTTTCTATTTTCAAAAGGGATTTAAGTTGATAACGGGCTATACAATAGGAGAATATGTAAGGAATAGACGTTTATACCTTGCTGCCCTTGAAGTGAACAAGGGGAATGGGCGTGTTATAGATATAGCTTATAAGTATGGTTATGATACACCGGAGAGTTTTACAAAGGCTTTTACACGGTTTCATGGCATTTCTCCTATAAAGATGAAAGAGAAACCGGATAAGATAAATGTTTTTCACCCCTTGCAAATAAGTATATCTATTAAAGGTGGCAATAAGATAGATTATAGAATTGAAGAAGAAGAGGCTTTTAAAGTGATTGGTTTGGAGAAAACTTTTCAGTATGATAGAGCGTTTGTTGATATACCGCAGTTTTGGAAAGCGTATAATAGCCAATATGCAAAGAAATATTGCAGTATACTAACACAGTCCGCTTCAGATGTGTATGGGATATCTATAGATCAAGAGATGAAGGGGAAAATGTTTAGCTACTTAATAGCAGGTGTTTATAAAGAAAATGAAGATGTTATTGTTGAAGAGTTAAAAGTTACAACTATTCCTGCTTTAACCTGGGCCAAATTTAGATGTATAGGACCTATGCCACAAGCTTTACAGGCGTTGAATACTAGAATTTTCAATGAATGGTTACCAGGTAATTCTGATTATGAAATAGGGGCGGGGTATAATATAGAAATGTATCCTAAAGGAGATGTTCATGATAGAGATTATGTAAGTGAAATATGGATTCCAGTAAAGCAAAAATAAATCTGACAAATCTGTGCAGAGAATGACAAGATTAATGATCAGGGAAAGTGTAGAATGAATTCAACCAAAAGGAAAGGGATGAAGGATTCTATGATGAAACAAAAAGTAAAATATTATGAAGTAAGTGGGACACATAAAGAAATAGGAAAACAACTTGCTAGAAAACTAGATGCAAAGAAATTTTATATGCCTGCACCCGCTTTTTTTACAGAAAAAGAAGTAGCAGAGGCAATGGAGGTTTATGACAAGTATTGCCCAGGATTAAGAGAGGAATTAGAAGGTTTTGCAGAGGAAGCAAAGCTAGAAATTAAGGATATTGCATCTACATGGATGACCTATCTAGTACCTAGATGTTCGGGGCTTGCTATACTTGGAAGTAAAATGGAAGACGGTCATACGAGACTAGCCAGAAATTATGAGTTTAGTATTGATGATGAAGACCTTACAGTATGTCAAATGCAAGCTGAAGGCAAGTATACACATATAGGGGGTACTGCAGTAGGATTTGGAAGAACGGAAGGCATTAATGAGTGCGGTCTTGCAGTATCCATGTCTTCTTGTGGATTGCCTGTAAGTAATATAGAAGGTATGAAAGTGCCTAAAATTAAGGGGCTTCAATTTTGGGCAGTTATACGAAGCATACTAGACAATTGCAAGAATGTAGAGGAAGCTTTGAAGTTAGCACTAGAAATGCCGATTGCCTATAATATTAATTTATATCTAGCAGATGATAAGGGAAATGCTGTTTTGTTAGAAACGATAGATGGTCATAAGGCATATCAGCAAATTTCTGAGGATTCTTCTAAAAAATATGTATGTGGAACAAATCATATTGTACTCCCAGAGATTCAACATCATGAGCCTATGGCTATGAGAAACTCTATTGTACGCTATGAGAAGTTAATACAATTTTCAGAAACAAACACCTACTTGAAAGAAACACAGATTAGGGAAATGCTACTTAAAAAATATCCAGAGGGCATGAGTTGTTATTATTATAAACAATGGTTTGGAAGTATTAAGTCTGTTGTAATGGATACGGCGGAGAGGCGTTATAGTATTTGTTGGTTTGGACAAAGAGAAAATGGCTGGGAGGATTATATTGTGGCACAGCCTATGAAAAATATGGAGAAGACTAAGCTAGTGGAAGAGGAAATAGGTAATCCTGAATTTTTTGAGTTTATTTCGATTAAGAAAAATTAAAATTTTCACTTAAGGGAGTGGGGGAACCCTAGGATAAATAAAAGTATATTTTTTACTAAATATTGAATTTAAAATATGTTATTATAGTTATATTATAAATATAAACGTGGATGGATCATATAAGGAGGGGTACCATGAGGTTATGTATTGTATATACTCCATGCAAAGTTAAATAAGATGCAGTTGCATGGAGAGTAAAACGTATCTATTTTTAACTTTGCCAAACTTAAATAATTATTAAAAAGGAGCGAAGTTAATATGAGTATAATAAATATAGAATCAAAAAAATATAGATTAGGCGGTGAAGAAATATGATTTTACGTGGAAATGTATTTTCAAAAATTCTTGAAATGGAGACAGGTGTAACAGTGGTTATTCCTAATACATTTAAGGAAGGTAATACATATCAGGTTGCATATCTTCTTCATGGTCTTTGTGGTAATAATGGGAACTGGACCGATAATTCTATGTTACCTGTTTATGCAAATGAGTATAATACTATTTTTGTTATGCCAGAGGTAGCAAGAAGTTTTTATACAGATATGAAATATGGTCAGAAATTTTTTAGCTATATTACAGAAGAATTACCACAGATTTGTAAAAGTGTCTTTCATATATCTTCTAAAAGAGAAGATACTGCAATTATTGGTGGTTCTATGGGTGGCTATGGAGCTTTAAAATGTGCTTTATCTAAACCAGAGCAATATGGTTATTGTTGTGCATTTGCTTCTGCATGCTTGTTTTTAAAAGAAGGATTGGGTAGTCAAGATGTAAAGAAGTTTAAGGAACTGTATGGCGAGCGACTGTTCAATGATTTTCAAGCAGCCTTTGGTGAGAATTTAGAATGTAGTGATAATGACGATATATTATCACTTGCTAAAAATATTTGTGATGAACCAACCAAGCCTAAAATTTATTTAGCTTGTGGAATAGAAGATTTTTTACGAGAAGATAATAAGCGGTTTAATGAGGAGATGAAGAAATTAGATTTTAAGTTTACCTATGAAGAATGGGCTGGAAATCATAGTTTCTATTTCTTTGATGAAGCATTAAAAAGAGGGTTAGAATTCCTTTATAAAAAATAATCATAATTCATGTTAAGTATTGAAGCTAAAGCTCTTTATGGAGCTTTAGCTTTTTCACGTTTTAATACGCATTTGAAGTTCTAGACATTCAGAGTTATTGTTTAAAATAGATAACATAGAATTAGTAACTATAATTAAGGGATCTGCAATAGGAATAGATTCTTTTTTTGCATGATGATGGAAATTGGAAATAATATCTTCTACATAATCATCATGAATGATAGTTGAAAAGCATAAGTACTCTCCCTGTTCTAATTGATATTTAGGGCATTGTTCATGGCCATTTTCAGCACAGACATAATAGTGGTTATGGTCACAAATGGTAATCAGATCATCTTCTATTTCACCAATATTTTTATCCATATAATCATTTGCCATCTCTAGAACATCTCTTGCTGTTATATTGTAGTCATGGTTTTTTTTTGCATATTGATAGAATGTTCGATTAGGAAATTTTTTGATAAGAAATTTATTAATATATGTATCTTGATGACTAGCAGATTTAATTAGTTTTTGTGTTTTATTCATCGTAATCGTTAGATTTTGTATTTCTTCTGATATTTTGGAAACTGTGTTTTTTAAGAGGGTAATACTAGCTTCTTGATTATCTGAGTCAAATAAATTTTTAATATCAGATACAGACATGTTTAGTTTTCTTAAGATAAGGATACGTGCTAATATATATATTTCATTCATACCATACATTCTATATCTATTTTGACTGATATATTTTGGAAAGAGTACTTTTTTTTCTTCGAAATATCGAATTTGATGAGTTGAAATAGACATTAATTTAGCAAGTTGACCGATTGTAATATCTTCATTCATAATTTATCTCCTTTTAAAATTATTTTGTTAATAACAAAAGATTAGCATTGACCTTAGGTCTGACCTAAGGTTTATAATAATTATATTCTAAATAATCAAATTGTTAAACAAGTAAAATTATTTAATTTGGAGTATATGAAATTTATTTAAATGAATGAAGGGAGAAAAAATGAGTTTATCAGAAAAAAGAAATATTGATTTAGGGAATGATAAAATTTCCAAGATTTTTTGGAGCTATGCTATTCCATCTATATTTGCAATGCTGGCACAGAGTACAGCTGGACTTGTAGATTCAGTATTTATTGGACGATATATTGGCGCAGATGGATTATCTGCAATCACCCTTATAATGCCTATAATTATGTTGCTTGGAGGAATAGGAACAATGATTGGTATTGGAGGGACTACATTAGCAGGGATTCATAAGGGAAAAGGGAACCTAGAAAAAAGTAATAATTATTTCAATATTACAATGGTGCTATTGAGTGGGGTAGCAATTATAGCTACAATAATTTTATTTACAATGAGTGGAAAAATTTCAAGTTTACTAGGGGCAAAAGGGAAAGTAGCAGAATGTATGATATCCTATACAGAAATAATTTCTCTCTTTTTTATAGCATTTTTATTAACCTTTGCGGGCTCATTTTTTTTGAAATTGGACGGTAAACCTGTTGAAGTAGTTATGATTATCCTAAGTGGAACGGGGATCAATATATTGTTGGATTATCTGTTTGTAGGTGTTTTAGGATGGAATATGAAAGGGGCTGCCCTTGCAACAGGAATTTCCCAATTGATTCCTTGGATGTTGATGCTGTATATTATTAAATTCAAATCAACTTGGATGTTTTCAATACCTAATTTTAAATTAAAAGAAATAGGTGAGATGTTATTTAATGGATCATCTGAGCTACTAAGTATGGCAGCAGCATCAATTGCTGGATTTATATACAATATCATAATAATAGAAAAAATCGGAATGGATGGGGTAGCAGCATATGCAGTAGCACTACAGATCACGACTATTTCAACATCTGTATTTTATGGATTCGCAGAGGCTATTCAAGCTGCTGTAAGTTTTAATTTGGGAGGGAATAAACTTCATAGAGTCAAGAAATTAAGAAATATTTCTATATATGCCAATTTGATCTCAGGGGTAATGCTATGTGTAGTTTCACTGATGTTTGGTGAAAGCATCGCTAGTATTTTCATCAAAGAGCAGATAACGATTGATATGGCTGCCTATATATTAGATTTTTATGCAGTTGCATTCCTACTAAGTGGTGTAAATATAACTTTAGCTACTTATTATACGGCTGTAAATTCACCCCTATTATCTGGAATTCTCTCTATGTCACGAAGTCTTATAGGACTTATGATAGGGTTAGTAATATTGCCATTTATATTTGGAAAGCAAGGGATTTGGATGGCAGTAATATTTGCTGAGATAACTACAGTTGTTGTAGGAATGATATGTATGAGAAGGTATCCTTTTGGGAAATTGAACAAAAGTCATATTTTATCAATAAATCACAGACAATCAAGAAGGAGGAACTGCATTTGATGAAAGAAAGAAATTTTTTCGGGAAATTAATAAATTTTTCAGTTGATAGATACAAAGTCATATACCTTATGATTGCCTTAATTACGGTTATGGGAATTTCATCCTTTATGCAATTACCAAAAGAAATCTTTCCAGAACTTAAGTTTCCATATGCTTATGTAGCAGTAACTTATGCTGGTGCATCACCAGAGGATATGGAAAAGTTAATTACAACAAAAATAGAAACGGTTGTTTCTGGCGTTGGAGATATAAAAAAGGTAAATTCAGAATCTCAAACTGGTTTTAGCCAGACCATCATACAGTTTAATATGGGTGTTAATATTTACGATAAGTTAAGAAAAATAAAGGAAGAAGTAGATCATATAAAGCATGAATTACCAAAAGATATTGATAATCCTATAATAGGTGAATACGATGTAAGTAAAATGCCTATTATGCAGCTTACTATAAGTGGTGATTTTTCAAGAGATGAACTGATAGATTACTCTAAAGTATTAAAGGATGAAATAAAAAAAGTTTCTGGTATTAGTAAGGTAAACGTGAGTGGTGATGACCCAAAGGAACTGGTTATTAAGATTGATCCTGCTAAAATGAGTCAATACAATATTTCAGAAGAAGATGTTGCTTTGAGTATACTAGATAAAAATCAAGATATGCCTGCTGGTGAGCAAGTTTTAAATGACAAAAGTTATACCATACGTGTAAAAAACAGCTTTAAAGCTCCAGAAGAAGTGAAGGGTATAATCGTAACTCGAATCAATAGTACCCCTGTTTTTATAAAGGATATTGGAAGTGTTGACTTCGAATATAAGAAAAATGATGCATATGCCATAGCACCTATTAATTTCAAAGAAAAGAATGAAGAATTAAAAAGAACGATTCGGATAGATGTATTAAAGAAAAAAGGTGTGAATTTAATTGAAGTATGCGGGAATGTTAGAGAGACCATTGATGGGTTAAGAGATGATTTCTTAATACCTGAAAATTTAGAGATCAATTATGAAGAAGATATGTCAATATATGTGGAAAACAGTATTAAGGATGTATTTGGAAATGCTTTTTCGGGATTACTTGTTGTAATTATTGTATTATTCTTTTTTATTGATTTTAAGGAATCTCTATTAATTGCCTTCGTAATTCCTATGAGTTTATTAATCGCCGTATCACTATTTTCACACTTTGGAGTAAGTATTAACATGATTAGTATTATAGGACTGATTATTTCACTAGGAATGTTAGTTGATAATGCTATTGTAGTTGTTGAAAGTATAGAAGCGATTAAAGGAAAATATGATAATATTTTTGATACGGTTAAGGATGCGACAGGAATTATAGCAGCAGCTATATTTTCTTCTACTTTAACTACAGTAGCTGCTTTCGTACCTTTAGCTATGTTAAAGGGAGATATGGGTGAAATTCTGAAACAAATACCTATTACAGTGATATTAACGTTATCAGCTTCTTTTATAGTATCTCTGTTTATAACACCAATGATTGCATCTCGTGTCTTGAAGTTAAAGGAAAAGAAAAAACACTCAAAGAGAAGAAATTGGATGTTTGTTATTTTTATTGGATTTATTTCTTTATATGCTTTTGCAAATAATGGAGAACTTACAACTTTATCTTATGTACTTTCTCCCGTATTTGCTTTTGCTATCTATTATAAATTATTCATGGCTAAAAATGGAATACATGATCATAGCATTATAAAAAAATATGTAAAAATTATATCAAGTGTATTGACAAGTAAAAAGAAGAGATGGGGAGTATTGATTGTTTCCTTTTGTGTATTTGTATCTTCTGTTGCTTTACTAAGCTCTAACTTAATAAAGAAAGATAATTTTCCAAAATCAGATACAACGAGCTTAAAGGTATCTATAACTTTATCAGGTAGTTCAACCATAGAAGACACGAGAGATATAGTTCTCAAAGCCCATGAAATATTAAAGACAAAAGAGTATATAAAATCTTATACAGCTACGATTGATAAACATAATGCATCTATATTTTTGAAATTGCCAGTTCGAAAAAAAAGGAAGCTACATAGTGGACAGATTTCTATAAACCTTTCAAAAGAACTTCAAAAAATACCTAATGCTAAAATTAAAGTAACAACTGGCGATGAAGGAAAAGCGGCTTCCTTAGTTGTAAGGGTAAGTGGAAAAAATTACAATGATCTTAAAGCTACTCAAGAACTATTATCTAGTAAAATAAACAAGTTATCAAATGTGGAGTATACATGGACTTCAGCAGAAGGAGGTTCACCCCAGCTTTTAGTGACCTTTGATCATAGAAAAGCTGAAATGATAGGATTAAGATCTTCTCAGATGGCTCAGCTTATAAGAAACAGTATACATGGTCGTAAGATCACAAAGATAAAAGTAAAAGACAAAGAATTAAATGTAATGCTAAAAAATGATAATATGTCCATAAATAGTATGGAGGATTTAAATAAAATTCACTTTACGAATTCAAATGGAACAAAGATTCCGTTTATCACAGTAGCTTCTTTAAAAGAAACCATAGGACCTTCCACTATTTTAAGAAAAGACAATCAAAAGGTAATTGATATATATATAGCTGCCAATAGAGGGGTCTCTATTACAGAATTAACTTCAGGCATAGATACAATCTTTGGTGAGATGAAAGACCAAATTCCTAAGGGCGTAGAGGCGAAGTTTGCTGGAGACTATGAGGATATGCAAGAATCTATGAAGGATTTGATAAACAAATTAATCATAGCAGTAATTTTAATCATTATTATATTAGTTATTCAATTTGACTCTTTTATCCAAACTTTTGTCGTCATATTAGCTGTTCCCATGGCTGTTGTAGGTGTTGCTTATGGATACTTTATATTTGATATAACCTTTGGCATTTTATCTATGCTAGGGGTAGTATCACTTGCTGGGATTGCAGTAAATGATTCTATTGTATTGATAGATACTATTAACCAATATAGAAAAGATGAAGGTATGGGAATGTTAGAATCTATTATCCAATCAGGTAAATCAAGATTTATTCCAGTACTTGCCACAAGTATTACTACGATAGCAGGGGTTATGCCTTTGGCCTTTTATAACGAAGACTATAATCAAATTGCATGGACAATTACATTTGGATTAATAGCTTCAACGGTTTTAATCTTAGTACTTGTTCCCATATTTTTATATCAATTAGAATTAATACTCACTAAAAAATCTAGTCAAGGGGTGACAAAATAATGCGTAAAATAATGATTTGCATTATATTAGTATTTACTTCTATGTTAAGTGCTTGTTCCTTTTCTTCTGATCAGGAAGCAAGTGCAGAAAAGAAAGCTGCAATTCCTGTAGAAGTACAAAATGTAAAATTAGATACGATAGAAGATAAATATTTCACGGTAGGTAGAATTGAAGCTTCCCACTCGGTTAATGTAAATAGTATTATTCAAGGCAAGGTTACGAAGGTTTTTGTAAAGCCTGGTGATGTGGTAAAAGAAGGGCAAGTTTTATATATGATTGAATCTGATGAAAATTTAAAGAATATAAAATTAAATTATGAACGTGCCCTAAATGATAAAAATATTGCCGATAAGGTTTTTATAGAATCAGAAGTACAATTAAAAAGAATTCAAAAGCTTTATGAAAGTGGTGCTGAAAGCAAAGTTAATTTAGATCATACAGTTCTTAAATTTGAACAAGATAAAGAATCTTTAAATATAGCCAACAAAGCACTTGAAACAGCATTAGATATTTATAATGTATTAAATGATAAGTATGTAATCAAAAGCCCTATAAATGGTTATGTATCTGTAGTAAATGTTAAAAATGGAGAAAATGCATCTTCTGAAAAAGTTATAAAAATCAATGGAAATTTAGGCAAAATAGTTAAGATCAACATTCCAGAAGAATATATAAATAAAATTACACTAAATACAAAAGCCTATGTAGCCATTAATTCTTTAAATAAAACTTATGATGCTAATGTGATTGAAATTTCATCTGAAATCAATCAACAATCCGGGTTGTATCCAGTAAAGATTAAATTGAATGAAGAAAATTTAACAGATGGACTTTATGCAGAGATCAATTTAATTATAAATAGGGTTAAAAATCAAATTATGATTCCGAATAAAGCTATAATATTAAAGGCTAATGAAGCTTATGCTTATAAAATTGATGAAAATAAAAAACCTGTAAAAACACAAGTTGTTATGGGCATTAAAAAAGATGATAAGGTACAAATTTTAAAGGGTCTTACTAAAGAAGATCTTATAATCGTAAAGGGACAATCTTTCATAAATGATAATTCAGAGATTAAAATGATTAATTAAATATATATCAATATATATAACCGTATGATACACTAGTTTAAAAGCCAAAAATAAAACGTGATCAACCAATTAAAAGGGAGGAATCAATATGGACGAAAAATATGTTGTGATTATTCAGTGTGATATTGCACATAGAAGATGTAGTGGTTTTGCCTGTACGGATACTTTTTATAATAAAGAAGGAATGTTTGAAAACTATGAGGAGAATACAAAGTATATTTCCTTTACCTGTGGAGGCTGTTGTGGAAAAGGGATAGCAGCAAAATTAGAACATTTTGCAAGAAGATGTAGGAAAGTTAATATAAATAAAGATGAGGTTGTGATCCATCTGTCTTCTTGTATGGTAACAGATAATCATCACTATGATCGATGTCCTCATGTTGAATATATTAAAAGTATTGTCCTAAAAAAAGGATATAAAAATATAATAGAAGGATCATATTTAAGTAAAAATGCAACAAAGAAAAGAGAAAAAGGAATATATACTTCTTACTAAAAAATAGATCAGTTCCTATCTTCATAGAAGGTAGGAATTGTTTAATATTGTACTTTTGAAAGATATATTCGAAATTCCTCTGTATGTATTCATTTACAAAAATTATAAATTTTGTAATAATGGTATTGATACAAAAAATAACTAGGAGGGATTTTATGACTTCAGAAGCAAAGACAAAAATGAGGAACAAATGGCAGATGCCAGATACGTATGTGATTATCTTTTTTATTGTTGTACTTGCAGCGGTACTTACGTATATTGTGCCTACAGGAAGATTTGAAATATTTTATGATGTTTTAGGTCAAGATGGTGAAGCAATTGTTAGGGTAGCAGATAATGCAAAAGAAACGGTGCAAATAGATGGTAATGACTATACCATTGATGCTACAGGGGATAAGACCTATGTTTTTAAAGGGGAAGAAGAAGTAGGAGCTATTAAGAAGTCAAAAGCAAAATCCTTTGAGTATTCAGAGGGCGGCGTATATAAGTTTAAGGTAGTACAAATTTATGGAAACTACATAACAGAAGGAAATAAAACAAGAATCAAATTGTTTGAAAAAGGTGGGGGGTTAGGATTTTTAAATTATGTATATGAAGGATTCTGTTCAGGGGATAAATGGGGATCAGCTGTAGGGGTTATGGCATTTATCCTTGTAGTTGGTGGTGCCTTTGGTATTGTACTAAAGACAGGCGCTATCGAAACTGGAATTATGCATATTATATCTAAGACAAAAGGATATGAAATAGCTATTATTCCTATACTATTTTTCTTGTTTTCTTTAGGAGGAGCTGTTTTTGGTATGGGAGAAGAAACTATACCATTTGTCATGATCTTAGCACCTGTTATGGTAGCATTAGGATACGATTCAATTGTTGCGGTAATGGTTAGCTATATAGCAACCCAAATTGGATTTGCCACATCATGGATGAATCCATTTAGTGTTGCTATTGCTCAAGGGGTTGCAGGAATTCAAGTTGGTTCAGGAAATATGTTTAGAATTGTTATGTGGATAACCTTTACCATATTAGGAGCAGCTTATACAATGATCTATGCAACAAAAATTAAGAAAAATCCGCAAAGCTCCCTTGCTTATGAAACAGATGCATTTTTTAGAAAAGACTTAGAGAAAGATAAGGATCATCAAACTGATTTTGGTATAGGGCATGCATTAGTTGTTATTACGTTAGCCCTTGGAATGGCTTGGATTATTTGGGGTGTTAATGTACATGAATATTATCTTCCTGAAATTGCAACAGTGTTCTTTACTATAGGATTGGTTTCAGGGATTATAGGAATTCTTTTTAAATTAAACAATATGAGAGTAAATGATATTGCTTCTTCCTTTAGAAAGGGTGCAGAAGATTTAGTTGGTGCGGCTATGGTTGTTGGTATGGCTAAGGGGATTATTCTTGTATTAGGTGGTACTGGTGCAGGAAATGAAACGGTACTGAATACTATTTTAAGTGGAATGGCAAATGCTTTAAGTGGTATATCACCTACTATCGCTGCTTGTGTAATGTACATATTCCAATCTGTAGTTAATTTCTTTGTTGTATCAGGTTCAGGACAAGCGGCACTTACTATGCCACTAATGGCTCCTCTTGCTCAATTAATAGGGGTTACAAAGCAGGTTGCAGTACTTGCATTCCAATTAGGAGACGGTTTTACAAACTGTGTAGTACCTACAGCTGCAACTCTTATGGGAGTACTTGCTATTGCAAGACTTGAATGGGTAAAATGGTTGAAGTTCCAAATTAAAATGCAATTGATGCTGTTTATAGGATCTATAGGATTCATCGTTACAGCTGTGTTAATCGGATACAATTAAGATTTATATTAAGTTAAGTGTTTAGCTTAAAAGGGTAACAACAAAAAGTTACCTTTTTAAGCTTTTATTATTTTGGAGAAAGAGCTATATGAAAGCTAAACGGTTATAGGATTGGAAAGAATTGTAGTCGTACAAAAGATTTGATGATAAACTGATAGTAGGAATATCTTACTAATAGTATGATTTGTACCTGTATATGAGAAATAATTGAACGAATAGGAGGATATAAACTATGGATCATAAAGACGTAACAATTGTTGTATCTGGAGATATATGTATTAATTCCCTTCAATGGATAACCCACCCTCAAAATAATGATGGATTAAACTGGGAAACCTATATGAATATGCATCATGTTTTAAAACCTGGAGAAGCTTTATTATTAGCTAAAATTGTAGCTTTGGCAACGGATGCATCTGTACGCTCCCCTGAAATAAGATATATAGAATCAGATTTACCGAAGGAATTTCTTCGTTCTAATGCTAGATTAGATTTATTTCCTGTCTCTCCTAATGAGAAAGATAAAAATAAAGTTTATCGAATTAAAGAATTTATGGGATTTACAGGTCCCTCATCTAGTAAACCTAAATTATTACCTATTCAGGATGATGATGAAAATGCAGATATTGTTATTTTAGATGATGATAATAATGGTTTTAATTCTAATGAAGCGTTTTGGCCATTGGCGATAAAATCATCTAAAAAATCACCGATTCTCCTGTATAAACTGAATAATCCTATTTCATCTAGTAAGCTTTGGAAACATATAGAAAATTTTCATCTTGAAAATACGATTGTTGTGGTCAATGGAGATGATTTACGTTCAAAGGGTGTGAACATTAGTAAAGGTCTTTCTTGGGAAAGAACTTCTCAGGATTTTGTTTGGCAAATCAATAACAATCCAAATCTTGCTTTTCTTGCAAAATGTCATCATGTTATAGTACCTTTTGGATTGGAAGGGGCTATTTATTATAGAAATGATGGGGTTAAGTCTGGATCTCGTTTATATTTTCTTCCTTATGAATTTGAAGGAGGATTTAAAAAAGATACTCAGGGAAAAATGTATGGATTAACTTCTTGTTTTGTTGCAGGACTTGCACGTAGCATGGTTGCTTCAAAAAATCATAAAAATAAGAAGCTTTCTCATTGGATAGGAAAAGGAATTAGAGAAGGAATTGTTGCGACACAAAAATATTTTATTGGTGGTTTTGGTAAAGATATAGAAGGATCTCTTTTTCCTAAAGCTTCTATATTTGTTGAAGGGGAAAATAACTTTATATACAAAGAGTATGTACAGGATGTGAAAATCCCTAATTTATCTGATATAAATGGTTATTCTCGTTGGTATATCCTTGAAGAGAAAAGTACGGCAAATTTAGCAGAAATAGCTTATGATATTGTTAAAAATGGGGAAAGGAAAGTGTTGAGATTTATTCCTAGTGCTCAGTTTGGAAAATTAAAAACCGTAGACCGAACAGAAATCGAAAGTTATAGAAGTATTAAAAACCTCATGTGGGAATATATTTCCACAAGGAATACAGTTCGTCCGTTGTCTATTTCTGTATTTGGAACGCCTGGATCAGGAAAATCCTTTGGTATTATGGAGATTGCAGCAAGCATTGCACCCAATCTTATAAGACCTTTAAACTTTAATTTATCTCAGTTTCATACCGTATCAGAACTAGGCAATGCTTTTCATAAAGTAAGAGATCTTTCTTTGGAAGGAAAAATACCTTTAGTATTTTTTGATGAATTTGACTCTAATTTTGAAGGAAACTTAGGATGGCTAAAATATTTTCTTGCACCTATGCAAGATGGGGCTTTTAGAGAAGGGGATGCTATTCATCCTATTGGAAAAGCTATTTTCGTATTTGCGGGAGGAACAAGTAGTACTTTTAAAGAGTTTTGTGGAGAAGATATTATGGATGAAGAAGAACAAAAGCAATTTAAAAAATCCTTTAAAAGTTCTAAAGGGCCTGATTTTATTAGTCGTCTTAGAGGTTATGTAAATATTTTAGGACCAAATCAAGTGAATGGAAAACAGGATCAATTGTTTATTATCCGAAGAGCTATGCTACTACGTTCCTTATTAGAGCGTAAAGAGCCCCATCTTATCAATGAAAAGGGAGAAGCTCAAATTGATAATGGTGTATTAAGAGCACTTCTTAAGATTCCAAGATATAAGCATGAATCAAGATCTATGGAAGCAATCCTTGAAATGAGTATGTTAACGCAAGCGAAGAAATGGGAACAATCCCATTTACCATCTAGAGAGCAGCTAAAGCTTCATGTAGATGAAGATCAGTTTTTACGCCATTTAATGCACGATGCATTTTTTAGTGAGAAGATTGAAAGTCTTGCAAAGGCTATTCATGAAAAATATATTCGATTAAATAAAGAGAACAAAAACATAGATAGGGAGTTTATAGCTCCTTGGGACGAGCTTAGTGAAGATCTTAAAAGCTCTAATCTTGATTATGCAAAGCATATTCCTGGAGCTTTACTTAAAATTAATTATGATGTGGTATCTGTTAAAGAAACACCTGAATTTAGTCCATTTACAGAAAGTGAATTAGATATTTTAGCTAGCTATGAACATACCCGTTGGTGCCTTCATAGAAAAGAAAATGGCTGGATTCGTGGAGATATAAAGGATATTAAGAAAAAAACAGACCCTTCACTTGTTCCTTGGGATGCATTACCTGATGTGAAGAAGCATAAAGTATCTCAAATGGTTAAGATTTGGCCAGAAATATTGTCTAATGCAAACTTTAAAATAGAACCATTAAAATTTTCATCTGACAACGGTGAAGGTTAAAAGTGATTGGCAGATGATTGAATGGGTATTATAAGAAAGAAGAATATATCCATCCTGTAGAAGTGGAGTGAAGATCATATGTCCAAGAAAAAATGCTGTGGCAAGTGGAAAACAAAGGGCAAATATTGTAAAAAATGCCCTTTGATAACAGATGAAAAAAAGAAGAAAAAAGATAAAAAGAAATAGATAAGGTAGAAAGCCTTTTTAGGCTGAGAAACAAGTCTTAAAAAATAAAAATGCCCTAAAGGAAAATTTATTTTCTTTAGGGTATTTTTCTAATTTAAAGGTAGAAAAAATGGAAAAGTAGAACCTTGTGATTTCTGTGATTTTACTTTAATATAACCATTTTGTTTCGAGCTAATCTTCCTTGCAAGATATAATCCTAAACCTACTCCTTCTTCATCCTGGGTACCTTCTCTCTTATAAAATTTTTAAAAGATATTGTGAAATTCCTTTTCTTGTACACTACAATTTGTATTATAAAGGATACTTCTTACAATTCTGTGGCGATTTGTATCTTTTTTGGTTTGTACTATCACTTTTTGAGATAAGATTCATAATATATAAATGAGAAAAGTGGACATACACTTAAAAATAAATATTTATAATAAAAGGAGGCGATAGGGGTGACAAAACCGTTAAATCCAAACATCATCCCTAAATATATTAATCAATTATTTATTCTCCCTGTATTTAAACCTACGATTGTAAAAGATCCAATTACAGGTGAAGATATAAGTCATAACTATACAATTAGTATGACTCAATTTATGCAACAGATCCTTCCACCTATGTTTCCTATGACAACTGTCTGGGGATTTGAAGGTAATGTGAAAGATCCATGTATAGGTGAAATTTCTTGTTTTCGTAGTAGTCCAGGTCCCACCTTTGAAGCTGTTCGAGATATACCTGTCAATGTGCAGTGGGTAAATAACATTACTGGACCGAATTTGTTTGCGGTAGATCCTACTTTGCATTGGGCAAACCCTAATAATATACCAAGACCAATACCACCATTTTTGCCATTCCCTCCAGGATATCCTTTAGCACAGAGCCCAGTTCCTCTTGTTGTACATCTGCATGGAGCAGAGGTTAGATCTGATTCAGATGGGCATCCAGATTCATGGTTTACAGCTGGAGAAGAAAAAAAAGGTCCAGCATTTTTAAAGTCTCGCTATACCTACCAAAACACACAGGAGCCAACTACCCTTTGGTATCATGATCATGCATTAGGAACCACACGTCTTGGTGTATATGCAGGTCTTGCTGGAGCCTATCTACTAAGAGATCCAAACAATAAAATATCTCCACTTCTTCCAAGTGGACCCTATGAAATTCCTATAGTTATTCAGGACCGTTCATTTAATGAAGATGGTTCATTATTGTTTCCTAGCAATGGTGTTGTTCCTGATGTTCATCCCTATTGGCGTCCTGCATTTATAGGTAATACTATTATGGTTAATGGAAAGGTATGGCCTAATTTGAATGTGGAGCGTAGACAATACCGATTTAGGGTGATTAATGGATCTAATACTCGAACCTATAACCTGAAGCTTTCAAATAATCAGTCCTTTATTCAGATTGGTTCTGACGGAGGTTTTCTACCTTTCCCTGTGACGATGACTGAACTGTTAATTGCACCAGCAGAGCGTGCTGATATCTTGATTGATTTTTCTGTGTTAGAGCAAGGAACAACTATTATTATGACGAATGATGCTCCTGCTCCTTTTCCAAATGGTAGAGTACCAGATCCGGATACTGTTGGACAAATTATGCAGTTCACTGTACTTGATACATCTGAAGTACCACCAAGTAAACTTCCAGCAGAGTTGAATAAAATACCTGTATTGACTCCAGATGTGCCCAAAAAGGTCTTAACCCTGAATGTAGTAGCTAGAGCACCTAGAAATCCTCTTGAATTATTGTTGGATGGGCAGGTATGGGGGGCTCAGATTTCAGAGCTGCCTATAGTAGGATCAACGGTGGAGTGGGAAATTGTGAATCTCACGGGTGGCGCCCATCCTATCCACATACACTTGATACAGTTCCAAGTTTTAAATCGTCAGAAATTTGATAATACAAAATACAGTGAAGAATGGATCAAACTTAATGGGGAACCTCCTCTTCAACATCCAACCATATCATTGCCTGTTGAACCTTTCCTGGAAGGTAACCCCATTGATCCACCACCCAATGAACGTGGATGGAAAGATACTGTTTTAATGATGCCAGGGCAAGTCACTAGACTTAAACTTCGCTGGGCACCACAGGATGCTAATCCTAAAAAAGTTAAGCCAGGGGAAAATTTATTTCCATTTGATCCTACCTTTGGTCCTGGATATGTATGGCATTGTCATATTATAGACCATGAAGATAATGAAATGATGAGACCACTCAAGGTCATTGATTGTCCTATTCCTGTAGCAAATCCCCAGTCGTGTTGTCAAGCTATAGTGGAAGGAAGGACCCAATTAGTTCCTCCTGCATTAAAAGATGAACCTATTGTTCATGAAAATAGAGTCTATGCAGAAATTGAAAAGGTATGTCCTGAAAAAGTTATTATCAGCGGATTTATTCGTCGGACTATCACCTATACAGCCCTTTTGGACAATGGAATTGAAAAAGAAAAAGAAATTGTAGATGATATTCCTTTCCAGTGCGCAATTGATAGAGAAGATGCTAACGAAGGTGATGAATTTAGAATTACAGGTACAACACTGTTATGTGAAGTTTTTGCCAAGACCCAAAATTTTGGAACATCACCTCTTGTGGATAAACCATTAGCTTACAAATTTGTGGAAAAGGACATTGTTAAAGTTTGTATTAGAAAAGGTTGTGTGACTGGCTAGTTTAGATAGCACAACATGTCAGACTAATAGTAGTATAGTTTATGAGGAGAGTAAGCATACTCTCCTTTTTGAGTTGAATAATTGCTGATACATTAGATACGGTGATTTGGCGCAGCTGAGCAAGGTTATGTAATTTAAAGGGGCGAAATATTTTTCACTTGAGTCTCTTGGGAGTTGGCCACTGGTTTCTGGTATAATTACATTGCTCATTGATCCAAACAGCCTTGGTAAAAATACTATAGGAGTATTATGTTTAGTTTACTTTAATAATAAAGAAGATACTTATAAAATATTTCTTTGGAGTCGAAGGAAAATAGTTTTTTTATGTTATAGAGATTTTGTAGTTAGTTGTGAAGGGGTTTAAAAAAGAATTTATATAAAAATTTTAGAGAGAAAAATAGTATTTAATGCGTAGTAATATATGGAAGGAGGATGAGTCGTTTGGAATATTCACAAAGTGCACTTGTGGAAGGAATCAAAAATAGAGATGTAGTAGCTTATGAACACATGATCAACCAATACACAAAAATAATTTACTGTCTAGCTTATAATATTTTATGCCCATCCCTTAAAAAGGAAGATATTGAGGAGTGTGTATCAGATGTTTTTTTAGATGCGTGGATAAAAATTCATGAGTTTGATCAAGAAAAAGGAAATTTTAGAACATGGCTTTTGATTTTAACAAAATATAAAGCCCTTACATATAAACGAAAAAGAAAGGGAAGCAACGTAATTGGTATTGAGGAATTTGAAATAAAAGATAGCTATAATCTAGAAAAACAATTTTTTTTAAGAGAAGATCAAGAAAAAATTATAAAAATCATCAACTCCTTTAACAAAATAGATAAAGAAATATTTTTCAGAAGATATTTCTTTGGAGAAAAAATAAGTGATTTAGCAAATACTTTTCATTTATCCAGATCTGCCATAGATAATAGGCTCTTAAGGGGGAGAAAGGTTATAAAGGAGGCATTAAATTATGAATGAAGATAAAATGATTGAATTCTTGAGTAATCTAGATGATGATTTGATTGAAAAAGAAGTGGATAAATTATTAGAAGGGGTTGAAATAGATATGGATCATATAAAGAAAAAAGCTTGTGATAAGTTAAATAAAAGCAATAGAAAAGGTAAACGCAAAAAAAGATTTCCCTATGTAGTTGCTGCTTGCATATGTTTATTAAGCATGACCATTGTATATGCAGATGATATTTCACAGGCTATTAAATCATTTATGAACAAAACACCTGTATATTCAACTATTGTAGATGGAGAAGCTTATTACTTAAAAGAAAGTTATGATTTAAATAAAGATATTCAAATAAAAAGTTTGATGTTCTCAGAAGGAAATTTAGAAATGAAAATAAACTCGAATTTAAGCAAAAGTGAATTAGGAGAGATTAACATTATTCCTAAAGGTGATCCGGATACAATTTATTTTCCAGGAGGTTATTCTGAAGAAGGAAATGAATATTTCTTTAGCTTTGCCAATAAAAAAGAAAAGAATTACAATATTAAACCTGTTAAGGATTTTCAATTGATTATTGCAGGAAATATTTATGATTTATCATTAGAAAAGGCGAAAAGCTTAAATACAAATGAAGAAATTTATACTTCTAAAAGCAATATAAAGGGTGTAAATATCGGTGCAAAGAAATTCTATGAAAATGGAAAAGTAAACATTCAATTGATTACTTCATTTGAAGATCAAGATTTGAAATTAAGTAGATTTGGTAAACCAATTGAAACAAAAGCAGAATTTACAACAGAAAATAAAGGGACAGAGGGGATCGTTTCATCTTCTACATGTACTAAGAGAGAAGATTTGTATGTATTTGATGAAAAGAATAATCAATATAAGCTTGAAATTCCAAAAGATTCAACAGGACGTCCTGTAACAATATTTGAAACAAATGCACCTAAAGATAAAAACTTGACATTAAAATTACCTTCAATCATTACAGTCTATGAAAAAAACATGGATTCCTTTGAATTAAGTATTCCTAAGGAAGGGGAACGTATTTTAAACAAAGAAATTGATTTAAATATTCAAAAGGCTGTTTTTAAAAAGATTAAAAGAACATCACCTACATCTGCCCAAGTAGAATTTGAATTGAATACAGATGGAAATGAAAATATTCATATAAGATCCTTTGATTTTTATAGTCATGACGTGAAAAAAATATCTGGTGAGTTTAATGGTGATCAAGGGATGATTAATTTAGAATTTGATAAGGATATGGATACGACAAATGTTGAAATAGCTTATCCTGAATTTATAATGAATGGGAATTGGGTAATCAATATGAAATAGTGGTTAGGTAGTATGTTTATTTTTTAAAATTATACCCTATAGAGTAGACGTTTAAAAGAAGTGTACTCTGTAGGGTATTTTTATAGAGAGAAATAATATCCTTTTTTATTTTGAAACTTTTTAGACAATACTATAAAATAGAATATATAGAAATGTGTGATACGGTTGAAAGGAGGAAATAAGCATTGAGTAAATTTATACATATTGTCTTTGGAGATTCAGCTGCTGGAACATTAAAATACTTTTTTAAACACAATGAAAGTGAATACAAGGGTGAAATTATAAATTTCAGAGAAGATCATTCTATAGGACCTATCTATGAAATAGATAGGGAAATAGGACTTCAAAAAAGAATTAGATGGTTTAAAGAAATGTTCAAAGAAGTTTGTATAGAGGAGTATTTTGAAGATATAGAGAAAGAATTTGCCGATACTTATGAAAGTATAAAAAATATTGATGAAAATGCAAAAATTATTATATGGCATGGAGAAAATACTAGAAATCAAGTAGGGCTTAGATATTTAAGTACAATATTAAAAAATAAGGAAGTTTATGAGATAAATGTATCAGATTCTTATATAGGAGATTATAATGGTAACTATTATGTTCCAAGAGACTTTGCTGAATGTCCGCCTGAAGAAATTAATAAGTTTGTTTTAACGATGAAAAAAATTAAAGTAGAGAAATGGAATCGTTTTATGAATGATTGGGAAAATCTTAGAAAATCTAAAGAATATTTGAGAATATTAGAAGATGGTGAAATAATTGGTGTAGATGAAAGCTACTATGATCAAGAAATCTTGTCTAATTGTACTTTTAACTTTAAAAGAGCTGCAAGGATTATTGGAGCTACTATGGGAAAATCAGATCAGTCTGTTGGAGATACATTTATTGATTACCGAGTTAGAAAATTAATTGAAAGTAGAAAAATTGAATATAGAGGAAAGCTTCAAACTATGAGAGATTTTGAAATAAGATTAGTATAATTTAGCATTTAAGGAGCAAACAGATGTCACTAACAGTTCATGAAGCATTAAAATTAGATGCATTAAAAAGATTTAGACTCATTGCAGGAATGAATGGATTAGATCGTAAAATAACTAGAGCGGGAATCCTAGACCACGAGGTAGGGCAACAGGTTCGGGATACGGTCCAAGTAGGAGAATTTATTTTCAGTAATTTATTAGCTATTAAAAATCAACCTGAAAGAATTGTTGATTTTGTAAAAGACTTAGTGGATGCACAAGCAGCGTGCTTTGCAATTAAAACCATTTATTTCAAGGAAATCCCAAAAGAAGCTATAGAATTAGCTCATCAACATAGATTGCCCTTATTTTTATTTGATGAAACTTATGTAGAAACTATTATTTTAGAGGTTGATAAAGCGATTAATATTCAAAATCATGAGCAACATATTAGAGTAATGATTGATCAAATTTCAGGTAACAATTTGAGTGAATTTCGGATAAGAGAATTAGCCTATGGGATCAATGGAAATTTCAAGAAAAACTGCATTGTTTATTTTACAAAGGAAGTAGAAGTGTGTGGAGGAAATCTTACAAGATTATTTAATCCAAATGACCTTAGAAAATTTTTAGGAGAGAGCTGTTTGGTGATATCCTATAGAAATGGGTATTTAATCATTATAACCTATGAGCAGGATGAATACGAGTATATACAAAAAGCTTCTGAATTAGCATTAAAAGCATATGGATTATTAGATGGGACTTATCGGTTGGGAATTAGTGAGGTTAAAAAGGATTTGGGTGCTTTAGGAAGAGGCATTGATGAAAGTAAATATGCATATGATTTTGCATCCCTCTATGATATGAAACAAGCTAGCTTTTTAAATATGGGAATTTATCAATTATTGATTCCAATCATCAATGATCCGTGGACCTATGCATTTTACAGAAGAATGATTGATAAGCTCATTGATTATGATGGAGAAAAAGGAACAGATTTTTTAAATACAGCTATTTGTTATATTGAAAGTGAAGGAAATATTCAAGAAACATCTAAAAAGTTATTTCAACATACGAATACAATACGATATCGGATAAAAAAAATTAATGAAATACTAGAGCTTACTAGAATGAAAGGGATGACTTATGAAACTTTAGCTATAGCTATACGGTTACACCTTATTCATTCAAAACTACTATAAGTATAAAAAAGCTTTTTGATTTGTATATTATACAAATTGAAGAGTCTTTTTTTGTATGAAATGAAATACCAATACCTAGAGGAATGCTGTATAATGATGGAAGAGTCAAAATTTGTTTTTGAATAAAAATACATATAAAGAGGAGGGACGATTGATGAAAAGAGGAAATGCAGAAATAATCATGATCTTAATTGTAGCCATGTGGGGGTTATCTTTTAGTTTAACGAAACCAATACTAAATAATATTGAAGTATTCAATTTTATGGCCCTTCGATTCTTAATCGGTGGAGGTGTGTTATGTGGCATACTTCTTTTGTTGGGAAAACTTAAAGTTAAACGTGAACAATTGATAGGAGGAATGATTACAGGAGCAGTTTTATTTTTAGCTTTTGTATTTCATACTATTGGATTAAAATATACAACTGTTGCTAAAAATGCATTTATCGTTGGGAGTAGTGTTATTTTTGTGCCTTTTATTGCAACGTATATCAGAAAGCAAAAGCAACCTACACTTATTTGGATGGGAACTTATTTAGCTATATTGGGTCTTGGATTAGTTACCTTAGAAGGTCATCAAGGGGGGATTAACTTTGGTGATTTGATGACATTAGTTGGATCAATTATTTTAGCTTATTATGTTATTTTAGTTGAAGAATATGTTAAAAAATATGATGCAACGGTTATTGCAGCTATTCAAATCAGTGTTGTTGGAATATTGAGTTTAATAGCTTCTTTAATGGTAGAAAAACCAACCATGCATTTGTCAATGGATGCTTGGAAAGGCATGTTATTCTTAGGTATTATTTGTACAGCTGTGGCATATTTAATGGCTAATATAGCACAAAAACATGTTCCCGCTACAAATATGGCACTTATCTATACACTAGAGCCTATTTTCGCAGCCCTATTTGGATGGTTATTTCTATCTGAAAAGATAGGATTACAGGCAGTAATAGGTGCTATTCTTATCGTCATTAGTGTAGCAATGCCAAATATGGAGTTCTTTATTAAGAGAAAAGGTAATCCTGTTCAAGCAGAATAAAAAATTGTTGTATCAAAAGGAAATCTTCTTTTTGGAAATGAACCAGAAAGGAGATTTTTCTTTTTATTTTAAGGAATAGATGTGATAAAATTAAGAGTAGTTAGAAAATAATCATTTTCAGGGGAATAAACGAGAAATAAATAGAATGAAATATTTTGAAATAAAAACATATGTATATTTTTACATAGGATTACCAGATAAAAAGAAATAATTTTAATAAGTTCAATCTGTAAGGGGGAGCAACAATGAGCTTAATGGCAAAAGAAGAGTTTTTTAGGAAATACGATAGCATAGAAGAACAAAAATTTGATGAAATTTCATTAAGTTGGGAAATGATAGAAGAAATTTATGAGGATTATGTAGGGAAGATCAAAGATTTAGAAGTGATTGCTACAAATATTACTAACTTACTAATGGAAGTAGATAAAGTACACTCTATAAGAAAAAGAGTGAAAGACCCAGAGCATTTGATTGAAAAGATTATAAGAAAAAGTATTAAAAAGCCAAAGTTGAAGATTAATGTGAATAACTATTCTAAAATTATAACAGATTTAATTGGGATACGAATTCTTCATTTATTTAAAGAAGATTGGGTGCCTATCCATAAAAAAATAATGAAGACATGGAATCTCAATGAAAAACCTCAAGCCAATATCCGCAAAGGAGATAGGGAAATCGTTTTTAAAGAGAACCATTGTGAGATCAAAGAGCATAAGTATGGCTATCGTTCTGTTCATTATTTGATTAAGCACCCATTTACAAAGGATGAAGAAAAAATTGTTGAAATTCAAGTAAGAACCCTTTTTGAAGAAGCTTGGAGTGAGATTGATCACCAAATCAGATACCCATATGACATTGATAATCCAATCCTTGCAGGGTATTTGGTTATGTTTAATGGATTAGCTGGAAGTGCTGATGAAATGGGTGGGTTTATAAAAGTTCTAAAGCAAGAATTAGACTATAAGGATCGAGCGATAGAAGAAAGAGATGTTGTTATAAAAGAGTTGCAAGAGAAAATTAATCTTTCACAATTAGATGAACATGAAAAGGAACAAATTCATTTAAGCTTAGTAAAATTAACAGAAAAAGAGCCAGAAAGAACGCCTGCACTTTTAGATGAATGGAATATGAATTCTTCGTTAGCAGAATCTATGGCTAAAATATCATCTATCAGTAGTTTTGTAAAGAATCATTCAGGATTACAAGAATCTCTCTCAAAGATAACAGATAGCTTAAAACCAGATTTGATGGAGTGTAAATCTGCATTGTCAAAAGTAGCAGATTGCATTAAGGAGAGACACTTAATTTCTGAGATCAAGTCCGAAATTGCTTACAATTTAGAAAATGTAAAAAAGATAGAATAGAGAATATAAAAGATTCAAGCATTAAAATGTCCCCTATGGATTAGACTATTAAAAAGTCTATTCAGGGGATTTTTATTTTAAAATATAAAGGCTTATGATTGTTTTGTTTTTTCTTAAGAAATCTGTAAGAATTATAGTAGGATAATTTTAGAAAATATATGCTAATATAGCTATATGAGATATCTCAAAAGGTATGGGAGTGAAATATGCATATGTATAATATACTGGTTGTTGATGATGAAAAAGAAATAACAGATGCTATAGAGGTTTATTTAAAAAACCAAAATTATCATGTTTTTAAGGCTTATGATGGGGAAGAAGCTTTAAAAATTTTTGATAGAGAAGAAATTCATTTGGTACTGATAGACATTATGATGCCAAAGTTAGATGGTACAAGTGCTACCATTAAAATAAGAGAAAAAAGTACAGTACCCATTATTATGCTTTCTGCAAAATCTGAGGATATGGATAAAATATGGGGACTTAATATAGGGGCGGATGATTATATTACAAAGCCCTTTAATCCAATGGAATTACTCGCAAGGATTAATTCTAATCTTAGGAGATATACTAGTTATTCAAGCACGAAAGAAGATAAAGAGAGTGTGATTAAAATAGGTGGCATTGAGTTAAACGATGAAAGCAAAGAGGTATTAGTAGATGGAGAAGGGGTGAAGGTAACTCCCCTTGAGTATAAGATTCTTTATTTACTGATGAGCCACCCTAATCGAGTATTTTCTATAGAAGAAATATATGAAAAGGTATGGAAAGAACCAGCCTATAATCCAGATACAGTGACGGTTCATATAAGAAGGATTCGAGAAAAAATTGAAATCAATCCGAAGGAACCAAAATATTTAAAGGTGGTGTGGGGAATTGGATACAAATTTGAACAATGATCAAAAGAATGATAAAGATGAAAAGAAGGACATGGAAAAAGAGTCTCATCAAATAAATGGGGATATCATGGATGAGAAAAAATATGAAGAACAAGAAAATGAAAATCAATATATAAAGGAAGACAATACAAAGAAAAAAAGGAAAAAATCAAATAAACTTATGGCTTCAGCTTTTGTGACCACCTTAATGATTTTTATATTTGCAGTCGTTTCTGTAGGAAGTTATTTGCCTGCAAAAAATCTGTTGCTTTTTGAAAAAGACCTTACAAAAGCGTATATAGAGAGCAATGATTTTAGTTATAGATTAGCACGATTAACGAGGTATTTAGAAAGAGCAACGATTGAAGGAGATGATGAAGATCCATATAGCTATGCCAATATAGATAGTATTCAGTACTATATAAGTAATAAGGATAAAATCATTAGCAAAAGCAATATAAAATATATAGATCAAGTACAGAGTACAGATGAAGAAGGTGCTAATGGAGAAAGTGAAATTGCAAATAATAATATAAAAGGTACTATAGAGAGCAAATTAGAAGAACTTATGAATGATAGTATGTTTTATATGCATATAAAAACAGATGATCAGGGTAATATTCAAATAGAAAAGATAACAAATGAAAAGTTTGATCAATATGAATTCAAGGATTCATTAAATAGAAGAACTCAAAACAAAAAAGAATATGCTAATTTAGATATTATCTATATGATTCCGAAGGACTTACAGTTTCCTGTAAATTTTCATAATTATCAGGATGCATTTACAAGAGATATACAGGAATTTTATATACAATTTTATATAATGCTTATATTAGGAATAGGGGCAGTCAGTATATTGCTTTTAAGTATTATTGCTTTTTGTATACCTTATGAAAAACAAAAGGAAATATCTATTTGTAATATCTATAATAAGATGTTTTTAGAGCTGAAGGGGATTATTTGGATTGGATTTATTGGAGTTGTTGGAATTGGAGGAACTGCACTTATTGAAGAATTTAGTTATGGAATTAATCAAGCATTTGATTTTTTGCATATGATTTATTATGCTGATGAATATTTTTATATAATAGGAATTCCTATAACCTTTGTACTGTATTTACTTATTTATTTAAATATTGTTTATATAAAATATATTTATCATAAGGGATTTAAAAAAGGGTTTATTGAAAATAGTATGGCAGGGAAAATAGGTTTTTATTTTCTTAGAAAAATAAGAGAAGCATTTGAAGCAATGATGAAAATAGATGTAACAAAAGATATTCATAGAAAACTTGTTATGGTAGTGGGAATTAATTTAATTGCTTTATGGATTATTGCATTATTTGGGCCCTTTGGATTAATTTTGGGAGTTGTCTATACTTTATTTCTATTCAAATATTTGTTAAAGCTTGTTCTTAAAGTAAAAGCTTTAAGTGATGCAAGTAGTAAGCTTAGTGAAGGGTCTTTTGATATAGCTTTTGAAGAAGATATGGGCATCTTTAACCCAATTTGCGATAATTTAAATAATATTAAAGATGGATTTAAAGTAGCCATTGATCAAGAAATAAAAAGTCAACAGATGAAAACAGAGCTGATATCAAATGTCTCACATGATTTAAAAACACCTCTTACTTCTATTATTACTTATATTGACCTGCTAAAAAAAGAAGATATTCAAAATAAAACACAAGAGGAATATATTGATGTTTTAGATAGAAAATCTAAAAGGTTAAAGGTGCTGATAGAAGATTTGTTTGAGGCAAGTAAAGCAAGTAGTGGAAATATTGACCTTCATTTAGAAAAGGTAGATGTGATTGCTTTATTTCGCCAAACATTAGGGGAATTAGAAGAAAAAATCAATCAAAGTACCCTTCAAATGAAAATGAATTTACCAGAAAATAAGGTGATTTGTCAGCTAGATGGGAGAAGAACCTATCGGGTTTTTGAAAATATTATGAGCAATATTTTAAAATATGCCATGCCTCATTCAAGAGTTTATATAGATGTTTCAGAAGATGAAAAAGAGATCAGCTTCACATTCAAAAATATTTCAGCTTATGAAATGAATTTTGATGTAAGTCAGATTACAGAACGTTTTACAAGGGGAGATCAATCTAGAAATACGGAAGGGTCAGGATTGGGGTTAGCAATTGCTAAAAGTTTGATAGAACTTCAAGATGGAAGCTTGACTATTACCATAGATGGAGATTTATTTAAGGTAATTGTAACCTTTCCTAAAGGGGAATAGATAGAAATAGAAAAAATAAAGGGGATACACGGTGTATCCCCTTTATTTTTATTGGATTTATATAAAATTTAAAACAATTGATTAAGCTAAAGGGACATGGTACAATGTGATAATAAAATTTGAATAGAGGAAGTGCTGATTTTGAATAAAAAAGTAACCTATTTAATAATGTTCATGTTTTTTATGAGTATACTAGCCAATACGGCCCATCCAGTTACACCAGAATTAGTGGTTAGCTTGAATATGTCCTCCCTTATGTATGGAGTTATGTTTGCTACCATGTCTATAGCTAATTTTACCATGTCTCCTATATGGGGAAGCTTATCGGATAAATATAAAAGTAGAAAGCTATTTATATATTTACCGTCTATAGGATATGGTTTAGCACAAATAGGATTTGGTTTTTCCACATCTCCTATGATGATCTTATTTTTCAGAGTTTTTGGAGGTGGATTTGCTGCATCCATATTCACAAATGGTATGGCTTATATTGTAGATGAAACAGATCATACAAATAGAAGTAAAGCTATTGCCTATTATACAGCTGTAACAGGATTTGGCGTATCCTTAGGGTATTTAGTGGGAGGCTATATTGGTGCAAATGATTATCACTATGCTTTTATTTTTCAATCATTAGGATTAATTATCCATGCTATCTTAGTTTATTTTCTTTTACCAGAAAGCAATGTGAAGGTTAAAGATATAGAAACATCAAAGCATTTTATTTTTCAGATAAAGGATGATCTTAAAAAATATATGCCAACAGCCTTAGGAACTTTACTTTTAGCAGTATTATTGACATCATTTTCATTTATTGCTTATACGACAGGGATTAATTATTATTTAAAGAAATATTTAAGCTTAAATCCATTACAGATAGGATACTATATGGCCTTTACAGGAATCGTAGGGATGATTGCAAATATTTATTTAACGCCAAAGGTATCTAGAAAATATGGGGATAAAAACTCTTTAAAATACGTATTGTTGATTACGGGGATTACTCTTATGATTCTTTCAATGATGAAGGATTTATTATCACCTATTTCAATGATTGTATTTTTAATATTTATATTCTTTATTTCTATGTTTAAGCCATTGCTTCAAACGATGGTATCTAATTTAAGCAAAGATGAACATGGGAAGATCATGGGACTTCAAAACTCGGCTAATTCTGTTGGTATGGTTGGAGGATCTTTATTTGCGGGAACGTTATTAGATATATATCCTAAAGCTCCCTTTATCATGGCAGCTATTATATTTATAGGGTCTTTCTTTATGATTTTGTTGAGTAAGAAATTAAAAACTTCATAAAGTATTTGAAAATGATATAGATCTTAATCAAATAGTAACTATTCAAAAATATAGCTTAGATGTGAAAGTTGTTGTGAATATAATTATTAAAGTGAGTCATGTAGTAAAGGTTAAGGAAAATGTAGAAATTATTAATGAGATATTGAAAAAAGACTTAAAAATATTTATGGGCAAGGACTTAATATAGTAAGGAATGCTAGTGGCTTAGAGATGAGCTTTTATATAAAAATAGGCAAATGATTTAATCATTCGCCTGTTTTTTTTGTAATGTTTTCTATTATAAAAACTTGAAGAGAATTGTTGAGTTTTTGTTGAGTGGTGTATTGTATAATAAGGTGACATTCTCAAAAAATGAGGTGACGAATAGAATATTATTAAAAAATTAAATAAATCTATAATCAATCATAAATAAATTTTTTTATGAATATGGATGCTTATCCTATAGGCGATGAAGAGGGAATATAATATTATATCATCTTGGAGCTTTTAATAATGCATTAAATCTAATAATAATATTTACTTGAAAGGTAGGTGGATTTTGGACGCATTAATATAGATCATGCTTTGTAATAATATAGATTTAAATGATAGGAGGAGAAGCAATGTTAAAAAAGAGGAAAATGAAAGTAGTGACGTTAGTATTTATATTGATTATAAGTTTAATACTGCCAACTATAATGGGATATGCTGTTGAATCGGAAACTATTGAAATAACTCAAGATACAGCTACTTTAAAGCAAATACAATCATCAATCTTAAATGTAACAGTGAAAAATGACGGAAGTTATGGTGCTGTACTAAGAAATCCTGAAAATCCTAGTCAACCTAGAAGTATATTTTATAGTATCTATAATATAGGGAAGACGAGGTCTGGTACCATACAATTAAAGGGTGATTATGAAGCTTCTTTTGAAAGTTTACCCCTAAAAGATTTTAGTATGGAAGGTAAAATCATAAAAGTAACAAAAGAAAAGTCAGGAATAGCTCGATATACCTTACGAACATCTATTGTAAATGCCACTCCAGAGGGTTCAGATATGAAGCTTGAAATGACAATGGAAAACCTAAAAGCTACTCCTCAAAATATGGGACTATATCTTCATTGGGATACTAAGGTGAACGGACAGGATAGTTCTCCATTTATAGGTATTGAGAATGGTTGGGTAAATTTTTATGATGGCATTTTGGTAACTGCATTTTTTAAAGATACGCCTCATGTAACCAATGCAGATGCCATAAGCTTTGGTCCTGGTAGGATAAGACCTAGAATGACTTGGGAAGAGCATGCAAATGTTATAGGGCAAAAGACATCTAATGGAGATGGTTATGCAAATGCATGGTATGATCCTATTGCAGTAGGAGCAGGTGAGTCAAGAACTGTTTCTTTTATCATAGGAGGTGCTAATGATCAAGGGGCTATAATTAGTGAAGACAATATGAGTAGTATTGCTTCAAAAAATTATTCTCCAGGAGAAAGCATCTCTCTGACAGGGAAGGTAGAAGATCCAGATGCTATTGGAAATATTGTGGATGTAATGTGTTCTCTAGGGAATAATAATCCTGTAAAATTAGGAACTTTAGATACTGCATCAGGGGCTAAGACTTATGATTACAACTATACATTACCAAGTGATTTAGCACCTGGTTTATATCCTCTTAAGCTTTGGGTAAGGGATCATCTTTTTGCTGAATCTAATGTGGTTAGTGCAAATATTAATATCCCTGCTAATCAAAACCCATCTATATCTATCAATAATCCATCAGAAGATCATTATTACAACTCAGGAAAAATAACCATCTCTGGAAATGCTAGTGATGCAGATGATGATGATATGATTATATCTGCTAGTATTGATGGAAATACGGTAACAGATATTGTATATGGTGGAGATGGAAACTGGACGTTAGAGTGGGATATAGATGCTTTAGATATTTCAGATGCTACATATACAGATATTTTAGTTAGTGCAGATGATGGGAATTCCGGAACAGGTACAGATACTTATATAGGTGATTTGATATTGGATACCATAAAACCATCAGGAAATATTAGTACAGACATATCTTCTTATACGAAGGGAAAAGTAAAATTAACCCTTACAGTATCTGATGATGGAAGTGGTATAAGAAAAGTAAAGCGCCCAGATAATCAGTGGGTTGTAAGACTCTTATCAGGAGAAAGTCAATCTGATGTAGTATCTGGTGCTGTATATGAAGCGGTTTATTCACCTATAGACCAAGTAGAATATACTGTATCACAAAATGGTGAATATGCTTTCTTTGTAGAAGATTTTGTTGGAAATCAAAATAAAATAGCATTAAATATAAGCAATATAGACAAATCAATACCAACAGCTGACTTTACATTAAGTACAGATGACTGGACGAATGAAACCGTTACAATTCATGTATATGGAGTAGATAACGGACAAAGTGGTATAAAGAGAATCAAACGTCCAAATAACACATGGGTTAGTGGCCATGAGGCATCTTATAATGTTTCAGAAAATGGAACCTATAACTTTGTAATAGAAAACAATGTAGGAAACCAAAATACGATAAGCACTTCTGTAACAAATATAGATAAATCTACACCAACAGCTAAATTTACACTAAGCACAGAGAACTGGACGAATGAAGAAATTACGATTCATGTAGATGGAGTAGACAACGGGCAAAGTGGTATAAAGAGAATCAAACTTCCAAATAACACATGGGTTAGTGGTCATGAGGCATCTTATAATGTTTCAGAAAATGGAACCTATAACTTTGTAGTAGAAAACAATGTAGGAAACCAAAATACGATAAGCACTTCTGTAACAAATATAGATAAATCTATACCAACAGCTAAATTTACACTAAGCACAGAGAATTGGACGAATGAAGAAGTTACAATTCATGTAAATGGAGTAGACAACGGACAAAGTGGTATAAAGAGAATCAAACTTCCAAACAATACATGGGTTAGTGGAGATAAGGCATCTTATAATGTTTCAGAAAATGGAACCTATAAATTTGTAGTAGAAAACAATGCAGGAAACCAAAATATGGTGAGTACTTCTGTAACCAATATAGGTAAATCTACACCAGCAGCTAAATTTACGTTAAGCACAGAGAACTGGACGAATGAAGAAGTTACAATTCATGTAAATGGAGTAGACAACGGACAAAGTGGTATAAAAAGAATCAAACTTCCAAACAATACATGGGTTAGTGGAGATAAGGCATCTTATAATGTTTCAGAAAATGGAACCTATAAGTTTGTAGTAGAAAACAATGCAGGAAACCAAAATACGGTGAGTACTTCTATAAAAAATATCGATAAAGTAGCTCCTAGTAAGCCTGTTATTGAAAGAGCACCAGATGTAAATGATTATAGAGGCGTCTATGTGATTAAAATAACAGATGGCGAAGACAAATCTTCCGGGGTAAAAGAAACACAATACCGATTAAGTGGAGCAACTGAAAAGACTTGGACAAAATATGAAAATCCAATAGAAATCACTGTTATAGGAAAAACAACTATTGAAGCAAAAACAATCGACCAAGTAGGAAATGAGAGTCAAATAGTTACAATAGATGTAAATGTCATCAAAAAGAGTAGTAGTTCAGATGGTGGAAGTTCTTCTTCATTAAAAGATGTAGATGGGGATATAGAAGTAGATAAAACAAGCAAAAATCCTGCACCAACAATCAATTTAAGTGAAGATAGAGATGGAAAAGCACCTGTATCATTAAAAACAGTAAAAGAAATGAAAGAAGCAAATAAAACCATATTAGTAAAAAACAATGGTGTAAAAATAGGCTTTAAGCCAAATTCTATCGAAGCAACTGTGATCAAAGAAGAACTAGAAAAAGAACTAGACAAAAAATTAGATTATGAAAATGTAGAAGTTATATTAGGTGCCGAGGAAGTATCAAGTTCAGAAAAAGAACAGATCATAAGAAAAGCAAACTTAGGAAAATCCACAGGTTTATTCCAAGTTGGAGGAAAAGTATTTGATCTAACAGCAAAAGTAGTAAAAGAAAAAAATGGAACAAAGACAGAAGAAAAAATCAACCATTTTAATGAACCAGTAGAAGTAACAGTAGATTTAAAAGGATCAAATTTAACTCAAAAAGATATAGAAAAATTAACAGCAGTAAGATACGAAAGAGATGAAAAAGGAAATGTTAAACCAATCAAATTAGGTGGAAAATATGATTCAAAAGCAAAAACATTTACATTTTATACAGATACTTTTAGTTTATATAGTATCGTAAAGGCAGACGATATGCTAGAAATAGACTTAAAGATTGGAAAGACAGGAGCTACGGTAAATAAAGAAATAAAAGAAAATGATGTAGCACCAAAGATCATTAACAATAGAACAATGGTACCAGTAAGATTTATTGCAGAAAATATGGGAGCCCATGTTGCTTGGGATAAAGAAATTAGAAAAGTAACTATAGAGTTAGATGGGCAAACTATGAGTATGATCATCGATGAAGAAATTGAAGAATTTAATGTAGCGCCGATGATTATTGATGGAAGAACATTAGTACCTATAAGATATGTATCAGAAAAATTAGGAGCTTATGTAATATGGTTCCCAACAGATAAAAAAGTTCGAATTGTAAAATAATAGTGAATTCAATAAAAATAAAAGGTGCAGTTATAAAAATTAACTGTGCTTTTTATTATGGTAGCAATTATAGAGGCTTTAATGAATTTATGGAGCAAAAACTTGAAAACCTTATAAATTATTTAAAAATGATATAGCTTTTAATGAAATCGTAACTACTCAAAAATATAGCTTATAGAATGGAGTTCTAAAAGCTATATTTTTTATAGATTTAAGTAGAGAAAAATATCATATATTGTAGAAATATGCGTGCGTTTGATATAATAATATAAACAATATTTTTAGCTATTCTTTATTTTCTTATAAAATCTGATTTTATTCTACTATGAATTTCTAAAAGAAATATTCATCTAAGCATTTCTAGTATGCTTTTGTGAGGATACCAGAACAAATCTACTAAAATATCTTTAAAGACAGGAAATTCTCAAAGTTATATAAACAAGAATTTACTAAAATACATAATCTATAGAAATGTAAAATAAGTCAAGTATATACTCTACATTTTCATTATGAAAATCTATTTACTTGAACTTAAGAAAGGAAGTGAATAAACGTACTGTCAGCTTGCAGTATAGCATTGTAGAGATATGCTATTATGTACACAAATTTTTAAAATTTAGTGTATGAATAAAATCTATGAGGGTTATATTAAAGTTTATAGATTTTATAAAGCTGAGAATATGCGTATACAAGAAGAATTGATTGTAGCGAAAAAAAGAATAACAGAGCTAGAAGAAGAATTTGATGCATTCAAAAAAAAAGAAAAACAATATGATTCGGTTTTAAATAATATAAAAGAAGTAATCTTTCAAACAGATGCAAATGGCTTGTGGACTTATTTAAATAGACCATGGGAAGAGATTACGGGTTTTTCTTTAGAAGAAAGCATGGGTGTATTGTTTTTAAATTTTGTTCATCCAGAAGATAGAGCGTTAAATCAAGAAAGATTTACACCTTTAATTGAAAGGAAAAAGAATTATTGTAGACATACTATTCGATATATAACAAAGGCTGGAGGCTTTAAATGGATTGAGGTATTTGCACGATTAACCCTTGATGAAGATGATCATATTATTGGAACATCTGGAACATTGAATGATGTCACAGAAAGAATTCTAATGGAGCAGGAGCTTATTAAACATAAAAATCATCTGGAAGAATTAGTTGAAGAAAGAACAAAAGCATTAAATGAAATCAATGAAAAATTGTCTTATCTAGCAACCCATGATTCACTAACAAATATATTGAATAGATATTCTTTAGAAAAATCTCTCAAAGAAGCTATTAGAAAAGCAAATGATGAGTGTATGCCTAGTGTACTTTTATTTATTGATTTAGATAACTTTAAGGTGATTAATGATACATATGGACACTCTGTTGGAGATGAAGTATTGGTGAAGTTAAGTAGAGTGGTTACTACCTACTTAGAAGAGAACCATGTTGTAGCAAGACTTGGTGGAGATGAATTTGCTGTATTATTAAAAGAATCTACTATAGAAGAGGGAATAGCCATTGCTGAAGAAATTAGAGGATGGTTAGAAGCTAATGATATAGAGCTTCCATCAGGAATTATTATTAATATTACTACTAGTATTGGCGTTGTGAAGATAGATGGTTCATTAGATCCTCAAAAAGTATTATCTTATGCAGATACGGCATTATATTCTGCTAAAAATAACGGAAAAAATAGAGTGGAAATTATTGCATCTAGTGAAGATAAAAAAAGATTATCCGAATTAAATGTAACCGTAACGAACATAAAAAAGGCAATTAAGAAAAATAGATTTATATTGTATTATCAACCTATTGCTAAAACTGGAAAGGGCATTATTCATTATGAAGCATTAATTAGAATGCTTGATGAGGAAGGAAAGCTTATTTTTCCTAATGAATTTATTCCTATTTCAGAGAAATTTGGATTAATGTCGCAAATTGATAAATGGGTTGTAACAAATATTTTGAAAATGTTAGAGAAGCATCCCAACATGCATATTTTTATCAATTTATCAGGAATATCCCTTGGAGATAGAGCCTTATTAGCTTTCATAGAAGAAAGCATTAAAAACAGCCATATAGATACATCCCATTTAGGCTTTGAAATTACTGAGACCACAGCTATAAGGGACTTAGTCCAAAGTGAAAAATGGATAAGAAAATTAAAAAGATTAGGATGTAAATTTGCATTAGATGATTTTGGTGTAGGCTTTTCTTCTTTCTCCTATTTAGGAAATCTCCCTGTAGATTATTTGAAAATAGATGGTTCATTTGTCAGAAATGTAGATAAAGATCCAACACAAAAAGCTTTAATTAAAGCTATGAATGGAGTAGCTCATGCATTAGGGAAAGAAACGATAGCTGAATTCGTTGAAAGTGAAGCTATAGTAAAAATTCTTGAAGAATTAAATGTAGATTGCTTGCAGGGATATTATATTGGAAAGCCTCAATTAATGGATGTAGAGGAGTAAATTTTGTGTTTTTTATATGAACCATAATAAATATTTTACATTTTGAAATAGAAAGAAAAATCCTTTGATTTTAATAATATTAAAATCAAAGGATTTCAAACTGATCAGTAAATAACGTTTATTCTTATAATATGTATAGCATTTTGTGTTTTATTAAAAATTCTAAGGGGTAGTTTCTGAGATGTTTTTTCCAGATTTATCAGCAATAAATCACCTTTTTGTAAGACAATTTCTTTTTCAGCAATTGTAATACTTACGTGATCATTGACGCAGTAAAAACCTTCTGTGGACAAGGTGAATTCATTAGCATATAGCTCATGTGAATCTATTATTTTTATGTTTTTTCCTTTTGGAAGCTCAATAGCTATAAGCTTTCCTTTACATCCTCCAGTCATCATGAGATTAAAATCTGTTACTTTTCCATAACTATGTGTAGTCCATTCTCCACTAAAGCTATCTTGCTCAAAGGGATTTAAAGAAATAGAATGATGGTTTTCATGTTCAAGATGCATTTGCCCATCAATAATCATAATTAATCTCCAAAAACCTGAAAGGGATGTGAATGTAGATTCAGGGGTTTCAACTTTTGCAGAACTAATCCTCCATTTAAAATTACGATCATTATAAGAAGCATCCTTTGGATAAATAGCAAGTTGAGTAGTTGTGCCACCAGACCAGCAATTTGTCTTTTGTTCACTTTTTCTAATGATTTCAATAGAATAGGACATGATAAACCTCCTCTTTATTGTGTAAATATTTTTATTTGAATGAACTTGAATAATCATATTTTATAAATTAATTATAGCATGGTTACTGTGTTTTATATTGGATAAATTTAACATAAGTATTTATTTAGTGTAATATAAAAGAATACATATCTATTCACAAAATGGATTAAAATTTATTTGTATGCTTGATTATAAAAAAACAAATCCTATAGGAATATGAAAAAATTATAAAAGGGTGAGAAAAATGATCAATGTAGTTGCAGGGATTCTCATGAATGAAAAAGAAGAAATACTCATTGCCAAGCGAAAAGAAGAAAAACATTTAGGTGGATATTGGGAGTTTCCAGGAGGAAAGATAGAAAATGGAGAAACACCAGAGGAAAGCTTAATCCGAGAGCTAAAAGAAGAGATGAATATCACTATTAAGGTTAAAGACTATTTTGGAGAAAATATTTATAAATACGAAAGAGGAACAATAAAATTGATAGCATATTTTTGTGAAATTGTTGAAGGAAATATCACATTAACAGATCATTCAGAATACAAATGGATAAAAAAAGAAGATTTAAAGCAATATAAATTGGCACTAGCAGATATTTATTTTGTGAAGCTTTTATGTGAGGATTAGAAAAAAGCACTATGGATTTTATAGTGCTTTTCAGTGGATAGGAAATTATAAGATTTAAAATTTGTGTACAAATTATGGATGGAAAATCAAATGCTTCATCGCTTTGAGCAAGTTTTATTACAAAAGAAGAGTTTTGTAATGAAACTTGCGAGATGAGTATATGCGATAGTATAATGCGAATTTTTTCACGTGAAACTTTATATAGGTAAAGAAAAATAAACGGTAGTTCCTATATCAATTGTACTTTCTATCCATATCTCTCCTCCATGAGCCAGGATGATTTGTTTACAGATAGCTAGACCTAATCCTGTACCGCCACGCTTTTTTGTTCTAGCTTTTTCACCTGTGAAAAAGTGATCAAAAACAGAAGGAATATGTTCCGATGGAATGCCACTGCCGTTATCTTTTATGGAAACAATTAGAGAATTATTTTCAAGAAATATGGATATTTCAATGATTCCATCGTGGGTGATATACTTTTTAGCATTCCCAATAATATTTAATAAAACTTGAGTAATTCTTTTTCTATCACAGTTAATTTGAACAGATGGAATAGGATCATTTACTTTAAAAGTAATAGGAAGATCTTTAAATTCTAGTTCAAAAGGGGTGAACATTTCTTTAAAGATTTTTTCACTATCTTCTATAACAAAATCCATTGGGAATTTACCAACTTCAAGCTGAGAGAGACAAAATAAATCTTGGATCCTTTGGTCTAATTCATTTGTTTTATTTTTGATAACGGATAAATAACGATCTTGTTTTTCTTTATTTGTAGCAAGTCCTTTTTCTAATGCTTCTACATAGCTTTTAATAGAGGTAATGGGGGTTCGCAAATCGTGAGAAATACAAGCAAATAACTCTTTTCTGGATTGCTCATATTTTTCCTTTTCTTCAGCAGCTTCCCTTAATTGGATTCTCATACTGTCAAAAGTTTTACAAAATTTTGCTATTTCATTTTTCCCATCATATTCTACCTTCCTATTAAATATCCCTTTTGCAATTTCTTCTGATGATAAAATCAAAGTTTTTATAGGCTCTGATATTCCCTTAGAAATTTTGATGGAGAAAAATAATATGAGTCCTATTAAAATTAAAAAAGAAAAAATTAATATGAATAATGTAATGCTGAAGTATTTTTTAAAATATGACTCTACATTTATTTTCATGGTAATGAGTGCAGTACCTACTAGTTGATCACCAATAAATATTTCTTCAGCGGTTTTATAATTAGAGTCTTCATCAAAGGATTGAATAGTTTTTTTATCAATAATAATATTTTTAGAAAGAGCTTCTTGATCTAAAGCATCGAATAAAAGTTTTCCTTTAGGATCTACTATTTGAACATTAGATACGTATTTTTGATTTTTATAGAGCACTTTTTGGTAAAAGGTATCATGATCTTTAATAATAGAATAATTATCTTCAATTTTTAAACGAAGCTTATCTATAGAATACATTACATCGTCTATGTTATCTATTCTTGAATTATTTAATTTTATATCAGAGATTAAATAATTTTTCACAATAGTTGAATTGTGGATAAAGGAAAATAATCCGATCATAATAAGGATAGGAATGATTAAAGAGATTGTAAAGCTTAATAGAATTTTCTTTTTCATAGTGAGCTCCTTGAAAACTTGTATCCTACTCGCCAGATAGTTTTGATATATTGTGGATGAGCAGGATCTTTTTCTATTTTTTCTCGAATTTTTCGAATATGAACTGTAACCGTATTGATATCACCATAATCATTGTATCCCCATACATGATTGAAAATTTGTTCCTTTGTGAGTACTCGATTTTCATTTAATATTAAATATTTAAGGAGTTGAAATTCCTTTGCTGCAAAAGGAATATTTTCTCCGTTCACAAGAACCGAATGAGATTTAAAACAAATTTCAATGTGATCAAATGAATAAATATCTTGATTTTTATCTGGAGCAGGGGTTGAAAATTTTGTATATCTTCTTAAATGGGACTTAACCCTTGCAACTAACTCTCCTGAATCAAATGGTTTTGTCATATAATCATCTGCACCAAAACCAAGCCCTAAAATTTTGTCTGTATTAGCTCCTTTGGCACTAAGCATGATAATAGGAACGATAGATTTAGCACGAATGGTTCTACACACTTCCATTCCATCTATTTTAGGAAGCATAAGGTCTAAAATAACTAATTGAGGTTGATGCTTTTCAAAAATGTTTATGGCTTCTTCACCATCAAAGGCTAATAAAACTTCATATCCTTCTATTTCTAAAAAATCCTTTATAATTTCACCGATTTCAACTTCATCATCTACGACTAGAATTTTTTCACTGTTCATTTTGTACACCTCCTATTTTCTATCATATCAAATCAAATACTGTTTTGTAATATTGAATGAAAAATACTTAATAGTTTCTTAAGGGTTTCATAACGGTTTTATAAGTTAGGGGGAGTATTCTAAATATAAGAAAGATCACTGGGAGGGAAATAAGATGAATAAAAAAATAATAATTGGTGTGATTAGTGCACTTATAGTGGTTATGGTGATAGCTGTTGGCTTTGGTTTTAAAAGTGCAGGGGCTAAAGCGAAAGAAGAAAATATACAACAAACATTAACGGTAGAAAAAATGGATTTAGAAAGTAATATCTATACAAATGGCACGGTTACTACAGATGAAGCAAGAAAAATCAACTATGATGGAACAGGTGTTGTAGAAAAGGTTTTTGTAAAAGAAGGAGAAATCGTAGAAAAAGGTCAAGTTCTTGCAAAGTTAAAATCGGATCAATTAGAAAATAATATTCAATTGAAAAAGATTCAAATTGAAATCGAGAAATCTAAGCTAGACCAAATGATTAAAGAAGGGGACCAATCTTTAAATATTGCCCTTAAAAATGCTAAGGTTCAATTGGAAGAAGCAAAAAGAAATCATGAAGCAAACAAAGCTTTATGGGAAGCTAAAGCCATTAGTAATACAGAATTTGAAAAATCTAAAACAGCCTTTGAGCAAGCAACAAATAATTTTGATGAAGCAGATTTTAAATTAAAGAATTCAAGTAATCAATCTAACATAGCTGTTCAAAGAAAAACGATAGAAACTGCTAACTTAGAGCTTAAACAATTAGAAAAAGATCTAGGAAAAACAACGATTAAAAGCAGTATAGATGGAACAGTAACACAAATAAACCTAAAAGAAGGGGTTGCCTTTAAAAGAGAAGATCATATGTTTTATGTACAAAACTTCAAGAAAAATGAAATTGTTGCAAATGTTTCAGAGGCAGATATTAATAAGGTAAAGCTAGGACAAAAGGTAAAAATTACAGGAAACTCTATTAAAGGAAAGACCTTGTTTGGGAAGGTTTTAAGAATTGCTCCAGGGACGAAAAAGATTGATGGAAAAAAACAAGCATATGTAGAGATTCGAATTGCGTTAGACGAGTATATTCCTGATTTAAGAACAGGATTTTCGGTGAACTTAGTATTAAATACAGCAAGTAAGAAAAATGTAAAAGCTGTAAAATTCGAAGCAATTAGTTCAGATATTGAAGGCAATAAATTTGTAAATATACTTGCAAAGGATGGAGAAATGAAAAAAGTACCTGTGGAAATCGGTGTTGAAGGAGATGTTTATGTAGAAATTATCAGTGATGAAATAAAAGTAGGAGATCAGTTATTGATGAATGAAGATTATACAAAAGTTGAAGAAGAAACATTTTAAAGGTTAAAGAGGAGGCGGTTCATATGATTAAGATTACAGATTTGAAAAAAGTATATAAAACGGGAAGTCTTGAATTTGAAGCTTTAAAAGGAATCAATTTACACATAAAAAGAGGTGAATTTGTAGCCATCATAGGACCATCAGGATCAGGGAAATCTACTCTCATGAACATTTTAGGATGTTTAGACGCTTCTTCTGATGGGAGATATATATTAAATAATAATGATGTTTGTGCAATGAATGATGAAGAATTAGCAAAAATCAGAAATAGGGAAATTGGATTTGTATTTCAATCCTTTAATTTATTACCTAAATTATCATCCCTTCAAAATGTGGAGTTACCTCTAATATATTTAGGAGTACCACAAAGAGAAAGAATTTTAAGAGCTGAAAAATCTTTAGATAGTGTAGGGCTGTTAGAGAGAAAAGATCATAAACCTAATGAATTATCTGGAGGACAAAGACAAAGAATCGCTGTTGCTAGAGCCCTTGTAACAGAGCCATCCGTAATCCTTGCAGATGAACCTACAGGAAATTTAGATTCTAAAACCACAGATGAGATTATGAATCTTTTTAAAGAATTAAATCAAAAAGGAAATACCATTGTAATTGTTACCCATGAACCAGAGATTGCAGCACAAGCTAAAAGAGTGATTACAGTAAAGGACGGTTTTATTGTTAGAGATATATATAATTATGAATAGAGAAGAGGTGATTCGATGAATATTTTAGAAAGTATAAAAATGGCGATCATTTCTGTTCGTGGAAATAAATTAAGAACATTATTGACCATGTTAGGAATTATCATTGGAATTTCTTCTGTTATTACATTGGTAGCCCTTGGAAAAGGTAGTCAGAATTCAATGACGAAGGAATTTAAAGATGGGGGTGCCAACAAAGCTGTCATATATTTGAATGAAGATGAAGTAACAAGTGAAGAAATGAATATGGATCATAGTGATTTAAAAGCCATCAAAAGAATTTATGGAAGTAAACTAGAAGCCATATCTTTTAGTCAAGGGTTAGCAGGTTCTCTGACTTTAGGAAGAAAAACTTATCATATAAATTTGAGTGGCGTTGCATCAGATTATAATAAAATCGAAAATATGACGATAAAAAAGGGAAGATTTTTAGTACCTAGTGATATTTCAAGCCAACGATATTCAGCAGTTATAGAATCAAAGATGGCAGAAAAGTTTTTTAAAGATATAAATCCTTTAGGGAAAAGAATAACCTTTGATGTAGATGGACAAACTCTTTCGTATGTTGTTGTAGGTGTATTTGAAAAACCAAAGAGTTTTATGAGTATGAGCGGAGGAAAAGAAACCTTTAATTTATATGCACCTTATACAAATTTAGAACAAATTACAGGAGAAACAACTTATGGTGCTATAGAAATGAATGTAAAGAGCGGAGAAAATGTAAAAGAAACGGTGAAGAGCGTGGTAAACTTGGTAGAAAGAAGACATGATATCGTAGGGAAAAAGAAATATATGATTTCTACATCTGAAGGTATGATGAAAATGGTAAATAATATTACTGGAAAAATGACAGCCTTTGTAAGTGCTATTGCAGCAATTTCTCTTTTAGTTGGTGGAATCGGGATTATGAATATTATGATGGTTTCTGTAACGGAAAGAACACGAGAGATTGGAATAAGAAAAGCTATAGGAGCCAATAAAAAAGTTGTATTAGTTCAATTTTTAGTTGAATCTGTTATTGTATCAGGAATGGGCGGTTTGATAGGGATTACATTAGGTTCTGGATTAGCTTATACTATTGGGAAGTTTATTAAAATAACACCAAGCATAACTTTAAGTGTTATAGCTATGGCATTTGCATTTTCTTCTGCCATTGGAATATTCTTTGGATTATATCCAGCCAATAAAGCTGCAAATTTAAATATTATTGATGCTTTAAGATATGAATAGAATACTTGGGTAATTGTTTTGAAGATTTTGTTATGATATACTCAGATTTAGAAAATCTATATAAGAAGAGGATAAAAATGAACGAGATCTATATGAAAGAAGCTCTATTAGAAGCAAAAAAAGCAATGGACATAGAGGAAGTCCCTATTGGTGCAGTGATTGTAAAAAATGGAGAAATCATAGCAAGGGCACATAATTTAAGAGAATTTAGCAAAGACCCAACAAGCCATGCTGAAGTTTTAGCTATTCGAAAAGCTTCTGAAATTTTAGGAGGATGGAGGCTGACAGGGTGTGACCTTTATGTGACGGTTGAGCCTTGTCCCATGTGTGCAGGAGCTATCATGTTATCTAGAATAGATCGGCTCATTATAGGGACAATGGACCCTAAAGGTGGAGCCGTAGGATCTATCCTCAATATTGTTGAAGATGAACGATTTAACCATTATACAGAGGTTATAAGAGGTGTCTTAAAAGAGGAATGTGCTGGTATGATGAAAATGTTTTTTAAAAAGTTAAGAAGAAGAAATAAAAACCCTAAAGAGAAGCTCTAGGGTTTTTGTTATAGGATTGGAGATAATAACCTAAAAATAGATTCCTTAAATTTTATGACTTTAGAACGGTTTTTGTATATTTTACTAGTTATTTCTGTACAATCTGTCATATCTTTTTCAAAAATAGAGTTTAATTTACTAGAAGTAGCTGTATCATAAATAAATGCATTTACTTCAAAATTAAGTTTAAAGCTACGAACATCAATATTAGCTGTTCCAACAGAGGAAAGCTTCCCATCTACAACAATAGTTTTAGCATGAATGAATCCTTTATCATATAAAAAGGTACGAACTCCAGACTGTAATAGTTCTCCGATATAAGAATAGGTTGCCCAATAAACAAACATATGATCAGGCTTGCTAGGAATCATAAGCCTTACATCTACTCCTGAAAGGGCAGCAATTCTTAAAGCTGCTAGAATACTTTCATCTGGAATAAAATAAGGTGTTTGAATATAGATGCTTTCCCTTGCAGAATGAATAAGCTTTAAATATCCGTTTTTTATTTGTTCTTGTTCAGAGTCTGGACCACTGGATACGATTTGAATCCCTGTTTTTCCGTGGACATTCACTTTAGGAAAATACCTAGAGTGATAGTGGATATTTTCTTTAGAAGCGTGTTGCCAATCTAATATAAAACGAAGTTGGATCATTTCAACAGCGCTTCCCTGTATTTTCAAATGGGTATCTCTCCAATACCCTAAATTTTTATCTAATCCGAGGTACTCATCTCCAATATTAAAGCCTCCGATAAAGCCATATTTTCCATCAATGATTGCCAGTTTTCTATGATTTCTAAAGTTGATTCTAAAGTTTATAAAAGGAATTTTAAATGGAAAAAATGAGGATACTTGTCCACCAACTGCTTTTAGCTCATCAAAAAAATTTCTTGGAAGATTATGACTTCCTACTGCATCATATAATAGTCTTACTGTAACTCCTTTTTTAGCTTTTCTGGTTAAAGCATTTACGATTCGTCTGCCTAAAGAATCATTTTGGATTATATAATAGAGCATATGTATATGATCTTGTGCTCTTTCGATAGATTGAAGGAGTGCATCAAATTTTTCCTTGCCATCTGTAAAAATTTCAACGTCATTATTTTGACAAAAAATAGAATCATTACTCATTAAGTGCATATGCATCATATCTTGATATTCTTGCATAGCTGGATCGTTAAAATGGATTTGATTATTTTGCAAATAAGATATTTGTTCTAGTACGGCTTTGCGGATGATTTGATCCTCTTCTGTCTTTAGGTTGAATATTTTTTGTTTGCTAAGATTTTGCCCAAAGATCAAATAAAGAATAAATCCTATATTAGGCAATAATACTAATACCATGAGCCAGGCTAATGTAGAAGTAGGGTTTTTTCTTTCCAAAAATATAATGACAATAGCTAATAAAATATTGAGTATAAATAAAAGGGAAAGAGTTGAAATAAATGATTGCATAACATGACCTCCTTCTCTTTATAATACCTTATTGAGAAATGATATTGCAATGAAATAAAATTTATTGTTGAAATTTTATTTCATTGCTTTTTATGAAGAAATACTTTTATGTTTATTTTTAATTTCAGATATTATCAATATAAGCATAGGTAAAAGAATTTGGAAGGGTATTGCATAATAGGGCCATACTTCCAGATTCCATTCTACCATAGCCATTAAGCTATCGTAAAGATATATAGTTAAGTTTATTATATGAAGAGCACTGCAAGTAACGATGGAGCGGTAGTTGTAAATCCCAAAAATCTTACTAATACCTTTTGATATAGCCATTAAATATATACTTACCTTTATAAAACCACCTATAATAAAAACCATTGTAAGAATAATTGTTAAGCTAGGAACAAAATAGAGAAATCTAACTCTTGATGCTGTATTGTATGTGGGATAGTATGAACTTAATATATTCCCAGAACCAATAACTAAGATATTCATAAGAGAGATGAGTATAATAATTACTCCGCCTATAGCCAAACCCCACCAATATATTTTAATAGATGATTTTTTTGTTTTAAATTGTGAAAATACCATAGAAAACACTACAACTTCTCCTAAAGGGAAGGAGAAGGTGAAAAAAGCTCCTTTTAGTATAGGAATAAAACCTTGATTTAAAATAGGTAAAATTCTAGCTATATCCATTTCAGGAATTAATAATAGTATCATGCTTGCTATCAAAAAAATATATAGATTGAGAAAAAACTGTGAAATTTTACCCAATACCTCTAGTCCTTCTTTTACTCCCCATATACATAAAAGCATAACCCCTATGGTAACGAGAGTATGTGGTGTTTCTACTAAGTTTGTTGTTACTATAAACTGGCTTATACTGAGTGTTACCATTATAGATGTATGGTAGGCATACCATGTAAATAGAGTACAAATTATTTTACCAATAAAATTACCGAAGCAAAAAAAAATAATATCAAATAAATCTTTATCAGGAAATAGGTAGTTTAAGCGAATATATATTAGAGATATAACTAATACCATAAAAATACCTATTATAACAGCTAACCATGCATCTTGTTGAGCATCTATTCCCATTACTAAAATAGAAGATGTTCCTGTCATAAAAAGAATAATTAAGGAGATACCTTGAATATCAGAAATAATTTCTTTTTTCACTAATTAACCTCCAACACTCCCTATAATTTATGAATTTTATATTGTTTTATAGGTGATCAGTTACACGATTTTCGAAACAAAGCTAAATTTATTTAATAAATAGTATTTCCTTATTGAGTAGACTATATGTATAAGCCTAGAAGGGGCGTTTATATAAAAGGAAAGAAATGAATGACATTAGAAAAATATATAGGAATGCAGAATTTTTCATAATATTTACATAAATTTTACAGTGTAGTAAAATTAAAGTAAAATTATAATTGGGGATGAGTAAATGCGATTTTTTGGGCCTACACAAAGAGATATATGGGAAAGAGTGAGTAAAGAAATAGAGGGAGAATTTGTTGTTGTAGAAGGATTAATGAAAACCTATAAAGTTCGTAAAAAATTTAAAGATTGGGAAATTGTATTAGATATATGTTCATCGGGAGAAAGATATGCGCCCACTTGTACGAGAGTATATGCAACCTTTTACAATAAACATGGACTAAGGTTTAAGATTTTTGATGAATATTTTCAAAACTATTTTCAAAGCTATTTTGATATGCAGGACATAAAAATAGACCAAAGTGGATTTAGTAGAGAGTTTATCATAAGAAGCAATAGTCAGACGGTTATGAAGATATTTTTTGAAAATCAGACCATAAGAGAGCTTATAAATATGGAGGAAGATATATTATTCGAAATCAGTGGAGTTGATTATTATGAAGTAAAGCCTGATGAAAATGCAAATATTGAAATAAAAGCATGTGGAGTTATAAAAAATACGGAGTTTTTAAAAAATATGTTTGAACTCATTGCCACATGCCTTTTAGAATTAAAAAAAATAAATGATGAACATGAAAAGTTAGATATCAATGATTTTTCCAAATTTGATGTGATGAAAAGTAGCATAAAAAATGTTTTAGCTGAAAATATTTCCTATGACCAAATAAAAGAAACCCTTGGTAGTAAAATAAAGGAATTTAAAAATAGAACAAAAGATGAAAAAAGCAATATAGAAGTTGTAACGGAGCCTGATGATAAAGAAAAAACAAAAGAAGAAAGTTTTATTAAAGAAAAGATACAAGAAGAAATACTTGTTGAAGAAGAACCTAGGATAGATGTAATGTTTGATCAAAAAGAAAAAAACATGTAAAAAGAGAAATATTTCATGAGGAAAAAAGAGAATGTTCTCACGTTATAGATGAAGAGTTAAAAGAATTAACAGAGAAGAAAAAGGATTTTAATGAATCTATAAATTCTTCTAATGATATAAGTGATTTGAGCGAATATTTAAAAACCCTTAGTGTTTTTAATCTAGATTCAGAGCGAGGAGAAAATAAAGAGGTTGCTGTTGAAGAAAAAAAGGATTCGAAAAGATAAAAGATATGAGTAAAAAGGATAGGAGTTTACCTATCCTTTGCTATTAAAAATTTTGGATAAAGTTTTTTTAGAGATTGTATGCTATCTAGATATAGTTAGAACTTTCTTTCGATTCAGAAAGTAAATGTGATAAAATACAAATAATGGAATATTAATCAATAAATGAAAATACATGGAATGATTGAATAAAAAAGATTGCATGAAAAATAGGAGAAATATAAATGGAAAAAAGGCTTTTTAAAATACTAATGATACTGATGCTACTAGGCATTGTGTGTATAACTTTCTATTTAAACATGTGGAATACAGAAAAACCTACGATGATAGCAAAAAATGGTAGGATGAATTTATTGGATTGGGATTTTAAAAAAGATGGAATAGTTCATTTAGATGGGCAATGGGAGATTTATTTTAATCAACTATTGAAGCCCCAGGACATAAAAAATAGGGAAGTGGAAAGATATTTTTATATTCCAGGAAAATTAAAAGAACAATTAGATGGAAATACTACTGGATATATGACGTTGCATTTAAGGGTGGTAGTGCCTGAAGATGTAGTATATGGCATCCGTATAGATAGCATGTTAACATCATCAAAAGTATGGGTAAATGGTGTAGAGCAAGGTGGCCATGGCAAAGTCGGTAAAAATATAAAAGATGAAAAAGCCATATATCTTCCTGTTTATGGGTATTTTACTCCAGAAGATGGAGTGGTTGATATTGTTATTCAAACTTCTAATTATAGAGATATATCTCCTAATATTCGCTCTATGGATTTTGGGTTAAAAAATCAAATCATGGATGAATATATGATGAATATTAGCATGGATAACGTAATCATTGGTGGTTTACTAATGATAGAATTAACTTATTTAGCAATCTATTTTTTAAGAGGAAAAGAAAAATCTTTTCTTTATTTCTCCATATTATGTTTTCTTATTCAATTAAGATGTTGCATATTAAATGAGAGAGTCCTTGTGCAGTTATATCCTCATATGCCCTATGAATTATTAAGTAAAACAGCCGCAATTACTTATTATTTATGGATATGGACATATGTATTATTTTTGAAGGAGCAGTTTAAAGACGTATCTGATAAAATAATCTATTTTTCTATGGTTTTTGGAAGTGTGTTTACAGTCATTTGTCTTATGACAGAGAATATGATTTATGATCAATTAGGTATACTTACCCAGGTACTCTTACTTTGCATTATTATATATATTCTTATATTTTTAATAAAAAAATCAATAAAAGGAGATCAAAAGGGAAAGCTTTCTTTAGTTGCTTTTTTTGTGTTAATTATAACAGCAATGAATGATATATTTGTGAATAATGGTGTCCTTAATAATATATATATATTTCAAATAGGTATGTTTGTTTTTGCATTTTTAGAGTCGTATATGCTTGCCGTAAATTTTTCTATGGGCTTTAATCGGATAAAAGAATTATCTATAGAAAATCAAGAGATCTATGAAAAATCTATTAGAGATAGCTTAACAAATTTGTATAATCATAAGTATATCAAACAAGTTTTGAGCAATAAGATAGAAGATTATAAAGAAAATAAGGAAGGATTTATTGTACTTATGGTTGACCTTGATCATTTTAAATCTATTAATGACAAATATGGACATCCCTTTGGAGATAAGGTTTTAGTTAGAATTAGTAATTTATTTATGAAAATGTTAAGGGCTACAGATACTATAGGGAGATATGGAGGAGAAGAATTTTTAATCATTTTACCAAATACGAATATGGTTGAAGCTAGGAAAATAGCAGAAAGAATAAGAAAAAGCGTTGAAAATCTTATTTGGGATGACAGTTTATTAAAGACCAGTATCAGTATAGGTCTTTATGAAAATGAAGCTACTACAAAAGAGGAATGTATAAAAAAAGTGGATGACCTTTTGTATAGAGCAAAGAAGAATGGAAGGAATCGTGTAGAAGAATATATGGGGAATTCTTCACGAAAGATAAAAAATTATGCCTAATAGGATTAAAAGAGAGATTTTGTCATAAAAATGTGGATAGCATGTGCTATCCACATTTTTGTGATTTATTGTTTATCTAAATCCACATTTGAAGATGTTAATCATGGTAAAGACTCATAAATTACTCTTACCCACATCACAGTTTCATCACAACTAAAGAATATACTAAAACTATGTAATACCTTTAGAAAGGAGGATAAAGTATTTGTTGAAAGCTATATATAATAATCGATTTTTCAAAATAGGAGTTATGGTGATCGTGGCTTTAGGCTTAGCTTTTATAGGATACAAAAGTATTAACAAAACAAAAACATCTGCTACTCAAACCATGACCGTTAAAGAAGAAAAGGTAACAAGAGGGGATATCACCATAGGCTTTACAGGGGATGGGCAGGCTGAAATTCCTGTTGTGAATCTAGATTTTGAGATCAGTGGTAAGTTAGAGGAGCTTTATGTAAAAGAAGGAGAGGAAATAAAAGAAGGACAGCTTCTTGCTAAATTAGATGATAAAGAATATGAAAAAAAAGTAAAGACTTCAGAGGTTAATTACAATAAAGCTCTTGCTAGCTTAGAACAAAAAAAAGAAAATATAAAGCTTACATTGATTAATGAAAAGCAGAAGTTAAATGATTTAAAAGCAAAGCTAGATCAATTAAAAGCTGAATATGAACCAATGAAGCGTCTTGAAAGTTATTATGCAAGACAAGAAATCGAACTTAAAAGAATTAATTATGAAAATGCAAAGGCAGCTTATGAAACCCAATTAGAAAGGTATACCATACTATCTAACTCTAACAAAGAAATAGAAGTTGAAAAAAATAATGTGGAAAGTGCAAAAATTAACTTAGAATTAGCAAAGGATGATCTAAATAACACATCTCTAAAATCACCTATTACGGCTACTGTCTTAAATATAGCCAATAAACCAGGGGAGACTATCTCTACTCCAAAGGATTCAAGTCAAACTACAGCAGATACCTCTCATTTTATTGTTGTATCCGATTCAGATAAGGTTGAGGTGATTGTTCCTGTTTCAGAAATTGATTTAGGAAATGTAATTATGAATCAAATCGTAGAAGTAAATTTTGAAGCTTATGAAGGAAAAAGCTTTAAGGGAAAGGTAATAGATATTAATGCTCTTCCGAATATTGATTCTAGCGGAATTGTATCATATGATGTAAAAATTGAATTAGATGAAGCTTTAGGAAAAATAAAGTCAGGAATGACTTGTTCTGTAAACTTTATACTTAAACAACAAAAAAATACTTTGATCATTCCGAATAAAGCAGTGAGCATAGTAGAAGGAAAGCAGGTTGTAAAAGTAAAGGATCAAGATGGAAATATTAGTATCAAAAATATTAAAACAGGATTAACAGATGGAAAATATGTAGCAGTAACAGAGGGGCTTAATGTAGGAGAAACTGTATTGATTGAAAATAAGAAAGTGGAATAGGTGTGATGCTATGAGCTTTGTTGAGATTTTAAGATCCGTATTGATCAATATTAAAGGGAATAAAGGAAAGGTGTTTTTAACTACATTAGGGATTATTGTAGGTTCTTTGACGATTATTTTAGTTCTTGCTATAGGAAAAGGGAGCCAAGTAAGTGTAGAAGAACAATTTAAGAGCTTAAATGTAGGAACTATTCAAATCACTACAGGATTTGGAAAAGGAGGAACTGAAAAGCTAACTACAGAGGAACTAGATACTATAAAAGAAGAAGCAACTTCTATAAAGAAAGCATCTATGGTCATTATGAGTAAAGGAAATGTAAATTATTATAATATGTCCATGTCTGCTTCTATTGTAGGGGGTACAGAAGAGTTAAAGGAAATTAATAATTTAACACTTTTGCATGGAGAATTTATTAATGGTGAACAAAATGATGATATGGAAAAGGTAGCAGTCATTGGATATGATTTAGCTGAGTTATTTTTTGAGGAAAACGTAGCAGACGCTTTAGGAGAAAAAATAATTATAAGTGGAAAAAGATATGAGGTTATAGGCGTTTTAAATCAATTAGGAGATTCTCCAATGAGAGGCTTTAGTCCAGATGAAGGTGTTTTCATTCCATATAAAGTAGGAGAAAAATACATAACAGGAAGAATGGCGAGACCCATGATACTAGCTTTAGCAAAGGATGTTGATCATGTAGAATCAGCCATTGAAGAAGTAGAGATCATCCTTCAAAAGTCTTTTAAAGACAAAAGTGATCAGTTTAGGATAATGGATGCAGGAAATAAATTGCAATCAGCAAAGGATTCAGCAAAAACTATGACATTGATGCTTTTTTCAGTAGCTACAGTAGTTCTTATCGTTGGTGGAATTGGGATCATGAATGTATTATTTGTTTCTGTAAAAGAAAGAACGAAAGAGATCGGGATATTAAAGGCTATAGGAGCTAAACGAAAGGATATATTATTTATATTCTTATTAGAAGCTATGATCATTAGTGCGGCAGGCGGAATATTAGGGATTATAGGGAGTGTTTTTATTATGCCAATTATGAGTTATTTCAATGTAAGAGTAGTACCATCCTTATTTGGGTATACATTAGCATTTTTATTTTCAGTAGGAATAGGAACTTTCTTTGGATATTATCCTGCTGCAAAGGCGTCAACCCTTAAGCCTATTGATGCATTAAATTATGAATAGAAGGAGTGGATAAAAATGATGAAATTAAAATCAAAAGTAGTAGTATTATTAGTGGGGGTATCTTTACTTTTTACAGGGTGTGGGAGTTCAAAGATAGAAGAAACCAGTAGTTCATCTACACAAGAGGTAGAAAAATCACAAGTAGAAGAGAAAAGAAAAAAGAATCGTGCAGATCTATTTGGAAGAGTTAAGAGTATTATTGGTAATGAAGTTGTACTTGAGCTTGCAGAAATGCCTCAAAGGAAAGCTGAAGAAAATGCTGAAAAACCAAGTGGAGAAAAGCCTGAAAATCCTGGCGCTGGAGGAGGAAGTGGGCAGGGAAGGAAAAGAGAAATAAAGCTTACAGGCGAAACAGAAACAATATTAATCCCTGTAGGAATTCAGGTGTTAAGCTTTAGTCGTGATGGAGAGAAGGAAATAGATATAGCTGATATTTATGAAGGATCAATGATGCAAATTTGGTATGATGAAAAAGATCAAGAAAGTAAAACCATTACAAAGGTTATGATTATGCAGGGCAGGCAGTAATTATGAATGAAAATGTAATCTATATGAAGGATATTGTAAAATCTTATAAGATGGGAAAAAACAAATTAACTGTTTTAAAAGAGATATCCTTAGAGATTAAAGAAGGAGAATTTGTTGCTGTATTAGGTCCATCAGGCTCTGGGAAATCTACTCTTATGAATATTATAGGATGTATTGACATATCAGATTCGGGAGAATATAAATTAGCAGGAAAAGATATAAAAGCTAGAAACGAAGATGAATTAGCTGTTATTCGAAATAAAGAAATAGGGTTTATTTTTCAAAAGTTTAATTTGCTTTCTAAATATACAGCACTTCATAATGTTGCTTTTCCACTCCTTTTAAGAGGAATGAAAATAGAAGACGCTTACACACGAGCAACAGAGTTATTAGAAAGGGTGGGACTTGGAGATCGAGTAGATCATAAGCCTATGGAGTTATCAGGAGGACAGCAACAGAGGGTATCTATAGCAAGGGCTTTAGCGGGAAGTCCTAGAATCCTCCTTGCTGATGAACCAACAGGAGCCCTTGATTCTCAATCAGGAAGTGAAATAATGAATATGTTTTTAGAATTGAATGAAGAAGGAAATACGATCATATTGATTACCCATGATTTAGAAATAGCAAAAAAAGCGAAAAGGATTATTCATGTAAAGGATGGTAAAGTTTATGAATAAAAGAGATGCAAGTATTTATGCATCTCTTTTATTTATTTCAAACCAAACAGTGGTTCCTTTATGAACTTTACTTTCAATACCGTATGAAAAGTGATGAGCTTCTAAAATGTTTTTTACGATGGACATACCTAAGCCTGTACCACTCGTATCTCTTTTTCTAGATTTATCCACTTTATAAAAGCGATCCCAAATGTAAGGTAAATCTTCTTGAGGAATGCCTTTTCCATGATCTATAATTTCAATTTTTATATGATCCTTTGCATTTGTTGTTTTGATAAGTATTTGACTATTTTCATAAGAGTGGGTGATAGCGTTATTAATTAGATTGAAAAATACTTGATAGAGTTTATCGGGGTCTGCATAGACTTGTGTGCACTCATTATCTACCTCTATTATTAACTTTATATTCTTTTGAGAAGCAAAGAAATCAAGCTTCCCTATGATTTTATGAATTAATTCAGCAATGGGAAATGGAGAATTATTTAGTTCTATATAACCTGCTTCTATTTTAGATAAAGTGAGGATATCCTCAACCATAGTATTTAGTCGAGAGGATTCATCCACGATGACTTGTAAATTTTCGTTTCTTGTTTTCTTATCATCATCCACATCCATTATCAGTTCAGCATAGGCTCGAATCAAGCTAATAGGAGTTTTTAGCTCGTGAGAGACATTTGCAATAAATTCTCTACGGAAATTCTCGATTTTTCCTAGCTGGATGGCTAAGTCATTTATAGTATTTCCTAAAATACCTATTTCATCTTTAGAATCTAAAGCTACACGAGCATCAAAATTACCCTTTGAGATTTCCTTTGAAGTTTTTGTTATTTCTAAAATTGGTTTTGCAAAATGTTTTGAAAATAATAGTGCTAAAAGAGAACCAATGAGTAGGGAAATCCATGTGATGATGGATAGTTGTTTTTTCAAGATAGAGCTTGTTTCTTGAATAGGGGCTAAAGCAGAAGTTAATATAATATTGCCAACTATAGCATCATTTTTTTCAATAGGAACTTTTACGACAAGTAAAGACCTTTTAGCTCTATCAAACTCTTCAACAAAGGTTTCAACTTCCTTGGAATAAAAATTCACACGAGGTTCCCTAGGGGGTTCTTTAGGTGGTTTTTGGGAGATATGTGAAATTCTTTTAGAAAGTAGATTTCTGTTTACAGGAAATAAAACCTTATTATGCTCATCAATAATAGTAATAGAAATATGAAAAGAAAATTCAGATCGAAAATTATCCATCTCATCCATTGCCTCTTGTGAGATTACGGGAAAGTTATTCGTTGCTGAAATAAGAGATGCGATATTTTTTCCCTCATCTAATAATAAATCTTTTCTTTCATCAATATAAAATTTTTGAAGGAGCATGATTTGAAATAGCCAAGTAATTAAAAGGATGACCAGTACAAGGGATGTAATTCCTAACCAAAGCTTGCTTAATATGCTTTTCATGTTACTGACCTGCCTTTAGCTTATAACCTGTACCCCAAACGGTGTGGATATACTTTTTATCTTTTCCAAGCTTTTCTCTGATCTGCTTTATATGCGTATCTACTGTTCTTACATCTCCTATAAAATCATATCCCCAAACCTTATTCAATAGCTGTTCTCTTGAAAAAACTCTTTCAGGATTTTGTGCAAAGAAATATAGAAGATCAAATTCTTTAGGAGTTAATGAGATTTCTTTATTATCTAAAAATACTTGCTTACCGAGAGGATTGATTTCTATATTTTTTATTTTTATATTTTTCTCATCTACATTTTGATGGATTTTACTTCTTTTTAATACTGCCTTTACCCTTGCAACTACTTCTTTTGGACTAAAGGGCTTAGTAATATAATCATCTATTCCTAATTCAAAACCAAAAAGCTTATCATATTCTTCTCCTCTTGCTGTGAGCATAATAATAGGAATAGAAGATTCCTCACGAATTTTTCTACATACGGTCCAGCCATCTATTTGAGGCATCATAACATCTAACAATATAAGAGAAAATTCATTTTTTTCATATTGTGCTAAAGCATCTTTACCGTCACAGGCTTCTTCTACAATATAGCCTTCCCTAGATAGATATATTTTAATAACTTGACGTAATTTTGGTTCATCATCAACTACGAGGATTTTTAGATCATTCATATACAAGACCTCCCTATGTGTAAAGTAAATGAAATATAAATTTGTTATGTACTAGTTATGTACTATAGATAAGGAAAATCATATATTTCATTAAGTTTATCATAACATAGTTTCAAAGGGATGAGAGGGAGTTATACAAAAGTTCAGGATTTTAACAAAAGTTCATCACAAAATTATCACAAATCATCTCTTACTCTGTTTACAAAGGGCTACGAATTCTTCAAGTATTTTATTATTTTCTTGACCAAGAGGAATATCTTTTAGATCTATAGAAAAATCATCCATTAGCCAATCTTGATAATACATTGAAAGCTTTTTCATGATTTGTCCATCAAACTCTGGATGAAATTGAGTACCGAATATATTTGAAGCAGGAACTCTAAAAGCATTGACGAATTTACTTTCGCCTATTAAGCCTTCTGAGAATATCTCTAATTGAGTAGATGTAATAATATGAAAATGAAAGGAATAAGCAGATTTCATTGTGTTAAAAATATGTCCTGATTTTATTTGCTGAATAGGTTTTAGTCCTATATTCATCATAGAGGCAGGACCTACACAGTCTTTATCAAATACATCTGCGATTAATTGAGAACCAAAGCATATGCCTAAAGTTGGAATGTTTTTATGATTTTTGATGCGATTTTTTATAAACGACCGTAGTTCATGAAGCCAATGAAAATCCTCCATTACTCCAGTAGAACCTCCTGTGATGATTAAGGGTTCGTTGATACATTTTTTTATTTCACCTATATCTGTTAGAGCAGATAGAATCCTTGAAGGATGTCCTAATTGAGTGAGTTTTTCTTTTATATGAAGACCATAATCTGTATTTTCGTAAGCATATCCAGTTGTTTTTATAATGTGGATCATTTATCAATCCCTCCCATTTTAAAAATTTCGAAGGACAATGAACCTGTCTCTTTGTCCCAAAATAAAAAGGGGATAATAAATATCCCCAAAATTAATCGATCAATCCTTCAGATTTTAACCATTCACGAGCAACTTCTTTTGCATCTTTCTTTTCAAGGTCAACTTGTGCATTTAACTGTGCCATTTTTTTATCGTCTAGCTTACCAGAAAGAGAGTTAAGAGCATCTGCTACCTTAGGATATTTTTCTAGAGTATCCTTACGAATAACAGGAGCTGCATAGTATGGTGGGAAGAAGTTTTTATCATCTTCTAAAACAACTAAGTTGAATGCTGGAATTCTACCATCTGTAGCAAAAGCACTGTTTACATCTATCTGCTCATCACGAACAGCAGCATAAGTAAGACCAGGGTCCATTCCTTTTGCAGATTTAAAATTCATAGCATATACATCCTTTAAACCTTTGTAGCCATCTTCTCTTTCTAAAAACTCTTGTGTACCTGCAAGAATTAAGTCAGGTGCAGCTTTTGCAAGATCGCTATAAGTTTTTATGCCTAATTCATCTGCTTGTGCTTTACGCATGGCTAATGCGTATGTATTGTTAAATCCAAATGGATTTAGCCAAGTAAGATTTTTTTCTTCATACATTTTTTTTACTAGATCATAAACAGCCTGTGAGTCTGTCATTCTTTCTTGCTTTAATACACTCATTAAAGCTGTTCCTGTGTATTCTGCATACACATCGATATCTCCACTTTCTAAAGCTGTTGAGATCACATTCGTTCCACCTAGGTATGGTTTTGTTTCAACTTTTACATCCGTTTTAGCTTCAATAATTTCTTTCATCAAATATACAAGAATCTCTTGCTCTGTAAAGTTTTTTCCACCTACTACGATTTTGTTTTCTTCTTTTGTGCTTCCACAGCCAACAAGGCTAGATAAAATTAATACAATCACCAAAAATAAACTAAATTTTTTCATTTGCATCTCTCCTTTTTTTATATTATTTCCTTAAACCCTTTGGAGTAACAGAAAATTCTAATTTTCTTAAGACAAAATCAAAAGTTAATGCTAAGGTAGCTGCTGGAATAGCACCTGCGAGAATGAGTTCTGGATTTACTGTAGCAATTCCTCTGAAAATCAAATCTCCTAAACCACCTGCACCAATCATTGCTGATATAGTTGCAACGCCTACGATTAAAACAGTAGATGTTCTGATTCCTGCCATAATGATAGATAAAGCTAGCGGGATTTCAACCATGAACAAGACTTGTCTTGAAGTCATTCCCATTCCTACTCCTGCTTCTACAGCAGCTTTATTTACACCAATAACTCCTGTATAAGTGTTTCTAAGGATTGGAAGTAATCCGTAGATAGTTAGAGCAACGATTGCAGGAAATCTACCTATACCAAGAAATGGAATCATGAATCCTAAAAGGGCTAAACTTGGTATGGTTTGAAAAACAGAAGTGACACCAATAACAGGATCAGCCAACTTTCTATGTCTTGTTAAGAAAATACCTAAGGGTACTGCAATCAAAACAGAAAAAAACAAAGCTGTTAGAGTTATTTGAACGTGTTGTCCAATTGCTAATAATATATCTGAGCCTCTACTTTTGAAGATATTGAATATGCCAATAAAAATATTGTTTTCCATAAGACACCTCTCTCTTTACGCGGAATATTTTCTTGCCATGACTTCAACGATACTTGCATGGGTAATAATTCCCTTTAATTCATGGTCATTAGAAATAACAGGAAGATAAGGTATATTACTATTTACAAAGATATCAATAGCATCCTGTAAAGATTGATCTTCTTTAAGAGTTGGAATATCTGTTCTCATAATATCCTTTACCTGTAAGGTTTCATCCTTATAATTTTTTTGAATTTCCCAAACACCTATAGTACCTAAGAAATGATTAGACTTATCGATTACGAGTAAACTATCTACCTTATGATTACGCATAACCTTGATAGATTCAGCAAGTCCTTTGTCTGGTTTGGTAGCAATAGGTTTTACGATAACTTCATCAATAGGAGGAAGAAAGTTTGCTTTATTTAATCGTTCTTCTCCGATAAATGAACGGACAAAATCATCAGCAGGGTGACGAAGAATATGTTCAGGAGTGTCTAGTTGAACGATTTTTCCTTCTCTCATAATACAGATTCTATCTGCTATTTTTAATGCTTCATCCATATCGTGAGTAACAAAGATAATCGTTTTCTTGATTTCTTCTTGTAATTTTACAAGCTCTTCTTGCAATTGCTCACGGCTAATAGGGTCTAAAGCACTAAATGGCTCGTCCATCAAAATAATAGGTGGGTCTGCAGCAAGTGCACGAATTACTCCTACTCTTTGTTGTTGTCCCCCACTTAATTCAGAAGGATAACGATTTCTATATACTTCTGGATCTAATCCTACTAGATCTAATAATTCATCTACTCTTTTCATATAAGCATTAGGGTCCATTTTTTTCAGTTTAGGAACAAGTGCTACATTTTGGGCAATGGTCATATGAGGAAGAAGACCGATTTGTTGGATTACATAACCAATATCTCTTCGAAGTTCAACGGGATTAAGATTGCTAATTTCCTTTCCACCGATGAAAATTTTTCCTTCTGTAGGTTCGATAAGGCGGTTGATCATCTTCATGGTAGTTGTTTTTCCACATCCGCTGGGTCCTATTAAAACTAATAATTCCCCTTCATTTATATGCAATTTCATCTGATCTAATGCTTTAAAGCCGTCTTCGTAAACTTTTGATACACTTTCAAACCGAATCATATAAAACCTCCTTCGCAATAAATTGCTTCAAAAATTAGTATTTTAGGAAAATTTTGTGAATTAATAAAGCCGAAAAACATTATCCCATGAGAGAAAGTGAAAAAATACTGATCTTCCATAGGTAGATATTATTTAGTTTTGCTCACTTTTTTATTCGAGCAAATAAGAGAAATATGTCTCTATTGTAAGTATAAAAACAAAGATGTTTATATTGTAAGCCGAATTTGACTTTAATATAAAATGAAAAGAGTAAAAAGATTTGAAATAAAAAAGAAATGTAAATTTATTACATTTTCGTTTTGGCATAAACATTCCCTTTACATTTTAATACGAATTTTGGCTGTTGTCAACAAAAAATAGATGAATAGCTATGAAAATCGACATACATGTAAATAATACGACAGAAACAAATGTTCGTGATATAATTAAGTAGATAAAATTTATAAAAATAAGGAAATGGAGTGAGAAATTTGTCAAAAAAACATTATCTTTTTCTTGTTGCAATCATGCTATCATTTCTATTGCTTCTGACAGGGTGCTCAAAAGAAAAAGCAGTACAGACTTCAATAGATGAAAGTCAAGAAAAAACTGTAGAGTCTAAGTCTATAGAAGAGGTTACAGGAAATTTGAAAGTTCACTTTATTGATGTGGGGCAAGCAGATAGTATACTCATTGAAAATGGAGAAAATACTATGCTTATCGATGCTGGAAATAATGGAGATGCTGATTTAGTCGTAAATTATTTAAAGAATGAGGGAATTAGTCAGTTAGATTATGTTATCGGAACCCATCCTCATGAAGATCATATAGGAGGATTAGATGCCGTCATAAATACTTTTGATATAGGGAAAGTATATCTGCCAAAGGTTACTCATACTAGCAAAACCTTTAAAGATGTTATTACAGCTATCAAAAATAAAGGGTTAAAAATAACTAATCCAGTAGTAGGAAATAAAATAATATTAGGAGATGCAAAAGGGGTTATTCTTGCACCTAATAGTAAAAAATATAAAGATTATAATAATTATTCTATTGTACTAAAGTTAACCTATGGAAATACTTCTTTCTTATTTACAGGAGATGCAGAGGATCTTTCAGAAGAAGAAATGATCCATAAGGGATTAGATTTATCAGCTGATGTATTAAAGGTTGGCCACCATGGTAGTCATTCTTCTACAACTACAGATTTTTTAAATAAAGTAAATCCAAGCTATGCTGTGATTATGACGGAGATAGGAAATGATTATGGGCACCCTCATAAAGAAACCATGGATAAATTAAAAAATAAAAATATACCTGTTTATAGAACAGATGAAAATGGAAATATTATAGCTATAAGTGATGGAAATAAAATTGAGTTTAATGTAAATCAAGGGGATTATAGCTATGGAAGAGAGAGCAAAAGTAAAAAAACAAATAAAGGAAACGAAACCAATACACTTACAGCAAAGGTATCAATACCTACGGAAGAGAATTATTATGAAGACAAGGATCATCAGGGATTAATTAAAGGGAATATTAATAGCAAAGGAGAAAAAATATATCATATGCCTGATGGAGCTTATTATAAGAAGGTAAAGGCAGAGGTTTTATTTAAAACAGAAAAGGAAGCTGAAGAAGCTGGATTTAGAAAATCAAAAAAGTAGGTGAGTCTATGTATATGATTATAGATAGATTTGAAGAAAATCTTGTTGTATGTGAAAGAGAAGATGGAAAAATTGTAAATATTGAAAGGAGTACTATTCCACAGGATGCAAAAGAAGGAGATGTATTAGTATTAGATGGAAATAGAATCTTCATAGATCAAGAAGAAACATTAAAAAGAAAAAAGAAAATAGAAAAAATAATGAAAGATTTGTGGGAATCATAAAGGCGTCAGCATGTGCTGACGCCTTTATTTTATATAGTAGTTTTTTCTTCTAAAGGGTCTGGACCGTATTCATTAGTACCATCTGTACCTTTTTTAAATAGTAAAAGAAGGCCTAAATAAATATTGTAAAGGGGAATTAATAATAAAAACCAGTGTACACCAGGTCTTTCAATATCATGAAGCCTTTGAACAGCAAGGCATATAGATAAAGCCATATAAGCAATATAAAAACCAATATATAAAATAAGTGCGAATGTATTTTCTGTAAACTGATAAACTACTTGAGGAATTATAGTAACTAATCCTGCTAAGAAAATATAACCAAAGTATCCTAATCGGTTAATCCTTCCATTAAAAGTAAAGAATTTTTTCATCTGTATTCACCTCCTTAACAAATTACAATAATTAAATATAATGGATAACAAAAGCTATTATACTTTTTTTTTACAATAATTACAATAAAATAGTAGAAATTAAATATAAATAGTCACTTAGGACCATAAAAAAATTTTAATGATCTTGACAGGAATGTTTTTAAAAGCTATAATGAATCTAAATTCATATTAAATGAACGAAGATTCATAAAACACAGGAGATGATCATTATGCCCAAAATTATAAAAGATATAGAAGAAAAAATATTTAATGGAGCCTTTGAATTATTTGGGGAATATGGATACAAAAAAGTTGATATGAAAATGATTGCTAAGAAAGTAGGAATCGCTGTTGGAACCCTTTATAACTATTATCCTAACAAAGAGAAGTTATTTATTCATGTTTTTGAAAAGAGTTGGGCAAAGACCTTTTACAAACTAGATAATGTATTAACAAAAGAAATAAATCCTAAGGAAAAAATGAAAGAAGGTATTGCTGTATTGTATGATGAAATATCAGCAAGAAAAGGATTAGGAAAAGAGTTATTTAAGGAAAACATATTTGAAAAAGAAGATGTAGATAAGATTTTATATACAAAAGATGTATTGTTAAATAAAGTAGAAAATCTAATTCAAGAAATAAAGAAACAAGAAGGATTAAAGCTAGAAGATGGTATGGAGAGAAGATTAGCAGGAACGATATTTATGTTGATTATTGAAATGAGAAACCAATATCCTAATGAAAAAGAAAAGAATATGAGATATATCAATCAGTTAATAAATTGTACCTATGAAAAATAAAAAGAGCAAAATATGATATTTATAGTGAGGAGGTTTTTAAATGGAAGAAAGAATGAAAAGAGCTAAAATGATGGGAGAAGAAAAAATTCCTAAAGTTTTATCAAAGCTTGCGATTCCAGGGATTATAGCTATGCTTGTGAATGCAGTATATAATATTGTAGATACTATGTTTGTTGGAATGCTCCATAATACGAGTGCTATTGCGGCAGTTAGTGTTGCTTTTCCTATGTTTATTATGATAGCAGCTTTTGGACAGATGTTTGGTGTAGGAGCAGGGTCTTATATCTCAAGATTATTAGGTGAAAAAAATAAAACATTAGCAGATCAAACTACTTCTACAACTTTTTTTACGAGCTTGATTTTTGGTATGGGATTTCTAATTTTTGGAACAATATTTCTTGAACCATTACTTCAATTATTTGGGGCAACAGATACGATTATGCCCTTTGCTAAGGAGTATTCTAAAGTATTGGTTTATGGTTCTGTTTTTACTGTATTAAATATGACACTAAATAATATGATTCGAGCAGAAGGCAATGCAAAATTTAGTATGTTTGCTATAAGCTTAGGAGCCGGACTGAATATTATTTTAGATCCTATCTTTATGTTTACCTTAAATATGGGTATAAAAGGAGCAGCTGTAGCAACTGTCCTTGCTCAAATAGTATCTTTTATTTTTCTAATGAATTATTTTATTTCAGGGAAAAGCTATATAAAGATTTCTACAAAATACTTTGTCTTTTCAAAAACAATATATACTGAAATTATGAAGATAGGAACAGCTACCTTTGCGAGGCAAGCTCTTTCTAGTTTTTCATTAGGATTAATTAACTTAGCAGCAAAACCTTATGGTGACGCGGCTGTTGCAGCTATGGGAGTTACTTTAAGAATATTTTCATTAGGGGTATTTGTGGTATTTGGATATAATCAAGGCTTTCAACCTATAGCAGGGTACAATTATGGGGCAAAAAAATATGATCGTTTAAAAGAGGCTATTAAAGTATCTTTAAAATGGACTACTATGTTTTGTGTAATCATGACAGCAGTCTTTATAAGCTTTGCTGAAGGAATCCTTTCAGCATTTAGTAATGACCCTGAAGTAATCGCAATAGGAATGAAAACTCTTAGAGCAGTGGTAATGCTATTTCCGTTATTTGGATTTCAGCAGGTTTATGCTGTATTGTTTCAAGCTCTTGGAAGAGGAAAAGAAGCCCTTATATTGTCTCTTTCAAGACAAGGAATTTTCCTTATACCAGCTGTTTTGATATTACCAAAGATGTTTGGGTTAAATGGTGTTATCTTTAGTCAAACAGTAGCTGACTTTTTTACTATTATTATTACAGGAATCCTTGCTGTTTATATGCATAGGGGTTTAAAGAAAGAAATGAGCATTCAAGGAAAAAAGAGAGAAAATGTTGCATGAAATAAAGAATAATATAGGGATAAGGATGAAGGGAATGCTTCATCCTTATTTTAAATTGGAGAAATATACAAATAATTTCCTAAAGGATTTTTAAAATATTTGTCAAATATAAAATAATGTCAAATTCAAACAAAATAAGGGGGAATTCTTTTTTTATGAATATTTTCAAGAATTTTTTTATGATTACTATTGTTTTATTATGCATAGCATTAATGCCTTCAACAAATTATGCACAAGAAGTTGTAAAAGGTGTTGTGATTGATCAAGATGTAGCTTTATACAAAGAGGCGAGAACTTCATCACAAATGGTAAGTCCTTTAGGATTAGGAGATGAAGTATTTATTTCAGCAAATAAGGGAAAATGGTATGAAGTTTCTACCAAGAGTGGTATATTTGGATGGGTACATAGTGAATGTATATTGATTAAGAATGAACATAAAAAATTAATAGAAAATGGAGTTGTTAATACAGGAACTGTAGAAGTACGTAAAGACCCAAATATTCATTCTGATATCATGGGAAGATTAGGATTTGCAACAAAGATCGTAGTAGTAGAGAAACAAGAAGACTGGGTTCAATTGGCCATGGAGGATGAGGTGATTGGTTGGGCACCTTCTAAGGATATCATTACTATGCCTATTGAAAAAAAAGTTAAAATAGTGGTTGAAAATGGAGATGTTTATGAAGAAGCATCAAAAAATAGTAAAATGATCAAACAGTTAAACAAAAATCAGATTGTAAAGATTGATGATTATAAGGATGGATACTTCCGTATCATATGGGATGAAAAAAAAGAAGGCTTTATATATGCCAAAGAAGTAAAGCTTATGCATGAAGATTTTTTTAAACAAGCTTTCGTAAAACAAGAGGCTAAAAAAAATGATGAAGTAAAAGAGAAGGAAACAGCAGTAAATACATTTAAAGAAATAATAGAAAATGCTACATATCTTGGAGGCGATTATACGGCTACAGCATATGATTTATCTATTGCTTCTTGTGGTAAAGCTGTAGGTGCTAAATATAGAGGTTTTACAAGATCAGGATATAATCTTAATGGAAAGAGCTGGAGTGATGCAATGGTGGTTGCAGTAGATTCAAGAAAAATTCCATTAGGAAGTAAAATACTTGTATTGTTTGATGAAAAGGATTGGCGTGCAAAATATAATGGTATTTATTTAGCAGCAGATACAGGGGGCGGGGTAAAAGGAAAAACGGTAGATATTTATTTAGGCGATATAGGAAATAAACAAATGAAAGAAGTAAGGGATTTTGGTAGAGGATATAATGTAAAAGTATATCTTTTAAACTAAAAATAGAGAGATTCTAAAGGGTTTCAGAAAAATTATCTGAAGCCTTTTATGTTACACAAAAAAAACTGCATTGTTTAACTACAAATGGAAAAGCTAAGGTTATGGAGGTGAGTATCTTTGAACGATTCTCTTACCAACAGACAAATAGCTTTTATTATTTTTGGTATTCTTATAGGATATGGTGTTATGGGTCTACCCAAAAATGTTGCAGAGAATACAGGAACAGCAGGGTGGTTTTCTTTATTAGTTGGAACGATTATAACAATGATTTTTACATACATGATCACTTATCTTGGATATGTTTATAAAAATAAAACAATTTATGAATATAGTGAAATTTTAACAGGAAAGACGATTACTTATATATTGATGAGTATATACATTGTATATTATTTTTTTATTTTTTCTATGGTAATGAGGATTTCATCAGAGACCATAAAGCTTACCATATTATTAAAAACGCCTATATGGATATCATGTATATTGTTTAGTGTTGTTGTATATTATGCAATAATAAAAAGACTTTCTGTGATTGCAAGGGTTTGCGAAATTTATGGAATCGTTATTTTCATTGCTGCTATTATTATACATGTGTCATTGTTTACTCAAGGAAAAATAATTAATTTAAGACCATTTTTCATTGCAGAAGACATACCCGTGTATTTGAAATCAACTTTATATATGATCTTTCCATTCTTAGGGGTAGAAATCCTTACAATAATTCCGTTTACACAAAAAAATAATAGCAGTGTATTTAAATATACAACTTTTACGGTGATAGGTATAGGTGTTTTTTACATAATGGTCGTACAATCCTGTATTAGTGTAATAGGTGTAGATGAGATTATTCATTATGATGATGCATTATACGCTACAATTAGAACAGTAGATATACCAGCTTTTCAATTTATAAGAAGGCTAGATGGTATATTTTTAATTACATGGATTATGGCTATATTTTGTACAATGACGATATGGGCTTATGGAGCTGTTGTTCTTTTAAACAAAATATTTAAGAAAATTTCTTTTAATTTATTAGCTTTTATTATAGTTTTTATGGCTTTTGTTACTTCTCAAATTCCAACAAATTATAGACAAGTAAAAAAGACCCTTGAATATATGAGTTATTATGGCTTAGTAGTTATGGGCATTATACCAGCTATATTATTTTTTATAATGAAGGTGGGAAAATATGATCAAAAAAGTTAGTAAATTATTGATAATATGTATATTTTCAATATGTTTAACGAGCTGTTGGGATTATGAGGATGTAGATAAAAGAAGCATTGTTATTTCTATTGGAATAGACCAAGTGAAAGAGAATGTACAATTTTCTGGAGAAATTGCTAAAGTAACGCCATCATCAGAAACAAAAGAAAAACCACAGGTAGCAAATGTATACAACCTTGTATCTTATGGGAAAACTTTTGAAGAAGCAAGAATTCATTATGATGCCATCAATCCTTTTCCTGTTTTTTCAGGAGTTACGAGGGTAGTTGTTTTTGGACAAAATTTTGCAAACAAAGGAATAGAACCGTATTTAAATAGGATTGGACATATATATGATTATAGAAAAACCCTTTTAGCTGTAGTTAGTAGGGAGAAGCCTCCAGAATTATTTAATGTGAAGATAGAAAAAGATATAGCAGCAGGTTTTTTAATAGAAGATACCATTAGTAATTTAGATAAAAGAGGAAAGGCGTTATATCCAACCTTTGGAGAGCTTCTTTCTAATATTGCATTAGAGGAAGTCGGCTATGTTCTTCCTTATGTTGGAATAGAGAAGGGTGCTATTACTTATCTAGGCCTTGCAGTTATGAAAAATTCTAAAATGATTGGTGAGATTGATATTGTAGATACAGATGGCATATTGTATATATTAGCTAAAAATCCTAGATTGGTGGAAGCTATACATGACCCTAAGAATAAAGAAAATATATTTTCTTTTTTAACGAATATTAAAAAGCGGAAAATTAAAACCAATTATAAAGACGGAAAAATCAGTATTAATATAGATTTAGACTTACAGGCTATATTAAGATATCAATATTATTCAAGGTCAATTAGTGAACAAGAAATTAAAGGACTAGAAAAAATTATATCACAGAAAGTAAAACACGATATTATTAGTGCTGTTAAGAAAGCACAGAATGAATTTGAATGTGATTATTTTGGCTTTGCTAAATATTTTAGAGCAGATTATCCGAAAGTCTATGAAAAAATAAAATGGAGGGATATATTTAAGAATGTTCATGTAAATGTTTATGTAAAAACAAAAATAACCAATCATAATTTAGTAGATCCAAATGCTAAGAAGAAATATTTAAAGGATGAAGAATATGGGAAAAAATAAATGGATCAATAAAATAAAAGAATGGAATGATAACAATCTAGGTATATCTATAAGGCGTTTGTCTGTTTTCAATACAGAATTACATATTCTCTATATCCAAGAAATTACAGATCGGAAGCTTATTTCCGATAGTATTATAAGACCTATATTACAAAATAAAGAAGAAAAAAATATTACTATAGAAAAAATCATACAGTCTATTCTTTATATAGATGATGTTGATGTAGATACAGATGAAGAAAAAATCATAGATTATATTTTGTCGGGAAAATCTATCATTATCTTATCTAGCAGAGAAAACTATATTATTGCAAATACTTTAAAGGTTGAAAAAAGATCTGTACAAGCTCCAGAGGTGGAAGCAACTCTTAGAGGACCTAGAGACTCTTTTACTGAAAATTTTAATACAAATTTATCCTTAATACGTTATAGAATAAAAGACCCATTATTAAGAATTGATAAATCTATTGTTGGGAAAAGATCTAAAACAAATCTTGCATTAGTATATATAGAAGATATTGTAGATTCTAAGTGCATAAACGAAGTAAAAAAAAGATTACAAGAAATCGAGATCGATGGTGTATTTGAAGCTGGATATATTCAAAAATTTATTTTAAATAATGTCTTTGATTTATTTCCACAAACGGGTATTATTGAACGATCTGATGCTGCCTGTGAAAATATTATGGATGGGAAATTATGTATTGTTATTGAAGGAAGTAATCTAGTGTTAATAGTTCCTAAGACTTTTATTGAATTTTTAGATGCGAGTGATGATCATTATGAAAACATATATATGGCTATTTTTTCAAAGACATTAAGAGTATTAGCTTTTAATATATCTTTAACATTATCCTCCTTATATGTGGCAATAGTTAGTTTTCACCCAGATATTTTACCCCCACAATATATATTAGCACTTGCAACTTCAAGGGGAACTGTACCTTTTAATGCATTCATAGAAGCACTACTAATGGAGTTTGTAACAGAAATATTAAGAGAAGCCAGTATAAGACTTCCTAAACAGGTAGGTGCAGCTATTAGTATTGTCGGGGCTATTGTTATTGGACAAGCAGCTGTTGCAGCAGGATTATTTAGTCCACTTATGGTAATTATTGTATCATTGTCTATGATGTGCTCCTTTGTTGCTGGAGATTATACCATTATGAACCCTGTTAGAGTGTTGAAATTTATGTTGATTTTTATGACTAGTGTATTTGGATTATTTGGGTTTATTATGGGGATTACTTTAATTACAATTAATCTATGTGCACTTACTAGCTTTGGAATTCCTTATTTTGCTCCTATAGCTCCTTTTAATTTTCAAGATATTAAAAATTATATCTTAAGTGATATAACTTTATCCAAAAAAAGACCTAAATATTTAAATACAAAGGATAAAACAAGGCAATAAGTATAGAACTTGAGTACGAGGATTAACTTTACAAAAAAACAAATTAACATTAATATTGATAATAAAGAGGAAATTGAATGTCTGCTTTGGAGTTGATGGGTTTGGTAGAGTTATTAAAGCATCTTATTAATAATTTAGGATATGTGATTGTTATTGCATTTTTTATTTCTAAGTTGAATGCATTTCGCCAGATGATTCAAAAGAATAGAATAGGGAGAGTTGAAACATTAATACTTGCTTTTGTATTCGGAGGAATCGGGATCATTGGAACTTACGTAGGGATTGATGTACGAGGAGCTATTGCTAATACAAGAAATATGGGTGTAATGGTTGGAGGCATTCTTTGTGGTCCTTTTGTAGGAATTGTAGGAGGCATTCTTGCAGGAGTACATAGAATTTTGATTGATATAGGAGGGATTACAGCATTTCCATGTGCTTTAGCAACAATTATTGGTGGATTTTTATCAGGGATTATTTACAAAAAGTCAACTATCAAAAATAGATGGCTTTATGGATTAATAGGAGGAATATTAGTAGAAAATCTTAGTATGTCTTTTATATTGTTATTTTCGAGGCCCTTTCATTTGGCATTGACCATTGTAAAACAAATTTATGTGCCTATGGTTTTGATTAATGGAGTTGGGGTTGCTATTGTTATTATGATTACAGAAAATATTTTTGAAGCAGAAGAAGAAATTGCTGCAAAGCAAGCAAAGCATGCTTTAGAAATTGCTAATGAAACATTACCCTATTTTCGTGATGTGAATAAAAATTCTTTAAAAGAGGTATGTGAAATCATTAAAGCTTCTGTAAAATCAGATGCGGTATCTATAACGGATAGGAAAAAAATTATGGCGCACGTAGGAAGTGGAGATGATCATCATACGGTAGGAAAAACTATTTTGACAAAAGCAACAGAGCGAGTCATACGAGAAGGATCTGTTGAGGTTTTAAATACCCCTGAAGAAATAGAGTGTATAGATGAAAATTGTCCATTAAAATCTGCAATTATTGTACCCCTTAAAGAAAATCAAAAAGTAATCGGAACTTTAAAAATATACTATAATGATGAAAATCATATAACCTTTCGAGATATAAGCTTAGCAGATGGATTATCTCAACTTATTTCCACTCAGCTCGAACTGAGTAAGCTTGAAAAGTTAAAGGAGATGGCGAATAAATCTGAGATTAAAGCTCTTCAAGCACAAATTAATCCACATTTTTTATTTAATGCTTTAAATACAATCGTATCCTTTATGAGAATGGATGTAGACCATGCTCGAGAATTAATGATTGATCTATCTACCTATTTGAGATATAACCTTGAAAGAGGAGATGTTTTAGTAAGTTTAGAAAAAGAATTGGAACAGGTGCGAGCATATGTTAAAATAGAAAAGGCAAGATATGGTAATAAATTACATATTGTTTATGATATAGATGATGCTATGGATATAAAAATTCCTAGCCTTACCATACAACCTCTTGTTGAAAATGCAATAAAACACGGAATATTAAAAAACAATCAGGATAAGGGAAGTATAAGGATTTCTGTAAAACAAAAAAAAGAAAAGATAATAATCAGTATAGAAGATGATGGGATTGGTATAGAAGATGAGGTTATTTCTGGAATAAAAAAGGGAAAAACAAAAGAAGGAAGCATTGGTCTTTTAAATGTACATAATCGATTAAAGATTATTTATGGAAGAGGTCTTAAAATTGAACGGCTTACAGAAGGAACAAGGATATCCTTTGAAATTTGTAAAAAGGAGGGGTAATCTTTGCGGTGTATTATTGTAGAAGATGAATATCCATCAAGGGAAGAATTAAAGTATTTTATTAAAGAATACAGTGCTATTAAAATAATAGAAGAATTTGAAGAGGGGTTAAGTGCATTAAAATTTTTAGAGAAAAATAGTGTAGATGTGATATTTTTAGATATTAATATGCCAAATCTAGATGGGATGACATTTAGTAAATTGATCGCTAAGTTTAAAGAACCACCAAAGATTGTTTTTATTACAGCCTATAAAGAATATGCAGTAGAAGCTTTTGAAGTATATGCTTTTGATTATATTTTAAAGCCCTATTCAAAAGAAAGAATGATTCATGCATTAAAAAAGCTTGAAGCTCAAGAAGATGTTGACATAGGATATAAAAGAGATAAGATCATTTTATGTAAAGACGAAAAAATGATTGTTATAGATTGGACAGATATATATTATTGTGAGGCTCGTGAGCGGGAAACCATTGTTTATACAAAGGATGAAAGTTATACTGCAAAGATGAATATTTCTCATTTTTTAGAGAAACTGCCGAACAATAAGTTTTTTAGAAGCCATCGTTCATACATTTTAAATCTTGATAAGGTTCAAGAGATTGTTCCTTGGTTTAATAATACTTATAATGTAAAGCTTGAGGATTTAGATACAACTATTCCTGTTAGTAGAAATAAAATAAAAGAATTTAGAAAAATTATGGGAATATAATTTATAAAAATATACATGAATCCAATTTCGTGTATATTTTTTTGCATTTCATGTATAGAGCGCTTCCTTTCGTGTCTGAAGTCCTCTTTTGAAGGATTCTTTACAATATAATAAGGGTAAAGAAAAACTTATTAAAGGAGGAGTGCATATGTTTACTTTTATTTTATCTATTGCAATTTTAATTTTAGGTTACTTTATTTATGGTAAATTTGTGGAAAACGTTTTCGAAATTGACAATGGGAAAGTAACGCCAGCAGTATCTATGGAAGATGGTGTAGACTATATTCCAATGAGCTGGCCAAGAATTTTCTTGATTCAGTTCTTAAATATTGCAGGACTAGGACCTATATATGGAGCTATAGCAGGGGCATTATGGGGGCCAGCTGCATTTTTATGGATTGTATTTGGATGTATTTTTGCAGGAGCAGTACATGATTATTTTTCAGGTATGTTATCTATTCGCCACAAAGGAACGAGTGTATCAGAAATTGTAGGAATATACCTAGGAGATACGGCAAAGACAATTATGAGGGTTTTTAGTGTTGTATTATTAGTATTAGTAGGTGTAGTTTTTGTAATGGGTCCAGCTGGACTTTTAGCGAATATAACAGGACTTAGTAAAACATTATTGATCGGTATTATTATCATCTATTATTTACTTGCTACAGTACTTCCTGTAGACAAGTTAATCGGAAAGATCTATCCAATATTTGGAGCATCTTTATTGATTATGGCTGTTGGTATTGGTGTAGGGATCATTGCGAAAGGATATACAATTCCAGAGCTTACACTATCTAATCTGCATCCGAAAGGAACACCATTCTTCCCATTCTTATTCATAACGATTGCCTGTGGTGCTATATCAGGATTCCATGCAACACAATCACCTCTTATGGCTAGATGTGTAAGAAAAGAAAGTGAAGGAAGAAGAATATTTTATGGTTCGATGATTGCAGAAGGAATTATTGCTATTATTTGGGCAGCAGCAGCTATGGCGTTCTTTGGTGGAACGGAAGGATTAGCGGCAACCCTTGCAAATGGTGGACCTGGAGTTGTGGTAAATGAAATATCAACAACACTTCTTGGAGCTGTAGGTGGAATTCTTGCAATGCTTGGAGTAGTTGCTTGTCCAATAACATCAGGAGATACTGCTTTTAGAAGTGCAAGATTAGTTATTGCAGATGCTATTAATTTAAAACAAGAAAAAACAATCAATAGATTCTATATTGCTATTCCGTTATTTGCAGTAGGTGTAGCACTTACAAGAATTAATTTCGGTATTATTTGGAGATATTTCTCTTGGTCAAATCAAACCCTTGCTATGATTGTCCTTTGGGCAGCAGCAACGTATCTAGCTCAAAAAGGGAAAAATCATTGGATTTGCAGTATACCAGCAACCTTTATGACGGGTGTTACAACAGCTTATATTTTACAAGCAAAAGAAGGATTTAAACTAGCTGCATCGCTTTCAAATATAGTAGGGATTGTTTTAGCGTTAATATTCTTTGGAATGTTTATGAGTAAAGTAAAAAAAGAAAATAAAAATATGAAAAAAGAACATGCTGCATAGGAAGATAAAAAGTAGATGATTTAGGTCATCTACTTTTTATTTTGTATTTTAGTACTATAGGCCTAAAAATGCGAAAATTTGAGAAAAATTAAATAGAATTACAAATTGTTACAAAATATGACATGAATATACAGTATAATATTATGGGATAAGTATAGAAAGGTGGGAGAATATTGAATGCAAGAAAAATATTTTGGAAAATGACATTAGGAATAGAAGCAATAACTTATTTAGTGGTTATTCCTGTGTCAATATATGTGATTTATGTTTTAGGTGGATTTATTGACAAAGGATTGCTATATACAGTTATTTCGGCAACCCTTGCTATTGGATTAAATATAGCTATAGGAGTTTATATAAGGAAAAAAATAATCTATGGAGATTTACAATTATTATATGGAGCAGAAGCATTAGGAGAAAAAGAATTGGTGAACATTAAAAAAAGGTTGTTGATTTTTCCTTTTAAAGAAGGAATGGTTATGTTTTTTAGATGGTTACTTGGTGTATCAAGTGCGTTGTTTATTGTAAATATCTTTGTACCTGCAACAAAAGAAGATTGTGTAGCCATGTCTATCTTTGCAATCATATTAGGGGCAGTGGGTTTTACGACAAATTATCTTACAGCAGAAAAAAATATTATTGATATTTTTATTGAGAAGAAATTAGGACATATAAAAGTAGAGCATCATAGCTTTATGGAATTTGGATTATCTAAAAAAATATTTATAGGATTGTTATCTATAGTTATTATGGGGGCTTTTACATATTCTTATTTAGTATATGATATTTATTGTGGAGAGATTACTCCAGACCAGTTTATATTACATGCTATTATTGCTGCTTTTTGCATTGTTTATGTTACGTTTACGTTTTCCTATATTTTTGTAAATAATGTAAGAAAGACAATTGGACAAATTGAAGGAGCAATAAAGAGCATTGCGGCGAATGATTTAAACATTAATTTTGCTAGTGTGACAGCAGATGAAATTGGGAGTATGGGGAGACATCTCCATATTATGAAAGAAAATTTAAGACAGCTTATTCAACATATAGCAAGTAATGCAAATAATTTAAGTGCATCTTCTCAGCAGATGGCAGCTTCATCAGAGGAATCTAATTCTATGGCAGAACAGGTTACACAAATTATGGAAAAGCTTTCAAAAGGTGCTGAAGATGAAGTTGTTTTTGTAGAACAAACTACACAAACGATTCAGGATATGGCATTAAATATTGAGAAGGTTGCTAAAAGTGCTCAAACAACAAATGAAGTAGGAAAAAATGCTGAAAAAGCTGTAGAAAATGGAAAACAATCGGTAGATAAAGCTATTCAGAAAATGAGTCATGTTCAAGATGTGATGAAAGAATCTGTTCAAGCAACAGAAGTGTTAAGAAATAATTCAAAGGAAATAGGAAATATTGTTCAAGTGATTACGGGAATTGCTGAACAGACAAATCTTTTGGCTTTAAATGCAGCTATAGAAGCTGCTAGAGCAGGGGAATTAGGAAAAGGATTTGCTGTTGTAGCAGAAGAAGTAAGAAAGTTAGCAGAACAATCAAGTAATGCTGCAGGGCAAATTACAGAGCTGATAGATGAAGTCCAAAAAGGAACGATCGTAGCTGTAGATCTAATGCAAAAAGGAGCAAACGCAGTAGAAGAGGGTTCTAAAACAGTTATAGATACGCAAAGTGCTTTTGATGAAATACATGAAGCCATTAATGGCATCGTAAAAGATATAGAAGAGGTATCAGTAATGAGTCAGCAAATGGCTGCTGGATCAGAACAAATTGTAGGAACGATGAATAATGTAAGTAGACTGACTGAAGAAAGCGCTACAAATACACAACAGGTTTTTTCTTCTACGGAGGAGCAAATGGCAGCTATTGAAGAAATTGCTTCAAATGCACAAAATCTTGCACAGATAGCACAATCATTGCAACAACAAATTGGACAATTTAATATTTAAAGGAAATTTATTTTAAAAGGCTCCTAAGAGACTAGGAGCCTTAGTTATATCTCAATATATATAATTAGGAACATACTAAAAATTTTAATATCTGTATAAGACACAGGAAGCAGTAATTCCTGAACCTACGGACCAAAAAATAATTACATCTCCTCTTTTTAATTCACCGTTATCTAAAGTTTTTGCCAGTGCAATAAATGGACTAGTGGTTCCTGTATATCCAAAGTCATCACCGATAAATGGGAATTTATGAACTTCTTCTTTTAGTTCATCTTTGATGAAATCTATATTTTTTTTTGCAAATTGGGATAAAAAGTATTTTTTTACATCTTTCTTTGTTAAATTATTTTGAACTAAAAGCTTCTCTATGGAATTTTTTGCACTAATAAAAGCATTGTCTGTATTGAAAGGAACCCATTGCACTAATTTGTCTTCAACGGGTAAATGATCATTATATATATTTGAAAAACCTTTAGCTGGAAGAGTGATAAATTCATGCATAGAAGAATCTGTATACCAATCAGAATCAATAAAACCTCTATCTGAATTTTCCGTGTTTTCGAGTATTATAGCGCAGCCTGAATCTCCAAAGTTCGCATAAGGAATTTCTTCTGAATATCGTGCATACCTATTCATTTGTTCTGCACCAACAATCATTCCATATTTTATTTTAGGATTATTTTTCATATACTGGCTGATTTGTTCAAGCGCAACTACCATACCAACGCAGTTAGAATTCATATCATAAACGATGGTTTTTTCTTTTCCATCTAAAGCATGATGAAGCTTAAGGGCATTAGTAGGCTGAACAAATTCGGGAGTGCCTGAAGAAAATACAATTAAATCCATATCTTTAGCAGTTAAGTTTGCTTTTTTTAGAGCTTTTTTAGCAGCTTCAATCCCCATTGTAAGCATATTTTCTTTTTTGTTATTAGAAATATATCTCTTACTTCTTCCTGTAAATTCTAATAATGGACGGATATCTTTTCCTTGTTTTTCAAAATGATTGATAAAAAAGTCATTCGTTATAATATTTTTAGGATGATAGTAATCAACTTCTTTGATAGCAACGTTTGTAACCATTTTATGATTCAACCCCTTTTGTTTAATGAGTGTAAAAAATTGATGTTTTGTGTGGCTATAAAATAGTCTTACATAATTAAGAAACAAAAGAAGAACTATAGAATAGCCTTTAGAAAAATATAGTATAAAATGAATAAAATGTCAAATAACCATATATTATGAAAAAGATTATAAATGTAAAATCCTATTGGAGTAAATTCTATTTTGGAGTGAATACTAAAGAAAAGGAGGGAAAGCTATGCGTATTCGATTAGGTTATGTAGCTATTGCACTAAAGCTTCCTAAAGTAACTGCTTCTAGTCAATTAACTTATAGTAGATATAAAAAGATTACAGAAGAAGAACAAATAAACGAATTAAAAAGAGTTACTCGGTCAAATATGGAAGATTTAATAAAAATTCTTTCTTATAATGCAGAAAATAATATTCATTTTTATAGGATTACATCTAAGCTGATCCCTCTGGCTACTCATCCAGAGGTAATGAATTGGGAGTATGAAAAATATTTTAAAATAGATTTAAATACAATTGGAGAATTAATAAAAAAACATCATATGCGTGTAGACACGCACCCAGATCATTTTAATGTATTAAATAGTATTAGGGAAGAAGTAGTAGAAAAGACTATAAAAGAATTTCAATTACATAATTACTGGTTTAAAGCTATGAATTATAAAGAAGGAAAAATGGTGATTCATATTGGCAGTGGGCAGGGAGGAAAAGAAAAATCAATAGAGAGATTTATAAAAAACTTTTATAGATTACCTTCAGAAATTAAAAATCGTTTAATTATTGAAAATGATGATAAATTATTTACAGCTAAAGAAACCCTAGCTCTCTGTGAAGAGATTGGTGTGCCCATGGTCCTAGATATACATCATCATATATGCAATGAGAGTAAACAGCCAATAAAAGATTTTTTAGATAGGATTTTTCATACATGGAAAGGGGAAACTTTTCCTCCTAAAATGCATATTTCAAGTCCTAAAGAAAGGGAATTCGATAAGAGACACGCTGATTATATAAACCCTCAAGATTTTATAGGTTTGGTAGAAAAATGCATACCTTATGATCAAAATATAGATATTATGCTTGAAGCAAAACAAAAAGATTTAGCTCTTTATAAACTGGTGGAGGATTTGAAAAAACAAAAACCTGATTGGAAGTGGGTAGATAATACCACCATAGAAATATAAAAAATATGAAAATTTTGTATTGACATATAGTGAGAATGTTTGTATAATAAACACTAAATTACAAAATATATGAATTTAAAGTGAAGACGGAGAGAAAAATATTAAGTGTTTAACTACAGAGAGCTGACATTTGCTGAGAGTTAGTGTTAAAGCTAGTATATAATGATCACTCCCGAGCTGCCGAATCGAAAAGAAAGCTGAGTAGATGAGGATGGTTGCCTCCAATATAGGGCTAAGGTTCAAATAAGTATACAATGTACTTTATTTCGACTGGAATGAAGATGCAATATTTTATTGCGAAATAGGGTGGTACCGCGAATATAATCTTTCGTCCCTATAAATGTTCTGTGAATATTTATAGGAATGAAAGATTTTTTTATTGAAAAAAAGAATGCGCATTCGAATTTATAAATAGAAAGTGAGAAGCCCAAACAATACTCAAAATGTTTTTAATTTTCAAAATATTAAATCAGAAAGGAATGACAAAAATGAACAGAGGAAGTTTTGGATCAAGATTAGGAATCTTGGCAGCAGCAGCAGGATCTGCTATAGGTTTAGGTAATATATGGAAATTCCCTTTTATTACAGGACAGAATGGAGGGGCCGCATTTATATTAGTTTATTTATGTTGTATTGCATTAATCGGATTACCTGTTATGGTATCAGAATTTGTATTAGGTAGAAGAACACAAGCAAATGCAGTAGGTGCATTTAAATCAATTGCTCCAGAAAAGCCTTGGTATATGGCTGGATATTTAGGAGTAGGAACAGCATTTGTGATATTATCTTACTATGCAATGATTGTAGGGTGGGTATTTTCATATATCTATTCAGCAGCAACAGGTGAATTAATGACAGTTATGCCAGATCAGCTAGGAGCTTATTTTGGAGGTGTAGCTTCAGGAACAAATAGTGTGTTACTTTGGACACTACTAGTATTAATTGTAACAGGCGGTATTGTTATAGCAGGGGTAAAAGATGGCGTAGAGAAATATAGCAAAATTTTGATGCCTGCATTATTAGTACTTTTAGTAGTATTGATGATTAGATCTGTAACGTTAGATGGTGCTTATAAAGGATTAGAATTTTTATTTAAGCCAGATTTTAGTAGCTTAACAACAGCAGGAGTACTTGAAGCATTAGGACATGCATTCTTCTCGCTAAGCTTAGGAATGGGAATTATTTTAACTTATGGTAGTTATATTAATAAAAAGGAAGATATATTAAAATTAGCATTACAAGTAACTATCGCAGATACAGCCATTGCATTGATGGCGGGTGTTGTAATCTTCCCAGCAGTATTTGCATATGGACTTGAGCCAAATGCAGGACCAGGACTTATATTTATTACATTGCCAGCGGTTTTCCAAGAAATGCCATTAGGACAATTGTTCGCTACGTTATTCTTTGTACTTATTGCAATTGCAGCCCTTACATCTACTATTTCTTTACTAGAGGTAGTTGTAGCATTTGCAACAGAAGAGTTTAAAATGTCAAGAAAGAAAGCTACGGTTATATCTGTAGGAGCTCTTTATGCCTTAGCAACATTAAGTATACTATCTTTTGGACCATTAAGTGACTTTAAAGTTGTAGCAGGAAAAACATTCTTTGATTTATTTGATTTCTTAACATCGAATGTTACTCTTGCATTAGGTGGATTATTAGTATGCATCTTTGTAGGATGGGTATGGGGTACTGAAAATGCAGTGAAAGAGATTACAAGTAATGGATTGTTTCCATTTAAATATAAAGCTGCATATGATTTAATCATCAAGATAGTAGCACCAGCTGCCATTACGGTAATATTCTTAAATTCTACGGGATTGTTAAGTAAGCTTGTACCAGCTGATCAGATGGGTACAGTCATGTTTACAGGATTTGGAGCAATTGTTTTCATTGGAATGATTGTATTGAATAGAAGAAATAGAATGAAAAAAGCTGATTTTTAATAAATTTAAAAGTGAAGCCCCTTTGTTGCTAGTTAAGTAACAAGGGGGCTTTGTATTTGTGTAGCTGCTTGTGGAAGAAAAAGAAATGATGTATCATGGAATATATTGGGTATTGTTGATGCGATTTTAGTTTTATACTTTATGATTTATAAAAATATATAATAAAAGGAGACGGGAAAATGAAGACCTATCAATATTTATTTGGACCTGTACCATCAAGGAGAATGGGTTTATCTATAGGGGTGAGTCCTATCCCTAGAAAATGCTGCAATTATTCATGTATATATTGTCAGCTTGGAAGAACAAATAAACTCACTAATACACGTCAAAGCTTTTTTGATACAGAAGAGATTTTAAATGAATTCAAAGATTATTTAAAGGAAGAAATAAAATTTGATGTAGTAACAGTTGTAGGAGAGGGAGAACCTACATTATATAAAGACTTAAAAGAACTTATATTAGGTCTTAAGGAATTAACAACAAAACCTGTTGCGGTGATTACAAATGGATCTCTTTTGTATGAAGAAGAGGTAAGAGAATCTTTATATGAAGCAGATATTGTACTACCTTCTTTTGATTCTTGTGATGAAGAAACCTTTAAAAGAATTGATAGACCTTTTGGAAAGATCAAATACAAGGATGTATATGAAGGATTAATTACTTTTTCAAAGAAGTATAAAGGAGAATTATGGGTAGAAACCATGATTATGAAAAATATAAATGATCATGAAGAAGCTTTATTAAAAATGAAGGATTTACTAAAAGAGATTGATTATGATAGATTATATATCAACACGCCTGTAAGACCACCAGCTGAAGGATGGGTAGAGGCTGCATCGAAAGAGTCTATAGAGCGGGCAGTGAATTTATTAGGGGGGATATCTATAGATATGCTCCATTCAGAAGGGTTCTTTAGTGAAGAAAAAGATGATTACAAGGCTATTCTTAGTATTATTAAGAGGCATCCTATGAATCAATATGAAATTGATAGCTTTTTAAAATCTAGAAAATGTGAGAAAATAGAAGAGATATTTGAAAATTTAAAGAAGGATGAAAATGTTGAAGTACTAGATTATAAAGGATATTTTACCTATCGCTACCGATCGTAAAAGGAGGAGAACATATGCAAAGAGCTGTAAAAAGAGTTGCAGCAATCCATGATTTATCTGGATTTGGAAGAGCTTCTTTAACCATGATTATACCTATTTTATCTACCATGAAGGTTCAAGTCTGTCCCATGCCTACAGCAGTTTTATCTACTCATACGGGAGGGTTTGAAGACTTTAGCTTTGTGGATTTGACGGATACGATGGAACAATATCTTCATCATTGGGAAAAAGTTGGGATAGAGTTTGATTGTATTTATAGTGGTTTTTTAGGATCAACGAAACAGATTGATATTGTTTCAAAATTTATAGATGTATTTGGAAATGAAAATAATTTAAAAGTGGTAGATCCAGTAATGGGAGACAATGGGAGAATGTATGCTACTATGGATGAAGAAATGATTGAGCATATGAAAAGACTTATTGGAAAGGCAGATATTATAACTCCTAATTTTACGGAAGCAGCATACCTTCTTGGAGAATCTTATGAAGAGAATATTTCAGAGGATAAAATGAAGGATTGGTTAATCAGATTATCGGAGATGGGACCTAGAATAGTGATTATAACTAGTGTTCCAGATGGAGAAGGAAGTAAAAACACAAGTGTTATTGCTTATGATAAAAAGACGAATCGATTCTGGAAAGTGAGTTGTTTATATATTCCAGCTCATTTTCCTGGCACAGGAGATGGCTTTACTAGCGTATTAGTTGGAAGCTTGCTTCAAGGAGATAGTCTTCCTGTGGCTTTAGATCGAAGTGTACAGTTTATTACATCAGCTATTCGAGCAAGCTATGGTTTTGATTATCCCCAAAGAGAAGGAGTTCTTTTAGAAAGAGTTCTTGAGAATTTGAATATGCCTGTACTTATGAGCAGCTATGAATTATTAAAATAATTATTTGAATGAAATAATATTATATGCTACAATGACCTTAGTTGATATCGAAAGAGTCAAACTATTATTTTTTAAATTTTAAAATGAATATGGGAAATAACGTATTTTGCACTGATCCATTGGACAGGGACGAAAGAGGTTATTAGAAGAATATCTTGGTGTGAAAAATTATACCCAAGGTATTTGTGGTGACTTTGTATTGAACCCTTTTTGTGTCCAAATGGATGCAAAAAGGGTTTTTTGATTGGAGGGATAGTTTGAAAATAGGATTTATTGGAGCAGGTAAGGTAGGAATAGCATTTGGATTATATTTGAAAAACCATGAATTTGAAATTTATGGATATTACAGTAGAACTTCTTTATCAGCAGAAAAAGCTGCAAAGGTCACAGGGAGTAAAGCTATTTTAAATGTGAAGGAACTGGTAGAAAATACAGATATTTTATTTATTACGACAAGTGATGATGCTATTAATAAGGTATGTAATGATTTAGTAGAAAAAAATTTACTATCTGAAGGGAAAATTCTTGTGCATATGAGTGGAGCTTCTTCTTCAAAGATTCTAAAAAAAGCAAAGGCTGCAGGTTGTTTTATTTATTCAATGCACCCCCTACAAGCTTTTGCAGATATAGAAAAAGCTGTAGAAAATTTAAAGAATACTTATTTTAGTATTGAAGGGGATGAGGAAAAACTTCATGTATTAGAGAATATGTTAAAAACTATTGGAAATCCTTACTTTAAACTGACAGATGATCAAAAGAGTATCTATCATTTAACTGCTTGTGTTGTGTCAAACTATCTAGTAACGCTGATGGATTATGGAGTATCTTTATTTAGAAGCATTGGAATTAATGAAAAAGAAGGGTATAAGGCATTATTACCTTTGATAGAAGGAACGATCAAAAATATTGATCATTTAGGAACAAAAAATGCTTTGACAGGACCTATTGCTAGGGGTGATGTAGGAACGATTAAAAAGCATATAGAAGCATTAAAAGACCATGAAGATGCTTTAGATTTTTATAAGATTATGGGATTAAAAACCATAGAACTGGCAGAAAAGAAGAATGAAAATAAAAAGTTTGAAAATCTAAAAAATACTTTAAAAGAGGTGGAATAAATGGCAAAAAAATTTACAGTAAGTTCATTTCAAAAGGCGAAAAAAGATGGAAACAAAATATCTATGCTCACGGCATATGATTATTCTACAGCAAAGCTTTTAGATGAAGCAGGGGTAGATACTTTATTAGTCGGGGATTCTTTAGGAATGGTTATGCTTGGATATGAAAATACATTACAGGTAACAGTGGAGGATATGATTCATCACATCAAGGCTGTTTCAAGAGGGGTAAAAAGAGCTATGGTAGTAGGAGATATGCCATTTTTGTCTTACCATGTTAGTGTAGAAGAAAGTATAAGAAATGCGGGAAGATTGATACAAGAAGGGGGAGCACATGTAGTAAAGCTTGAAGGTGGAAGTGATGTTATTGATCAAGTAAAAGGGATTGTAAAAGCACAGATTCCTGTTATTGGACATTTAGGGCTTACACCTCAGTCTATTAATATGTTTGGTGGATTTAAGGTGCAAGGAAAGAGTGAAGAGGCAGCAAAAAAAATTCTTGAAGATGCATTATTGTTACAAGAAGCAGGTGTGTTTTCTATTGTTCTAGAGTGTGTTCCAGAAAGATTAGCAAAGCTTATTTCTGAAAAGCTAGAGATTCCGACAATCGGCATCGGAGCAGGTAAATATTGTGATGGACAAGTTTTAGTAACACAGGATCTATTAGGCATGTATACGGATTTTACACCGAAATTTGTGAAAAAATATGCTAATCTAAATGATTCTATTGTAAAAGCTACCAAAAGCTATATAGAGGAGATCAACATAGGTGTATTTCCAAGTGAGGAGCATACCTTTAAGATTGATGATGAAATCATTGAAAAGCTTTATTAGGATTCAAAAAGTCGTTATGTAAATTTGATTTGCATAACGGCTTTTATTTTGTTTGTAAGACGAATGAAGAAAATGAGCTAGAAGGTGCAAGATGGTGTGTTAAAAATTTCACTTACTTGAATACAAATGGTTTAAAATTTGGTAAAATGATAGAAAGAAAATTCAGAGTCTTGCAAGAAAGGTGTTTGAATATAACAGGGAACAATGGTTTATAACTAAGGGAAGAAGATATATTAGGAGTTGAGTATAATTGAATTTATCTATGGACTATGAAGCAAGAAAAATGATTAATAATATTTTTCATAAAAAAGTTTCTATAAAACCTGTAGGCAATCATGATCTAGAGCGACATATGGTTTATGTTGTGACAGATGAAGAGAATCATGCTGTTGTTTTTAAGCTTTACTTTAAGAAAAATAGATGGAATAGAGAAGTGGCAGCGTTAAGAATGCTTTCAAAGAGTGAAGTTAAAGTACCGAAGCTTTTAGATTATGGAATACAAAAAGAAAAAGAATGGATGATTACAGAGTTTATTGAAGGAAATACTTTTTCAACAGTTCAAGAAAAAGTTAGTATGGAAAATCAATGGGAGATCTTTAAAGAAATGGGAAAAGAATTAGGTAAGATGCATAGCCTAAAGATCTTTGATTTCTTTGGAAATTGGGATGAAAATGGAAATCCTTTAGATGAAGGGAAAAGTTATAGAGAAGTGTTTCAAAATAGATACGATACGGTTGTAAAAACTTTATTTAAGAAAAAGCTTCCCCATAGGGAACTTCACAAAAAATGGGTAAGATATATAGAGAAAAACATATATATTCTAGAAGATGTAAAAACAGCCGTATTATGTCATAATGATTATGATATGAGAAATGTAATGATAAAAAAAGTACACAATGGATGGTGTTTTAGAGGCATTATTGATTTTGAACAAAGCTTTCCATGGGATAAGGACTTAGATCTAGTATATTTGTATTATATCCTTTCTATAAAAGGAGAAGGACATGAAAAATCTTTTTTAAAAGGATATGAAGAAATGAGTAAGCTTGAGGACAGCTTTTATAAAAAAATAAAATTTTATTTAGCGTATATAGGTCTTTATATATGTAGCTGGGCGTATGATATAGCTCCAGATCATTATAGGAATGGATTAAATATTTTAAGAGAATTGATGGAGGAGGGAAAAAATGGGGAACTTATTAGCCGATAGATTGTATAAAAAAATTTTAAAGGAATTAGCAGAATTTGATTATTTGAAAACCTATATATATGATAAGAATTTTCAAGAAAAAATCGGAGAGATCATCAAGAATAAAGATTTTAGCTGTAAGGCTGTATTTGATTTATGTAAAGATATGATGGAGGCTTTAGCTGATGAAAATATACCCAAGGAATGGTTAGTGTATATTTATCAGTTTGCATTAAGTAGATCCTTTCCAGGCGCTGTTGAGATTGAATTAATTAATCAATTAAATATGTCTTGCACCATTTATTTAAAGGTATTAGCGATTGTTTCAGACATCGAAAAGGAAATGATAAATCCCTTATTTACTATGCAATTTTTGACAGAAGATGAAGAAAAAGAAATAGAGAGTATTCATGAATATAGAAGGTTCAAAAAAGCTTTTAGAGATGACTATATTTATGAAATGATGAAATTAAATAAGGAAGTCATTGGATACAATACAATAGAGCATATATGCGGGGTACATAATTTATCTCTATTCATAGGAAGACAGCTGAAGGAAATAGGAGCGCCTGTAGATTTAGGAAGGGTTTCAGGTGCAGCAGCAGGACATGATATAGGAAAATTTGGCTGCCGAGGCAATGAAAGAAAAAGAGCACCTTACCTTCATTATTATTATACAGATCAATGGTTTGAGACAAAACATATTACATATATTCGAAATATTGCAGTAAATCATTCCACTTGGGATTTAGAGCTTGAAAATTTATCATTAGAATCGCTCATATTGATTTATTGTGATTTTCGCGTAAAAAAGAAAAATGGAAAAATGCATATCTTTAGCTTGAAGGAATCCTTTGATGTGATTCTAAAAAAATTAGATAATGTAGATGAAGAAAAAGAAAAGAGATATTATCGTGTTTATGAAAAATTAAGAGATTTTGAGGATTATATGATGCATTTAGGTATTCATACAGATATAAAAGTAGAAAATCCTCCTGTACCAATAAACATGGAGGATATACATTATGCTTTAATGCAAGGAAAAGAAGTTATAGAAAATATAAAATATCTAGCCATTCAGCATAATATAAAGTTAATGTATAAGTTAAGAGATGAAGCTTCTTTAAATGCTATTTTAGAGAGTGCTCGAAGTGAAGAAGATGCAAATAATTTACGAGGATATCTTTATGTATTCGAAGAATATTCCACCTATATGACACAAAAACAAAAGATGATTACTTTAAATTTTGTATATGAATACTTAATGCATGCACAAGAGGATATAAGGAAGCAATGTGCAGAAATCATGGGGCTTTTGATTGCAAATTTTGATGAATATTACAGAAAAGAAGTTCCTGAAAATGCTGATCTAAAAACCTTTGAAATCAGTAGTAGTGTTTTGTTAGATAAATATTTGCAGTTATTAATTGATCCAGACCCTCAAACCATACCTGTTCACCGTATTTATCTAGGACATAGCATTTCAAACATGATTCAATCTGTATTTTCCCATTGCTCCAAGACGCAAGTGGATGATTATGTGAAGGTTTTATTAACATACTATGAAAAAGAGCATGAAGATAAAGAAGTACAGCTACATTTATTAGAAACGGCTAGATATTTTCCATTTGATAATTGTTATGAGGGTGCTTTAGAAGAATTGATAAAATTTATTCAAAGGATGCTTGACTGTAATGATTCTGACTTAAAACTTTATGCTTTTGAAACCATTTATTATATTGTAAAGAAATTTCATCAGGATGCTAAAATTATTCATAGCTTTAAAAATATATTTACAGAGAACATAAAGAACAATCAATCCTTTGCAGCCAATTATCTGTTATTTAAAATGTCAAAATATATTTCTTTAGATATAAGGCTGATTGAAAAATATAAGCAAGATAAGCAAAAAATATCAGATATGTTTTTAAGTAATTTAAAAACCTCTATTCGATCTGTTGTGAAAAAGGTACAGATAGATTTTTTACTTCAATATACAATGAATCATTTAGAGAAAACAGGACTGTATACGGCGATTCATTATTGCAACATATTAAAGGTGAGTGCTAGTGAAACCGTAAGAAATCATGCAGGAGGAGCACTCCTTACTATTGTTCCTCATATACCTTTTGAACAAAGAAATGATGTAGTCATAGAGCTTCTTCGTGGTCTTGAAGTAGAAGGATATCAATTTGCAAAGTATATTCCTGATTATCTTGGAAAGCTTATCCTTCATCTAAAGCCTATAGAGTTAGATGAGTTGATGGAGGATTTGATTGAAAAAATTAAACAGGCAAATCCACAAACCAATACACTCCTTCTTAAGACCATGGGGGTGGCTATTGAAAACTATCACAATTATAAGGATTTGTTTGAAGAGGAAGAAAAAGATTATCAGGAGCGCCTCATTAAAATGCTTGGCGTTTTACAAAACGGATTGGTTCATTATAATAATCAGGTTAAGCAGGCAGCCTTTAGAGTCATCGGAAAGGATGTTTTTGGATCAAAGGTACTGACGCTCCACCAAAAGAATCATATTTTCTTATTAAGTGCTAAAAAATTACTTACATTAATAGGAGATGAAAAGGAAGAGAACAATTTAACCTTCTTTACCCATGCTGGAGGACTCAATTATATTTACCGATTTATGTCAGATTATATTTTCTATAAAGGAGACATCAAGCTTAAGGTACAAGAAAAAGTTGCTTTTTTTCCAGGAACCTTTGACCCATTTTCTCTAGGGCATAAAGAAATTGCAAGAGAAATTCGTTCCCATGGCTTTGAGGTGTATTTAGCAGTAGATGAATTTTCTTGGTCTAAAAAGACCCAGCCTCATTTTATGAGAAGAAATATCATAAAAATGTCTATTGCAGATGAATTAGGAATTTATCTATATCCACAGGATATACCTGTAAATATTGCTAACCACAATGATTTGAAAAATTTGAGAGAGTCTTTTCCTTATTCAGATGTGCATATTGTTGTGGGGAGTGATGTGGTTTTAAATGCATCAGCTTATAAAAAGAAAAAAGATGAAAATTCTATCCTTTCCTTTTCTCATGTTATTTTTGAGAGAAAGAGCGCTTCCTCTTTAGAAAATGATGATAAAAGAATCAGTCAGGCTATAAAAAATATAGATAATAAAGTAGTTCGATTGACTTTACAACCTCAATATGAAGATATTAGCTCCACCCAGATTAGAAATTATATTGATCAAAATAGAGATATTTCAAGTTTGATTGATCCAATTGCACAAAATTTCATTTATGAAAAAGGCTTGTATAGAAGAGAACCTCGATATAAAACATTAGTACAGACAAAATCTGTATCAGTAGAAATATATAATGAATTACCTGAATCTTTTTTAAGAGAATTAGTCCAATTACCTTTTATGAAATTTGATAAAGCTTATGAAAAGCTAAAAAGCTTTTCGAAAAAATTAAATCCAAGAATACTCCTTTTACGTTCAGTTGAAAGAGATGGAGAAATCCTCGGTTTTTCAACTTTCCATTGGCTTCGTTCAAGTATGATCTTTAAGGAATTTCAAGATGAAAGTATTTCAGAATACGTAAGGCGTCATGCTGTTGGGAGAATATTAGTGATAGATGGTATTTTTGTAAATACGAGAACGGAATTTAAAAATATGGAGCAAATCATTTTAACAGAAACTTTTTCTTATGCTCTTCCGAAGGATTATACCTATGCAGTTTATAAGAATATGATGACAGGATCTATTTCAAAAGCTATGTATGAAGTATTAAACTGTCAAGGATTTCAAGATATTTCCCATGGCGGATATTCTGTTTTTGCAGTAAATATGACACAGCCGTGTACTCTATATTTGAATATAGAATCTATGATCAAAGAACCTTTTAGGAGTAATAAGCATGTGATGAAGGTTATAAGAAATTCTAGAATCAAGCTTCAAGAAGCTATTACAAAGCTTTATCCAGGGAATTTGGTTTTATCCTTTGATTGGAATATGGTTTATGAAAATTTAATCTCGAAAATATGTGATGAAAACAATGTTTCTACTATTCCAACTATTCCAAGAAAATTAGGGGAGGGCATGTGTGTTCCCTTTGGAGAAATACTAAATGGTGCGACCATCCCAAATACAGTAACAAAATCTATGCATACAGAAAAAGTTTTTGATGCAGACGTGAAAAAATTTCATATATCAGCTTATCCTTACTATTTAAATTTAGAAGATCAAGTAAAGATGATCCGTTCTTTTAATAGACCTGTTATATTAGTAGATGATTTATTGAATAAAGGTTATAGAATTAAAGCGATTGATCCAATTTTTAAGGAAGAGAATATTCATGTAAAAAAAATCATTGTAGGAATTCTTTCGGGGAGAGGGAAAGAATTGATGGATATGCAAAATAGAGAAGTAGATTGTGCTTATTTTATACCAAAGCTAAGAGTTTGGTTCAATGAAAGCTTCTTATATCCATTTATTGGTGGAGATACGTTATGGAGGGGAGAAGAACTTAAAAGTAATTTGGTACCGTCTATTAATTTAATTCTTCCCTATACGGTTCCTACATTTATTAGAAATTCATCAAAAAAAGCAATTTATCAATTTTCTCAAGTATGTCTTGAAAATGCAATGGATATATTAATGGCTTTAGAAGAAGCGTATCAGAAGAAACATGAAAGAAGTTTAAGCTTAAGACATTTAGGTGAAGTATTCATTTCACCAAGATATCCAGATCATGGAAAAGATGTGTACTATGATATGAATTTAAGTCCATCTCATTATTTGAAGAATGATTTAGAGTATTTAAAAAGGTTAAAAAGCCTCATGATAGATCAATAGAAAAGGAACAAACTCATCTCATTTAAAATAGGGAGATGAGTTTGTTCATATCTTAAAAAGTATAGATTCCAATAACTTTGGATTATATAATAAATTGATTTATGTTTGTTCAGGAGTTTTTTGCTTGGAACTTTTCTTTTCGAATAAATAAATACTTAAGATAATAAGAATTCCTCCAATTACTTGATTCACTGTCAATGTTGTAGAAAATATGATGAAGGATAATAATACAGTCATGAGTGGTTCAATTAAGCTTATGATAGAAGCTTTGCTAGCACCTATTAAGGATAATCCTTTTAAGAAAGCAAATAATCCGATGATTGTGGACCAAAATGCTAGTACGAGAATACAAATAAAAGTTTTTAAGTTGATACATAGTTCTAATGTATGGGTACTTGTTCCATAAATCAAATAATAGATGCTACATCCGAAAGAAACATAAGCAGTTACAGTTAAAGAATCTATATGGGATAATACTTTTTTGTTCATAGTAATATAAATGGTACTCATAATAGAAGCCATAATCACCATGAATATTCCTTTTAGCTGTATATGATCCCATGGTGAAAGTAAAATGAAACCACAGCCGATGATAGACAATAGGATGCATATTACTTTTCTCAGATGAATAGGTTCTCCTAAAAAGAAAAAGGCTGAAATCGTAACAAATATGGGATAAATATAATATATAAGCTCTCCAATAGATGGAGAAATATATTTAAATGCTGAAAAAAATAGCAAGCATTGTGTGCCATAAGCTAGAGATGAAAGAATAAATGGCAGATAGAGCTTTTTATTAGTTAAAAGAATATTTTGTTTTTTAAAGCACATATATGCTAAAAATATAATTGTTGCTATTAAAAATCTGTAAAATAGCATTGTTGTAGAATTAGAACCACTATTAAATCCAATTTTTGCAAGAATCGGAATAACACTAAACCCAATAGTTGAGACGACAACATAAATGATTCCTTTCATATTATCTGATAAAGCATTGTTTTTCATATAGAAGTCTCCTTATTCCACCAACATTCGTGGTAAGCACCAAAAATATCGTTTGTATTTAAAAAAGCATCTCCACGGCATCCATAAAAGCATGATTTTAATCTATGGACACAATCTTTACAATTTCCCTTTATATTTTCATCAACGTTTCTTAATTTGATTAAAAGATCATTAGACCAAAGTTCTTTTAAACTCTTATTATTATAATTATCCAATTGTACGTGAATTCCTGCACAAGGTTTTAAATATCCAAAATTATCTATGAACATGCCATAATATAATTCAGTGCAAAAGAATCCTACAAATGAGGGGGCAGGGAACCACTCTATGTGGAATTCTTTCTTGTCTATTTCTAATAGCTGAAGGAAAATATCTTTTATTTGATCATCTGTTAAGTAAATATTTGAATTTTCAGAAGCACTGCCCTTTTTTAGTACAGTTTCAAAATAAGGAAAGATATTATTCCTACGTGCGAAGCGGTATAGCTCTGGGATTTCTTCTATATTATAAGGGGTTAAAATAGATTGGATAGCAAGTTTGGAAGTTCCTTTTCTATTAAAATCCATCTTAAGTAAATTATTTAAGCCTTTTTGTATTTTTTCGCCTGAACCTTTTACGCCTACTAAATAATCTTGTACATCTGGTTTGAAGCTATTATATTTTAATACAATTGAAATATCTAATTCTAAAATGTTTTTAATCAAATCACAGGCTTTTAATTTATGAATTTTATAAGAAAGGTCATCATCTCCGAAGAAAGTACCATTTGTATAGATGACACATTTCATTCCAAGCTTTCGTATATATTTGGCTATATGAAAAATTCGATGATCCAGTAAAGGTTCTCCTGCTCCAGAGATTTTTATAGTTTTTATTCCAAGATCTTTTGCCTCGTCTAATATATTATAATATTGTTCAATAGTAAGTTCTTTAAATTGTTTATCCTCTGTTTCTATAAAACAAGAAGGACATTTTAAATTGCATATACCTTTTGTATATAACGTAAGCAACATAGGTCTATTTTCACTTTTTGATTTTTGAATATCTTCTAATGAAAAATTTAATCCATCTATATTAGGTGTAATAGATTGTTTAATCAAGAAGATCCCTCCTAGAATAATAAAGTATTTGAATGTTCTGAAAAATATTCATCCAAGATTTTTATTTTTAAAACTTAATAAACTTTTTGTTGGTCAAGATTTGTATTTGATAATGTTTCTTTTATATATTGTGAACAATTATCTTTTAAAGATTTTTTTTCCATATATAGAAATGCCCAACAACCATTGTTGCAATTAGTTTTAGCGTTATTCTTATAAAAGAACTCGCATGATTTACATTCTTCATTATTACTTCGAGCAATTCGGAAAACTTCGTTATTATTCCAAATATCTAGTAAATCATGTTTATAGATATTTGCATCTATTAAATGGTTTGGAAATATAAAACAGGGAAGAAAATCACCATTTGCTAGCAGATAGGCACTCTCTTTTCCATCTACGCATTTATGAAATATAAATTCAGGGTCATCTATAGCATATAATTTAGATGCTTCTTCATTACAAGGAGTTAAATAACAACAGGTTAATTCTAAAATACAGCCTTTCTTTTTTGATTCATATGTTTTTAATATAGCATCTACTAAATCTGTAAAGGGAAGCATCATGTCCCAATTAGCGTATCCTGTTGGAATTAAAAATTCGATTTTGTGATGTCTCACTCCTAAGCTATGTAAAAGTGTATGGATGCTTGGTAGATGCGGAATCGTTTCTTTTAGTAGCATAGTTTCAACTTTAAGAGTTTTTTTACGTTCTTTAGTAATATATTCTATGTTATTCATTAGTTTTTCCCGATCTTTTAAATCTCCACCCCTTATAATATCAGTCATAGTTAGATCTAAGTCATTAAAAGATGTATGGAATGTATGAACATTATATTTGTCTATAAGTAAATCTATATCCTGTTGGTCAATTAAAGTTAAATTTGAACTAAGGATCGTCTCTAATCCTAATTTCTTTGTAAATTCTAAAGCTTCAATAAGTCTTTCCCAAGCTAATGTTACTTCCCCACCAGTGAATAATACTTTTTTGGGCTTTAATGTTGTAATAGCTTTTTGGATGATCTCTAGTGGTAACCAACTTGTACTAGAACTTCTCAACTTAGGGCTATTACCACAGTAAATACAACTAAGATTACAATCACTTGTTAATTGAATTTCCAACAAATTTAAGGGAACGTTTTTCTTTGAATAGTGCAAAAAAATTCCTCCTTCTCGCATTTGAATTTAAAAATATAAGACATTCTATTCACGGAATATTCAAAAAATGCGAATGAAAATATGTTTGTTTACTTTGTTTTTGCTTTTTTTTGACAAAACCAAATTGAAGATGGATTTTTACATGAATCATAATGATTTTGTGCATAATAATCTCGAAGGAGGGATTTTATGCAATTTTATGATGTAATTAAAAACCGAAAAAGTATAAGAAGCTTTAAAAACACCCCTGTTGAAAGAGACAAATTAGCAAGGATTATTGATGCTGCAATGCGTTCACCTTCTTGGAAAAACCATACATCCTATAGATTTATTCTAGTAGATAATGTGGGAGAAAAACAAGCTTTAGCAGGAGCGATCATGAATGATACACAGGAGGCAACAAATGCTATTCAACAAGCTCCTATGGTAGCTGTTGTTGTAGGAGAACCTAGTGATTCAGGAGTAATAAAGGATCAAGAATACTATATGGTAGATGGCGCTATTGCTATGGAACATTTTGTTTTAGCTGCAACAAACGAAGGCTATGGAACTTGTTGGATTGCTTCATTAGATGAGAGTACAGTACGAAGAGCTCTTCACATTCCTAATAATTATAGGGTCATTGCTATGACTCCTATAGGAGAAATAGCGGAAAGAAAAGAACATCATCACAAAAAGGATGTAAGGGAGCATGTATTTTTAAATCAATGGGGTGAAGCGTATACAAAGAATAATGGGTTTTCTGGAATACACTAAATAATAATTTATTGTTTAGGAGAATAATTTGAAAAGAGTATATTTTGTTCACAGGGGATAAAAGTTTCTGTAAAATACAGAAGCTTTTATTTTGTGGAAATAAATAAAAAAGAGAAGCATATGATTTATAATGATGGATGAAAAATATTTTGGAAAATGTGGAACTTTTTCTAAAGTGTTTTCGTCTAATAATAGAATAAAAAATAATAAGAGGTGATCATATGAAAAAAATATTAACAGGACTATTGGTCATGTCCTTGCTATTGGGAACACTAATGCCTATAAATGGTTTTGCTCAAAAGGATGTAGGGCTTGAAAAAGCCATAAAGGTGGCGAAGGAAAAATTACATATTCCAAAGGAATTTACTGAATTTAATTATAACGTTCATACATCCAATAATAAAAAGGTATGGTATATGAATTGGAAAAGTAAAGAAGATAAAGGTGGGAGCATCGAAGCTTCTGTAGATAGTAATGGAGCTATCTTGTCCTATAATTTTTACAAATATGATAAGGACAATGAAAAGAAATTACCTAAATATACGAAAGAACAAGGGAAAAAAATAGCTGAAAAATTCATCAAAAAGATAGACTTAAATCTTTATGATCAGTTAAAATATGAAGAAAATGAAGATAAAAGAATTGCGAAGGAATATAGATATCATTATATTCGAATAGTAAACAAGATTCCTTTCTATGGGAATGATGTAAGAGTAGAAGTAAATAGTCAAACAGGAGAGGTCAATAGTTTTTATCGCAACTGGGATAATGATTTAAAATTTCCAAACCCTAAAGGAAATATTTCATTAGAAGAGGCGCAGAAAGCTTTTGAAAAAGAATTGGGATTAGAGCTTATTTATAAATATAGATACGAAGAAGAACAAATAAAACCTTATTTAGTTTATACGACAAAATATCACACAAACTATGCTATTGATGCTTTTACAGGGAAAAAGATAAAAATAGAATATCCTATTCTTTTTGGAAATGGAAAAGATGAAATGGCGAAGGAAGTAACAAGTGATGCTGCAGGTATTCAGTTAAGTCCAGAAGAAATAAAGGCGGTAAAGGAAACTTCAAAACTTATATCAAAGGAAAAGGCAGAGAAAATTGCAAGAAATGCACAAATATTAAATTTAAATAAATCCTTTAAGTTATCGAATGCAAGATTAAATAGAAATTGGCCTATGAAGAAGGATTTTACGTGGCATCTTTACTTTAGTGAAGAAACAAAAGTAAATGGAAAAAATATTTACAAGTATGTAAATGTAGGAGTAGATGCAGTAACGGGAAAAATAAAGAATTTCTACATTTCAGATCGTTATAAAGAAGACGCAAAGGCAGTATTTGATGAAGGAGGTTCAAAAAAAGCTGTTGAAAAATTCTTAAAAGAATTTGCACCAAAGCAGTATGCACAAACAAAATATGATAAAGATAATAATAATTATTTTATAAAAGGAGAAGAAAAGCCTCTTTCTTATACCTTTACATATACAAGGGTGGTAGAGGGTGTTCCTTTTAGAGATAATAGGATTACTGTTAGATATAATGCAGTTACAGGAAAGATTACAAGCTTTAGTATAGAATGGTTTAATATTAAATTTCCATCTGCAAAAGAAGTAGCGTCTACTGACAAGGTATATGAAAAAATGTTTCAAGATATAGGTCTTGAGCTTCAGTATAAAGTAAGTCGTGATAATAGGAGTGATGGTTATAATAAAAAAAGTCAAAAGGTAAATCTCGTATATGCTATAAAAAATGGAAAACCTGCTATTTTTGATGGAAATACGTGTGAAATATTAAATTATGATGGAACATCTTATAAAGAAGAAAAGGATATTGCGTATATAGATATCAAGGGGCATATTAGGGAAAAAGAAATTCAAGCCTTAGCAGATAGTGGAATAGGTTTTGAAGAAAAATCCTTTAGACCAGATGAAAAAATTACGCAACGAGATTTCTTTAGATTATTTGTAAAAATTTTAAATTATTATGGGAATAATGGAAAAGATGAAAAATCAGTAAAAGAAATGTATGCGTTTCTTATAAGAGAAAATATACTAAATGAAAACGAAAAAGCACTAAAGGGTTTTGTAACGAAGGAAGATGTTGCAAAATATGGGATTAGAGCTTTAAAATATGATGAAGTAGCGAAAATAAAAGGAATTTACAAGTATCCCTTTAAAGATATAGAAAAAGCTAATAAAGAATATGTTGGACATATTACTTTAGCTTATGGATTAGGAATTGTAAAAGGAAATGATGAAAAATTTGAACCTAAAAAACAAATATCAAGGGCAGATGCAGCTAAAATGATTTTTGATTATTTAAAGAGATAAATAAAGTGAAAAACATGAAAATGGTAAGAGTGTAAGCTCTTACCATTTTTGTGTTTATTCTTTGACTATATAAGTTGAATATTGGGACTGTTTTATCTTCCAGCTACCATCTTCATATTTTAAAATAGAATCAATAAAAGAAATGGTATTTGCATTGCAGGTTCCTGCAATCCTTTGACTGCCTTTTAATATAAAGCCAGAATCAGCATAGTCTTTTTGAGGCTCTAAAAGACCAAAGGGACCCATAAAAGGTTGTATTTCTTCCAATAGTTTGCCAGATTTATTATATATACCAGAATCTATATAATTATCTTTATGAGCACTTAAATCTAATGTGATTTTTTTATCCATATTTTTTATTGACAATTCTGCTTTAAATCCATCTATATATTTTCCTTCAATTTGTATGCCTTCATTATCCTTTTCATCAAAGATTACATTAGGTTTATTGTCTTTAAAGGTAGCAATCATATGATTAGTAAAACCACCACTACCACCAGTAGCTGCTGTAACCATCACATCTTTTATATTGTCTCTTGTAAAATCCCCTATGAATAAAGACTTATCATCAGTATAACCGCAGAAGTCTTCATAGGTTGCTTTTGAATATTTTTTAGATTTTCCATCTTGTACTACAACTGTTAAGTTATCAACAAAAATTTCTTCTGGGCTAAATTCTTTACTGCCTACTAATATTACCTTATCTTTTGTAGTGTCTCCTGTTACATCAGCTTCTTTGTAATCAAGGATATAGGCTTTATCTCCCGTATTGAGTTCTGATATGGTAAACTTGTCTCCAACTTTAAAAGTATTTGAAGCCGCTTTTACTGTTAGACTTTGAAATGAACCAAAAGCTAAAAATCCACTTAATAATAATATAGATGATACTTGTAACCATTTTCTTTTTGCCATTATAGTTCCCTCCTTATGTATTTTACTACTCTTATTTTATAAAATCTCTTAGAATAAGGGGTTACAAAATAGTTACAAAAGGGGTTCTGAATGGTTACAAAAGGGTTACAGTAGAACAGGTCTAAACAGATTTGTTTGTATTTATAAATGGAGTATGTTAAAATGAACTTGGTTGATATCGAAAGAGTCAAACTTATATCTTTTACAAATAAGAATAATATGCATCACAAAGAATTCTGCGCTGATCCTTTGGACAGGGACTGAAGAGGCTGTGAGTAGGGAAGTATATTTAGAAGCTTTATTAATTTTGAGTAAGTTTCTTAAGTCTATTAGATACATATACCCTTTCTATGCCGAGTAAGTCTCGGTCTTAGGAAGGGTATTTTTTATGGAGGAGGACGAAGGAATGATGCTCAATATGTTTAAAGGAAAAATTCATAGAGCTACAGTAACAGAGGCGAATTTAAACTATGTAGGAAGTATTACGATTGACAAAAATTTGATGAATGCTGCAGGAATTTTACCAGGAGAGAGAGTTCAAATTGTGAATAATTGTAATGGTGCAAGACTTGAAACCTATGTGATTGAAGGAAAAGCTAATAGTGGTGTGATTTGTTTAAATGGTGCAGCAGCTAGATTGGTTCAACCTGGGGATACGGTGATTATTATTGCTTATTGCTGGATTGATGAAAAGCATGCGATAAGCTTTAAACCAAAGGTAGTTTTTGTGGATGAGAATAATAAAATCGTTGAAAAAACGGATACGGAAGTTCATGGAGATATAAAATAAGATAAAGACAAAGTTTTTCTTTAAAAGGGAAACTTTGTCCTTCGTTTTTATTAGAGAAAAAGCATTCAATATAGTATATGTTATAAATGTTCATTTTGATATTTTTTGATAAGAAGATAAACCGTATTGTATTAATATACAGAATCTTGCTACAAAAAAGAGGTGTATGTAAAATGATGTAGAATTTAATAAAAACAGACTAAACCTATTGAGGAGGGAGAAGGATGTTTTTTAAAAAGAAAAAAGAGACGTTAAATACGCAAAATGACGAAGTTACAAAACAATTGAAAAATAAAATTTTTATGTTAGAAGGAATTCAAAATGCAATGTCAGATCCGTATTATGTAAGAGATATGGATTACAATATAATTTTATGGCCACGTGCTATACAAGAATTAACAGGCTATAGGGAAGAAGAAGCTAAAAAATTAAAATGTTATGATATATTTAAAGCAGATGCTTGTAAAGATTGTCCAACAGAAAAATGTGTCCAATCTAAAAATTTTCTTAAAGATGTGTTGGTAGATATTTATACAAAAAGTGGAAGGAAATTGACTACATTGATTTCTAATTCAGGAATATATGATGAAAATGATCATCCTATAGGTGCTGTAGAAATCATAAAAGACTATACCCAATATCAAAATATGATAAAGTCTGTACAAGGATCTACAGAGCAGTTAGGTGCTATTTCACAAGAATTAGCAGCATCTTCAGAGGTCGTTGCAACTTTATCAAATGATTTGGAAGATCAATCACAGGAAGTATTAAATATATCTAAAGAAGGATTAGATTCTGCAAAGGATGTAAGTGATAAAGCTAATAATTGTGCTAAATTTGCAGATAATGTTAAAAATAGTATTCGACAAGTTGAAGATTCTATGCATTATTCTATTGAGAAAATAAATCACCTTAAAGAGAAATCAGAAAACATTGTAAATGTTATAACTTCTATACAAAATATAGCATCGCAGACCAATCTTTTAGCATTAAATGCATCTATTGAAGCAGCAAGAGCTGGAGAGCATGGACGAGGTTTTGCAGTTGTTGCAGATGAAATCAGAAAACTTGCTGAGAGTTCTGATTCTTTTTCGAATCAAATAAAAGAAACGATTAATGAAATGATTGAATTAATCAATACAGCAACAGATTCCATTCTGGCTGTAGATAGAGATTTTAAAGATGGTGAGAATAATACAAATGAAATGACAACCTTAATAAATGAAATATCTATTTATGCAGATAAAATGGTGAGCACAATTAAAAGAATAGAAGCTTCTAGTGAAGAAACTTCAAAAATAAGTAAAGATCAAAATACTTCGATGAAAGAGGTAGCAAAAGTAGCACAAAATATATCAGAAATTGCTCAAAATACTCAAGTAAATTTCGAAGAGGATTTTCGTAAAATAAGGCATACTAATATGTAAACAAAAACTCCTGTGATCCAGGAGTTTTCTTTATATTCGATCTTTTGCTTCGTAGTGGGTATGAAGAAGGTCATGAGCTTTTTGACTATAAGGTTTACCGAGATAATCTTTGTATAGTTTTAATATTTCTGGGTTTTCGTGAGATTTTCTCAAAGTTTTATTGCGGTCTTCATTATAGATAGCTTGCTGACGTTTTTTTATAATGTCTTCATTGCCATGGTGATAAGGTTGTCCACCTCCACCAATACATCCACCAGGACATGCCATGATTTCGATAGCGTGATATTGACTTTTTCCATCCCTTATATCTTCAAGAAGTTTTCTTGCATTCCCAAGACCATGGGCGATGCCTATTTTTACATCCATATCTTTTATTTTAACCGTTCCTTCTCGAACTCCTTCCATGCCTCTTAATTGAGTGAACTCGACGTTTTTTAGTTCTTCTCCTGTCATCCATTCATAAGCTGTACGAAGAGCTGCTTCTATGACGCCTCCTGTTGTACCAAATATGACAGAAGCACCTGTACTTTCTCCTAAAGGATTGTCAAAATCACTTTCTGGTAGGTTTTTAAAATCAATGCCTGCTTCTTTTAGCATTGCAGCAAATTCACGAGTAGTGACAACGATATCTACATTGTTGTGATGATCTTTTGTAAGCTCAGGTCTCGCTGCCTCTGCTTTTTTAGCAATACAGGGCATAATAGATACAACTACAATTTTATCAGGATCGATACCTAATTTTTCTGCATAATAAGTTTTAGCAACTGTACCCATCATAATATGAGGAGATTTGCAGGTAGAAGGTACATCTAGCAGTTCCGGGAATTGATGTTCAATAAATTTTACCCAAGCAGGACAACAGCTTGTAAGCATAGGAAGGGTTCCACCATGTTCAATACGATGCATAAATTCAGATGCTTCTTCCATAATGGTTAAATCAGCAGCGAAATCTGTATCAAAAACAGCATCGAAGCCCATACGTCTTAGAGCTGTTGCTAATTGACCAGTTACAATAGTTCCTGGTTCCATGCCAAATAATTCTCCTATGGCAACACGAATAGCAGGAGCTGTTTGTACTACAACATGCTTATCAGGATCACTTAAAGCTTCCCAAACCTTATGGGTATGATTTACTTCTGTTAGAGCTGCTGTAGGGCATACAGCTACACATTGACCACAATAAGTACAAGAAGAATCCTTCATAGGAATATTAAAAGCAGGTCCTACGACCGTTCCAAATCCACGACCCATTGCAGAAAGGATTCCACAGGTTTGAACTTCATTACACATGGTTTCGCAACGACGACACATGATACATTTATTAGGGTCTTTTACAATGGCATCGCTAGACATGTCTAGGTCATAATGCATTTTTTCCCCTTTCCACTTAATATCTCTTATGCCAAGCTCTTTTGCTAAGGCTTGTAGCTCACATTCTAAATTTTTAGGACAAGTAAAGCATTCATTTGGATGATTAGATAAAAGTAATTCTACAGCGATTCTACGGGCATTGATGGCACGGAGGGAATCAGTCCTTATAATCATCCCTTCATCTACTTGGGTAACACATGCAGGAACAAGGGAATTACGTCCCTTTAATTCTACAGTACAGACACGGCAGGATGCAGTTTTGTTCACAAGCTTTAGATCATGCAAATCAAGATGGCATAAAGTTGGAATCCTTATATTTGCACGATTTGCGGCTTCTAATATAGTGATTTTTTCAGGAACCTGTAGCTCTTGACCATTTATTGTTATATTTATTAGATTCTCAGACATATTCTCACCTCGCTATGGTTTGATTACTGCGTTAAACTTACATGCATCGAAGCATGCGCCACATTTGATACATCTACTTTGATCGATTACATGGGTTTCTTTTACTTTTCCGCTAATACAATCTACTGGACAAACCTTTGCACAAGCTGTACAGCCTACGCATTTTTCTGAACTAATACTATATTTGGCAAGGGCTTTACATTCACCAGTAGGACAATGCTTATCCTTTACATGAGCAATATATTCATCCCAAAAATATTCAAGGGTACTTAAAACTGGATTCGGTGCAGTTTGTCCTAGTCCACAAAGTGAACCATCTTTTACCATATAGGATAATTGCTTCAAGGATTCTAAATCTTCCATAGTAGCTTTGCCCCTTGTGATTTTTGAAAGGAATTCATAAAGACGTTTTGTTCCTATACGACATGGCGTACATCTTCCACAAGATTCATCCATTGTAAATTCTAAATAGAACTTTGAAATGTTAACCATACAATTGGTTTCATCCATGACGATCATACCACCAGATCCCATCATAGAGCCAATCTCCATAAGATGTTCGTAATCAATAGGGGTATCCAAATCCTTTTCTGTAATAACACCACCAGATGGACCACCTGTTTGAACAGCTTTGAATTTATGTCCTCCTAGTATACCTCCACCGATATCGTAGATGATTTCACGTAGTGTTGTCCCCATAGGAACTTCTACAAGACCTACATTGTTTACTTTGCCTGCAAGGGCGAAAACCTTTGTTCCTTTGCTTTTTTCTGTGCCAATAGAGGAGAACCATTCAGAACCTTTTAGGATAATGGATGGAACATTTGCGAAGGTTTCCACATTATTGACGCAGGTAGGTCGATCCCAATAGCCTTTTTCAGCAGGATAGGGAGGTTTATTTTTAGGTTCGCCCCTTTTTCCCTCAACAGAGTTGATAAGAGCTGTTTCTTCTCCACAGACAAAGGCACCAGCACCATATTTCAATCGAATATCAAAGTTAAAATCTGACCCAAAAATATTTTTACCTAAAAGACCCAGTTCTCGAGCTTGATTAAGAGCAATGTTGAGACGCTCAATTGCAAGGGGGTATTCTGCACGAATATAGATGATTCCTTCTTCGGCACCAATAGTATATCCTCCGATTGCCATGGCTTCAATAACGCTATGAGGATCTCCTTCTAAGATACTTCTATCCATAAAAGCTCCAGGATCTCCTTCGTCTGCGTTGCAGATCATATACTTAGTGGTTCCTTCAGATTTTCTTGTATATTCCCACTTAAGACCTGTAGGAAAACCTCCTCCTCCTCTACCACGAAGACCTGATTTTTTTACGGTTTCGATAACATCCATAGGACTCATGGTAGTAAGAACTTTTCCAAGAGCTTCATATCCTTCAAATGCAATATATTCATAAATATCTTCAGGGTTGATTAATCCGCAATTTCTTAAGGCAATACGAAGCTGTTTTTTATAAAAGGGCATTTTTTTATGCTGCTCAATTTTTTCGTGTTTCATAGGTTCTTGATACAAAAGTCTTTCAACTTTTCTACCTTTGATGATATGTTCGTTGATAATTTCTTCTACATCTTCTGGATGAACTCTTACATAAAAGATATTATCAGGTTCGATTTTTACAATAGGCCCTTGTTCGCAGAATCCAAAACAACCTGTTTTGACGATTTGTACTTCTTCGCTATATCCATGTTCTTTGATCAATTTTTCGAAATTTTGGATTACTTTATCGCTATCACTGGCGATGCAGCCTGTACCGCCACAGACCATTACATTCATCCTAAATGAACTCATATTTTCCCTCCTTACCTTAGATTTATGCTCTATCAAAGGTATTCTCAATGATAGATTCTTTTAAAGGTTCTCCGTTTTTTATATGTTTTTGAACGATTTCTCGGCCTTTTTGATCATCGACTTTGCCGTAAAGAGTAGGCTTTTGACCAGGAACATTTACTTGAACGATAGGTTCACTGTGGCAATGACCGATGCAACCTACTTGAACGATTTTTACATTTTGTAGATCTTCTTTAGAAACTTCATCTACAATAGCGTTGAGTGTTTCACGAGCTCCTGATGCGATCCCGCAGGTAGCCATGCCTACTAATACTTCTACTTGATCGCCTGATGTTTCTCCGTGCTCTCTTAAATTTACTTTTTTCATAGATTTTTCTCTAATCTTTTTTAATTCTTCGATAGATTTAATTTGCACTGCTGACCCTCCTATCACGATAAGTATTGATGATCTCATCTATATCTTCTTCTTTTACTCGACCGTATACTTTTTCATCCACCATTACAACTGGGGCAAGCCCGCAGGCACCGATGCAGCGGACTTCTCTTAAGGTGAAAAGTCCATCTTCTGTGGTTTCTCCTGAATTGATATGGAGGTTTTCTTTGAGTTTGCCAATGATTTTATCTGCACCTTTTACAAAACAGGCAGTACCCATACATACACTGATTGTATGCTTTCCTTGTGGTTTTGTAGTGAAATAGGAGTAAAAGCTTACAACACCAAATACTTCAGCTCCAGGGATTCCAAGTTTTCTTGATACAAAAAGCTGTACATCTCTTGGCAGATATCCAAATAGATCTTGTGCTTTATGAAGGATTTCAATTAAAGCACCCTTTGTAGATGGAAGCGTGTCAATATATTTTTCAAGTTCTTCAAATTTTTCTTTTGGCAAGTGATTTGACAATGTATTCACCTTCCTTTCGCAGGATTTTAAATAGTTCATTGATTAATTTTCCCTAATTTCTTTTGATTAATGCATTTTTAAAGACATAACTTTATTTTGTAAAGATATGTTTTGTATAGTTGACTAGACAGATTTATGTTGGTTACAATATATTTAAGAGATTTTAAAGAATAAGAGGCAAGAAGATATGAATGAGAAAAAAAGAATCAGAGAAATTATTTCTGTTTTTGTAAAGCATGGGATGAAAAAGGAGCTGGTCAGTCCTGAAAATGCAAGAGGTGCCCTTGAAGAATTGGGTCCTACCTTCGTGAAAATAGGGCAAATTCTGTCTACTCGACCAGATATTTTACCTGATGAATATATTGTTGAGCTTGAAAAGTTACAAGATGGTGTAAAGCCAGAAAAATATGAAGATATCAAAAACATTATTGAAAAAGAATTAGGAGAATCTATAGAAAACACCTTTTCTTATTTTGATCAAAAGCCTATAGCGTCAGCTTCTATGTCACAAGTTCATTTAGCTCGTACAAAGAATGGAGAAGAGGTTGTAGTGAAAATTCAAAGACCTTTTGTGAAGGAAACCATGCTAAGTGATATTGCTTTATTAAGAAGAATTACTAGCATAGGAAAGCTTGTTCCTCAAAAGAGTGTAATTGACTTTAAAGAAGTGGTAGATGAAATAGGAACAACCATGGAAAAAGAATTAGACTTTTTAAATGAGGCAGAAAACATAGAACAGTTTAGAGAAAATAATAAAAAAATAAAGTATATTGTTTGTCCTAAGATTTACAAGGCTTATACTACTTCTAATTTACTAACGATGGAATATATAAAAGGAATAAAAATAAATAATGTTGATACGTTAAAAAATAAAGGATATCCCCTTAAAGATATAGCCAAAAATCTTATGATTAATTATGTAAAACAGATTTTTAAAGATGGTTTTTTTCATGCAGATCCTCATCCAGGGAATTTACTTATTCTCAATAAGAAGATTGCTTATATTGATTTTGGCATGATGGGTGTTTTAGACAAGGGTATGAGAAATAAACTGAATGATCTTTTATATGCAGTTGCAACAAGGGATATTGAAGATTTAACTCAAGCTGTTTTACGAATAGGCATCAAGAAAGGGAAAGTGAATATAAGGAGTCTTTATTCTGATATTGAAGAAGTTTATAATCAATATATTCAAGAAAGTCTTCAAAATATAGACCTTCCTCAGTTTGTAGATGAGATGTTTCAAGTGAGTAAGAAAAATAATCTTGCTATGCCCAATAATATGACTTTGTTTTTAAAAGGAATTATGACAATAGAAGGGGTAGTAGCAAAGCTTGACCCAGATATGAATATGATGGAGGTAGCAGCACCTTATATTAAAGAGCATATTTTATTAAAGAAAAATTATAAACAGGATATCATTGAACAAATAGAGAACCTCTATCAATTATCAAAATATGGCTTGAAAATTCCTATTAAAACATTAGAATTAGTAAATAGTGTATTAGCAGGAAAACTAAAGGTTCAGATTGAACATAAAAATTTAGAGGAAAGTATTCACCAGTTAAATAAAATGACCAATAGAATTGTTTTTTCATTGATTATCTCATCTATTGTCGTGGGATCATCTTTAGTGATTAATGCAAATGTAGGTCCTAAAATTTATGGCATGTCCTTTTTTGGCCTTGTTGGATATTTAAGTGCGGCAGTGATGGGACTTTGGCTTTTAATTTTGATTCTTAAAAATGAAAAGATGTGAGATAAAAAAGAAATCTGCTTAACAGATTTCTTTTTTGTTTTTGGGATAAGCAGTAACTCATTAAGGACAAAATGCATAACATGTACTAGAAAAAGACAAAAGAAGAATTAAAAAAATAGAAAAATAAAAAAATAGGAGAGTGAATTGATCATGGAAAATAATTTAATGTGTCCACATGATTGTGTAAATGTAAGACCTGCTAGAAAGGGTGGAAACATCCTAGAATGTAATAATAATCCGTTTCCTATTGACCCTGTTACAGGTGGAGCAGTAGCAAAGATTCCTGTAGTATTGGCGGAATTAACTGTACAACTTAATTTAGATTCTTATATTGAATTACCAGAACCTGCTTATGAAATTAAAAAGATCAAAAAAAATGTAAAAGTGACTCAATGTTTATTATTACAAAACACGAATATGTTGTTTATTAAGGGTTTTGTTCGTAAAAATATTGAATATGCTACAAGAAATTGCTCAAACTATGAAGGTTTTTGTGGGGATATCAAGCATTGTACAGTAGATGTACCTTTTACCTGCACAACACCAGTTGTTTTCAATGGAAATGAGCCTATTCCTGTAATAAACAATGAAAGAGAGGAATTTGAATTTTTTAAAACTAGCAAATTAAGAGGACCAAAATTCGCAGAGAAAGATCAATTATTATCTGCAGATTTTTCTGAATTTAATCAAACAAGTACAGAATATTACAATGAATTACCGTACTGCGAATTAATTAGCAGTCGAATTGTAGAATACGATGAATTTTTAAATAGAAGAAGACCTAAAGATATAGAAATTCCATTTGAAGAAAAAGAATTTAATAAAATTGAAGAAAAAATGGTTGTATATCTTACACTTAAATTATTACAAAATCAACAGGTTCAAATACCAGCAACAATTGTATAATATTCAAATAAAAAATTACGTTCAGAAGGTTTTGAACGTAATTTTTTTATTTGAACATAGGAGACTAGGAACAAAAGAATATGAGGATGAATAAACTAGTAGAAATATTGTTGTGAACCTGATTTGGAAGGATGAAATATAAATACTCTAAAAATAGGTCTATAGATGAGGATTGTAGATAGGAGGCAACAAGGGTGTGCGAAAAAAAGGAATTATCTAAGTCTAAAAATGAGCAGGATGTAAAAAAAGTTCAAGTGGACATTCATAAAACAACCATCCAACAATGTGATGGATCAAAAATAACGGCAAATACAACTCCTCTATGCATGAATACGCCTGAAGCAATTGATGTTATTCATACAGGAGTCATTGCGCAAATACCTGTAGTATTAGCCCAATTGACTGTGCAAATAAATATGAATACTTTTATAGAGTTACCTGAACTTATTTACGAAATAAGAGAAATTAGAAATAAGATAAAAGTTACTCAATCCGTAATAGTACAAGATACAAATATGTTGTTTATAAAAGGAAAAATTAAGAAACATATTGATTATATCCCAAGTGGTGTATATACTAATGATTGCATTTATAGAAAATTAAAACAATGTATAGTAGAGATACCGTTTAATTGCACAACAAAAGTGATTTTTAATGGAAATGTGCCGTTGAAGGTAGATACAAACAAAAGAGATCAGTTGAATGTAGAATTTTATGATGAGTTACCCTATTGTAGACTTGTGAATAGTAAAATTGTGGAAAATAATAGGGTGATAGAAGATGGAAATTTAAAAGGTACAAAAGATGATCCTAAAGAAAGTGTATTTAGAAAAATTGAAGAAAACATGGTTATATTTCTTACCTTTAAAATTTTACAAAAACAACAAGTGAAAATTCCAGTGTCATCAGTGATTGATCTAGGAATTAATATAAACGGATGTTTTTGAGTTGTTTTTCAAAAGACTGTTCAAATAGGAATTTTAAGTAAAACAATATTATAATTGCTAATATGTACAGAATTTACACACTTGTAATTTTAGAGGACATATGATATATTATTATATGTGCCGTGAAAAACAAATTTTATTATCTAGCTGATCAGATTATAAAAAGATATAGTTGCAATTGTACTTTTATAATATTGCTAGATATAATAATGCGTATTGTGGAGAGATGACCGAGTGGCTAAGGGGCACGCCTGGAAAGCGTGTAAGGCTGAAAGGCCCCGCGGGTTCGAGTCCCGCTCTCTCCGCCATTTGAAAAGTTTATAAAGTTTGCTGTGCTAGATGGGGAGGTAGCGGTGCCCTGTAACCTGCAATCCGCTGTAGCAGGATTGAATGCCTATCGACGGTTTGTTGTTGTAAAGTCTGCCCTGTATAAGTGGCGATGATGATTGGGTCCTACGCAATGAGAATCTGTGAACTCCGCCAGGTCTGGAAGGAAGCAACGGTAAGCAGACACTCTCGTGTGCCGTGGGGGTGCCTGAACTGAGTTAACTGTACAGGTAACGTTTGTAACAGCCTATCAACGATAGGTGCACAGCTTTAAATAATAAAACCCTACATGTAGTTTGATCTACATGTTTTTTTGTATTGAGAAACCTATAAAGGATGAATTTAAAATTAGTATGTAACGATTATATAGGATAACTTGTTTTGGGAATAAATAAAAAATATAATATAGATAAGAATATGTAAAAGGAAGGTGGGTGGATTCAGTGTCTTATGTTGCATTGTATAGAAAGTGGAGACCCCAAATATTTGAAGATGTTGTAGGACAAAGTCATATTACGCAAACCTTAAAAAATCAAATAAAAAACTATAATATTGCCCATGCTTATTTGTTTTGTGGAACAAGGGGAACGGGAAAAACATCTACAGCTAAGATATTTGCTCGTGCTGTAAATTGCTTAAATCCAAAAGATTTTGATCCTTGCAATGAATGTGAAATTTGTAATGGGATACAGCATGAAAGTATCATGGATGTGATAGAGATTGATGCTGCTTCTAATAATGGAGTAGATGATATTAGAGAACTTCGAGAAAATGTGAAATATCCACCTACAAAGGGAAAATACAAAGTCTATATTGTGGATGAAGTACATATGCTCTCTACAGGAGCTTTTAATGCACTTCTTAAAACGTTAGAGGAACCTCCTTCTTATGTAATATTTATTTTAGCAACTACAGAACCCCATAAGATTCCTGCAACGATTCTTTCTAGATGTCAGCGATTTGATTTTAAGAGAGTGAAGGAATGTGATATTGTAAACCGAATGACTTATATTTGTAGAGAAATGAATATAGAGGTGGAAGAAGGCGTATTTAGATTAATCGCTAGAAATTCAGATGGAGCAATGCGTGATGCTTTAAGTATATTAGACCAATGTATATCCTTCGGATTAGGAAAAATTACTTATAATGATGTGATCAATATACTTGGAACTGTTAGTGAAGATGTAATGTTTAGGTTGATAGATTATATTGGAGAACACAATGCAAAGGATAGTATGGAGTTAATACAAGATTTAGTTTCTTCGGGTAAGGATCTTCATCAATTCATAAAAGATATGATTGAGCATTATAGAAATTTAATGATGACAAAGGTATCAAAAGATTTAGAAGGTGTGATTAACCTTTCTAAGGAAAATATCAATAGACTTGTGGAACAGGGAAAAAAACTAGAGACAAATAGTATTATTCGAGCTATTAGAGAATTATCTCAAACAGCAGTAGATGCAAAATATGCAACTCAACCAAGGATTTTATTAGAAGTTTCGGTGATTAAGCTGACTCAGCCTATGTTAGATAATTCTATGGAAGGGTTGATCGAAAGAATTGAAGCTTTAGAAAAGATTATTCAATCAGGAGAAATAAAGGTAGAAAAGATTGTGAAAACAGAAAATAGTGAAGAAGGTCCTGTAGACAATAAACATGAAGAAGATGCTCCTATAAAGATAGAAAATTTAAAGCCTGCCAATTTCGATACTTTGAAAAAGGGATGGGACAAGATCTTAAAAGTCATTAAAAAAAGAAAAATTTCTATATATGCAGTTTTAATGGAAGGGCAACTTGTAAAGATAGAAAATAATGCTTTGGTGGTAGTGTTTAAGAGCGGTTTTGGTTTCCATAAGGAGGCTTCAGGAAAAAGTCCTTATAAAGAATTTATTGAAGGAATTATTGCAGAAATTCTTGGACAAAAGGTGCAACTAAAATGTGTCATGGAGGATGAATTAGAGGATATTCCGAAAAATGAGGAAGATTCTTCAGAAAAAGATAAAGAAATAGAAAAAATTATAGAAATGTTTGGAGAAGATTTAGTTGAGATTGTAGAGTGATGTTTTAGCGTTAAATATGGGCAAACTGGGCAACATAAAAGTATGTGTGAAAATATAGTTTGTTTGTAGTGGGTGAAATACTTGTGATTTCAGGAGTTACATAGGTATTGGGTTTACGCAATTATATTCTAAGGAAAGTTTAAAAGGTAGAATCTATATGATATAATATATTGGAAAAATTATTAAATTGTAAATATAATGATGAAATAAATGAGGAGGAGATAAAATGGCAAAAGGGAGAGGAAAAATGCCAATGATGCCTGGTAATATGAATAACATGTTAAAGCAAGTACAAAAGATGCAAAAACAAATGGAGAAAACTCAGGCAGAATTAGAAGAAAAAGAAGTAGAAGCTAGTGCTGGTGGTGGAGCTGTATCTGTTAAGGTAAATGGTAAAAGAGAAATATTAGATGTAGTTATTCAGCCAGAAGTAGTGGACCCAGATGATATTGAAATGTTACAAGATTTAATTATTGCTGCTACAAACGAAGCGTTAAGAAAAGCAGAAGAAATGACGAATAAGGAAATGGGAAAAATTACAGGAGGCATGAATGTTCCTGGATTGTTTTAGATAAAATGCCGAGCTTTTATGCTCGGCTCTTTTGTATATAAGCAGAAAGCATAAAAAGAGGTGAAAAATATGAACTATTATGCAGCACCTATTGCCATATTAATAGAAGAATTTTCAAAGCTTCCTGGCATAGGAAGAAAATCCGCTCAAAGGCTTGCTTTTCATGTTTTAAATATGAGAGAAGCTGATGCTGTGAATTTATCAGAAGCCATTTTGAATGCCAAAAGAAATACTAAATATTGTTCAGAATGTGGAAATATAACAGATATAGATCCATGTAGTATATGTAGAAATGAACAAAGAGATAAAAATATGATTTGTGTAGTAGAAGACCCCAAAGATGTAATAGCTATGGAAAAGACGAAAGAATTTAGAGGTGTATATCATGTTTTACATGGAGCCATCTCTCCTATGGAAGGAATCGGACCGGAAGAAATTCGTATTAAAGAGCTTCTTATAAGACTTCAAAAGTATGATATAGAAGAAGTGATTTTAGCTACAAATCCTACTATAGAAGGAGAAGCGACGGCTATGTATATTTCAAAGCTTGTAAAACCTTCAGGGATTAAAGTAACAAGAATTGCCCACGGTATTCCTGTAGGTGGAGATTTAGAGTATGCAGATGAAGTAACTTTATCTAAGGCGTTAGAGGGAAGAAGAGAGATATAGTATATACCCGACCATTTGTAAAGTCTGAAAAACATGGATAAAATGTAGTGCTTAATTACACTTAGCCATGTTTTTTAATTTTATTTAAAAAGAATAATTAATTAGTTGATGAATAGGAGTTAAACAGAATGAAAACAAATAGTATCTTTGAAAATAGATGTTCTTTAAGAGGGATTAAAAAATTAGATAAGAGATGAAAATTGAGAATAATTTGACAATTAAAGAGAACGCATGTAGAATGATGTTGAAAAATATAGAAATTTGTTTGAAGAATAGTTTCGCAGCTATTGTGTAGAATGTAGTAACCCTATTAAGCACGTATTGTGAAGTCGCATAATTATTATTTTTAAAGAAGGAGATGAAGAAGATGAATATTAAGAAAAAATTGGTTATTAGTTTTATGCTTGTAATACTTTGTATGTTGATGATTAGTATTGGATTATTATATGAACTTAATGAGGTAGATGAAGGTTATGGAGTAATTGTTAATACCAATGTGCCCGTTGAAAAATATGTAGCAGAAATACGAGCAATGAATTTAGAGCAGGTTGCGGCAGTAAGGGCTTATATCCTTTATAAGGATGAAAAATTTCCACCATTATATGAAGAAGTTAGAGGAAAATTAGAGAATACTTATAAAGAAATAGAAGCAACAGCTAAAACAGATACTTCAAAGAAAAATTTGATTAGGGTAAAGGCGATTAATGAAGAATACAATAAAGTAGCGAAGGATGTTTTTGCATTAGTGAAAGCAGGAGACCAAGAAGGGGCTATTAGAAGGGCAGCCGATGGTAGAGAGCAGGTAAGACAAATTAAAGTGGTGACAAAAGAATGGTTAAAATTTGTGGAAGAGCTTGATCAGGATATTATTTCAGGTATAAGTAGAGATATTGATCAGACTATAAGGACTATTGTCATTGCAGCAAGCATTGTTATTATTTTAGTTATTATTCTAGTTATATATTTGATAAATAATATTACAAAACCTATTGGTGAAGTAGTGAAACATGCAAATATCATTGCAATGGGAGATCTTAGCCAAAAAATATCAAAAGATTTATTTGATAGGAAAGATGAAATAAGCGAATTAACAATTGCATTCGATGAAATGGCTAAAAATTTGAGGCAATTGATAAATAAAGTAGCAAAATCTTCAGAACAAGTAGCCGCTTCGTCTGAAGAATTAACAGCCACTTCTCAAGAGATAGCAATTGCATCTGAAGAAGTTGCCAAAACCATTGAAGAAATTGCTAAGGGAGCTATGGATCAAGCAAGAGATACAGAAAATGGTGTTTCAAAGGCTTTAGAATTAGGTGAATACATAGAATCAAATCAAAATTATATGGAAGAGGTAAATGCTGCTTCGAATCAAGTTGTATCACTAATAATTGAAGGATTAGAAACGGTGGAAATACTAACAGAAAAAACTAAAGAAAATGGGATGGCATCAAAAGATGTATATCAGGGTATTAAGAGAACAAATGAAAGTGCAGAAAGAATAGGGCAAGCTAGTAGTGTTATAGCTTCTATAGCAGAGCAAACCAATTTACTTGCACTAAATGCAGCAATTGAAGCTGCAAGAGCTGGAGATGCTGGAAAAGGATTTGCAGTTGTAGCAGAAGAAATTCGAAAATTGGCTGAGCAAAGTAATGATTCTACAAAAGAAATTGATGAGGTAGTTAAGGAGTTGCAATTTAATTCTAACAATGTTGTTGAAATTATGAATAAAGTAACGTATATAGTAAAAAATCAAGAAAAAAGCGTAATGATTACAAAAGAAAAATTTGAAGAAATTGCACATTCTATTCATATAGCAGAAGATAGAATAAAAAGATTAAGTGATTCAGAAAAAGCAGTAGAGGAGAGAAAGGAAGAAATCATTCAGATTATTAGAAGTTTAGCTACTGTTGCTGAGGGGAATGCAGCCAGTACAGAGGAAGCATCTGCTTCAACTGAAGAACAAATAGCTTCAATCAATGAAATCGCTAATGCAAGTGACGGATTATCACAAATAGCCCAAGAGGTTCAACAAGCAATTTTTGAATTTAAAATATAACTTTATATAACTTAAGATACAAAATAAAATGATAGTGAGAATATAGTCTTAAAGAGGTCAAACATCTTTAAGGCTATGTTTTTTGTTAGAATGCTTTAGCTCTTGAATGATATGATTATTTATTGTGTATAAGGAATTATTGGATAAATCTTCAGAAATTAATAATAAACATATAAAATAACATAATGTTCAAAAAAATACACCATTCTCAAATATTGATAAAATCATATATAAGATAATATTTTGTATGCAGGCTGATATGGGGAATAGTGTTTTGCATAAAATATTTTTATTAATAATTGTTAAATCACCTGCAAGTGAGATTCTAAAAAATAAGTCTTACAAATAATAAGAAAAGGTGGAGTGCGTAATGAAAAAACTAAAGGTAGGAATACAAATGAAGTTAGTTGCATTTTCTTTTATTTTTATCTCGGCTATAATTGGATATTTACTATCTAAGAAAATATCTTTATCTATAAAAGAATTGCTTATGATAATGAAAAAGGTAGAGAAATCATATGTGGAGATAGACAAATCAGTGGAAAATTTAAATTCTAAAATCCAAGGAATATATCAGATAGAATAAATGATTTGTATGTAGGAATGGAAGAAACATCTGCTTCGGCAGATGAAATTAGAAAATTGACATAAAATTCAGAGAATGCCAATGAGTTGATTGAAAATATTGGACATGTCGTAGAGTGAGTGAACGATTCGAATGAAAGTTCAGAAAAATTAAAGACAAAGGTATCAAAATTTAAAATTTAAATGATACTTATGGTCATTTGTTGGGAAATAATATGTTAGTACAGATTGGAGAACGATTAAAGGAAAATTTAGATGGTTTTGGAGGTGTCGTAGGAAGAGTAGGCGGAGATGAATTTATTGCAATAGTTCCTAACTTGGATTTGAGAAAAGCGAAATTATTATATAACAAAATAGATAAGATATTTAATGAGATCTATTTAATAAGTGATTGCGAGCTGAATCAAGTAAAGTTATCGATTACTGTGGGGATGGAAAAGGGTACCCCTACGGGCTAAAAGGAGAAGAAACACCAATAGAAGGTAGAATTATACAGATAGCTGATGTTTTTTCAGCAATAACAATTAAGAGGGTTTATAGAAAAACGTTACATATAGATGAAGCGATTATTGAAATAATAAAAAACAAAGGAATCCAATTTGAGCCAGAATTAGTAGATGTCTTTGTCAAAATAATAAAAAATAAAACGGGAGAAAAACATAGATAAAAATAAAAAAAAGAAATGATTATATAACTAAGGTAGAGAAGTCTAGAGAAAATATTATTTTAACAAAGGAATCTCTTGTTAAAACGAAAGTAGCTAATGAAAGCAATGTGAAAGGTGTAATAGATGCACTAGGTGCTTTAGATGGACTTCTTATGGAAATGGAAAAAGTAGATCAAGATAAAAATACTATGATGGATTTGCTTTCGGATATATCAGCAGTATCACAAGAGTCAGCAGCAGGAACACAGCAGATTAGTGCAACGGTAGAGGAGCAAGCAGGGATGATAGAAGAAATTGCAAAAATGTCAGAAGAGTTAAGTGAAATAGTAAATGAACTAAATAAGGAAGTAAAAAAATTTAAGTTTTAGAGAGATTTATAGAGTTCTCGGTGATATATTCAATTTTTCAACCTTGTCAATATGCTGTTTTTATTGGGGCTATAAACCTATAACTTTGCGTATAAAATATCCAAAATATGGATAAGCTATAGACAAAGTAGTTATGGGGGGTATTTTCATGAGAAGAGGAATGAGTCGTTCAGCGAAAATGAACAAAAACGAAAACGGTTTTTTAAATGTAGTTGGGAATTTATATGCACAAGTTATTACTGGAGAAAGTATACAAACAGAAGAAGACCAGATGATTAATAATATAAAAGAAGCTCATGAAGAGTGGAGAAATGCTGAAAAGTATTTTCAAGATGCAACAGACCCAGATTTGATTGATTATGCCATATACAGAGTGGAAGCTGCAAAAACAAGATATACGTATCTCTTGAAGGTAGCAAGAGAGATGGGAATAAAAGCGAATATCTACTGATAAGTTATAAATAGACAAGTACTTTTTATAAGAGTACTTGTCTTTTTTAGAATTGTCATATTTTCAAGATGAATTTTATATAATGGAATATAAACAACATGAGTAAGTGTGCATAAGATGTGAATTTAATGGTATAGAACAGCAAAGATAGGAGGATTTATATGGGAATGGGAATAGAATTAAATATTATCTTAGCTTATGCATTTGGTTTGATTTTATTATATATACTAGGATATATATTATTAATTCCGATAAAATGGATTATAAAATTAGTCTATAATGGAATCATTGGTGGAATTGTATTGCTCTTATTAAATTTATTAGGAGGATTTTTTGATATTCATATTGCCATCAATCCTATTACAGCTTTAGTAGCTGGATTTTTAGGTGTACCGGGTGTTTTGTTGATGTTGTTTTTTCAGTATTTATTATAAAAATGATTTTGGAGAGAAAATAAAAAAACTATTGATAAGAGTTTGAAAAAAGCATATAAATGATAAAAAAATATTTTAGAGTAGATAGATATAAAACTGTATGAAACAGTGAATTTATATCTATTTTTTTCTTGTATACAAAGTGTATTGACACTGATTATGGGTTCTGTTATACTATGCCTTAAGAGCTGTAATAATATATAAGACATAATATATATCAAATATTTACAAACTGTTACAGTTTTCAAATGTCTATACTAGTACAGATATACAATTATACCGTTGTAATACAACAGACTTTATCTTAGAACAGTTATACTGGTTTTCAAACATGAACACAAATAGATGTTTTTGAGAAACAAATGAAAGAAATAACTAAAAAAGGATGAAGCGGTAGAATTTTTCAGAAAAATATAATAAAATGGTACAAGGATGGTAAATTATTAAATTATTATAAGGGGGATTTACAAATGGCAAAGAACATGAAAACCATGGATGGTAATACAGCTGCTGCTTATGTATCTTATGCGTTCACTGACGTTGCAGCAATTTACCCAATCACTCCATCATCACCAATGGCTGAGCATTCTGATGATTGGGCGGCACATGGAAAGAAAAACATTTTTGGACAAGAAGTACAAGTTACAGAGCTTCAATCTGAAGGAGGAGCTGCTGGAGCAGTACATGGATCATTAGCTGCTGGAGCATTAACAACTACTTTTACTGCTTCACAAGGTTTATTATTAATGATTCCAAATATGTATAAAATCGCAGGAGAGTTATTACCTGGTGTATTCCATGTAAGCGCACGTGCTCTTGCAAGCCATGCATTATCAATTTTTGGAGACCATTCAGATGTTATGGCAACTAGACAAACTGGTTTTGCAATGCTTGCGTCTGGAAGTGTACAAGAGGTTATGGACTTAGGAGGAATTGCACATCTTGCTACAATCAAATCTAAAGTACCTTTCTTACATTTCTTTGATGGATTTAGAACATCTCATGAAATTCAAAAAATTGAGACAATTGACTATGACGATTTTGCAAAGCTTGTTGATTATGACAAGGTAAAAGAATTCAGAAATAATGCATTAAATCCTGAACATCCTGTAACACGTGGTACTGCACAAAACCCTGATATTTTCTTCCAAGCAAGAGAAGCCTGTAATAAATACTACGATGCAGTTCCAGACATCGTAGCTGATTATATGAAAGAAATCAGTAAAATTACTGGTAGAACATATAGACCATTCGATTATATAGGAGCTCCTGATGCTGAGAATATTATCGTAGCAATGGGTTCTGCAACAGATGCTATCGAAGAAACAATTGATTATCTAGTAGCTAAAGGCGAAAAAATTGGTTTAATTAAAGTTAGATTATATAGACCATTTAGTGAAAAATATTTCTTTGATGTATTACCAGAGACTGTTAAGAAAATTGCAGTTCTTGATAGAACAAAAGAGCCAGGTTGCCTAGGTGAACCATTATATCAAGATATTCGTACATTATTCTATGGAAAAGAAAATGCACCGATTGTCGTTGGTGGACGTTATGGATTAGGCTCAAAAGATACTACTCCTTCACAAGTAAAAGCAGTATTTGATAACTTAAATGAAGCAGAGCCTAAAAATGGATTTACAGTAGGTATTGTAGATGATGTAACAAATACATCTCTTGAAATCAAAGAAAACATTGTAGCTGCTCCTGAAGGAACAATCAGATGTAAATTCTGGGGATTAGGTTCTGATGGTACAGTAGGTGCAAATAAGAGTGCAATCAAGATCATCGGAGATAATACAGATCTTTATGCACAAGGATATTTTGCATATGACTCTAAAAAATCTGGTGGGGTAACAATTTCTCACTTAAGATTTGGTAAAAAACCTATTAAATCTACATACTTAATCAGTAATGCAGATTTTGTATCTTGCTCAACTCCTGCTTATGTAAATCAATATGAGTTACTAGACGGATTAAGAGATGGAGGAACTTTCTTACTTAACTGTAGATGGACTCCAGAAGAATTAGAAGAAAAATTACCTGGCAATATGAAAAAATATATTGCAGAGCATAATATAAATCTTTATACAATCAATGCAATTGATATTGCACAAGAAATCGGACTTGGTAGAAGAATGAACATGATTATGCAATCTGCATTCTTCAAGCTAACAAATGTTATTCCTGTTGACGATGCAGTAAAATACCTAAAAGAAGCTATCGTAAAATCTTACGGTAAAAAAGGTGAAAAGATCGTTAATATGAACAATGAAGCAGTAGATAAGGGAATCAATGCATTAGTAAAAATTGATGTACCAGCTGCATGGGCAAATGCACAAAGTGTTGAAGAAGCTGCAGTAACAGCTGAAAAACCAGAATTCATTAAAAATGTATTAGAGCCAATCAATGCTCAAAAGGGAGATTCACTTCCAGTAAGTACATTCTTAGGAAGAGAAGATGGAACATTCCCACATGGTACAGCTGCTTACGAAAAACGTGGTATTGCTGTAAATGTACCAGAATGGGATATGGCAAATTGTATTCAATGTAACCAATGTTCATTTGTTTGTCCACATGCTGCTATTAGACCAGTTCTAATAAACGAAGAAGAAGCTAAGAATGCACCAGAAGGCTTTAAAACATTAAAAGCTATGGGTAAAGGTACAGAAGGCTTACAATATCGTATGCAAGTAAGTACATTAGATTGTACAGGATGTGGAAGCTGTGCAGAAGTATGTCCAGCTAAGCAAAAAGCATTAGTTATGAAGCCAATTGAAACACAAACAGAAGTAGAAGTTCCAAACTGGGATTATGCTATGACTGTTTCACATAAAGAAAACCCAATGAAGAAAGAAACTGTTAAAGGAAGTCAGTTCGAGCAACCACTTCTTGAGTTCTCAGGAGCATGTGCTGGTTGTGGAGAAACTCCTTATGCAAAAGTTATTACACAATTATTTGGAGATAGAATGATGATTGCTAATGCAACTGGATGTTCTTCAATCTGGGGAGCTTCAGCACCATCTACACCATATTGTACAAACCACGAAGGTAAAGGTCCTGCTTGGGCAAACTCTCTATTTGAAGATAATGCTGAGTATGGATTTGGTATGGCACTTGGTGTAAAAGCTATGGTAGATAAGCTAGAAAGATTATCAAAAGAATTACTTGCATTAGATGTTAGTGAAGAAGTAAAAGCACCATTTGCAGAGTGGTTAGAAGGAAAAGATGAAGCAGAAGCTTCAAAAGCTGCTGCAGCTAGAATCCTTAAAGCACTAGAAGTTAAAGATGCTCAAGGGGAAGAAGCAAAAGCTATTCTTACAGAAATCGAAGAGCATAAAGACTTCTTAATCAAGAAATCTTTATGGATCGTTGGTGGAGACGGATGGGCAAATGACATTGGTTACGGTGGACTTGATCACGTTCTTGCATCAGGAGAAGATGTAAACGTATTAGTATTTGATACAGAAGTTTACTCAAATACTGGTGGACAGTCTTCAAAAGCTACTCCAACAGCAGCTGTTGCTAAATTCGCAGCATCTGGTAAAAAGGTTAAGAAGAAAGACCTTGGCATGATTGCTGCAACTTATGGTTATGTATATGTAGCTCAAGTAGGTATGGGAGCAGATAAGAACCAATTCATGAAAGCTATCACAGAAGCTGAACGCTATAAAGGTCCATCACTAATCATTGCATACGCTCCATGTATCAACCATGGTATCAAGATTGGTATGGGAAGAAGCCAAGAAGACATTAAGAGAGCAGTAGAGGCTGGATACTGGCATCTATATAGATACAACCCAATGCTAAAAGCAGAAGGTAAGAATCCATTCACATTAGATTCTAAAGAGCCAAAAGCAAGCTTTAGAGAATATATAGAAGGACAAGTAAGATATACTTCTCTTCAAAAAGCATTCCCAGAATCAGCTGAACAATTATTTGAAAAAGCTGAAGCAGATGCAAAAGAAAGATACGAAACTTACAAAAAAATGGCAGAAACAGCTATGTAATAAAAAAGGTGTGCAGAAATTGCACACCTTTTTTTATGATCAAATTTATATAACATAGATTGTTGTATAAATAGATTATTTTTAGATAGATAGGATGAGTTTATTGTGTGTTTAAGTTATTCTTTAGGGGTTGATCAATGAGGAAATGACCCATTAGGGTTTCTTCTTTTTTACCATCTACTAAAAATTGTACTTCATCAATATTTTCTAGGGAAGTAAGGGAATATACAATTTGATAGATTACAAAAAATTCTTGTAAAGAGCCGCCGCTTAAATTTTCTGAAGATAGATCTACGTAGGCAGTTTTATTTTCTAACTTTGCATTTAAAAATTTTATAGCTGAAGGGATATTTGTAGTAGCATTTTCTATGTCAGGATCTTTTTTGAGCTCATTTAAGATGGATAATACAGCATTATTGTTTTCTATAGGGATTTGTTTTTTTACAACAACAAACCTTTCGAGCTTTTCATCTCCGGTTTCTATATATTTTTCATTTGCATAATATAAACTGATTTCTATTTGTTTTTCTGGTTCTGTGGGCACTTTTTCATTAGGAGAAGGTGCTTTTTTTGTACAGCTACATAAAATAAAGAGCATGAGTAAACTTAAGATAATGGTGATTGTTCTTTTCATGATCATTCCTCCTGTAAAACTAAATTTATTGATAGTATATCATAGCTATACAAATTTTATCACAAAGGAATTTTTTTTAGGATATTTTCATATTTTGAGCATATAATATCTTGAAGATAAAATATCCTTAAAAAGGTAATTGGATACAAAGTAACAATAAAAATATAGATATAAATTTTAATAAACAAAAGGGGGAAAACTTATGGGAATGCCATTGCTAAAAGTAAAAGAAAGAAAAGAAACAAAGAAAAAATTATTAAAAAAAATGAGAAAAGAAGGATTTGTGCCAGCTGTTATCTATGGGAACAATAAAAAGACACAGGAAGTTCAGCTAAAGAAGCAAGAGTTAGACAAAATGTTAAACCATTATGGCGTGGGTTCGAGTGTACAGCTTGATTTAGGCGGAGAATTAAGACTTGCAATTATAAAAGATATTCAAAGACATATTACAAAATCATATGTTTTACATATAGATTTACAAGAACTAGATGAAAATAAAAAAGTAAAAGTAAAATTACCTATTCATTTAATCAACAAATCAGCCATAGAATCTGTTACAGCTGTTATACAACAACAAATGACAGAGTTAGAAATACATACTCTTCCCAAATACCTTCCACAATCAATTGAGGTGGATGTATCTAATATGGAATTTGGAGAGCCATTAACGGTTAAAGATTTATTTGTTTTCAATGATGAACATATTGAAGTATTAAATGATGAAGATGAAATTGTAGCACTTCTTGCAGCTAGTACCAAAATAGAAGAAAAAGAAGAGGAAGACCCGGAGGAATTACTAAGAAAATTATATTAAAGTGTAGTCTTGCTATGGATATGAGTTTATGAATAGTATATAAAGGTTGAGCCTAGGATCTATATAATATGACCTAGGTTTTTCTTTTTCATAAAAAAGTATGTAATAAAGAACAATATTCTTGGGCGTTTTTACAAATATGTAATTTGAGAAATGATTGTATAAATAAAGATAGTGAATATTATGATAAACTATAGTAAAGAGTTTATAGATAAAATCGCAAATAGGAGGGATGACTTGTGGATTACAAAAAAGTTATAGAAAATGCTAAAAAAATTACTGATTTTAAATGTAGAATATGTCCAGAGTGTAATGGGAGGGTATGTAGAGGGGAAATCCCTGGTGTTGGAGGAAAAGGTTCAGGAGCTGGGTTTACAAGAAATGTTGAAAAGTTAAAAGAAATAAAGCTGAATATGGATACGATTTATCATGCATCTGAAGTAGATGCATCCATAGAACTATTCGGAAAGACATTTGAATATCCTATTTTTGCAGCACCTATAGGTGGTTTGATTCCATGCTATGGGGAAAAACTTACAGATTATGAGTATGCTAAAGCAATTGTTAGAGGATGTAAAGAAGCAGGTACCATAGGCTTTACTGGTGATGGGGTGAAGGATGAGTATTTTTTAGATCCTCTTCGTGCTATTGAAGAAAATGAATCACTAGGAATCCCTACTATAAAACCTTGGAGTAAAAAGGAGATCATGGAGAGACTTAGAGCGTCAGAAGGCAAAAATGTACCAGCTGTAGCTATGGATATAGATGCGGCAGGACTTGCTATATTAGCTCAATTTGGAAAACCTGTTAGTCCAAAATCAGTAGATGATTTAAAAGGGATTATTGATAGTACAAAACTTCCGTTTATTGTAAAGGGGATCATGACGGTGAAAGGTGCTCTAAAGGCTATGGAAGCAGGCGCATATGGAATCGTTGTTTCTAATCATGGAGGAAGGGTATTAGACCATACTCCTGCAACAGTAGAAGTTCTTCCACGAATTGTACAAGCTGTAGGTGGAAAAATGAAAATATTTATTGATGGAGGAATAAGAAGCGGATTAGATGTTTTAAAAGTACTGGCATTAGGAGCAGATGCTGTTTTAATAGGCAGACCTTATGCTGTGGCAGCTTATGGAGGAGGAGCAGAAGGAGTAAAGCTTTATACAGAAAAGATAGGAAAAGAACTAAAAGAAGGAATGATTATGACTGGATGTAGTAATTTAAAGGAAATCGATAAGGATATTATTTTCCAATCTATATAGATGATTTTGTTTAAAAATATAAAATTTTCAAGAATATCAAATCAAATGATACTTTGTATAAATTATCCAAATATGATAAAATAAATAATTAAGATATTTATTTTGAGGAGATATTATGAAGAAAAAATTTATTATGTATCTAATTCTAGTAATGGTGTTTTCTAATGTTTTGTTAGCTGGAATAATTCATTATTATGTTGAAAATAAAATAGATCATATATTAGAGATACAGAAACAAGATATCATTCTCCAATCAAAAGAAAAGGTATTAGCCTTTGATACAGTACTTCTTGCAATAGATCAAGAGCTAAAGGAAAAAAATAGAAAAAATATTTTAGCAATTGATAAAGAATTAGAAGAAAAAGTAAATACGGGAAAAGATATAAGCAGCGAGGAGCTAAAGAAGATAGCACAAAAATTTTCTGTATCAGAAATTTATCTAATCAATAGGGATGGGATTATTGATTATACTTCTTTTGTGCCAGATGAAAAATTTAACATTTTCGAGACAGGAAAAGGATTCAGAAAGTTTTTAAAATCATTATATGGACAAGGGATAATAAAAGATCAAAGCATTACTGTTTCTAGTAATACAGGGATATTAAATAAATATACTTATTATAGTCCAAAAGGAAGAGACTATATTCTCTCTACGTCTATAGATGTTAAAGAATATGTAAAAAATAATTATCCAAAGGAATATTATGAATTCGTATTTTCAAGAATATTTCAATCTGTTGTAGAGGATAATAAGTATTTAGTAGATATGGATATATACAATCACAATAAAATAAATAGTTGGTCGTTATTAGAAACAGGAAAGAAATTTGATAAAGATTGTGAATTTGTAGATAGACTTCGAAAAGAAAAAAAGATTTGTATAAACAAGAATGGAGTACATTATTGTTATCGTGCTTTTCAATCAAATAAATTTAATTATGATTTTACGAGAAATATGTATATCGAGTTAGTATATGATTTTTCAGATTTAGAAAAGAATAAAAATGATATTTTTTCCTTTGCTATAGGAATCTCGTTTTTTGTTATAGGTATTATATTTTTTGTCACGTCTAGATTTTTTGGTGAATATGTAATGAAAAAAATTAATACCATCAATAGTGGATTAAAGATGATAGCTAAGGGACAATACGAGCATTATATTGAAATGGGTTCCATGGATGAGTTTTCTGATATTACAAAAACTATTAATGAAATGAAGGAAAATATAAAAGCCAGAGAAGAAGAGCTTCGCAGAAAAAGAGAACAAATTCATAGGTTAGCTTATTTTGATAGTTTAACAGGTCTACCGAATAGGGCATTGTTCGAAGAGAAACTGTCTATAGCATTAGAAGATGCTCAACTGAATAATGGCAAATTAGCTTTATTATATTTGGATTTAGATGATTTTAAAAAGGTGAATGACACGATTGGTCATATGTTTGGAGATTTACTTCTTAAAAACGTAGGAAGTCTACTCAAGAAATGTTTAGGGGAAAAGGCTACGGTTACTCGTTTAGGAGGAGATGAATTTGTTGCAGTTTTACCTCGTATAGATGATGAAGAGGAATTAGTAAAATTTATTGAAAATATAATAAAAGCTTTTCAAAATCCTTGGATTTTAGATGATCGTGAATTTTATATTACTGTAAGTATTGGTGTTACCTTATATCCAAAGGATGGAGAAGCTTCTCATATACTTTTAAAAAATGCGGATACAGCTATGTATTCTGCTAAGAATAATGGGAAAAATAGTTATTATTTTTATACACCTGATTTGAATGAAAAAATGATAGAGAAGTTGGAAATGGAAAATAATTTAAGACATGCTGTAGAACGTAATGAATTTATGGTTTATTATCAACCTAAAGTACATATGCATACAGGAAATATTACAGGAGTAGAAGCTTTGATTAGGTGGAAACATTCTACAAAAGGAATGATCTCTCCCAATGATTTTATACCTATAGCCGAAGAAACAAAGCTCATTATTCCTATTGGTGAATGGGTGCTAAGAAATGCCTGTGAGCAAAATAAAATATGGCAAGAGTTAGGATATCGTGATATGAGTGTATCTGTAAATCTTTCTGTTATTCAGATCCAACAGCCAGATTTTATAGAAAAGGTAAAAAGTATTTTAAAAGAAACGGGGATTAAACCTTCTTCTTTAGAATTAGAAATTACAGAAAATATTATTATGGAAGACTTTGAATTTACAAATAATATATTAAATCATTTGAGGGGATTAGGTATTCACATATCTTTAGATGATTTTGGTAAGGGATACTCTTCTTTAAATTATTTAAAGCAACTAGAAATAGATGTTTTAAAAATTGATAAAGCTTTTGTAGATGATATTACTGAAAATAGTCATCAGCAGGCTATTGTAAAGGCAGTTATTGAGATGGCACATAATATGGATATAACTGTTGTTGCAGAAGGTGTTGAAACATGGGAACAGTTTGAATTTTTAAAAAGCTTACATTGTGATAAAGTACAAGGATATCTCTTTAGTAAGCCTATTTCTGTATTGGAAATGGAAGAAATGATGAAAGCCAAGAAAAAAATATGCTAAAAAATATAGATAGGGTTAACCTATCTATATTTTTTATATGCTTTTATTATGATCATAAAGCTTTTCTAATAATTTACTTTTATTTTTGATTTTAATATGTGGTTCTTCTTGAACCTGTCCTATTTCACAATTGATTTCTGTATCCATTGAAGGAGATTTATGAATGACAAGAATTTGACTTGGATAAACACTTTTATGCCCAACCATGAGATAGCCAATAACGATAGCGATAGATGCATAGGATGCTACCTCAACACCAAATAATTCCATTGCTATGAGGATTCCTGCAATCGGTGTATTAGCACATGCTGCTAAGAATGCCACCATACCTACAGCAGAGAAAAAAGCAATATTTCCATGCATCATTTGGCCCCATGCATTACCTGCTGTTGCACCAATATAAAATATAGGTGTTAGAATACCTCCACTTCCTCCAGAGCCTAATGTAACAGAGGTTGTGAACATCTTAAGAAGAAAATCTAATCCTCCTACAGCTTGCCCTGAAACACTATCATTGATTACATCTGTACCTAGCCCTATATAATCTTTAGTGCCTGTTAAATAAACGATTACAACAAGAATAAGCCCGCCAATAATTCCTTTATAAGGTTTATATAGATTGATTTTTACGATAGATTCTTCTGTGAAATTTAAAATACGAATAAAAAGCATAGCTAAAGATCCCATAAAAGCTCCAAATAAAAGCATATTTAAAAACATTTTTAGATCACTTGAATGATTTAATTGAATTATATAAGAAAGATGAGATACGCCCAATGCTTCATTAATAAGACAACTTATATAAGAAGCAATTAAAGACGGCAAAAGAACAATATATGAAAATCTACCCACATATAAAACCTCTGCTGCAAAAACTGCTCCCGCAATAGGTGTGCCAAATACTCCTGCAAAACCTGCACTAATACCACAGATAACAAATCTTTTTCTGTCCAAAGAATCTTTTATTTTGAATAAGTCTGAAAAAAAGGATGCAATTCCAGCTCCTATTTGAGCACAAGGACCTTCCTTACCTGCTGAGCCTCCTGATATTAGCGTAATAAGAGTTGCAAGTAATTTTACAGGGATGACTTTAATATCTATTTTTCCTTGTCTTTGATGAACAGCTTCGATGACCTTTTCTGTTCCATGGCCTTCTGCATCGGGGGCTAATTTTACAACAAGGAGACTGCTTAGAAAGAATGCAATAGGCATCAATAAGTAATAATAATTCCACTTAGTCATATGATATTCTCCTAAATGAAGGAGTTTTAGAAAAAGACCTGTAACAGAGCCTACAACTAGACCGGCAAATATAGCTATTGTAATCCACTTAATCCCACTGCTTAGGAGGACTGTTTGTTCAACAAAGTCCATTTTAATTTTGTTTTTCATAAAATCACCTCTAAATTTGTCTAAAATATTTATTTAATCATATAGATATTTGCTTGAAGAGGTGGACTACTTATTATTCAATGAAATAATCTTTAGTGTGAAAGTTTTTTTATCTATTGAATGATCCTTATGAATCAAGTAAATAGAAAGTAAAACAAGCAAAATCTATAGAAATATAGGATAAATGGCGATTGTAAATATTATCAAAATTATTCAAAAATTATCAAATCACCCATTATATATTAATATTTCTTACTCAGAATGTAAAGTGCAAAAATAGGGTATATTTACAAAAAATTTAATAAATAGGAAGGATTGCATGAAAAAGAGTGGTAAAATAGTAATAAAAAATATATAAGAAAGAGATGATTATATGATCACATCTGTCCATTATATTAGTACTTGTATAACTCTTTTGTTTGTATCTTATTTAGGATATCATACGGCAAAGAAGGTAAAGTCTTCACAGGATTTTGCTGTAGGAGGAAGACGTTTAACTAGTATTCAAGTATCAGGAAGTATTATTGCTACTATTGTTGGAGGGGCTTCTACTATAGGAACTGCTCAGCTAGCCTTTCAAAAAGGAGTGAGTGCTGTATGGTTTACCTTAGGCGCGAGTATTGCCTGTTTATTTTTAGGTGTATTTATGGCAGGGCCTTTAAGACGAGCTGAAGTAGATACGATTCCAGAGTTCTTATCTAGAACTTATGGAGTATATGCAGGAGTTGCTGCTAGTGTGCTTACTGCTTTTGCCATATTTGTACATATTACAGGGCAAGTTCTTTCAGCAGTTGCTATACTTACCTCTACGTTTCAGATAGGGGTTATATTAGCTGTTTTTATAAGTATTATATTGATTATATCTTATATATTTTTTGGAGGATTCTTAGGAACTAGTATAGTGGGGATTGTAAAATCCATTTTATTATATTTTACTTTGATGATTAGTGGGATGATTGTATATAGCTATTTTCATGGAATAGGAGGAATTACAGGTGCTTTTCCAAAAGAACCGTGGCTTGATATGTTTAGTGATGGTGTATATGTATCTATTGCTCAAGGGTTTTCTATGGTTGTTGGAATTACTTCTACTCAAACCTATCTTCAAGCAATGTTTTCAGGTAAAAATGAAAAGGAATCAAGAGAAGGAGCTTTTCTTTCTGCATTATTGATTCCCCCTGTAGGATTTATTTGTACATGGATAGGTTTATATATGAGGAGTGTAAACCCTCATATTATTCCAAAGGAAGCATTACCTACATTTATTTTAACTTATTTAAATCCTTGGATTGGTGGGATTACTATAGCAACACTGATTATATCCGTTATTGGCACAGGGGCAGGTCTTACTTTAGGAATTAGTACTATGATCAATAGAGATATCTATGTAAGGTGTATTAATCAAAAGGCAGATGACCAGAAACAATTATTAGTTCTAAGAAGTGCTGTATGTATTATATCTCTTCTTACAATTATAATGGTATTTACGAATATGAATTCTCTTATACTAGAGTGGGGATTTTTATCTATGGCTTTAAGAGGCACAACTATATTTATTCCATTGCTAGGAGCATTATACTTTAAAGATCAGGTAACCCCATTAGCAGGATTTGTAGCAATTATTGTTGCTCCTATTATCTCTGTATTATGGGGAGTGATAGGGATAGGAAATATAAATTCTTTGTATGTTGGTCTAGGGAGTAGCTTTATTTTATTAATAGGAATATCAATGTTTTCTAAGAAAAAAGAAGTAAACAGATAAAAAATAATGAGTCAATGAAAAAACATTGGCTCATTATTTTAAAAGGTCGGGTTTTAAATCATCCTTTAGGGCAGAAAAAGGTATTTTGATAATAGGGATTTCTGATTCAATAGGTGCAATTTGATGAAATCCAAAAAATATGGAAAGGTTATCACCGTCAATGTAAAAGGGTTGATCGTCTGCAATCCCTTTAAATTTTTTTGCTGCATCAGGCATGTATTTATCTTTATTGTAAAGGAGTTCTTTTCGTACTTCTTTGTTAATGACTTCTTTATAATCTACTCCTTCTTTAAATAAATCTTTTAAGCTTAAGGATTTTCCTGTTTCTGTATCAAAGTTATAAGAGGTTTTGATATAATAATTTTTGCCATTTATATATTCATGATAGATGACAGAAATACTGATAATATTATTTTGATTATAGGTAACCCTATAGATGGTAGAAACGATATAAGGATCAATGGGTTCTCCTTTTCTTTTTGCTTCTTCTGCATATTCTTTTGCTGCTTCTTCCATTTGTCTTTTAAATTCCATTGCATCATTTTCAATAGAATGATTGATATGATCTTCTATTTCTTTGTTCTTGCATCCATGTAGTACAGGAATGATTAGGTCAATTTTGATATATTCTTTTGTATCTTTTATTTCTTTTGGGTTGATGAGTATGGGATTTTCTTTTGATAAAACTGGGTTATAAATAGTTTTTTTTATAGAATAAGGTGTTCTCATGCAATAAGGGAAACAAGAACCATAAAAATTATAGGGGAATCTCATGGACGATACCTCCTCATTTTTTACTTACCCCTATCTTTTAAGATTAGAAATAAGGTATACTTGTATTAATCGTAAGATTTTATAGAATCTATTTTAGATGGATACATTATATAATATGTTTTTTTATAGAATTTGTGAAAAAATTTTATGGTGAGAAGGATATTCATTTAATTGTAATGATAAAGGTTAAAAGGAAAGGAAGAACGTTATATGGAAAAAATATATGAGATGATAGAAAAAGTTTTAAAGGAAGAGTCGTTGATTGATTGTGTTTTAAGTAATATAAGAAAAAAAGACCCAGAAGGGTATGATAAAGTAACGATTCGTCCTATTATTTTAAAGGAAAATAAAGTTTATCAATTTACATACAATTATCAAAAGAAAGTGACCCATGAAAATATAAAAAAAGAAGAAATGCTTGAAAAAGTAATGATTTTATTCGAACAATTTAAGCAAGGTCAGTTTTTCACGAAGGATGCAGATTATCAAATACTGATTAGTAAAAAATTCAAGGTAAAAATATTAAAAAAAACTCCTACAAAGAAAGCTACAAGCTTAGAGCATAACAGAAAGAAAAAATATATATTATCTGAAGGAGAACCCAATTCTTTTTTAATAAGGCTTGGCGTGATGAATGAAAAAGGAAAGGTCCTTTCAAAGAAATTTGATAAGTTTCGTCAGATCAATCGATTTTTAGAAATGGTAGAGGATATTATGCCTTATCTTAAAAAGGAACAGGAAAGGATTAATATTATCGATTTTGGGTGTGGAAAATCTTATTTAACCTTTGCTCTTTATCATTACCTTGTGGAAGTATCAAAGCTAAATGTGAATATCGTTGGATTAGATTTAAAAAAGGATGTTATTAAACATTGCAATGAGATTGCAATGGACTTAGGATATGATGATTTAAAATTCATGATTGGAGATATTGAGCATTTCACAGGAGCAAACAAAGTAGATATGGTTGTAACCCTTCATGCATGTGATACGGCAACAGATGCAGCTCTTACAAAGGCCATAGAGTGGGATGCGGATGTGATTTTATCTGTTCCATGTTGTCAGCATGAGCTATTTAAGCAAATTCATAATGATGTGATGAAGCCTATTTTAAAGCATGGAATTTTAAAGGAAAGAATGTCCGCAATCGTTACAGATAGCATAAGAGCCAATATACTAGAGATTATGGGATATCAAACACAAATATTAGAATTTATTGATATGGAGCATACACCTAAAAATTTATTGATTCGTGCTGTGAAGACAGATAAAGGATCTAAGGAAGCTATAGAAGAATATAAAAAGTTAAAAGATTTCTTAGGGATTGATCCTTATTTTGAGAGAGCTTTAGGAGAAAAGTTAAAGAGAAGGTTAGAAAAAAGAAGCAAGTAAAAATATACTTGCTTCTTGATTATTAAACTAATTTTACTTGATGATATACTTTTTTACCTTTTTTAATCATCATAGTACTATCTTTAAAATCTTCTTCTTTGATAATATGCTTCATATCTGTAATCTTTTCACCATCTAAAGAAATACCACCTTGTTGGATGAGTCTTCTTGCTTCACCATTAGATGAAGTAAGCTTAAGACTTGTAAGAAGTGCCATAAGACCCATTCCTTCTGTAAATTCAGAACGAGGAACTTCAGTAGTTGGTATATTTTCGCTTGCAGGACCTTTTCCAAATAAAGCTTTTGCTGCTTCTTGGGCTTTTTTTGCTTCTTCTTCACCATGAACAAGCTTAGTTACTTCATAGGCTAAAATTTCTTTTGCTTTATTGATTTCTGCCCCTTCTAATGAACTTAAAGCTTTTACTTCATCCATAGGAAGGAAGGTAAGAAGACTTAAACATTTTTCTACATCTGCATCTTCAACATTTCTCCAGTATTGGTAGAAATCATATGGACTTGTTTTCTCAGGATCAAGCCAAACAGCTCCAGATTCTGTTTTACCCATTTTCTTCCCTTCGCTTGTTGTAAGCAGCGTGAAGGTCATACCGTAAGCAGGATTACTATCTACTCTTCTGATTAATTCAACTCCACCAAGAATGTTTGACCATTGATCATTGCCACCAAGCTGCATTTTACAATTATATTTTCTGTGAAGCTCTAAAAAGTCGTAAGATTGCATAATCATGTAGTTAAACTCAAGGAAGGATAATCCTTTTTCCATACGGCTTTTGAAGCATTCTGCTGTAAGCATTCTATTTACAGAGAAATGTCTTCCAACTTCTCTTAAGAAAGGAATATACTCTAAATTCATTAGCCAATCTGCATTATTTACCATAAGGGCTTTTCCTTCAGAGAAATCTAAAAACTTGGACAATTGTTTTTTAAAGCATTCACAATGATACTCAACTATTTCAGGTGTCATCATTTTTCTCATGTCTGTTTTTCCAGTAGGATCTCCTACCATACCCGTTCCGCCACCAACTAATACGATTGGACGGTGACCAGCTTTTTGCATATGCATCATTGTTACAACTTGAAGGAAGTGACCTACATGTAAACTATCAGCAGTAGGGTCAAAACCAATATAAAATGTAACAGATTCCTTAGAAAGAAGTTCTCTGATTTCATCTTCGTGGGTAGCTTGTTGAATAAATCCACGCTCTTTTAGTACATCAAAAACATTGCTCATTTTAAAACCTCCTTAATATTTATAAAAAAATAAAGGGTCTTCTCATCCTAAGGACGAGAAAACCCGTGGTACCACCTTAATTCGCATAAAGCCTTAAGCCACGATAACGAGTGGGAACCGTCGAAGTTTTTTTCTTCGAAACTCCAGCGTGTAATTGGTCTTACTATGTACTATAGACTTTTCACCAGCCAGTCTATTCTCTGAGATTGTAACCATAGTAGACTACTAAGAGCCTTCAGTGTTTTTTCCTATAAAACTATTCTATCCCATATTAACATAAGTATGTATAGGGTGACAAGATAGTAAAAATATTTTTATGACAAGGATTAAAAAAATAAATTTTATTGCATTGACAATCTACTATAAAACTGCTACTATGAAAGTTGTCTTTTAAGACATTATACGTCAGTTCGCAATATCCTGACAATAAACAAAACTACGGAGGGTGAAAAATGAAAAAAACAAATTATTTAGTGCAGGCAGCGCTTATTGGGGCTATCTATGTTGTGTTTACCATTTTATTTGCACCATATAGCTATGGGCCTATTCAGGTAAGAATATCAGAAGCCTTAACAGTTCTGCCAATGTTTACTCCTGCTGCTATTCCAGGATTATATGTAGGATGTATTGTAGCAAACATCTATGGTGGTGGGGGAATGATTGATATTGTATTTGGAAGTTTGGCGACACTTATTGCAGCATATTTATCGTATAAGATGCCGAAGAAATGGTTAGTGCCTATGCCACCTGTTGTGGTAAATGGAATCATTGTAGGATTTATTTTAAACTATATCTATGATGCACCATTACTTATTACAATGGGGTGGGTAACAGTAGGTCAATTGATTGCATGCTATGGATTAGGATATCCATTGATTGTAACGTTGGAAAAATATAAGAACAAGATTTTCAAATAAAAAATGCTAATATCTCATTGAGATATTAGCATTTTTTTATCCAAGTAAATTGAGTGGAATCAAACCTATTGAAACTCCTAATACATATAAAATAAATAAGCCATAAACAACTGCCATAAGTGGTGCGTCCTTTTTACTTACACCATCCTTCTTAAGAAGTAAGGATGCTGTTGTAATCATAGATAATAAAAGGAACGCAAAGATGATAATATTATCACCAAAGCTTACTGGAATTTCTTTTCCTGCAATCAACATAGGTATACCTAAGCATATACAAATATCGAATATATTTGATCCTACAGCGTTAGATACAGCTCCATCAGCATCACCCATTTTAGCAGACTTTACAGATAATAGGGTATCTGGAATAGATGTACAAGCAGCTAAGATGATTACAGAAACAAGCATTGTTGGGATATTTAATGTAGTAGAAATCACTAAAGCAGATTTTACAATAGCATCACAGCTCACCCATAAAAGTGCAATAGTAATAGCTATTACACCAAATATTTTGGAGTAAGGCATATCGATAAAATCCTCATCTTCTCCTTCGTCTTCAAGCTCTTTTTGAAGTTCTGCAGTAGAACCAATTTGTTCTCCAAGGGTAAGATTTTCTCTATATTTCTTTGTTTGAAAATATAAAGTTAAAATATATCCTATATAGATACAGATTAAAATTATTCCTGCAATAGGTGAAAACTTACCAGTATAAGTTGTAACTACTAAAGTAAGAATACTGATGGTATAAAAGATCATATCTCGATATACACCAGAGCGATCAGCTTTTAACTTATCTGTTCCTTTATAGGCAAAAATAGAAAGCATTGGAATCAATAGAACATTAAAAATTCCTGAACCAGCAATGGTAGGAACACCTACATCTGCAAATTCTTTATATACGAGTACAGCAACCATAGCTGTTGAAAACTCTGGAAAAGATGAAGCAACAGCATCAAAGGTTGCACCTCTTACAGAGTTTGGAATATTTAATTTTAATCCTAATACGTGTAAAACATCTCCTAATTTATCTGATGCTTGATTGATTACCCATGCAGCAGCAAAGAGCATGATAATAGCAATCCATATATTACTAATCCAATCGAACAATGAAAATCCCTCCTTAAAGTAACTTTTAACTTTTTAAACTCATACTATACATTTTATCAGTTTATAGAATCTTTCACAATAGAATATTTATAGGCAACAAGATTTTGGTAGAATATCTCGGTAATTACAAAAAAAGTATTTAAGAGACGTTTTAAAAATCATTTTTAGGGTATTATAAGAACAATGAAAAAGCAAATTACAACAAAAAAAGCAGGAAAAGAATTAAAGCTTTTGACCTTATATGTACATAGGCTTGTTAATAGTAGAAATAGAGTTATAAAGGAAAAGGTACTAAGATTACATTTACTATAATGTTAGAAAAAATTGAATAGACTTATTAAAAGATCAAACTATTAGGGGGTGAGCTACATTATTATTTATAGAGATCAGTTTCAATCAACCTTTGAAGAAGTTGAAGAGCATGCACAAAAAATCAATCAGCTAATTTCAAATGGAAAGATTCAACTAGATGAAGGCAATATCTTTTTAATAGATTATATTGTAAGAGAATTATTTAATAATGCAGTAGAACATGGCAATAAATTCATAAAAAAAAACTTGTAAAGTATGGATTAACTTACTCTAAAGAAAAATTTTATATAGAAGTAAAGGATGAAGGAAATGGTATTTTATTCGATTTAGATCAGAACTTTAATGAAGAAGATATTTTAAGAGAAAGAAAAAGAGGATTAAAATCTTTATTAAATCTTGGTGTAAAGATAAAAATAACGAAAGATGGTATTCAAGCGAGCCTGAACATTCAGAATGATTATGGATTGATCAAGAAGGAGAGTGAACAAATGGATATATTCTTAAAAGATAATATCTTTATTTTTAAAATAAAAACCGATCTAACTGCTACAACTATAAAGGGTTTACTTATCAATATAAAAAATCAAATAGATGAGTATAAGGAATATGAAGGAATAGAAATAAATTTAGAAGAAGTAAAAAGTATAGATTCTATGGGTATAACCTTTCTTATTGGAATATATAAGATTGTAAATAAGGAAAATAAAAAATTTAAATTAACTGGTGTATCCGAGGCTATGTTAAAGCTATTTAAAACAATGAAGCTTCATGAAATAGTTGAAATAGAAAAAGCGTAGGTGGTGATATGATTGGTGAAAAATGAAGAATTCATTTAGGGCTTTATTGATGAAGCTAAAATCCATAATGATTACAAATATTATAACATTTGCTGGGAAAATAAAAGGAAGATTTATATTAGATATAGAACTAGTATGAGCAGAAATTTTTTTAATATGAAGTACAATACAATCCTATTGTTTAAGTATGAATACGAATGTTGGCATAATTAATGTCAATATTCGTATGGAAAATTGAGAGGGATGATTATGGAAAAAAATATTTTAATTGTTGATGATACACAGATGAATAGAAAACTTTTAAAAGAAGTAATAGAAAAAAGTATAGAAAATGTGAAGGTGTTAGAAGCAGAAGATGGATTTGCAGCATTAGAAATATTAGATGAAAATGAAATAAATGTTGTGATTTTAGATATTATGATGCCTCAAAAAGATGGTATTGAGGTCTTACAAGACATAAAAAAGAAGGACCGGTTCAAGGATATACCAGTGATTATGTGGTCAGCAATTAATACCATAGATAGTGTAGAAAAAGCATTAAAATTAGGTGCTTTAGATTATTTTACGAAGCCTCTATCTCCAAATGATATGAAAGTAGCTCTACCTCTGAAAATAATGAATGCTATAGATTATTATGAACAAAAGCTTAAGTTAATAGAGTATAATGAACATATTAAATCAGAGATGGAATTAGCTCAAAATCTTCAAAAATCATTAATTGTAGAAGAAGCAGATTTTGAAAATGTCAGTATATATGGGAAATATATTCCTACTGAAGAAATTGGAGGAGATTTTTTCTCGGCTAAGGACGTAAATGGAAATACTTGGTTTATCATAGCGGACGTATCAGGTCATGGAGTAGCATCTGCTATGCTTTCTACTATGATTAGTGTTGTTTATGATATGAGTATACAGACATATAATAAACCGAATATAGTATTAAGACAAATTAATAAGCTCCTCTACAAAACCTTTGAAGGGTATAGAAATAGCTTAGCTTCTGCTGTTGTAGGATTGATAAAAGAGAATCAAGTATATATATCTAGCGCAGGACATCCACCAGTTATAATTTACAAAAAAGATGAAGATGAGATTGATCAAATATCTATAGATGGTTTCTTACTTGGCGTAATGGAAGATGCTAATTTTGATGTTATTCAATATGACCTCAAAAAAGGAGATGTTTTGTTTCTTTATACAGATGGATTGTTTGATAATGGATTAGGAATTGAATTTTTTAAAGCTGAAAATGTAACAGCATATTGTCATTTAAATAAAACGGATATTAACTATGATATAAAAAGATATGTAGATCATATGGTTGACTTTTTCAAAAATAAGGGAACAAAAGGATTTATAGATGATGTAGCAGTGCTTAGTATATTAAAAAAATGAAAAGAGAAAAGCTTCTTATACTTTGATTGGGAAAATTTATCATAGCATAAGGAGCTATTTTTTTGTAAATTTACTTGAGGCACAGATGTTTGTTAAATATAGTAATATTTCATTAATGTTCTATAACTAGAAGGAAATTACAATGAATATGTCGAAAGTTCTCTAAATAATAGAATAAAATATACTAGGTGAGTATTGTATGCTTTTAAGTTTTTACAAACACCTAAATAGATAGTTCTATAGTCAATATATTTTGTAAAAGAAATGAGAAGGGGTGCAAGTATGCAAGGGAAAAATGATGTAAACTTAAAAAAGACAAAAAAGAGAGAACCGAGAAAGTTGTTTAATAAGCTAAAAAGGAAGAAGAAAGAAAAAGTACATATAGGAACCTGGAATAATTTAAGGATTGGGTACAAATATGGAGTGGTTTTAGGAATCGTATTCGTTTTTTTTGTTGTTTCTGCAGGAATAACTATCCAAGCATTACTTAATATAAACGAAAATATAAAGAAAATTGAAACTACTGATCAACGAGCTATTATGATTACAGAAATGGGGTCATTATTTCGAGAAAAAGACGTACAAATTGGAGAGTTTGTTTTTTATGGATCTGATAATTATCTTAACGACTATGAAAAAACTAGAGTAGCTTTTGATGAATTGCTAGATGAAATCAAACCAACAATTCAGACAAAAGACTCAAAGGGATTGTATAATTTTATTATTCAAAAGAATAAAAAAGTACATGCTATTGTACAAAAAGAAATTATTCCAGCAGTAAAACTTAAAGATCGTAAAAAATTAATGAGTGCAAAGATAAGCACTGCGAGTTATAGAAAAAGCACAGTAGCATTACTTGAGAGAATAAAAGAAGAAATAGAAAAAGATCGTCAAGTAGCAATTGAACAGGCTCATGAGAATATGAAAAGAGCCATAAAAATACTTGTGATTACAGGGATCTGTGTTGTTTTATTTAGTATTAGTGTTATGATTATAATCAGCAAAAAAATAAGAGAGCAATTAAATAAGGTTATTCAAATTACCAATAAAGCAGCACAAGGAGATCTTACAATAGAGTCTCTTGAATATAAAGGGAAAGATGAAGTAGGTCAATTATCAGCTTCTATTAACCAAATGGTGAATAATCTTAGAGGAATGATGAATGAAGTATTACATGTATCGGGAGAGGCAAATAAACAAACAGATGCGCTTATGAATATTGCAAAGGAAGTAAGAAGAGGTAGTGAACAAATTGCGGCTACCATGCAGCAAATGGCAGTAGGTGCAGAAGAACAAGCAAATTCTTCTACAGAAATTGCCCATGCTATTAATAACTTAAGTAAATTAATAGAAGAGACAAATATTAAAGGCGAAGAACTTAAAAATAGCTCTGAAGAAGTATTATCAGTAGCGGATGTTGGAAATCAACAATTATTAATGTCTGTAGATCAAATGGATGTAATCAATCATATGGTAAAAGATTCTGTGGGTAAGATAAAAAGATTAGATCAAAAGACTCAAAATATTTCTCAATTAATTAAGGTAATCAATGATATTTCAGAGCAGACAAATCTACTTGCATTAAATGCAGCTATAGAAGCTGCTAGAGCAGGGGAAGCAGGGAGAGGGTTTGCAGTTGTATCTGAGGAAATTAGAAAGCTTGCTGAGGAAGTTAAAAATTCAGCTTCTGAAATAAGAGAAATTGTAGAAGATATTCAAAATGAATCTAATAGTATGACAAAGTCTCTAGAGGGTGGATATAAACAAGTAGAGGATGGGACAGAAAAAATAAAGAATACAGAAGAAGTCTTTAATAAAATCAATGAAGAAGTTAGAAATATGGTAGAAAAAATTCAGCATGTATCAGAAAATCTAGAAAAGGTAGCTTGTCATAGTGGAGAAATAGGTTCTTCTGTAGAACAGGTTGCAGCTATAGCAGAAGAAAACTCAGCATCTATTGAAGAGACTGCTAACCTTGCACAAAAGGAAAATGATGCAATGGAAAGAATGAAGGAAGAAAATGATAAAATGATTACTTCTATGGAAAACTTTAAGATTTTAGTAGAACAATTTAAATTATAGAGGTATATTTTTAGTGAATTTGAAAAATACTTCACAAATAGAAGGAATTTAACTAAAAATGAAGAATCCTTAATAAGGATAGGTAGCTAATGAAGAAGATAGAAAATAGGAGGTTTTAGCATGGCAATTAGTTTACAAAAAGGACAAAAGGTAGATTTAACAAAAACAAATCCAGGTCTTACAAAAGTACTAGTAGGTTTAGGATGGGATGTAAACAAATATGACGGAGGACATGATTTTGATTTAGATGCTGCTGCTTTCATGCTAGGAGAAAATGGAAAAGTTACAAGTGAAAAAGATTTTATCTTCTATAATAACTTAAAAGATGCAGCTGAGTCTGTAATGCATCTTGGAGACAATCTAACAGGTGAAGGGGACGGAGATGACGAACAAATAAAAATTGAATTAGGCAAAGTTCCTCAAAATGTACATAAAATTGATTTCACGGTTACTATTCACCAAGCTGCAGAGAGAAGTCAAAATTTTGGACAAGTATCTAATGCTTTTATTCGTATTGCAAATGAAGCTACTGGAGAAGAATTAATTCGATATGATCTTGGAGAAGATTTTAGCATAGAAACAGCTGTTGTAGTAGGAGAATTATATCGTCATAATGGAGATTGGAAGTTTAATGCAGTAGGAAGTGGTTTCCAAGGAGGTCTAGGAGCCCTTTGTGGAAACTTTGGACTAAATGTATAATGCTTAATAAAAGGGAGAGCCCAAAATATCTGGCTCTGCCTTTTTTATAACATTTAAGCATTAGAAAGTTTGAGCGGGTATACAAATTCATTTTCAAGAAATTATTTAAAAGGAGGGACAAGATGGATTATAAAATATTATATCAAGAAGCATTTCCACTTATATCTATCAACTTACAAAAGGGTGAAATGGTTAAAGCAGAATCCGGTGCAATGGTATCTATGGCAAATACTATCGATGTAGAAGGTCGTGCAGAAGGCGGTATTATGAAAGGGCTAGGAAGAATGCTAGCAGGAGAGAAGTTTTTCTTTCAAACGCTTGTAGCAAGCCGTGGACCAGGAGAGGTATTGTTGGCACCATCTGCTCTTGGTGGTGTTGTAGATGTGGAGTTAGATGGTTCTTATGGTCTTTGTGTACAAAAAGATGGATTTTTAGCAGCAACACAAAATATTGAAGTATCTACACAAATGCAGAATTTATCTAAGGGATTATTTTCAGGAGAAGGATTTTTTATTGTAAAAATAAATGGAAGAGGTACTGTATTCCTCAATTCCCTTGGAGCAATCCATGCTATTAATATTCCTCAAGGAGAAGAGAGAATTATAGACAATAGTCATTTAGTGGCTTGGCCTGAATATATGCAATATACTATTGAGAAAGCATCAAAGGGATGGATCTCAAGTTTTACTTCAGGAGAAGGATTAGTTTGTAGATTTAGAGGACCTGGAACTGTACTTATTCAAACTAGAAATCCTGGTGGATTTGGCGAATGGATAAGACAATTTGTTCCATCTTCAAAATAGTGAACAATTTTGAAGAAAAAAGGAAAAGGTTCTAGCAGGAATTTTTAAAAGAAGTTAGAATTAGTAATATTATGCGGAAAAATTCCTTTTCTTGTTAGAAAAATAACCTTAATCATTAAGGAGGAGTAACCATGGCAATTAATTTACAAAAGGGGCAAAGAATTGATTTAACAAAATCAAATCCTGGACTTTCGAAAATTATGATAGGGCTAGGATGGGACCCAGTAGAGCAAAAAAACACAGGAGGATTTTTATCAGGTCTTTTTGGAGGAGGAAAAGCTCCAGAGATCGACTGTGATGCATCTGTATTAATGTTAGATAATAATGGAAAACTTGCTAGAAAACAAGACCTTATCTACTTTGGAAACTTAAGAAGTACTTGTGGAAGTGTTGTTCACTCAGGAGATAACCTTACAGGTGGAGGAGCAGGAGATGATGAACAAATCTTTGTAACTCTTGGGATGGTGCCTAATAATATACAAAGAATGGTATTTGTTGTAAACATCTATGATTGCATAAGAAGAAAACAAGATTTTGGATTGATTAAAAATGCTTTCATTCGTGTAGTGAATGGTGGAGATATGAAAGAAATCATTAGATATAATTTATCAGATGAGTATGCAGGAAAAACAACGCTAATTGTAGGAGAAATTTATCGTCATAATGGAGACTGGAAGTTTGGTGCTATCGGTGAAGGAACAAATGATGCATCACTTAGTGAAATTGTAAAAAAATATGCATAAAATATAAGGGGGCTAAGATTGATGGGCATTAATTTATCAAAAGGACAAAGAATCGATTTAACAAAAACAGATCCTTCTTTAAAGAAAATTATTGTAGGTCTTGGATGGGATACGAATAAATATTCAGGAGGATATGATTTTGACTTAGATGCTTCAGCATTTTTAGCTGGAGAAGATGGAAAAGTAAAATATGACCAGGACTTTATTTTTTATAACAACTTAGAAGGTGGAAAGGGTTCTGTTATTCATACAGGAGATAATAGAACAGGAGAAGGTGATGGAGATGATGAAGAAATCAAAATAGACTTCTCTAAAGTTCCTGAGTATATACATACTATTGGGATTACTGTTACTATTCATGATGCTATACAAAGAGTACAAAACTTCGGGCAAGTATCTAATGCTTATGTTCGTGTTATAAACGAGGAAACAAATGAGGAAGTACTTCGTTATGATTTAGGAGAAGAATTTTCTGTTGAAACAGCTTTAGTTGTTTGTGAAATTTATAAGCATAATGGAGACTGGAAGTTTAAGGCGATTGGTAGTGGATTCCAAGGAGGACTTGCAGCCCTTTGTAGAAATTATGGACTTCAAGTAGATTAAACATTTATATATAAAACAATACAACCCAAAGCGTGATACGTTTTGGGTTGTATTGTTTTATAAAAAAACTTTTAAATTATTGATTTTTATATTTGTTTTGAAAAGTTTTCTGATACAATTTTATATAGATAGATGATTTTCTTATCTTCTCATATTTTATCATTAAGTTATAATCGGGTTCAGTTGTAGATATGCGTAGCGAGAAAAAAGAAGATTAAAAAGGGGTCTTAGTATGAGATATTTTAGTTATTTAACTAATCAAGAGAGAAAAGATATTTTTTATTGTCCACCAGAAAACTTCCATAGAGGCGATTCAAAAGAAATATTATCTTATGCTTTAGGGGCAGTGTTATATATGCCTGCTACGAAAGAAAATATTGTACAGGGGATAATAGAAAAAAAGAATATAGGTTTAATGTCTATGGTTATGTGTCTTGAAGATGCTATTGGAGACAAAGCGGTGAGAGAAGCAGAAAGAAGAGTATGGGAGAATTTAGAGGATTTATCCAGAGCTATACAAAATGGAAAAATCGATTATGAACAGATTCCCCTTATATTTTTAAGAGTAAGGGACCCAGAACAGATGCTTAGAATGGCAGATCAAATAGGTAAAAATCTGTCCCTAATTACAGGATTCGTGTTTCCTAAATTTACATGGAGAAATGGAGAAAGCTTTTTTAGAAACTTGAAAAAAATTAATGGTGTTTTAGGAACTAGATTATATGGGATGCCTATCTTAGAAACAGCAGATATACTTTATAAAGAAACTAGAATAACAGCATTAAATGGGATTAGAGAAATAATAGATGAATACAATGATTTAGTTTTAAATATAAGAGTAGGTGCAACAGATTTTTCAAGTTTATTTGGTATTCGAAGAGGATATGATATGACGATTTATGATATTTCTGTGATCAGGGACTGTATTGCAGACATATTAAATTATTTTACAAGAGTGGATAAGGGGTACGTCATATCAGCTCCTGTATGGGAATATTTCTCAAGTGGTGATAGAGTACTAAAACCACAACTTAGAAGAAGTCCTTTTGAAGAGGCTTATGGGCAAGAGGGGATTGAAATTCGAAAAGAATTATTAAATGCTTATTTAGATGGGTTGATTCGTGAAGTATTATTAGATAAAGCAAATGGATTTATGGGAAAAACCATTATTCATCCAAGTCATATTACTCCTGTACAAGCACTTTATGTAGTGAGTCATGAAGAATATATGGATGCTTGTAGTATTATAAAAAATAATGATGGCAGCGTGGGTGTCATGAAAAGTCAGTATGAAAATAAAATGAATGAAATCAAGCCACATCTTAATTGGGCAAAGAAAATACTAAAAAAATCAAAAATATATGGGGTGTATCATGAAGGACAAAATTTTACAAGCTTGCTTACCAGAAAAACACATTTATAAGATTTTAAAAGATTTACGTGTTACTATAGATATTACAAAAAATCCGTATGAAATTCCTATGGATAACCTTTTTTCCATGGCTGCAAGAAAGAATAAAAGAAGAGGATTTTTATTTGTTAGTAAAGTACTAGGAAAGCATATTCCAGTAATACCACAAGTTTCTTTATTAACAGGAGCTTTGCTTTCTGTAGAGTTGATGAAGGAAGTGTATGGGAAAGATGTTTCTTTTGAAAAAGAGATACTTAAAGGATTTATTCATAAGAACATGAGTAAGGAGATCTATGAAAAAACAAGAAGAAATTCTATCAAATTACAAGAGAAAGCTTTATTTATAGGATTTGCAGAAACTGCTACAGCACTAGGACATAGCGTATTTGAAAACTTTCAAAATGCTACTTATATCCATACAACACGAGAAAAACTTTTAAATCTTAAAAATACTTTTCAGTTTGAAGAAGAGCATTCTCATGCTACAACACATCGCTTTTATCCATTAGTTGAAGACTTACTAAAAGAAAAAAGTACTATTATTTTAGTAGATGATGAAATTACTACAGGAAAAACAGCCATTAACATTATTGAAGCTATTCAAAATGAATTTCCAAGAAAAGAGTATGTAGTTGTATCTATACTAGATTGGAGAAAAGAGGAAGACCGAAAAAGATATGAAGCGTTAGAAAAAAGATTAGGGATAAAAATAAATACTGTTTCGTTAGCAACAGGAGTTATTGAAGTAGAAGGAAAACCAGTAGAGGATGTACCTTTTGAGAAGGAGAATAGAAAAGATATAATAAAGTCAGAAATCAATACAATAAAAATAGAAGATGAATATTTTAGAAAATTATTATTTTCTTCTATAGATGGTCAAGGAAAGATAAATGCTTGCCCTTATATAAAGGAAACAGGAAGATTTGGAATTGAAAGTGAAGAAACAAAAAATATCAATGAAACATGTGAAAAATTAGGGGAGCTTTTAAAGAAACAACGAAAAGGACAAAGAACCCTTTGTCTTGGTACTGGAGAATTTATGTACATTCCTATGAAAATAGCAGCTTTTATGGGGGATGGAGTATTATATCATTCATCTACAAGGAGTCCTATTCATCCTTATGAAGAAAAACCGTATGGTATAAAGAATGCATATTGTTTCAAGAGTCCTGATGATCCATCTATTCTGAATTACCTTTATAATATTCCTTATGGATATTATGATGATTGTTTTATATTTTTTGAAAGAGAAGGTTCTAGAGAAAGAATGGATGAGATGATGAAAATTCTAAAAAGTTTAGGAATTCCATTGATTAATCTAATTATATGTTCAAGGAATGATGAATTAGAAGAGCCCAGTAAAATGGGAAGCTATAAAGAGAATGAAGTAACCTTTTTATTAAAAGACATTAGCAGTGTTATGGAAGAAAAAGGAACAAATGAACGAGAAAAATTGATTCAAAGTGGAACCCATTATTCTGAAATGCTTCCAGTAGAATACAGGCCAACAAATGAATATATTGATTTATTTTATTTATCCTTAAAGGAATCAGCAAAGAAGCTTAGTGTAGCTGTAGGCGTTGTTGCTGAAAAAATCATAAAAAATAGAGGAAAAGATACAGTTCTTGTATCTTTAGCTCGAGCAGGAACGCCTGTAGGAATACTCATTAAGAGATATATAGTTTATAAATATAATTTAGAACTTCCTCATTACAGCATATCTATTATAAGAGGAAAAGGGATAGATGAAAACGCTATAAAATATATTTTAAAGAATCATCCAGGTAAGAATATACAGTTTATAGATGGATGGACAGGAAAGGGTGCTATTACAAGGGTTCTTAAGAAGGCGTGTGAGGAATTTAAGGAAAAGTATGGCGTTTTTTTAAAGGATGATTTAGCCGTACTTGCAGACCCTGGATATTGTGTATCTACCTTTGGTACAAGGGAGGATTTTTTAATTGCTAGTGCTTGTTTGAACTCTACTGTTTCAGGTCTTGTAAGTAGAACGGTGCACAGAAAAGATTTGATAGGAGAAAAGGATTTTCATGGTGCAAAATATTATAAGGAGTTAGAAGAAGATGATGTGTCGAACCTTTTTATAGAGACGATTACAAAGGAATTCGAAACAGTAAAACTTTTGATTGAGAAGGGGGCAAAACAGATACAAGAAACTACTCCTACTTGGGCAGGACTTACGGATATAAAAACGATTCAAGAAACATTTAAAATAGAAGACATCAATCTGATTAAGCCAGGGATCGGAGAAACTACAAGAGTATTACTAAGAAGGGTTCCATGGAAAATTCTTATAAAGGATAGGGAAAATCCTAATTTAAAGCATATTTTACTATTAGCAGAAGATAAAAATGTATCTGTTGAAATCTATGAAGATATGACTTATCAATGCTGTGGACTCATAAAACCTTTAAAAGGAGAAAAATAATGATATTTGCAAGTGATTTAGATCGTACATTAATTTATTCAAAGAAATTTGTTTCAGATAGAGAAGGTATAAGATTAATTGAAAAAAAAGATAACGAAGAAATATCTTTTATGACAGAGAAGGCAATTGAAGAATTGAAAGCATTAAATGAGGATATGCTATTTATACCCGTTACTACTCGAACCATAGAGCAATATAAAAGAATTGATATTTTAGAATATATATCACCTAAGTATGCTATAGTTAGTAATGGAGGAAATATATTAGTAAATGGAGAAGTAGACGAGGAATGGAATCGTTCTATTCACGAGAAAATAAAAAAAGGATGTTTACCCCTTGAGGACCTTTTGTTAAAATTTAATGAAATTGTGTCAAAGGATTGGCTATTAAGAAGAAGGATGGCGGATGAGTTATTTACTTATTGCATTGTTGATCAAGAAAAGATTCCTATGGAAAAATTAAATTCATTTATAGAATGGTTAGAACTTCGAAATTGGAAAGTATCTCTCCAAGGAAGAAAGCTTTATTTTGTTCCCTATTGTGTATGTAAGTGGAAGGCTCTCGAGCATATAAAGGAAAGAGAAAATATAGATTTTATTATATCGGCAGGAGACTCTCTTTTAGATATTCCTATGTTAAAGAGTGCAGATATAGGCATTGCACCTCCTCATGGTGAAATTTATAAAATTTACAAAGAGACAGAAGAGACAAAAAATATTATTTTCACAGAAAAGGAAGGTATTGCTGCTGCAGAGGAGATCTTAGAAAAAATAAATAACTATGCAAAGGGCGTTGTATAAAAAAGTGGCATATGCCACTTTTTTGTGAAAATACAAAATGTTTTTTATTATTTCACTATTTTACATTAAATGGAATGTGGCTAATATTTTTAGATATTTAGAGAATAAGCGAATAAAATATAGGTTAATTAAAAAATGGATTTAATATTATTGAAGTTGACAAATTAAGGATATAGTCCTACAATCATGATGGATATATAATTTAATTTAGCATAAAGTATATGAAATAAAGATGAAGAAAAAATGTTTAAAGAAAGATGTAGACATTAAGAAAGGAAGGGAAAAGAGATGAAGCAAAAAGTAAAAAGAACAGGAATTCGATTTAAGCTGATTACAATATTTGTGATACTTATTATTTTACCATTGATTTCTTTGGGAATTACTTCGTATTTAAAAGCAGCAAGGGTAACAGAAAATGAATTAAAGAGATCTTCCTTACAGACAATAAAACAGTTAAATTTATCTGTTGATAATTATTTAGAAGGAATAGAAGGATCTATAAACTTTATGACAAATGAAGAGGAGATTAGACAAATTTCTTCTAATCCAGAGGGGTTGGAGAGTGTATTAAAGAAATTTGAAAACTTTAAAAAATCCCGTAAAGATATTTCAAGTATATACATAGGGACAAAGGATAAAAAGGTATATCCTCAACCTAATAAAAGTTATGATCCTACACAAAGACCGTGGTATACAGAAGCTGTAAAAAAACAAGCTTTAGTATTTACACAACCTTATCAAGATAAATTTACAAATGAATGGATTATTTCAGGAGCGAAGCCTATATATGACCAAAATAATCAATTTGTTGGAGTGCTAGCAGTAGATATAGGATTAGATATTTTAGGAGAAAAGCTTGATAATATAAAAATAGGAGAAAGAGGATATCCTTTTGTAGTGGATGGTAATGGGTTGGTTATATTCCATAAAAATGAAGATGTGATTGGAAAAAAATTACCTGTAAAAAAAGTACTTGAATCTATGGATGTAGAAAAGGAAAGCATTGTAGATTATGATTGGAAAGAAGAAGGAAATGTTTATGAAAAATTTGTTGTATACAGTACATTAGACAAATTAAATTGGAAAATTGCTGCTGGAATGTATATAGGTGAAATAGAAGAAGAAACTTCTGATATTTTAAAAAATACCTTAGTTACAGGAGGAATTTCACTATTTATTGCAATTGGGATTGCTTATGCATTTGCGACATCCATTACGAATCCGATCAAGACTCTTGTAAATGATATGAAAAAGGTAAGTGAAGGAGATCTTTCCATAAGGAGAAAAATAAAAAGAAAAGATGAAATAGGGGAGTTAGGAACGCATTTCAATAGTATGGTAGAGGATTTAGCAAATCTTACAAAGCGTATACAGGAGGTATCTATAGATGTTACTTCATCTGCTCAGAATTTAGCAGCAACTTCAGAACTAACTAGTTCAGCAGCTGAAGAGGTAGCAGCAACGATTGATACGATTGCGAGAGGTGCAATGGATCAAGCTGCTGATTCAGAAAAGGGTGCTAATCTTACAATGAAATTAGCTGGGCACTTTAATGAACTAGCAACTAATTTTGACCATATTAAAAATTCTGCTGAGCATGTAATGCACACAAGTGAAACAAGTATGGGTATGGTGGATGAATTAAAAGAAAAAACAAAACTAAATAATGAAGGCACACAAGCTATTGAAGGGGCTATTGTTGATTTAGATAATCGTATCAAAGATATAGGAAATATATTAGAAACCATAGATGCTATTGCTGATCAAACAAACCTATTAGCACTCAATGCATCTATTGAAGCTGCGAGAGCAGGGGAAGCAGGGAAAGGCTTTACAGTAGTTGCAGAGCAGATTAGAAAGCTTGCAGAAGAATCAAGTCTTTCTTCTCATGAGATTAAAGCAATCATTATGAATGTTCAAGATGAAAGTAATAATACAGTGGATATTATGAAAGAAGTAAAAGATAGATCAAAAGGACAAACAGCAGCTGTTGCAGAAGTATATGGATCTTTCGAAAAAATATCAGGAGAGGTGTATAGCATTACAGAAAAAATTGAAGAACTTAGTGATTTTGCAAATAAAATAAATGAGGAAAAAGATGTTATTGTAAAAGCTATAGAAAACATTTCAGCAGTATCTGAAGAAACAGCTGCATCAGCAGAAGAAGTAAATGCATCTATGCAAGAGCAAGCCATGGCAGTAGACCAAATTGCAGAAGCTGCTGATAAATTAGATCATTTGGCTATGAAGTTGAATGAAGAGATGAGTAGGTTTAAGGTATAAAATAGAATATGTAAATGAGAAAAACCGAGATGAGGTGTGAACCGTATCTCGGTTTTATTGACATCTGCTTTATGTTCTAAGGATTTGAGAATTTGGGTATTTTCTTTTACTTGACTATCTAATGTATCTAAGCGTTGAGTGATTTTCTTCTGACCTTTTACTAGTTCATTAAGGATATTTAGTATTTGTTTTTCCAATGTTTTCACCTACTTTTCACATGTAAGGTCGTCGGTTTACTTATAATATATTATGAATAGAAGTGGGTTCTCAAGGAAGAAAAAATTGAAAAATTTCACATATGTGTGGAGAGTGGATATCTTAAATAAAGATAAAATGTAAAAAGGAAACGAAAAAACAAAGAATATAGTAAATTTATTACGAAAACAATCAGAAAGAAAATACTTAGAATATGAAAAACAATATATAATAGGTATAAGAAAAGACATAAAGCTATTATAGTTTTATGTAAAGGAGTAGATATAAAGTGGATAAACTGAAAAAGCTAAAGGATTATATCAACAATAAAGAAATTTACTTGATGAAGGAAATATCTCCAAAAGAATTGTTGATATCCAAGGAAGTAAGAGATACATGTATGAAAAATAAATGTGGGCAGTATAATAATAATTTCATGTGTCCACCTTATGTGGGAACAATAGAAGACTTTGAAGATAAGGTAAAACAATATATAAAGGGATTTTTAGTTTTGGTGAAAGATAAGATTTATGATCCATCAGAGCATGAAGCATTTTATGTATCAGCAGACAAATTGCATGAAATTATGTTAGCTATTGAAAGCTATGGAAAGAAATTAGGATTTGATCAATCCTTTGCGTTTATAGGAGGTCATTGTAGACTTTGTAAAACATGTGCTGTTAGGTTAGGAAAGGAAAAATGTATAGAGCCTAAAAGGGCTAGACCTTCTTTAGAAGCAGTTGGGGTAGATGTGATAGGCACATGTAGTCAAGTAGGAATCCATATAGAATTTGAAAAGGATGAGGTTACATGGGTTGGGTGTCTGTTGATATAAAAAAATATTTAGTATAATAGGGGTGTAATAAGGATCATGTGAAATGAAATCTAAAAGATAGGCGTGGGTATTGCAATGTTGTATAAAAAGTTAAAAAAAAGTGTGGTTCGCCAAAAAAGAGTTTGCTTAAAATATTATCAAAGTGATAATTTGCTATCATTTTGATAATAAAAATTTTGTTGGGTACATTATTTGACAAAACAAGTTAAATAAAGAAGTTTTATGGGGTATATATAATTAAATGGATATGGGAAAAAACATATATATTATCAAAATGATAATATATATGTTTTTTATTTCATAAAAACCTTTAAAAAAGGCGGTTTTGAATTGGCATAGTATTTGCAATATAATATTATGAATAATTTAGGAGGTGTAATATATGAAAAATCATATAGAAGAAGACGAAATAAAATTTATTGTAAAAGAACAAATAGGAGGTAAGTTACCGAATTTTTTGAATGAAGAAGAAGTAAAATGTGTAAGGAATTTTCACTTATCAATGGATGAATATAAAGCAACACCGTTAGTAGCATTAGAAGAACTTGCAAAAAAATTAGGGGTTCATAAAATCTATGTTAAAGATGAATCTTATAGATTTGGATTAAATGCATTTAAAGGATTAGGAGGAACTTATTCAATAGCAAGATTATTATGTAAAAAACTTAATATTGATATTAAAGATGCTAGTTTTGAATACTTTAACCAACCTGAAATAAAAGAAAAAATTAAAGATATGGTATTTGTTACTGCAACAGATGGTAATCATGGAAGAGGGGTAGCTTGGGCTACAACGAAATTAGGATGCAAATCGGTGGTATATATGCCAAAGGGATCTTCACTAACAAGACTTCAAGCTATTAGAGATGCTGGTGCGGAGGCTTCTATTACAGATTTTAACTATGATGATGCTGTAAGGATAGCCAAACAAAAGGCTGAAGAAAATGGATGGTATGTAGTTCAAGACACAGCGTGGGAAGGATATGAAGACATTCCTAACTGGATTACACAAGGTTATACAACAATGGCAGATGAAGCTTTAGATCAGATGAAATTAGATGGTATTAAGAGGCCTACTCATGTATTCTTGCAAGCAGGGGTTGGATCTTTAGCAGGTGGTGTTTTAGGATATTATGCAAATGTTTTTAAAGATAAATGTCCTATAACGACTATAGTAGAACCAGAAAAAGCTGATTGTATATATAAATCTGCTTTAGCTAATGATGGAAATCCACATTTTGTAACGGGAGATTTAGATACTATTATGGCAGGATTAGCTTGCGGAGAACCAAACCCAATTACTTGGAAAATTTTACAAGATTTTGCAAAAGCTTATGTATCATGTCCTGATTATGTATCTGCTAGAGGAATGAGAGTGTTAGCAAATCCTATAGGAAATGACAAAAAAGTAATAGCTGGTGAATCAGGAGCAGTTGGTTTAGGATTTTTATCTCTATTAATAGAGAGAGAAACATTAAAACCATTAAAAGAAAAATTAGGTTTAGATGAAAATTCAGTAGTAATTTGTTTTAATACAGAAGGAGATACAGATCCTGAACATTATGAAAAAATTGTTTATGATGGAAAAAATCCAAGTGTTTAGGAATTTGAGATAAGTTCAGAAAGAATTCTTTCTGCATAAATATAGATAGGTATTTTCATGTTTTTACTTTAAAAGGTGATGATGAGAAGATAAGGAATAACATTGGGTTCATTATCACCTTCATATAAATTTAAATTTAGAGGTTCTCTATATAAGTTTTTAATAGGTTTGTTATTCATGCTATAAATTAATCATCTTAAGAAATATATGTGGGAGGTATTAATAATGGAAATACAAGTTAAAAATATGTTAAAGGAATTGGAACCAGCATTAATAAAATTTACTCAAGACATCATAAGAATAAAAAGTATTACATGTGAAGAAAAAGAAGTAGCTTTGTTTATTAAAGAAAAAATGATAGAACTTGGATATGATGATGTAATAATAGATAAACTGGGAAATGTAATTGGAGTTATAGGAAATGGTGAAACAAAAGTAATGTATGATTCTCATATAGATACAGTCACTGTTAATGATGAAGATGAGTGGAAATATGGAGCATTTTCTGGAGAAATTGTTGATGGGAATATATATGGCAGAGGAACCGTTGATATGAAATCAGCTGTAGCAGCTACAGTATATGCAGGATATGCAATAAAGAAGCTTGGTCTTGATAAAGGGAAAACGATATATATTTCTACATCTGTAATGGAAGAAGATTATGATGGACAAGCATTATTGTATCTGTGCAAGGAAAACGATATTTATCCAGATTATGTAATCATTTGTGAACCAAGCTCTATGAATTTAGCATTAGGTCATAGAGGAAGAGCACTGATTAAAATTAATACTACAGGTGTATCTGCCCATGGAAGTGCTCCAGAAAAAGGAGATAATGCTGTATATAAAATGAATGAAATCATTAAAAGAGTAGAGAAATTAGGGCAAGAGTTTATAAGTAGAGAAGGGGAAAAAGGTTCTGTAGCGCTTACAAAAATAGAAAGTGGAGCTGTTTCATTAAATGCAATTCCACCAACCTGTAGCATATATCTTGATAGAAGATTGATTATAGGAGAAGATAAACAATTTATTGCAAAAGAAATAGAAAAGTTAATAGAAGGTACAGGTGCAACTTGGGAAATTTATGATGAAGTGGGGAAGAGTTGGACTGATGAAAATTTAGTGTTACATTCTTTTTTACCAGCTTGGGAAATTCATAAGGATCATGAACTTACGAAAGCTTGTTTAAATGCGTATGGTGAGTTAAATGGAGAGGCACCTAAAATGTTCAAATGGGACTTTTGTACAAACGGCGTAGCAACAGCAGGAATACTAAATATACCTACAATTGGTATTGGTCCTGGGGATCCTAAACTTGCTCACACTAGAGATGAACACTGTCCTTTATCTGATATTATAGAAGCTTGTGAATTCTATACTAACTTAGCAAAGCATTTATAAAAATTTAGTTAACTAATGACATTTAAAGTAAATAGTTACCAAAATATAAAAAAGGAGATGTTATTATGAAAAAAATAGTAAATACTGAAAAAGCACCAAGTGCAATTGGACCATATTCTCAAGGAATCATACTAAAAGATGTGGTATTCACATCAGGACAACTCCCAATAATTGTTGAAACAGGAAAAATGCCAGGAACGATTGAAGAACAAACAAGAGCTTCTCTAAATAATGTAAAAGCTATTTTAGAGAAAGCCGGGTCAAGCTTAGGTCAAGTAGTAAAAACAACTGTATTTTTAAATGATATGAATGATTTTGCAGCAATGAATGAAGTATATAAAGAATTTTTTACAGAAAAATTTCCAGCAAGAAGTGCTATAGAAGTTGCTCGTTTACCGAAGGATGCTTTGGTAGAAATTGAGGTTATAGGACTTATTGGATAGGTTAGTATATATGTAGTAAAAATCAATATGTGTATTTTATAATAATTATTTGAATTACCTTATACAAGGAGGATATCAATGAAAAATACGGCTGAGTGTATAGCAGGAAAAAAAAGGTTTAAGTTACCCCATACGTTTATTTTATTAATGATAGTAGGTGCTGTTATTGCAGTACTTACACACATTATTCCAGCAGGTGAGTTTGTAAGGGTACAAGGGCCAAATGGAAGAATGATGATTGACCCTGAATCATTTCATATAATTAATAGCAATCCAACATCATTTTTTAAATATTTTGTTTCAATTCCCAAAGGCTTTGTTGCATCTGGATGGATTGTGGTTTTAACATTTTGTGTTGGTGGTGGTTTTTCTATTGTCAGAAAAACAGGTGTCATTGAAGTAGGTGTTAACAATATTGCCCATCGATTTTCAAGTAAAGGTATTATAATTGTTCCTATATTAATGTTTGTGTTTGCTATGATAGATACATTCATAGGTATGCCAGAACTTTGTATGGTTTATGTTCCTATTATTTTACCTTTAGCATTGGCTCTAGGATATGACTCTATTACAGCTTGTGCTATTGCATTAGCAGGATCAGCAGCAGGATTTACTGCTGCACTAACAAACCCGTTCACTGTTGCAATTGCTCAAAAGATAGCTGGATTGCCTTTGTATTCTGGAACTCAATATAGAATTGTATTTTTATTTTTCACAACAACTATTGGTGCTATCTATGTTTCTAGATATGCTAAAAAAGTAAAAAACAATCCACAACTTAGTGCAATGTATGAAGATGATATTAAAAACAGAGAACTTTTATGCAAAGATACGGAATTCAAAACAACACTAACAACTAGACAAACTTTAGGTGGTGTTTCAGCAGTAATTCTTTTCTTTGTACTTATTGGTGGAGTATTTAAGCTTGGATGGGATATGCCAGAAATTGGTGCTATGTTTATTATAATAGGAATGGTATCTGGTCTAGTAAGTGGTTTAACTGGTGATGAAATATGTGAATCGTTTGTTGATGGATGTAGAGATGTTTTAGTTGGGGCACTTATTATAGGTGTTGCTAGATCTATCAATGTTATTATGGAAGAAGCTCAAATTATTGATACGGTTATTAATAGCTTAGGCTCAATGGTAAAACAATTACCTACAGTGGCAACGCCTTTGGGAATGTTAAGTGTTCAAACATTTTTTAACTTTCTAATTCCTTCGGGAAGTGCTAAAACACTTATTACTATGCCTATAATGGCTCCTTTATCAGATATTGTAGGTATTACTAGACAAACATCGATTTTGGCACTTCAAATTGGTGATGGATTATCAAATATTTTATGGCCAACAAGTGGTTATTTTATGGCAACGTTAGCTGTTGCTAAAGTGCCGTGGACAAAATGGGCAAAATTCTATTTTCCATTGTTCCTGATTTGGACTTCAGTAGGAGCGGTTTTCCTAGTTGTTGCGCACTTAATCAAATGGGGACCTTTTTAAATCAATAAAATAGAAATATAAATCAGTACTTGTATAATAGAGCTATGGATGATACCTTGCGTATCATTCATAGTCTAAAAATTAAATGTTTTTATTTTGTTAATAATTATTTCTAAAATATATATTACAATCCATAATGGAAAACTCTATGTGAGGTATTAAAAATAAGAATTAGATTTTATCTAATTCTTATTTTTATAGTTTGTATGTAATTAGAATATAATGTATATAGAATGTAGAAGAGCGGAGATATATGGATTGAGTTTTTATTGATATACAAAAATATTTCGTATAATATAAAAGTAGCAATGATTGTGTGAAAAGAAAAGAATTTGAGGTGAAGACAATGGAAACCATACTCAAAAAAATTCAGGATACGGTTATAAAATATGCTAATGTAATTTCAGAAATTTTAAAAGTAGACATTGAAATTGTGGATCAAGATTTAATTAGGATTGCAGGAACAGGAGAATATGAAAAGGGAATCAATCAAAGTTTAGAAGATGAGTATGTTTATAAAACTGTATTACAAAGCGGCAAACACCAAATTATTAGAGAACCTGGGCAAAATAGTATATGTCAAAAATGTCCTAAGTGTCTTACTTGTATTGAGAAGTTTGAAGCTTGTACACCAATTAAAATGGAAGATCAGGTTATTGGTGTAATTGGTCTTATTTGTTTTCATGATGAGCAAAAAGAATTTTTGTTATCGAATTTTGATATGTATTTTTCTTTTTTGAAGCAAATTGCTGATTTTATTAGTGCAAAAGCTTATGAACAAAAGAAAAACGAGAATATAGAAACCATGATTGGAGTTTTAAATTCTATTATGGGAAATATAGAAGAGGCTGTTATTGTTTTAGATAAAAATGATTATATTTCACATACCAATGAAAATGCAAAAAATATTTTAGAAGTAGATGATGATTTTTGTCATAAAATCACATTAATTCCAACAGGTAACTATATTTTAGAGCAACAAGAATATGATTTGATTTTTCAGGGAAAGACTCATAATTTAGTGGGTAGTATCCATAATATGCATATGGGAAAAAATAAATATGATCGTATGTTTATTTTTAATGATGCGAGAACTATAAAGAGTAAAATTCTTGATATGACTAATCCCAATCACAACTTATCCTTAAATAAGATTTTGGGAGAATCATCTAAAGTAATTAATTTGAAAAGGCGAGTAGTACAAATTGCAAAATCTTCATCTACTATTTTAATTACAGGAGAAAGTGGAACAGGAAAAGAAATGTTTGCAAGAACGATCCATAATGAAAGTAATCGAAAAGAAGAACCTTTTGTACCTATAAACTGCGGAGCGATTCCTGATACTCTTCTTGAAAGTGAATTGTTTGGTTATGTAAAAGGTGCTTTTACAGGAGCGAATATAAATGGGAAAATAGGCAAGTTTGAGTTTGCAAATAAAGGAACGATCTTTTTAGATGAAATAGGAGATATGCCTATTTATATGCAGGTGAAACTTTTAAGGGTACTCCAAGAAAAAGAGATTGTGAAAATTGGGGCTAATAAACCAATTAAAGTGGATGTGAGAGTAATTGCAGCTACAAACAAAAATCTTGAAGAAATGATTAAAGATGGATCTTTTCGAGAAGATTTATATTATCGCTTGAATGTAATTCCTATAGAAATCCCTTCTTTAAGAGAACGGATAGAAGATATTAAAATATTAACCTATTATTTTGCTAATAAATATGCAAAGCTTTTTCAGAAAAAGTTTATTGGAATTGATCGTTCTTTATGGAAGTATATGCTTTCTTATAGTTGGCCAGGAAATATACGAGAACTTGAAAATACAATAGAATTTATGATTAATATGATGGATACATCAGGAATTATTTTGCCAGAAATACTGCCTAGAAAATTAATTAGAATAGATGAAAAGAATGAGAAAAAAAATAAAAATGAAGTTTTTGATCTTGATCAAATAGAAAAGGACACCATACAAAGAGCATTAAAAATGTATGGAGAAACAACGGAATGTAAGCAAATTGTAGCACGAAAATTAGGAATTGGAATTGCTACATTATATAGAAAAATTTCTAAATATAATTTATAAGCAATAAAAAATTTTAGAAGACTTAAAGGATTTTTTAGCTATGAATGAAATGGATAGCGAATACTTTAAAGTTGATAAAGGTAGGATTAGAATCTAGAATTTCTTATTATATATTTTGTATAAAATAGTAAAGTAGGGACATATCATGTGTCCCTACTTTATTTCATCAAATAATTCTTTATACTGATCCAGTGTTAATGATTGATGCCCATCACTTAAAGCCTTTTCTGGATTTGGATGTACTTCAATCATGAGTCCATTAGCACCACAAGCTAATGCTGCCTTTGACATAGGAGCAATGAGTTCTCTAATGCCTGTTCCATGACTCGGATCAACGATGACAGGTAAGCCTGTTTCTTTTTTCATAATAGGAACAGCAGCTAAATCTAAGGTGTTTCTTGTATAGGTTTCAAAGGTTCTAATGCCTCGTTCGCAAAGGATAATATTTTTATTGCCGTAGGCTGCTATATATTCTGCCGCCATACTCCATTCTCTGATGCTAGCACTCATGCCTCTTTTTAAAAGAACAGGCTTTTTTATTTTGCCTAAAGCTTTTAATAAAGAATAGTTGTACATATTTCTAGAACCGATTTGAATGATATCAGCATATTCTAGTACTAGATCCATGTTTTTTTCGTCCATGAGTTCTGTAATAATAGGAAGATTTGCTGCATCTCCTGCTTCTTTTAAATATTTTAGTCCTTCTATTTCTAGTCCTTGAAAATCATAAGGACTTGTTCGTGGTTTAAAGACTCCTCCTCTTAGAACGTGGATACCAATTTCTTTTAGTTTTAGAGCTGTTTCTAATATTTGTTCCTTCGATTCTACAGAGCAAGGACCTGCAATGAATATGGGTGAATGATTGTCTCCGATTTTTAAATCTTTTATAGAAATGGTGATTTTCTCACCTGTTAAAACTTTTTTATTCATAACTAACCTTCCTAACTTCTTTTCCTTTAAGTTGATTGACCAATTCTTTGATCGTTGTACCATTGATGGAAAGGTCCTTATTGATTTCATAAAGAGGAATCATAACAAAGGCTCTTTCATGCATTCTAGGGTGAGGAACGATTAAGTTTTCATCAGTAGATGTAAAATTTTCATAAAGCAATACATCTACGTCGATTGTTCGTGGACCCCATCGAATGATTCTTTTTCTTTTTAAGTTTTTTTCAATATGTTGACAATAGGATAATAATTCATAAGGGTTTAAATCTGTATCTATTTCAACTACTATGTTTAAAAACCAGTCTTGGTCTTTATAGCCCACAGGTTCTGTTTCGTAGTAAGATGAAATATTTGAAACTTTAATATGATTATTTTCCTTTAATAGTGCGATAGTTTTGTCTATATTTTCTTTTGTATTTCCCATGTTGCTGCCTATACCAAGATATGCTCTATTCATTTCGTTTTCTCCTTATCTCTACACCAAAATAATCAAATATGCCTGGGACAGGTGCTTCAGGTTTTTTGATAGTTATCTTGATTTCTTTTATTAAGGAAAAAGTAGTAAGCATGTTATTTGCAATATCTTCTGCTAATGCTTCAATGAGCTTGAATCTTTTATTTTCTACAATAGATTTTACAAGGTTATAGGCTTCTCCGTAGTGTACCGTATCCTTTACATTATCTGTTAATCCTGCATTTTTTAAATCTACGTATAGATTGATATCAATAAAGAATTTTTGCCCAAGGATGTTTTCTTCAGACATAGCACCGTGATAGCCATAAAAGCTTAAGTTTTTCATGATTATTTTATCCATGGTGTAGTACCTCTTACGATAGCATCTGTAACTGTTACAGCACGAATATTTTCTTTCACATCATGAACCCTTAGAATATCCATTCCTTGCATAACGCCCATAACAGATGTGGCAACAGTGCCTTCAACTCTTTCGTTTGCTGGAAGATCAAGGATTTTTCCAATCATAGATTTTCTAGAGGTACCAAGAAGAATAGGGTATCCAAGAACGTTTAATTCATGGAGCCTTGACATTACATGAATATTTTGCTCTGGTGTTTTTCCGAATCCAATACCTGGGTCTAGGATGATATTTTCTTTTTTGATACCAGCATGGCGTGCAATAGCAATAGATTTTTCTAGGAATACTTTTATATTTTCCATAATATCTCCATCATATTCTGTACCAATCTGATTGTGCATGATCACAACAGGGACATCATATTCTGCAATCACATTTGCTAGCTGTGAATCTTTTTGAAGTCCCCATACATCATTGATCATATGAGCTCCTGCTTCTAATACTTTTTTAGCTACAATAGCTTTACTAGTATCTACAGAAATAGGAGCTTTTATTTCTTTTATAAGTTTTTCTACTACAGGAAGAACTCTACTTGTTTCTTTCTCTGGTGATACTTCCTCATGACCTGGCCTTGTAGATTCTCCACCAATATCAATAATATCTGCACCGTCACGGATCATTTCTTTAGCATGAGATATAGCCTTTTCTACATCTGTAAATTTTCCTCCATCAGAAAAGGAATCTGGTGTTACATTTAAAATTCCCATGATATAGGTTTTACTTCCTAAAGCTAATGTATATTCTTTTGCTTTTATATTTATTTTTCTTGAAAAATCATAGTACATGATTATCCCCCCTAAAAACATTAAAATTTAATGAGTGCTAGAGCTTCAGCCCTTGCTTTTGCATCTTTTTTAAAGTGTCCTCTTACAGCAGAGGTAATTGTTTTAGAGCCAGGTTTTTTAACACCTCTCATGGTCATACACATATGCTCAGCTTCAACTACTACAATAACGCCATAAGGTTCTAGCTTTTCAACTAATGCATCTGCAATAGAAGTTGTAATTCTTTCTTGAAGTTGAGGTCTTTTGGCAACGGTTTCTACAACTCTTGCAAGCTTGCTAAGCCCTGTAAGTTTCCCATTTTTAGGAAGATAGCCTACGTGAGCTTTTCCAAAGAATGGTACTAGGTGATGTTCGCATACAGAGTAAAAAGGAATATCTTTTACTAAAACTAACTCTTCATGTTTTTCTTCTTGAAAAAATATTTCTAAGTGTTTTTTAGGATCTTCTTCTAGTCCTGAAAAAATTTCTTCATACATGTTTGCAATTCTTCGAGGGGTATCCTGTAAGCCCTCTCTATCTGGATCTTCACCGATGGCTTCTAATATATCTCTTACAGCTTTTTCTATTTTTGGCTTGTCCATTGTGATTCCTCTTTTCTTATATTTTTAATTTATTTGTAACTTATTCGTAGGATCCTTTAAGTAGAAACATTAATGATAGGATTCTTCCCATTAAGAAAACTTATGAGATTACTATAAAGGATGGATGAATAATCCCATTAAATAGAAGTATTATACAGGTCATGAAATTTTTCTATTAATAATTGAGTGATAGGCAATTGAGCTAAATCAAATATTTTATTTTCTAGCTTTGATACAGGCATAATTTCCATTAAAGAATTCGTTAGAAAAATTTCATCTGCATGAAGCAAAGCTTCTTTTGTGAATTTCCCAATTTTTAAAGATAAACCTAATGTATTGATTAAATCAATTGTCTTTTCTCTCATGATTCCTGGTAAAATACCACATTCAATAGAAGGTGTATAAATGTTTTTTTCTTTTACAAAAAACAGATTTGTAAAGGAGCCTTCACTTAAAAATCCGTCTGTATTCAGAAATATAGCTTCATCGTGATTGTTTTTTAATGCCTCTTCCTTTGCTAATAGATTTTCTAAATAGTTATTAGATTTTATATACGTCAGCTTTGCATGAGGATTTTTTCTTGCAGAAGCAAAGGTCATAGAAAATCCCTTTTCATATCGTTCTTTATTATATATATTTTCTCGAGTAGTAATCAATAAATGATAATTAGCTTTATTTTTTGCATAGATAATTTTTACTACACCAGAAATTAGGCTATTAGAAGCTATTAGTTCATTTATATATTTTTTTATTAACTTTAAATCATAGTGTAGCTCAATGTTTAATTCCTTGCAACCGTTTCTTAATCTTTTAAGATGTTCATCTATAAAATAAACTTTTTTATCATATACCTTTAATGTTTCAAAAAGACCATAGCCATATTGAAAGCCTTCGTTTGGAGAGATGAAAGCTTCTTTTGCTGTTAACAATTTACCTCCATATGAAATATACATAAATTTTACTCCTTAACCTTTTAAAGCTTTTATGAGTGCTTTTGCTTTATGAAGGGTTTCTTCATATTCTAAATTTGCATCTGAATCCCAAACGATGCCTCCTCCTGCTTGGAAGTAGGCTTTATTATTTTTGCAAACCATTGTCCTTATGACGATATTTAAATCTGTATTTCCATTAAAGCCAATATAGCCGATAGAGCCTGTGTAAATATTTCTTTGAGTAGGTTCTAATTCATCAATGATTTCCATAGCTCTTATTTTAGGAGCTCCAGTAATAGAACCTCCAGGAAAAGTTGCTTCAATACAGTCTATTACGTCATATTCATCCTTTATTTCTCCTATAACTGTTGAAACAAGATGATATACAGTTGGGTAGGTTTCTAAATGGAATAATTCTGTTACCTCTACTGTACCTGTTTTTGAAATTTTTCCAAGATCGTTCCTTTCAAGATCTACGATCATTAAAAGCTCAGCTTGATCTTTTTCGCTAGATAAAAGCTCTTCTTTATTTTTTATATCCTCTTCAATATTTTTTCCTCTTGGTCGAGTGCCTTTAATCGGTCTTGTTTCCATTTTATTTCCGTTGATCTTTATAAACCGTTCAGGAGAACTACTTGCAATATGAAAATCTCCATAATTTAAAAAGCTCGCAAAGGGTGCAGGGTTAATAGTACGAAGACGATTGTAAATCATGAGGGGATCTTCATGAATAGTACATGAAAATCTTTGAGTCATATTTGCTTGATAGATATCTCCTGATAAAATATAATCTTTGACTTTGTTGATAGCTTCTAGGTAATCTTCTTTTTTAAAATTAGACTGGATAGAGACTTTTTCTTTTTCTGGTATATCATTTATTTTAGGCAAATGCTTATTTTCAATGATATTTTCAATAGCAGAGATAATTTCTTTTTCTGTAGCTTTTATCCCTAAAGCTGCAATGGATACTTCGTTTTTTTCGTGATTGATAATGATAATACCATCATAAAAGCATAAAAAACAATCTGGGATATTTACGTCATCTATTGCTGTTCTAGGAAGCTTTTCTATATGATGACATAAATCATAGCTAAAGTATCCTACAGCACCGCCTATAAAAGGAAGGTCTGTTTCATAATCCATTTTATATAAGGATAAAAGCTCTTTTAGCTTTTTAAAGGGATTGCCTGTGTATGATTTTGTTTCATGATCTTTTGTAATAGTGATTTTGTTATTTTTACTTTTAAAAATCATAAAAGGATCAAAACCGATGAAAGAATATTTCCCTAATCTTTCATGATCCATGCCGCTATCTAAAAAGAAACTGTAAGGGTTGTCTTTAAATAGGGTATAAAGTTCAAAGCTATTGTATAAAGTATTTATTTTTTTAATCAACATGAGAACACCTACTTTTTTTAGCTTGTAGCAAAAAGTTTTCTAAAAGCTCCATTCCCTTTTCTGTTAAAATGGCTTCAGGATGAAATTGAATTCCTTCAATGAGATAATCCTTGTGCTTCATGCCCATAATTTCTCCATCTAAAGTTAAAGCAGTGATTTCAAAACATTCTGGAAGGCTATTTTTTTCTACCACAAGAGAATGATATCTTGTCACCTTTAAAGGGTTTGGAAGATCTTGAAATATACCTTTATTTGTATGATTTATAGGATGAACTTTTCCATGAACAGGTTCTTTTCCTTTGATGATTTTTCCTCCAAATACTTGACCAATGGTTTGATGACCTAGACATATGCCAAGGATAGGGATTTTTCCTTTAAAGGTAATCACTACATTTTTACAAATCCCTGTTTCGTTTGGTGTACAAGGTCCTGGAGATAAAACAATCATTTGTGGATTTAATTTTTCGATTTGCTCTAAGGTGATAGCATCATTTCTATATACAACTACTTCTTCCTTTAAGTATTCTAAATATTGTACAAGATTATAAGTAAAGGAATCATAGTTATCAATCATCAATATCAAATAAAAAACTCCTTTCTTGCTACTCTTTATGGAATAACAAAGATTCTTATTTTAAATAAGAACTTATGCTTTGGTTTAATAGGGGAAAGAATTTTAGTAGTAAAGCTTAGGTGTTTGTCCTATATCAAATCTTTTACATTCTTTTACAACAGCACATTCTATACAAGGACGAGAGATTTTATCACTCTTATAGAGTATTTGATCTAGGGGTGGGTTTTTTGCATCATATTTTCGGTGATTTCTAATGGCACTTTGTATGATAGCTTGCTCAGTAGGATTAAACTCAGCAATTTCTAATAGTTCTTTTGCTAAATTTGTACTGGCAATAGCATGATCAACGCCTTCTAAGTATTCTTTCCATCTTCCAATATCATGAAGAAGGGCAGTTGCATAGATGATATCCTTCTTTAGGGAAATATTTTCTTCTAAAGCTAATATATAAGCAACTCTTGCCACGTCTAGATAGTGGCGAAGATCATGATGGCAAAAAACTCGGTTTTTTTCAGCTTCTATATTTTTCTTTAAGTAATACAGATATTTTTCATTTTCAAGGATTTTGTTTACTCGTTTCATGAAATTTCTCCTATCTAAGACGATTGCTTTATTTATTATGATGAGGTGTTATCGTCTATTTTTCGTCAACAATATCTATTATATCTTACTTTATTATATCTACTAGGATTTATTCAATCAATACAATAAAAATAGGAGTAGAAAGAGGCACCTTCAAGGAGCTCGAAGAATTCATTATAAATGAATGTTTTGATTGAAAAATCTATATTTATCAACCTACATATGAATAAAAAGGTAGGGTTATGCTATAATAGAGACAATTGAAACTTGAAATATAAATGTAGGAGAGATAATATGGCAAAAATTGAATTGATTGCAACAGCTACCTTTGGATTAGAAGAAATGGTAAAGCTTGAAGTGAAAAAATTGGGATATGAAAAAATGACTGTTGAAAATGGAAAAGTTACTTTTATAGCTAATGAAGAAGCCATTCCAAAAGCTAATTTATGGCTAAGAACAGCAGATCGAGTACTTCTTAAAATGGGACAATTTAAAGCAATGACTTTTGAAGAGTTATTTCAGCAGACAAAGGCTTTACCGTGGGAAGAATGGATTCCTGAGAATGGAAAGTTCCCTGTTAATGGAAAGTCTATAAAATCACAGCTTTATAGTATTTCTGATTGTCAGGCTATCGTAAAAAAAGCTATTGTAGAAAGGTTAAAAGAGGTTTATGGAGTAGAATGGTTCAAAGAAGATGGTTCAGAGTTTCCTATAGAGGTAGCTCTTCTTAAAGATACAGCAACCCTTACAATAGATACGAGTGGTGCAGGGTTACACAAAAGAGGATACAGAGCTAAGGCTAATGAAGCGCCCCTTAAAGAGACATTAGCAGCAGCTATGGTTTTAATCAGTAGATGGAGAGAAGATCGCATGTTGATTGATCCGTTTTGTGGGTCAGGAACTATTCCTATTGAAGCTGCTATGATTGGAAAAAATATTGCGCCAGGACTTCAGAGAAAATTTATTTCAGAAGGATGGGAAAGAATACCTAAAGCAGTATGGAAAAGTGCAAGAATAGAAGCTATGAAGGCCATCAGGCAAGATGTAGACATAAGAATCATTGCTTCTGATATAGATGAAAAAGCATTAGAGATTGCTAAGGATAATGCTTATGAAGCGGGAGTAGATGATTGCATTACTTTCTCATTACAAGAAATGGGAAAAATAAGATCCAATGCTAAGTATGGATATATTATATGTAATCCTCCTTATGGAGAAAGATTAGGAGAGAAAAAAGAGGTACAAAGACTTTATACAAGAATGGGGAAAATATTTTCTAGGTTTGATACTTGGTCTACATATATTGTTACTTCTGATGAAGAGTTTGAGAAACTATATGGAAAGCCTGCAAGTAAAAAAAGAAAATTATATAATGGAAGGATCAAAGTAGATTATTATCAATTTTTTGGACCAAAGCCACCTAAAAGCATGTTAGGAAATAGTGCTAAATAAAAACAAAAAGCAGTTATTGAATAGAAAATTTCAATAGCTGTTTTTTTTAGTTGATGAAATTGAAAATCATACATTTCCAATATTTACATGTTACTAAATAGAGGAATAAATTGTATAATATATGAAGAAGGTACCTCCGATTCAATTTATTGTAATAAAATTTTTATGTGTTAGGAAATTTGATTTTGTTTTTAGAGAAAGTGTATTTTTACCTTGGAATAAAAAGAAATATGGAATGAATTAGGATTCAGGCATATTAGTTAAAAGATGAATTAATAGTTTATAAGTAAAATATTAGAGGAAGAAATTTTGAGAAATTCAGAGAAAATATTTGCTTTGTTTAAATCTTCTAATTCATCTTAAAAATGACAACAAGGGGGATAATACAAGTGGAGAATAAACAAATGGCAACAGAATCAATAGATGAGGTGTATATACAAGAGTGGCTCTCTCAATCAGAAATATTTAAAATATTAGATGAAAAGATGTTATTTTTTGCCTTGCACGAAAACCAATTTGTTTATGTAAATGCTTGTTTTAAAGAGAATACTGGATATGTTAAGAATGAATTAATTGGTAAAAACATTGACGATATTATAAAGGATGGTTTTAAAAGAATTCGAAAAGAAAGAGATTCAAATTATTATAAAGTCAAAGTATATAAAAAAGATGGTCAATCTATTTGGTTAGATGCGTGTATAAAAAATTTAAAAGTGAAAGAAAAAGAGATCATGCTAGTAGTAGCTTGTAATGGAACAGAATATATGGAAATGAAAGAAAGACTAAAAATGCAAGAAGAGGAATATGCAGATATATTAAATACTCAGACAGAGATTATTGTTCGTAGTACCATGGATCATAAATATATTTTTGTAAATGATGCCTATTGTCGTTTTTTTGGAATAGAAAAGGGAAAAATACCACAAGGAAATACATTTTCTTGTGTATATAAGGAAGACTATTTGAAAGTTAAAAATTTGTTGAACTCATTAACAAAAGAAAATTCACTTCTTCAGAGTGAATTCCGAGTAATTAAAGCAGATGGAACATTAGTTTGGACAGAATGGATAGGTCGTGTATTTTATGATCAAAAAGGAGAAGCAATAGCCTATCAAGCAATTGGAAGAGATATTACAAAGAGAAAAAAAGCACAAGATGCATTAAAAAAGCTTCAAGATGAGTTGGAAATAACTATAGAAAAAAGAACAGAGGAGCTTCACAAAGCTAATAAAGAATTGACAATGGTTAATAGTTATATGAATAGTATTTTAATGAACATGTCTGAAGGGGTAGCTGTTATTGATGAATTGGGAAACTTTAAAAATTTAAACAGGAAACTTGACAAAGAATGGAGTTCTCATGTTGTTAAAGAAATAGAAACATATCTAAAGGATATAGTTTTAAAAAAGAAAAATAATGATATACATAAGATGTTAAAAGAAAAAAAATCTTTTTATGGGTCTGAGTTGACTATTCCAACGACAAAAGGAAATTTACAGTTCTTTATATCAGGAGATCCTATTGAAGATAAAGAGGATGTTGTGAATAAAGGAGTTATTGTTTATAGACCTATAGCAGAAGTGCGGGATCTTGTGAATCGATTTAGTGGTGCTCAAGCTAGATTTAAATTTCGTGATATTATTACAAAAAACAAAAGAATGATAAAAACAGTACAAATTGCTACTAGGGCAGCTTTAGGAGATGGAAATATTTTGATACAGGGGGAGAGCGGCACAGGAAAAGAACTATTTGCTCAAGCCATTCACAATCATAGTAATAGATGTAAAGGTCCTTTTGTAGCTGTTAATTGTGGTGCTATTCCTAGAGATTTACTTGGAAGTGAATTATTTGGATATGTAGAAGGGGCTTTTACAGGAGCAAAAAAAGGTGGAAAACCAGGGAAGTTTGAATTAGCTTCAGGAGGAACACTTTTTTTAGATGAAATAGGAGATATGCCCTATGAACAACAAGTAGCTTTATTAAGAGTAATCCAAGAAAAAAGAATTGTACGAATTGGAGGAAGTGAAGTTATTCCTATAGATGTGCGTATTATCTGTGCTACCAACAAAAAATTGTATGAAGCTATAAAGGATGGAAGTTTTCGAGAGGACTTATATTATCGTTTAAATGTTATTTCTATTCATATTCCGCCATTGAGAAAAAGAAGAGAAGATATCCTTTTACTACTTGAATATTTTATAAAAAAAACAGATAGAAGCTGGGATGGATTTGTAAAGCATATAGATCCTTTAGCACTAGAATATCTAAAAAAATATAATTGGCATGGAAATGTAAGAGAACTAGAAAATGTTGTAGAACGGTTAGCCCATATAGTACAGGATGAAATCATTACAATAGATTATTTACCAGAAAATATCATAAAAACTTATGCGAAGGAGTTAGGGAAAGAAACTATTAGTGTAGAAAAAGAAGCATTCACTATTAAGGATATTATTGAAAAAGAGAGAATGAGGAAAGAAATAAAAGAATCAGATGATATTTTAAAACTTTTAAGAGCGTGTAATGGCAATATTAGTAAGACTGCTAAGCTTATGGGTATTTCTCGGAGTACCTTTTACCGCAAAATGAAAAAATACAAGATAGAGGAAAAATTATAAAAACTTCTGAATTGTGTTAGGTTGTCTCAAAATGTCTTAAAATGTCTCAAAGCAAGAAAAAAACGATACGATATGATACAATGTGATACAGTTTGACGGGAAAAGAACTTCCAAAAAGAGATGACGAAAATTGTAGAAAATTGTGGGAAAAATAAGAAAATAATAGAAATTTCTGACAAAATAGAAATTTCTATTATTTTTTTATTTGAATAGGAAGAAAGCCCCATATTTGGAATGCATCTTGCAATAATATAGGACAAGTTTATAAAAAAGTAAGGATAAAAGTGAGAAATGGGTTTAGGGAAGAAAAAGGGGGATTGGGTATGCGTAAGATGATCGAATTAAAAATAAGATATTTAAGAAAAGATATGCAAACTCTCATTGAACAGAGGAACAATCTTTTAGACCCAGAGGTGATCAGAATAAGTCAAGAATTAGATGTTGTATTAAATCAGTATAATATATATCTGATCAATAGAGGGTTTAAGGGGGTTTGAAAATGAAGAGCGTTAAAATGGAAATTCTTTTATTTTTTTCTATTGTATTGTTAATTGCTTGTGCTACTTTAGGAGGCACTGCTTATGTACAATCATCAAAGGCATTGACTTATAGTGTGGAGAGTAATCTAGAGAGGGTTGCTAAGGAATCTGCAAAAGTGATTGAAGCAAGGATTGATGTACAATTGGAAAAGTTGGAAGTTGTTGCCAGAAGAACGAGGATTGTTGACCCTAATAACCTAATAGAAAATAAATTACAAGCATTAACAGAAGAAATAAAAGAAAATAATTATATAAGAATGCATCTTGCGGATTTAAAGGGGATTACAAGGTGTACAGATGGAAATAGCTATGATTTAAGTGATCGGGAGTATTTTAAAAGATCTTTAAATGGGGAAACGGTAATATCTGATTTGATTGTAAGTAAAGTAGATGGTACTTTAGTTCTTGTTTTTGCTACACCTATAAAGAATGATGGAAACATAACAGGTGTATTGGTAGCTATTCGAGACGGACATAATTTGAGTAAATTAATAGAGGATCTTACCATTGGGGAAAGTGGTTATGCCTATGTAATAGATCATAAAGGAACGATTATTGGACATAAAAATATAGATTTAGTAAAAGAAAAGTATAATCTATTGGAAAAAGCTAAAAGCGATGAAACTTTGGAAGCTTTAGCTCAGTTGACAGAGAAAATGATAGGAGGAGAATCAGGTGTAGGAAAATATTATTTTCAAGGGCAAGGTAAAATGATGGGGTATGCTTCTATAGGAGGAACGGATTGGTCTGTTGGTGCTACGGCATATGTTTCTGAAATGCTTAATGGCTTAAATACAATGAAAAGAATCATATTAATTGCAACTGTTGTTGTTTTGGCTTTATCCATAGGATCAGCTTCTTTTATAGGAAAACATATTGCAAGACCTATTACTTTAGCTACAGAACATGCAAAGCAAATGGCAGGAGGATACTTTACACGGGATGTACCACCAGCGTTTTTAGAAAAGCAAGATGAAATAGGACAATTAGCAAAAGCCTTTGAGGATATGACAAAAAATTTTAGAAGTCTCATAGGAGATATGATTGAATCTTCTCAGCAAGTAGCTGCATCTTCTGAGGAATTAGCAGCCACATCAGAAGAGTCTATGCGGGCCGCAGAAGAAATAGCTAGAACGGTTGAAGAAATAGCAAACGGTGCTATGGATCAAGCTAGAGATACAGAAGATGGTTCTCATAAAGTGTTAAATTTGGGTTCTCTTATTGAAAACAATCAATATGCTTTAAAGGGATTGAATGATCAATCAGAAAGAATAGGATATTTAGTAGAAGAGGGATTAAAAATCATAGATGATTTGGATGGTAAGACAGATGAAAGTAGTTATGCCATTCAAGAAGTTCATGACAATATTTTAAAGACGAATGAGAGTGCAGAAGAGATAGGGGAAGCTAGTCAAATGATTGCATCTGTAGCAGAGCAAACAAATTTGTTAGCGCTAAATGCAGCTATTGAAGCTGCAAGAGCAGGGGAGCATGGAAGAGGCTTTGCTGTTGTAGCAGACGAGATCAGAAAGCTATCGGAACAATCTACACATTCTACAAAAGTTATTGATGAGGCTGTAAATAAATTGCAGATTAATTCAAATGTTTCTGTAGAAACAGTAAAAAAAGTATTAGAAATCATGAATGTTCAAATCAGTAGCGTTAAAAAAACAGAAAACAAATATAGTGAAATTGCACAGGCTATTAAAGAATCAGAAGAAACCATCAAAGAATTAAATAGGTCTGGGGAAGAAATGGAAGGGAAGAAAGAATCACTTTTAGATATTATTCAAAATTTAGCTGCTATTGCAGAGGAAAATGCAGCTAGTGCACAAGAAGGAGCTGCATCAGCAGAGGAACAGACTTCTTCGATGAATGAAATTGCCCATGCAAGTGAAGGATTGGCAGAAATAGCTCAGGAGTTGCAACAAGGGATTACTAAATTCAAAATATAAGCCATAAAAGTGCATAAGAAATTATGATGTTCAAGGAGAGAAGAATCTATGGACAAGAAAAGGCTAAAAATCTTATTAATTGGTGGATGGATTATATTCATTTTTACAGTAATGATAATGGCGTACTATGAAAAATCAGCAAGTCATTATGGGTACTTTGTATTAAAAGGAATATATTTGATAGCGACTATAGCCTTATTCATTTGTTTGTTAGATTTAAAGATAAAATATTTAAATATTGGATGGGGAGTTTTGAGTATTTTGGTGATTATGGTTTTCATAGATGAATTTAACTTTATAAATATTTCAAATGAGTTGGATATCATAATGAAAGAAGCTCTTTTAGCAGCAGGCATGATTTGTGTAGTCTATGGTTTTTATAGTCATATTCAAGAAAAAGAAGAAGCGCTAGAAAAGTTATATGACTTAGCTTTTAGAGATCCATTAACAAATATTCCAAATAGAAGATTTATAGAGGAACAATTGGAATTGGCTATTCAAAGAAATGAAAAGAAAATAAGTTTATTGTTTATGGATTTAGACAAGTTTAAATTAATCAACGACTCTTTTGGACATGGTGTAGGAGATGAATTGCTCTATCAAGTTGCCAGTAGAATAAAGGGGATACTGAGAGAAACAGATACTATTGCTCGATTAGGTGGAGATGAATTTATGATTGTATCTTATCATGTAAAGGAAATAGAAGAAGTAGAGCATATAATTGAAAAAGTTTTAGCAACTTTTAAAAAAGCTTTTGTATTAAAGGAGAAGCCCATACATATTACTTGTAGCTGTGGCATTTCTGTGTATCCAGATCATGGAACAGATATACAAATGCTATTTCAAAAAGCTGATGAAGCTATGTATCAAGCGAAAAAATATGGGAGTCGTGGATACATGATTTATGATTCATGTATTCATAAAAATATAAATAATGTCATTGAAATGGACAAAAGTAAAAGGGGGAGATTATACACAAAAGGATTGTACTCTGTTAAGCAGTAGTGAAATTTGGATAAATAGCTACTAATAGGATTATAAAAAAATCTAGAGATATTAAAAATAAAGGAGGAATAGTATGCTAGCAAGGACGCTTTATGAGGATGATTGTGTGGGTCTAATAAAGGATATCCCTTATGAAGAGATTTGTATAGGGCAAAAGGAGAGTATTATCAGAACCATTACGTCTTATGATATTGAGATGTTTGCAGTAATTACAGGAGATAAGAATCCTGTTCATTTGAATGAATTATATGCAAGAAAAAGCATATTTGGAAAAAGAATTGCCCATGGAATGCTAACTAGTTCTCTGATTTCATCTATTTTAGGAACAAAGCTACCTGGGGCAAATACAATTTATTTGAGTCAAAGTTTAAAATTTTTAGCTCCTTGCTATATAGGAGATACTTTGACAGCTACTGTTGAAGTGATTGAGAAAAAGGATGCTAAGAAAATTATTATTTTCAATACAGTTGTTACCAATCAATTTGATACAAAAATTTTAGAAGGACAAGCTGTTGTAAAAAAAATATAGGGGGAATAGCGTATGTATTTTAATGAAAACTTTAACAATATGATGGGGAATTGGATGGACGCACAACAAAAGATGTTTGATACTTGGAAAGATAGTTTACATATACAAAAGGAAGATGAAAAGAAAGAAAAAAATAATAACGATTTTCTTCAGCAATGGATGGGCATGAATAATGATCTTTTAAAAAACAATATGAGATTATTTGGAGACATGCATTCTGAAGATGTTTTTGGAAAAATGTTATCAAGTATGGATACTTATCATAAGTTATATAATTTTTGGAAGGATTTAGGGCAAGCTATGGGTGAAAACAATATGGATAAAATAGATGATATTTTTAAAGAATGGCAAAAAAATTATATGAGTACTTTAGCAGATCAATTTACAGCTCAACTACCTAAATCTATGCAGAACATGGTTAAGGAATCTTTGGAAATTTATAAGACTTATGGAGATACAGCAGATAAATTTATGAAGCCATGGATTAAAAATAGTAAGAATTTTCAAGACGCTTTTACAAAAGCTTACATGGGTGATCAAGATGGATTTTTAGCGTATACAAAAATTTTTAGAGATAATTATGAAAAAACCTTTGGAAAAGTATTTCAAGCACCTATTATGGGGATGAATAGAGAGCATTTCGAAAAACAAATGGAAAGCATGGACGCATGGATGAGATACGTAAATACAACCAATGAGTTTTTTGCTACTATGTATCGTGTAGGTGCTGAAACGATGGAAAATATGATTACAAATTATAAGGATTTATTAGAAAAAGGGAATCAACCAAAAACTTTTAAAGAGTTTTATGAGTATTGGTGGAAAGAAAATGAAGAAGCTTACAAAGCTTTATTCAGAACAGATGATTTTTCAAAGCTATTAAGTCAACTTGTAGATGCTAGTATGGCTTTTAAAAAAAACTTTGATGATGTTTTAGAAGAACAACTTCAAGTTCTTCCATTGCCAACAAAGAGTGATATGAACAGTCTTTATAAAACTGTATACCATTTAAAGAAAGAAATAAAAGAATTAAAAAAAGAGATCAAAGGGCTATCTAAAGAAAGTGATAGTGAAAATAAAAACATATAAGGGGGATATACCATGCAGTTTATAGATGTGGATAAAAGTGTGCAAGAAATGTTTGACATGCAAAGGAAATTGGCAAAGGGCATGGATGTTTTATTAAATATAGAGGATGCAGAAATTGATGCTACAGAAAAGGAATTGGTTTATGAAGAAGATAAAATGAAATTATATCATTATAAGCCTTTAAGTAAGAGACCTTGTAAAGTACCTACTTTGATTGTTTATGCCCTTGTGAATCGTCAGTATATGATGGACCTTCAACAAGATAGAAGTATGATTAAAAATTTACTTAAATCAGGATTAGACTTATATATTATAGATTGGGGATATCCTACAAAGGAAGATATGTACCTTACAATGGATGATTATATTAATGGGTACATAGATAATGCAGTAGAACATATTTTAGAAGAAAAGAATATTAAGCAATTAAATCTTTTAGGAGTATGCCAAGGAGGGACCTTCTCTACTATTTATTCTTCACTTCATTCAGATAAAGTAAAAAACCTTGTGACAATGGTGACACCTGTTGAATTTAGTGGGGATGAAGGGTTGCTTTTTAAATGGGGAAAACACTTAAATGTCGACAATATGGTAGATACTTATGGGATTATCCCAGGGGATCTTATGAATACAGGATATATGATGCTCAAGCCATTTCAGTTAATGATAGATAAGTATGTAGGAATTTTAGAAAATGTAGATTCTCCTGATATTATGAGAAATTTCATGAGAATGGAGAAATGGATTTTTGATAGTCCAGCTCAAGCAGGAGAAACCATCAGACAATTTATAAAAGATTTATATCAGGAAAATAAGCTTGTAAAAGGAACACTAGAAATAGGAGGAAAAAAGGTAGATTTAAAAAATATTCATATGCCGCTTTTGAATATCTATGCAGAATATGATCATTTAGTTCCTCCATCAGCAAGCATGCCATTAAATGATCATGTATCTAGTGAAGATAAAGAGGTATATGGTGTTCCCGTAGGGCATATTGGGATGTATGTTAGTTCAAAATCTCAAAAAGAAGTTGCACCTAAAATAGCAAAATGGATTAAGGATAAATCCAAATAAAGAGTAAACCCCCTATAAAAAGGAGAATTCTTTTGTATACAAAAAGGAATTCTCTTTTTTTATGAAAATTGTAAAAAGCTATTGACAAATATAAACTACAAGTGTAGTCTAAATACATAACTACGTTTGTAGTCAAAGGAGGTGAAAGAATGAAAAAAATGCCACAAATATCAGATTCAGAATGGAGTGTAATGAAAATCCTTTGGGAAAAATCACCTATTACAGCAAATGAAGTTATTGATGTTTTGAAAAAAACAACAGAATGGAGACCTACTACTATAAAAACATTGTTGAGCAGACTGGTAAAAAAAGGAGCTGTTGGGTTTGAAAAGAATAACCGAACCTATAGTTACTATCCACTAGTAACAGAAGATGATTGTGTAAAAGCAGAAAGTAAATCTTTTTTGAAGCGTGTATATGGTGGAGGATTAAAGATGATGATTGCAAACTTTTTAGAAATAGAGGATTTATCTGAAGGAGATATTGAAGAACTAAGGCGTATGCTTGATGAGAAAAAGTGAGGTACGTAAAATGGAGATGTTTTTTAAATGGGTAATTAGTACATCTATTAAAGGAAGTATTTTAATAGGATGGATTTTATTTATGAAATGGGTAGTTAAAAATAAGGTGGGAGCAAGATGGCATTATTATGTATGGTTTTTGGCATTGATAAGGTTGATTATGCCTGTTGCACCTCAAAGTGAAATAAGTATCTTTAATTTATTTGCTATGCATCCAAAGGCAGAACTAATGACAAAGAATATAGGTATTTATCATCCGAGTACGATTATTAGCTGGTTTAAAAATAGTGTACAAATGGATGGATTTATTAGCAATTCAAAAACATTGATTGAAGTATTAGTAGAGGGGGATATTTACCTTAAATTGATGATTGTTTGGATTATAGGGGGAAGCCTAATATTCTTTTATATAATATTAGCTAATGTAAAATTATGGTTAAGGGTAAAAAGAGATAGCATATGTACAGATGAAAAAACCTTAATGATTCTTAAATTTTGCAAAGGGCGAATGGGGATTCGTAGAAATTTACCAATCATTAAGACAAAAATAATACAAACCCCTACGCTATTTGGATTAATAAAACCATGTATATTATTACCTATGGACATAGATAAAAAACTTGAAAGAAAGGGATTGGAACATGTGATTTCCCATGAATTAGCTCATTTCAAGAGAAAGGATATAGCTGTTTTCTGGATAATGGGAATTTTACAAATAATCCATTGGTTTAATCCTATTATATGGTATGGGTTTTATAAAATGAGGCAAGATTGTGAGATTGCTTGTGATCATTTGGTCCTTTCTTATATTGGTCCTGAGGAATGTAAAAATTATGGGCATACTATGATCACATTGTTGGAAAAGACTACAAATAAATTTCAACCTGCGGGTATGGCTGGGTTTTCAACACAGAAGTCACAATTAAAGAGGAGGATAAAAATGATTACTTTATTTAAGAAAAATACATATAAGTTTTCAATTATAGCAGGGATTATATTGATTTTAGTAGGATGTACGTTTTTAACGAATGCAGATAGTGATAAAAATATAAAAGAAAATAATTCGAAAATAACTAACCATCAGCTTAACGAAAATGAAGAAAATATCTCTAGTGAAAAATCAAATGAAAAGGAAAATGTTCAAGAAATGCTTTGGCCATTACCTCAGTATAAAAAAATAACAAGTACTTTTGGGAAGAAGAAACATCCTAAATTGAATAAAGTAAGGATGCATACAGGCATTGATATAGCAGCTCCTCGAGGAAAAGAGATTGTTGCAGCTGCTGAAGGGAAAGTAATAAAAGCAGGAGAACTTGGAGCTTATGGAAAAACGATTATTATTGATCATGGCAATGGAGTTGCTACATTTTATGGACATTGTAGTGAACTTTTAGTAAAAGAGGATGCAGCTATTAAAAAGGGGGATAAAATCGCAAAGGTAGGCTCTACAGGCAAAAGTACAGGACCACATTTACATTTTGAAGTAAGAAAAGATGGAAATGCTGTTGATCCTTTAGAATATGTTGAAAATGAACAAAAATAATAGAAGCACTATGGATATTAATGTCCATAGTGTTTTTTTATAAATGAGAAGTAAGGTTGTGATTATAATGGAAAGAAAAACTTAGGGGAGGGAATTGATAGAAAATGTAGAATATATTGAATATAGCACAAAATGAAGGGGAGAATAGTTGGAAGGTAGAATTATTCGATGGGAGGATGGCGGGATGATTGAATTGATTAAAAAAAATATAAAAATGAATTTCCTTTTAATAGGTGGATTTGTTGGATTTTTTTTTACTATGTTTTCTAATTTTGTGGTAGGATATATTGTTGGTGGAGCTATAGGTTATGCTATAGGAAATGAAATAGAAAAAAAAATAGCATTAAAAAGGGAGGACAAATAGGTTTTGAGAAATATCAAACTGACTATAGAATATGACGGAAGCAAATATAATGGATGGCAAAGACTAGGGAATACAGAAAATACGATCCAAGGCAAAATTGAAGGAGTACTCTCTCGTATGACGGGTCAAAAAATAGAAATTATTGGTTCGGGTAGGACTGATGCAGGGGTACATGCATTTAAGCAGATTGCAAATTTTAAAATAAATATAAATATGAACGTAGAAGAAATAAGAGATTATTGCAATGAATATCTTCCACAGGATATTGTCATCAAAAAGGTTAAAGAAGTAAATGAAAGGTTTCATGCTAGATACAATGCAAAATCTAAAAAATATTTATATAGGATATGGAGTGGTAAAATTCCAACTGCTTTTAAGCGAAGATATACTTATCCTGTAGTGAAAACATTAGATCTAGAAGCTATGAAAAAAGCTACAAGGTATTTGGTGGGAGAACATGATTTTAAAAGTTTTTGTTCCATGAAATCTAAGAAAAAATCAACTGTAAGAGAGATCTATAAGATAGATATCATCAAAGAAAAAGAAGAAATACATATGCTATTTCATGGGAATGGTTTTTTACATAATATGGTTCGGATTATGGTAGGAACCCTTATTGAAATTGGAGAGGGAAAAAGAAAACCAGAAAATATTAAGGAAATTATAGAATCAAGGGTACGAAAAAATGCAGGTCCTACTGCACCAGCCCAAGGATTATTTTTATATGAAGTAGAATATGAACATCTAGAGTAAATCTAGGTGTTTATTTTTTATTTTAACTATAAAATGATAAAAAGTTTGCTCATATAACTCAAATAAATAGAAAATTTTAAAAAATAATATGTGTATGAACAATATATGCGTAATCTTATTGACAAATTGTTCAAAAAAAAATATAATAAACTGGTTTTAGTTTTAATAAACTTTAAGGTTACAAATACTAAATATTTTTTATGTTAATTATAGAAATGATTATAGAATTAATGTTATTATGAAGGAGGAGGGATATGAACATGAAGGACTACATTATTGAGTTAGAAAATGTTTCAAAAATATTTGGAGATAAAGAAGTTTTGTGTAATATAAACTTAAGTATAAAACCTAAAGAATTTGTGACCCTTTTAGGACCTAGTGGTTGTGGAAAAACAACAACTCTTAGAATTATTGGAGGATTTGAATATGGAACCACAGGTGATGTTTATTTTGAAGGAAATAAAATAAATGAAGTTCCTCCTTTTAAAAGACAAATAAACACGGTATTCCAAAAATATGCATTATTTCCCCATTTAAATGTTTTTGAAAATATAGCTTTTGGATTGAAAATTAAAAAGGTAGATAAAGCAGTAATAGAAGAAAAAGTAAAAGAAATGTTAAGGCTTGTGAACCTCAAGGGGTTTGAGAATAGAAAAATAGATTCTTTAAGTGGAGGGCAACAGCAGAGGATTGCTATAGCAAGAGCCCTGGTAAATGAGCCAAAGGTACTACTTTTAGATGAACCTCTTGGTGCTTTAGATTTAAAGCTAAGAAAAGAGATGCAAATAGAACTAAAGAAGATTCAACAAAGAGTAGGGATTACTTTTATTTATGTAACCCATGATCAAGAAGAAGCTTTAACTATGTCTGATCGTGTAGTAGTTATGAGTGAAGGAGAAATTCAACAAATTGGCAAGCCACAGGATATTTATGATGAACCAATTAATCGATTTGTAGCAGATTTTATTGGAGAAGGAAATATACTAGATGGTTATATGCTAGAAGATTTTCGTGTAAAAATAGAGGATAAGATTCTTTCTTGTGTAGATAAAGGATTTGGGTCAAATGAACCTGTAGATGTTTTAGTAAGACCTGAAGATATAGAAATCGTAGAGAGTCATAAAGGGATGATCAAAGGAAAAGTTACTTCTGTTATATTTAAAGGGGTTCATTATGAAATAGAGGTTCAAGATGAAAGTGGCTTTAAGTGGATGATTCATAGCATATATATACGTAAACTTGGGGACAATGTAGGGCTTCAAATTATTCCTGATGCTATACATATTATGAAAAAGGTGGTGTAGGAATGAAAAAGAAATATCTTTCTATACCCTATGCATTATGGTCACTGATATTTAGCATTGCACCTATTATCATTATTATGGTTTATAGCTTTTGCAAGCGTTCTCATTATGGAAGGATTGTTTATGAATTTACTTTAGATAATTATAAAACATTTATGGAGCCTATTTATTTAAATGTATTGTGGAGATCTATTATGCTTGCAGCTATGAGTACGATTATTTGTTTTATCATAGCCTATCCTATGGCTATGATTATTGCGAAAAGCTCTTTAAAAAGAAGGAATATATTGATTATGTTATTTGTTGTACCTCTTTGGACAAACTTTTTGTTACGTACGTATGCATGGATGATCCTTTTAAGAGATCAAGGGATTATCAATCAGTTTTTGATTGGACTTGGTATTATTAATGAGCCTTTGGGACTTTTATATAATTCTGGAGCAGTTGTATTAGGGATGGTCTATAATTTTCTTCCCTTTATGGTGCTACCTATTTATTCTGTTCTTGTGAAAATTGATGAAAGCTTAATAGAGGCAGCAAGGGATCTAGGGGCTACATCTAGAGAAGTTTTTACAAAGGTTATTTTTCCTTTAAGTATACCTGGGGTTGTATCAGGACTTATTATGGTATTTATGCCAGCAGTAAGTACTTTTGTTATATCTGATTTATTGGGAGGAGGACAAACGATTCTCCTTGGAAATTTGATACAGAATCAATTTTTATTTGCAAGAAATTGGCAGTTTGGATCAGCGATTTCTATGATTATGATGGTACTCATTTTAATTGGAATGGCTGTAAGTCATAAATATCAAGATGAGGAAGGGGGAGGATTATGGTAAGAAACCTTATAAAAAGGAGTTATGCTTTCTTGGTATATATGTTTTTATATCTTCCCATATTGTTACTGATTATATATTCTTTTAATGATTCTAAGTATAGAGGAAAATGGAATGGATTTACCTTAAAATGGTATAAGGAATTGTTTAGAGATCAAACAGTTGCTGAGGCTCTTTACAATACTTTTGCTATTGCCATACTTGCAGCAATTATTGCAACAATCATAGGAACCATTAGTGCTGTAGCTATACATAAAATGAAGCCAAGATGGAAGAGTATTTTTATGAATGTAACTTATCTTCCCGTAATGAATCCAGATATTGTTATTGGTATTTCTCTTTTAGCGTTATTTGCAGCAATTAAAATAAGACTTGGGTTTATAACCCTTCTTCTCGCACATATAACCTTTAATATACCTTATGTAATTTTGGCAGTATTACCAAAATTAAGGCAACTCAATCCGTATCTTGAAGAGGCAGCATTAGATTTGGGGGCAACACCTTCTCAAGCATTTTTTAAGGTAATCCTTCCTGAAATTATGCCAGGAGTGATTACAGGTTTGTTACTGGCGTTTACACTATCATTAGATGATTTTATGGTAAGCTTTTTTACAACAGGATCAGGAGTAAATACTTTATCTATAAAGGTATATTCCATGACGAAAACAGGGGTTACGCCTAAAATAAATGCTTTATCAACCCTTCTGTTTATAGGGGTTTTAGGGTTATTAATCTTATTACAAAAGAGAGAAAAAACAAACTAGAAAGGATGATTTGATTGAGAAAAACGTTATTACTTCTACTACTTTGCATTTTTACAGTGTCAGGGTTATTTACTGGATGTGGAGAAAAAGTGAATGAACAAGGATACTATAGTAAGTTGAATGTATATAATTGGGGAGAATATATAGATCCTCAAGTATTAGAAGATTTTGAGAAAGAATATGGCATAAAGGTATATTATGAAACTTATGCAGGAAATGAAGAGATGCTGACAAAGGTGCAAGCAGGTGGAACAGATTATGATGTGATTTTCCCATCTGATTATATGATACAGGCAATGGTAAAGGAAGGATTATTACAAGAACTAGATTTCAACAATCTCTCAAATTTTAAAAATGTAGGAGAAGAATTTAAAAACCTTCCATATGATAAAAACAATCAATACTCTGTTCCATATCTTTGGGGAACAATTGGTATATTGTATGATACGACTAAGATTAAAGAAGAGATTGATAGCTGGAATGTCATGTGGGATGAAAAGTATAAAGGGGACATTGTTATGTTTGACAGTGTAAGAGATAATATAGGTGTTGCCCTAAAAAAATTAGGATATTCTATGAATACAAAAGATATAGATGAATTAGAAGCAGCAAAGAAGGAACTATTAAAGCAAAAACCACTTGTTAAAGCTTATGATTCAGATGCTTATAAGGATATGATGGCTTCAGGAGAAGCAGCTATGTCTATGTGCTTCTTAGGAGATGCTATGGTTCTTATGGAAGAGAATCCAAATCTTAAATATGTTCTTCCAAAGGAAGGAACAAATCTTTGGTTTGATACAATGGCTGTTCCGGTTACAAGTAAACATAAAAAAGAAGCAGAGCTTTTCATCAACTATATGATGCGCCCAGAGGTAGCTGCAAAATGTGCAGAGTTTGTAATGTATGCAACTCCTAATAAAGAAGGAGTAAAGATTCTTCCTAAAGAAATAAGAGAAAATGAAATGATTTATCCAAAGGGAAATATCTTTGAAAAGGGAGAAGTGTTTATTGATTTAGGAGAGTTTACAACAGAATATGATAGACTTTGGACAGAAGTAAAAGCATATTAAGATAAAGAAGTTTTGTTCATAGCTTATTTTTATAAAAAGTAGGCTGTGAACTTTTTTATAGAAATTTATGTACGTGTAAGGAGAAATTAATATGAATAAAAAGACAAAAAGGATGGTTATAATAGGCATGTTCATTGCTTTAAGTTTTGTAGGGTCTTATATAAAAATACCTAGTCCTTTACAAAGTATAGCTCTTGATTCTATGCCAGCTTTTTTAGGAGGGCTTACTTTAGGTGGAGGAACGGGTGCTTTAGTAGGATTTATTGGACATATATTAACATCAGCAAATGCAGGATTTCCATTATCATTGCCCATTCATTTGATGATTGCCATTGTAATGAGTATAACAGTGTTTAGTTTTTCTGTTACTTATAAGAGAATAAATATGATTGTTGCAGGGATTATTGGAGTGGTACTAAATGGTATAGGGGCTCCCCTTGTGATATCATTTATGCCTCAATTTGGATGGGGATTTTTCATGAGTATTACCCCTTTTTTAGTATTAGCAAGTGCTGTAAATGTGATTTTAGCAGTTTTAGTTTTTTTACCACTTCAAAAATCAGGATTTCTTAAAAGAGAAGGATTTGATGGGTTTGAAAAATAAATACAGAGATGCAGAAATGATTTCATTGAATGAAGAAGAGCTTTTGATAGTTGCTTGTGACTCTTGTGGTGGAATAGGTGAAAAGATAGGAGATGCTATTAAAGCACTTCCCTTTATTGTAGGAAAATACACAGCAAGAGTAAGCTTGATGGAAGTATTATCTCTTGGAGGGAAGATTATAAGCATTACGGCAAATATATGTAGTGAACCTAATCCTACAGGAATGGAAATTTTAAAAGGAATTAAAAGTGAATTAAAAGAATGCAACTTAGAAGTTCCTATAGTAATTAGTACAGAAAAAAATATACCCACATCTATGACAGCTTTAGGAACGACAGTCATGGGGATTTGTAAAAGAAGCGAAGTTTTATTGAATCGATCAAGTGCGAAAGACTTTGTATATGCTATAGGAGTACCAAAGGTAGGGGAGGAAGTAGCAATGGATAGGGGTGAAATTGCTAATATGCCTGTTCTTCTAAACCTTTTAAAGATGAAAAATGTAAAAGAGATGATTCCTGTTGGTTCTTTGGGAATTCAAGGGGAATTGAATAAACTTTTGAAGGCAAACAATTTAAATATAAAATATGCAAAGAAAATAGAGTTAAATTTAGAAAAAACAGCTGGGCCCTGCACGGTACTTCTTGTGATTAGTGATGGGCAATTAGAATGCCATATGGATGTTCCTAAAAATTTTATAGGTGAGTTGATTGAAATGCCCTAGGAATAGGGTGTTTTATTGTTTTTAAATAAATTTCAGAGAGATAAAAAAGTAGAATAGATGGTTAACTAAAAACGTAAACTATGATAACGAATGCGGTTGACAAAAGAAACGCCCTCATATATGATAAAGATAAAATCACGTAGGAGGAGAGAGTTTTATGAAAATTAAAACAAGAGATATGATATTAGTTGCAATGTTTGCAGCCCTTACGGCTATTGGTGCTTTTATAAAAATTCCAACACCCATCGTACCTGTTACATTGCAGTATTTATTTTGTGCTTTTTCTGGTGTGTTTTTAGGTGCTAGGTTAGGATTATGTTCTCAATTATTATATGTGTGTATTGGACTTAGCGGGATTCCTATCTTTACAAAGGGCGGAGGAATATTTTATGTATATCAGCCTACCTTCGGTTATTTGATTGGATTCATCCTTTGTTCATATATTGTTGGTAAATTTACAGAAAGATTAAAAGAAGTAAAATTTAAAAATGTATTTTTCTCAGCGCTTGGTGGATTAATGGCTGTTTATAGTATAGGAGTACCTTATATGTATATGATGATTCGTTTTCATATAGGAAAGCCAATTACTTTTATGACAGCATTAAAACTTGGATTTTTCCCATTTATTATACAAGACATTTGTTGGAGTATACTCATTGCTTATACGGCTACAAAAGTAATTCCAGCTCTTCGTAGAGCAGGATATGCATCTATAAAGCTAAAAAAAGAATTTTAGGAGTGAAATAAATGAAAACATTTATAAAGGGAATCGAGGAAAGAATATTAGCGGGTGGAGAAATTACCTATGAAGAAGCAGTAACGTTAATGGAAATAGATGAAAGAAATGAAGAAATACTAAATGTTCTCTTTGATGTAGCAAATAGAATTCGAGAAAAATTTGTAGGAAATGAAGCAGATCTTTGTACGATTATGAATGCAAAGAGTGGAAGATGCTCAGAGGATTGTAAATATTGTGCTCAATCTAGTCATTATCAAACAGGTGTGGATGTTTATGATTTATTAGAGTATGATAAAATTTTAGAAAGAGCTTTAGAGATGCAAAGAGATGGAGCACATCGTTTTTCATTAGTTACGAGTGGAAGAGGAATGGATGGAGAGGATTTTGAAAAAATAATAAAAATCTATGAAAAACTGAACAAGGATACAAATTTAAAAATATGTGCATCCCATGGAATCATATCTTATGAACAGGCTAAAAAACTAAAAATGGCAGGGGTGAGCATGTATCATCATAATGTAGAAACCAGCAAGGAGTTTTATGAGTCTATTTGTAGTACGCATACCTATGAGGATCGAATTAATACTATTAAAAATGTGCAAAAAGCAGGACTAGATTTATGTTGTGGTGGAATCATAGGAATGGGAGAGGCAAGGAAAGATCAAGTAGAAATGGCTTTTGAAATAAAGGGGTTAGGAATCAAATCTGTTCCTATTAATATTTTAAATCCTGTAAAAGGAACTCCCTTAGAAGATACGAAAAAAATATCAGCATTAGAATCATTAAAGACCATGGCTGTTTTTAGATTGATTATACCAGATGGTTCTATTCGTTATGCAGGTGGTAGGATTGCTTTAGGAGAGTTGCAGTATGTTGGATTTAAGGCAGGTGTAAATGCAGCACTTGTAGGAAATTATTTAACTACTGTAGGAAATAAAATAGTAGAGGATATTGAAATGATCAAAAAACAAGGGTTTGAAGTTTAACATATAGTCCAGGAGGACTATATGTTTTTCTTTCTAAAAAACATGGAAAAATTTACGAAATATTAGAGGATTATTCATCATTATGGAGAATTTACATATTGTTGTGCTATTTTTAAAATGGGAGTATTGTACTATTGTTAATTAAAGGGGACTTTTTCAATGGAAAAATGTATAGGGAAAATTTTAGGGGTGTATGAAAAGTATTTAGAAATTGACGAAGGGCAAAAAGCTATTTTGAAATATTCTTTGCAAGTAATGATGAGTGCTATTTTAGGGTATTTTTTGGCTTTAATGCTTGCGTGGTATCTAGGGATCTTTTCATATGTATTAGTAATGATGCTGACAATATCTGTATTAAGAGCTTCTTCGGGGGGGGCTCATTGTGAAAACATATGGAATTGTGCAATTTTTGGAATGATTGTAGCGAATGCTTTAGGATTTTTGGCAAAGGTGATTACACCTACGAAAGATATGGTATTATCTACAATAGTAGTTGTTTTTTTATTTGGATTATGGAGTATTAGTGAGTATGCACCAGCAGATACACCACAAAAACCTATTACTTCTATAGAGAAAATAAAAAAATTAAAGAGAAGGTCATTATTTATTTTATTAGTGTGGTGTGGTTTAAATATAGCATATTATTTGGTTTTTAATAGCGTTCATGGGATGATGTTTGCATCTAGTTTGGGGGTGTTATGGCAATGTTTGTCCATAACAAAAGTTGGGTACAAACTCTGGCATCAGTCAGATGTTTTACTAAATAAAATATTGGGAAAATAGGAGGGGATACGAATGATGAGAAGAATATTACAATTATCTTGTGCAATTCTTACATTTTTAGCACTTACAAATGCAGCATCAGCATGCTCTACTTGTGGGTATCAACCAGAATTACCTGAGCAGCTAAAAGAAATGTAAGAATTAATAGCAATAGAGCATTGCTCTATTGCTATTAATTACTGATGAGATGAAAGGAAGAGTATATGGATATAATTGAGAAAATATTAAGCTATTTTATTGAAGGCTTTTTTATGGTAGGAGCAGGTTTAGCTCTTATAGGCATACGTCTTGATCTTAAGAAAATAGCAATTATTTCTATAATACATAGTTTGATTGTATACGGTGTTCGAAGCTTTTACATCCAAAATAATATTCCTTTTGGAACCCATATGTTTATATTGTTTATCTGTTTTATAATATTAATTAGATTAATTGGAAAACAGAGAATATTAGATAGTATCATTGCTGGATTTATTAGTTTTTTATTGTTATTATGGGGAGAGGGTGTATTTTTCTTTCCATTTTTAAAATTATTTAAACTAGATTCTCAAACTTTAATTTTCAAGCTAGGTGGATTATTGGTAGGGATTTTATTATCAGATTTTTTGTTGATTATAGGATTTTTTATAGGATATGTTTTTAAAATTACATTGATTGATTTTAATCAATTTCATGAGAATAAATGATAAGGATGATTTATATGAAGATTTCTGTTCGAGCATACATCTTAATAGGTTTAATATTATTACAGAGTGTTATTGTTATGTTTTTGACGAATGGTACAATTCTAAAATTAATGAATAATGTAGTTGTTAATTTTCAATATTCTTATTATATGGGAATAGTAATCAATGTTCTTGGGGTTAGTGCAATCATTTGTATTTTTTACATCTTGAAATTTCTAAAAATAGAAAAAGATAATATCATCAAGCTAAATAATTCTAAGGAAGTTATTGATGCATTGCAAGGACAAAAGCATGATTTTATCAATCATTTAAATTTAATTGCGGGAATGCTTCAAGTAGAACAAAGCAAAAAAGCATTAGATTACATTTTTAAAATCTCTCAAAAGGTAGAGAGTGTTTTTTCTATATCTAAAATTAAAAATATTGAAATAGCAGCTATTCTAGGAAGAAAATGTACTATTGCAGAGAATAAAGGAATGAAGGTTGAACTAGATATTAGCACTTCGTTAGAAGATTTATATATAGACTCTTTAGAGCTTTGTACTGTATTGTTTAATTTAATAGATAATGCTATTGTTGAACTAGAAAATTGCAAAGAGGAAGAGAAGGTTCTTACCATAGATATTGCTGAGCATGAGGAGTCGTATGTTATTTTGATAGGGAATTCATATCCTATATTGCCTGAGAATTTACATGAAAAGATCTTTGAAAAAGGATATTCTACAAAAGAAGGGGAAGGACATGGGTATGGGCTTAATATTGTAAAACAAATTATTTATAAAAATAAAGGGGATATTACTGTAGAAAGTTATGAAAATGTAGGAACGATTTTTACTATATTTCTGCCTAAAGGCGAGTGTATGGAAAAATGTTCATAAAAATTAGGGAGGATAAAATATGATTAAGGTTAGAGATTGCATGAATAAAGACTAAGGTTTTTGTTGTTATTTAGAGACTAGAAAGTAGTCTTTTTTTTTTGCTTTAAAATAGTAAAATCCAAACAAATTGATAGATGAAAATAAAGGAAAAAAGCGATAATATGTCGAAATGTATGAAAATATAGAATATAATGTAAATTAAGATAATATTTCACATGGAATAAGCATAAAGGAGGGTCGGTGGTAACTATTTAATACAAAGGAAGAAAATAAGGAAGAGGAGCGTGATAGTGTGAAAAGCATAAAAAGTAAGTTGATTGTATGGTTTACAATGTGTATGAGTGTTATTTTAATTACCATAAGTTTTTTAAATTATCATGTATCTAAAAGCCAACTAAAAAAAGAACTTGAAATGGAAGAAATGATGAATGCAGAAAGTATTGCATATAATATCGATCGAAATGTAAAAAGTGCTGAAAAAATCGCTGATACTGTTGCGCAAATGAGTGAGCAATTGATTTATGATCAGAATAATTATATAAATACAAAAGAATATTTAACAAAAACACTGAGTAATATCTTAAAAACAAATGATGACTTAGAAACCATATATACTTTTTTTAAACCAGAGATGCAAATTAGTCAAGAAATGCCGTATGTGTGTATTTTAAGAGGTGAGAATAAAAAACCTGAGCCTTTTGAAACAGATAAAATAGAGGAATTTCCCTATTGGGAAATGGACTGGTATCAATTAGGAAAGACTTCGGGAAATTTTGATTGGACAGAACCTTATCTTGAAGAAGCTACGGGAAGAACTTTGATTTCTGGAGTAAAAAAACTTAAAAATGGGGAAGATGAATATATTGGGGTAGCAGGAATGGATTTTCACTTAAAGAAAATAGAAAGTATTATGGAAAAGATTGAGTTAAAAGAAGGCGGATTTTCTTTTTTAGTATCTAACAAAGGTACTTATATTTATCATCCAAATAAAGAATATACATTAAAAAAGAATATTCATGATGAAGATGATCCATTTAATAAGTTGGTTGAGAATATAGAAAAAAATGAAGAAGGCTATCAACAAATAAAATATAAAAATAAGGATTACTATGTATTTTATCATGGGATAGAGTCAAGTAAATGGACTGTAGGGATTGCTTATCCAGCAGACATTCTTACGAAGGAATTACAAAAAAATTTCTTGTTAAATATGGGTGCACTAATGGTAGGTATTTTACTGATTATTTCCATTTCAGCAGGTCTAAGTAAAATACTCTTTAAATCTATAGAGTTAGGATTAAAGACTTCAAGAGCATTAGCACAAGGAGATTTGACCAATAAAATTGAAGTGAATATTGAAGATGAAATAGGCAATTTAGTAAAAGAAATAGATGGGGCTTTACAAGGACTTCGAAAAATACTCATAGATGTGAATGTAGATACAGAAAATTTAGAGGAAATATCAGGTGAATTGACTATTGTTAATAAAGATTTAGTTTCTAAATCTAATCACATTATTGAACAAGTAAAAGCTGTTCAACAAAATATTTCTATTGAAGGAGCAAATATCCATAGTGTATATGGAAATTTTGAAGAAGTTGCTAGCTTTACTGAGGAAATAAATTTAGCATCACAGGAAAATGTTAAGAAGACGATTCAAAGTGTAAAAGCTGTTGAAAGTACGAAACAAATTATAGAAGCATCTATTAATCAATTAGATAAAGTAATCAAATTAGTTGAATTTGCAGTAGGTGCCATTCAAAGGCTTGAACAAAGAGCTGAACAAATAGAAAGCACCTTAGGTCTTATTAGGAATATTTCTAAACAGACAAATTTATTAGCCCTCAATGCCAGTATAGAAGCTGCTCGTGCAGGGGAACTAGGAAAAGGTTTTGCAGTTGTAGCTGATGAGATCAGAAAACTTGCAGAGCAATCATCAGAGACCGTAGACAAAATAGAAAAATTAATCAATGATATTAATGTAGAATCTAATGAAACTCTTGCGTCTATGGATACAGATGTTAAAGAAACTACTGCTCAACTAGAAAATATAAAAGATACCCAAGCTAATTTAGATGATATTTTATTAAATCTTCACAACTTCGTAGAAGTGTCTAAAGGTTTAGATCAAATGATTAAAGAACAAGCAAAAGCTACAGCTTCGGCAAAAGATTCTATGATGACAATATCTAATTCTACAGAGAAAATAGAATTTTCTATAGAAGATATAGGAAATGCAACTTTAGAACAAGAAGAGATTGTAAAAAAAGTAGAAAAAAATTCAGAAGAGTTACACAATATATCTCAAAAGCTCAAAAACTCTATTGCACGATTTAAGATAAAGGAAGAATAGTAAAATTTTCATGGGAATAAACATATAAGTTTTTTGTCACATCATGGTATAATAGAGTAAAACATAAGAGAGAGGTGTCTTAATGAACAAAAATAAAAAGACTTTAGTCGCAGCAGTGATTGCGCTAACGATGGGAAGCACCATGATGCTTAGTGGATGCCAGGCACCAGCCTCAAAGGCAGATGAAACCACTACGAAAGAAGTTTATGAGGAGAATCAAAATACAGGTAGTGAGGAAACTGCATCAGAAGAAAATAAAAAAGAAGAACAGAAAAATGTTGTGTATATTAGTGCCAGTAAATTAAATGTACGTCAAGAGGCTACAAAGGATTCGGCTATTGTAGATAGTTTCATGAAGGGAACTGGCGTTGAAGTTGTTGAAGAACAAAAAACGGAGAATGGTGATGTTTGGTATAGAATTTCCTTTGATACAATGGAAGGGCAAAAGAACGGATGGATTAAATCTGAGTATACAGTAAAGGATCGGACAGAATTGTTAAGTGAATCTCTAAGGATACTAGATTTCTCCCCTCAACAGAAAGTGGATGAATATAAAAACAATCCAAGGGTGAAGGTAAAAGGGGTTTACATGACAGAGCATTCTTTTATAGGAAAAGGATTTGAAAGGCTTTTAAAGCTTGCTAAGGAGACAGAAATTAATGCATTTGTTATAGATGTAAAGGATGATGATGGTATTATGCTGTTCCCAACAGATGCAGCAGCTAAATATTCTCCAGAGGCTAATGATAGAGCAAGAATAAATATTGAAAAATTCCAAGAAAGAATGCAAATTTTAAAAGATAATGGTATTTATGCTATTGCAAGAATCGTTACCTTTAAAGATCCTACCTATACAAAGCAGCATCCTGATAGAGCTATTCTTGACAAAAGAACAGGAAAAACCTTTGTAAGTAGAGATAAGCTAAGATGGGCGTCTCCTCATGATCGTGAGCTTTGGAGCTATGATATAGAAGTAGCAAAAGAAGCTGCAAGATTAGGCTTTAATGAAATCCAATTTGACTATGTTCGTTTCCCTGCATCTAATGGAAATAAGCTTGATAAAGTGCTAGATTATAGAAATGTTAGTGAAGACCATAGTAAGCCTCAAACCATACAACATTTCCTACAACAAGCTTATAGAGAGCTTTCAAAAGAGGAAGTTTATATAAGTGCAGATATATTTGGATTAGTAGGTTCTGTTGCTGATGATATGGGACTTGGTCAATATTGGGAAGCTGTAAGTAATGTAACAGATTATGTATCTCCTATGATGTATCCAAGTCACTATGCAAATGGAACGTATAATTTATCTGTTCCAGATGCTTATCCATATGAGACGGTATACCAAGGGGTAAAGGATTCTATTTCAAGAAATAAAAATATTGAGACGCCTGCAAGGATAAGACCATGGATTCAAGATTTTACAGCTAGCTGGGTAAAGGGATATATTAAATATGGACCAAAACAGGTGAAGGATCAAATTAGAGCGTTAGAAGAAAATGGTGTAGAAGAATATTTATTATGGAATGCAGCTAATAAATATTCAGAAGATGCTTTAAAATAGAAATGAGATTTATACAAATTTTTGAAAAAATATAATCGGTTGAGAAGGCAATCTTAAATTTATAAGATTGTCTTCTTTTTTTGTGAAATTAGGGTTATACTATGGTTTGAGAAGCAGATGATACATCAGATTAGATAAAGATAGGGGACAAAAAAGGGTTTTATTAAGAAATTGTATTTCTACAAAAAACATGAAACTATTGACAAGGGAAATAGAAATGTATAAAATGAATTTAATCAATTGAATAAAAAACTCGTATAATCCTGAGAATATGGCTCGGAAGTCTCTACCCTATAACCGTAAATTATAGGCCTATGAGTGAAAATTGTTTATGATAGCACGAACATTAGTGTTTTTCGGTATATAGAGAAACACCCTGTTTTTGCAGTTTTCACCATGGTTGAAACTGTAGAGATTGGGTGTTTTTTACATGGAGGGAAAAAATGAAACTTTTACAAGAAAAAATCAAAGCAGAAGGCGAAGTTCTTTCAGAAACCATTTTAAAAGTAGATTCTTTTTTAAATCATCAAATTGATGCTAAATTGATGTTAGAAATAGGAAAGGTATTTGCAGAGAGATTCAAAAATGAAGGAATTACCAAGGTGATTACCATTGAGGTATCAGGAATTGCACCAGCTATGGCGGCTGCAGCTTATTTAGATGTTCCTTTGGTATTTGCAAAGAAAACAAAGTCTGTCACTATGGATGAAAATGTTTATAGTAGTCAGGTTGTATCTTTTACGAAAGGAGTTACCAATACGATACAGATTGCGAAAAGGTTTATAGATGAGCAAGATAAGATCCTCATTATTGATGATTTTCTTGCTTCTGGAAATGCTCTGGTTGCATTAAATGAAATCATCAATGATGGTGGAGCAACTCTAGTAGGTACAGGGATTGTTATTGAGAAGGGCTTTCAGAAGGGTGGAGAAAAGCTTCGTAAGGAAGGCTTTAAGATAGAGTCCTTAGCAATTATTGAGAAAATGAGTGCAAAAGAAGGAATTATATTTAAAAAATAATATAAAACAAATGAAAAAGGAGAGGGAATATGAGAAAAAAATTATTGTTATTTGTAGCTTTAGTAATGTCTTTTGTCATGATTTTTACAGGATGTGGCCAAAAGACTACAGCAGATGAAGCAAAAGAAGGAGATGAGAAACTAAAAATTGCATTTGTTTATGTAGGACCTGTAGGAGATGCTGGATGGTCTTATGCTCATGATGAAGGAAGAAAATATTTAGTAGAGAACATGCCAGAGGTAGAAACGACTTTTATAGAATCAGTACCAGAGGGTTCTGACTCAGAGAGAGTATTAACAGAGCTTGCTGAAAAAGGAAATAAGATTATTTTTGCAACAAGCTTTGGATATATGGATTCAGTGATGAATGTAGCAAAAAAATATCCAGATGTTACTTTCTTACATTGTTCAGGATATAAAACGGCTGAGAATGTAGCTACTTATTTTGGAAGAATGTATCAACCTAGATATTTATCTGGTGTTGTAGCAGCGAAGAAAACAAAATCTAACCAAATAGGTTATGTAGCAGCTTTTCCTATTCCAGAAGTAATAAGAGGAATTAATGCGTTTACATTAGGAGTAAAGAGTGTTAATCCAGAGGCAACTGTAAAAGTAGTTTGGACAAATACATGGTATGATCCAGCAAAAGAAAAAGAAGCTGCAAAGAGTTTACTAGATGCAGGTGCTGATGTGATTACACAACATCAAGATACACCAGGACCACAGCAGGCAGCTCAAGAGCAAAATGCATTTTCTATTGGATACAATACAGATATGAGTCAATTTGCACCAGAGGCTTATTTAACTTCTCCAGTTTGGAATTGGGGACCATACTATGTAAGTACTGTAAAAGCTATAAAAGAAGGTACATGGAAGTCTGAAAAGTATTGGGGTGGACTTAAGGATGGTGCTGTAGATTTAGCTCCTATGACTAAGTTAGTAGATGATGAAACAAAAGCGATGGTAGAAGAAGATAAAAAGAAATTAATGGAAACAGATTGGGATGTATTTACAGGAACAATCAAAGACCAAGATGGAAATGTAAAGGTTGAAGAAGGAAAAAAATTAACAGATGAAGAGTTACTTTCAATGGATTGGTTCGTTGAAGGAGTAGAAGGAACTATAGGTAAGTAAGTTCTGTATTGGCACACAGCGTTAGTTTTGTGTGCCAATATTTATACCTAAGTCTGTTAGAACAACTAGGTATAAGAAAAAAGTTGTTATAAGTAGTTGTTGTAACAGGCTTTGATTTCTAGAATAGGGAGGTTCAATATGAATGACAATTTATTGGTAGCTATGGCTGGTATCGGTAAAAGATTCGGAGAAAACTGGGTAAATCAAGATGTGGATTTTTCATTGAAATCAGGAGAAATTCACGCATTACTAGGAGAAAATGGTGCTGGAAAATCTACCTTGATGAATATCTTAGCAGGTGTTTACAAACAAGATGCAGGAGAAATGATGCTTCATGGAAAAAAAGTCATTCTTACTTCCCCAAGAGATGCTATTTCAAATGGCGTAGGAATGATTCATCAGCATTTTAAGCTAGTAGAGAATTTAACTGCCAGTGAAAATATTATTTTAGGTTATAAAAAGGGGTTATTTTTAAATAAGAAAAAAATAGAAAAAGATATAAGAGATTTTTCAGAAAAGTATGGTTTGTCTATTGACCCAAGTGACTATGTTTATCATATGTCTGTTGGAGAAAAGCAAAGAATAGAAATATTAAAAGCCTTGTATAGAGGAGCAGATATATTGATCTTAGATGAGCCTACTGCTGTTTTAACTCCTCAGGAAATAAAGGAATTATTTGATATATTAAGAAAAATGGCAGCTAATGGATGTGGTATTATTATTATTACCCACAAAATGAGGGAAGTTATGGATCTTGCAGATCGTATCACAGTACTGCGAAAAGGGGTAAGGGTAGGAACTGTATTAAAGAGTCAAGTAGATGAAAAAGAATTAACAGAAATGATGGTTGGAAAGCCAGTATCTGAAAAAAAGATAAAAGATAGAAAAGAAGGAAAAGAAATTGGGTTAGCTATAGAAAATGTAACGATCCATAATGACAAGGGAATTACAGCATTAAAAAATATATCCTTCCAGGTGAGAAAGGGAGAAATTGTAGGGATTGCAGGTATTTCTGGAAATGGACAAAAGGAATTAGCGGAAGGAATTGCAGGTCTTAGAAAGATGGAAAATGGAGCTATCAAAATAGATGGTGAAGGGGTGGGTGGAAAAACTGTTCGCCAAATTATCGATATGGGACTGAGTTTTGTGCCAGAAGACCGCATCGGTACAGGACTTGTAGGAAGTATGGATCTTACAGACAATCTTATTTTAAAAGATTATAGAAAAGAAAAAAGAAGAAAAGGATTTTTTATTCAAAAGAAAAAAATAAGGGAAGAGGCAAGAAAGATAGTTGATCGATTTGATATAAAGATTGCAGATATAGATGCGCCGATTAGTAGTTTATCTGGAGGGAATCTTCAAAAGATCTTATTAGGAAGAGAAATATTAGAAGACCCTAAAGTCTTAATTGCAGCTTATCCTGTTAGGGGACTAGATATTGCCACAACAGAAGCTGTGTATGATTTGTTACTTAAGCAAAGAGATCAAGGCTGTGCTGTTTTATTTATCTCTGAAGATTTAGAGCATATTTTAAGATTATCAGACAGAATTGTTGTATTAGAAGGCGGAAGAGTTACAGGCATTGTAAAACCAGAGGAGACCACTATGGATGAGATTGGTATGATGATGCTTAGTGGGCAAGTAGGTTAGGAGGAGAGAAAGATGACAAAGTTATTAAAAGTAGATAAAAGAAGTATAAGTAGTCCCTATGCTTTAGCTGGTATAAGGACAGGAAGTATTGCTATAGCTTTGATCATAGGGGCAATATTTCTAATGTTTTCTGGACATTCCCCTATACAAACTTATCTTACTATGGTGGATGGGGCATTTGGTTCTACTTATGGGATCAATGAAACCATTGTGAAGGCAATTCCTCTTTTGATTGCTACTTTAGCCGTATCGGTTGCTTTTCGCATGAAGCTTTGGAATATTGGTGCAGAGGGACAAATTTATGCAGGGGGCATTGTTGCAAGTGGTATTGCATTAAATTTTGGACATTTACCAGCGCTTGCATTGATTCCTATGATGATTATAGGAGGGTTTTTAGGAGGCGCTATTTGGGCGATTGTTCCTGCTATTGCTAGAGCATTTTGGGGAACGAATGAGACTATCACTACCTTGATGCTAAATTATGTGGGGATTTTATCAGTAGATTATCTTGTTTTTGGACCTTGGAAAGATCCAGATGGGTTTAATTTTCCTATTACAAAGGAATTTAGCGATGCTGCATTTTTACCGACCTTTGGAAATACTCGCGTTCATATGGGGATTGTGATTGCATTACTTATGGCTTTTATTCTCTATGTTGTTTTAAATAAAACTGTATGGGGATATGAATTAAGAGTTGCAGGAGAAAATAGCACAGCAGCAAAATATGCAGGGATGAATGTAGCAAGAAATATTATATTATCTTTATTAGTGAGTGGTGGAATTGCAGGAATTGCAGGAATGACAGAAGTATCAGGAATTATTCATAGACTTCAATCTAATTTTTCACCAGGATATGGTTATAGTGCTATTATTATTGCTTGGTTAGCAAGATTAAATCCTATTGCGGCTGTTTTTGTATCCTTCTTATTTGGGGGATTAGTTGTAGGCGGATATGCAGTACAAACTAGTGGTTTACCAGCGTCTATTGCTTTGATGCTTCAGGGACTTATATTATTTTGTGTATTAGGTGGAGAATTTTTTACTCAGTATCGTGTAAGCTTAGATAAGAGATTTTTCTCTAAAAAGGAGGCAAAGATCAATGAACCAAGCTATTGTGATTAGTACATTATCAGCAGCAGTTATTGCTGGAACGCCTATTCTTTATGCAGCTTTAGGAGAAATTATCTGTGAGAAATCTGGAAATTTGAATTTAGGTGTTGAAGGAATGATGCTCATAGGAGCTGTATGTGGTTTTAAAGTAGCCGTTGCCACGAACAATCCTTGGATGGGATTTATAGCTGCAATGTTAGCAGCAGGACTTTTTTCATTAATCCATGGATTTTTAACTATCACATTAAAATCAAGCCAAGTTGTAAGTGGTTTAGCCCTTACCATCTTTGGAACGGGGCTCAGTAGTTTTATTGGAAAAAGTATGATTGGGATACCTGCACCTGTAAAATTTGAGAAAATAGGAATTCCTATGCTTTCAAAGATTCCTTTTGTAGGACCTATATTTTTTGAACAGGATTTACTTGTATATCTTAGCTATATAATGGTTGCTGTTGTAGGAATTTATTTATATAAAACCAATATGGGATTAAAACTAAAAGCTGTTGGAGAAAATCCTGCAGCAGCAGATGCTGTGGGGATATCTGTAAGTAAAATCCAGTATCTACATGTATTTATTGGAGGCGTTTTTGCTGGAGCTGGTGGTGCTTATTTATCTCTTGCTTACGCACCTGCATGGCTTGAGAATATGACAGCAGGAAGAGGATGGATTGCTGTATCCTTAGTAATTTTTGCTTTGTGGAATCCAACAAGGGCCCTTATAGGTTCTTATATATTTGGAGGATTAGATATTTTAGGTTATCGTGCTCAAACCTTAGGATTTACTATATCTCCATTCTTTATGAAAATGATGCCATATCTATTTACAGTAGGTGTATTGATCTTTATATCTGCTAAAGCTGGAAATAGAAATATAGCAGCACCAGCAGGACTAGGACTTTCTTATTCGAGGGAAGAAAGATAAGTTAAAACAAAAAACCATTATGGTTATGAACTGTTTCATGGCCGTAATGGTTTTTATTTTAAGTTAAAGGGACTCCTCGATAGGTAGGTTGTGGATAGCGTATTTCCCAAGCTCGAATATAGTTGCTGCTACCACTAGAAGGTTTTTCGTTAGACCATAGTACACATATGGGAGCAGAGGTAATAGAATCAAATGATAAATCTATAACTCTAGCATTAGTACTTTCAATGGAAAAACGATTGATTTCATTGCCAAATAGATCTGTTTGAACCATGAATTCAATACCATCCTAAGTTCTTAACAATCTGCCAAGCCTGCTTTTCAGTAAAGCATGGATTTTGCTCTAATATTACACATATCACACTTCCAATAGGCATCGGTATAGGGGATGATAAAGAAGTATCTATTGATATGTTTTTATAAGCATTATTTTTTGCTCTTGTTTTATTACCATTAAGTATTTGCAGCCACTTGTTATCATGGGCGAATAATAAAGGATTGTAATGATGTTTTAGAAGTACATATTGTTGAAGATCTTCTGGTAAATAAAGACTTGGACCTAGATTTTGATTTTTGGACAATTGGGATAATGGAGGATAGATGACAATGGATTCTAATGTTTTTCTTATATTTAATTCCTTTGGGTATGTTTTTGGAAATTTACTAGAGATGGTATCTGCCATACCCAAGAGACTGATAAGTGGATAGCCTGGTTTGTAGTGGTACCAATCAGCTAACAGGTCTATAAGGTTTATATTGTTCTCAATAATGAAATCAGCTATCTTATCTATTTTCTTTTTTAATTGAATAAAAGGCTCTTTTTCAAGGTTTACTGCAATTATATTGTGAAATATACTGCAGTTTTTATTTACTTTTTTTACAATATTAGTTAAAGTATCTTTGACTTTTAATTCATGGTCTTTTTTTTCTTGTAAGTACCTAATGATTAAATGACAGGGCAAACCCTCAAGGGGAATATTTTTTAAAGGCCCTATGATATATTTTACTGGCTGATTATAAGTACATGCAAATTCATGCCAAACCTCCACAAGATTCATATAGCAGGTATCTAATACCAAACAATCAACTTTCTTAGAAGTGTTTTTTTGACACATAGAAATAGCGTTAATCATCCCTTTTATGCTCATGATATATGGAAGGTTATGGGTATAGTCATTCATAGCTCCAGCAAAACCTGCTCCATGTCCAGATAAAATGACCATAATATGATCAGAAGGATAATTTTTAATGCCCCATTGAATAAAATCAGAAAGGGTTGCAGGATCTGCCATATTTATATTTTTTAAATCATCAATCAATGAAACTTCTTCATTATGAATGATATATCTCTTAGTTCCCTCATATTTAGAAGATTGAAATGAAACTTTAGACCGTAAGGTTTTTACTAATTGATGAGGAGCTATGGCCAATTGGATGATAACGTTTATATCATTAGAAATAAATTCATTCTTAATTTTTTTAAAGTTTTGGAAGATTTCTGGTGCTAAATCATTGTTTCCATTAGCATAAATCAATAGGGTCCATTTTTTAGGGTGATTTCTCTTGTTTTTTATTAGATTGTGGAATTTAAACTTTAAATTTTTCATCAGAGGTCCTCCTTTTTTAGAAAATGAAAAAATATGTAATAAAAAGCAGGAAAAATGAATTTCCTACTTTTTCAAGAATTATTTTATTGACAACATATACAGTCAGCAGGGAAACAGCAATCAGGACAGCAGTGGCAAGTGATATCATATTCTACAGGAGCTGATTCTGGAGATGGAACACAGATGCAGTATTTCCCTTCTGTATTGGTGAGACCAGCAAAGGATTGATTTGAAGAATTTGTTGCAAAAACGATAGCTCCTCCTATTGCTTGACCATTACATGTTACTTCACCTCTAATAAAACAACATTTAACTTCTTTTACTGTTATTGCACATATGCCATCAGCATCTACAAAGGGCATACACTGACCTGGTTCTGGGACTGGACATGTTGCTGTAGTGCAATCACATCTTTGAGCAATACAACCCATAAGCATCTTCCTTTCAAAGGTGTATTAAAAAAAGTTCTTAAGATTCTTACTTTATAGTACGTCCTATTATTTTAAAATGTTACAAAATCAATCTTATAATAAGATTCCACGTGATGGAGTTGGAACTTGACAAAGAGGACCACATACATTCATCCATATATCGCTACTGTTCCCAGCTTTAAATCCTATTCTAACTGAACCGATTAGTACTGATTTCGTTAATCTAAGATCCAGCACAAGTTTGTTTTGTTCATTATTATCAGGACCTGATGGTATATTATCAAATTTTATACCTATACAAGCTGCAGGGTTTGCATTAGGATTCAGATTTTTGTTGACTACAACATCAGTAGACACTGTACTCGAACTATCTTCAAAAAAAACTGTATAAGAAGAATTAGCTGTATCTAGTAAAGCTGTGACCTCTTCTTCAGTTGAGCAAAGACAGATAAGAATATTACTCATTTGTTGTGAGTTTGGAAATTTACCTTGAGCATCACGGGGTTCACGTACGATTTCATATATAAAATGATCAGATTCTGTTGCAGATGCTGGTGGGGTTGTTAGCTTTATTCTCCAACCCTTTAGGAAATCTGGTGATGGAGGTTGTTCTCTTAGGCAACCATTAGACATAAATTCTCCTCCTTTTTTCTAATTGATTCTATTCATTATAGGTTCGTTTGCTACAACTTGTTCAAATATAGGTAAACTATTTTTCATTTTTTAGAGCTAGTTTCTAGATTTACGTATATGTGTTCTCCAGGTTGAGTGACTATGACTTTTTTTGGGTTAACTTTTATTAAGGTTCCGTTTATTATTTGACTAGCTCTTAATATCTTTAACTCTTGTAAATTATCAGGGATTTCTTCTTTTGATAGATTTCTTAAAATGGATATGCTAGTGGACTTGTTTTGTGGTAAGGAATGAGACATTTTTTAACCTCCTTTTATATTTTTAATAAATGAAATTATCTATTACACCCACAGTTGCAACTAACATCTTCACAACAATCTGGACAGCAAAAGCAAGTGATTTTATAGGATTCAGCAATTCCTCTAGCAGGTTCTGGAACACAGATATAGTATTCTCCCTTTCTATTTGTAATGCTAGAAAAAACACCATTTATTTTGTTTTCTGCAAAAACAATAGCACCTTCTACTGCATTACCATTACATTGAACTAGACCTCTAATAAAACAACAGGTTACTTTTTTTAAACTTATAAAACAATCAGGAGCCGTTACAAAGGACGGACAATCACATGTATTTGAACAGGATACTTCTACAGGGTTAGGAGATTTTTGAGCAATACATTTCATAAGAATATCCTCCTTTCTGGGTTTTTTACTTTATGTAAATTAAAAGCTCCTATATGATATTGTATTATGCTTATATTTATATAAGTGTTACAGGTTTTTGCTAAAAAAGTAATGATGTAAGAGGAAGGATTGAGGTTTTGAAATAAATTAGATATATTAGGGAGTTTGTAACAAATTTTATAAGAAGTCATACTATATAGTATTATAGTGTGAAAAAATCATACTTTAAGGAGGGGGATGTCTATGGCACAACAACTCTATTACACTAAAATTGTTATTGAAAATAGTTCTAAGTGGAGAACCTCTTATATAAAATGTTCAGACAATGATTGTTTTACTTGCAAACCTTTTTGTAAAGTTAAGAAAAAGCCTTCTCACTGTGAATTTATAAAAGGTCCTGATTGTTGTATAAATAAAAAGAAAATTGATTGTTGTTTTATTCAAGGTAGGGTTTTGTGTGAATTCGATGGATGTCCAGTGTCAGATGCTATTGTATTTGCAACCAGCAAATCAGACTGTAAGGTTTTTACGGGTATCACCAATAGAAGTGGAGAATACTGTATCTGTGTTCCAAAGGGAGATAGATATATAATTAGGTGTTTTTTTTGCACTGAAGATTGTTTTGCATCTGCTCCTTGTATTTGTGGAGAGGTTAATACATGTTGTTAAATATAGAAAATAGATAATTTATTTTTTTGAATCATTTCAAAAGTATAGGCTTGTGGAAATATATTGAATGGATAAGAAGTGCATAAAAATAGGATAAGTTTATTGTCTAGCAAGGAAAGAATAAATATTAAATTTTCTCATGAATATGTTTAGATATAAGTCAGATTGACAATAAAAAGATAGCGTGATAAAATTATTAGGGTAAAAAAACCTTTAAAAATAGTCCAGAGAGGCTAACAAGGGAGGACGAAAAAAATGAATATTAATAAAGAACTTGCTAGAAAGCTTTTAGAAATCCAAGCAGTAACTATAAAGAGTCCAGAGGATTTATTTACTTGGGCATCAGGAATAAAATCTCCTATTTATTGTGATAATCGTTTAACTATGAGTTATCCAAAAGTAAGAGATTTGATTGCAGAAGGATTTAATGATTTAATTTTAGAAAAATATGCAGATGCAGAGGTTTTAGTAGGAACAGCAACCGCTGGTATTCCTCATGCTGCATGGACTGCACAGAAGATGAATTTACCTATGGCATATGTGAGAAGCTCTGCAAAAGAACATGGAAAAGGGAATCAAATCGAAGGAATTGTAAAGAGTGGTCAAAAGGTAGTAGTAATCGAGGATTTATTATCAACGGGTGGTAGTTCTATGAAGGCTGTAAAGGCGCTACAGGATATAGGCGCAGAGGTATTAGGCGTTGTAGCAATATTTACTTATGGATTTTCTAAAGTAGATGATGTTTTTAATAAAGAAAAAATTCCATATGAAACATTGACAAGCTATTCGGTACTTCTTCCTATAGCCATAGAAATGGGATATATAAAAGAAGAAGAAAAAGACCTACTTGAGAAATGGAGTAAGGAACCTTATATATTTACAAAGTAAGGATATGCAAAAGCATATCCTTTTATATTTTCATAAAAGATTAGGAAATAATTGATAAATATTTAAAGTTTATGGATTAGTTAAAGGATTTTGTGGAGAGACTTCAATAAAATATAAAACTAAGAAGGTACGAGAATCACAGAGAATTTATATTAAAATAGGTTGTTTTTTATAAGAATTAGTCTCATAGCATTATTGTCATAAAGGTGGACAATGATGCATAATATACAATATATAGTGCATGTTTTCAAAGACACCACAATAGGAGGGGTATCATGTCAGTAACAAAGGTTCAAAAGAGAAACGGTGAAATCGTTGATTTCGATAGTTCTAAAATTAAATCAGCTATCTTTGCTTCAGCAAAATCTGTAGGTGGAAAAGACGAAATGGTAGCTACGAAACTTGCAAAGATGGTCGTTGAAATTATACATGAAACATATGGGGCAAGTATACCATCTGTAGAAGATGTTCAAGATGTTGTAGAAAAGGTACTAATTGAGGAAGGCCATGCTAAAACAGCAAAGGCTTTTATTATTTATAGGAAGAGACATGAAGAAATTCGAGAAGTAAAGAATCTATTTATGGATGCAGAAAGAATGATTGAAGAATATGTAAATCTAGAGGATTGGCGAGTAAATGAAAATGCCAATATGGGATTTAGTCTTCAGGGTCTTAACAATCATATTGTAGAAAGTATTACAAAAAAATATTGGCTCAATAAAATCTATAGAAAAGAATTGAGAGAAGCCCACATCAGAGGGGATTTACATATTCACGATTTAGGTCTTTTGGCTCCTTATTGCTGTGGGTGGGATTTGGAAGCTTTTTTAAGAAGTGGTTTTAGAGGAGCAAAAGGAAAGATTGAATCAAAACCACCAAGACATTTAGAGTCAGCTCTTGGACAGCTTGTAAATTTACTTTATACGCTTCAAGGTGAATCAGCAGGGGCACAAGCTGTATCTAGTCTGGATACGTATTTAGCGCCTTTTATTTATTACGATAACCTTACATATGATCAAGTAAAAAAGGCAATTCAGCGATTTGTATTTAATCTAAATGTACCTACAAGGGTAGGGTTTCAAACACCATTTACAAACGTTACATTAGACATTACACCCCATCCATTACTTAAAAATCAGCCAGTAGTTATTGGTGGGGAAAGAATGGATAAAACTTATAAAGAATTTCAAAAGGAAATGGATATATTCAATATGGCATTTTGTGAAGTAATGATGGAAGGGGATGGAGCAGGAAGAGCATTTAGCTTCCCAATTCCTACAGTAAACATCACACCGGATTTTCCTTGGAATTCTGAACCTGTGGAAGCCATTATGGAAATGACAAGAAAGTTTGGAACGCCGTATTTTGCAAATTTCTTAAATTCAGATTTATCTCCTGAGGATGTAAGAAGTATGTGTTGTCGCTTGAGACTCGACAATAGAGAACTTAGAAGGCGTGGGGGAGGATTATTTGGTGCAAACCCATTAACAGGATCTATTAATGTAGTTACATTAAATATGGCTAGAATCGGATATACTGCAAATTCTATAGAAGAATTCAAACGCAGAGTAAGAGCTTTAATGGAGATTGCAAAGGAGATCTGTGAAAGTAAGAGAATTGTTTTAGAAAAATATATGGATGCAGGACTGTACCCTTATTCAAGATACTATCTTCAGGGAGTTAAGGATGGGACAGGAGAATACTTTAAGAACCATTTCTCAACAATTGGGTTAAATGGTATGAATGAAGCTTGTGTAAATCTATTAGGAGAAGATATTACAACAGAAGAAGGAAATGAATTTGCTGTTGAGATTATGGAATTTATGAATAGAGTCATTCAAATATTCCAAGAAGAAACAGGAAGTCTATGGAACCTTGAAGCAGCTCCAGCAGAAGGGGCGAGCTATCGATTTGCAAGACTTGATAAAAAGCTGTATCAAAATATCTTTACACAAGGAAAAGATGAACCATACTATACAAATTCAACACAGCTTCCAGTAGGATATACAGAAGATATTTTTGAAGCCATTGAACTTCAAGAAAAGCTACAAACCCTATATACGGGAGGAACTGTACTTCATGGATTCTTAGGGGAGGAAATTGATAGTATAGAGACTTGTAAACTATTATTGAAAAGAGTCATGGAAAATAGTAGTATTCCTTATATTACTATTACCCCAACCTTCTCTATTTGTGGAGAACATGGATATCTATCAGGAGAATATTTTAAGTGTCCTCATTGTGGGAAGGAAGCAGAAGTCTGGACAAGAGTAGTAGGATTCCACAGACCTGTTCAAGCATGGAATAAAGGAAAACAAGAAGAATTTAAAGATAGAAAAGAATTTTCCCATGTAAAAAGTTTAGAACATAAACAAAATAAAATAGATATAAAGATTGGTTAAAAATTAATGAAGCAACTTTAAAGGCAAGGTGAAAAACCTTGCCTAAATTTATGGATCAAGAGGTGGGGAGTATGAATATTATAGGACAAGAAAAAGCATCTTTTATTGATTATCCTGATAAGATTAGCATTGTTTATTTTTGTTCGAACTGCAATATGCTCTGTAAGTATTGCCATAATTATCATTTAGTGAAAGGCGAGGGGCGAAGCATTGATCATGATGAGATATTTTCTTTTTTAAAAAAGAGAAAAAAATTTGTAGATGCTGTATGTATTTCTGGGGGAGAACCAACTTTACATGAAGGTTTATATGATTTTGCTAAAAGAGTAAAAGATACAGGGTATTTAGTAAAGCTAGACACAAATGGAACAAATCCACAAATGGTGAAAAAACTTATAGATGAAAAAATAGTAGACTATGTGGCTATGGATATAAAAGCTCCTTTTCATAAGTATGAAATTGTTACAGGGACAAAAGTAAAGATGGAAGCTATAAAGGAAAGTATTGAACTTTTAAGAAATTCAGACATAGATTATGAGTTTAGAACGACTATATGCAAAGAACTGCTTACTAAAGAGGATATTTTAGAGATTGCAAAATATTTAAAGGGGAGTAAAAGGTACTCTATACAAAATTTTAGAGATGGAGAGACTGTATTAGTAGGAGAAAATAAACTACATCCTTATGTTATGGAAAAATTAGAAGAGATAGAAAAAGAAATAAAAGGGTATTTTGAGATTTTTAAAGTTAGAAAATAGATGGATGGTCATTATATATCTAATTTTTAATTATAAATTTCTCAAGATTGGATAGTATTGAAAATTTCTATAGGCTCAATAAAAACCATGTGATTTCGGAAAAAGTCTGAAATTACATGGTTTTATATATATTCAAAAACATCTAAAGATACATGCAATTTGATTTACAAATATAGTATAATATAGAATATATACGAAAAAAAGAGAAGTCTGTCGAAAAAAAGTAAAAGTGGATGCTGCAAAGAGGACAGCGGAATAGGCGGATATGGTTTTGGAGGAATAAACTATGGATGGAGTTAGTAATAAAATAAATCAAAATACTAAGGACGGTAATAGTTTAGAGGTACAGATTGCATTTCAAAATAAAAAACTGAAGAAAGAAAATAATAAACTAAGTAAAGAACTTCAAAAAAGTAGAGGGATGATTTGGATTTTAAGTCAAGCTATAAAAGTATCTGGAACTCTGGATTCTTTTAAAAATGCAATGCAGAAAATTACAGATATTATTATGGGGATTATGGGAGTAGATACTTGTACAATATGGCTAAAAGAAGATTTAGGATATACAAGTTATTCTAGAAGTGTTTATAGTGGGAATGAATATAAAGTAAGTGAAGGAGAAGAATTACCAGAATTTTTATTAAAGATAAAACAAACATCAGTATTTGATGTGAGTCATAATAAAATAAATTTTTGCAAAGGAAAAAATGTACATTCTATATTAATAGCACCTTTAGAAGATTTCAGATTGAAAAAGCGAACAGGAATTATTGTTGTAGAACATAAAGATAACGATTTTTTTAATCAGAGTACGATAGATTTTTTTGAAATATTATCTATTCAGATCAGTATTATTACTGTAAATGCTAGAGTGTTTGAAAAAATTAATGAAGTGACTAATAAGGATACCTTGACAGAGTGTTACAATAGAAATTATTTGGGAAAACTTATGCTAGATATAAATATGAATAAGAAGTATTATACCCTTGCTGTATTTGATTTAGATAATTTTAAAAAAGTAAACGATTCATTTGGACACGAAAAGGGAGATGAAGTATTAGTAGAAGTTAGTAATTTAGCAATCAATACTGTAAAAAAATATAAAGGCGATGTAATCAGGTATGGAGGAGATGAGTTTATAATCATTTTGATTATGAAATTAGATGAAGCTATGGTAATATTAGAAGATTTTAGGGAAAAAGTGAGACAACTTGAAATTATTAAAGAGCTAGGTATTGATGTTACAGTAACAATAGGTGTTGCCTCTTATCCAGAAACAGTGCCCTTAATGGATGAAATATTTACAATTGCTGATAATGTATTGGTGCAAGGAAAACGGGAAAATATGAAAAATAGAATACACATAGGGTATAGTTAAATCTTAGGGATAGAGAAAGCAAAAAACACCTTTAATGTAAAGGTGTTTTTTGCCTCTTAGGGGACCAGCCTAAGAGATTTTATAAACGTAGATTGAGTTGTAATTTAACAAGATATACAGGACCTTTTCAACAGATCTACGTATAAAATCAATATTGATAATGAATATCGTTATCGATTAATTATAATATACACTATTCATTATTTTTTGTAAACAATAAAAATAGATTAATTTTACATGTTGTGTTAGTTAAATGCCAAAGATATTGAAAATATAATACTGATTTTTTGTGATAAGTGAGGGACAATGTTTAATCAATTAAATTTTATATAAATTTTATGTGATAAAAATTTGCTCCTTTATTTTCATCACATAAATCCATTGTTGAAATTATTGTAGGATTCCATGAAGTTTTTCTAGGCGTATGTTTATAGTATGGAAACTCATCTATAACCTTAATTTTATTATCCCACTTAGCAATTTCATTGGCTGAATCTACTCCCCATGATAGTAAGTGCTCCTTCATACCCGCGTTACGCATCATATCATTTGCATATTTTAATCCTTCTCTAGATAAAGTATCAAAGAAGAATTCTCCATTAGGAAATTCTGATGAAAGCTGACAAAATAATTGGCGTAATTCTTCTACTTCAAAAAACATTAATACACCAGCTGCAAGAAAAAGTACATTATCCTGTATAGGAGTTATATCATTAAACCAACTATAATCGAATACAGATTTTGAAATATATTTTCTACGGTTTGTTTCTGAGATGAACTTTTTTCTGAATGCAATAGAATCAGGAAGATCAAGATCATACCACATAATTTTTCCATTATCTATTCTTTCAAAAGTAGTGTCTAAACCAGCACCAATATTTACGATAGTACCATTTGGATGCTTTTGAATAAAATTTTCTACAACCATATCCATAGTTTTGGCTCGAACAACCCAAGAGATAGCATTATACTCCCCTAGTTTTTCCCCTAACGTAGAGAAATCATAATCTAGTTGATTGATGATTTCGATAGCTTTTGCATCGTACAATAGAGGATCGCTTTTTTGACTCTCCATAAAACGACCCCATAAAGGTAAAAACATAGTTTGCTGAATTCCGCCTAATTCAAAGGGTGGTTGTTGATTGGATGAATGCATAAAATCACCTACCTGACCTAAATGAAATTGAAAATCTATATCAATTAGATTATATAATGTTAATTCTATACAGTCAATGAAATATATAAAATAAAAATAAACAAATTTCGAATGAGGTGTAAATGATTATGCAAAATAGAATGAACTATGATATAATATCACGTATTGATAATGATTTTCATTTATAAGAAGGGAGAGCTAAGCTTTGAAAAAAATTAGTATCAAGATAACAAGCGCTATAATCGTGTGCTCTTTTTTTACTGCAATATTAATCGGAAGTATAAGTATGTTTCAAAGTAAGAAATATTTAGAAAAAGAGGCATTTGATAAATTAGAGTATATGGCTAAAGATTATGCAACAGAATTTAGTCAAACGTTAACAAATGTAGAAAATACTACAAATATATTAGCTGCTGTCATAAAAGGGAATATGGATATAGATCAAATGAAGAGCAATCCAGAATATATGGAAAGATATTTGGAAAGTTTTATAGCACCGAATATAAAAGAATGTTTAGAGAATATAAAAGGAGTACAAATTCTTGGAGGGTATTTTTATTTGAATCCTAATCTTACAGGAAAAGCAGCTGATGTTTGGTATGAAGATTCAAAAGGAGATGGAAAATTTAAAAGGAAAAACCAACTGAAATTAGAAGAGTATGATCCTAGTAATAAACAATTTGCATGGTTTTATGAACTTGCAAAAGAGAAAAATACAAGATGGGGAGATCCTTACGTATGGGGTGATATGGATACGAAAACTGTTCCATATACAGTGGCAATATATGAGGGGGATATTTTTATTGGTGTAGTTGGTATAGATATGGCATTTGATAAGATAGAAGAAATAGTAAAAAATATGAAAGTATATGATAGTGGATATGCTTTTTTATACAATGATAATCTAGATTATTTAGTGCATCCTTCTTTTACATCAAAGGATAATTTGGAAAATATAGAAAATGGTAAATTTAAGTTTATAGCTGATGAAATCAATAAAAAGGATTCAGGATTTATAAAGTTTAAATTTAGGGGAAAAGATAAGGTGATTGGTTATGCACATTTGAAAAATGGATGGGTCATAGCTGTGGGACCACCTATAAAAGAAATACTTAAGCCTATAGGAGATTTAAGAATTACTATAGCACAAACATTGTTTTTTATCATTATTTTATTTATCATTATTTCTTTATACATAGGAAAATCAATTTCTAAGCCTATTATAAAAGTTACAGAATTAATTAATAAGACTGCGAACTTTGATTTAGTCTATGATAAAAATTTTGAAATACTATATAAATATGAAGATGAAACAGGAACCATTGTTAAATCTATGGCAGTATTAAGAGAAGCATTAAGAGGCTTTGCAAATGAGTTGATTGAAACTTCTAGTAATATTACATTCAACGCAAATAAGGTAGGTAAATTAACAGGAGAGTTAAAGGGTGAAGCGAATGCTACCTCTGCTACTACAGAAGAATTATCAGCAGGATCAGAAGAAACAGCAGCTACAATAGAAGAAATAAATGCATCAACACAAGAAATCAATCATGCAGTAGGTATTATTGCTAAAAAAGCTAGAGATAGTGCAAGGTCATTAGAAGAGATTCGTACAAATGCAAATAAAGTAGAAAAACAAGCAATTATTTCATCCCAGAAATCAGAGAATATATATACAGAAATAAAAGGGGATTTAGATACTGCTATAGAACAAGCAAAGACGGTAGAAAAAATCAATCTACTTGCAGAAAGCATTTTAGATATTACGAATAAAACGAATTTATTAGCCTTAAATGCAGCGATAGAGGCAGCAAGAGCTGGAGAAGCAGGACGAGGCTTTGCAGTAGTAGCAGATGAAATAAGGAATTTAGCACAAGAGTCTTCGGAAACCATTATAGATATTCAAAATGTAGTAGAGGTTGTAAATGCATCTGTAGGAAATCTGATGGATAGCTCTCGAAAAATACTTCAGTTTATGGATGAAGATGTAATGAAGGATTATGAAACATTTATTGAAGTGAGTCAACAATACAGTAAGGATGCAGAATTTTTTAATAAGATTATGGTAGATTTTACTAACACTTCTGAAGGACTAAAAAATTCTATTGAAAATATATCTGTTGCTATAGATGAAGTTTCTAAAACAACTAATGAAGGAGCAAGTGGTGTTGAAAATGTAGCAGTAAAAACATCTCATATAGTTGGAAATTTGATACAGATTCAAGAGAGTACAAACGATAACTTACAGAGTGCTAAATTATTAAAAGAGCATATTGATAAAATTAGGCTATAAGGTATGGCTGAAAACCCCAGAAGGTTTAAGATGATAAGTAGGATGCTCTTTCTGTGATTTTTCATAAATTTAAAATATAAAAAGTTCTCTTTTGTAAAGACCAAATACTTATGTTTTAAGAATAGGTGTTTGGTTTCTTTATTATGCTTGATCTTGTAAAGGCAGTAGTGTATTAAAAAGTATATAGATGAATGTGCGTTAATCTGTTATGTAAGCAAAGCTCAAAAATGATAAAATGGAAATATAAAAATTTTTTGGAGTGAAATAAAATGATTATAAAAGCAAAGTCTTTAAAAACGAACATAATGGAAACCCAAATACCCCTTGAAGATATGAAATGTATTTTTAATACCAAAAGAAGTAAAACTTTAAAGGGAAGTCTTAAAAAATCAGTTCTTTTTTGCAGATGTATAGGAATGAATAATAATGAGAATGAATATATACATGACTTAAAAGAATTGGATAAACATTTAAAAGATAATGAAGCAAATTATATTTTATTTACAGAAGGCTTAGAAAAAGCTTTAAATATAGAAGAAGTAGAAAAAATGAAGAGGATGATGGATGATTATCTCGATTTTGAAAAGCAAACAGATGGAAAACTCTATAAACTATCTAACTTGAATATGGGATATGAAATAAAAAATGAATGTTTAGAATGGACAAAGAAGTTGGCTTTTAAAGAAATATTGGATTTATATGATAGGAATAATAAGGGTAAAAGCAAAACTATTAGAAAAAATTTTGGAATAAAATTATTATTTTGGATGAATCAATATCTAAAGCAGATTTTTAAAGATATATGTAATACAGATATTTTTCACAAAGTTATATTTTATGGAGAAATGAAAGAACATGAATTATATTTTTTGATATTATTATCTAAATTGGGGTGTGATGTACTTTATATTAATCCTAAAGAAGATATAGATCTATTAATTCCTCAAATAAGCAATTACTCAAATCTTGTAATGGGTAGGAAATTACATTCTACGATCATACCATTTTCAGTAGATTATAATAGAGAGAAAATAAATGATCGACCCAAAGTAGAAACGTCTAAGAAAGAGGCACATAAGTCTATAAACTTTGAGAGAAAAATAAATAAAGATCAAGCAAATGTAAAAAATTCAAGGGAAAAAAGTTATGAAGAAATTGCAAAATTAGCAGAATCAGTAGTGATGATCAATGTATATGATGAAAAGCAGCAATTAATCGGTAGAGGTTCAGGAGTTGTTATCAGTAAAGATGGATTTATTGTAACGAATTTTCATGTAGTGCATAGAGGCGTATTATTTGGTGTAGTTTTTGAAAATGATAAAAATGAATATATGGTACATAATATCATCAAATATCATACGGATTATGATTTAGCACTCATAAAAGTAGATAGGAAAACAAAGCCTATCCACCTGAATGAAAAGGATTTGGATTTGGTGAGAGGTCAGAAAATTGTAGCTATAGGCAGTCCTTTAGGGTTATTTAATACGATTTCAGATGGAATCGTATCAGGATTTAGAGAATTTGATTATATAAAAATGGTTCAAATAACAGCTCCTATTTCTCCAGGAAGCTCAGGGGGTGCCTTGATGAATATGTATGGAAAATTAGTAGGAATTACAACATCAGGTTTAGAGGGGCAGAATCTAAATATGGCTGTGCCTGATCAATATATTAAACAATTTGTTGGAAATATATTAAAGATGACATAGAAAAAAGCACATGGAAAATTAAAATCCATGTGCTTTTGATCATTAAATTTATTTATCAATTCCTTTTCGGCTTAAAACCCCTTGTGTATAGTAATGCTTGATTTCCTTCATTTCTGTCACTAAATCAGCTTTTGCGATAATCTCTTCTGGGCAATACCTTCCTGTAACTACTAACTCTGTAGCATCAGGCTTGTCATCTAGTAAAGATAAGACATCTTGGGTAGAAAGGAGTTTGAAAAATATAGCAATAGTAATCTCATCTAAAATAACTAAATCGTATTTTTGACTTTTTAAGATATCTCTTACTTTTTCTAGCCCTTCCCGTGCTGCTAATATATCTTCTTTAGCAGGTTCTTTTGTGACAAAGCAGCCATGACCATAAAGAGATACATGAACATGATCTAAGTTTTTTAATGCTTTTATTTCACTATACTCCATAGACTTTACAAACTGAGCAATAAATACTTCTTTTTCGGCACCTAATGCTCTTAAAGTAAGACCTAGTGCTGCCGTGGTTTTTCCTTTTCCGTTACCCGTATAAACATGAATATATCCTTTTTCCACAAGATCCACCCCTTTTATTAAATGAAATACTGTTTATGATAATATGATAACATATAATTATAAATAGTACTTTGTTTTGCTATAGTTATAGATTCATAAGAGATAAAACTTGCTTTTTATAGAAGAATAGGGAATAATATTTTTATGATAAGTTTTAGGAGGTAAATAGTATGAAAAAAAATAAAGGAAACTTTTATAAAAGAGATTTTGATTATGAAGAGGATGATTATGATCGATTAAAGAATATACAAAAGAAAAATACTTTTACAAATAAATCAACCATGAAGAAATATGAATTCGATTATGAAGAAGATCCTTATGAACCTATGAAATAGAGATGGAATAATTTACAACGAATAATTGTATTGACGATACATACCATATATGCTATAGTATTTACTGTTCTCAAAAAACGAGAGTTTTCAGAAAAAAATTTTTAAAATATATTGACAAGCAGTGGGTGTTGTGATATAGTATATTTTGTCACGTATGAAAGAAAAAAATAAGAAATAAAAGTACTTGACAAAATGATTGAAATGTTATAAGATATAAAAGTCAGCTCGCAAGAGTGATTTTTAAAGATTGATCTTTGAAAACTATACAGTGTAAGAAATCAAGCCAGAAATATGGACATAAAAGTCCAAACGTTCAATTCAAAATCTTTTATATGAGAGTTTGATCCTGGCTCAGGATGAACGCTGGCGGCGTGCCTAACACATGCAAGTCGAGCGTGAAGCTCTTTATTGATTCTTCGGATGATTTAAAGAGTGGAA
>JAOARP010000054.1 GCA_025210525.1 Marinisporobacter sp.
TAGAGACATTTTATAACACAACGAGGATTCATAAGTACTGTGATATGAAATCTCCTTATGATTATGAAGAGACTTTTGCAAGTTAAATGACTACACAGGATTGTGCGAATTTAACTTGTCCGTTTTCTTGACAGAAGACCAGTATCTATGCAATCAGTGTTAATACAGAATGGAATTTTAATGTGCTTAAATAACAGAATGTATTTTATAAGAATGAAAATCAAATTTAAATTGTAACTAAATCACTCACCTTTATCTTATTTATATAAGAAGGGGGTGATTTTTTGCGTTATAGAAAATACTGCCGTAGAAAAACGAAAGGTAGCTTAAAAATAGTTATCAGCTTATTACTTATATTTTTAATACTTATTTATACATTCTTATTAGTTGATCAGAAAATAAAACCTGCATTTATAGCAATAACAGAGGTGAAGCCGTCTGTAAGTTAATGGCTACTTTTAGGATTAAGGTGTGTTATGAGATTGATTTTTTTATGAGGGATAGATGGACAAGTATATAAAATGGAAAATAATGAAAAAATAAAATCGCGAGATGACATGTTTGATTTAAATTAATATATAAATATATCCATAATATCTATAAAATGTTAAAATGATAGAAGGTGATTTATGCGTTAAATTAATGATGAATTACGAGGGGGATAAAAATGACTTATAAGAAAAGTGTTAAATCTACATTGATGATAGTAATTGCTATTGCAGTATTATTAATTCCTGCAATAGTATTTGCTGAAGAAGACAATCGATTTGTACAAAATTTTCCAAAAAAATCTTGGTATTTTAGTGAAAGATGTAGAATAGCGATAGATCAGTATGGAAATATATATGTAGCTGATACTGAAAAAAACAGAGTACAAAAATTTGATGGAGAAGGAAACTTATTAGTTCAATGGATAATGGAAGAGAAAAAAGAATTGAGTTATTCAGAGATTTACGAAATTGCTGTAGATAGATTTGAAAATGTATATATTACTGATCCAGATGAATATTGTATACGGAAATATAATAAACAAGGAAATCTGTTATTAAAATGGGACTGTGTCGAATATAAAGATAGAAAAAATGAACTTGCAGGAATTTTAGTAGATGAAGAAGGCTATATTTATGCAGTTGATTGTTATAACAAATGTGTACAGAAGTTTGATAATGAAGGAAAATTTATAATGAAAAGGGAGGCTAAAAAACCTAATCATTACGAGGATCATATATATAAAATGTACATAGATAAATATGATCATATTTATACTGTAGGTTTATATGGAATAAAAAAGTATGATACTAATTGGAACGTGGCAGCACAATGGAAATTTGAAGATATACAAGTGATAAACGATAAATCAATAATAGCGGTAGATAATGAAAAATGTATTTATTTAGCTGACAGATATAATGGTTCTCTAATGAAATTAGATGAAAATATGAAATTATTAAAAAAAATAGTAAATAAAGGAACTGATAACGAAGAGTTTAAAAATATAGGTCAAATAGTGGTAGATAAAAAAGAGAATATTTACACATTTGATTCATCAAGATGTTGTGTTCAAAAGTTTGATAAAAAAGGAAACCTTATATCGAAGTGGGGGAGTATGGGAGATAATGATGGAGAATTCGCTTATCCCCATGGAGTAGTTGTAGATAAAGATGGATATATTTATGTAACAGATACTTATAATAATCGTGTTCAAAAATTTGATGAGAATGGAAACTTCATAATGAAATGGGGAAAGAACGGTAATTGTGGTGGAGAATTTGGTTTTCCAGAAGGAATAGCAGTGGATCAGGAAGGCTATATTTATATAGCAGATGGGCAGAATAATCGGATTCAGAAATTTGATGTGAATGGAAATGTAATTATAAGATGGGGAAGAGAAGGAACTGGTGATAGTGAGTTTGACTGGCCATCTGATATTGCTATTGATAAAGAAGGGTATATTTATGTAGTAGATTCAGGAAATGATCGTGTTCAGAAGTTTTACAAAGATGGAAGATTTATATGTAAATGGGGAAGAAGAGGAATTGATAATGGTTGTTTTAAAAATGCAGAAGGAATAGCAATAGATAATGAAGGATATATTTATGTAGTGGATGCTGATAATAGTTGCATACAGAAATTTGATGGCAATGGAAAATTTATAACAGAATGGGGAGGATATGAAGGTACTGCTGATGGACAGTTTGAAAATCCTTCAGGAATAGAGATAGATCAACAGGGGTATATTTACGTAGTTGACTCGGGCAATAATCGTATTCAAATGTTTGATGCAAATGGAAAGTTTATAGGCAAATGGGGTGTGAAAGGAATTAAAAATGGCGAATTTAACAAACCTTCCTCAATAGCAGTAGATTATAAAGGAAATATATATGTTTCTGATACAGGAAACCATCGGATTCAATACTTGGATAATAGAAAAAGAATTTTTAAAATTATTTCTCAGTACAAATAGAAAATATGTTTTAGTAATAGATATTCCAGATGATTGCAATACATAATTTACAGTTTGTCATAAATAATCACTAAATCACCCCTAAGGAATATATTTATATAAGAAGGGGGTGATTTTTGCGTTATAGGAGATACCGGAGTAGAAAAACGAAGAGAAGCTTAACGGTATTTATAAGCATATTACTTATGTTTTTAGCACTTATATATAGATTTTTATTAATTGATCAGAAAATAAAATCTGGATTTATAGCAATAGCAGAGGTAAACCCGTCTGTGAGTTAATGGCTACTTTTAGGATTAGGGTGTGTTATGGGATTGGTTGATTTTTTTATAAGGGATGTATGGACAAGCATAGGTAAAAAGAAGATATTATAGAAGAAGGATGATATCTACATGTATTAAAGAATCAAAAATATTATTGAAAAATGATAAAATTTGGTCTAATGTTATAGATATATTATCTGTAATACCAAAATTTTATAAAAAGATAAAATACATATTAGATAATAGTAGAATATTGTGAATCATATACTTTTACTCTATTGAAAAACTTATAATTCAAACCTGTCAACAGATAGCATTTAAAGACAGGACAAAGAAGTAGAAAATATTTAATATAGAAACAGAAAGGAGTGGCTTTATGAATTGGCTTAATGCAATGAATAATGCAGTAGAATATATAGAGGCTAACATAACTAAAAAGATTGAAATTGAGAAGGTGGCAAAAATTGCATTATCATCTACGTTTCACTTTCAGCGTATGTACCATATGATAACTGGTGTTACAATAGGTGAATATATACGCAGAAGGAGACTTACACTCGCTACACAGGATATTATATCTGGTGAAAAAATTATTAATGTAGCTTATAAGTACGGTTATGAAACGCCTGAAGCATTCACAAAAGCTTTTAGAAAAATGCATGGAATAAGCCCTTCGGCATCGCGCGAGCCGGGAGTAAATCTCAAGGCATATCCTAAACTATCCTTTCACATTTCAATAAAAGGAGATAAAAATATGAATTATAAGATTTTTGATAAAGGAAGTTTTAAAGTAGTAGGCAAACAAACGAGAATATCTATGTTAAATGAAGAAAATTTTAATCAAGTGCCAAAATTCTGGTATGATTGCATGGAAGATGGTTCATATGATTGGATTTCTTCAAAAGCAGGTAAGCTTGGGGTTTTAGGTATATCTAAGGATTTCGATAAATATAAAGATGAATTTAATTATATGATAGCAGTTGAAGAAATAAAGGATAAACTTCCAAAAGGATATGTTTCAACAACTATACCGGCAACAACCTGGGCTGCATTTGAATCAATTGGACCAGTGCCTGAAGCTTTACATGATCTTCTTAGAAGGATATATACAGAGTGGATGCCGTCTACAGGATATCAGCATGAATGCGCACCAGGCATTGAAGTATTTCCTGCAGGAGATATGACCTCACCCAACTACAGATGTGAAATTTGGATTCCTATTAAGAAATAAAAGGAATGAAAGTAGCAAAAGGTTGAATTCAGAAGTTTATCGGAGTTGATAATGTTTTGAATGAAATGTAAACAGCTTGATTAAATAATTATAAAAATAGTAGCTTTTCAATTATAACTGAGGCTACTATTTTTGATATTTTATATCTTAGGAAATATATTGTATAATATAGGGAATATGAGTGATGGACTTGTTCGTAACAGTACAAAATGGCGAAACAAATTATTTAAAAGAGGGTGAGTTTGATGGCAGAAACATTATTAATAATAATGGGGATAGTATATCTAATCTATAGAGTTGCCTTTAGGATACCTAAAGACATAAAGAGAATTGAAGATAAAATTGATATGTTAAAATTACATCTTCAAGAAATTGAATTGAAACTAAATGAATTTGATAAAAAATCAGATAAAAAGTAATGGATAATTTTATTATATTATGTATTGAATTAAACTAAATTAAATTTGTAACTAAATCACCTACCTTTATCATACTTATATAAGAAGGGGGTAATTTTTTGCGTTATAGGAGATACCACTGTAGAAAAACAAAAGGTAGCTTGAAAGCTCTTATTAGTATATTACTTATATTTTTAGTACTTATTTATGGATTCTTATTAGTTGATCAAAAAATAAAGCTTGCTTTTATAGTAATAGCGGAGGTGAACCGGTCTGTGAGTTAATGGCTATTTTTAAGGTGAGGGTGTGTTATGAGATTGACTGATTTTTTTATAAGAGATGGGTGGACAAGCATAAGGAAAAAGAAGTTATCAATGAAATACGGAAGATATTTATATGTGTTGAATAATCAGAAAATATATTTAATAAATGTTGAAAATTGGTATACAATTATAAAAAATACAAAATATACTACACAATAGTAAAATATTACGAAGTAAGGAATGTTCTCATAACGGAAAGGTGTGAAAGAAGTGGAAATCATATCTGTAAAAAAATATCCTGAATATAAAGAGATAGCAATTAAATATTTTCAAAGTAAATGGGCATCTCCAAATAGTATGAAAGTTTATGATGACTGTATAACTAATTGCATTACTACCTCTAGTCCATTGCCACAATGGTATCTGTTGATGGACGATGGTAAAATAATTGGTTGTGCAGGTCTTATTACCAATGATTTTATTAGCCGTATGGATTTATATCCTTGGGTGTGTGCTTTATACATTGAAGAAGAATACAGAAGAAACACTTACGGTTTTTTTCTGTTAGAACAGGCAAAGATAGATGCAAAAGTAGCAGGGTTTTCTCACTTATACCTATGTACAGACCATATCGGATACTATGAAAAGTATGGATTTAAGTATATTGGTACAGGTTATCATCCATGGGGAGATAGTTCTCGTATATATGTTGCAACCTTATAATATGTTTCGCAATATTCTTATATTGCGCATCGGAGATAAACTAAATTAAAATTGTAACTAAATCACCACCAAGGAACATATTTATATAAGAAGGGGGTGATTTTTTGCGTTATAGAAGATACCACCATAGAAAGACAAAAGGTAGCTTAAAAGCATTTATTAGCATATTACTTATTTTTTTAGTACTTATTTATGGATTTATGTTAGTGGACCAGAAAATAAAACCTGCATTTATAGCAATAGCAGAGGTGAACCTGTTTGTGAGTCAATGGCTACTTTTAAGATTAGGGTGTGTTATGGAATTAGTTGATTTTTTATGAGGGATGGGTGGACAAGCATTTAGAATGTTGTGTGGTGAAGCGTATACTTGGAGAACCAAAATATCTAGAGATGAAATTACGAGATAGTATTTTTCAATACTCCACACATGTGGAGTGCTGCTCATTGCTAAAGTTGAAGAAATAGGTGTGATGGTTGTTAAAAAGGAATCGGTTTTTAAGAAGAGTCAATTTTAAATGGATCTTTTTTATTTTAATGTTTATATATGGTAATTTATTGTGATGAAATATAACTGTAATCATTAGAAATTAATGTCGGGAATATTAAAGTTATGAGAAAAATTTTTCTAGGTGAGTGTAACTATTGCAGTAATGGATTACTCAGATGTTCTAACTATGATTTACTATGCGGCTCTCAAAGCGAGACATAAAACGTTTATTGACATTGAACTTAATTTCAGCTAAATTATTATTATATGACACATATTTAATAGTACTACAAATCTTATGTTATACTATTAAAAACCGTAGTAATGTTTAAAATAAAGGAGTTGAACAGGTTGAATAGAGACTTGCTAGAGATTAAATGCAATGTTGGTGTAGCAAATGTTGTGATGCAAGGTAAGTGGAAATTTGCAATAATTCATTTCTTATCACAAAAAACGATGAGATTTGGAGAGCTTCACAGAGCATTACCAAATATTCGACAAGGGTATTTGACTCAGAAGTTAAGAGAACTTGAGAATGATGGTCTAGTGCATCGAGAGGTGTACAAGGAGGTTCCACCAAGAGTGGAATATTCTCTTACTCATATTGGTCGTGAGTTTTTACCTGTTACACAAGCAATGGAGAAGTGGGGGAAGAAATACAACGAGCTTTTACGCCAAACATTTGAAGAAGATGGTTCTGAATAGAACATACGATGATTAAGTAAGAAATAGTCAGCCTTTACTGAAAGGCTGACTATTTTTTTGTCATTATGATATCAACTTAATTTAACACTTGCATAATCATCGGCATAAAAAGTATAGAGTCAAAAAAATGAAACTTTTTCAAATGAGCAATACTACTAATTTCAACAATACTCTTTTTTAACGTACTATATACGAAAAATTATAGTACTTGTTGCTAACGGTGCATCGCAGTACAATTTACTTGTAAACATTGAGGCACATCAGCAGATTGCCTTAAGCATCAAAACGAGTTGTTAAAACTTGTTAATGAATAACCAAGGAGGTATTCAAATGAAATCATTATATGAAAAGACCTTATTAGGTGGCATTGAGGTTAGAAATCGTTTTGTACGATCAGCAACACACGAAGGCTTATCGCCTGATGGAGCTGTTACATCAGACAGCATTAACCTTTACAAGGAACTGGCTCGGCAAGAGGTTGGTCTTATCATTACGAGCGGTCTTGAAGTAACTGAAGAAAAAGTGTTTCCAAGCTCAATGAGAATCAATGAAGATGTCTGTATTGATTCTCTACGACAGATCACCGATTCAGTCCATGAAGCAGGTGGTAAAATTGTTTCACAATTGCTACACGGCGGAACGTTTATATTTGCTCAACCAGACTACGAGCCGCAAGGTCCTTCACGTATACAGGATAGATTTTCGCAAATTACAGCGAAAGAAATGACAAAAGAAGATATTACAAACATTGTTGCACGATTTGCTGATGCTTCGTATAGAGCAAAACAGGCTCAATTCGATGGTGTTCAGATTCAAGCATCATTCGGTTTCCTTCTCAACAAGTTTATTTCTCCATACTACAATAAACGCCAAGATGAATATGGTGGAACCGTTGAAAATAGATCAAGATTCATTGTGGAAATCAGAAAAGCAATAGCAGAGAAATGTGGAATCGACTTCCCTGTGTTTATCAAGTTGTCTATTGATGATCTTATGAAAGATGATGTAGTAGGACTTGATTATAAAGAAGGAAAAGAAATTACAAAGCATCTAGCTGCATCAGGATACAACGCAATAGAAATGACGGTTGGCAATTTTGGTGAGATTCCACTGACATCAGAGTTTAATGGTGGAGAACCGTACTTCAAAGATCAGTTTATTGAGCTGGCGAATGAAGTTGATATCTCACTAATTGCAGTTGGAGGAATTCGCACGGAAAATGCAGCTGTTGAACTTCTTAACTCTAATAGTATCGAAGCGGTATCATTCAGTCGACCTTTTATTGCTGATATTGATCTGGTTGGAAGATTTAAGAACGGCAAACCATCAAGATGTACAACTTGCTTCCAATGTAATGGTCCAAATGGTATCAGATGCATCAAGAATGCTTAATGACATATTCAGCTTATTAAGGAGGATAGCGATGCCAATAATCAATGTACAAACAACGCCTTTAACGAAGGAACAAAAAAGCGAGATGATACGTCGTATGACTCAAGTGACAAGTGAAGTCACTGGCGCACCAGAAGAGCAAAAGAAAGAACTTATTAGTCGACTTGTGGAAGTGTCTATGGATATTACTGGAACACCTGAGTACGGCAACGCAGTAATGATAACCGAGTTACCATTGAACGCTCTGGGTGTAGGTAAGAAAACTGCAGCAGAAGTGTTTGGTAACAAGTAAAAAAATATAACTCGTCAATAGTGTAAGCAAAACAGTATGAATAAATAGGAGGTTCACAATGAGTAAAGTGGTAGAATATTTAAACAATAACAAAGTAGGTCAATTCGCAACAATTAAAGATGGTCAGGTTGTTATGAGACCATTCCATTTTCTATGTGAAAAGGATGGTAAATTCATATTTGGTACTGCCAACGACAAAGAAGTCTACAAAGAACTAAAAGAAAATCCGACAGCAGCATTCGCTGTTATGGGTGATAACATGCAGTGGGTAAGACTGAGAGGCAAAGTACAATTTTCTGACAACCAAGAGCTTAAAAACGAGATGTTTGAAATTGAGCCTCTACTAGCTACAGTTTACCAAACACCTGGCAATCCAAGATTTGAACTGTTCTGTATTTACGATGGTGTAGCATCACTTCACGGCGGAATGGGGCACGTGGTAGAGGAAATTAAATTCTAAAGAATTGTATGAGTATAAGGAGGACAACATGATCAATAAGATACTCACTACACCAGAAAGTGCTTTTGCAAACCTGAAAGACTATCCATTTAAAGCAAACTATATGGATTTAGGTGGCGTAAAAATGCACTATCTTGATGAAGGTGATAAAAATAATAAAACAATCTTTCTTTTACACGGTCAGCCTACCTGGAGTTATCTATATCGCCACATGATACCAATTCTTGTTGAAGAGGGGTATCGTGTTATAGCGCCAGATTTGATTGGCTTTGGAAAATCAGACAAGCCAGTGGATTCCGAAGCGCATACGTATGCAGCACATGTAAAGTGGATGTCTACATTCGTTCAAAAACTCGGCGTGAAACATGCTGCTGCTTTCATGCAGGATTGGGGCGGTATGATCGGATTAAGAGTTCTGGCCAATAATCCGGATTGGTTGGATCGTCTAGTTGTTGCAAATACAGCTCTTGCAGAAGTGAAAGGGCCACAAAAATGGATTATGCCTAGAATGATGAAACTGCTTAAGACTATGAGCGGAAAGCCTACAGTGGAGCAGTTTGCTCAGAAAATTAATTATGGAAATTGGGTGGCATATCTTTCACACTCGCCAAAGCTAGAGATTGGTAAACTTATTCAACTATTAACGACTAAGAACCTTTCAAAGGCAGAGATGGATGCATACGATGCACCATTCCCAAGTGAAGAGTATTATGCGGGCCCTCGAAAAATGGCAGACATTGTTGCTTCAGACTTGGATGCGGTGTATTCTGATTGGCAAAAGCTTAAGAAGTGGGATAAACCAGTTCTAACACTTTTTAGTGATAAAGATCCATTCCTTGCTGATCAAGGATATGACAAGCTATTCCAGACAAACTTTTCTGGCGCTACAGGACAACCACATATTACTGTTACAGATGCAGCACACTTTTTACAGGAGGATCAATTCACCGAACTGGCTACTAGAATAATACACTGGCTTGATCAGACAAATTACAAATAGATTGTTTCAGATTAAATGAAAGAATAATCAAGTAACATAGAATGAGTAAGGTCATTATGAACTATTAGTATATTAACTAAAACTTCATCTCATATCATGTCAGTTCCCAACACGCCCCGAATTGTACAAAACAGGGCGTGTTTATTCAATTTTAAGATGTATGTATTTGGAAGAAATAGAAAAAACAGTCATGTATTGGGAACTGTAGGAACGTTAAAGGAAAATCATTTAACAACAGTTTTGCTGAATCCGAGTTTAGTTGTAAATGATGAGTGCAAAATTGCAATTATGTGTCTTAATAAATGTGATTATCGAAAAATTGAATGCTTAAAAACATAATTAACTCAAATGACAAATGACTTTTGTCGTTTTTCTTATGCGTTTTTATTTAACACACTAAGGTATGATTCAATAAACTACATTATCTTCTAAGGTAATTAATTGATCGTGAGGAGGGATTGAAAGCACCGTACTACTTATCGTTGATGCATTAGTGAGTATAGGTTTTCGGTGTATGGGAGTTAGCTAGGGGTTATATTAACCCTTCAGGGGAATATAAACCCCAGCGAAATTTGACATAAGAAGGTTTATAGGAAAATATCTCAAAAGTGGAATTTTATCAGCATTTCCGACTTTACGCTTAGTCATTAAAGAAAGCAAATCTACTTAACAATAGTGTTTTTATAGTGCAAAAAATCAAATCTATCATTAGTGTACTAGGGGGTGATTTTTTGCGTTATAGGAGATACGGTCGTAGAAAAACGAAAGGTGGCTTGAAAGCATTTATTAGCATCGTACTTATGTTTTTAGTACTTATATATGGATTTTTACTAGTTGATCAGAAAATAAAACCTCCATTTATAGCAATAGCAGAGGTGAACCCGTCTGTGAGTTAATGGCAACCTTTAAGGTGCGGGTATGTTATGGGATTGATTAAAAGTGGAGTGTTTTTTTATGAGGCATAGGTGGACAAGCGTGATAGTTATATGTCTTGAAGAGCCAAAAATACAATTGAGAAATAATAAAATTTGGTATAATGGTATAGATGTGTTATCTGTAATATCAACAGCTTATAAAAAAGATAAAATACATATTACACAATAGTAGAATATTATGAAACCAACTCTATACAATAAGATAATTGAAGAAATCAGCACTAATAATAGTGCGGGAGTTTATCTCAAAAAGTAGCAATTTAATGGAATTTAGTGGTATAATTAATTTTTAATTGTTGCTGTTTATAGACAGGCTTTCTTTAGGGTAAAATTAGAGTTCATTGTGAATGGTTGTATGTAAAGTATAACTATTTTTCTTAAATTATGGAGGTAGAATTGTGATTAGTTTATTATTAATGAAACAGATTGGCAAGTTTTTTTTTATTATGGCTATGGGATTCGTATTGGTAAAAACGCGTTTAATGAAAGTAGAGGAGAGCAAAAGCCTTTCAATGGTTGTGATTTATCTAATAATGCCCTGTGTAATTATCAATGCTTTTCAAGTCGAATATACACAAAGCATCCGGAATGGCTTGGTTCTTGCTTTGGTGGCAGCAGTATTGATTCATGTTGTACTGATAATTTTAGCAAAGGTACTTGAAAGGATATTCCACTTGGATGCAGTTGAAAAAGCATCCATTATGTATTCAAATTCCGGAAATCTGATTATCCCAATTGTAACTTCTGTCTTGGGAAAGGAATGGGTTATTTATTCCAGTGCTTTCTTATCTGTACAGATAATTCTTCTCTGGAGTCATGGAAGGATGGTACTCTGCGAAGAACGAAAAATAGATTTCAAAAAAATTCTTTTAAATATCAATATGATTACTATTTTCCTTGGGATTTTATTATTTGTTACAAGAATCCAACTACCGGATATTATCACAGAAACCATGGAATCAGTAAGTGTTATGATTGGTCCTACTAGCATGGTTGTGACGGGAATGCTGATTGGAAATATGCGTTTCAAACAGGTATTTGCATATAAGAGAATTTACCTAATTACTTTCCTAAAGATGATAGTATGTCCGATTATAATCCTACTCCTACTTAAATATGGTGGAATGGTGAATATATTACCGGATGGAAAGATGATTTTGCTTATTAGTCTGCTTGCAACAATCACACCTTCTGCATCAGCAGTTACACAAATGGCTCAAATCTATGAAAAAAATGCAGAATATGCAAGTGTTATAAATGTAGTTACGACTATTTTTTGTATTATAACAATGCCAATTATGGTTTGGCTGTATCAGATATAAGGTATATTAGTTAAGTCACAATTTTCTTATACTGTGCATTCGATATAAACTAAATTAAAATTGTAACTAAATCACCCACCTTTATCATATTTACATAAGAAGGGGGTGATTTTTTACGTTATAGAAGATACCGCCATAGAAAAACGAAGGGTAGCTTAAAAGCATTTATTAGCTTATTACTTATATTTTTAGTACTTATTTATGGATTTATGTTGGTTGATCAGAAAATAAAACCTGCATTTATAGCAATAGCGGAGGTGAACCCGTCTGTGAGTTAATGGCTACTTTTAAGGTGAAGGTGTGTTATGGGATTGAGTGATTTTTTTAATGGGTGATGGGTGGACAAGTACAGAGAGTATCATTTTATAAGATATAAATAAATGTATCGCTGGTGAAATTTGAGGTTAAAATGACGAAAGAATCCTGTATAATATAAGTAAGAAGGGAATGATGGTATGGAAAGGCTAAAACCATTAAATGATTTCATATTTAAAAAGCTATTTGGTGAAAATGAAGTAAAAGATAATTTAATAGCATTTTTGAATGCAGTTTTAGATAGAAAAGACCGAGATAGGTTGGTAACGTTAGAAATTATAGATAATAAAGAGTTAACAAAAGAAATGATAGATGATAAAACTGGTATTCTAGATGTTAGAGCAAAGACAGCAGAGGGTATGCAGTTGAATATAGAGGTGCAGTTGACAGATCAAAAGAATATGGGTGAAAGGACATTATTTTATTGGGGAAGATTATTCAATGAAGGAATAAATAAAGGACAGGACTATAAAGATTTAGCAAAAGTTATAACTATAAATATTTTAGATTTCCAATATACAACGTTGGAGAAATTTCATTCAAAGTTTCACCTATGGGAAGATGAAGAAAAAAATTATATGCTAACGGATTTAATTGAGATTCATTTTATAGAAGTTCCTAAATTCAAAATGATGAAAGAGAAAAATTTAAAACAAGACAAACTACAAAGATGGTTAACATTTTTTAGTAATGACATATGTGAAAAAACTTTAAAGGAGTTGATAGATATGGATAAAGATATCAAAAAAGCACAAGAAAGACTAGAATATCTAAGTAGTGATCCAAAAACAGTAGAGTTATACAAAGCTAGAGAGAATGCATTACATGAAAGAGCAAATATGATAAGTAGTGCTAAGGAAGAAGGAAAAGAAGAAGTAGTGAGAAACTTATTAGCTATGGGAATGGATATAGAATTTATTGTTAAAGCAACAGGGGTAAAAAAAGAAAAAATTGAAGAAGTAAAAAGAAACTTGAATTGATAGATAAAGATGTAGTAGCGAGTCTAAATCAGATTTTAAAATGCAGAATATATTATTTGTGATGTAATGGTATAAAATTGTAACTAAATCACTCCCAAGAAACATATTTATATAAGAAGGGAGTGATTTTTTGCGTTATAGGAGATATCGTCGTAGAAAAATGAAGGGTAGCTTAAAAGCTTTTATTAGTATATTACTTATATTTTTAATACTTATCTATGGATTCTTATTAGTTGATCAGAAAATAAAGCCTGCATTTATAGCAATAGCAGAGGTGAACCCGTCTGTGAGTTAATGGCAACCTTTAGGGTTAGGGTGTGTTATGGGATGAATTGATTTTTTATGAGAGATAGATGGACAAGCTGAGGCGAAATGAAGTTATTAATAGAATAAAATTCATATTTGTTGAATAATGTTAGAAAATTGTATAATGTCATATAGCTGGAATATGATGATGATTTAACATCAAAACTGTAAGAAAAATTGACTTACATTGAGAGATGATTAACTATGATTTATATTTAAGTTTAAAGAAAAGAGCCTTACAAATTTTTCACAAGATTTTATGTATCATATGGAATATCAGTTACATTTAATTTTATTGTTTTTAATACATCCGACTGAAGTTCATTCACATTATTTGTAATGTGCTTTGAATCCTATGCCACGGTTGCTGGTTCTACACCTAAAACTAAAAAAAAATAAAAAACACATTCAAAAATCCTACTCTTTTACTTTTTTTGTATAAAAATGAAAAAAATAAAGGGATTAAGGCCACATTAGTACAATTATAAGGTAATATGTAATATTAGGAATAGAAAATGAATTTTATATTCAGAGCCTATAGTTATGGGTGCATATGAATGACTTTAGAACCAAGAATACTGAGAAAGGAGATAAAACAAAGTATAAAAAAATGCATTAGGAGGAATCAAATTGAGAAGAATATTAGTACTAGTAGTAACATTGCTAATGATTTCAAGTAATGTTGCCTTTGCTGAACAAGATGGCCCCTTTACTTTTAGCATTAATGGGGATGGGACAGCAACACTTACAGATTATGATCCTAGTCTTGGGGGTGACAACCCAACCATTCCTGAAAGGGTTTATGGTTCATCTTTGCCAACGACAGGTGCAACTGTTGTAAAAATTGGAAGTGATACTTTTAAAGAAACAGGCATTCATAGTGCAACGGTCCCAGTAACAGTTAAAGAAATTGAATCAAGAGCATTTTACTGGAATGCCATGGAAAGTATTTATATCCCTGATACAGTAACAAATCTTAGGGAAGCTGCATTTGAACAGGCAGGACTTAAATCTGTTCGTATTCCAACAAGTATTAGGGAAATCAAGGATAAAACTTTTATGTCAAATAGACTTACATCGCTAAACATTCCAGACAATATTGTAACCATCGGGGAACTTTCATTTTGGAGTAATGATATTGAAGAATTAACAATTGGAAAAAACGTCAAAACCATCAAATATGGTGCATTTAGATCCAATCCACTGAAAAAAATTCATATATCAGGATCTATAGAGAAAATTGAAGATGATGCTTTTGGTATTTCAGTTATAGAGAAATCAATCCATACAGTCACTTTCGATGAAGGTATTACAGAAATTACACAATATCTATTTAATAATGCCAAATTGGCTGAACTAAATTTACCAAATAGTTTAAAGGTTATTGGGTATAGTTCATTTTCTAAAAATAAAATAGAAAGCCTTCATTTTGGTAATGGCATAGAAACCATTGGACCATATGCTTTTAAAGACAATCAATTAAAATCCATTGACTTGCCTACCAGTGTTTTAAAAATTGAACGAGGTGCTTTTGCAGGAAATCCACTAACGACGTTCAACTTACCCCCTGAAAAATACGGATATAAAACAGTTTGGACAAACTTTAATGAAGGTAAACAAATGTTGCCAGGAGATAGTGTTACAGATTTGAATACCTCTTATGTAGCCAATAGAGAAAAAATATATTTAAATGGTCCTGTAGAAGTTAAAGGAATCCCCCAAATTGGTCATGAACTTGTGGCGACAGGTGCAAAGACAAATATGGATACTTTAGTCTATGCGTGGTATAGAGATGATGTTAAGATAGAAGACGCAACAAGTAAAACATATATTTCAACAATTGAAGATTTGGGACATACTATAAAAGTAAAAATTTCTTGTGATCCATCCGTACCATCCATTGAAGGTCATTTAGATTCAGTAATTCTAAAAAAAGATGCAGTAGTTAAAAAAGGAATAGCGCCAAAAGTAAGAGTGGTAACAAAGTACTACGTTGAATTAGTACCAATTGCAGACTATGAGTACCTATGTGTACTAAAAGATCAAAGTATAGCATCTGGTAAATGGCAAGATAGTCCGAAGTTTGACGGGCTTACAAAGTCCACCCAGTATGATTTTTATCAGCGCATGAAGGAAACATCCACGCATCAAGCATCAGAAGTGAGTGAGAAATTGCGTGTAAGAACATCTTCTTCATCCCACAGTAAGTCATCAAGCACGAGTTCTTCAAGTAGCTTGCAGCAATCTGAGGAGAAAAAAGTAGAACACAAGGTGTCTGTGAAAGCAACAGTTTCTAAAGATGATAAAGGACATTTAGTAGCAGTTGCTAAAGTAGATGAATCAACTGTGAAAAATGAAATGAAAACTCTTTCGGAAAAGGAAAATATAATTGTTGAAGTTAAGGAAAAATTCAATGATGTAGAAGTGGGTCTTTCACTTAAATCCCTTAATGTATTACAACAAAAAGACGCATCTGTTGAAATAAGAAGTGATCGTGGAAATTATATCTTGCCATCAAAAAGTATTAAGAAGGAGCAGTTAGATGAATTATTTGGTGCAATTATTGATGCGTCAAAAGTTGATCTAAAAGTAAAAATAAAAGAAACTTCAAAAGCAGTATTGAAAGTAATTGAAAACAAGACAAAAAGTGGTGTGAAGCTACTTGTAGCACCCGTATCCTTCCAAGTTGAAGCTACTTATAATGGTCAAACAAAAGAAGTAAAAAACATGAATATCTTTGTTACAAGGATGATTCCATTACCAGAAGACTTGGATGTAAACTTAATCACTACAGGTGTGGTTATAGAAGAAGATGGTACATTAAGACCTGTACCGACGATGATTGTAACGATTAATGGCAAACATTACGCAAAAATTAATTCAGTAACCAATTCTCTTTATACGGTTATTGAGCGTAAGGCTACATATGAAAAAATTAAAGGTCATTGGGCAGAAAAAGAAATTTCCGAAATGATGAACGCGTTTATTATAGATGATGAAACACAAAAAACTTATCATCCAAATAACGTCATTAGAAGAGATGCATTTGCGCAATTATTGGTTAAAGCGCTGGGATTGAAACCAGAAGTTACAGATGTATTTAGTGATTTAGAAAATAATCCAGCAAAGAACTATATTAATGCGGCTTACCGTTATGGGCTTGTAAATGGTACAAGTGCAACAACATTCTCACCGAATGAGACTATTACGAGAGAACAAGCGGCGACAATGATTCATAACGTGTTAAAGTTAACAGAACAAGATAAAGAAAGTGACCCATTACTTGTAACAAAAAACCAGACATTATCAGTATATGAAGATGCCTATAAAATTTCATCTTATGCAAAGACATCAATAAACTGGGCAGTGGAAAATAAGATTATAAGTGGAAAGACAAAAATAACCTTAGCACCAAAGGACAATATTACATGTGCCGAGAGTGTTGTGATGATCAATAGATTATTGAAGGCGTTAGAATTGAAATAGTAGTTCTGGCTGTGTGTTGGAAATGGTTGAACTTAATTGTGTCGCTTTGAGTAAAATCCATAAGATAATTGAAAATAAAAGGATAGAATGTAATTTTAAAAAGCATATTTCTATTTCGATTGATTTGAAAGCAACATATTGTATAAACATTAAGCAACATATTGTATAAACATTAAGCAATATGTTGCTTTTGCATTATCGTGAATGTATTCATTGCTTTTTATTGTAGTAAGGGGATATACAAATTTTATTAAAATGGCCATATTATACAATGTCTTTCAAGTAGCTTTAAAAAGATAGAGCATATAGAAGAATTCTTTTATGTTTCTTCTATCTACTTTTTATTCTTATCTTGAGTAGGTTTATCTGGCGGATTATACAAAGCAACCAACAAAGCCGTATTAATAGCAAGCGATTGATTTTTCCTGATTTTATAAATCTTCTTCATCTCTTTTATAACCCTCTGCTTGATTTCAGCATTAATATTTACAGAGTCCTTATTTCTAGCCCCTGCATAGATTCTAATGAAATCATCTGAAAATTGTTTGAACTTTTCTGGGGAATTTTCTTCTTCAAATTTATTGATGAAATTTACGATTTTATTCATTTTAGAATCTAGTGCTTTGATGTTTTTATTTAAATTGGTCATATAATTATAAAAATAATTTACAATACTTTCATCTAATACTTGCTTCTTTCTAGTAGTTTTTTTACGATTCTTTTCGTTTGAAAGAATAAGTTTACTAGGATCATTATCAAAATCCACTTTATATTGATCTGATGAGAGTACTTCTTCAACATAATCAGTCTGCTCTTCAATTTCTGTAGATTCATATACACGATTATCTTTTTTTCCTTCTTTCTTACAAACTTCTCTAATTTTATTAACAATCGTTTGGTGTGCATAATTCTTATTAAATTCCTTGTTAAACACGGTTCGTATCCTATTTATAGTAAGTGGTGGATTTTGATCCATGAGCTTCTTTAGATATTTTTCCATTTCATCCGTCAACGTAATTTTATTAGCCACAATATCACATCCCTTACAGCCTGTTTTGGTATATACTATAAGATATTTGGATTTGCAGAAATTTATGCTAATTATTAAGGCTTGACCTAAAGTTAAAGGGGAACTTTAATATAAACTTTAACTTTAAGTTTTAAAGATGAAATAGGATGTTTTCATATATTTCGAGATTTCCTAGGCAATAATAACGAAAAATAATATATAATAAAAATGAGATATAAGTTTGAATTCTAAATGTGGTAATCTGACGTCTTCAGTATACTGATTAGGGCAGATTACCACAATTTTTATGAGAGTAAGATTGTCGAAAACCCCTACGATGATAGGGGCTAGAGGATATCTATTGAAGTATTCATGTAAATGTTTAGAGTTGGTGTATTGTTTACTTTAGATATAATAATTTTATTAATGAGCATATCAATGATCATTCTTTTTCTTTCAGTGGTGAGTGTATTAAAATTTTTATTAAAGAATTGATAAAGTGCAGCTTCAAGTTTCGATTGTTTATCAAAGAATAGGGTGGGGAGTATTTCAAGCTCCTTTTTATAATTTTGTAGGGTTGCTCTTTGTTTGTCATAATAGATTTTCTGAGCCAGTAAGGTTTCTTTTAAAGGTTTATTTTTTTCTATAGTGATGAGCTTATCAAGATTAGCAATCAAGTCGTCAGTTTCCTGTAGAGATTTTTGGATGACTTTGAGTTTTTCTTTATGATCTTCTGAAATTTTTTCTTTGGTTTCAGCATAATACTTCCACAAAGCATCTGATTCTTTTGGTTTGATCTTGGAAAAGAAGTCTTCCATGAATGTATTTTCAATAATATGCTTTTTAAAGATCATCTTATTATTTCTATTAGTATAATTTTTTCTACATACACAACGATAGACTCCTTCTCTTTGCTTACCGTATTTGTCCTTGCCATAGTTCTTAGCTTCAAGAGGTTCACCGCAATTACCACAAATTAGTTTATCCCTTAAAAGGAAGGGGGTACTATAATACTTGGTATCCTTTAGGTTTGATTTTTTATATCTTAGCTTTGCAGCATGTTCCCATGTATTTTTCTCAATCATTTTAATAGCGTTTATAGCTGGAGAATTAATGACGCGATGATCTTCTGTAATAAAGTTTCTTCTACTAGTAATTCCCCAAACGATTTTGCCTTGATAGATTTCATTGTTGATAATTCTATCTATTTTATTTTTTGTCCAATAGGGTTCAGCCAGATCACGATTCATAATCTCTGTAATTTTTCTATAGCTATAGCCATATTGGGTAAAAAGGGTGAAAATCTTTTGGATATCTTGTTCTTCACTAGGAGTAGATTTTGATATATTTTTATCTGCATCTAGTATATAGCCATAGGGAAGTCTACCTCCAGGCCATGAATTATTTTTAACACGTTGTGCCATTCCATCACGAACTCGTATAGAGATGAGGTTTGCCTCAAGTTCAGCAACATTTGCAAAGACTAACTCTGTAAAGGTTTCAAAGGCTTCGTTAGCAATACACATTGATTCACCAGGAGCAGAAAAGTGAAGCTGGATATTTTGTTTTTGGAGAAAATATTTTATTCCTACATACACTTCCATATTTCTAGCTAATCGATCACGAGAGCTGACGATAAGATGCCTGTGATTGTTTTTATTTGCATTTGCAAGAAGCTTTAAAAGAGCGGGTCTGTTTTTAAGTCCACTGAAAATACTACTATCAAAATCACATTGATCTACAACAATCTTGGATGCTGATTTGGATTCTTCTACATATTCAATGATTTCAAGACCATTTATTTTTGCATATTCTTCTGCATACCTTCGTTGAACTTCGGGAGAATTTCCTTTTTCTTTTTGTTTTTTGGTAGATACTCTTATGTATGCAATTGCTTGATTTTCTTGTGTATTAGATGTATTGGATGTTGATTGTATAGTCATGGCCTTTAGGTTGTAGCACCACCTTTGAAATAAATTTGATCAAAAGATCCTGATAAGTTTGCCAGTTTTTTTGAAAATAAATGGTATCTGTGAGGCTAAAGTCTGTTAATTGTTCTTTGAGTATAGGTAAGTTGTTCATAGCATTTATAAATAGTGCTTTTTCTTGTCCTAGGTTATTGATATTATGTCTAACTTTCTGTATCTTTTTTTGTAACTCTGTTATTTTCTCTCTATTAGATTCAGTCATGGATTTAGCATAATGATCAATTTGTTTTCTTAACTTTTGTTCCTTTATGGTTAAATCATTTTTTTGATTTCTTATTTCAGTATTTAAGGTATCTAATTTTTTCTTAAGAATCCCTTGAATGATTGCATTGTCACAATCAAATATGACTTGATGAAATATTTTATAGATGAGTAAATCTATATCTATATTTGTACATTCTTGGGTACATGAATAAATATTGGTGCCTTTTTGAAGTTGAATAGGGGCATCGCACTTTTGGCAGTATAGTAAATTTCTAAATAAATACTGAGGTTCAGGAATACCATACTTTAATTGATAAAACTTTAGATAACAGGTTTTCCAATCTTCCCAAGAGATCAAACCATCTATATTTGTACATTTTCTAAAGCCTTCATCTAATAGAATATAACGTTCATTTTCTTCATCCCATTCTACAAAATCTTCTATATCATCTATTTCCATTTTCCGTATTTTACCCCCATATACAGGTCTTTGGAGGAAATCTATGATGAATTGTTTGCTGAATTTTCTATCAGAATTTTCTATAGTATTCATTTGATCTGCAAACTGTTTTATTGCAATATCATAGTCTATGTCCGTACATGGAAATATCATAAAAGATGCAAAAATTTTTTTAGCAATGTCAATTTGTTGAGGGATTTCTTCAAATTCATGTTTTTCTCCTTCTTTTTTATTATAGCCATAGGGAGGATAATTTCTAGATTGATATATACCATCATTTCTTAAAAATTGTCTTCCATCTGTAGTTCTTCTTACAATGTTTTCAGGTTCTAAGGTGCTTATAGCTATGAGCATGTTTTCAAGGAAGCTAGACAGATAGCTATGCTGACTGCTTACTAGTTCGCCTTCATTTACATAAAAAACACGAACATCATAATGGCGAAAAATTCTACGAATCTGCATAAAGTCATCAACTCTACGTGAAAGACGATCTCTTCTAGTGAGAATGACTGTTTTGAACATACCTGCTGCCAAATCATTAAGGAGCTTTTTAAATCCTGGGCGATCATAGAAACGCATTTTTCTACCAGATTTTTTGTCTTGATAGGAATCATAAAGGATTAGATTGTTTCCTTTAATAAACTTTTTACAATCCTCCAGTTGCGAAGGAATTGAAAAGGTATCTTGAGGACCTGACTTTCTTGCATAGACAGCTGCATAATCTTCTGGTGTTGGTTCATATGGAGTTGGTTTTTCTTCTTTCTCCTTATTTTTATCTTTTGGGTGATTTAATTTTTGTTGTGTTTTGATATATTTTTCGATCTCAGTCATTTTTTCTAGTTGACTTTTCATTATTCCTCACCTCTAATATTTGCTTGTCAAAGAAATAATCTACCATATATTTGATAAATTTTAATTTTGAATTTTCACTTTCACCATAGAGAACCTGTATGGGATTAGATTCATTTGTTTTTTTCATTTTGGCCTCCTTAAAATATATTCAAAGTATCAAGATTATAAGCATAGAATTTTTGAATGTAAAAGTACTTAGAATTAGGGACAAGCACTTGATGATAAAATGAATGATTATATGACATATTTAAATGTTTTTTCAACTGGTTCAGTACAATATCTACAATGAAGTCTAAGGTATATGGAGTGTCAAAGGGTGTTGATTGAAGTTTAAGGATTACTTTTAATTTTAAGGTTTAAAGAATCAGTACATCTTAAACTTAAAATTTTACATAGAGAGTAGAATTGACAATTGGTTTGACAATAAGGGGTATATTTGTGCTCAAAACACTTATTATCAGAAATTGCTTGGCATAACTCATAAATATGGGTAGTTAATTCAGTTAAAAGAATATCATCAATATCTTGAGTGATTTTCTTGCTTTTAGCAAGATAATAGGAACTTATTCTTTTTGGATAAAACCCTAGCTTGGATTTTGCTAGTATAAGATAAATAGGAAGTTGAAGATGATCAATAGGTTGTATAGAATTTCCTGTTTTGTAGTCTAATATTTCAACCGTATCATCTTCTGCAACATAGACTTTATCTAGCTTTCCGCATAAAATGTACTGTGGTGTATTCTCATAAATAGTTTCTTCGATGATTAAATTTTCTTTTCCTTGATCTAAGGGGTTATTGAAATAGTTTGTAAGCATGTCAAGTCCCTTAATTCCAAATTCTCTTTCTTCATCTATAGATTCATAACCTTCACGAACCCAATTTTTTCTGAGCAAGTCATGAAGGGTATCTAAGGTTCTTTGAGAGGTATCTGTAAGCATATTGAATTTAGCTAGTGTAGCATGGATGCTTTTACCAAAGGACAGGTGTTTGGTTGTTCTGGATTTGGTAACATTGATTTTATCTATATACTGATACTGAAATTTTTTATTGCAGTCTAAAAAGGTTCTGATACTTGTATTGCTAAGATAAAGTTTTTGCTTTTTCATTTTCTGACCTCCTTGGCATTAGGATGTGCAGAGAAATAGATATTATTCATATTTTTGCATATTCAATTTTTTGAACAAATTAAATAGTGATAATAACAGGGAAACAAAAAAATAAAAAGGAACTCTAAAACATTTTCTGTAATAGAGTTCCTTTATAAAGATAATATTTCTAGTGTATTGCATGACTAGAAGTTTTAGCTACTAGATGGAGCATGATGTTTGCATAAATTTTTACAGAAATTGATTTCATGTTCAATATGATCTATAACAATATTCATAGATTCTTCGTCAAATTGTGAATCAGAAGCCATGGATATATATAAATCTACGAGCGTATTTATATGATCTTTTAAGAAAGTAGGTGTTTGATTAGAAGTGTCACATAAAACTCTTAAAGAGATATCTATAGAATCCTTGTTGATATCTACCTTATTAAAGTTAATGAATGATGGATCTATAAGCTCGGTAGAAGAAATATCTAATGCTGCTATGATTTTATGGAGTAGTTCAAGCCTAAAGACATCATATCTTCCGTTTTCAATATTATTGATTAGGCCAGCAGACACATTTAAGTGATCTGCAAATTCAGCTGTAGAGTAGTGCTTAGATTTACGATAAGTTCTTATTTTTTCACCAAGTTCTTTGTAAATAGTTGACATGTAGAATACCCCCTTAAGATAGAGTATTGACAAGTATAAGTATAAATAGAATTAATTGTAATTTAAATTATTAAAAAAATTTTATTTGCAAGAGGTTTCAGAATATTTTGTATTCTGTATATTAATAAGATTATGATATTGTTATTGCTTAAAAATAAGTTGACAAAATATATTTGATAAAAGCATATAATTTATGGTTTTGTCATTATTAGACATATTTTAACAAAGGAGATGTTATATGTGATGTAGAAGTATATATTTTATGATAAATATATCAAAATTTGATAAAAAATGGGAGATGCATATTATGAAGTTTGAAAATGAAGAGTTTTTTAAAGAGTTAAGTAAAGATGGATTCAATTTATTTTTAGGGGCAGGGTTTTCAGTTATGGCAGATAATGAATTTAAAGAATCTTTACCATTAGGATTTAAATTAAAAGAATTGCTAATAGATAAGTTTGAATTGAGTAGATATAAAGATATGCCTTTGCCAAAAGTAAGTCAAAAATTAAAAAGGAATAAAGCTGGAGAGTTATTTCATTTTCTTAAGGAAAGATACAGAGTAACAAATTATGATGAATTATATGATAATATTACTAAACTTACGATAAAGAATATCATTACTACTAATATAGACGATTTAATTGAAAAAATATTTAATAAATCAAACAAATCATATTCAGATGTAAAAATATCTGGTTCAATTGAAAAACCAAATATGGTTAATTTATTTAAGTTACATGGTTCAGTGACATATCCTTTTGAAAATGAGATGTTATTCTCTCATGAAGAAATGAATGTGATGTTTCTAAAAGAACCATCGTTATGGCATTCAGTATCTTTGAAGCTTAGAAGCTATCCAACCATCTATTGGGGTACAAATTTAGAAGATGGAAATATAGTACAATTACTTTCTGATCAATCGGCTGATCATTTTCCTTCAAAACCTAAGTGGATAGTTATTCAATTAGGGGAAAAATATGATATTTATGAAGAAGAATTTAAAGAAGCTGGATTTAATATCATTAGAAGTGATACTCGTCAGTTGCTTGAACATTTCGAGCAATTTAATGTTGGGAAAAAATGTTTTGAATCTAACTCGAAACATGATAAGTTTCTTAAAGCATTCCCAGTAAATTATGTATCAGAAAATTTAGTAAAGTATACAAGAGTTAGACCTATTGAAGATTTTTTCCAAGGAGCTCCTCCTGTTTTTAATGATATTAAATCTAAGAATTTAGTAAGATTATCTTACTTTGAAGAAGCTATAAACACTATATATAAGTATGGGAATGCTATTATTTCAGGTATTCCGGGATGTGGAAAAACTACTTTGTTAATGCAAATTGCATTATCAGAAGAATTGAAAGGGTATAAATTTTATTTTAATGATATATTAGAAGATGAGGCTAAAAAATTGCTTGATATTGTTGAAAAAAAAGATAATGTATATGTATTTATTGATAATATATATGATAATATTGGTACATTCATACAGTTGCTTAATTCTAATAAGGTGAAAGTTATTGGAGCTGAAAGAGAACTAAACTATGAAAATATAAAACATTTAATCAATATATCCTTAAAGCAAATAATAGATATTAGTGAACTTTCAGAGCCGGATATTCAAAATATATGTAAAAAGATGAATAGAGAATCACATAGATTTAATGTGAGTATTAGAGAAAGTCAAAAAGTTTCATTGTTTGAGATAGTATATTCATTATGGAAAAATGCTGATTTTAAGGGTAAAGTTAAAGGTTTAATTTCTGACTTAAATAATTATGATAAGAATCATCCAAATGATAATATTTTAGAATTTTTTTCTTTAATTACATATATTAGTTATACAGGAATTCCAGCATCCATGGATATGCTCTGGTTATATTATTCATATGAAAATATAGAGCCTTATTCAAGTATGTATGAAAAAATTATGTTTAAAATTAAAGTTCTTTCATCATTAATTCGAGAGGTTACAGAAGATGAAGAATTATATGACTTTAACCAAGATTATTTTACTCTTAGGAGTAAAATCTTTTCAGAGTTAGTCATTTCTTATATACCTACTCAAGGTTTAAAGGATGTATTAAATAACTTCTTGGAAAGAGTTAATAGGAGTATAATATACAGATATGATATCTTTAGAAAAAAAGCTTATGATGCTGATATAACTATTAGAGCTTTTGAAATAGTAGAGGATGGAAGAACATTTTATAATAATTATATAAAAAATGATCCCTCACCTTATATAAAACATCAATATGCTTTATATTTGTGGAGAAAAGGTGAAAAGAAAGAAGCTTGGGAACAAATTGATAAGGCTTATACTGACAGTGCAGGGAAGAAATATTCTATAAATAATACGCATGCAATGATATTATTTGAAAATAATATTGCTGTCAATCCTAGTGATGAAGAAGAAGAAAAAAAATTAAAGGAGGTTTTGGATAGAACATTTGATACTTTATTTAGATGTTTACAAAAAGATAATAGGAAGAGTTATCATATTACTAAATATGCTGAGCATACGATAGAATATATTAATAAATATGGAATAGATGAATATAGTCAGAAGTATTTGCGGAACTCTTCATATTATTTAGAAAACGAGTTGAACAAAGTACAATTTATCTCAAAAGGTGTTAAAAATAGATTTAAACAATTAAAAACAAATATAAAATTAGCAATTGAGGAACATGAATTAGTATTGTCTGAAGTTTCAGTAGGTCTTGATAAAATATTATAGTATATAAATATATTTTAAATTTGTAATCCAATATTTTACGATATTAGCATATTAAAAATAATTGTCACTATTTATTATAGTTTTAAGCTATAGAGACCCACAACGAAATATAAACTTATTCAAAAACTTTATTGATACTATCGGTGAAATAAACATCTAAAATTTAAATGAATATATTAAGGCGTTGTTGTGGGTATCTATAGAAATGTAATGGTAGTGGTTGAAAAAGAAAATTGAATATAAATCCTCAATAAAAATCCATAAAAAATGGATTCTTTTTTTAGAATAGGCAATTGGACAAATCCTTCCTTCATATACATAACCAAAGGGGGCGTGTATATGGAAATGCCAGTAAGTATTGAGCAAAAAAAAGTCATTGCAGAATTACTTGCCGATATTATCTATGAGCAGATGTTAAAAGATGCTAATGAAAAAAATGGCGATGCCTCGAATGATGAATAGATTTTTAATGGCTATCTGATACTAAAGAAAGATAGTCATTCTGTTTATGGAGGGAAGTTTATGAAAAAGCGTGTGATTGGATACACAAGAGTTAGCACGCAGATGCAGGCAGATGAAGGCTTGTCCCTTGAGGCACAAAAGACCAATCTAGAGGATTATTGTAAAAGATATGATTATGAGTTTTTAGGAATCTATCAGGATGCAGGACTTTCAGGGAAAAATACCAATAGACCTGAACTGATGAAACTGATTCATGATGCACAAAAAAATCTATTTGATATTGTTGTGGTATGGAAGATTAGTCGGATCTCTAGAAATTTGAAGGATCTTTTAACTATTGTTGAGGATTTAGAAAAGCATGATATCGCCCTTATTAGCTGTACAGAACCCTTTGATACTTCTACCCATTTGGGAAAGGCATTTTTGCAGATATTAGGTACATTTGCAGAGCTGGAAAGAAATACGTTGGCTGAGAATGTAAAAATGTCTCTTCTGGATAATGCGAAAAAAGGAAAGTGGAATGGTGGATTAGTATATGGTTATGATGCTGTAGATGGAGAACTCTTTGTCAATGAAGAAGAGGCAGCGGTTGTAAAGGAAATATTTGGTTTATATATACAGGGATGGGGTTATGGGAAAATCATCAACCATTTGAATAGCCAGTATATTAAGTCAAAAAGGGGTGCAGCATGGACCTTGCAGCAGATCAAGAGGACACTTAGCAATCCCATTTACATAGGGGAAAAATCGTATAATAAAATCATCGACAAAGGAACAAATCCTAGAGTGAATCCAAAAGAGGAAGCCATTATTATTCATGAAAATTCTCATATTCCTATTATTGAAGAAAGTAGATTTGAATTGGTGCAAAGACTGATGAAATCTAAAGCTTTGAGAAAGCAAAACCTAAAACATATTCATTTATTATCAGGAATCTTGAAATGTCCTTATTGTCATGAGGGGATGGTTACTAAAAGAGCAGGTGGGAAAAAAGTAGATGGGGTAAGGGTCTATAGAAACTATTATCAATGTCAGACTTATCATAATAAGAGAGGATGCAGGTCATTCATCGTAAACGAAGAAAAGATTGAAGCTGAAGTTTTAGCCCATTTAGTAAAGTTTTTTTCAGATGAGGAGATTGTAAGGTTTACGTTAGTACTTTTGAATAATAAGATCAAAAAGAAAAATCAGCCACTTCAAGAAAAATTATCAGAGATTGAAAAAGAACTACATAAAAATAGAGAAGAAATCAATAATTTAATTCACTTTATTTCGAAGACACCGAATATTGATCATGCACAATTTGAGGGTGAAGTTCAAAAAAGGCAAAAGGAAATGGAACTGTTGCAAAAAGAGCGAATGAAGAATCTTCAAAGGTGTAATGGAAATGGGATAGAAGAAATAGATATTGATACAGCTATGAAGTATGTAAGAGAAATTAAGGACATATTAGAAAACTGTACGGATAGAGAAAAATTAAGAAAGATGATAGCAACCATTGTGAGTGATGTACTTGTGGATGAAAATAAGGAGGTTGTGGAGATTAAAGTTTGGTTTAACAATATTACTGCTCTAGAAAATCCTGCTGTGAGGTTGCCATTAGGTAACTCTCGGGAAAGCGAGAGGAATTGCAATCTATATAAGTAACCAATCTATAAATATAAAAGTTTCAGAAAATATAAAATATCAAGATCTAAATTTTATAAAAACAGATAATAAAAGAGATGCACTAATAATGTAATTCAATTCATATATTAAAAAAATGTTAAAAATTAGCTTATATAAGTATATTCATACTTTAAATTTTGGTAGAATGAATTGACGAAAGATATTTATTCTTATAGAATGATAGAATACTTAGTCTACACTCTAAAATAACATAGAAAATTAGATGGCATCAAAGTTTCTTAATGAAGTTAAAATTATAACAAATTTTTATATTTTTATAAAAAGTTATTGTCCAAATATAATAAAATAAGAAATTATATGATACATATGAAAAAACAGAAGGGTGGTACAAGAAGAGAAAATTATGATGAGAAGCATATTTGATAAGAGAAAACCTTCAATTTTAGTAGTAGATGATTCTAAACTCATGAGAGTTACGTTTAAGAAGTTTTTGGAAAATGAAGGTTGTGAGGTAATTGAGGCTGAAAATGGTAGGAATGCTCTTGATTTATTTTTAGAATTAAAACCGGATATTATTCTGATGGATTTTGTAATGCCTGGGATTGATGGTGTTGCTGCCTGTGCAAAATTACAAGAATTACCTGATGGGGAAAATACTCCTGTTATTATGATTACTTCTCTTGAAGATGAGGATTCTGTAAATTTAGCATTTGATGCGGGTGCTACTGATTATATTAGTAAACCTATAAACTGGGCAGTTTTACGACAAAGATTAAATCGGTTATTGCGTGCAAGACATACAGAAATGAATCTGAATCAAAGTGAGGCATTTGCCCACTCTATCATTAATCATGCTATTGAAGGAATCGTTACTATTGATATAAATGGAATAATTGAATATATTAATCCTGCTGCTGAAAAAATTTTTGGATATATGGCGAGTGAAATAGTAGGGGAAAATATTGATACAATTATTCCAAAGCTATATTACAAAGAGGATGAAGAACTTGATGAAAAATATCAATTTATTGATAAGAATAGGGAAATTGTAGGTAAAAGAAAGGATGAATCTACATTACCTATTGATCTTACAATAAGTAAGTTTTATGCAGGAAAGAAATGTTTTTTTACTATAATGTTACGTGATATTACAGAAAGAAAACAATATGAAGAAAGGATTAGATATCAAGCTTTTTATGATTCTTTAACAGGGCTACCTAATAGACTTTTATTGAAGGAACGTATGGGACTTGAGATTGCTCATGCCAAACAAACTAGTCAGAAATTAGCGTTAATGTATCTTGATTTAGACCGATTTAAATTGATTAATGACACTTTAGGACATGATATAGGGGATAAGTTATTAAAAGAAATTGCTGAAAGATTAAAGGCATGTGTACGTCAAGATGATACAGTTGCTCGTATAGGTGGAGATGAATTTGTAACTTTATTACCTGGAATTAATCGTGGAGAAAACGTAGGTAAAATAGCTAATAAAATCCTTGAGGCCATTAGAGAACCTGTAATAATAGAGGAGCATGAAATGTATCTTACCATTAGTATAGGTGTCACTATTTTTCCTGATGATGGTGAAAATGATGAAAATTTACTAACAAATGCTGATGTTGCTATGTATAGGGCAAAAGAAAAGGGTAAAAATAACTTCCAACTTTATACACCAGAATTAAATGATAAGGCGCTTGAACGATTAGCTATGGAAAATAGTTTACGACGAGCTTTAGAATATAAGGAGTTTGTAGTTTATTACCAACCTAAAGTAGATGCTAAAAATGAAGAAGTGATTGGAATGGAAGCTTTAATACGTTGGCAACATCCAAATTGGGGCTTGGTGCCACCTTATAAGTTTATTCCTATAGCAGAAGAAACAGGGCTAATTGTACCTATTGGTGAGTGGGTATTACATACTGCTTGTGCACAAAATAAAGCATTACAAAATGCAGGATTTCCTCCTTTAACGGTGGCAGTAAATCTTTCAGCTCGTCAATTCGAGCTACAAGACTTAACGAAGATGGTGTCCAAGATATTAGAAGAAACAGGACTTGATCCTCAATATTTAGAACTAGAAATTACAGAAAGTATAGCTATGCAAAATATTGAACATACATTAAAAATGATTAATGAATTAAAAGAAATGGGTGTAAAGTTCGCTATAGATGATTTTGGTACAGGGTATTCTTCTTTAAGCCAATTAAATAGTTTCTCAATAAACAAATTAAAAATTGACAGATCTTTTGTAAGTAAGATCGGTGGAAAAGATGGAAATTCAATCATCGCATCAACTGTATTGGCTTTAGGAAAGAGTCTGGAGTTAGGAGTAGTTGCTGAAGGGGTAGAAACGAAAGAACAGGTTGAGTTTTTTAAGGAAAATGAGTGTGATGAGATGCAAGGCTATTATTTTGGAAGACCTATGTCTAATGAAAAATTCGAAAAATTTTATTATGAAAAATTGAATAAATAGAAATTAAAAAAATACCCAGTTTATAAATCATAACGGGGTATTTTTTATTATGCTATTGATGAAAAATATTATATTAAAATATCTACCATAACAGGATAATGATCAGACATTGTTATGGGAATAACGTTGTAATGGAGTATTTGTATAGAATGAGAGGTGAATATATAATCAATACGCTTTTTTGATGGAATAAAGGTTGGCAAGAATGATTTTTTCATTTTTTTTGCAGTATCGATCATTCTAAGAGAATTAAATTTTGGAGTAGTAGTATTAAAATCTCCCATTAAAATAGTGGGAGAATGAAGTGAATGGATGAATCTTTCAATTTCTTCAAATTGTTTATTTCTTTCATCTATAGTTAGACCTAGATGGGTATTTAAGACATTAAAATTTTTATCTCCTACTTTTAAAATTGTATGGATTAAGCCACGTTGTTCTTTTTCGCTAGACAAGGGAAGATAATGGACTTCTAATATTTTAAAAGAGGTAAAAGTCCCTACACCATAGAAACCATTTCCAATTTTTACGTTTGGTGCAAAGGCATAGTTCATTTTTAAAGCATCCTCTATTTGACTAATCTGATTGCCACGTTGATTATTCTCGTTGATTTCTTGGATACCAATAACATGAGCATGATTGTTTTTGAGAAATTCAATAATAGGATTTAATTGAGGAATATTTGATAAATCCTTTCCACTGTGAATATTATAGGTTATGACTTTTAAAAAATATCGATCATTTTTCATGAAAATCCTCCTTAGGATAGATCTTAATGGATAATTATTTTTTATAGATTTATTGTACTCAATATAAAAAATAGAAAGTAGACATAGTTAGTTTACAATCTTAATCTATTAGATAATATGTTAGAGATTGTTATTATAGTAGAAAAATGGTAAAATATAGTGAGGCTGAGAAGGTGGCAAGAGCTTACTTCAAGGCGAGTGTTTTTTCTAAAGCCGAGGTTTTTCTGAGGTTAAGGGGGTGTAAGGATGAGTTTTATCACATTAAATAGTCCTCCTTAATAGATAGGTGTTCATATATATTTCATAATCTATTAAAGGAGGAATTTTTATGAAAAAAGATTTTATTAATGAAGAAGAAATTTTTAGTTTTTTAGAAAAGGGAAAAAATCCAGATCCAATAGAAATAAGAGAAATTATAGCAAAATCTAAAGGGAAGAATCGATTAGATCCTCATGAAACAGCAAAATTATTACACGTAAATGATCCAGAATTATTGGATGAGATGTTTAAGGCAGCATCACAAATTAAACAAGATGTCTATGGAAATAGAATCGTATTTTTTGCGCCTCTATATGTAGGAAACAAATGTATTAATAATTGTATATACTGCGGATTTAGAAGGGATAATAAAAAAATTATTCGAAAAACATTAACAAAAGAAGAGCTACAAAATGAAGTAAAAGCTATGGTTAGAAAGGGTCATAAAAGAACAATCCTTGTATTTGGAGAACATCCAGTTTATGATGCTGATTATATTTCAGATGTCCTTCAAACTGTTTATGCCACAAAGGAAGGTCGAGGAGAGATTAGAAGAGCCAATATTAATGCAGCCCCAATGGATGTAGAAGGGTATAAAAAACTTCATGATGTGGGAATTGGCACTTATCAAATTTTTCAAGAGACTTATCATCATGATACTTATAGAAAGCTTCATCCAAAAGGAGATCTAAAAGGTGATTATCAGTGGAGACTTTATGGATTAGATAGAGCTATTGAAGCAGGAATTGATGATGTAGGTATTGGAGCGCTTTTTGGAGTCTATGATTGGAAGTTTGAAGTTATGGGATTGTTGTATCATACTATTCATTTAGAGAATACATTTGGAGGAATAGGACCTCATACCATTTCATTCCCAAGACTTGAACCAGCTTTAAATACACCTTTTACAATAGGTTCTAAATATCTTGTTTCTGATGAAGCCTTTAAAAAGATTATCACGATTATACGTTTATCCGTTCCTTATACAGGGATGATTTTAACGGCAAGAGAAAGACCTGAAATAAGGGATGAACTAATTCCTATTGGTATTTCTCAAATCGATGCAGGTTCAAGAATTGGTATAGGGGGCTATGAAGAAGCAGAAAAAGGACTTATTCCTGAAAAAGAACAATTTCAATTAGGAGATATAAGATCACTAGACGAAGTTATAAGAAAGGTCTGTGAGTTTGGTTATGTTACGTCCTTTTGTACTGCTGGATACAGAGCAGGAAGAACAGGAGATCATTTTATGTCATTGGCAAGACCAGGGCATGTACATAGATATTGTATGCCGAATGCTATGCTTACTTTTAAAGAATATTTATTAGACTATGCATCTGAAGAAACAAGAATGGCAGGAGAGAAAGTGATTCAAGATGAGTTGAATCGTTTTAATAAAAATTATCCTGATAGAGGGATGTTACTTGAGCAGAAATTGAAGCAAATTGAAGAAGGTAATAGAGATGTGTATATATAAGGAAGATTTTAAAATATGGCTAGAAGAGCTCTTAAAATCAGCTATGAAAGAGAAACGGTTAGAGGGCTCTTTAGAAAAGCTTTGTAATGATATTACAAATTATTATCCAGATATAAAAATTTGGTTTGCAGAAAAGCTTGGGAAACGTTGGTCTTATATAACAGGTGCAGGGATGGAATCTTTTATGCAATCTGAAAAAGTGTCTATTACGAGTAAGTATGGTGTATTTTTACAAAATGCTGATAATATTTCTTGTGAGGAGAAGGAGAACATATTTGCTCTTATGAAAATTATTTGTACCATAAAATCATGATCTAGTATAGTATACCTTTTACAGGAGTACGTAAGAGGTGTACTTTTATTTTTTATTTGTTAAGATGAAAAATATATTATTTGAGAGATGAGAACATAAAATTGTAACTAAATCATTCCTTGGAAACATATTTATATAAGAAGGGGGTGATTTTTTGCGTTATAGGAGATATCGCCGTAGAAAGATGAAAGGTAGCTTGAAAGTTTTTATTAGTATATTACTTATCTTTTTAATACTTATTTATGGATTTATGCTAGTTGATCAGAAAATAAAGCCTGCATTCATAGCAATAGCAGAGGTGAAAGCCAGAGAAATTGCAACTCGTGCAATTAATGAATCTGTAAACACAAAAGTTTCACAAGATATAAAATATCAAGATTTAATTCTTATTAGAACAGATAATGAAGGAAATGTAACTATGATGCAAGCAAATACCATGATGATGAATAAATTAGCATCACAGGTTGCTCTGTTAGTTCAAGATAAAATTAAGCAAATTAAGGCTTCCTCAGTACAAGTTCCTTTAGGGACAGTATTTGAGAGTCAGCTCTTAGCCAAATATGGACCTAAAATTAACATTAATGTGACACCCATTGGAATGGTAAATGTAAATTTCAAAACAGAATTTGAACAATCAGGGATTAATCAAACAAGACATAAGATTTATTTAGTTGTAAGAACACAAGTAAGAATCATTGTTCCATTTTCTTCTAAAGCTACGATGGTAGAAACAGCTATACCTATTGCAGAAACAATTATTGTAGGAAAAGTGCCTCAAAATTATATTTTTGTGCCTAAAGATGAAATGATGAACTTAGTTCCAAACGAGATATCACAATAAAACTGCTATAAATTTAGTAGCAGTTTTATTTTTGTGAAGAAAAAGAAATATTATGTATAAATTTAAAAAGGAGAATGATCTAAAGTTATATTGAAGTTATGAAAATAATTGGAAAGCTGTCAATAATATAAAATGTTTTATAGGTTTAAATTTTTAAAATTTCCATATGATAAATATAATGAGGGTAAAAACAGAAAACTATTGAAATATGAAAAGGAGGAAGAGTAAGGGTATGGCAAATATAAATCCGAATCAAGAAAGAGAACAATGGGGCTCTAAAATAGGATTTATTTTAGCAGCCGCAGGTTCAGCTGTAGGTTTAGGAAACTTATGGAAGTTTCCGTATATGGCGGGGAAAAATGGTGGAGGTGCTTTTGTACTTGTATATTTTATAATATTATTTTTTGTAGGTTTTACATTAATGTTAGCTGAAATTACTCTAGGTAGGCATACTCAATTAAATGCAATTGGCGCCTATAGAAGAATACGTAAAAATTTTGCATGGGTTGGAGGACTGGGGGTTTTAGCTGGATTTTTGATTCTTTCATATTATAGTGTTGTAGGTGGGTGGGTAATCAATTATCTAGTGAAATCATTAAGTGGTGCATTAAATATTACAGATGCAGAAGTTTTAGGCAATATGTTTGGGGAATTAATCTCTGGAACAACTATACCTATTTTTTATCATGGATTATTTATGCTAATAACTCTTTTGATTGTACTTGGAGGGATTGGTGGAGGTATTGAAAAATCTAGTAAAATTTTAATGCCTGGACTTTTCATAATGATCATTATTCTTGCCATTCGTGCTATGACTTTACCAGGTGCTACGGAAGGAATTAAGTACCTTTTAGTACCTGATTTTGAAAAGATGAATATGAGCGTTGTACTAGATGCACTTGGACAAGTATTTTTCTCATTAAGTTTAGGAATGGGATGTATGATTACTTATGGGAGTTATTTGAGTAAAGATACAAATATTCCACAAAGTGCAACAATTATTCCCCTTATTGATACAGGAGTGGCTTTACTTGCAGGACTTGCAGTATTACCAGCAGTTTTTGCTTTTGGATTTGAACCATCAGCAGGACCTGGATTGATCTTTATTACATTTCCTGCAGTGTTTGCACAAATGCCTTTGGGGACATTTTTTGCAGCTATGTTTTTTGTATTAGTGTTATTTGCGGCTTTATCCTCATCTATTTCATTATTAGAAGTATGTGTTTCTTATGTGGTGGATGAATGGAAAATAAATCGTAAGACGGCTACAATTGGACTTGGATTAACATTATTTTTAATAGGGATTCCATGTTCTTTATCTCTCGGACCTTGGGCAGATATTCATATATTACCAGGGAAAGGCTTCTTCGATACTTTTGATTTTGTAACAAGTAATGTTTTACTGCCATTAGGCGGGTTATTATTATGTGTAGTTGTGGGATGGATTTGGGGAACAGATAAGGCTATTAAGGAAGCTACAAATGATGGAAAGTTAGAATTCAAGTTATCTAGTATTTGGGCATTCCTTATTAAATATGTTGGACCAGTAGCTATTTCTATCGTATTTATACGTTCATTGCTATGATGAGAAGGTCGGGCTTAAAATCCGATCTTTTCTATTTATAGATGTGCCACTAATGATGTATAATCTTTTAAAATACAAAAACTTATTGATAAAATCTTTGTATTTTAGCGTATAATAGACATGATAGAATAAGTTGAGGTTGGTGATTAGATGCAATTTAATGATAATAATGAAATTATGGAAACCATAGAACAAAGGGCCATACTAGTAGGTTTAAGTACAGGAAGTAAAAAAGAGATAACGACTATTGAAAATTCCTTAAAGGAATTAGAAGAACTTGCAAAGGCAGCGGGTGCAAAAGTATTACATACGATGATTCAGAATAAGCCCAAAATTGATACGACCTTTTATATTGGAAAGGGAAAAGTAGAAGAAATTAAAATCCTTTGTGATGAATTAGATGTTAATTTAGTCATATTCAATGATGAATTATCTGGTGCTCAGATTAGAAATCTAGAAGAAGCTATTGAAAGAACTATTATTGATAGGACTACTTTGATTCTAGATATTTTTGCTCAAAGGGCTCAATCAAGGGAAGGAAAATTACAGGTAGAGTTGGCGCAACTTCGATATAGATTACCAAGACTTATAGGACTTGGTAAATCCTTATCAAGAACAGGGGCTGGAATTGGTACTAGAGGACCTGGGGAGAAAAAACTAGAGCTCGATCGAAGGCATATTTTAGATAGAATTAGTGATATAAAAGGGCAACTTGGAGAAATAAAGAAAAATAGAGAAGTTCAGAGAAAGCAGAGAAAGAAAAATGAAATGCCGGTTGTAGCATTAGTGGGATATACGAATGCTGGAAAATCTACATTGATGAATAAGCTTATTACAATGACAAGTTCTTCAGAAGAAAAGGAAGTATACGCGAAGGACATGCTGTTTGCTACATTAGATACTTCTCATAGAAAAATTATCCTTCCAAGTAAAGAAGAATTTATTTTGATTGATACAGTAGGATTTGTAAGTAAATTACCTCATTCATTGATAGAAGCTTTTAAAGCAACCCTGGAGGAAGTAGAGGAGGCAGATTTACTTTTACATATTGTAGATGCAACGAATCAAGATCATGATATGCAGATGAAAGTTACAAAACAAGTATTAGAGGAGTTAAATGTAAAAGATAAGCCAATTCTTCTTATATTCAATAAAATAGATCAGGTTGAAAGCATGTATATACCTTGTGGTGAAGACATCCTGCACTTATCAGCAGTAGAAGGTATAGGGGTAGAGGATTTAATGATTAAAATTAAAGAAAAAATATTTTCTCATATGAAGAATGTAGAATTACTTATTCCCTATGATCGAGGGGATATTGTATCCTATTTATGTGATAAGACGAAAGTAGATCAATGTGAATATAGAGAAGATGGTGTTTTTATTAAAAGTAGCTTAGGTCTTATAGATTATAATAAGTACGAAAAATATTTGGTTTAACTGAAATGGAGCAATCCTATGGAAAAAGGGAATGGTTTGAGTTTATCGTGGAATCATATTGATCTAGAAAAAGATTATATGATTACTTATCTTTTATATGGGGAAGGAAAAAGTATTGAATTGATTGCTAAGATTAGAAATATGAATGTGGAAAAGGTAAAAAAGCAAATTGTTTTAGCAAAATCAGAAATAATTTCCTTAAAAATAGAAGAAAAGTCTATATTAGAGAAAATGTTAGAACTTTCAAAACCAGAGAGAACTAAAATGATTTCAAGTATGTCTAGTGAAGAGAAAAAAAGTCTAGCTAAAGAAATTTATTATAGATATGATGATATAAAAAATGCAGAAGATAAGATGATTGTAATTTGGATTATTGGTGAGTTAGGAATAAAGAAATTACTTCCTATTATTTATAAGGATATAAAGCATCCTCATGGAAATGTTAGGAGAATGATTTGTTCTGCTATTAATAAAATTGGAGATACTAGTGGAGTAAAATATCTTTATAAAGCTTTAATAGATCCTAAACCACAAGTAAGACAATATGCTGCAAAGGCACTAGGAAAAATAGGAGATGAAAAATCTATCATAAAAATAAAGGGGCTTTTAGGGAAGCCTAATGAAAAAAAATATGTGAAAGATGCATTTTATGAAGCTATTGATCATATAAAGAAGAGACTAGAAAATTCTTAATGAAGGATTTTCTTAGTCTCTTCTACTACTTTAACAATATCTTCATAGGCAGATAAAGTGCCATATGCTACAATAGGTCTTCCAAATTTAACCCATTTTAATCTTCTAGAGCTAAAGCCACCTATACGCATTAAGTTATTTACACAGGGTAAGGTATCTACCAACAATAGATCTTCTTTCCTCTGATTTAATATTTTCCACATATCATGGATACATGGAATGACGATATGAGGGACAAATTGTCTCCCCAGGGTGTATACTTTGTTTCCTAGCTCATCTGTACCCCTACAAAATATTTTACCACCATCTGTTTTTTCTAAAGTATCAAAAAAGGGGATATTTAATAAGTCATGTGTGCTAGGAATATGATTTGTTGGCAACATATTTAGATGAATGGCAGCAGCTGTACAGGATGAATGACAGCCACCTACGCAGTGATAGATAATGTGCAGAAAAATCACCTCACAGATTGTTTTTGTTAGTATATGTGGAAAAAGTATTAATTATTATTAGGAATAATACATAAATTATATTGAGAGAGAAATAATACCTAATATAAGAGTTGATATAACAAAATTTTAAAAATTTTCAGAATACTATTGAAAAAACAGCATGTATAAGGTATGATAATAATATATCATATATAATATGAAGGGAGGAATGCCCCATGCTTTTTAGAAATTGCGCTGGAGGGGTAGTGTTTTTTGATGATAAGGTTTTGCTTTTAAAAAATGAAAAGGATCAATGGGTATTACCAAAAGGTGTAATTCGTGATAGGAATCTTTCAAGAGATGTAGCTTTAGCTCGTGTTAAAGAAGAAACGGGTGTTGAAGCTGAAATTATCTCATGTGTGGGAGAAACTTGTTACGAATTTTTTTCTATGAGTAGACAAAAGCCAGTTTGTAATGAAATAACGTGGTACTTAATGAGGGCATTAGAAGATGAGTATCAATTAAATGAAGCATTAGAATTTAAAGAGATTGGTTTTTTTGATATGGATGAAGCATTAAACATGATTACACATAATCAAGATAAATCTTTGGTCAATCTTTCATATAAAAAATATAAAGCCATGTTTGTTGAAGAAATGATGGTATAATAATAGAAGAGTAGTCTTAACTACTCTTCTATTATTTTGGGGAGGGAAAGGAATGACCAAAAGATACAAAACAATACTTCAATATGCTGAAGTAGAACATATTATTGAAAAATCAAGATTTATTGGGTATGCAAAGCCTGTAGAAACGGAGGAAGAGGCAGTAGCTTTTGTAGAAGAGATAAAACTGCTACATAAAAATGCAACACATAATGTACCTAGTTTTATAATAGGAAAAAAGAATGAAATACAAAGATACAGCGATGATGGAGAGCCAGCAGGAACTGCAGGTGTACCTATTTTAGATATGCTCAAAAAAGAAGAGATCAAAAATGTTGTTATTGTAGTTACTAGATATTTTGGAGGAATTAAGCTAGGAACAGGTGGCTTAGTTCGAGCATATACAAAGACAGCAAAACTAGCATTAAATGAAGCTAAGGTCATAGACAAAGCTTTGTATGACTTGATCAAAATAAGAATAGATTATTCTATGCTTGGAAAAGTACAAAATGAAATATTAAATAATGGATATACCATAAAAGATACTGTATTTGATGATGCTGTAAATATGTACATATATTCTCCTGTAGATGAAAGTGAACAGGTTATGAAAATTATTCAAAACATCACTAGCGCAAAAGCTGAGATAGCTATCCAAGATACTTTATATCTTGATGAATTAGATGGGAAGATTATAAAAGAATCACTAGAATAAAAGTCGTGCTATTTAGTATGACTTTTATTTTTGTAAAAAAATTCATAGACGCCCATAAACAATAAAAAAACACCGAAAAATTTTCTAAGGAGATTTGCAGGAAGATTCACAGCAAGAAATGAACCTAAAATAGATCCTAAAGCACCTAAAAGAATTAAAGGAAGGCTAATAGAGGTTTCAACATTTTTATTTTTTATATGGGTAATAAGGGCAATAGAGGCTACAGGAATGAAAGATAATAAGTTTATACCTTGAGCTTGTTGTTGGGTCAGAGTTGTAAATAGAATGAGAGCGGGGATTAAAATAGTTCCTCCTCCAATGCCCATTCCCCCTACAATCCCTGATAAAAAACCGATTAAGATTAACATGAAAACACCATCCTTATAGCAGCAATGATCATGAAAATTGCGAAAATTTTTCTGAGTAAATAGGAAGGAAGCTTTGATAATAGCTTTGCACCAATATATCCTCCTACGATACCACCTATCATAATTTTTAATGTAACATCTAAAACAATAATACCCTGTGTTATATACACAAAAGAGCTTATAAGGGCAAGGGGAAGGATTATAGAGATAGTTGTAGCATGGGCTTTATGTTGTTCTATCCCTAGTAAAAAAAACATCCCAGGAACTAATAAGGTTCCTCCACCGGAGCCGAATAAACCATTAATTAGACCTGCTGTAAAGCCTAATAAGATAAATTTTAAGCTAAATATATTTTTTTTCATTTTCTCACCTGCAGGATTTAATATTTAGATAATAAAGTTGATTGTAGTATAGTTTTTGTTAATATAAATCATTTTATAAGTATATTGACGAAAATATGAATATATTATAAAATAAATACATAAATTCCGATAAGAAAACTATGAATTGGAGGCTTGTTATGAGAGTTGTAAATAATATCACAGAATTAATAGGAAATACGCCTATGATTAAATTAAATAAGTTAGTTGGAAAAGAAGACGCAGAAGTATATCTTAAATTAGAATTCTTTAACCCAGGAAGTAGTGTAAAGGATAGAATTGCTTTAAATATGATTGAAACAGCTGAGAAAGAGGGAAAACTAAAAAAAGATTCAGTTATCGTAGAACCAACTAGTGGAAATACTGGAATAGGTCTTGCTATGATTGGGGCTGCAAAAGGTTATAAAGTAATTCTTGTTATGCCAGAGACTATGAGTATAGAAAGAAGAAAATTACTAAAAGCTTTTGGTGCTGAAGTTGTACTTACAGATGGAGCCAAGGGAATGAATGGAGCTATTGATAAGGCAAATGAAATTGTAAATAGTAATCCATCTTATTTTATGCCTCAGCAATTTGAAAACCCAACAAATCCAGAAGCCCATAGAAATACTACAGGATTAGAAATTTTAAAACAAATGAATAATGAATTTGATATGTTGATTGCTGGAGTAGGTACAGGAGGAACAATTACTGGAATTGGAGAGGCTATTAAGGAAGAAATAAAAGATGTAAAAGTAGTGGCGATTGAGCCAAAAAATTCTTCAGTCCTTTCAGGAAATGAAGCTGGTCCTCATAAAATTCAAGGGATTGGAGCAGGCTTCATTCCTAAAATCTTGAATCAAGATATTATTGATGAAATTATTCAAATAGAAGATGAAGATGCAATGAAAATGGCAAGAAGAGTTCCTGTTGAAGAAGGTATTTTAGTTGGAATTTCATCAGGAGCAGCTATTTTTGGAGCTATACAAAAAGCTAAAGAATTAGGAAAAGGAAAAAAAATAGTAGTAATCATACCAAGCTATGGAGAAAGATATTTAAGTACGCCGTTGTTTGATTTTGAATAATATTTATGACATAAAGGCATAGTCATAGGTGACTATGCCTTTATATATGGAACCTTTTTGTGGTATAATATGTAATAGTTTTAATGAATTTATGAGGAAAGGAAAGATCTTGCATGAATAGAAGCATACAGGAAAAAATTGATTTAACCGTAAATTGGCTAAGAGAAAAAGTAGAGGAATCTAACACAAAAGGATTAGTAGTAGGAATATCAGGAGGAATTGATTCGGCTTTGGTAGCTTATTTAATAAAAAGAGCATTTCCTAATAATTCTTTGGGAGTGATCTTACCTTGTAAGAGCCATTCTAAAGATCGATTAGATGCTTTAGAAGTTGCTAAAGGTTGTGAAATAGAGCATGTTGAAGTAGAACTAAGTGAAGTTCATGATCAATTATTTAGCAATGTAAAGAGTACAATGGAAAACAAAAAATTAGTAGATGAAAATAATAGTTTAAGATTAAGTGATGCAAATTTAAGAGCAAGGCTTCGTATGAGCACAATTTATTGTGTGGCAAATTCATTAAATTATCTTGTTGTAGGAACAGATAATGCGGCAGAAGTACATACTGGATATTTCACAAAATATGGAGATGGTGGAGTGGATATTTTACCTATTGCTAATTTACTAAAAAGAGAGGTTTATGAATGGTCAAGGTACTTAGGTGTTCCACAAACTGTTATAGATAGAGCACCATCGGCTGGTCTTTGGGAAGGACAAACTGATGAGAAAGAAATGGGAACAACTTATGATATGGTAGATGATTTACTTGAAGGAAAAGAGATTCCGAAAAAAGATCAAGAAATTATTGAAAGATTATACAAGCGTTCTGAGCATAAAAGAAAGATGCCTGATGCACCATCTAGATTCTAACAGAAGACACCTATTTAAGGGTGTCTTTTTAAAATTGATGATGTATAATATTTTAAAAAAGACAAATAATATTATTGTACAGGACGATAGGGAAAGGGAAGTCTTAGGATTTAGTCCAATTTTGTATCTGGCAAATGTCTTAAAGATCTTTCTCTATTGTTCCTGTATTTTTATGTAAAAAACAAGCATCATTTTTTATATGATGCTTTTATGAGGTAGATTTAGCTAAATCATCCATCATTAACATGATGTTTTTCATAACAATACTTGCATTAATTCGAATAAGATACATATCTTTTTTAGCAATAGACTTTTCTAAATTGATTACAGATGCATCAAATTTATCAGCAGTGGCTTTTGCTTTCTTTTCTATTAGATTAGATTTTAGGGTTTGTCCTTGCTCTTTAATTTGATTTAGATTTTCTTGACACATAGGATAGTTTTCCATAGCTGCTTGTAATACGATATTTCTTGTAAGATATTTTAATGTATATACTGTAGGTGGAACTTCTTTTTTAAAATAGGGCATAAATTTAGGTAAATAAGAAGTAAGCTTATTAGCAGTAGTCATTGTACCAAAATAGTTTTGCTCAATTCCATGTTTGGTTAATGAATCTAGTGTTTCTTCAAATTCTGTAATAATATCAGGAGAAACACTCGCTGCTGTTAATTGTGGCTCTAAGACATTCCACTTATTGTGTATGCCTACAATAGTCTCATTGATTTTTTTCCATGTTTCAGCAATATCTTTTGGAGGTTTTTCGACTTGATTTTCATCAGAAGTTACTTTTTCTTTTTTTAATAATTCTGTGAGGATACTTTCTTCAATAGCTTTAGGTTTTGGCTTTTCTTCTTCTTGTTGTTGAGAATCTTTACTAGGTTTTTCTTGTTTCTTTTGATCTTGATTGTTTTCTTGAGCCATTTGCATTTTTTCCATCTTTTCTTTTTCTTTGATATTTTTTTGTTCCACAATGACTCTTTGAAAGTAGGGGACCATATCTGCTGTATTCATAATTTTTAATGCATCCTTTTCGATTTCCTCTACTACTTTAGGTAAAGGTTTTGGCTCGTTTTCAGATTTAGCACTTGGCTTTTGAGGTTTTTTTGAACAGGAAGCAGAAGAAAAAATGATAAAAAGAGTCATAAGTAAAAGAATATGTTTTTTTAATATTTTCATACCATCACCTCTAGAATAGTATTTCCATAGTATGTTTAAAGCATACTGTAAAAGTTAAATTGCGACAAAGTAAAGCTATATCTATACTAGAAGTGATGAATAATTATTGTGATCATATATAAGAACTGATGATGTAATCAATAGGGATAAAAAAAGATGAACCTGTAGGCTCATCTTTTTTTAAAAAGTTTTTTTAATGGAATATGTTCATGAAAGTAGTAATGATACCAGCGTTAAAGAAGTCGATAAACAAGCTCCCTACTAACGGAATGATGAAGAATGCTGCTGGAGCTGGACCATAGTTGCTTGAGATAGCTTCCATATTTGCAATTGCATTTGGTGTAGCACCCATACCAAAACCACAGTGTCCACCAGCTAAAACAGCTGCTTGATAATCTCTTCCCATTACTCTGAATGTTACAAAGTATGCAAATGTTGCCATAAGTAATGATTGTGCAATTAACATTACGAATAGAGGAACTGCTAGATCAGCAAGTTGCCATAATTTTAATCCCATTAATGCCATTGCTAAGAAAAGAGATAATGAAATATTTCCTAAAATATCAATTTCTTTACTTGGTGTTTTATAAGAACCTGTCATATCAGAGATATTTCTCATAATTGCTGCTGCGAACATTGCACCTATATAAGAAGGGAATGTCATACCTGTCTTTTGAAGTAAAGTTGAAAGAATTGTTCCGATTCCCATAGCAATGATGATTTGGAATGCAGCTGATGCAAAGTTGCTAGGAATTAATTCTGTTGTTGCTTCTTCAGTTGCTGCAGTTTCTTGTGCAGCTAATGTTTGCTTTTTGTCTAAAAGATTATGTTTTTCAATTAATCTCTTTGCAATTGGACCACCTAACATACTTCCTACAATTAAACCAAAAGTTGCAGAAGCCATAGCTACAGTAGTAGCACCTATCGCACCTTTATCTTCAAATAGTGGTGCGAAAGCTCCACTTGTTCCGTGTCCACCGGTCATAGGAACAGAACCTGTTGAAAGTCCGATTAATGTATCTAGTTGGAAAACTTTTGCTAAACTTACACCAACAATATTTTGTAAAGATACAAGAATGGTTGCAATTAAAAGGAATAAACCAACTTGAAGTCCACCTTTTTTCAATAATTTAAGACTGGCAGTAAAACCAACAGTTGTAAAGAATGCAGTCATTAAAACTTTCTTTAATGTTCCATCCATTTCGAATTCCAAAATACCAGTTTGTTTTAGTATCAAAGCAAGGATTGCGAAAATAAGTCCACCTATAACAGGGGCTGGGATACAGAATTTTTCTAAAAAACTTACTTTCTTTCTAATAAATTGACCTACTAATAAAACTACTACTGCAAGGGACAATGCTTGAATCATGTCTAATTGTAATACCATATGAGCATACCTCCTATAAAATTTATTTAATGAAAACGTTTACAAGTACATTATAATAGGTATGCTACACAACTCGACGAATTACAACTGAATGTTACAATTAAAATTTTTACAATTCAATCAGTTCAGAAATGATGCAAAACTTTCATCAATTTTCTAAAAATTCAGTTTCGATATAATTCCTTCAATGAATTTCTTAATGTTGATTTTACCTCGATCTTCTTTCGAATGATTGATATGTTTGATTTCTTGTTTTACTTGTTTAAAATCGAATAATCTCGTACTATATTCAATAAACTTGTTATTATAATAGTCATCATTTCCGAGTGCTGCAATATTTTCTAATGCTTTAAGGATGGTTCTTCTGATTCTTTGTTCAATAGTTCGAGCATTAATATGTGTACCCTTTATATTATTTTCTTCTTCTGCGATCTTTCGGTAAATATCCTGTAATTGATAGCTAGATGAAAAGCTTTTTCTTTTGAAAGATAAAACCTGTTCAACAACATGGATCAAATCATTGCTACCAGATTCACTAATAATACCTATATCTGTAAAGATATGAACCATTTGTTCATTGGTACTAGGTTTATCTGTAAGAGGTTGTGACTTCTCAATATTAAAAACAGCATTTTTTATAAGGGCAACAGACTTTTCAAGTTCAATATTACGACAGACTCCTTTGATAATATTAAGAGCCTCTATCATATTTACAGGTTTATGAATGAAGAAAACGATACCGTTTTCATAGGCTTTACCAATCATATGAGTATCTTCTACTTGAGAGATCATAATAAATTTTCCACTATACCCTAGAGCTTTTGCAGATTCTATGATTTCAATACCATCCTTTACAGGTAATAAGAAATCAATAAGTACAATATCAGGGTTATAGAAGAGAATTTCTTCTGCAGCATGTTCTCCATTATCTAATTCTTCTAAAACCTTTCCTAAATCGTTTTTCACAATTAAATGTTTTAGCATTTTTCTAATATTAATATCATCATCAATAATTAAAAAAGTATTTGACATAAATTATCACCCAATCAAAGAATTTTTTGGTATAAGAATTTTAAAAGTTGTGCCTTGATCTATATAAGAATTTACTTCAATACTACCTTGAAATTCATCAATAATATTTTTCACATGGGAAAGTCCTATACCCGTAGAAGATTCTCCGCTTTTTTTGTCATATCTTGTTGTAAACCCAGGATTGAAAATAAAGGGAAGTATATCTTCATCAATTCCTTCGCCATTATCTCTTACATAGAAAATAATGTTGTTCGTATTACTTTCTTCAGTAATATGAATGAGTCCTCGCTCTTTGCAAGCATCAATAGCATTAATAATAAGATTGTTTAAAATAGTAAATAAATGATAATACTTTTGAAGCTCAAAATCATCTTTAAAATCAAAGTTAAGATAAATATTTTTTTGATTCTCTATAAGATATCGATGAGTATTTTCTCGTATAATTACAAGCATATCTGATAACATCATTGTACCATTTTTTTCAAAGGTTTTTAAGAAGTTTTCAAACCCATTCAATACGCGATAGTAATCTTTTTTTATTTCGTGTATTTCCCGAGCAATATCTAATGTTTTTTCTTTCAATGATTCGTCATGCTTATAATTTTCATATAGATGATAGCTCTTGCGCATGACTTCTTCAATATCATGGCTAGATTTTTTAAGATAAAACATTTCAGCTTGGATATCAGAAATTAATATATTGAGTTGACTGTATCGTTTTTGATGTTCTCGTGTTAATAAAAATAGTTCCTGCTTTTTATATAGAAGATAAATAAAATAAGCAATAATACTCCTAGCTATACCAACTAGAATAATCATTTGAATCAGATGAGAGGTGATTTGTTGGTTTCTTACCATGATTTCAAATAAGTTACTAATGCTATCGGCAAAAGCTAAAAGAATAATAGATGCAATGAATTGATCTTTTCGTTTTCTAATATTCACACTTATTACAAATAATCCATATACAATATAGTAAACAATTGATGGAAAGTGCAAAGCTATACTATCTCCAAAAGACATAGACGAGACAAAAATACGAATGAAGATTCTCACTAAAAATACACCTATCCCCGATAAATAAGAAACGGATAAGGGAGAAGAATTTTCATCAATGAGAATGATTAAATTTAATACGATAATTCCAGCTGAGAATCGGAGAGAACTATTAAAGGGATGAAAATATAATTCTCCAAATAAAGCTACTGCTGTTATAAATACTAAGTATTTTTTAATTTTACTCATATTTACCTCCCAAACTTTAATCTTACAAAATTATTTTATAGCAAAATAAAGAGAACCACAAATAAAATTTGCAAATTTCAAGCATAAAAATAAAAGGAATTTTTAGAAGAGATGAAAATAATTTTTATTTTAAATAGAAGCAAAGCATGGGTACAAGCACAAAAAACAAAATAAGAAATAGAATAATAGTAGCGCTATAGAGAAATTCATTAAAGGGGGTAAAGTAGATGGGTAAAAAAGGTTGGATCAAGAAGGTTTTTCCAGGAGCAAATACAGCAAAGGGTTTTTACTCTTATTATGATTATATAATCGGAAGTGATGGCAAAAGACTATTTATTATTAAAGGAGGACCTGGTGTAGGAAAATCGTCTTTTATGAAAAAAATAGGTTATGAGATGGTAAATAGAGGATATGATGTGGAATTTCATCAATGCTCATCAGATAATGACTCGTTAGATGGAATTGTGATACCCGATTTAAAGATAGCTATGATCGATGGAACAGCACCACAGGAAGGGGTTCTTTAAGTACAAAAAAGAGCCTGGGTGAAAAGGAGGTTTTGGTAAAAATACGAAATTAGACAATATATAACGAGGAAAAATAATATAAATCTCTGTTAATCGACAAAAATATACAAACTATTTTCAAAATTTCAATTATAATGAAATTAAGCATAAGGAAATAAATACATAAGAGATATAGGGGTGTGACGTGTATGTTGTATAAAAGAAAAGTTTTTGCTGGAATTCATATAGGCTCTTGTGGAATAAGGATGAAAATTATTGAAAGTAATGAAGAATATGAAATAAAAATATTAGATTATTTAGAGCATAATATTCTACTAGGAAAAGATACTTATACATTAGGGAAAATAAGCTTTGATACAGTAGATAAAATATGTGAAATATTAAAGGGATTTAAACAATTATTATACGATTATGGAATAAACGATTATAAAGCTATTGCTACGAATGCTATTCGGGAAGCAGAAAATAAAGATTATATCATAGATCAAATTAAATTAAAAACAGGATTTGATATAGATGTCATTAGTAATGAAGAAGAAAATTTATTGATCTATAAATCTTTAAGGAATAAACTCCCTAATAAAAACAAATTTAAAAAGGAAGGAGCGTTTATTGTTAATATTGGACTCGGGAATATTCAAATATCTGGATATGGAGAAAATGGCTTAGCTTTTATTCAAAATATCAAATTAGGGTCTTTAAGGATGAGAGGAGTATTATCAAGTCTCGAAAGTAAAACGCTAAATTTCACAAAAATATTGCAAGAATATATAACAAGCAATGTAGATAAATTAAAGGACTGTTGGTTTGAAGGAATCTATGAAAATTTTATTGTTTTTGGAAGAGAAGTGGATATTATAACAAAGTTGAGTAAATTAGATGATGGTATAAAGTATGTGAAGAGGAAGGATTATGAAAAATTGCTCATGGGTATATTAGAACGGTCCAGTCGGGGGATTAGAAATGAACACGATTTATTAAAAGAAAAAGAATATACATTAATACCTTCTATATTGACATTGAAAATTTTATTAAATATGGCAGGGTCTAAAAGAGTATTTATTCCTAGAACTTCCTTAACAGATGGGATTATTGTTGATTGGATAGATCATTATTACAAAACAAAAAATAAAGATGATTTTGTAGAAGATGTGGTATCTTTAGCAAAAACAATAGGGAAAAGATATTTATATGATGAAAAGCATGCAGAAGATGTAGAAAAAAAGTCTTTACAATTGTTTGAGCAGCTGAAGGGGTTACATGGATTAGGAAATAGAGAAAGACTTTTATTAAGATTAGGAGCAATCCTTCATGATACGGGAAAGTTTATTAATATGCAAGAGCATTATAAGCATTCTTATCATATTATAAAAGCTTCTAATTTAATTGGTATATCTAGTGAAGAATTAGAAATCATTGCAAACGTAGCCCGGTATCATAGTAAGGTAGTTCCTCAGCATAGGCATAAAAAATTTTATGTACTAGGAGAGAAGAACCGTGTTATTGTTGGAAAGCTTATAGCTATTATTAGAATAGCAGATGGGCTAGATAGAAGTCATAAGCAAAAAATAAAAGATATGAAAATTACATTAAAGGAAAAGAAGGTTATTATCAATGCATTTGCAATAGAAAATACCTTATTAGAGGAATGGACCTTTGATGTTAAGGCAGAGTTTTTTATAGAAGTTTTTGGTGTGACTCCAATTCTTAAGATCAATAGAAGTGAAGGGAGATGTATATAATGGATATGTATGGTTTTAATCAACCGGAATATTTTATCAATAGGGAGCTAAGCTGGCTAGAATTTAATCATAGAGTATTAGAGGAAGGAAAAGATCGAGAGAATCCTCTTTTTGAAAGAATTAAATTTTTATCTATTGTCAGTTCAAATTTAGATGAATTTTTTATGGTTCGGGTAGCCTCCTTGAAAGATCAAGTAAATGCAGAATTTGATAAAAAGGATGCAGCCGGTCTTACGCCAAAGCAACAATTAAAAAAAATATATTCAAGAGCACATAGAATGGTAGAAGAACAATGTGATTTATATAATCGTGTATTATCTTTTAAACTAAAGAAAAATGGTATTTGTATTGTAGGTAAAGAAGCATTAACAGATCAGCAAAGAATGTTTTTAAAAGATTATTTTCATAATATCTTATATCCCGTACTAACACCTAGGGCAGTAGATGCTAGTAGGCCCTTCCCCCTTATACAAAATAAGAGCTTAAATGTAGGGGTTTTAATTGATCATAAAGATGAAGAAAAAGATTTTATGTTTGCTACAGTTCAAGTACCTTCTGTTTTACCAAGATTAGTAGAAATTCCAAGTATAGCGTATAAAAAAAGATACTTCATCTTGTTAGAAGATGTGATTGCTATGTATGTAAATGAACTTTTCAAAGGTCATAAAATTCAATGCGTTTGTCCTTATAGAATTACTAGAAATGCAGATTTAGGGATAGAAGAGGAAGAAGCTGAAGATTTATTGATAGAGATAGAAAAATCTCTAAAAAAAAGAAAATGGGGAGCTTGTGTAAGGTTAGAAGTAGATAAAAACATGGACAAGCATCTTTTGAATATGCTAACAGATGAATTAGATGTTCAGCAAAAAGATATTTATTATGTGGATGGTCCTATTGATTTTACATTTTTGATGAATGTTTATAAGCTTGATGAATATGACCATTTAAAATATACAAAAGAGGTTCCTAAAATAATTAAAGCATTAAGTGAGGATAATATTTTTGAGGCTATTCGCCAAAGGGATATATTCTTACATCATCCTTATGAATCTTTTGAACCTGTTATTCAGTTTATAGAAGAAGCATCAAAAGATCCAAATGTATTAGCTATTAAGCAAACCTTATATCGTGTAAGTGGAGATTCACCTATTATTAAAGCATTAACTCAAGCAGCTGAGAGAGGTAAACAAGTGACTGTATTAGTTGAGTTAAAAGCAAGATTTGATGAGGAAAACAATATTCATTGGGCAAAAAGATTAGAAAAAGCTGGGTGTCATGTGATCTATGGATTGGTAGGATTAAAAACCCACTCAAAAATTACGTTAGTTGTAAGGAAAGAAGATTTTGGAATAAAAAGGTATGTTCATCTAGGAACAGGAAATTATAATGATATAACAGCAAAGCTATATACGGATATGGGCTTATTTACAAGCAATGAATATTATGGGGCGGATGCATCAACTATATTTAATATGTTATCAGGATATTCAGAAACTAATGAACTATATAAGCTAGAAATAGCTCCTTTAGGATTAAGAAAAAAATTTTTAGAGTTTATTGAAAATGAGAGGAAAAATGCATTAGCAGGAAAAGAGGCCCAAATTATTGCTAAAATGAATTCTTTAGTAGATAAAGAAATTATTCTAGCCTTATATAAGGCATCTTCAGCAGGTGTGAAGATTCATTTAATTGTCAGAGGGGTTTGTTGTTTAAGACCGGGGATTCCTGGTATTAGTGAGAACATTATAGTACATAGTATTGTAGCAAAATATTTAGAACATAGTAGAATATATTATTTTCATGATAAAGGAAATAAGAAAATATATCTATCTAGTGCAGATTGGATGACTAGAAATTTAGATAGAAGGGTTGAAATTCTTTTTCCTATAGAAGCGCAAGAAATTAAAGATAGAATAGTAAAAATTTTAGACATTGTTCTAAAAGATAATGTAAAGAGACGAATCATGAATACAGATGGGAAATATTATAAAGCATATAAAAAAGATCAGATCAATTTCAGTTCTCAAGATTATTTTAGTAAAGAGGCTTCTAAAGAATTAGAAAAAAAAGATATGAATAAAAAAATTAGATTCCAGCCTGTTTATTCCTATAATATGTTTCAGTTGGATGAAGTTGCTGTATCCTTAGATAGTAAGTATGAAGTAAAATAAGATATAAGGAAATAAAAAAACAAGGGAAGACTTATTTGGTAAGTAATCCCTTGTTTTTATATAAGGAGAAAAATATACATAGGACAAATGATATTTTTCATAGAGTTTATTAGGGGGATTAATTTGTCTACAAAGATCAATATAATTGTTGAAGATATTTTCAAAAATAAAGAGGAAGAAAAAAGAATAAAACGGTTGGAAGAGTTGATTTTTTATATGATAAAAAATAACGAAAGTAACAGGGGTATAAACGAAGGAGAGCTTATTGAATGATTAAAATTGCTATATATTGTAGACTTAGTGATGAAGATAAGGATAAAAATAATGTTTTTGATGAAAGCGAAAGTATCCAGAATCAAAAGATACTATTAACACAATATGCCATAGAGAAGAAATGGGAAATTTTTAAAATCTATAGTGATGATAATTATTCTGGATTAGATACAAATAGACCTGACTTTAATGAAATGATAAAGGATGCTGAAAATAAGAAATTTGATATGATACTGTGTAAACATCAATCAAGATTTTCAAGGGATATGGAAGTGATCGAGAAATATCTACACAGAAAATTTCCAGAGTGGGGAGTACGATTTATAAGTATAACAGATCATGTAGATACTTTAGATAAAGGAAATAAAAAATCAAGGCAAATCAATGGACTTGTGAATGAGTGGTATTGTGAGGATATTAGTGAAGCTATAAGAGCTACCTTTAAAATAAAAAGGGAAGAAGGAAAATTTATAGGTTCTTTTGCACCCTATGGATATAAAAAAGATCCAAAAGATCATAATAAGTTGATGATTGATGAACAGGCTGCTTATGTTATAAAAAGTATATTTAACTGGTACTTAGAAGGCTATGGAACACAATATATTGCACAGACCCTTAATAAAAAGGATATACCCAATCCTACTAAATACAAACGTGATAAAGGGCTCAAATATAAAAACTCTTCTCAAACAGATGATTATGGATTGTGGAATAAAACTACCATTAGAAGAATCCTTAAGAATGAAGTTTATATTGGAAATATGGTTCAAGGAAAGAGAGAAAAAATAAATTATAAGTCTAAAAAAATCATACAAAATCCAGAGAGCAAATGGATTAAGGTAGAAGATAAACATGAACCAATTATTCAACATGAAGTATTTTATGCTGTACAAAGGCGATTTAAAAATAAAGTTAGAAGGACTAAAAAAGGAAAGATACATTTATTTGCAGGAAAAGTGAAATGTATGGATTGTAAAAATAGTATGAATAAGGTGAGAGCTAGTAATGGATATGAGTATCTAAGATGTAAACTATATGCAAGGGTAGCAACAAAACAATTATGTACAAATCACAGTATTCGATTAGACGTATTAGAAGAGATTATTACTGATAAAATCAAGACGCATATGAAAAATGTGAATAATAAGTATTTAGTGGATAAATTTAATAAGGAAAAGATATTTATTAAAAACGTATATGCATTAGAAAAGAAAGTAAATGCTATTGAGAAGTTGATTAAGGATAAAGATTATATCATTAAGAATCTATATATGGATAAAGTAAAGAAGATCATTAACGAGAAGCAATTTAAAGAATTAAATAGTAAATTTATGAAAGATAAGGAAGACCTTATTAGAAGAAAGCATAAGATAAAAGATAAGATTAGTGAAATTAGAAGTGAAATAGATGGGATGAACCCAGGAATAGAAGTAATAGAAAAGTATATGAGCTTCAAAGAATTAAATTATATGTTAGTCAATAAATTGATAGATCATATTGAGGTCGGGGAGAAAGATCAAGATAAAAAAGAGCAGAAAGTGAAGGTATATTGGAATTTTTAAATAAAATAAGTTCTGGGTAAAGAACCTTTGATTAATAGGATAGTTAAGAAAGGGGCTGTCTCTTATTTTTTATAAGGTATGTTGTGTTTAAAAGGCATCTACTCATATAGTGGATCCTAAACATCCTGGAGCTGTAGATGAGATTCTTAATTTTGGAGAGTTTTGGAATGAAGAGGGGATAAGAAAAAATAAAAGTGAAATTATAAAAATTACAGCTAAAATCGGAAAACTTTTCAAGAGGGCCTATAGATATTTTGCTGCAGCGAAAGCTATAAGAGATGATATGGAAATTATTTATGAAGAAGCTTTTAATAGAGGAAAGTTTCAAAAAGAAGTAAGAAAATTTAAAAAAGAAATATTTGGTACATTGATGGATACGGAAAAACAAGGGAAGGTACGTCATTTATTTGGTAGTGCATTATCGCCAAATGGGTCAGTAGATCACTATGAAACGATTGTTGGAAAAATGAAAAGAGTATATTATGTAAAAGGCTCTTATATAAAAGGTATGTCTGTTTTTTTAGAAGAACTAGTTGATGAAGGAATTAAAAAAGGATTTTATATGGAAATATATCATGAACCATTAGATGAAAAAAATATTGAAACACTTATTATACCAAAACTAAATGTAGCTATTACAGTTAGTAATAAATATGCTGATGCACATTATAAAAAAATTGATATTGATGCTTTTATGAATAAAGATTTATTAACGGAAAAGGAAGATTTCTTAAAGGAAGATCAGGTAATGATAGAAAAGCTAATGAAGGCTGGACTTTCTAATATAACAAAGGCTAAAAAAGCTCATGATGAGCTTGAAAAGTTTTATGTTTTGAATATGAATTTTAAAGGAATAGATGAATTAAAAGAAAAAATTATGAATAGAATACGAGAATATGAAAAAGAGGTGAAGGGTTAAAAAAATTGGGACTGAAAAGTCCTTTTTTTTATGGAAATGGTGTATAATTTAAAGTATAAATGAAAAATGGAAAATGTAGGAGGCGCTATGGAAAATAATCAAGAGTTTAAACATGTTTATATGATATTTGCTGTAAGTATGGGAGCTATTGCAACTTGTATTATAAAGAATATTCCTTTATTCTATGGATTTTTTATAGCCGTATTTTTTTCAGTGATTGTATTTATGAAAAATGGTTTTTCTTTTACACAGTTAATGAAGATGATTTTAAAAGGTGTAAGAGAATGTTTTTCTGTATATATTATTGTACTCCTTATGGGATCAATTATATCTGTTTGGATTGCTTCAGGGACTGTACCTACAATGATCTATTATGGTTTTGATTACATTGTACATATGAATTATTTACTAGCATGTTTTTTGATTATGGTAATGATTTCATTTGCTATGGGAACAGCCTTTGGAACTATTAGTACAATAGGGATTGCTTTACTTGGAATAGGAAAAGGTCTTTCCATACCAGAACCTATTCTTTTAGGGACCCTTATCTCAGGAGCTTTTATTGCTGATAAAATATCTCCTATTAGTGCGTTAACAAATCTTACTATAAATATTACAGAAATAAAATATAAAGATTTTTTTAAACATACGTTAATTACCCTAATACCTACTTTAGTGATTAGCGCAATGATTTACTATGTATTAGGAAGAAATTATACAGGGAAAGTAGATTTTTTAACATTAGGAGAATATCAGAGGAATATTTTCAATACTTTCAATATTTCCCCAGCACTTTTGTTGTTTCCAATCATAATGATTCTACTAGCTGTAATAGGCGTAAAGGTTATTCCAAATATGACTTTGGGATTATTAGGTGGGATTGTGATTAGTATATTTTTTCAAAAAATGAAAATCAACGAAATGATTCATGCCATATTCTTCGGTTATCAATCAAAAACAGGGATAGAAGCATTAGACGGCATTTTAAGGGGTGGAGGTATTATCCCTATGATAGAAGTTATATTTATTATAATAGGTGCTGTTGCCTTAAACAGTGTATTTGAAGGAACGAATACAATTGCTCCAATGATAGATAAAATGGCATTAAAAATAAAAACTAAGGGAGAGTTAATTGCAAAAACATGTCTATTAAGCATTGCTTTGACAACAGTTACTTGTGATCAAACAGTAGGCATTCTCTTGCCAGGAAAATTTCTAAAAACGAAATACAAGGAATTTAAAATAAAAAAAATTACCCTTGCTAGAAGTATTGCAGATGCAGGAACAACTATAGCGCCATTAATTCCTTGGAATGTAAATGCGATTATTATTACAGTTATAACAGGTGTAGGAGCAACTGAATATGGATTGTATGCCGTATTATGTTATATTTCTCCAATTATTACAATTTTGTTTGGTTATTTATTTACTAATGAAGAATCAAAAGAAAAATCTATAGGCGATTAAAAGAAAATTCAAAAATACTATTGCAGTATGTTCTTTCTTTCTATATAATTAATAACTGTAAGTAAGATTATTTTCCAAGCATATGTAGGGTAGAAAAAAAGAAAAGTGTCCTTAGGACACTTTTCTTTTTTATTATCTAGGAAATTATAAAATTTAGAATCTGTGGATAACTTATGATTGAGAAATCAAATGATTGACTACTTTGAGTAAGTTTTATTACAAAATAATAGTTTTGGAATAAAACTTGCGAAATGAGCATATGCGAGAGCATAATGCGAATTTTTTTATGCTAGATATTGAGTTTTAATAATATTTTCAGCTGTTTCTAAAGCTTCTTCAATTCCTAATAAATGATCTCCTCCACCTTGAGCTGTATGGACATTCCCTCCGCCGCGTCCATTAATGATGGGGCAAACCTCTTTAAATATTTTATTCATTTCTATATTTATTTCATTAGAACAGCTTAAGATGATTTGTGCTTTTTCATTTCTTGAACCTAAAAGAACAATTGTATTAGGCTGTGAGATTAGCTTTGTTGATAATGTTCTTAGTTCTCCAAAATCTCTATCATCAAATACTTTGTTAATTATTTTAGTATCATTAAATGTATAAGCATTTTGATGTAGTGTTAAAGATTCCAAATCTAAAAGTTGTTCTTTTAAAGTTCTGATTTTCTTTTTTTGTAAAGTGTAATCAGCATATATTCTTTCTACACTGTCTAAGGCATCCTTGTCCTTTACAGATAATAGGTTAGATATTGTATTAATATGACTATTTTTCCAATGAAAGTCCTTAAGAGCACGATTACCACATACAAATTCGATACGAGTATTACCTCTGATTTTTTCATGTTTTCTAATTTTAATGAGACCTACTTCTCCTGTGTGAACTGGGTGGGTTCCACCACAAGGAGAGAAATCAAATCCATCTATTTCAATAATTCGAATATTTTCAGTGACGGTAGGTGCTTTTCTAAGAGGAAGCTTTGAAAGCTTTGAGGCTGTTGGATAGAACTGTTTTACATGAAGATTGTTAAATACTACTTGATTGGCAAAGTATTCAATTTTTTTTAGTTGAGCATTTGAGATACTATTTAATGAAATATCTATTGTTACAAATTCGTCTCCTAAATGAAATCCAACTGTTTGAGCATCTAATAGTTCATGAAAGCAAGCCGATAAAATATGTTGACCTAAGTGCTGTTGCATATGATCAAAACGTTTTTTCCAGTCGATTGAACATTTTAAAAGATGAAGTTTAGGGGGTTCTTTATCTATCACATGATAAATTTTATTATCTTTTTCATATACGTAGGAGACTTGGAGATCTTCAATATTGCCTTGATCACAGGGCTGTCCTCCCCCCTCAGGATAGAAGGCTGTTTGACTTAACTCAATATGAAATTTTTCATCTATTTTTTTCACTGTAAGAATATTTGCAGTAAATTCTTTTTGATATACGTTGTCATAGAATAATTTTTTTGTCAATAAGCTCATTCCTTTCGGATTATGTTGTGTATAAGTAGTATCTTCTATATTTACAAGTAAAATCCTGCAAAAAAAAGGAGATGATTTTCATCTCCCTTAGATATTTATTGATCAATGGATATGAACTGTTTATGTAAATAAAATATTTTTCCATCTTTAGTGATGATTTTGTAGTTGTTGGATGGAAAACCTAAGAAAGATTCTAACCAATGATTGGTATCATCAACAATAGCAATAGATGTTGTTGAGTTTTTAATTGTTCCTTCCTTCATGATAAAAGTTTGATAATTGGGAGTCCAATAATAGTTTTCCTGGGTGATGATTTCTTCAGTCAGCTTAAAATCTTCTTTGGAGGGAAAGGTTTTCTTTATAGTTTCAAATTTTTGTCTATTTATAGAGACGGATATAGACAATTTTTGGTTTTGGTCAAAGGTAATATTGTTATTTTCCATGATTTTTATCCATTTGTCTGGGCTATCTTTGGGATTGATCCAAGCAGCATTGTATATTTCTTCTTTATATTTTGTTTTTTTAAATACATTTTTGAAAGTACCATCTGTATAAAGAAAAATTTCTACAAAATTTTCTAAAAAGAATGCGCCTAATCGTTCGTCTAATAATTGATCTGTGATTAATAAATTATAGCCTAATTCAGGAACGGGTAGAAATTTAATACTTTGAATGGGCAATACATTTTCAATCTTAGTTGTAAATATATATTCGTCATTGACAGATGAGTAGATAGCAATAACAGAAGTATCTTTTGATAGATTAAGAACAGCAATTAATTCCTCTCCGTTAGAAGGTAAGACATCTGATTTATATAATATTAAATCAATGTAGTCTATATACTCAATCCATTGATTGTATTTTAAATTTTTTAGTGTGGTTAGGATGATTGATTCGGATGCTTTTTTATGGCGTATATTGTTAGTGCTATAATAATCCTCTAGGACTTTGTTTGAAATTTTAAGGTCAGGAACTACAAAGGTCTTAAATGTAGATATGTATTGATTATTGTTAAAAAATTGATTGAATGTAAGCGCTGTAAATAATAAAAGAATAATTAGTAGGAAAGTAAAAAATTTTTTTATCATGTTATATCACCTCAATTAAGTATATGTACAGGTGAAATGAATTATTTGTATTTGATGAATCGAAGATAAAAAAGACAACTACTAAAATAGTAATTGCCATTTAAGAAAATTAAATAGATGTTTCTGTATGAATGGTTGTCCATATGTATTGGTCAACAAAATGAATAGGTTGTACTGTTTCTTTACATAAATTATAATAGATAATTGCGCTTAAACGAACAATAATATCTGTGATATTAGTCCAATCGTTTTCGGAGATGTTTTTTAATTGATATCCCCGTAAGAGTTTTACTTGATGATGGATAGAGAATGGATCCTTTATATTTAAATACGGGGAAGGATTAAGTGATTGTAAAGATCCTAAATCTCCTTGATAGGTAGGGGTTTTTATTAAGTTGCTCTCAATACTTTGGATAATCGTATCCATATACTTATGTGTTAATTTCTCAATGCCATCATTTAAATCATGAAAATCTATTGGATCACCAATAGATAAGTTTTTATAGCTTTTACGGAATTTATTTTTCTTATAGTTAGATAGTGTAATGATTTTTGCCAAAGGGACCCTCCTTACTATATACTTTATTTTATTATACATTATTTTTTGATAGAAATAAAAGAGGCTAAGGGTTAAAAAACACAAATATAGACAGGCTGAATAATATGTAGTAAGAGTCATATTATTGAAGGAGATGAAATTTATGGATAAAATCAATGAAATATACCAGGGATTGAAAGCATTTATTCACACTTTTATTATAAAATATGAATACGAAAATAGAGGAATGTTGAAAAAGATGAGAATAGATAGCCGATTAAATATGGATATAGATAATGAAAAGTGGTGTAAATTATTTCTTTGTAAGTCGTGTTTTAATCATTGTGCAAAATTTGTGTTATTACGATATTTAGAGGATTGTGGTTTGAGTTATGGGAAAATGAATTTAAAAGGTCTTAAAAAGTGGAAAGATTTTGTGAAGAATATATCTGAAAAGCTTAATTTATTATATGCTATTGTGATTAAAGATTTACAGGAAGATGAAAATAACAAAATAAGAAAGATTTTTAAAGAAAGTGATTATGATGTGTTTGAAATAGATGAAGAATTGGCAAGGGGAATGAGCGAACACTTATCATTTATTGATTTTTCTAGTTTGAAGAAGAAAGATATTGTTTTATTATTTAGACGAATATATTCATTAGAGCAAAGGGAAGAAATGAAATTAGATGAATTTTATAAAGATGCACCGGCACTTTCATATATATTACAATTAGAAAAAACAGAAGAATTATTATAGAGCCGGGCTAAGCCTGGTTTTATAATATAGAAAAAGTTTATTTACCAGTAGATATTAGGGTATAATAGACATATAATACTAAAAGTGAAGATATTAGGATTACAACAAAGGAGAGAAGTTTATGAATTTTGAAAGCTTAGAGATAGGTATAGAAGAAAATGTTTTAAAGTTTTTATCTAAATATGAATTTCAAAAACATATTGAAGAAGCAAAAGTTTATTTTGATACTTATGTTGGTGAAGAAATCACCAATGATAAAATGATGATAGATTTTAATACTTGGTTGATTTATGATTATAAGATGAAAGATGGCAGTACTTTTATTGAGAAATATTATGAAAAAAAGAAAGAAGAATTATCTGAGGAAGAAAAAGAATTTATTCAAAAAAAAATGAAGTCCTTTTTAAGTATATATGAAATAAAAGAAAGTGAAGGCGTATTAGAGGATATTTTTACTAAAAAAGAGGTTTATGTTTATTTAGGGAAAAATACGGAAATAAAATGTAAAGACTTAATTTTTGGCAGAATCATAGAAATAGAAAAGAGAACCATGTTTGTTGGAAATACTATATACATACCAGAATTGTTTAAAAATAGTATAGAGAGAAATATACTATTTAAGTATGAAGAATATAAAGGAAAAAATCAATATGCTACTTGGGAAGAATTTTTAAAAGGAAATAGTCTTTTGCTACAAAAGCATGTGGATATTATTGCGGATGTAACAAATGAAACAGAAAATGAGGATGCATATAATGTTTGGCAAAGTATATATTTGATTAGTGATGTGAAAACTATTAAAGAATTGTTACAAAAACATCAAGGCGTGCAGTTGGATTTTGAGGAAGAGGGAAGCTATTATTTGAAATATTTTGATCAAGAGGAACTAGTAGCAGAAATGGTACTAGAAAAAAATAGATTAGAATTAGAATGCAATTCAGAAAATGACCGGATAAAAATGAAAAAAATTATAGAATCTGTTTTAGGAGATCTAGGGAAACATTATAAGGATGAAATCATAGGGTTAGAAGACATTGTTTAAAATAAAAAATCAATATTAATATGCTAAATTGTAAAATTGACAGAACAGCATAAAGTATATAAAATAGTACGTAATTATAATTAATGAAGACTAACTTTGAAGGGGGATAAAAAACGCCTATGCAAATATCATTGTCAGACTTAGTAGATTCGTGTAATGAAGATATACCTTTATATTTAGATACAAGGGAGCAATCCGTAAACAACGAATTGAAATTTCTGAAGGATTTAAAAAAACTTTTGAAGGATCATAATAAGCCGGTAAGTAAGGTTGAGTATCTCATTAGTGAATTAGAAGGGAATAATGATTTTGAAAATGTAATTCGTATTTTTGATATTGATAAGAATAGTATCAAAAAAAAGATTGAAAGACATCCTTATTTCAAAAATCCTTGTGATTATCCTATTCGATTAGTGACGATTATGAAATACTTAAAGAAAAAGGGAGTAAATATAAAGTATCAAGATATGGATTTAATTGTGGATCAATTGATTCAAGAAATAGATGGGGTTAAAAAGGTTGGAGATGGCATGTATTTTAAAAAGATAAATTAAGAAAAAAATAACGTGATTGCTTCACGTTATTTTTATTTTTATAAAAGTATAGAGACTGTGAAGGATTTTATAAAAATTTATAGAAATAATATAGACGATTATGAAAAGAGAAGGTGAAAAAAATGAATTTATTCAGACATAAATCAATACCTTCACAAGAAAATCATGAAGAGAAAAAAATGATAAGAAGGCTTATCATTTTTGGTTTGGCTATATTTTTTATTATTCTATTGTTTGTTTTTTTTGTACAAAAAGATGTGATTAGGGATAATCGTATTTTGAAAAGCGTTTTGAATAGGGAACAAAAGAAAGAAATATTTACATATTTAAAAAAGGTGCAGCCACTAGAAGATAGGTTTTATACATTAGTAAGTGAAAAGACAGATTTAAAACATAAGAGAGTCAATCAAAATAATAAAGAGCTTTTTACAAAAGATATCAAAGTAATAGATGAAATGATGCTTAGGTGGGCTAGTATTGAAAGTAATGATTATATGATAGAAAATCATTATTTGTTTTTGGAAGAAATGAAAACCATGAGAGATATTCTATTAGAAAAAAAATTGAGCATAGAATATAATGATGAAAAAAGCACTACAAGAGGAAATGAGTATTTAGAAAAATATTTTATAATAGGAAAAATAAGAAGAAAGTCTTTAAAAAAGGTTTTTGATAAATATGATATTATATATTTAGAATTAGACAATAGGATAAAATATATTCCTAAATAAACATTTGAAAATTAACGTTTTTCGTCGATAATCAAGTGTGAATCCTTCGGGGAAATATGATAAGGATCCTTATCATATTTAGGTAATTTAATTTCTTTAAAGGCATAATAAAGTTTTTTGATGAATCCATTTTTATTAGTGAATAAAAATTCTATATCATTATTATTATTTTTTACAGCAGTCAAGCATACTTTTTCATTTATAGATAGCGTTGTGTCTTTTTGTATGGTTATACCTATTTTTTCTAGATTTGATTGATATGATAAAAGGATATCATGTATATTTTGACAATAACTCGTATTAAAATCATTATCAAAATCTTTTAACGAGATAATTGCTTTGTTGTATTTTGATATTAGTTCTTTGATCATGACGATAAAATCTTCATGAGGAGAATAAATAATTTTTTTAAAAGTACTTTCTAGCTCTTGTTGTACTCTGTAAAAATGAAGATACTCTTCTTTTAGCTTTTTTAAATGTTCATAAAAATGAGAGGATCCAAAAAAATTATTTTTAGAAGATTGAAAGGCGTAATTATGAATTTTTTCTATTTTTCTTATGGGTTGAATACTATGAATTTGATTTGTTTGTGAAGTTTGATTAACTAACATGTTGTTAATCCTAGTTGTATTAGAAGAGGTTACTTTTTTTGTTGACATATAAACACCCCTTTCATTCTTTATATATATTATATCGGAAGAAATTTCTGAATAGTGCATATGTTTTTGAAAAAAGCAAAAATTCAATAAAAGGGGTTAGAAAATGGGGTGTTCAGAATGGGATACTTTCACAATTTTATTTGGGTGGAGATGTGATGCAAATTAAAAAATGGAAAAAATTATTCGATGAAGTTTTGAAAAATACGGAAAATTTAAAGATTGAAAGAGCTGATTTGATATTAGAGATTTGTAAGTTTGTATTTCTAAAAAAATATGGTAGAAGGGCTGTAAAGAATATAGGATTGCCTATAAGAGACGATATAAATAGTCAGTTTCAGTTAAATGAGAGTTTAAAACTAGATGATTATGATTTTAGTATACTTAGTCAGTTATATGAAGATTATTTATCACAAAATCGGCGAGAAAAAACAGGTAGTTTTTATACGCCTTTGTATATTATAGAGTATATGGTAGATCGGTCGTTAGAAATTTATTTATTAAGAGAAACAAATTGTACCGAAAAAGATTTACGAAAAATATTACAAGGGGACAATTGTTTAAAAAAGGCAAAACTTATAAGAATTCTAAAAGCGTTAGATGGAGTAAAGATCATTGATATAGCTTGTGGAACAGGATTATTTTTAATAGGTGCTCTGAAGAAAATATATACCTATAAAAAAAATATTTATAGTCTATTGGGAAAGAAGAAAAAAGATCTTTTAATAAGAAAATATATTGTGAAAAATAATTTGTTTGGGATAGATATACAAAATCAGCCTGCTATGGTAGGAAAAATGGCTTTGTTTTCTATGGTTCATGAAGAGGTTCACAGAAAATATGTAGACAAAGTTAATATTATTGTAGCAGATAGCCTAGTAGATGAAAACAATTTTGAAAATGATAAAAAATTTGATATCGTTTTAGGAAATCCTCCTTATGTAGGGGAAAAAGGAAATAAGCCTATGTTTGATAAAATAAAAAATACTCCATTTGGGCAAAAATATTACGAAGGGAAAATGGATTATTTTTACTTTTTTATTTATAGGTCATTAGAAATTTTAAGAGAAAAAGGAGTATTAGGTTATCTTACGACGAATTACTTTGTGACTGCTGATGGTGCTATGAAATTACGAAGTTTTTTTAAGCAACATTGTGCTTTTATTGATATTGTGAATTTTAATGATTATGAAATTTTTAAAGCTGCTAAAGGGCAGCATAATATTATATTTTTTTTAGAAAAGGACATGAGCAAAAATCAAGCTATATGTATAAAATATATTAAAGAAAAAAATATGGATGAAAAAGAGATGCATGAGTTGCTTTGTGGAAGTAAGGAAATGAAAAAGAAAGCAGGTCAATATATATTAGAAAACCAAGAAAAACTATATGATGACTATGGGCAAATGTTAATACAAGAAAATAATGAGTATGATAGCATATTAAGAAAAATATATAATAGAAAGGAATATACATTAAAAGAGATTTGTAATGTAAATCAAGGAATTGTTAGTGGGGCGGATAAAGTAACAAAAGATATGCTCGAGAAAAAGATCCCCTTTGAAATTGCTAAAAAAAGGAATATACTATTGAATCAGGGGATATTTGTTTTATCTTATGAGGAAGCAAACGCATTAGAGCTTTTAGATTCACATTGGCTTAAACCCATGTATAAAAATAGTGATATAAAAAGATATTATGCAAATCAGAATCCTTCAAAATATTTATTATATGTAGAGGATGAAACGAAAATAAATAAAAAGGTTCTAGTGCATTTATCAAGATATAAGGAAGTTTTAGAAAAGAGAAGAGAAACAGTTAGAGGAACAAGATGTTGGTATGCATTACAATGGCCTAGAAAGCAAGAAATATTTGAAAATACAAAGATTATTGTTCCTCATAGATCAAAAGAAAATAGATTTGCTTTGAATAATTCTTCTTGGTATGCTAGTGCTGATGTATATTTTATTACTTTAAAAGAAAAAAATATAGATTTTTATATGCTATTAGGACTTTTAAACTCAAAAATTATGTATTTTTGGTTGTATAGTAGAGGAAAAAGAAAAGGAGATTATTTAGAATTATATGCAACACCTTTGAAAAATTTGCCGATATTATGTACTGCTGATGAAAGTATTGGTAAAGAGATTAGGGTTTTAGTGAAGGAAATGGTGAAGTGTGGAGAAATTGGAAGAACTCAAGAAAAATTAGATAATATATTTTATCATTTATATGAATTAACTAATGAAGAAATTGCGATCATAGAAAATTTATATAAAAGGAATGTGATAAAATAATCTTACATTTAATCACCAAATAAGAAGCAAAGAATATTATGTATTGAAATAAACGAGGGCTAAAAATTATGAAACATAGGTATTGTATAGTCCCTTATAATGAAAGGAGGCTATATGCTTGAATGAATTTAGTATTTTTTTTCCTACAGAAAGATTAAGAAATGATTATTTGAGAAGAATTTTTAAAATAAAAGAAGAGATTAATTCTAAGAGGTTGGAGGATACATTTGTTTCAGGAGTAAAAGATATTTCTTTTCAAAGTAAATATAAAAAAATTCCTGGATATTGGATGAAAATAAAGCTAAAAGATGAAAAAGAGAGTTATACTATAAAAAATAGGATTCAGAAAGAAATACCATCTTTTTGGGTTTTCGAAAATTTATTTTTTCCTCAAGTGTTTATGACACAAAGAAAGATGGAAAGTATGTGGATACAAAAATATAATTTGATGAAAGAAGAAAATAATTCTAATGCGTGGAAAATCTTTTTAGAGGAAGGAAAAAATCATTTAAAAGAAGGTAGAGTAGATATTGCAAGAGCTGCTTTTATGTGTATATACAAAAATAATCCTTTTTTTTTAAAGAAGTACAAAAGATACTATGTTTTTGAGGATCTTGCTTATTATTATGAAGCAAAAGGAGAACTGCATAAGAGTATTAGGTGTTTGAAAGTTCAGGCAAGTTTACAACCTAATGTATCAGAAGCTTATTTGAATATGAGTAATTTTCTACTTCTCAATGGATTAGAGGAAGAAGCAATAGATGTATGTAGACGAGGTTTAGGAATTGATCCAGATGATGAATATCTTATTAACAACTTACTTATTGCTTATATAAATAGCGAGTATTTTGATACGGCATTAGAATTTTTAGAGGAATGTATTAAAAAGTATCCAGATACTTCGATATATTGGAAGTTAATAGGAGATGTTTTTTGCCAAATAGGAAAAGATAGAGGAGCTATTATTTGTTATCAGAAGGCTCTTGAGATAAAGGGAGAAGATATATTAGAAGTACGACAAGATATTTATTATAGTCTTGGAATATGTTACCAGCAAGTAAATGAATATGAAAAGGCAATCTATTATTACGAGAAATTTTTAGAAGTTGATGGAAATGATCCTATTGCTTTATTAAATTTATCCAAGATTTATGGAGAAGATTTGAAAGCCTATGGAAAAGCTGAATATTATGCAAAGAAGGTTATTGAATTATATCCTCAAAATGGGCATGGACATCATAATTTAGGTTTAATCTACCTATATACAGGGAGATTAGAAAAAGCCAAGTGGTATTTATATAAGGCGAGAAAGATTCTTCCCGATTATCAGCCTATTAGAGATGCTATTGTAGCGTTAAAGAAAAAAATATTTATAAGCTAATAGTGAAAACTATTGGCTTATTTTTGTATAAAAAATCAACTAAGACTATGTATAAAGAATTGGGAAAACCCCCAATTCTTTTATTTTAGCAACCACATCCGAAATACGGACAGCAGAATAATACTACAAGAAGTAGAAAGAAGAATAATAAACTACTATCACAACCACCATAGCAACCCACTTTAACCCCTCCTTTTTTATTTTTTTATTTTTTTATTTTTATTTTAAATATTTTATCTCTTGTCCTTTTTCTTAATATATATTATGACAATAATAGGATTTGTGTTACAAAATAAATACGAAATTTGAAATAAAAATTGAGGAGTAGAATTTAAAAAGAAAAATAGAAAGCAAATGAAGTGTATCGATACAAAGTCTCGTGAAAATGCTGTTTACATAGATACAATTTGATGCTATAATAATATGGAAGTAATACATACGGGTATGATTTGAAAGGAGAACGATACAATGGGTAAAATGAATGTAAAACAATTAACTATTACAGGATTAATGGCAGCTTTAGTACTAGTAGGTACAATGCTAATACAAATACCAACGCCAACGAAAGGATATATTCATATTGGAGATAGCATGGTATATCTTAGTGGGATTTTATTAGGGCCGATAGCTGGAAGTCTTGCTGCTGGAATAGGCTCTCTTTTTGCGGATGTTTTTTCTGGGTATTATATTTATGCTCCTGCTACTTTTGTGATCAAAGGGTTAGAAGGGCTAGTCATTGGATATATTTATAAGAAAATAGGAACTGTAGATATGAGTGCTTCTAAAAAAATGATTGTATTTGCTTTTTCCGTATTAATAGGAGGATCTATTATGGTTTTAGGATATTTATCCTATGAAAGTGTATTGTATGGGTTTGCTACAGCTGTATTAGGAGTTGTAGGAAATATTACGCAGGCAGTAGGTGGAGGTGTATTAGCAGCACCACTAATGTTAGCTTTTGATAAAATAAAATTATTTCAAAAACTAAAAGAAAACTATAGATAAAAAAAAGACTTCCTGAGGGAGGTCTTTTTTTGAAAATTCCATATAATAGCATATTTATTTCTGAAAGCTTTCTTATGAAAAGGGAATGATAATAATATAAAAAAAGAAAGGAAGGGATAGTGTGCTAAATAGCATTAGTGAAAGAAGGTTAAAAGTAAAAGATAAATATAAATTATATCTTGAAGTACCAGAAAAAGAATATTTATTTACATATGATAGGAATGTAAGTGTTGAAAATGCGAGGGATATTTTGTGGCAATATCTAAATTACCATCAAGATGATGCAAGAGTAGAAAATGTTGAAATTAAGCATGATAAAAACAATCATAGTGTAAACATTGAAGCAGATTTATTATATATGGGAAATGACCATACTACAGGAAGATATACCCCCAATTACTTAAGGGACGAGAAGGAATTGAGACATTAATATTAGAGATGAAAGATATATTCTTTTTGGATATATCTTTTATTTTTATGGAATAAGGGGAAAATATTCAATAAAAGGATTATATAGGATATAAAAGGGAGGGATCAAATAAGTGAGAAGACCGATTTTAATGATAGTAGGTTTTTATGTTCTAGGAATATTAGTGCAATATTACTTTAGTATATCTTATGGGATGATGTTATCTATTTTTTTGATGAGCATTATAATAGGATTGTGCATCTATAAGAAAGCTTTTGCTATTATATTATTTTTTATTATATTATTATTAGGGTCGCTGAATTTTAAGATGAATAATGAATATGATGGACAATTAAAGCCTTTTTTCGGAGAAAAAGTATATGCTATGGGGGATGTAATGGATGTTTCTTATAAAAAAGGGATACGGATGGTTTTGAAGGTAGAAACCATTATGATGGAAGGTGAAAAATTTAAACTTTCAAGAAAAATACTTGTAAAATTGAAAGGAGAAAATAAGGATTTTCAATCTATTATAGGCAAACGAATAAGGATTTATGGGACTTTTTTAGAACCTCAAAAAAGACGAAATCCTAAAATGTTTGATTATAATATGTATTTAAAAGGACGAAAGATTTATGGGATCTTGTATGGAGATGTGAATAGAATAAAGATTATAGGACAAGGAAATATATCTTCCCTTATTAGAGGCGCAAATTTTATAAAATACAATATTGTTTGTACTGTTTCTAAGGTTTTACCTAGGAGAGAAGGGGGCATTTTTTTAGGAATTTTGCTAGGAGATAAAGACAAATTAGATATAGATGTATATGAAACTTTCAAAAAAGTAGGAGTAGCTCATGTTCTAGCAGTATCTGGATTACATGTAGGAATCATCTATATGTATATTCAAAAATTGTTAAAGAAATTTTCTGTGACGGTGAAAACAATTACTATATTGGCTATTTTGAGTTTTTATGTTATTATTACTGGATGTGCCCCTTCTGTTTCACGGGCGGTAAGTATGGCTTGTATATTGATTTTAGCCCCTCTTTTAAATAGAAGATATGATTCTTTATCAGCTATTGCTATTGTAGGATTAATTTTTTTGATTATAAATCCTTTCTATCTATTTGAATTAGGATTTCAACTTTCTTTTATAGCAACATTTACAATTATTCTTTTTTACAAGTCTATTTTAAGTAAATTGAAATTTAAATTTGAATTCATTAGAAAAGCTTTAGCTATATCCATGGCTGCCCAAATAGGAATTATCCCTGTTGTAGCATATCATTTAAATTACATATCTTTGGGAGCATTTATTGTGAATATACCTATTGTAATGATTGTAGGTATTATTGTACCTATAGGTATTATGATGGTGTTCATTGGATCTGTGAGTGCATCAATAGGGTCTATTTTAGGATGGATTGTGTCTTGGTTGATAAAGATTATGATAAGTTTATCTATGCTTATAGAAGCTATTCCTTATTCTAATATAGAGGTGATTTCGCCGCGGCTTTATTTTATATTTTTGTATTATATTTTTTTTGCTATTTGGATGATAGACAATAAGGAAATTAAGAGGATTCCTATAAACAAAAGAAAGGGAATGGGTATAGTTGTTGGCGTATATATTATAATAACATTTACTCTATATTTATTTCCTGGTAAAATGGAGATTACCTTTGTAGATGTTGGACAAGGAGATTGTATTCTGATTAAGACACCTATGAAGAAAAATATTTTAATTGATGGAGGGGGAAGTATTCAAAAAGGGTTAGATATAGGAGAAAAAACAGTAGTACCCTTCTTAAGAAAAAATGGAATAGGTAAAATACATATAATGATATTATCTCATATTCATAAAGACCATATAGATGGACTTATTGGTGTAGCTAAGCACTTAAAGGTAGAAAATTTGATTATGGGAACAGATTATTATCAATCAGAAGACTTGAAAAGGTTAAAAGAAAATTGTAGTAGTCAAAAAACAAAAGTTTATCAATGTTTAAAGAATGATGAAATAGACATTGAGAAGAATCTGAAGATAAAAATTCTTCACCCAGGAAAATCTTTGATTTTATCTAGTGGGGATGACATAAATAATAACTCCCTAATTGTATTGATGGAATATAAGGGGTATAATATATTGTTTACGGGTGATATAGAAGCCGAAGGAGAACAAGAAATTTTAGAAAGTTATCCGAATTTATCTGTAGACCTATTGAAAGTAGCACATCATGGAAGTAATAGCTCTAGCACGGATGAATTTTTAGAAGTAGTCAAACCAACAATTGCTGTCATACAAGTTGGAAAAAATGTACATGGTCATCCTCATAAAAATATATTGAATCGTCTAAAAGAAAATAGTGCAGCAGTATTTAGAAATGACAAAGATGGTGCTGTCATTGTAACTTTAGATAAAGAGAAGCTAAAAATTAGAACCATGTTACACGAAGGAAGAGAATAATTTGGAGGATTTGGCATGGATTATAAAGATGTTTTAAAGGATTTGAAAAATGGACAATTAAATAATTTATATTTATTTTATGGGCGGGAATATTATCTGATAGAAAATACGATAAATGCTGTAAAAGAAAAAACAATTAATAAAGGATTTGAAGACCTTAATTATCAGTTTATAGATGGAAAAGAAACGGATGTAGATACAATTATTCATGCATGTGAAACCCTTCCTTTTATGGGAGAGAAAAGAATGGTTCTTGTAAAGGATTTAGAATGTTTTTTTGGGAAAAGAAAAAACATTAGTGAAGGAGAAGAAGAAAGGCTTATCCAGTATTTTACTGATATACCAGATACAACACAATTGTTTTTCGTTGCAACCCAAGAAATTGATAAAAGAAAAAAGATTATAAAAGCTATCAAAAAATATGGGGAAATGATATCTTTTGATAAGTTAACAGAGCGGGATCTCTATAAATGGGTACAAAAAATTTTCAAAAAATATAATAAAGAAATTAAAGAAAAGGAAATTGCTTTTTTATTAGAGCTGATTGGCTATTTAGATAGAAATTCAAATAAGAATTTAAAAGATTTAGATAATGAAATCAATAAATTATGCAGCTTTTTAGGAGATAGAAATTTAGTCACTAAAACAGATATTGAATTGTTAGCACCTAAGTCTATGGAGAACAATATATTTAGTCTTGTAGAGTTTATAGGAAGTAAAAATACTGATAAAGCCCTGTCTTTTTTTAATGATATGTTAATGGAGGGAGAGTCAGAAATAAAGATACTATATATGATTACAAGACAGTTTCGATATTTATTTCAGATAAAGCTAATGGAAAAACAGGGTTATACAGCTATGGCTATAGGACCGAAGTTAGGTCTTAGACCTTTTGTTACGAAAAAATATTTAAGTCAAGCTAGAAATTTTGAGGTAGAAGTGTTGAGAAAAGCCCTTGAGGTTTGTCTTTATACAGATGAAAGCATTAAAAAAGGGAAGATCGATCAAAGACTAGGAATTGAATTATTGATTACTCAATTTGGAAAATAAAAAACCCCAAAAAACGACGGAAAGCGTACCATTGTACGCTTTTTATCTTCTTAATGGGGAATAAATGACGGTTATAAATTACATAGCTTTGTTTAATTTGATAGCTAATTTAGAAACTTTTCTAGAAGCAGCATTCTTGTGGAAAGTTCCTTTTGCAGCAGCTTGCATGATTTTCTTTTCAGCAAATTCGAACTTAGCTTTTGCTTCTTCTACATTACCAGCTACTAAAGCTTCTTCAAATCTTCTGATTGCAGTTTTAACAGCAGATTTTACTTTTCTGTTTCTAGCTGTCTTTACTTCAATAACTTTAATTCTCTTTTTAGCAGATTTAATGTTTGCCAATCTATTCACCCCCTTATAACTAATTCGACAAAAGATATTTTATCATGATTATCATGAAAAATCAAGAAAAAAACTCTTATTTGTTTTATTTCCATAAATGCATTTGTTTATACATTATTTTAAATTTGAAAAGGCTATTTGAATAGGGTGCATAAATTTGAAAAGATGGTAAAAACTATACAAATAGGAGGTGGAATGAATGTTTCAAATACGAACAGATTTGGCCTTAGAAACGAGAGAATTATATCAGGAAAAGAAAAAACAAGAAATCCCAGGAGTTGAAGTAGATCAAAGAGAAGAGGATTTTGCTACTATCACCAATGTGAAAGTTTTGAATGATGAAGGACACAGAATCATGGGAAAGCCAAAGGGCAGTTATATTACTATAGAATCTACAGGGATGAAAAATCCAGATGCAGATTTAAAAGATCAGTTAAGTCAAGCACTAGCAAAAGAACTAGTAAATCTTCTTCCCCAAAAGAATGATTTTAAGACCCTCATTATTGGTCTGGGAAACTGGGATATTACTCCAGATGCTTTAGGTCCTCAAGTAATATCAAAAGTATTTGTCACTAGACATTTTTTTGAAGCTTATAAAAAAAGTGATGATCCAACTATGAGACCTGTTAGCGCTTTATCTCCAGGGGTAATGGGAACTACTGGGATTGAAACGGTAGAAATTATTCGAGGGGTTGTTGAAAAGACAAAACCAGATCTTGTGATTGCCATTGATGCTTTAGCATCTAGAAAAATGCAAAGAGTACATACGACTATACAAATATCTACTACAGGAATAAATCCAGGAGCTGGTGTTGGGAATAAAAGAAAAGAATTAAGTAAAGGTACTTTAGGAGTACCTGTTTTAGCTATTGGCGTACCTACTGTTGTGGATGCTGCAACACTAACAAACGATACAATTAAACTCGTTGTAGAGGAGTTAACTAATCAAGCATCTGAAAATTCAGAATTCTATAAGATTTTAAAAGGAATGAAAGATGAAGATAAATATGGTTTGATTAAAGAAGTTCTAGAGCCATATGGTGCGAATGTAATTGTTACAACAAAAGATATAGACATGATCATAAGAAATATATCACAAATTATTGCGAATGCTTTAAATATAGCATTGCATCCTGGAATTGATTTAAAAGATGTTAATCGATATTTGCAGTAACAATAATCATATATTGATGATACCTCTCATATAATTTTATATAAGCAAATAGCCAAATAAATAAATTTGTGTTAAGTGCTTATTAACAAAAGAAACTAAAGAGGGGTGCGTAGATTGGTGAAAGTAATTGAAATAAAAAAATACTATAAATGGATAAGTATTATGATCACTTGTATGATGTGTATACTATCATTTAGGATGCTGATTTTAGATACTAAGGAAATGATTGCACAAGCTAATGGGGTAAATAGCAGTCAAAACTTTGTACAAGCTAATACAAAAGAACGAATAGAAGATAGTTTATTTATACAAATGTTAAATAAAACCATACCCGCTTTAGAAGTAAATTATGAAAAAGAAAATGGATATAGTCACGATAAAGCATTTATAAAGCTTGTTCTAGGAAAATTAGTTAATTTTGATTATGAAGATCCTAAAACCTTATTTAAAGCTCAGATTTCAATATTAGAAGAGGCTGATGATGATTTAGCAGAAATGGATGATTATAAGGTACTAAAGGATCAAGGAAATAGTATTGCACGAGAGGATAGGGTGAAAAATTCTCTAGGAGAAATGGCTCGTAATGAGGAGATAGAAAAACCAAAAAAAGCGAAAGAAGTAGCAGTAGCATCAAAGGATGTAAAAGTGGAAAATAAAGAAAAAGAAAAGGAAAGGATTAATAATATCACAGAGCCTATCCCCATTGTAAGCTCTCCAGTAAAGATGCCAAATAAAGTAGTTTTGAGTAGGAGTGAACCTATTGTGTTTATTTATCATACCCATGCTACTGAATCATATATGCCTGAATCAGTAGGGAATTTTCATTCCTTAAAAAGAAAATTCACAGTAAGAGCAGTGGGAGATCAATTAACATCCTATTTAACGAATAAAGGTTATAACGTAATTCATAATGATACGGTTCATGATTATCCATCCTACCAAAAATCTTATATAAGAGCGTTAGAGACACTAGAAACAAATATGGATAGAAATCCTTCGTTGAAAATAATATTTGACATTCATAGAGATGCTGCACCAAACAATAGCAGTGCTAGAGAGAATAGCTATGTGGTGATTAATGGTGAAAAAGTTGCAAAATATAGTATTGTTGTGGGTGTGAAAAATAAAAATGCAGAGAAATTATTAACCTTTGCTGAGTATATAAAAACAAGAAGTGATGAATTATATCCTGGACTAGCCAAAAAGACTATCACCAAACCTTATCGATTTAATCAATTTAATTCTGATTATTATGCCCTTATAGAAATCGGAAACACTGCTAATAATATAAATGAGGCTATCAGAACAACAAAATATTTAGCTAAAGTGTTAGATCAAGTAATCAAAGATATAAAAAAATAATATGGTGATAAAAATGAGTAGGGTAGAAAGAAAAAAATCACAAAAAAAAGATAAAAGTAAAACGGGAAGAAAATTTGTTTGTATATTATTTGTATTTTTCCTATTAATCAATGGTATTTTGATTGTAGATCATTCTTTTAGAGTAATGATGATGGTTGAGGAACCAAAAGTTTTTGGACATAAAAAAATAAACGAGCAAGTACATAAAATATGTTTTTGTGGAGAAAATTTCTATATAGATGAACAAAAACTATATAGTATGTATGTAGCAGTCAAAAATGAAACCAAAGATTTTGCAGAAATATTAAAAGCAAAGAAAGAAGTGATTTGTAAGGAATGGTGAGAAACAGCCGAGTTACTAGCTCGGTTGTTGTTGTTATAAATCTTTGCAGAGAAGAACTCTATACGATCAAAATGAATTATGATATAATGTTAAAGATTACCGTAGTGTATAGAGGAGGAGTAGGAATGAGCAGTAATCGTCAACAAAAAATACGTAATTTTAGTATTATTGCCCATATTGATCATGGTAAATCTACCCTTGCCGATAGATTGATAGAAAAAACAGGCTTGCTTACGCAAAGAGAAATGAAAGATCAAATACTAGATAGTATGGATTTAGAAAGAGAAAGAGGAATAACTATAAAGCTTCAAACAACCCGTTTAGTGTATAAAAGTAAAGCGGGTGAAGAATATATACTGAATTTGATAGATACACCGGGGCATGTGGATTTTACTTATGAGGTATCAAGAAGCTTAGCTGCTTGTGAAGGGGCTGTATTAGTAGTAGATGCAGCTCAAGGTGTAGAGGCACAAACTTTAGCAAATGTTTATTTGGCTCTTGATCAAGATTTAGAAATTGTACCTGTTATCAATAAAATTGATTTACCAGGTGCTAGACCAGAAGAAGTGAAAAATGAGATTGAAGATATTATTGGCATTGAGGCAAGTGATGCACCATTGGTTTCAGCAAAGGCAGGATTAAATATTGAAGAAGTCCTAGAGGCAGTTGTAAACAAGGTTCCAGCGCCAAATGGTGATGAGAAAGGTATATTAAAAGCATTAATATTCGATTCTTATTATGATAGTTATAAAGGCGTTATCGCTTATGTGCGAGTGAAAGAAGGAACTGTAAAGCCAGGAGATAAGGTTCTGATGATGGCTACTGGCAAAAAATTTGAAGTAAATGAAGTAGGTGTATTTACTCCAGGGCCTATGAGTGTAGGGGAATTGAAAGCCGGAGATGTTGGTTACATAACAGCAAGTATAAAAAATGTAGCGGATACACAAGTAGGAGATACGATTACAAGCGCACAAAATCCTACGGATGAGCCATTACCAGGATATAAAAAAGTAGTGCCTATGGTATATTGTGGTGTATATCCAGCAGAAGGCGAAAAATATGAAAATGTAAGGGATGCACTAGAAAAATTAAAAGTAAATGATGCGGCTTTAGATTTTGAACCTGAAACTTCTAATGCTTTAGGATTTGGTTTTAGATGCGGATTTTTAGGTCTTCTTCACATGGAGATTATTCAAGAAAGATTAGAGAGAGAATTTGATTTAGATCTAATTACTACATCACCAAGCGTTATTTATAGGGTTACAAAAACAGATGGAGAAGTTTTGATGATTCAAAATCCAAGCAATTTACCTTCAACTCAAGAAATTGCTTTTATGGAAGAACCTTTAGTAGATGCAAATATCATGGTTCCAAACGAGTATGTTGGAAATATTATGGAACTATGTCAAGACAGAAGAGGAAGCATGAAGCATATGGAATATATAGATGATAGAAGAGTTGCTCTTCATTATGAATTACCTTTAAATGAGGTGATTTATGATTTCTTTGATGCGTTAAAATCTAAGACAAGAGGATATGGGTCTTTAGACTATGAATTCAAAGGATACCAAAGGTCTAAACTTGTAAAAATGGATATATTATTAAATAAAGAAGTGGTAGATGCATTCTCTATGATTGTACATGAAAGTAAAGCTACCTCTCGTGGTAGAATTGTTTGTGAAAAACTAAAAGAGGTTATTCCACGCCATATGTTTGCTGTACCAATACAGGCATCTATTGGTACAAAGGTTATTGCAAGAGAGACCATTAGTGCTATGAGAAAAGATGTATTAGCTAAATGCTATGGAGGAGATATATCAAGAAAGAAAAAGCTTCTAGAGAAACAAAAAGAGGGTAAAAAACGTATGAGACAACTAGGATCAGTAGAAGTGCCACAGGAAGCTTTTATGGCTGTATTAAAATATGATGATAAAAAATAGTCACCAGAGAGGTGGCTATTTTTATTAAGTGAGGTGAAGAAAAATGAAAGAAATAGGACTCTATATTCATATTCCTTTTTGCAAACAAAAATGTTTTTATTGTGATTTTTGTTCTTTTAGTAATAGAGAAAAAGAAATTTCTAGCTATATGAATGCTTTAACACAAGAAATAAAATCTTGGGAAGAAAAGTTAAAATCTTATAAAATAAAATCCATATTTGTAGGAGGAGGAACACCTTCTATTGTTCCAATAGAAGAGATGGACAAAATATTAGAGGTTATTCATTCAAAATTCCATATGAGTGAAAGTTTGGAGTTTTCTATAGAAAGCAATCCAGGAACAATCAATAAAGAGAATCTTACCTATTATTTAAGTAATAACATCAATAGACTTAGTATGGGGCTTCAAGCATGGCAAGATACACACCTTAAAAATTTAGGAAGAATCCATACAAGAGAAGAATTTTTGAAAAATTTTTTATTAGCGAGAGAAATAGGGTTTGAAAATATTAATATTGATTTAATGTTTGGGCTACCCAACCAAAAGATGAAAGAGTGGGAAGAGACTTTAGATCATATTACGGATTTAAATCCAGAACATATTTCAGCCTATAGCTTGAAAATTGAAGAGAATACCCATTTTTATAAATTATATGAAAAGGGGCAATTAAATTTACCTACAGAAGCATTAGATCGAAATATGTACCATTTTACAATGGATTATTTATTTGACCATGGATATGAACATTATGAGATCTCTAATTTTGCAAAGAAAGAAAAAGGATGTATACACAATAAAGTCTATTGGAATAATGAAGAATATATTGGGTTTGGTTTAGGTGCCCATTCTTACTTCAATAAAAAAAGATTTTCAAATACTATGGATATGAAAGTGTATTTAAATAATATCTCTAAAAAGATAAGTCCTTGTGTCTTTGAAGAAAATATTTCAAGGGAAGATGAAATTGCAGAAACTATGTTTTTAGGTTTAAGAATGATGAAAGGAATTCATATAGAATCCTTTAAGGCGAGATTTGGATTTACACCGTTTAAGATTTATAAAGAAGAGATTTCAAACTTTGAAAAATTAGGATTATTATATACGGATGAGGAACATATAAGATTAACAAGAAAGGGAATTGATTTATCTAATCAAGTTTTTATAGCTTTTTTGCCAAATTAAAAAAATAATAAAAAAGGATATTGACAAATGATTTCATTAATGATAATTTTAAATCATAATAGTTTAGCACTCATTGAATGAGAGTGCTAACAAATAGGAGTGATATTATGGAACTGGGAGAAAGAAAATTAAGGATTCTGCAGGCCATAATAAGAGATTTTATTTCTACAGCTGAACCCATAGGCTCAAGAACCCTGATGAAAAAATACGATTTAGGAATAAGTGCTGCGACTATACGGAATGAGATGGCAGATTTAGAAGAAATGGGATTTTTACATCAACCACATACTTCTTCAGGAAGAATTCCATCTGATAAAGGGTATAGGTTGTATGTAGATAGTTTAATGATTATGGACCAATTAGCTCAAAAACAGAAACAGGCTATAAGAAAGAGCTTCATAGAATCTGTAGGAGAGTTAGAACAGATTATCACTAGTACCTCAAAAATTTTGTCTCAAATGACAAGATTAACTTCTATTGTTTTATCTCCACAGTTTGAGCAAAGTAAGTTAAAGTCCGTTCAATTGGTTTCAATTGATGAGAAAAATGTGTTATTAGTAGTTATATCACAATCGGGTATTGTAAGAAATGCAATTTTAAGAATTGATGAAGGGTATACGCCAGAAAATTTAATGATCGTATCTAAAATATTGAATAGTAAACTAAAGGGATTAACCATTGGAGATATTAACTTTTATGTAGCTGAAAACATAAAAAAGGAAATAAAAATGCTTCACACACTCATTGACGCAGTGATTCCTGTTTTACTAGCAACATTAGAAGATATGTTGAGTGTACAGCTATATTTAGATGGAATAACAAATATTTTTCATTTACCAGAGTACCATAATATTGAAAGAGCAAGATGCTTTATGGAAATGCTAGACCAAAAAGATCAAATTACGGAATTATTAATGAATAGTAAGGATGGTTTAGATATTACTATTGGAAAAGAAAATAAACATGAAGAAATGCAAAGTTGTAGTTTAGTAACAGCAACGTATAAGGTAAATGGATTGATTGTTGGAAAAATCGGGGTAATTGGACCTACAAGGATGAATTATGACCATATTATTTCTGTTGTAGATTTTGTAACAAAAAATCTAACTGATTTATTAGATCATCGTTAAAAGAGAATATAGATAGAAGTGCAAAATATTTTTATTTTGCACTATATCTATGCTTTTTATCATAGAATTTACATATTAAAATACTATCTTAGGTAGGTGAAAATAATGGAAGAAAGTAATTTCCATGAAGAAAAAAATGACGAAACTGTAGACAATAACTTAGATGCTACAAAAGAAGAATTTCAAATGGAAGAAGGTAGCATAGATTTTAAAAAGCTACAAGAAGAAAAAGAAGAATTAAATAGTCAATATTTAAGAATGACAGCTGATTTTCAAAATTATAGAAAAAGAGTAGAAAAAGAAAAAAGTGATATTTATCAATTTGCAAATGAAAAATTGATATTAGATTTACTTCCTATTGTAGATAATTTTGAAAGAGCTGTAAAATCTTATAAAGATGAAGGCAAAGATGAATCTTTCACTCAAGGCGTAGAAATGATTCTGCAGCAGTTTTTAGATGTGATCAAAAAAAATGGAGTAGAAGAAATTGAAGCTTTAGAAAAAGAATTTGATCCAAATTTTCATCATGCTGTTATGCAGGAAGAAAGTGATGAATATGAAAGTAATACAGTAATAGATGTTTTCCAAAAGGGATATGTACTTAATGGAAAGACTATTCGACCAAGTATGGTTAAAGTTGTAAAATAAAAAATTATATATAAAATATGAAGGAGGAAATCATACAATGAGTAAAATAATTGGTATTGACTTAGGAACAACTAACTCATGTGTAGCAGTTTTAGAAGGTGGAGAACCAGTTGTAATTCCAAATGCTGAAGGAAATAGAACAACACCATCGGTTGTTGCATTTACTAAAAATGGAGAAAGACTTGTAGGGGAAACAGCAAAAAGACAGGCAATTACAAATCCTGATAAGACGATTATGTCTATAAAAAGAGAAATGGGTACAGATCATAAAACAACTATTGATGGAAAAGACTATTCACCACAAGAAATTTCAGCAATGACACTTATGAAGTTAAAAGCAGATGCTGAGAGTTATTTAGGAGAAAAAGTTACAGAAGCTGTTATTACTGTTCCTGCATACTTTACAGATAGTCAAAGACAAGCAACAAAAGATGCTGGAAAAATTGCAGGTCTTGAAGTAAAAAGAATTATCAATGAGCCTACAGCTGCATCTTTAGCTTATGGACTTGACAAAGAAAATGAGCATCAAAAGATTATTGTATTTGACTTAGGTGGTGGTACTTTTGATGTTTCTGTTTTAGAACTTGGAGATGGGGTATTTGAAGTATTAGCAACCCATGGAAATAATCATCTTGGTGGGGATGACTTTGACCAAGTAATCATAGATTTCTTAGCAGAGAGTTTCAAAAAAGAACATGGTGTAGATTTAAGACAAGACAAAATGTCTCTTCAAAGATTAAAAGAAGCTGCTGAAAATGCAAAAAAAGAATTATCAAGTACACAAACAGCAAATATCAATTTGCCATTTGTTACAGCTACTGCAGCAGGACCACTGCATTTAAATATGGATTTAACAAGAGCAAAATTCAATCAGCTTTCAGCGAGTTTAGTAGAAGCGACTATGGAACCAACAAGAAAAGCATTAAGTGATGCTGGTCTTTCAACAGGAGAAGTTGATAAAGTAATTCTTGTTGGAGGATCAACAAGAATTCCAGCGGTTCAAGAATCAGTTCAAAAACTTACAGGAAAAGAGCCTCATAAAGGAGTGAATCCTGATGAATGTGTAGCTATTGGTGCTGCTATTCAAGCAGGAGTATTAACTGGAGAAGTAAAGGATGTATTATTACTTGATGTAACACCACTATCTTTAGGTATTGAAACCCTTGGAAGTGTATTTACAAAATTGATCGAGAGAAATACAACTATTCCTACGAGAAAGAGTCAAGTTTTCTCTACTGCGGCAGATAATCAAACAGCTGTTGATATTCATGTACTGCAAGGAGAAAGACAAATGGCAGGTGATAATATCACATTAGGTAGATTCCAATTAGGTGGAATTATGCCAGCACCAAGAGGTGTTCCTCAAATCGAAGTAACTTTTGATATAGATGCTAATGGGATTGTAAATGTTAGTGCAAAGGATAAAGGAACAGGAAAAGAGCAAAAAATTACAATTACTGCATCAACAAATTTAAGTGATGAAGAAATAGAGAAAAAAGTAAAAGAAGCTGAACAATTTGCAGAAGAGGATCAAAAAAGAAAAGACGCAATTGAAGCAAAGAATAAGGCAGATACAATGGTTTATGAAACAGAGAAGGCATTAAAAGAAGTTGGAGATAAAATTAGTACTGAAGAAAAAGCAAATGTTGAAGGGAAGCTTGAAACCCTTAAAAAAGCTTTAGAGAGTGATAATGCAGAAGAAATCACAAAGGCAACAGAAGAATTAACAAATGCTTTCCATGCATTATCTCAAAAGATGTATCAAGAAGCAGCTCAGGAAAATCCAGGTGCTGCTGAAGGTCAAAATCCAGAAAACAATCAGGATGACAATGTTGTAGATGCCGATTATGAAGTTGTAGATGATGATAAATAAATCAAAAGGCACCCGAAAGGGTGCCTTGAAAATATGAAAAAGTCTTGCTAAAAATATATATTTCTCATATAATTGTTATAGTTTGTAACACTCACAAAACCTGATTAGAGAGGCGGTGAGAAGAATGTCTAAAAGAGATTATTATGAAATTTTAGGTGTAGACAGAGGTGCTGATGAACAAACAATAAAAAGAGCCTATAGAAAGTTAGCGATGAAATATCATCCAGATAGAAATCCAGGAGATACAGAAGCTGAAGAAAATTTCAAAGAAGCCAATGAAGCTTATGAGATATTAAGTGATCAAAACAAAAGAGCAAGATATGATCAATTTGGTCATGCAGGTGTAGATGGAAATGCTCAAGGTGGATTTGGAGGAGGCTCTGGATTTGGTGGATTTGAAGATATATTTGGCGATATCTTTGATATGTTTGGAGGCGGATTTTCAAGTTCTAGAAGAAAAGCAGGACCTCAAAAGGGTGCTGATTTAAAATATGAATTAGCTATAAACTTTGAAGAGGCTGCATTTGGAGCAGAAAAAGAGGTAACCATCAAGAGACATGAGAGATGTGGTACATGTGATGGTACAGGAGCAAAACCTGGAACAAGTAAAAAAACTTGTGGTAAATGTAATGGAACTGGTGAAATTCGCTATGCAACAAGGACACCACTTGGTCAATTTGTAAATGTAAAACCTTGTGATGTATGTAATGGAGAAGGTCATATTATAGAAACACCTTGTGAAAAGTGCCATGGAACAGGAAAAGAATTGAAACAAAAGAAAATACAAATTAAAGTTCCAGCAGGTGTAGATACAGGTTCTGTGATTCCTCTAAGAGGAGAAGGTGAGCCAGGAGAAAAAGGTGGACCGAATGGGGACTTATATATTGTTTTAAGAGTAAGACCTCATGAAATCTTTAAAAGAGATGGAAATGATGTGGTTTGTGAGATTCCAATTACCTTTGTACAGGCAACATTAGGAGATGAATTAGTTGTTCCTACATTAGATGGAAAGATTAAATATAGTATTCCAGAAGGAACACAAAGTGGAACAATTTTTAGAATAAAAGGTAAAGGAATACCAAGTTTAAGAGGCTATGGAAGAGGAGATCTTTACGTAAAAGTTATTGTAGAAATTCCTAAAAAATTAAATGAGAAGCAAAAAGAATTATTAAAACAATTTGCAGATATAATGGGCGAAGACGTACATGAACAAAGAAAATCATTTTTTCATAAAGTAAAAGACGCTTTTGGTATTTAATGAAAACACCCAGTCGTAACTGGGTGTTTCATTGTATTTTAAAATTTATGGTAAATATAAATAGAGTAGGGTATAATAACAGATAAAGTGAAAAGCGCGGAGGTTTTTGATATGAAATGGATAGAAGTAAAAATTAAAACGACTACAGAAGCACTAGAAGCAGTAGCCAATATTTTATATGATGTAGGAGTAGGTGGTGTAGCGATAGAAGATCCTAATGATCCTATCTTTCAACAAAAGGAAACTGGAGATTGGGATTATATGGATGAATCTGTCTTAGAAAGTGATTTTGAAGGAGCTATTGTAAAAGGGTATCTTCCAGAAAGTGAAGATTTATTAGATAAAATAGAGTTAATCAAGCAAAGTGTAGAAAAAATACCACAATATAATTTGGACAAAGGATTAGGAGAAGTGACAACTTCTGAGGTATATGAAGAAGATTGGGCAAATGCATGGAAAAAATACTACAAGCCAAAAAAAATAGGAGATCAGGTAGTGATTAAACCTTCTTGGGAAGAATATACACCATCACCTGATGATATTGTTGTAGAACTTGACCCAGGGATGGCATTTGGTACAGGAACCCATGAAACAACTATGATGTGTATACAGAACTTAGAGAAGTATGTAAAGAATACTTCAACGGTATTTGATATTGGTTGTGGCAGTGGAATTCTTTCTATTGTAGCAGCAAAGCTTGGAGCTAAAGAAGTCATTGGTGTGGATTTAGATGAAGTAGCTGTAAAAGCATCTAAGCAAAATGTGTTAGATAATGGTGTAGACGGTACTGTTACAATCAAGCATGGCAATTTAATGGATGTAATCAATGGACAATGTGATATTGTTGTGGCTAATATTATTGCAGATGTAATCATCTATTTATCTGATTTTATAAAAGACTTCATGAAAGAAAATAGTGTATTTATTGCGTCTGGTATTATTCTTGAAAAAGTAGATGAAGTAGTTCATGCTTTAGAAAAGAATGAGATGGAAATTGTAGAAGTTAGAAGACAAGGAGAATGGGCAGCTATTGTTTCAAAAGCAAAGGGAGATCAAAGGAATGCATAGATTTTTTGTGGATGAGAAAAATATCTCAGAAGATAACAAAAAAATTATTATGGATGAGCCAGAAGATGTGAAGCACATAGGAAAGGTTTTAAGGCTTACGGAGGATGATTGTCTAGAGATTTGTAATGGAAATAACTATGAGTACATAGGAAAGATTGTATCTCTATCAAAATCACAAATAATATTAGAAATCCTTGAGGAGAAAAAATCAAGTACGGAGCCTGATATACAGGTAACGCTTTTTCAAGGAATTCCTAAATCTAGTAAAATGGATATGATCATACAAAAATGTACTGAATTAGGAGTATGTAAAATTGTTCCTATAATAACAGAAAGAACAATTGTGCAACTAAAAGATAAAAAAGCTGAAATGAAAAAAATTCAAAGATGGCAAAAGGTTGCAGATTCAGCAGCGAAGCAATGCAAAAGAGGCGTTATTCCTAAAGTTACAGAACCTATTTCTTTTGAAGAAATGATTGATGATATATCAACCTATGATTTGAAGGTGATACCTTATGAAAAAGAACGAGAGGTAGGTCTTAAAAATATTTTAAATACCAATAAAGAATATAAGAAAATAGCTATTATTATTGGACCAGAAGGTGGATTTGAGCAGGATGAAGTTATAAAAGCTCAAAATGCTGGAGTAACACCTATTACCTTAGGACCTAGAATTTTAAGGACAGAAACTGCTGGATTTGTAGCTTTAAGCATATTTATGTATGAGATAGGCGATTTAGGAGGCATATAGATGAAAAAGGTAGCATTTTATACCCTTGGCTGTAAAGTAAATCAATATGAAACAGAAGCTATGGGAGAGATGTTTGAAAAAACAGGATATGAAATTGTAGATAGTACAGAGCTTGCAGATGTATATGTAATTAACACCTGCACCGTTACAAATCTAGGAGATCGAAAGTCAAGACAATTCATTCGTAGAGCAAAAAGAAAAAATCCTAAAGCTATTATTGCAGTTGTAGGATGTTACTCTCAAACATCACCAGAAGAAGTATCATCTATTGAAGGAGTAAATATTGTTTTAGGAACAAATGATCGAAATAAAATTGTTGAGTATGTAGAAGGTATACAAGAAGAAAATGAAAAAATCAATGCAGTTGGTAATATTATGGAAATAGAAGAATTTGAAGAAATGACTATAGGGGAAATAAAAGGAAAAACTAGGGCGTATCTTAAAATTCAAGAGGGCTGTAATCAATATTGTACCTATTGTATTATTCCATATGCGAGAGGCCCTATTAGAAGCAGAAAAGAAGAGGATATTGTAAAAGAAGTACAAAGACTTGCAAAAAATGGATTTAGGGAAGTTGTCCTTACAGGTATTCATGTAGCTTCTTATGGAAAAGATTTAGAGAATACTTCCTTATTAGATGTAATTCTTAAAGTACATGAAGTTGAAGGAATTGAAAGAATTCGGTTAAGCTCTATTGAGCCAACGATTATGACAGAGGATTTTGTAAAAACTCTTGCATATCTTAAAAAAGTTTGTCCACATTTTCATTTATCCCTTCAAAGTGGATGTGATGAAACCCTTAATAGGATGAATAGAAAATATACAACAAGGGAATATAAACTTATTGTAGAAAGAATAAGAAAATATATGCCGGGTGTATCTATTACAACAGATATTATGGTAGGGTTTCCTGGAGAAACAGAAGAAGAGTTTGAAAAAACAATGAAATTTGTGGAAGAAATCGGATTTGGTCAGGTACATGTATTTAAATATTCCAAAAGAAAAGGAACGCCAGCAGCAAAATTTGAAAATCAAGTACCACCTCAAATTAAAAATATTCGAAGTGAAAAGTTAATTAATCTAGCAAAAGAATGTTTAATAGATTATCATAAAAAATTCCTAGACACACAAAGGATGGTTTTGTTCGAAGCTGTAAGTAATGAAATGGAAGGATATTATGAAGGATTAACAGATAATTATATCAGAGTATTTTGTCCAACAGAAGAGAAAATAGAAGGAAAAATATTGAAAGTAAAACTGGATAAGCTATCAGATGAAGCTATGGTTGGAAAAATAGTAAATTAATAGAAGGAATTTTTTTTTCTGTGTTGAATAAGTATGGTGGAAGGTGTTTAAACTTGTAAAGGAGGTGACAGGAATGGCTGATTGTATTTTTTGTAAAATAGCATCTAAAGAAATTCCATCAAAAGTAGTATATGAAGATGATTACATGATGGCTTTTCATGATATAGAGCCTCAAGCACCAACCCATGTGGTTATTATTCCAAAAGAGCATATACCTTCTTTAGATGATCTTTCTAGTGAACATAAGAACCTTTTAGGACATATTCTCCTTTCTATAAAAGACATTGCAAAGGCATTAAATTTAAAAGAAGGGTATAGAATTGTAAGTAATTGTGGAGAACTAGGAGGTCAAACTGTAGGGCATATACATTTTCATCTTTTAGGAGGAAGACAACTTCAGTGGCCTCCAGGCTAAAAAAAGTTGCATAAATTGTTAATTTAATGTATAATAACATAGTGCTATTTCGGACCCCTGTATATTTTAAGTTGGGTGTTCTGCAAGCACGGCACAAGTTTGCTAGCGGAGGGAGGGAGAATTATTATGTCAACAGAAATAAGAATCGGAGAAAGCGAAACTCTTGAAAGTGCTCTTCGCAGATTCAAGCGCTCATGTGCAAAAAGTGGTGTTTTATCAGAAGTTAGAAAGAGAGAGCATTACGAAAAGCCTAGTGTAAAACGTAAAAAGAAAGCAGAAGCTGCTAGAAGAAATAAAGCTAAGAAAAGATTCTAAATAAAATCTTAAAAAAAAGAGGTGTGACACATGGCCCTCAAAGAGAGATTAATGGCTGACTTAAAGGAAGCTATGAAAGAAAAGAATAAAGTGAAAAAATCTGTTATAACAATGGTGAGATCTGCCGTAAAGCAATACGAAGTTGATAATAGAGTAGAGCTTGATGATGAAAGTATTTTAGAGATCATATCCAAACAAGTAAAACAAAAAAAGGATGCTATTGAAGAGTTTGCTAAGGGAGAAAGAGATGACTTAGTGGACGAAGCAAAAGCTGAAATAGAAGTTTTAATGGACTATTTGCCAGAACAATTAACAGAAGACCAAGTTTCGGAGATTGTTAGTAAAGTAATCGAAGAAATTGGTGCAAATAGTATGAAAGATATGGGAAAAATTATGGCAGCAGTAATGCCTAAAGTAAAAGGTAGAACTGATGGTAAAACCATAAATAAAATTGTTAGACAAATTTTACAATAAAAACCTAAGCTGTGCTTAGGTTTTTATTTTTTTTACAAAATATTTTTAAAAAGGCAAAAAGTGTAATATACTATAGGTATGTAATAACAGATTATTATCAAGGGAGGTGAGGATTTGCGGAAAAACCATATGAAAATTATAGTATTTGTGATTTTTTCTATGATTTTTAGCATATATAGCTATGCTGAAAATGAAAAAAATGTATATGTTATTCCCATTAAAGGAGAAATAAACCCTGCAGTAACACAATTTGTAAAAAAATCCATACAAAATGCAGAAAATGATCCTAATTCTGTAGGGATTATCTTTGAAATTGATACGCTAGGGGGAATGATCAAAGAAGCTATAAAAATAAGGGAGGCTATTATAGCTACACCTCTAAGGACTATATCTTTTGTGAATAAAAAGGCTGAATCAGCAGGGACTCTTATTACTATAGCATCAGAAAATATTGTCATGAGTAGTGGCAGTACCATAGGCTCTGCTGAAACTATTCCGTATACAGAAAAGAATATTTCTTATTGGAAGGGGGAATTAAGAACTACCGCAGAGCAAAGAGGAAGAGATACAAGATTAGTTGAATCAATGGCGGATAGGCGTATTGAGATAAAAGATCCTAAAGATCCAGAGAAATATATTGTAAAAAGGGGAGAACTTCTTAATTTAACAACGAAAGAAGCAGAAAAATTAGGGTTTTTAGATTTTATAGGGAATAGCTATGAGGAATGTTTAAAAGGGCTTGATATTCAATATACAGAAATAATAAATATAGAGCCAGATTTTAAAATGACAATTGCTCAAGTCGTCGCTAGCTCTATTTTTCTTCCTATCCTTTTAAGTATAGGGTTTATAGGATTTCTTGTAGAATTTTTTACACCGGGCTTTGGAATTGGTGGAACTTTGAGTGTTATTGCTTTTACAATTTTCTTTGGAGGAAGTATGCTGGCTGGAAATGCAAGCTTTGCAGTGATTTCTATTTTCATTGCTGGTGTAATTCTTCTCTTGATTGAAGTCTTTGCACCAGGATTTGGTGCCCCTGGTGTTGGAGGAATAGTATGTATTATTACTAGTATCATATTATCTTCAGATTCTATTGCTCTTGGAATTACATCTTTAGCTATTGCTTTAATATTAACCCTTATTGCTGCTATATTATTATTAAAATATGGACCAAGGAATCAATACTTTGATAAAATTATTCTTGGAACATCTCTGAAAAAAGAAAAAGGTTTTGTATCTAATGTTACAAAAAAAGAAATGCTAGGATTAGAAGGAATCACTATAACCCCGCTTCGTCCTTCCGGAGCGATACGAATAAATGAGCAAAGGATCGATGTAGTTACAGAAGGAGAGTTTATAGAGGTAGGCATGGAAGTGATCATTACTAAAGTAGAAGGTAGAAAAATTGTAGTAAAAAAAATAAATTAGGAGGTAGTGAAAAATGTCACCAGTGATTGGTATTGGGATTATAGTTATTGTAGGTCTTTTATTAGTAGGAATTCTTTTGAGCTTTATCCCTGTAGGGTTATGGATTACAGCATATTTTTCAGGAGTTAAAATAGGAATTTTTACTTTAATTGGCATGCGTTTTAGAAGGGTATCTCCATCAAGGATTGTAAACCCTCTTATTAAAGCAACAAAAGCAGGATTAGACTTAGATATTGATAAATTAGAAGCCCACTATCTTGCAGGAGGAAATGTAAATAGTGTAGTAGATGCCCTTATTGCGGCTCAAAGGGCTGATATTTCTTTAGAATTTGAAAGAGCAGCTGCTATTGATTTAGCAGGTAGAGAAGTTTTAAGTGCTGTACAGGTAAGTGTTAATCCAAAAGTTATAGAAACACCAAAGGTTGCAGCTGTTTCTAAGGATGGAATTGAAGTGATGGTAAAAGCAAGAGTTACTGTAAGAGTAAATATTGAAAGACTTGTTGGTGGTGCTGGAGAGGAAACCATTATTGCTAGAGTTGGAGAAGGAATCGTAACAACAGTAGGTAGTTCAGATACGCATAAAGGCGTGTTAGAAAATCCTGATTTGATTTCAAGAACTGTTTTAGCGAAAGGCCTAGATGCAGGTACTGCCTTTGAGATCTTATCTATTGATATTGCAGATGTAGATGTAGGAAGAAATATTGGAGCACAGCTTCAAACAGAGCAAGCAGAAGCAGATAAAAGAATTGCTCAAGCCAAAGCAGAAGAAAGACGAGCTATGGCTGTTGCTAAAGAACAAGAAATGGTTGCAGCGGTTCAAGAAATGCGTGCAAAAGTTGTAGAAGCAGAAGCACAAGTACCAAAAGCTATGGCTGAAGCTCTAAGAAATGGAAAACTTGGGGTGATGGATTATTATAACATGCAAAATATTATGGCAGATACGAGCATGAGAAAGACCATATCCACATTAGGAAAGGAAGAAGATATAAATTCTCAAGAAAAGAAATAGTAAGTGAAGTAGCTTTTGATTGAAGGATGTGATTATATGGACTTTGATGATATTATAAAAGCTTTAACTATTTTCTTGCCTATTATAGGGTATTTGCTAAAAGGAATAAAACGTATTACAAAGAGGGATGAAGGGAAAGAAGAAGAAAAAGATAACAGCCGAGAGAATGAAAAAATTTCTAATGAAGTTTCTTCTGATGAAAAATTAAAAGAAATGAAAAATTTAATGAGAGAGGAAATATCATCTACATTGCAAAAGGATCATTCTAATAGTAAAAAAGTGATTGGGCACGAAGAAGTTATAGAGATTGAAAATAATAAAACTCGTGAATGGAAGATAGAAGAATATTATCCTTTTGAGGAATCGACTAAAAAAGAAGAAAAGGTAGAAAAAAAAGAAATAGAGGATATGATTAGTCAAAATGAGATAGGAAAGGAAGGTCTTGTATTCAATAAAAAAAGTATTGTGAATGGTATTATTATGTCAGAAATATTAAAAAAACCTAAATCTTTAAGAAGATAAAAAGCTATGAAAATAAGTTTCATAGCTTTTTTATTTTTGATAAGGGCTTGAAAATAAAGTAATACAGTGTGATTTAGGTGCATAAAATTAATTATAAAGGGGGGAGTCTCTTATGAAGAGTAAAACAAAAGAAATAAGAGAGAGCGTATCGGAATTGTTAGAACTTCCTAAGGATATTATGCTAGATCTTCCTAGAATCACTTTGCTTGGAGATTTACAACTATATATAGAGAATCATAAAGGAATTATTGAATATTCTGAGACTCGAATAAGAGTAAATACTAAAAGTGGTGTGATTAGAATAACAGGAAAAGATCTTTCAATAAAGACCATTGTTACGGAAGAGATTATTATAGGAGGTCAAATTAAAAATATTGAGTTTATAGAATAAGGGGGGGAAGGCTTTGCTGGTTGTGAAGCTATGGAATTTTTTTAGAGGATATGTTGTTATAAAAATAGAGGGTCTTAGGTTAGAAAAATTTATAAATTATGCTATTTCAAGAGGAATATATCTTTGGGATATTGTTCGGATAGATTATACAACACTTGAAGCAAAGGTCGGTCTTGAAGGGTATAAGGAGTTAAGACATATTGTAAAAAGAGCAGGATGTAAAGTAAGAATCAGAGAAAAAATAGGATATCCTTTTTTTATGCACAAAATTCGTGCAAGAAAAATGTTTACGATTGGATTTATTGTTTCTATATGTATTATTTTATGTACTACATCTTTTATATGGAATATTGAAATTACAGGAAATAACAAGATATTAAGAGAAGACATTGAAAAATATTTGACCGATTTAGGTTTATACGAAGGAGTATTTAAATACAAGTTAGATATAGATGATATTGAAAATAATATGATGATTCAAATGAAAAACTTAGCATGGGTAGGAATACAAATCCAAGGAACAAAAGCAATTGTAGAAATTGTAGAAAATGTAGATCCTCCACAAAAAATACCTAAAAATATGCCTTGTGATATTGTTGCGAGGAAAAAAGGTGTTATTGAAAAATTAATTGCAAAAAATGGTGATGCAATAGTTATGAAGGGGGATATTGTAGAAAAAGGAGAAACTCTTATAACAGGAATTATTACAAGGGAAGGACTAGATAGTAGGTATGTACATGCATTTGGAGAAGTTTTTGCAAGAACCTATTATGAAGAAAATGATGAAATTTCTCTGAAGAAAATTAGAAAAATTAAAACAGGAAATAAATTTGTGAGGAGAATTATAAAAATTGGCAATAATCAAATCATATTGAGTTTGGGTGAAATACCTTATAATAATGTTATAATTGAGAAAAAGAATAAAAGTCTTTCCAATTGGAGGAAAATTAAAATCCCTGTCGAAATTATTATAGAAGAATATTATGAAGCTATTGATCAAAAGGAAATATTAGATAAAAATACTGCGAAAAAAGCGTTAAGGGAAAAAATGACGGTAAATCTTGTGAAAAAGATGCCTGAAAATATAAAGGTTTTAAATCAAGATATAAAATTTATTGAAGAGAAGGATAATATTAAGGCAAAACTTACTATGGAAGCATTAGAGCAAATTGGAACACAACAAAAAATTCAAACAATTATTAAATAAGGAGGTTCATTGATTGGAACAAAAATTAATAGAAAAAAGAATTAGTATGAATGAAATGGATTATACGAAAGAACTATTTGGTGATTTTGATAGTAATGTCAAAATTATTGAAAATATATTTCATGTAGATATTGTATCTAGAAAAGGTGAAATTGTTATTATGGGAAAGCCTAAAGAAGCTGAGATGACAGAAAAATTGATCAATAGACTTATTAGCGTACTTCAATCAGGGGAAACATTAGATAGTCAAAAAATTAATTACTCTATAAAGCTCATTAAAGAAGGACAAGAAAATGAAATTCAGGGATTATTAGAAGATGTTATTTGTATTAGTGCTAAGGGTAAGCAAATAAAACCTAAAACATTAGGGCAAAAAAAATATGCCCAAAGTATAAAAAAGAATGATGTAGTTTTTGGTATAGGTCCTGCGGGTACGGGAAAAACCTATTTAGCAATGGCAATGGCAGTAAAAGCATTTAAGAACAAAGAAGTAAGTAAAATTATCCTTACAAGACCAGCTGTAGAAGCTGGTGAAAGCTTAGGCTTTTTACCTGGAGATTTACAAGAAAAAGTAGATCCTTATTTAAGACCCCTCTATGATGCTTTATATGATATACTTGGTGGAGAAACCTTCTTAAAGTATAAAGAAAGAGGAATGATAGAAGTAGCACCTCTTGCATATATGAGGGGGAGAACATTAAATGATTCTTTTATTATTTTAGATGAAGCACAAAATACTACGAGAGAGCAAATGAAAATGTTTTTAACAAGAATGGGAATAGGATCAAAAGCTGTTGTAACAGGAGACATTACACAAATAGACTTACCAAAAGGAAAAGCATCAGGACTTAAGCAGGCAGTAGATATATTATCTGATGTAGAGGGAATAGGTTTTATATTTTTAAATGAAAATGATGTAGTAAGACATGCATTGGTACAAAGAATTATTAAAGCTTATGACAAGTATGATAAAAGCAGGGAAATGGATAATAAAAAAAGAAAAAACGATAGATAAACTTTATCCATAGTGGATAAACTAGGAGGAACTATGTATGACCTTTTTTAAGCATGTCATGGATAAAATAAAAGAGATTACTCTCTTTAGATTTTTTCAAAAAGAAATTGTAAATAAAATTGTGATAGGATTTGTTTTCTTCATTTTTATTTTTTTTAGTATGATTACTAGTCTTGCTCCTCAAAAATATGAACTTCAGGTAGGGCAAACGGCGCCTGTAGATCTAAGAGCCCCTAGAGACATTGAAAATCAAATTGAAACTAATAGATTGATTGAAAAGGCAATAGAAGCTGTTGAGCCACGAGAAAAAGTGGATCCAATGATACAGATTGATATCAATAAAAAAATCGAAAAATTTTTTGATAATGCTTATGAAATTCGACAAAACGAAGATATCATAAATGAAGAGAAATTAGATTTGTTAAAGGAAAAAAATGATATAAACTTAAGTGAGAAAGAACTTACACTAGTCCTTCTAGCTCCTCATAAACAAATAAAAGGGATTGAAAGCTATGTGTATGAAATCATTACAAGGTTTATGTCTACAGGTATTAAAAAAGAAGATCTTGAAAATGAAAAAGAAGAGATAACCAATTATTTCAAAGGGCTCAAGGATTTTTCAAAGGAGATACGATCTTTAGGAAATAAAATTGTAAATACATCTATTCAAGCCAATAGATTCTTAGATGTTGAAAGAACACAGCAGAAGAGAGAAGAGGCAAAAAATAGTGTTGAAAAGGTGACTATTAGAAAGGCAAGCATTATTGTTAGCGAAGGAGAAACCATTACAAAGGAGCAGTTTCAGCTTTTAAAAGATGCAGGAATGACAAAGCAGCAAGGGAAGAAAGATTTTTCTTTACACTTTGGTGTTGCTATTTTAGTTTTGATAGGACAAGGATTACTTGTTGCTTATATGTATGTATATCATAAGAATCTTATTACATCAGTATCAAAACTTTATCTAATATTAATCATATTTTTATCTGTGTATTTAGTATCTAAAACGACTTATGTAATTTCGCCATATGTTGCACCAATAGCAACTGCAGCAATGCTGGTAGGAATTTTGCTAGATACAAGATTAGCTATTACTGTTAATTTGATTATGACAGCTCTTCTTACTCTCAGTAGCGGAAATAATATTGGCTTTTTTATTACTGCTCTTTTAGGAGGAACTATAGGAGCGTGTAGTGTTACGAATACTCATCAAAGATCAAATATATTTTTAGCTGGATTAATTGTAAGCTTTAGTAATATGATGGTTATTGTTGGACTAGGGCTGATTAATCATTATGAATTATCAAAAATTGTGACAGATGCTTTTTATGGTATATTAAATGGGGTATTTTGTGCGATTCTGACTATTGGATCATTACCATTATGGGAGTCGGCTTTTCAAATTTTAACACCCCTAAGACTTTTAGAGTTTTCTAATCCGAATCAACCAGTGCTGAAGAAACTATTAGTCGAGGCACCTGGTACTTACCATCATTCTATTATTGTAGGAAATCTAAGTGAACCAGCGGCAGATGAAATAGGAGCCAATGGACTTTTAGCAAGAGTGAGTGCATATTATCATGATATTGGAAAATTAAAGAGACCTTATTTGTTTAAAGAAAACCAGTTAACAAGTGATAATCCTCATGATAAGCTTATTGCTAGTGTAAGTGCTATGATTATAACAAGTCATGTGAAAGATGGAAAAGAGATAGGAAAACAGTATAAATTACCTCAAGAAATTATCAATGTCATTGAACAGCATCATGGAAATACATTGGTGAAATATTTCTATCATAAAGCTATGAATGAAGATAGTGTTGAAGAAATAAAGGAAGAAGATTATCGTTATAAAGGAAGAAGACCCCAATCTAAAGAAGCGGCTATTGTCATGCTTGCTGACTCTGTAGAAGCGGCTGTAAGAAGTATGCCAGAGCCTAATAGTGAAAAGATCAAAAACTTAATTGATAAGATTGTAGGGGACAAGCTTAGTGATGGTCAGTTAGATGAATGTGATATTACTCTAAGAGATTTAGAGAAAATTAAAACATCTTTCCAAACTGTTTTGATGGGAATTTTCCATGAACGTATAGAATATCCAGAAATTAATACAAAAAAGGCTGAGGTGGAAGAATAGATGGAAATAATGATCGATAATAGACAAAAAATAGTAGAACCAGATGAAAAAATTGAGAAATTAATATTAGAAGCTGTCGAATTATGCCTAGAAAAAGAAGGCGTGAGTAAGGACGTAGAAGTGAGTATATCTTTTGTAGATAATGAAGAAATTCATATATTAAATAGGAATTTTAGAGGTGTAGACAGACCAACAGATGTTTTATCCTTTCCTCAATATGAAAATATTAAACAGATCAATGAACCTACTTGTATAGGAGATATTGTTATTTCTTTAGAAAAAGCAAAGGAGCAAGCTAGTGAATACCAACATTCCTTTGAGAGAGAAGTATTGTTTTTAACTGTTCATAGTATGTTTCATCTTTTTGGATATGATCATGATACAGAAGAAAATAGAAAGATCATGAGAAAAAAAGAGGAAGAGGTATTAGAAGAAATGGGTATACTAAGAAAATAAGAGAGGTATTTTATGCAAGTAAGAAAATTAATAGATAGCTTCAATTATGCTATTGACGGGATTATTTACACCCTTAAGACCCAACGAAATATGAGAATACATTTTACTATGGCGGTAATGGTGCTATTTTCAAGTTTGTTTTTTGATCTATCTAAGCTTGAAATGCTTATTTTGTTCTTTACTATAGCATTGGTAATTGTTGCAGAAATGATCAATACTTCTATAGAATCAACAATAGATCTGATTACAAAGGAATATCATGAATTGGCAAAAATTGCAAAAAATGTGGCGGCAGGGGCAGTTTTTATAGCAGCATTAAACAGTATAGTTGTTGCCTATATCATATTTTTTGATAAATTTAATGTAGTTACAGAGCTAGTTATCCACAAAGTGAGAAAGATGCCTATTCATATTACATTTATTAGTCTAGTAATTGTAAGTTTAGTTGTGATTAGTATAAAAGCATATGTGGGAAAAGGAACTCCTCTAAGAGGTGGGATGCCTAGTGGTCATACGGCTTTAGCCTTTTCTGTATTAACATCTATTGCTTTTATATCTGAAAACACATTGATCATTTCTCTATGCTTTCTTCTATCTATTTTAGTTGCTCAAAGTAGAATCGAAGCAGGAATTCATGATATTTTTCAGGTTATAGTAGGTGCAATTTTGGGTATATTTATTACTGTATTTATTTTTCAAATAATTTATTAGGGGGGAGTAGATGAATACTTCCCCTTTATAGACCGTACTTAGGAGGAATTGTTTTGTTTACGTATAATGAAGGGATCAAACTGATTATACTCATGGTATTACTCTTTTTATCAGGATTGTTTTCAAGTGCTGAGACAGCATTGACTTCGATGAATATTATTAAAATAAAACAACTTCAAAATAAGGAAAAAAAAGATGCAGAAGTGTTAGAACGATTGATGCATAAGACACCTAAAATATTAGCAACTATACTAATTGGAAACAATATTGTCAATATTGCTGCTACAGCCATTGCTACAGAACTTACATTTAAATTGATTTCTGGTAAAAATGCAACTGTCTTTACTACTGTTGTAATGACTACATTAATATTAATTTTTGGGGAAATAACTCCTAAGACTTATTCTTCTCATTATCCCGAAAAAGTGGCTATGAAGTTAGGAAAGCCACTAGAAATATTGTCTGTTGTCCTTTATCCCGTTTTAAAAATTTTAACAACTATTACAAATTTCATTATTAAATTATTTGGTGGAGATATCAAAGGAACAAAAACATTAGTTTCTGAAGAAGAAATAAAGACGTTAGTAGATGTAGGAGAGGAAGCCGGCATTATAGAAAGAGATGAGAGAGAAATGATTAATAGTATTTTTGAAATAGGAGATATTGAAGTAACAGAAGTAATGATTCCAAGAATTGATATGATTTATCTAGAAGAAGAATCTACCCTTGAAGAAACTTTGAGTGTAGTAATGAAATATGGCTATTCTAGAATCCCTGTTATAAAGGATACAATAGATAATGTAGTGGGAATCTTATATGCGAAAGATTTGTTAATATATTCAAAAAAGAACTCGTCCAACTTTGATATTTTGAAATTAATAAGAGGGGCATATTATGTACCTGAAAGTAAAAAAGTTAGTGATCTATTGAAAGAAATGCAAAAGGAAAAGGTGCATATTGCTATTATTTTAGATGAATATGGAGGAACTTTAGGACTCGTTACTATAGAAGATATTTTAGAAGAGATTGTGGGAGATATATTAGATGAATATGACAATGAAATAGAGTTTATAGAACATTTAGGAGAAAATTCACTAATTGTAAATGCCAAAGCATCTATTGAACAAATCAATGAAATATTAGCAGTAAACCTTCCAGAAGAGGAATATGAATCAATAGGAGGGTTTGTATTTAATTTATTAGGAAGAGTTCCAGTTAAAGGAGATGAGATTGAATTAGGTGATATAAAAATAAAGGTTTTGAATGTACAAAATAGAAGAATTAAACAGTTAGAAATCAAAAAATAGATTATAAAAGATATATATCAAAAAAGGGGAGACAAAAATGGAAGAAAATCAACTAATTGGAAATTTAAAGGCAGGTCATGTTAAAGAAGCAATAGATGTAATAGAAAGTGGTGAGTGTGTAGATACTGATCAAGAACATATATTGAGAATCAGTGCAGAAAATGGATTTATAGAGTTAGTTCAATATTTAATAGAAAAAGGGGTAAATATACATACAGATAAGGATTATCCCCTAAGATGGAGCGCTAGCGAAGGACATGTAGATGTAGTAAAATATTTAGTAGAAAAAGGCGCCAATGTCCATGCAGAAAATGATTATGCATTAAGATGGAGTGCGAATAGAGGACATAAAGATATAGTTGTCTATTTAATAGAAAAAGGCGCTAATATTCATGCTGATAAGGATTGTGCATTAAAAATGAGTGCTATTAATGGTCATATGGATATTGTTAAGCATTTAGTAAAAGCAGGTGCTAATATTCATGCAAATGAAGATATTGCCTTTAGATTAAGTGCTAAAAATGGGCATATAGAAGTTGCAAAATATTTAATAAATGAAGGCTCAGATATATATATTGATAATGATTATGCGTTAAGGTGGAGTGCTGGATTTGGACATATAGATATTGTGAAATATTTAATGGAACAAGGGAATTATGATCATGTAAGGTATTCTGATAAAATAGACCCTAAGATGGGCATTATTTTATACTTTAAAGATAAAGATCTAGTAATTACAGATCATTTTACTGGAACTTTAGAGAAATTTGAAAGGGAGATAGAAGAAAACTATAAAAACAATTATGAAAACTATTATAAACAATACAGGGAGTTTATAGGAAAGTGCAAATGAAAAGGAGGTAAATCCATATAGAAATGTTTTCTGTGAAAGATATAAGGAAGATTTTTATAACAGGTTTATTAGCATTGATTCCTATTGCTGTGACAATATCTGTGATCATATGGATATTCAATATGGTAGACTCTATATTTAGAGTACCGTTAGAAAAAATTATTGGATTCCGTATTATAGGTATAGGATTTATTCTAACCATGCTTATCATATTTGGAACAGGTGTTTTTGCCACAAATTATTTAGGGAAAGAATTTATTCAACTTATAGAAAGGACATTAAGTAAAATTCCTTTGGTGAATACATTATATTTGTCTATTAAACAGTTAATTGATACTATTTTTATGAAACAAAGATATGCTTTTAAGCATACAGTTCTCGTAGAGTATCCATCAAAAGGAATATTTACAATAGGATTTGTTACGGCAGATATCCCTTTAGAAATATCAGAAAAGACAGGGCAAAAAATGAAAAGCATTTTCATTCCTACTACGCCTAATCCAACCTCCGGGATGTTTGTTATGATTCCCGAGAAAGAAATTACTCCACTCAATATTTCTGTCGAAGCAGCTTTGAAATTAGTTGTATCGGGTGGTATTTTACTTCCAGAAGAAAAACAAATGAAATAAGGAAAGGATGAGGGGGATATGTTGAAAGATAAAAAAACTATAATCCTAGTACTAACAATTTTTATGGCTATTTTTTTAGCTGGTTGTAAAGAAGAAAAAGAAGAGTCTGCTATTATAGAACAGGAACCAGAAATCGTTATAAATGATGAAGAGACAAATATTGAAACCATTGATAGTCAAGATAATCAAGAAGAACAAGAAGAAAAAAAAGAAGGGGTGCCATCACCTATTAGTGGGATCTATACAAGTGAAGAAAATATTCATAAAAGACCCTTTGCTGTCATGCTTGATAATCAAAAACATGCAAGACCTCAAGCAGGGCTAGATCAGGCAGAAGTTGTTTATGAAGTTTTAGCAGAAGGTTGGATTACAAGATATATGGCTATATTTTTAATCAATGAGCCAGATTTGATTGGACCTGTAAGAAGTGCAAGACCCTATTTTTTAGACAAAGCTATGGAATACGATGCACTATATATTCATGATGGTGGAAGCCCTCAGGCCCTTTCAGATATAAAAAAATTAAAAATGGCAGATATTAGTGCTCAGTCTAGAGGAAAAGATACGTTTTGGAGAAAAAATCATAAAAAAAGACCTCATAATGAATATACAAGTACTGCTGCCATAAGAAAGGCTGCAAAAAGGAGTGGCTATAGACAAACTGTAAATTTTGAAACCTTAAAGTTTAATGAAGAAGAACAGACAATTAATGGAGATTCTTTAATATATGTTAAGATTCCTTATGACAAAAATTATAAACCAAGCTTTAAATATGATGAAGATGAGGGGCTTTATTATAGATATATAAATGATAAACCTCATTTAGATGAAAGTTCTAAAAAACATTTAATAGCTGAAAATATTATTATTCAAAAAACTCAAACAAAAGTGATAGATAGTGCTGGAAGACGAGAAATAAAGTTAGTAGGTAAAGGAGAAGGATTCTTTATTACAAAAGGAGAATTACGAAAAATTATATGGGAGAAAAAAAGTAGAAGAGGGATTACGAAGTTTTTTTATGAAGATGGAGAAGAGATTTGTTTGAATCCAGGAGTTACTTGGATAGAATTAATTCCAACAAATTTCAAAATCATTACAGAGTAAGAAAGGGTGAAAACTTTTGTCAGAAAAAGAACTATTTCAAGAGGCTGTGAAAGCAAAGGAATATGCGTATGCTCCTTATTCAAAATTTAGAGTAGGGGCAGCGCTTTTAGCAAAGAATGGAAAAGTCTATACCGGCTGTAATGTGGAGTGTGCTTCCTTTGGAGGAACAAATTGTGCAGAAAGAACGGCTATTTTCAAAGCTATATCAGAGGGAAATAGAGACTTTGAAGCTATTGCTATAGCTAGTGATAATGGAATGTTTACTTTTCCATGTGGAATTTGTAGACAGGTTATTTTTGAATTTGGAAAAGACATTAAGATTATCGTAGGGGATGAAGATGGTAAAATCAAGATAGTTCCTATAAAGGAATTATTGCCCTATGGTTTTAGTGGTGAGGATTTAAATCAATAGAAAGAGGGTTAATAGATGAAGTTTAAGTCAGGATTTGTAACAATTATTGGAAGACCTAATGTAGGAAAATCAACACTAATGAATCAGATGATTGGAGAAAAAATTGCAATTATGTCTGATA
>JAOARP010000055.1 GCA_025210525.1 Marinisporobacter sp.
CCGGTGGATAGTATAAGCCTTGAAGCGGGTGAAGAAAAAACCGTTAGTATAGCAATAAATGCAGCTGATATGTCAATAAATAGTGGGTATTATATCACTATAAGTAGAGCTAAAAAAGATGATGCAAATGACAATGGTATTCCTGATAAAGTAGACATAGAGACAGTATTAGGACAAATACCTAATATAGATTCTAGTGAACTTGTATCGGAAGGTAAGGAGTATGAAATTGAGGTATCAGTGACAGTAGACAGCGAAAAAGAATCTATTTCATCAGAAAACTTTGTTCTGAGAGATAAAAATGCTACTAGTGCTTTTTTTGACCAGCATGGAAGACCAACAACCAAACCAGTAAGCCTTGTAGCAGGTGGAAAAACAAAAGTTTACTTAAATGTATTTGCAGATGACGAAACAGTAACTGGTATATACACAATTACTATCAACAGATCTGACAATGAGACAGTGAAAATTACTGAATTTGAACAAATAAAGCTACATGGTGGTACTGCAGATAACACAGTTTATGAAGATGTTTATGCTGTGACTAGCCACCTTAATGAAAATTATTCAAGTGTTGTAATTCTTAATACAAATGATATTGTTCCAGTTACTAAATGGACTAGTACAGATAACTATACTCCAAATATTGCTGGAGACTATACTTTTACTGCTGAGCTAGGAGATCTTCCTGTAGGTTATACTCTTGGTGAAGGGGTAACGGCAACTGCAGTAGTTACTATCTATGATAAAAATCAATCAGCAGGCGTAAAAGATACTGTTTTACAGGAAAAGCTGTGCGCCATTTTAAATGTTGAGAAGAACCATGATATCACTGTAGGTGATATGATGGAGTTGACTGGCACATTGGATTTGTCGAAAAATTATGATGATAACTCAATCGGAGATTATTCAGGATTGTGTCATGCTAAGAATATTACTGAACTGGATCTGAGTTCAAATGATCTATCAAGTCTTATGTCTACAGATAAATTATCTGATTTAACCTATTTAACTGAGCTTAAAGTATTAAACTTGAATGGAAGTGACTTAACATCTCTTCCGAACATGAGAAATATGACTAAGCTTGAGAAGCTTAGCGTAGGTGAAAATCCATTGACAGAGGTATCACAGCTTAAGGAACTGACAACTTTAAAAAGTCTAGTTATGAACAAATGTAATTTGAATTCACTACCTAATTTAAAGGGACTTGTAAATTTGGAATATTTGAATATAGGAGAGAATAAGCTTACTACATTGAAGGACAGTGGTATTGAAGAATTATCTTCTTTAATTGAGTTTAATGCAGAAAACAATAAACTGACTGCTATTGATTTGAGTAAGCTGAAAAAGCTAACTGATTTGAATTTAAGAACGAATAAATTCACTTCTCTTACAGTGAAAGATTTACCAGAACTTACAGATATTTATGTATGCGACAATGCTTTGAACCATATAGAGCTAAAGGGACTGCCGAGGTTATCTAAACTTTACATGGGTAGTGTCTTTGGGGGCAATGAGCTTACAGCTATGCCTGATATCAGCGATCTTACGGGGCTGACAGAAGTTAGCATCTGGAAAAATAAGTTGACAGATATTACAGGTGATTTTAGTAAACTCACTAAGCTAACGAGAATTGATGCAAGTTATAATCAACTGACTAGCATTTCAGCAAGTATATGTAGCATTACATCCCTTAATACGCTAAACCTACAGAATAATAAGATCAACTCAATTGATGAAAATATTTCCAAGCTCACGAATTTAAACGCACTTCTATTGAATAAAAATGAGCTTTCTGATTTGTCGGGGGGGGTTAGTGGACTTACAAATATGACAATTTTGCGTCTTGATAATAACAAATTTGAGATATTACCTGATAGTATTGGGGATTTAACGAATCTTACAAGCTTAAGCTTAAACAATAACAATTTAAAAACATTGCCAGTATCACTAGGTAACCTTACAAAAGTAGAACATTTGGATATGAGTTCTAACAAGCTTTCGAAGTTTCCTAGCTTTATATCAAAGCTGACAGCTTTAAAGGAAATTGCTATAGCCTTTAATTCATTGACAGATGTGGATACTGATTCAGAAGGAAATAAGGTGGATTTGAGCAAGCTTACCAATGTAACAAATGTAGATTTATCCTATAATCATATTGATCAATTGCCAAATAGCCTGAAGACTTTGCCAAATTTGAAGACAATAAAGATGTATTCAAATTATATAGCTAATATCCCTAAAAATTATCTAAAGGATATGAAGAGCTTAGATACCTTTATGATTTCATATAACTATATTGATTGGGATAATGATCCTGTTTCTATGAAGGAAATAGAAGACTTTTGGAAGAGCAATGACGATCCAACATGGTACTATGATGCTCATGGTCTATATGCTACACTAAAGTCTATGGATACAAGTGCTGGTTTAATTGAGCTAGAAGATAAGGGTTCAGACAAATACAGTTATAACTTAAAGGCTCCTGCAGGCACTACTTCTATCACTATTACACCTACTGGAGCTAGTAGCAAAACAAAAATTTCTATGGGTGATAATCAGATAAATAGTGGAGAAAGCTTTACGGTTAATAACTTAAAAGTAGGGGTTAATGAAATTACCCTAGTTGCAACCAATGAAATTGACAATAAAACAGTTACTTATAAAATCATACTGAATATACCTAAGGCGGGTGCAGAAATACTTGATCCAGATCATCTACCAGATGGTACATATGGTTTAGATATTGATGCAATGAAAGAAAATGAGAATGCCGCATCTATGACCAATCAGTTTATTACAGAGGCTGCCAAAATTGATGTTAAAGATGGAAAGATGACCCTTACCATGGTGTGGAACCGTACGGATACAATACCAATGACTTGGCTTGAAGGCCTGTGGTATAGGGATAAAAACGGAGAGTTTGTGGATATGATAACTCCAGATGATGATCCTAAAACATATGATAAGTATACTTATTCTGAAAATGTAAAATACAATGAGGAAAAAAAATCATTAACGATTACTCTTCCAGTGCAAAGTATCACAAAGGATCAATACTTAAAGGTTTATGTTCCAAAAGGAATGGGAGAAAGCAGACCTGTATTAAGAATCGTATTTAATACGGATACATTGATAGACCTAGCTACTGGTGAAGAGGTAGATACTATAGATTTAGTGAGTATAGCTCTAGATACAACGAATGCTAAAAAAGAGTATACGGAGGATGAACCTCTAGACCTTAGTGGATTAGTAGTTACAGGAACTTATGACAATGGAAGCAAAAAGACATTAGCCATCATAGAGAAAAATGTTACAGGTTTTGATAGCTCAATGCCTGTTGAGAAACAAACTCTAACGGTAACAATGAATGGTATATCAGCAACCTATGATATATCTATAAAAGAAGAGCCGTTTAGCGAAGTAGTTATTGACAAGGATCATATAAAACAAGATCAGGTAATTACTTCTGAAAGAAAAAAAATAGTACTTAATGAAATATCAGGAGAATTGGCAAAACGAGCTAGCGTCAAGATATCTGTAAGAAATGTAGAAAATGCTAAGGTGCAAATACCAGTAAAATCAAATGATCAAGGTAAAAAAGAAGCAATACTTCCTAAGCTAGAAATAACATCAAATCATGGAAGTGTCACTATGCCAGGAGGAATCAAGGTAACAGGTGATGAAAACTGGAATGGAAAAATAAAAATGCCAACGACTGTAGAAAATATTTCAGAGTTTAGCGGTAAAAACATTATGGCAATATCATTAGGTGTTGATGGTAAAACATTAAACTTTGATCAGCCTGTACAAATAGTATTACCAGGTCAAGCAGGCAAGAAAATAGCATTTGTAACAAAAGTGGGAGATGAGCCTAAGAAAATTACTCATACCCTTTTAGCAACTCAAAACAACCCAGAAGCTGCGGGTAAAGCTATGAAGGATGCTCATGTAGCCGAAGCCAAATTAGATGTAGATGGGGATTTAGTAATCTGGACAACACACTTTACAACCTTTGTTGCTTACGAAGAATCTACTAGTGACGGAGGAGCAGGTGGAGGAACAAATACAGATAAGCTGGAAGATGGAGAGTATCATGTTAGTGCATTAGCATTATACAAAAAAGAAGATAAAGCATCAATGACGCAGCAATTTATAAAAGATGGAGCTACTCTTCATGTGAAAAACGGAAAAATTACAGCTACAATGGTTTGGCGTAAGACACAATTTATTAACCTTCCAGAGGTGTTAGAAACGTTAGAGTATAAAAATAGTAGTGGACAATTTGTAAATGCAATTAAAAGTAAGAATTTTGGCAATGGTACGGTTACTGTTGAATTTGAGGTGGAAGATATAAATAAACCTATAATTTTTGAAGTATACGCACCAAAAGGAATGCCAGGAGCAACACCACAGTTCAGAATGTTTTTAGGTACGGCTGCGGAGAATATAAGTTATTCAAGCAATACTTTAACGATTATAGGAAATGGCTTCTACGAAGCAGATATAAAAATATTAAAAGAAAATGAAGATGAAGCATCTATAGCGGAGTCCTATTTCCTTAAAAAAGCAGATGTAGAAGTGAAGGATGATAAAAATTATGTACGCTTATTCATAAAGAATAAGGAAGACATAAAAGACTTGACAGTAGAAGTAGATGGAAATAATGTGGAATGTGAAACAAAGATAGTAAAAGAATATGACAATGGCAAAAAAGCGAACATGGTTAAATTTGAAATACCAAAGCTTGATGCTACTATAAAATTAAAAGCAAAAATAGTACCAGAGGATAATAAGGAAGTTACTTTTAGAGTTTCATTAGACCGAGATCAATTCAAGAAGAAAACGGATGACAGTATAGAGGCTTATATCAACCTACTAGAGGGAAAAGTTATCAAAGCAGTGGATCTAAGTAAAAATGGACTATATGAAATGACTATGGAAGTGAAGGAAACAGATAAAAGCTTATTAGCTATGGTTCAAAAATATTTAGTGAATGAGGTTCACTATGAAGTGATCAAGGGTAAAAATTATGTGCAAGTAATGTTGAAAAATGCAGATGAAATAAAAGGTCTTAAAGTATATGTAAACTCTATGAGTGCAAAGTATGAAAAAATAGAGAATAATGAAAGAAATACAGTTATTCGATTTGAAGTACCAGATGCAGGTGCAAAAATAAGATTTAGTATATGTATGTCAGAAGAAAAAGAAGGATATACAGGCTTTGATATTGCATTGAATCAGGCTACAGCAAAGGAACTTCAAGAAAAAATCTACTTATATATTCAATCACCAGAAATAGTAGATGTAAAAAAAGGTTCTATCCAAAACATCAAATTAGATGTAGCACCACTTATAGAAGAAAATAGAACATTAGTCCCTCTAAGAGGAATTTGTGAAACATTGGGGGCAAAAGTTAAGTGGCAAGCAGCAACAAGAAGTATTTCATTAAGTGATGGTGAGATGAAGATTGAGCTACAGGTAGATCAAAAATCTGCAAAGGTAAATGGAAAAACGATTAAAATGGATGTAGCTCCAAAAATTATCAATGAAAGAACCTTTGTACCAATCAGATTCATTTCAGAAAACTTAAAGCATGAAGTAAGATGGATCAAAGAAGAACAAAAAATTGTTATTACTAAAAAATTAAATATGGTAGAAGAAAAAGATACAAATAAAAAAGAGAATAAAGAAAAAATAAAAAGTAATAAGCAAAAACAACTTTTATAAGCATGTTATTGGGAAAATCTATGAAGATGAGGAAGTTCCTCATCTTCAACCCAATGATTATGGGAAAAGTTTATTGTGAAAAGAATACGAGGATAGAGAAAAAATAACTGTTTTTAAAAGTAAAAGTTTATAAAAAAAGAGGGGCGGGGAATATTATGAGAAATAAATTATTGGTAGGTATGAGTAGTATTTTAGTAGCAGGATGTTTAGTGGCAGCACCCTTGTCAGCATCAGCACAAGTTGTAAAAGCTACTGAGCCAGTAAAAAAAGAGGTTGTTCAAGCAGAAAAAACTATAGTAAAGGGTGAGCAAGAGCCACTTAAGGTAGGAAAATATAAAGTAACCGTGTATGCTTTGAAAAAATATGTAGATGAAATGTCTATGGCAGGACAATATATGAATTCTACAGGTACTTTAGAGGTTGTAAAGGATGAAAAAGATAAAAATAAAACGAAGGAATATTTATCCATACATCTTAAAAGAACAGATTGGATGGAAAATAGAAAAGTGATGATTGATGGAAAAGAAATAGAGCATACGAGTAAGCTAATAAAAACCTATGAGGAAAAAAATGAAGTAGGAAAGAACAAAACAGAGCATATTCTTCGATTTGAAATTCCGACGGTAGATGCAAAAATCAGCTTAGGGATGAATGTGATTCCTATGGGTAATGCAGCTGTAGAATTCAGATTAGATTTACAGGATGATATTACGAAGTTAGTAGAAAAAGAAGTAAAGAGTGAAGAAAAAACAAAGGAAATAGCAGTAAAACAATAGTAAGAATAATAATTGAAATCAAATAGGTTTGAGGGCATAACTCTATTTTAAGAAGGTTAAAAATAACCTTTCTTAAAATGGAGTTTATTCATAGAAAAAATAGAGGGGGATGAGAATGAAAAGATTTATAGCTTTTATGCTGGTGGTAATGATCTGTGCTATGTCTGTTGGATGTGGTGCAAAGGGGGATGAACTTAAAAATAAAAATATAGAGGTAAAAAATGAGGAAAAAAGGATTATTGCAGGAAGTGTTGCTGTAGCGGAGATGTTACTAGCATTAGATATTCCAATGGTAGCAAGACCAAGTACCCAATATGGAATAAATGATGAATTAAAGGATCTTCCAGAGATAGGGCTTCCTATGAATCCAGATTTAGAGGTGGTTAAGAGTTTAAGAGGAGATGTATTTATTACTTCGGGCGCATTAAAGGAACTCATTGGAAGTAAATTTGAACAAAATGGAGTAAATCCTATGTATGCAGACTTGAGTTCTTATGAGGCTGTAAAGGAGACCATTAAGAAGTTAGGCAAAGAATTTGGAAAAGAAGAAAATGCAAAGAAAATTATAGCAAATTTTGAAAAAAAGGAAAAAGAGATTTTAAAGGATATAGATCCTAATAAAAAAGTAAAGGTCATGATCTTATTTGGTGCGCCAGGATGTTTTATGGTAGCTACAGAAAAATCCTTTGTAGGAAGCTTGATTGATAAAGTAGGGGCAGAAAATATTACATCTCAAGTAGAAGCAAAATATAAAGGACCTTATTTGCCTTTTTCATTAGAGGTAGCCCTAAAGGAAAATCCAGATGTTATTTTTAGAATGTATCATGGTTATATAGAAGAAGCAAAAAAACAAGTACAAGAGGAATTTCGAATCAATCCTCAATGGCAGAATTTTAAAGCAGTAAAGGAAAAGAGAGTTTACGATTTAGATCCAGAATATTTTGGGGTTACAGGAGATATGGGTGCAACAGAATCTTTAGAAAAAATGAAGGATTATTTGTATAAAAAATAAAGGAAATGGTGAAAAATATGAAAAATATGAAGGACAAGACAAAAATCCTAATCATTTTTTTGAGCTTCTTATTATTGGGAGTTTTAGTGATTGGAACGATTGGTATTGGAAGTGTAGATATATCTATTCATGAAATTATGGAAATCCTTTCAGGAAAAGGAGATGAAATCAATAAAAGTATCTTATTAGATATGAGACTTCCTAGAATTATTCTAGCTGTATTTGTAGGAGCAAGTCTTTCTATATCAGGAGCACTACTTCAATCTGTTATGAGAAATCCATTGGCTGATCCAGGGATTACTGGGGTTTCTTCTGGAGGAAGCTTAATGGCTATATTGATGATGTTATATTTTCCTCAGTTTTATAAGCTCATGCCACTTATGGCATTTTTAGGAGCCATGCTTGCTTGTACATTAGTTTTTATCCTTTCTTGGGATAATGGCATCAAGCCTATAAGAGTAATTTTATCAGGGGTTGCGATTAATGCTATGTTTGCAGGGGCAACTTCACTTCTTGCTATTATGAATAGCGATAAGATTCAAGGGGTACTATTATGGCTTAATGGAAGTATTGCCTATAGGGGCTGGAGAGAAGTAAGTTATTTTCTACCTTATTGTATTGTAGGGCTTCTTTTATCCTTATGCTGTATTAGAGGAGCCAATCTTTTAGCATTAGGAGATGATGTAGCCACAAACTTAGGAGTCAATGTGAATAAAACGAGGGTACTCATTGCATTAGTGGCAGTATTTTTAGCAGGAATTAGTACATCGGCTGTTGGAATTATTAGCTTTATAGGGATTATTGTTCCCCATGTATGTAGACTCCTATTAGGGTCCGATTATAAGTATGTGATTCCTATGAGTACAGTTTTGGGAGGAATCATATTGCTTTTAGCAGATACGTTGGCACGTTGTATTGCAAGACCTATTGAATTACCTGTAGGGGTAATGATGGCAATGATTGGTTGTCCTTTCTTTTTATTTCTTTTAAGGAGGTCAAAGACACATGCTTAAGGTAAATAATTTTAAAATAGGCTATGATAAAAAAGTTATTGTAAAGGATTTTAATGCTCATGTGAAAAAGGGAGAGATTATTACCATTATAGGACCTAATGGTTCGGGAAAATCAACAGTACTAAAAGCCATAGGAAGATTATTAAAGCCTATGGATGGAATGGTTTATTTAGATAAAAAATCCTTATGGGAAATGAAGGGGAAGGATATTGCCAAGGAAATGGCTTGTCTTTCTCAACGAAATGTAGCTCCTGAGGATATGACTATTCGAAAAGTTGTTACCTTTGGAAGAAATCCTCATAAGAAATGGTTTGAAGGAATGAATAATGAAGATGAGAAAATCATTGATTGGGCAATTGAAAAGACAAATTTAAAGAGACTAGAAAATAAAAAAATGATTCACATATCTGGTGGAGAAAGTCAAAGGGCATGGATTGCTATGGCACTGGCTCAGCAGCCTAAGATTTTATTATTAGATGAGCCTACAACTTACCTTGATATTAATAATCAAATAGAGATATTAGATTTGGTGAAGGAACTCAATGAAAAATTAAAAATTACCGTGATCATGGTTTTACATGATTTAAATCAAGCAGCAAAATATAGTGATCAAGTGATTGTTTTAAAGGATGGGGAAATAAGAGCTTTTGGAAAACCAGAAGAAATACTAGATAATCAGCTTATTAAGGATATTTATCATGTGGAGATGAATATATTAAAAAATCAATTTGGAGAAAAGCTTATATTTATCCCTAAAAGAATTCATGCTACAGAATGTGGTTTATAGAAGATAGGAAAAGATGAAGCTAATGGTTCAGGAAATGGAGTTGTAAGGGGGATTGGGAGGATGATCAATAAAAGATTAATTGGTTTAGTACCAGCATGTAAAAAATGGATATTCTTGACGGTTTTTATTCAGTGGGTTGGTTTGTTAGCTAATATCGTAGGAATATTTTTTATAGGAAATTATATAGAATATACATATAACCATGGGGTGGATGAAAGAAAAAGCCTTGTAACTTTGGCTATATGTATAGGGGTTATGGGGGTTCGATTTATAAGTAATTATTTGGCTGTAAAAATATCCAGCCTCTGTTCGCAAGATGCACGAAAAAACATTAGAAATACTATTTATCAAAAGCTTTTAGATTTAGACATTCATTATAATAAAACTACTTCTACTTCTGAGGTAGTGCAGGTAACAATAGATGGAGTGGAGCGATTAGAAATTTATTTTGGAAAGTATTTACCTCAATTTTTTTATTGTTTATTAGCTCCAGTAACTTTATTTATGATCTTAAGCTGTATTCATTTTAAATCGGCTTTGATTTTATTTTTATGTGTTCCATTAATTCCTATATCTATTGTAGTAGTTATGAAGATTGCTAAAAGGTTACTCAAGGATTACTGGAAGATTTATGTGGATTTAGGAGATACCTTTTTAGAAAATTTAAGAGGGCTAGTAACCCTTAAAATATATGATCAGGATGAAGAACGAAATAAAAAAATGAATGTAGAAGCAGAAAGGTTTAGAAAAATTACTATGAAGGTCTTAGCTATGCAGCTTAATTCTATCAATGTAATGGATTTAATAGCCTTTGGAGGAAGTGCTATGGGGATGATTTTTGCATTGAAAGCATTTTCTTTAGGAGAGATTAGGATAGCAGGAGTTTTGATGATTCTTTTATTATCTTCAGAAATTTTTATTCCTTTAAGGCTTTTAGGTTCTTTTTTTCATATAACTATGGATGGTATGGCAGCAGCAGATAAAATATTTAAAATCATTGATACGCCTATTAAAGAACAGAAAGTAGAAGAGATAGAGGATTTTCAAAAAATTGATATTGCTTTTGAAAAGGTGAATTTCTTTTATGAAAAGGATAGGAAAATATTAGAAAATATTGATCTAAATATAAAAATGGGTGAAACTACTGCGTTAGTAGGACCTTCAGGATGTGGCAAGAGTACCATTGCCAATATACTTATGGGATTTTATAAAGATTATGAAGGAAAGATTTTATTAAAGGGTAAGGAATTAGGAAAAATCGACCCCTTTACCCTTAGAAAGAAACTTCATATGGTTACAAGCAATAGCTATATATTTACAGGAACATTTGAAGACAATTTAAAGATGGGAAAAATGGATGCTACAGAAGAGGAAATGATGGAAGTACTGAAAAAGGTAAATTTATATGACTATGTTTTTTCTTTGAAAAAGGGGTTAAAGGAAGAAATCAAAGAAGGGGGAGCCAATCTTTCTGGGGGACAAAGACAAAGATTAGCATTAGCAAGAGCTTTATTATATGATAGTGAAATCTATATATTTGATGAAGCTACCTCTAGTGTGGATGTAGAAAGTGAAGATGATATTATGAAGGTCATCTATCAATTAGGAAAGACAAAAACAGTCCTTATTATTTCCCATAGACTTTACAATGTAAAAAATGCAAATCAAATTTATGTTTTATCAAAAGGAAAGATTCAAGAAAAGGGAAATCATAAAGAATTGATGAATGGATTAGGACTTTATGCGAGGATGGTGAAGGAGCAAAATGAATTAGAGAGATTGGGGGGACGAGACTGTGCGTAGAAAAGGAATTGTCATCATGGGAAAACTCATAGGGCTCATCAAACCCCTGATACATATAATGGCAATCACCATTACTATGGGGGTATTGGGTTTTTTAGCAGCTATGTTTATTACTATTTATGGAGGAATAGGCATTGTAAAGGTTTTAGGGTTTGACGTAGGATTGTCCCTTACAAAGATTTGTACCATCATGGTCTGTTTAGCAGTAGCTAGGGGATTTTTACGATATATAGAGCAGTTTTCAGGACATTTTATTGCTTTTAAATTGTTGGCTATTTTAAGGGATGAGGTATTTAAAAAATTAAGAGAACTTTCTCCTGCGAAGCTTGCTCAGGAAGAAAAGGGGAATCTTGTTTCGATTATTACTAGTGATATAGAGCTCCTAGAAGTTTTTTACGCCCACACCATTGCACCGATTATGATTGCTGTGATTACATCTATTGTAATGATTCTTTATATTGGAAGAATTCATGTTTATTTAGGGTTAGTTGCAGCTTTAGGGTATTTTAGCATAGGTTTTTTGATTCCTCATTATTCTTCTCAACTGGGAAAAAATGCAGGAGTTGATTATAGAAACTCCTTTGGGAAGATGAATAGCTTTATGCTAGATTCTTTAAAGGGAATGAAGGAAATTATTTCGTTCAATTTAGGAAGTAAAAGACTTCTTGGAATGGAACAAAAAGGAGAAACCTTAAATAAAGCTTTAAAGGGAATTAAAAAGCATGAGGGAATTACAAGAGCTATTACAGATATGGTACTATTTACATTCATTGTAATCATGTTGATGAGCTCTATGGTTCTTTATCATGAGGGAGGGATTGATTTTAAGGGCGTTGTTATTGCTACCATTGCTATGATGAGTTCCTTTGGACCCGTTGTTGCACTGAGCAATCTATCCAACAACTTACTCCTTACCTTAGCCGCAGGAGATCGTGTTTTAAATCTTTTAGAAGAAAGTCCTATGGTAGAAGAAGTAAGAAATGAAAAGGATATGACCTTTGGAGAAATAAAAGGAGAAAATATAAGCTTTGCCTATGAAAAAGATGATTTTATTTTAGAGGATGTAGATATTACGATTCCTAAGGGGAAAATCATAGGAATATTAGGAGAAAGTGGTTGTGGAAAAAGTACCCTTTTAAGATTATTTATGAGATTTTGGGATACTACAAAGGGACGGATCAAAATAAATGGAGAAGATATTAAAAAGATCAATACAAAGTCTTTAAGAAAAAAACAAGGCTTTGTGACCCAGGATACCTTTTTATTCAATGAAAGCATAAAAGACAATATAAGAATAGGAAAAAAGGATGCCACATTAGAAGAAATCAAAGAAGCAGCTAAAAAAGCATCTATTCATGACTTTATAGAAAGTCTTCCTATGGGGTATGATACAAGGGTAGGAGAGCTTGGAGAAAATATTTCTGGTGGAGAAAAGCAAAGATTAGGTATGGCAAGGGCTTTTTTACAGGATGGAGAGATGATTTTTCTTGATGAACCTACGAGCAATTTAGATAGCTTGAATGAAAAAGCCATTATCAAAACCCTTAAAAATCAATGTAAAGATAAAACCGTTGTATTGGTTTCTCATAGAAGGTCTACCATAAGCATTGCTGATGAAGTGTATTTGATGGAGAAGAAAAAGATGTGTAAAGGAAAGGAAGCTGTATAAAATAACCTATATAAAACCGAGAAAAGATAATTTTAAAGGATATAAGATCAGTATGAAGATCTATAAAAAATAATAAAATCCCCTAAATGGATCATATGAATTTAGGGGATTTTTAATTTTTATAAAAATAATATTAGCGAAGGGTATTTTTTTGGGTTTGAATATATTTTTCTAATTCAGAAGAAGAACTGGCTATAATTTCATGAACAAGATATTCAGGGTTAATGAGTTCAATAAGCTCTTTTACCTTAGGGCTAGTAAAGGGCTTATGATTATCAATATTAAAAACATGCATAAATACTTCGTGACTGATGGGTGAGAAGGAAAAATCCTTTGATTGCTTTTTATTCATTTGCTCGAGAACATATTTTCCAGATAAGGAACAATGAAGATGGACTCCTTTTATGAAGCTTTTTAGCTCTCCTAGATTGTTAATTATGTTGATGATATACTCGATTCCCTCTTCTTCACTTTCAAGAGCTGTATTTGTATTCATTAAATGACCTGTATCAAGGAGTAACCCCTTATTTTCATAATGGACTTGGTTAAATAATCGAAGGACTAAATCTTTATCAAGCTTTCTCAAACCAGGCCACCATAAATTTTCAAATAGAAGGGTTACATCTGTTTGAAGGTCCTTAAAAATTGCATTGATGAGTTCTGCTGTTGCATCGATTACCTCTTCATCTGAATAGGTGAATTGATAGTTAAAGGTATGCTCCACTTGTACGTGGGAAACATGGAAGACAACATAGCTTACCCCTAGCTTAGTAGATAGCTGTATTTCTTTTTGATAATGATCAATGACATCTTTCTTATCCCCTCCATAATATTTTTTCACAAGATCCATATCTTTAAATTGTTCTAAAAGTGCAGCTTGATTACCTTTCCAAAAATCTAACCAAGTAGGATATTGTTTTAGATGAACTCCCTTAATATTTTTCTTAGGAATGATTTCTTCTTTCCATCCTAAGGGATTTGAAAGTTCAATTCCATCTAATTGATTTTTATCTAAAAATTTCAGGATATTTTCTGGTTCATTATTGAATTTTTGCAGATCAAAATTATAGGTAGAAAGATTCATAAGATTTAGCAAGATCATACATCTCCTTTAATTTTTTTATAAGAATTCTAGTTTGGATGAATAGGCTATATAGGTATCCACTTTCATTATCTTCGTATAATTCTCATTTGTAGTGAGGTATCTATCGTTAGACGATTTATCCAATAATTAGATAATACACCAAGTATTATATAAAAGAAATCAGAAGAACACAATAAAATAACAAAATGGTTAAATTTACATTATTTAGAATAAATGCTACAATATTCATGGGAATATATGCTAGGGGGTAGAACTTATGAATAAACTGAAAGGGAAAATTCCTGTAATTTTATTCTTATGTATTGCAGGAATTTTTATTTTTCAACTTTGTGGGAGTAAAGAAAAGAAGATGGACTTACTTTTTAGACAATTTAATAATGAAGATGCACCTAGTGCAAGCGTTATGGTTATTAAGGAAGGAGAAATCTTATTTAATAAAAGCTATGGATTAGCAGATATAAAAAGGAAAATACCAGCTAATGAAAATACAAACTATAGAATCGGATGTATGACAAAAGCATTTACAACCATGAGTATTATGATGCTAAAGGAAAAAGGTCTTTTAACTTATGAAACAACATTAAAGGATGTATTTCCAGATTTTTCTGATTATGGAAATAGAATTACCATTAAGAACTTATTAGAGCATGAATCAGGTTTGATAGATTATTATGATTTGATTCCAAAGGATCAGAAGGAGCAATTAAAGGATGAAGATGTATTAAATCTATACAAAGAGAAAAATAGACTAATCTGTGAACCAGGAACTAAATTTGGAGCCTGTGATGCAGAATATTCTCTTCTTGCAATGGTAGTTGAGAAAGTTTCAGGAGTAAGGTTCGCAAAATTTTTAGAGACAAATATATTCAGCCCCTTAGAAATGAATCATACAGTAGCCTACGAAAAGGGAATATCTACTATAGAAAATAGAGCCTATGGGGCAACTAAGGTAGATGGAAAATATGTTGAATGTGATCAAAGTATTACAAGTGCTGTTCTTGGAGATGGAGGAATCTATACATCTATTGGGGATTATTATAAATGGGATCAAGCACTATATACAGACAAATTAGTAAGCTATGATACCTTAAAGGAAATCTTTGATGGTGGCTCAGGTGATGGCTATGGAGATATAATGGGGTATGGTTGGTTTCATTATTATAGCCATGGGAGAAAGGTAATGGGGTATTATGGAGGTTCTTGTGGATTTGGAAGTGGTGTTATACGTATCCCCTCTGAAAAACTAACTGCTGTAGTTTTTAGTAATTATAATACGCCAGATGATTATATAGATATGTATTCAAAATATATGAAACAGATTGCAGATATTTATACGAAACCTGTAAATTAAAGGAAAGCTATCAAAGGGAATAAGTCCCTATTGATAGCTTTTTTAAAAGGAGTATACAATCTATGATAATTAAGGAGGAGATATAGCTAGCTCTTTCGAAAAGCTATATAAATATGATACCCTATAATAAAAAGATTAAACAAAAGGAGAAAAAATATGAGAATTTTACATACGTCCGATTGGCATTTAGGGAAGAATCTTGAAAATTCCAGTCGGATAGAGGAACAAGAAAAATTTATTGACGATTTTGTAGATCTAGTTGAAGAAAATAATATAGATCTAGTGATTATTGCTGGAGATATTTATGATCACAGTAATCCTCCAGCTAAGGCAGAAAAATTGTTTTATAAAGCACTTAAGAAAATATCAAAGGATGGAGAAAGGATCATTTTAATTATTGCTGGAAATCATGATAGTCCAGAAAGATTAGTAGCAGCTAGTCCTTTAGC
>JAOARP010000056.1 GCA_025210525.1 Marinisporobacter sp.
AGTAAATATTACGCAAGCTACGAGCTTACCAGGAAGTACGAGTATAGAGGTAACAGCAGAAAATGGAGAAGTAAAAAAAACATACACAATAGCATTCACAGTAGCGAAAAATAATAATGCTTATTTACAAGAGCTAAAGGTAAACAATGTAGGGGTTAGTGGATTTAGTCATGACCAATATACCTACGAAAAAGAATTACCCTATGGAACGACAACAGTACCAACAGTAACAGCAACAGCCCAAGATACAAATACGGCAGTAAATATTACGCAAGCTACGAGCTTACCAGGAAGTACGAGTATAGAGGTAACAGCAGAAAATGGAGAAGTAAAAAAAACATACACAATAGCATTCACAGTAGCGAAAAATAATAATGCTTATTTACAAGAGTTAAAGGTAGATGGTGTAGGAGTTAGTGGATTTAGTCATAACCAATATACGTATGAAAAAGAACTACCTTATGGAACGACAACAGTACCAACAGTAACAGCAAAAGTGCAAGATGCAAATGCAGTAGTGAATATTACGCAAGCAACGAGTTTAACAGGAACTACAAGCATAGAGGTAACAGCAGAAGATGGAGAAGTTACAAAAACATATACAATAGCATTTACAGTAGCAAAAAATAATAATGCTTATTTACAAGAGTTAAAAGTAGATGGTGTAGAAGTTAGTGGATTTAGTCATGATCAATATACCTATGAAAAAGAACTACCGTATGGAACGACAACAGTACCAACAGTAACAGCAAAAGTGCAAGATGCAAATGCAGTAGTGAATATTACGCAAGCAACGAGTTTACCAGGAACGACAACAATTAAGGTAATAGGAGAAAATGGAGAAAACACAAAAACATACACAATAGAATTTACAGTAGCGAAAAGCAATAATGCTTATTTACAAGAATTAAAGGTAGATAATATAGCAATTAACGGATTTCGTTATGATAAGTATAATTATGAAAAGATATTGCCTTATGGAAGTACAAAAGTGCCAACTATTATAGCAACAGCACAGGATACAAATGCAACGATAAATATAACTTCAGCAACGAGTTTGCCAGGAACAACAAGAATTGAAGTAATAGCAGAAGATGGAAGTATAAAAAATATATATACGACATATTTTACAGTATTAAAAAATACAAATGCATATTTAAATAATTTAGAGGTGAATAATGAAACTGTTACGGATTTTGTTTATAATCAGTATACTTATGAAGTAAAGCTTCCTGTTGGAAGTACTAGTATACCAGAGGTAACAGCAACATCACAGGATGAAAATGCGAAGGTGAATATTACTCAAGCAACAAGTTTACCAGGAATGGCAAGTATTAAGGTAATAGCTGAAGATGGAGAAATTTTAAATATGTATACAATTTACTTTACTTTGGAGAAAAGTAATAATGCATATTTAAATGATTTAAGAGTAGATGGAGAAACGGTAAGTGGTTTTGTCTATAATGATTATACTTATGAAGTAGAGCTTCCTTTTGGAAGTGTAAATGTACCAACGGTAACAGTAACTACACAAGATGAAAATGCAGGAGTAAATATTACGAAAGCTACGAGTTTGCCAGGGACTACAAGTGTTGAGATAATAGCTGAAGACGGTAAAGTAGTAAAAACTTATGAAATAAAGTTTACAGCTAAAAAGAAAGAATCAGGACAAGATGATAATTCAAATAATAACAACTCCAATAGTAATTCGAGCAGTAGCGATGGTTCCAACAATAGTCAGAGAGAAGAGGCTAAAGTTAGTCCTTTAGAAAAACCAAAAGAAACATTAAAAAAATCTATAGAGATTTTAAAAAATACTCAAGAAAATAAAGAAGAGATTATAGAGAATTCTATAAACACACTAAATGATGTTTCTAAGATTATTCAAGAGGTGGATAATCCTAAAGAAATTGCAGATGCTGTGACGATTATGATAGAAAATACAGAACAAATTCTTTCAGATCCAGATACAGCATTACAAAAAAGAGAAGAATTAAAAGAGGCAATAGTTCGATTAGGAGAAAAAGCCATGGAAAAGGCTGGACAAATGCAAGTACCTTCAGAGGCTGTAAAAGTAGAAGGAAATACAGCTAAAGCTACAATTTCTTCTCAATGGCTACAAAAACAAATTCAAAACACAGAGAAAAACATCAATAGTATCAAGAATGCATTAAATAATGTAATTGGTGAAGAAGCTGGAGAAGCGAAAATATCCTTAACTGTCAATATGCCAAAAGATATGAAGAATACTAAAAAAGTAGTTGTAGATTTTCAAAGAGAGATCCTAACACAAATTCAAAACAAGAATATAGATCGTATCATATTTAATATGAAATATGTAGGATTTACAGTAGAACCAGATCAGTTTAAAAATGTAAAAGAACAACAAAAGATTACATTAGAAGAAATGGTTGATAATCAAAATGAGGCATATTTATCAAAAAATATTGAAAAAGTTAAAGATATGCCTATATTAGAAATTAATGCAAAAATTCAAGATGAAAAAATCAAAAGCTTTAAAAAACCGATGGAAGTATATTTTAATTTATCGCACTTAGATTTATCTAATTATTCAAAAGAAGAGTTAGAAAGCTTAACTGCCTATTTATATGATGAAGAGACAAAAGATTGGAAGGCTGTAGGAGGAAAATATGATCCTGCAACAAATCGTATCAATGTGTATCGTATTCACTTAAGTACCTATACAGTTATGAAATCTAACAAAACCTTTAGTGATATTAAAAAACATTCCTCTGAAAAGGAAATCAACCTTCTTTTGAAAAAAGGGATATTAGAAGATGAAAATGAATTCATGCCAAATAAAGAAGTTTCTAGAGCAGAGTTTATTGGATGGGTTTCTAAGAGTTTTGGATTAGAAGAGAAGGAAATAGATTTACCGTTTGAAGATGTAGATCCATCAAATCCTAATTATAAAGAGATTGCAGCTGCATTTGATCAAGGCTTGATTCAAGGGAAAAAGGATAATATCTTTGCTCCAAAAGCAAATATTACAAAACAAGAAGCTGCGGTAGCGATCACAAATGCCCTTAAGAAATATGAAAAAATCAAGACACCAAAAGATAAGAATCCATACCTTGCCCAATACAATGACCAAGAAAATATTGCTACATGGTCAAAGGATGCAGTAGCTATAGTTTCTCAGAAAAGATTATCGGACAATAGTGAAAATCAATATAATCCAAATAAACCGATGACACGTGCAGATGCAGCATTAATGGTATACAATGTAAGAGATCATTTGTAGGAGAAACGATAAAAACACACCTTAGGGATTAACCTAGAAAGGTGTGTTTTTATTTATGATTAATGATCAGCAATAAAATACATATTTACCATACCTTTTCCCTTTACAGAAACAGGCTCTCTTTTGATAAATGAAAAATCGTCCTTTGTAAGGGCATAGGCTTGTTCAGAGACATTGATTTTCATAGGCTCACTATTGCTTTCCATACGGGAAGCTGTATTGATTGTATCTCCAAAAACATCATAAATATATTTTTTGATCCCTACAACACCTCCTACAATATTTCCAGAATGAATACCTATTCGGATTTGCCATTGTATTTGTGAATTTTCATTTCGTTGATGTAGATAGTTTAATATTTCTATAGAAGCTTGAATCATACTTTGTCCATGTTGCTCATTTTTCTCATGCATACCGCAAATAGCAAGATAGGCATCTCCAATAGTTTTAATTCGTTCACAACTATGTTTTTCCATAATATTGTCAAAATGAGTAAATAGATCGTTTAATTCATCAATTAAAAATTTAGGTTCAAGGGTAGAAGATATTTTTGTAAAGCCAACAATATCAGAGAAATATACAGTGACATTTTCGAAATTTTCAGGTTCTGTTTTACCCGTTTTTTTCAAATCATTAGCTATTTTAGAAGGCAAAACGTTTAAAAGGAGCTTCTCAGATTTCTTCTTTTCTTTCCAGATGATATATCCTAGAACAGCAACGATGAGTAAAATCAATAAAGATACAAGACTAAGTGTTAGCTGTAATCGATATTTAAAGGTATTAATTTTATTTTCTTTAGATAAGAGTTCTATTTTCATCTGTTTCTTTTCTGTTTCATATTTTGTTTCCATTTCTATGATGTTTTGACGAATATCTTCGTCTTGCAATGTGCTTTTTAAAGCTGAATGCTTTTCATAATATAAAAAAGCATTTTCATAATCGCCTAGACTTTTATAGTCAAAAGCAACATTTTCTAATGAAGAGAGAACGCCTTCGCTGTATTGTATTTTTATAGATTTTTCGTAAGCTTTTGTATGATAATCTAAAGCTTTTTTTAGTTCATTTAGATAATGATAGATGGTACCTATGTTGTTATAAGAGTTAATAATGCCTTTTTCATCTTCTATTTCTTCACGAATACCTAACGATTTTTCATAAAATTGTAGTGCAAAAGGATAATTTTCTGTTAGATCATAAATATAGCCAATATTATTTAAGGTATTTGAAACTTCTTCTTTATTATCAAGAGAGGTGTATATTTCAAGGGCTTTTGAAATATACGTAAGAGCATTTTCATAATCTTCCATTAATATATATATCTGCCCAATATTATTTAAGGTAACAGCAGTACCCTTTGAATTACTAATATCTTCAAATATTTTTAATGCTTGCAAATAATAATTGAAAGATTTATTGTAGTAGCCTTGTTGTTGATTAATGGATCCAATATTGTTAAGACATGTTGCCATTTCTTCTTTATTTTCTATTTTGGTATTGATTTCTAAAGCTTGTAGGTAATAAGTTAATGCTTCTTCATAGGCTCCTTGGGTATCTTTTATAGCACCTATATTATTTAAAGAATGGGCGATGCCTTTTTGATCTTGCATTTTTTCATAGGTATTTAAAGCTTTGGTGAAATATTCTAATGCTTGATTAAAATCTCCTTGAGTATGATAAATTAAGCCTAAACCGTTATTATTGAGTGCGATCCCTTTTTTATATTGAAAGCTTTCACTTAAATTTAGTCCTTGTGAAAAGAAATTAAAGGCAGTATCAAAATCAGACATGCTGTAATAAGCCATAGCTAGATTCGTCAAAGCATTTACCTTTGCATCTTTTAAATTTAGTTCATCAGCTAAGGATAATGCTCTATTACCATATTCAATAGCTTTGCTTGGAGATTCATCTAAATAAGCTTCTGCAAGTTGATTGAGTGTCTGGATTTTTTCTGTAGCAGAAGTATTGTCTAGCTTTTCTAAAAGAACATCTATATTTTCATCTGCAAAAACAATGGATGATTGTATAATGAAAATCCATAAGAAAAATAAAATAACTTTTTTACCCATAGAAACCTCCTATAAATGTAGTTCCATACCCTCTTTAGCAGCAAAGGTATTAGGATATATTTTTTGTGCTTGTGTTTCAATCGATGCTAATTCTTCATCGTAGCGATAAGTGTCATGATGAAATAAAATTAATTTTTTAGCAGAGGCTTGTTGTGTTAGCTCGATTCCTTTTTCCCATGTAGAGTGTCCCCAGCCTTTTTTATGAATATATTCTTCTTCTGTAAAGCTTGCATCATAGATGAGAACATCTGTATTTTCAATAAATTGTAGTATTTGAGGATCTGCTATTTCCTTATGTTCAATGTCTGAAATATAGCAACAGCTTTTTCCTTGAAATTCTATACGAAAGCCTAAAGCATCATCAGGATGATTTAGACGAAGGGTTTTAACCACTAAATCATTATCTAAAAAAATGACGTCACCTTGAGAAATTTCATAAAATGAGCAGTCTGCTTTTATTGTATCCCAGGTAACAGGGAAATAAGGAGGCTTCATAAGGCTTTTAATAACTTGAGAAAAAGGAATATTATTTTTTATTTCTCCATAAATCTTAAATTGGTTTTCTTTTTCATAGAAGGGTAGAAAAAAAGGAATTCCTTGAACATGATCCCAATGGGTATGAGAGATAAAAATGTGTGCTGAAATGTTCTCTTTTTGCTCCATTAATTTTTTCCCAAGCTGGCAAAGTCCTGTACCTGCATCTATTATTAGAAGATGCTTTCCAGCATTTATTTGAATACAAGGAGTATTCCCTCCGAATTCTATTGTATCTTTACTGATGGAAGGAGTAGACCCTCGAACACCCCAAAATAAAATAGAAAATTCACTATTTACCATAAATATTCCCTCCTTTATATTTTAATTTCATGTAGTTTATGATCAACGAAAATTTCAAGAAGTTCTTTGTCGATATGATTTTTTTCGGCTTCCTCTGAAAGAATTTTTAAAGTTTTATCTATAGATAAAGCTGCCTTATAAGGGCGGTCTCTAGCCGTTAAGGCTTCAAAAATATCTACGATAGCTAAAATCTTAGATTGAATAGGGATGTTGTCTTCTGTTAAATGAAAAGGATATCCATTTCCGTTTAATTTTTCATGATGGTATGCAGCAATATATGGAATGTTCTTCAAATCTTTTCCCCAGGAAATAGATTTTAGTATTTCATAGGTATATAAAGGGTGTTTTTCTATAAAAGACCTGTCTAGATTTGTTAGATTTCCTCTTTGAACAGAAAGGTTAATTAATTGATTTTCAGGAATAATCTTTTTCTTTTTATGATCTATATCTATAAATTCAACTTGTGCAATTTTTTCAAGGTATGCTAATTCTTCTTCTTTTACAAAGCCTTTTGAATTAATAGATGCTAGGAAATCATAATAATTGTCTATTTGATTGAATAACTCTAATTCTATTTCGGTGATTGTATTATTTATTTTTTTGATAGCTAAATCTTTTTTTAAGTAATAGAATTTATATTTGATTATTTCTAATTCATGATCTGATAATTTTTTTGATTTTAGTAAAATAGATTCTTTTACTCCAACCTTACCGATATCGTGTAAAAGTCCAGCATAATAGATTTCATCTAGCTGTTTATCTGAAAAAGTTGCATCCTTATATTTTCCATAGGTTGTATTGTGAACGGCTTTAGCAAAGTGTAGTGCATATTTTGCTACTCGAACAGAATGACCAGCAGTAGTGGGATCTCTTTGGTCTATTGTAGTTACCATACTTTCTGTAAAGGTTTTGAATAATTCTTGGATCTCCTCATATAATTTTCTACGTTCCAAAACAATTGCTGCGGAAGAAGCAAGGGAAGAAATAATATGAACTTCTTGATTTGAATAGGAAATAACATTTTCAAAAAAGGATTCTAAACGGGTTAGAATCATATCATAGTTTTTCTTTTTGTTGAGGAGTTGTAAGACACCGATCACTTCACCTTTAAGATTTTTCATAGGGATTACCAACATGTTGATAGTTTTGTAATTAATTTTTTTATCAAAGGAGTCATTGTAATGGATTCCTAAAACCTTAGGGATATCATCTACGCTTGTAAAATTATAGACTTGTCCTGTAAAAGCACAAAAACCTGCAATGCTGTTTTCGTCAATAGGAAGTAAGAATTCTTTAAAAGGAAAATTCCTTGAATGATTGCGTGCAATTTTGAATCTTAGGTAATCTTTTTCATCTTTGGTTTCTTTGATATATAAGCTTGCTCCATCGCTATCTGTAATTTTCATACTAACAGTTACAATTTCTTCAAGTAGTTTATTTGTATCTTTCTGCTTAGCTAAAAATGTTCCGATTTTTGTGAAAAAATCAATTAATTCTTCCTGTTTATGCAGTCTCGCTTCAATTTCATGAGATAAAGAATAAGTGCTCATGATAAACCTCCTTTAAAGGAATGTGTGATTGGAATAATTTATATAAATCATCATATTATAATCCTTAAAAAATGTCGAATAAATTTATTAAATTTATTAAAAATTTTTTAAGAGTTGTGGTATACTTATACCAATACTTTATTATGATAAAGAGGTGAAGTGGAAATGATTCAATTAAAGTCAGCATCTTCTAAAAAAGAGAAAGAAGAAAAAAGCGTACAAAAAAGGGTTTCCGAAATTATAGAAAAGGTCAAAAAAGAAGGAGATAAAGCTCTTAGAGAATACAATACATTGTTTGATGGATGTTACAGAGAAAGCTATAAGATTACAGAAGAAGAAATTCAAAAGGCTTATAGAGAAGTCAAACCAAGTACCCTTGCGGATTTAAAGTTTGCTGCAAAAAATATTGAAAAATTTGCAAAGCGACAAAAGGGAGTGTTAAGGGATTTAAAGGAAGAGGAAGTATTACCAGGTGTTTTTCTAGGACATCGAGCTATTCCTATAGAATCTTGTGCAGGATATGTACCAGGAGGGAGATATCCTCTACCTTCATCGGCGCTTATGTCTATTATTCCTGCAAAGGTAGCAGGGGTGAAAAGAATTGTTACTTGTTCTCCAGCGGTAAAAGGAACAAAAACTATTCATCCAGCAACATTAGTTGCAATGGATTTAGCAGGAGCAAATGAAATTTATGCTATGGGAGGCTCTCAAGCTATTGCAGCTTTAGCTTATGGAACAGATCATATTAAGGCTGTAGATATGATTGTAGGACCTGGAAATCAATATGTAACAGAAGCAAAAAGACAGGTAAGTGGAAAGGTAGGAATAGATTTTTTAGCAGGGCCTAGTGAAGTTGTAGTTATTGCAGATGAGACCGCTAACCCTAAGATTATTGCAGCAGATATTTTAGCCCAATCTGAGCATGATCCACAGGCAAGAGGAATACTCCTTTGTACAGATGAAAAAGTAGGAAGAAAGACGATAGAAGAGGTAGATAAATTTCTAAAAGAATTACCTACAAAGGATATTGCAAAGATAGCTTGGGAGAATAATGGAGAAATTATTTTATTGAATACCTTAGAGGAAGTAATATGTATATCTAATAAATTAGCACCAGAGCATTTAGAAATTCAAGTTAAAAGTCCTGATGATATTGTATCAAAGCTTACAAGCTATGGATCTTTATTTATTGGAGAAGGAGCAGCAGAAGTATTTGGGGATTATGTGGCAGGAACAAATCATATCTTACCTACTATGGAGGCTGCACGATATACAGGAGGTGTATGGGTAGGAAGCTTTATGAAAATTGTTACGAATCAAAGGGTAACAAAGGAAGGTTTAAAACAAATTGCTCCTATTGCATCAAGATTAGGAGAGCTAGAAGGATTGTTTGCTCATAAGCTTGCAGCAGATGTGAGATTAAAATAAATAAGAATCTCAAGAGTAGATAAAATGTTGATAAAAAATTTGTAGAAAAAGTAAAAAATAGGTTTGTATTCTATTATCAACAGGAGTATAATGATACACGGTTTTATATGACATTTTATCTACTAAGGAGAGAAAAATAAATGATACCCAAATTATTTACATGTTTAAGGGATTATAGCAAGGAACAATTTTTAAAAGATTTTGCAGCAGGAATTATTGTAGCAATTATAGCGCTTCCTTTGTCAATTGCACTTGCCATTGCATCAGGGGTATCCCCTGAAAAGGGACTCATTACTGCTATTATTGGAGGATTCTTTGTTTCGTTATTAGGAGGGAGTAGGGTTCAAATAGGAGGACCTACAGGTGCTTTTGTAGTCATTGTTTATGGAATCATACAAAAATATGGTTTAAGCGGACTTACGATTGCAACGATTATTGCAGGTGTTTTTCTGATTTTGATGGGAGTATTTAAGCTTGGAAGTATGATTAAATTTATTCCATATCCTATTACAACTGGATTTACAAGTGGAATTGCTGTTATTATTTTTTCATCTCAAATTAAGGACTTTTTTGGACTGAACATGAATAAGGTACCAGCAGATTTTATTCCAAAATGGACAGCATACTTTGAAAATCTTCATACAATGAATGTAGAAGCTATTATGCTGGGTGTATTATCCATATTGATTATTATTTTATGGCCAAAGGTAAATAAAAAAATTCCTTCTACATTGGTAGCGATTATCTTTGTAACTTTTATTAGTATATTATTAAAATTAGATGTTTCAACTATTGGTAGTCAGTTTGGAGAGATTTCTTCTTCATTAGGTATGCCCAAATTTCCTCATATAGACTTAAATATGATACAGGAATTGATTATGCCAGGAATTACAATTGCCTTACTTGGAAGTATAGAATCTTTATTATCTGCAGTAGTGGCAGATGGAATGATCGGAGGAAATCACCGCTCAAATATTGAGCTTGTGGGACAAGGTGTTGCTAATATATTTTCATCTATTTTTGGTGGAATTCCTGTAACCGGGGCAATAGCAAGAACAGCAGCGAATATTAAAAATGGTGCAAGAACACCTATATCAGGAATTGTTCATTCCATTACTTTACTATTGATGATGCTTATTTTGATGCCCTATGTGAAATTTATTCCTATGACGGCACTAGCGGCAATACTCATGATGGTAGCTTATCATATGGGAGAATGGCATGCTTTTCATGAGTTATCAAAAAGTCCTAAAAGTGATGCAGCTATTTTATTAACTACTTTCTTTTTAACAATTCTTGTAGATTTGGTGGTTGCCATTGAAGTAGGAATGGTCCTTGCAGCCTTTTTATTTATGAAGAGAATGGCAGATGTCACAGATTTTAAATATCTATTAGAGGACGATCAAATAAAAGATGATATTCCTAGTTATGAAAATGTTTCTAAAAATATTGCATTTTATGAAATCAATGGCCCTTTTTTCTTTGGGGCAGCAGATAAGTTTATACAGGTGATTAAAGAGGTGGAGACCTCTCCTGAAGTATTGATTCTAAAGATGAAGAATGTTCCTGTTATAGATGCTACGGGATATGCGGCGTTAAAGCAGCTATATGATATGAATCAACAAAGCGGAACAGAATTGATTCTTATGGAAATACAAGAATTGCCTTTAAGGATATTAGACAATTATGGCTTTATAGAGATGATAGGAAAAGACCATGTATGTGAAAGCTTGGATGCAGCTATTGAAAGGGCTAATAAATTTGTTGCTGATGAAGCCGCAGAAATGGTAAGCCCCCTTCCTGCTATGTAGTTGTTTTGTTATTCAATAAAAGTTCTGTTCAATGATGGACAGAACTTTTTATCTATTTTTAGTAGGAATGGTATAATAGATATAGCTAAATTCTATTAGATAGAATTATTAGACATCTATAGGATTGAGGAGGGGAATATATGGAGTTCAATAAAATAAAGGGAAATACCTATTATATAGTATCAGGCACTAATGTAGGGGTATTTTTGTTTAAGGATCGATATGCATTACTAATAGACACAGGAAACAATAATCAACAAGCAAGAAAAATAAGCGAAATATTAAAAGAAAACAATATAAATCCTAAGTATATTATAAATACCCATCATCATATAGATCATATGGGAGGAGACTACTTTTTTAAAGAACATTTCTCAGGAAGTATTATTTATACTACACAAAAGGAAAAAATCTATATGGAGAATGATGAATTGTTTTGCATGCAGCTATATGGAGCAAGTCCTATAAAGGAATTACGAAAAAATTTTATGAATGGAAAGAAATTATCTGTAGATCATGTATTGAATGAAGGAATAGAAAAGATCAATAATGAAAAATTTGAAGTACTTTCTCTTCATGGACATACAGATGGACAATTAGGGTTAGCTACAAGAGATGGAGTATGCTTTTTAGCAGATGCATTAATGGGAGAAGAAACATTAAGAAAGTATAAAATACCATTTTTAACAGATATACAAAAGCAATTAGAAACTTATGAAAAAATTGAAAGCTTAGATTATGATATTTATATTCTCAGTCATTGTCAAAAGACTTATGACAAAGGAGCTATTGAAAATCTTGTAAGAGTAAATAAAGAGAATTTACAAAAATACATAGATTTATCAAAAGAATTACTTCAGCAACCTAAGACGAGGGAAGAATTATTAGAAGAGATTATCATTTTAGAAGAATTGAAGGTAGATTTTGAAGAATATCATTTTTTATACACAACAATAGGAGCAATCCTTTCGTATTTATATGAAAAACAGGGATTGAAATTTCAAACAGAAAATGGAAAGTTGTATTATTATCAAGAATAGGAAAAGTTTGAAATCTTGCTTTTCCTAAGAAATACAACTATACTAATATAAGGTTAATATAAAAGTAGATGTTTAAAGAAATTGGTTTAATGAAGATCTCTTAGATATTAATCTAAAGGGAGTAATCACTAGTTTTTATAATTTAGAGGAGGTTATGTTTGTGAGTGATATGATAAAAGTAATCATACTTTCTATTGTAGAAGGGATTACAGAATTTTTACCTATTAGTAGTACAGGACATCTTATTTTAGTAAATCATTGGATTGAATTTAAAGGCGAATTTGCCAATGCCTTTGATGTAATCATACAGTTTGGAGCTATTTTATCTGTTATTTGTTTATACTTTAATAAATTAAATCCTTTTTCAAGAAGAAAGAGTATGAGACAGAAAAGAGATACGGTGAATCTTTGGATGAAAGTGGTGGCAGCCTTAATTCCTACAGCTATTATAGGGGTTTTAATAGGGGATTATTTGGATCAGTTGTTTAACCCTACTGTAGTGGCAACGACTCTTTTTATAGGAGGGATTGCTATTATATTGTTAGAAAAAAGGAGAAAATATCCTAGTATTCATTCTATTCAGGAAATGAGTTTTACAACAGCTTTTATTATAGGAACGATTCAATGCCTTGCTATGGTTCCTGGGACTTCTCGATCAGCTGCAACGATTATTGGTGCAATGCTTTTAGGAGCCAATAGACAAGTAGCTGCAGAATTTTCATTTTTCTTAGCGATTCCAACGATGGCAGGAGCTACTGTTTATTCTTTGATGAAAACAGGACTTGATATTACGTCAAGCCAGTGGGTATTTTTACTTGTTGGAGTGATTGTTTCTTTTATTGTAGCATTAGCGGTAATTGCATTTTTTATGAGATACATAAAGAAAAAAGATTTCAAAGTATTTGGATACTATAGAATTATCTTAGGTGCTTTGATATTAGCGTATTTTAATTTTATGAGTTAATCACAAAAAACCTGTCGTTTGAAAACGGCAGGTTTTTTGTTAAATGAAAAGGAGGATTTTTACAAAACAAGTCCTGTGATTTTTAAACCAGATTGGTAAGTACTTAAATCAATAACTTTATTATTAGAAAATAGTTTGACAAGGGGCTTGTTAAATTGTTTATTATAAATAAAAACGATCTCTCCGGTTTCTTTATTGTTTAATCTGATTTTTTGACCTATAAAGCAATGCCCTATATATTTTAAGAAAGTATATAATATGTTTAGATCTAATAAACTTTTGTATTCTGTTTCCATTTTCTTTAACACATCAAATACGGTAAAGGTTTCGTATTTTTCTGTTATTAACGTATTATATACATCTGCTACAGCAATAATTCTACTATATAAAGGAATGTCTGATGCTTTTAATCTTAAAGGATAGCCTTTACCATTTATTTGTTCATGGTGAGTAAGTACAGCTTGTTTTATTTTATGACTAATATTCATATAAGGATTTATAAGATGATAACTATAAATGGCATGCTTTTGAACTTCTATTTTTTCTTCATAAGATAAAGGACCTTCTTTAGATAATAATCCCTTAGGTAATTGAAGCTTTCCTATATCTGTTAACAATGCTGCTAAAAATAATTCCTCTAAGTCATTTTTAGAAAGACCCATCCATTTTCCTATGGTGTAGCTTGTTAAAGCAACTTGATAACAATGGGTATAAAGGGTTTTATCCATCTTTCTCATGAATTCAATTAATTGGAATACATTTGTTCTTAAATCAAAAATTTTAAGATGATGATTTACATGCTCTTTAAGTGTATTTATATGAAAATCTTTGCCTTCTAATATATGTTGAAAATCAGTAGAGATTCTTTCTTTAATAGAAGAGAAACTTTCTTTGAAAGTAATGATTTCTTCATCTAATGCATTGATTAAAGACATATCCTTAGCATCAGGAATAGGAAATACTTCTTTGGCTGAGGACTTATCTTGATGCACATAGATATGAATGCTTTTAATGGTATACTTATCTAATAAATCTTTGATTCGTTTAGGTGATTTTACTTCATATCCTTTTCCTACGAGCATTCTTCCGTGAGGGTCTATGATATCTACTGCAATAACCATATTTTCTTTTAACTGATTGATGGGTATTTGAATTATTTTTAATTCAGTAGTCATGTGAATCCCCCATTTCTAAACTTCTTAGATATTTTGATTCCTTATTATAATTTTATCCTAAAAACTATAAAAATGTTTGGGAATAGAGAATGATTTATATATAGGTCTTTTTTCCTGAAAAAACAAAAAAATTCTTATGGGAGGGAGTTATGGGTCTATAGGAATGATATAATAAATAAAAAATACTGAATATAGGAGGAATTTATTTTGCTTGGAAAAAAATTACTAAGCAAAAACGAAGAGGTTATGAAAGCGTGGAAATCATTTATCACCAAGGGGACAATACAAAAAGATCTAATAAGAGATATGATTGCTTATTCGTGGATGCGTAGCAAACTACATGGTGTAGATCCAATGGATGAAGGTGTTCGAAGTGAATTGTCAGAAAAAGATTTTGAAGAAAGATATGGAAAAAGTATTGCGTTAATTAAAACAGCTATGCCTTTTATGCATAGTCTTCGTCAAATTGTTGAAAATACAGGTTTTCTTGTAAGACTTACAGATAAGGATGGATATGTGATAGAGTGTATTGGAGATAGGGATCTTTTAGAGAAATACGGGAGACTTAATATTTACAAAGGCTGTAATGTGAAGGAATCTATCATTGGAACAAATGCTATAGGAACAGCCCTAGAGATTGGACATCCTATTCAAGTTATGGGTGCAGAGCATTATTGTAAGCAATATCACAATTGGGCATCTTCGGCTTGCCCCATAAGGGATGAAAGAGAGGAAATCATTGGAGTTTTGAGTGCTACAGGACCTAATGAAAGTGTGCATCCTCATACATTAGGGATGGTTGTTGCAGCAGCTCAAGCCATAGGAAAAAAAATGAAGCTAGAAAAGACTAATAAAAAGCTAGATCGAGCAAATAAGCATTTTTATGCTATTATGGAATCCATTTCTGAAGGGTTAATTTGTACGGATAATAAAGGCATGATTATGGATATTAATTTATTTGCACGAAGGTTTTTAGGTCTTAAAGAAGAGGATATATTAGGGAAAAATATTCATGCCATATTAGATCAAAAAAATTACGATAGAATTATGAGAAGAATTAAAAATGGGAAAAAATATGAAGAAGAAGAAATTTATTTCAAGAGCAAAAAAGGAAAAGATATTTCTTGCATTGTGACTGTAACCCCCATATTAGACAGAGGAACGAATGAATTAGAAGGAGTTGTATTTACGTTTAAGGAATCAAAAATGATCCACAGCTTGGTTAATAAAATCGTTGGTGCAGAGGCAAGATTTAGATTCGAAGATATATTAGGAAATAGTAAGCAAATAAAAGAGGCTATAAGATTAGCTACTTTAGCTGCCAATACTAATGCAACCATATTATTATTAGGAGAAAGTGGAACTGGAAAAGAACTCTTTGCCCAAGCTATTCATAATGAAAGTCCTAGAAGAAAAAATCCCTTTGTATTTTTAAATTGTGGAGCTATTCCTAGAGAACTTGTTGGAAGTGAGCTTTTTGGATATGTAGAAGGAGCTTTTACAGGAGCTAAAAGAGGAGGGCATCCAGGCAAATTTGAACTCGCTGATGGAGGAACCATCTTTTTAGATGAAATAGGGGATATGCCTTTAGATACCCAAGCAAATCTACTTCGTGTATTAGAAACAAGGCAAATTGTAAGGATTGGTGGCCATAATGTAATTCCTATTGATGTAAGGGTTATTGCGGCTACCCATAAAGATTTAAAAAAGGAAGTAGATCTTGGAAACTTTAGAGAAGATCTTTTTTATCGATTAAATGTAATGCCTATCAAAACCCCTTCCCTAAGAGAAAGAAAGGAAGATATAAAAGTATTTATCGACTATTTTGTAGAAAAATTTAATCGTCGTATGGAAAAAAATATAAAAGGTGTCCATGAAAGCTTTTATAGAGGACTCATGAATTATCAATGGCCAGGAAATGTACGGGAACTACAAAATGTTATTCAGCTAGTGGTGAATATAGTGGATGATGGAGAAATCCTTATGTATAAGCATTTGCCGAACACCATGAAATCTAGTAATATTCCAAAAAAAATTGGAATTACAGAACAGCTTATGTCCTTAGAAGAAATTGAAAAGATGGCTATTGTAAAAACCATACAGGAAGTGGATGGGAATTTAGCATTGGCTTCTAAAATTTTAGGGATTGGAAGAAGTACTTTATATAGGAAAATAGAGAAATATGATTTGAAATATGTATTAAAATGATACAAATGTATCATAATGAAACTGTTGTGAAAAAGATAACAAAGAAAGATGTATCAAAATAGAACATATATTGATAGAATTGAATGACTTTTTTCAATTCTATTTTTTTATTTTTGAAAAAAATAATAGGTGGGTATAGGTAAAATGAAGGGGTATAGAAAATTCAAATATTTATATGATAAGTATTGGCATAAATATTGCGTATACTAAATACCAATAAATAAACTATAAATACGGAGGATGTTATGAATAGAATGATACGATTATTATTTTTTATAGGTTTTTGGCTCATATTAGCAGAAACCATCAATGTGGAAAGGGTATGGATAGGAATCATAATTTGTTTAGGGGTATATGCTTTTAACAAAGAATTAGAGATTTATGATGCGGGAAAATGTTTCCAAAGCTTTAAAAAAATATCCTGCTGCATAACTTATCTATTCATATTGATCAAGGAAATTGTCGTAGCAAATTTCCAAGTAGCAAAAATTGTACTCAGTCCCAAAATGGATATATCCCCAGAAACTGTGAAATTCCATTCAAAGTTAAAAAGTGATTTTTATAGAACAATACTTGCCAATTCTATTACCCTTACACCTGGAACCCTTACGGTTTTTATGGAAGGAGATGAGCTGATTGTTCATTGTTTAAAGAAGGAGTATATAGAGGACGTTTTAAATTCAAAATTTGAAAAAATACTTTTAAAAATAGAGGAGTAGAAAGATGATACAAAAATTATTGATATTTTCATGTCTTTTCTTATCTTTTACCATTATATTGTGTATGATTCGAGCTTTAAAAGGGCCAAGTGGAGCAGACCGCTTAGTGGCCATTAATGTAATCGGTACTAAGACTATTATATTGATTTCAATTGTTTCGTTTATTTTAAAGGAAAGTTATTTTATTGATGTGGTGCTAGTGTATGCACTGATTAGTTTTATAGCATCTATTGTGATCGCTAATTTTATAGAAAAGGAGGGGGAGAAGGAGTGAAAATGATTCTAATGACTATTTTTATGTTAGGAGGACTATTCTTCTTCGTTGTGGGCACCGTAGGGATTCTGAGATTTCCAGATCTTTTTACAAGAGCTCATAGTGCAGCAAAATGCGATACATTGGGAGCGGTGTTATGCTTAATTGGATTAATGATTTATAGCGGATTGAACTTTACAAGTTTAAAGTTATTATTAGTTATTGCTTTTCTTTGGATTACAAATCCAACGGCTACCCATTTAATATCTAAGGCAGCTTTTATGAAAGAAAAGAATAAAAAGATGATGGAGTGAGAAAAATGGAAAGTTTTAGTGTTATTATGCTTTTGTTTTTAATATGTGCGGCCATTTCTGTATCTATTATTAAAGATTTATTGGGAACGATTATTGTTTTTACAGTTTATAGCCTTATTATGGCTATTCTTTGGCAACAATTGAATGCACCAGATTTAGCCATAACGGAAGCAGCTGTTGGTGCAGGGATTACTACTTTATTATTTGTTCTTACATTGAAGAAAATAAGAGGTGCGGGTAAATGAAAAAAATAACGGCAATACTTTTGACCATGATTATTATAGGGATTCTCCTCATAGGGGTTCAGGAACTTCCTAAGTTTGGGAAAGCTAATAATCCAGCGAATAATTATGTGATGGAAAAATATATAGAAGATGGTGTAAAGGATACAGGGGCATTAAATATTGTAACGGGAATTATACTAGATTATAGAGCCTTTGATACTTTTGCAGAAGCCACTGTATTGTTTACAGGAGCTATTGCGGTTTTGATGGTTTTAAAAAAAGAAGAGTAAATATAGAAAGTGAGTGCTTTATATGCATAATACTATATTAAAAGAAATTAGCAAAATAATTATTCCTTTTATTCAGATATTTGGATTATATGTGATCTTTCATGGACATCTTTCTCCAGGAGGAGGCTTTGCTGGAGGGACTGTTATAGGCACAAGTTTTATTTTATATAGAATTGTATTTGGAAAAGAAGCAGCGAAATGTAAATTTAGCTATGAAAGACTGATAAAGCTTATCTGTAGTGCGTTGATTCTTTATGGTATTTTGAAGGGATATAGCTTTATTACAGGAGGAAGTAATTTACATGTACCACAATTTCCTCTTGGAAAACCTGGAAATATTCTAAGTGGCAGATATTTATTACCATTAAATATAGCAGTAGGGATGATTGTGTCTGTAACTGTATACTTTTTTTTCAGTTTGTTTTATGAAGGAGAAATATAATATGGAAAAATTATTAACAAATTATTTTGAAACAGGATCAATGGTTTTATTTGGAGTAGGTTTTGTAACGCTATTGCTCCATAATAACTTAATTAAAAAAATTATTGGAATGAATATTATGGATACAGCTGTGTTTTTATTTTTTATTGCAAAGGGAAGTATAAAAGGGAAAGAAGCACCTATTGTCACAGGTGTTCATAAAGGAATAGAAGGATATATCAATCCCATTCCTACAGCACTCATGCTTACAGGAATTGTTGTGGCAGTGAGTGTTACTGCTTTTGCCCTTGCCCTTACGGTAAAGCTTTATGAAAAATATGGAACTGTTGAATTAGATGAAATTATGAAAATGAGGGGGGATTAGAATGGCTTATGCAAATAATTTTCCATTACTGGTGATCTTGATCCTTTTTATTAGTGCATTTACTATGCCACTGATCAAGAAAAATAAATTTGTAAAGATCTTAAGCTTATCAACTATGAGTAGTTCTTTTCTTTTAGGGATTTTCACATTACAAAGGGTATTAGAAAAGGGAAGTTTTTCTTATAAGGTAGGACACTTTGAATCACCTTGGGGAATAGAATTTCAAATCGGAACGGTAGAAAGTATGATGATTATTTTATTTACAGGTGTTGCAACACTTGTCCTGTGGTATTCTGTTTATACCATTGAAAATGAAATAAAAGAAAACAAAATAGGTTTTTATTATTTACTCATTAATATTTTAGTAGGCTCTTTATTAGGAATGGTATTTACAAATGATTTATTCAATGCTTTTGTATTCATTGAAGTAACAACCCTTGCTTCTTGTGGAATTATCGTTGTAAAGGATAAAAAAGAAAATATCGCTGCTACTTTAAAATATTTGATCTTAAGTAGTTTAGGTTCGGGCCTTGTTTTGATGGGAATTGCATTTTTATATGACATTACAGGAAATTTGAATATGACTTATATACACAAGGAATTGATGAGGACTTATGGAGAATACCAAAATACACTTCATATTGCAGCAGGGCTTTTTACAGTAGGAATCGGAATAAAAAGTGCCATGTTCCCTATGCATATATGGCTTCCAGATGCTCATTCTAGTGCGCCATCTTCTTCAAGTGCTATTCTTTCAGCACTCGTACTAAAATCACCTATTTTACTCCTTATAAAAATACTATATAGAATATTTGGTGAACAGATGATTAGCGAATTTTCCATACTCAACTTGATTTTGATATTAGGGACCGTTGGAATGATCATGGGTTCAGTTTTCGCCATCAAGCAAAAGGAGATCAAAAGAGTCATTGCTTATTCAAGTGTTGCTCAGATGGGGTATATATTCTTTGGAATAGGTCTTGGAAATAAGCTAGGGCTTACCATGGCAGTCTTTCATATTATAGGGCATGCAGTAACGAAATCTGCATTGTTTTTAACAGCAGGTAGAATGATTGAAAAGACAGGAAAGAAAAAATTGAATGATCTAAGGGGCATTGGAAAGGAAATGCCTTATACCTTGGGCTTGTTTACAATGGGAGCCTTGTCTATGGTAGGAATTCCAATACTTCCTGGATTTATCAGTAAGTGGTATTTATCCCTTGCTAGTATTGATTCAGGGAAAATGATCTATGTGGCAGCAATACTTCTTAGTAGTTTATTAAATGCAGCTTACTATTTCCCTATTGTTGTAAATGGATATTTCGGAGAAGAAAATCTAAAGGATAAAATTTATAAATCTAAAGAAAATACTATGGAAGCATTGATTCCTTTAGGGTTTTTGATTGTAGGAATGATTGTTGTGGGAGCAATTTCCCATAAAATCATGGATATCATTGCTTTAGGAATTGTATAGGGAGGTAGACTATGAATGCATTTATACTCGTTCCCATTCTTATGCCATTTTTATTGGCTATATTAGGAACAAAGGTTTTGTATAAAGGAAAAAATATTAGAAATAGATATGCCATTATAGGCGTAAGTTTAAATTTATTAGCATTAATAGGTGTTCTTTACATGGGTGGAGGAGAGATTCATATATTAAAGATTAATCCATTCATAGATGTTTATTTCAAAATAGATAAGCTAGGGATATTATTTTCCTTACTGGCATCTATTTTATGGATCTTTACAACTTTTTATTCTTCTGTATATATGGATCATGAAAAAAAACAAGAAAGATTCTTTATCTTCTTCATTTTAACATTGGGAATTACCTTAGGGATTGCTTTTTCAGGAAATTTATTTACCCTTTATATATTCTATGAATTATTAACATTAGCTACATTCCCATTAGTGATTCATGCAGGAAGTAAAGAAGCTTTATATAGTGGAAGAAAATATTTGATTTATTCCTTTGGAGGAGCAACACTAGCTCTTTTAGGCATGATTTTACTATTTAGCATTAGTAATACCCTTAACTTTGTTGAGGGAGGGGTATTAGGAAATATTATGATAGAAAATCCTAAACTATTACTGACTATCTTTTTAGTTATGTTTATTGGATTTGGGGTAAAAGCTGCTATTGTACCTTTTCATTCTTGGCTTCCAGCTGCAATGGTTGCCCCTACTCCTGTAAGTTCACTGCTACATGCTGTGGCAGTTGTGAAGTCTGGAATATTTGTATTGGTTCGTGTTTGTTATTTTATCTTTGGTGCAGATGTTATAAGAACAATTCATGGAAATACTTATATAGGAATATTGGTTTTTTTGACGATTCTTTTAGGTTCTTTATTAGCATTGCATCAGGAAAATCTAAAAAAGAGGCTTGCTTATTCTACTGTAAGTCAACTAGGGTATATTGTACTGGGGATTATTCTTTTAAATGAAGATGCTTTGATTGGAGGACTTCTTCATCTTGTGAATCATGCAGTGATAAAAATCACTTTGTTTTTCTGTGTAGGAGCCATTTATTTCATGACTCATAAGAAAAACATAGGGGAGATTAGGGGAATTGGAAAACAAATGCCTGTGACTATGTGGTGCTTTGGGATTGCATCTATTTCTCTTATAGGAATTCCTCCCACAAATGCTTTTGTAAGTAAGTGGTTTCTAGCCCTTGGAGGATTATCTGAAAATAAGGTTATTTTCCCAATTATTTTATTAGTGAGTGCTTTTCTTACAGCTGCATATTTATTGCCTATTGTAGTGACAGCCTTTTTCCATGGAGAAGAAAACAAAGATGTAGAAAAATTAGATCCTCCTCCTGGGATGATGGTACCTATTGTTTTATTAACAGGAGTGACTATTTTCTTAGGATTATTTCCAAATGTGATTCTTCATTATATACAAAAAATTGTTGAGAATATCGTATAAAAGATGTTTTACCAAAGAGGGGGAAGTGTGGTGCTTTATAAAATAGCTTTAATGACCATCTTATTATTACCAAGCTTTGCGGCAGTAATGGGATATATGTTAGGAAAGAAAAGCGAAAAAAATAGAGATTTATTGAATATGCTTATAACAGGAATAGAATTACTCATAGTAGTGATGCTTTACAAAGAGGTTATGAGGGGACCTATTGAACTTTTTATACCCGATATTATGGGTACAGGGTTATATCTAAAACTAGATGTTTTCCGATATATATTTGTATTAATTAGTGCTTTTATATGGTTTTTAACGACCATATATTCTACCCAATATTTAATAAGATATAAAAACAGAAACAGATATTATGCATTTTTCATGCTTACTCTAGGAAGTACGGTAGGAATATTTTTATCTGAAAATATATTAAATCTATTTACCTTCTTTGAAATTATGTCTTTTACTTCTTATGCTCTTATTATCCATGATCAGGATGAATATGCATTAGATGCAGGAAAGATCTATATTGGTATGGCTATAGCTGGTGGAATGGTACTTTTAATGGGGTTATTCCTATTATATGAGTACACAGGGATATTAAATATTAGTCAATTAGGAGAAGCGGTAGACGTTTTAGGTAATATGAAATACCTTATAAGCTTTTTGATTATTGTAGGATTTGGAGTAAAGGCGAGCATTGTACCTCTTCATGTATGGGTACCAAAGGTTTATCCAGCTGCCCCTACTCCTGCTAGTGCAATTCTTTCTGGAGTGCTTTTAAAGACAGGTTTATTTGGGATTATGATTACAACAGAAAACCTAATGGGGGGAGATTTTGTAGTTTCAAGTGTTGTATTTGGATTAGGTCTTGCCAATATGTTTTTAGGAGGAATGCTTGCATTATTACAAAGAAATATCAAGAGGATATTGGCATACAGCGGAATGAGTCAGGCGGGATATATCTTAGTGGGGATAGGTCTTTGTGGCATATTAAAAGAACATAAGGGGGTTGCTCTTTACGGAACTCTTTATCATATTATCAATCATGCTGTGTTTAAAGTATTACTTTTTATGGGAACAGGAATCATTTACATGGTTTTAAGAGATGTAAGTATTAATGCTATTAAAGGCTTTGGAAAGCATAAAAAAATACTCAAAGGTGTATTTTTTATAGGACTTTGTGCCATTATGGGCATGCCTGGATTTAATGGATTTATTAGCAAAACTCTTTTACACGAAGCTTTATATGAAGCTCATCATATGTATCCTAATACGTGGATGACTTTAGCAGAAATTATTTTTACCATTAGTAGTAGCTTTACAGTAGCTTATATGCTGAAAATTTTTGTGACTGTATTTATGGAGAAGGATGAAAAATATAGAGGGCAATTTAAAGAGCATATCAAAAAAAGAGCATTACTACCTATGATCATTCTAAGTGTAGCCGTTTTGTATATAGGAATCAATCCAGGAAAGATTCTTGTGATACTCAATAAGGCTGTAGAAAATTTTGGGGTAACTAAAGCTTTAGAAGTGCATTTTTATACCTTTAGCAATATAAAAAGCTCTTTCATGACTATTTTTATAGGTATAGGAATTTATATAGGTTTTGTTAGAGGATATCTAAGAAAGAAGGACGGAGAAGAAAGCTTCTATGTGAATCCATCCCTTAGTTGGTTTAGTCTTGAAAGAAATATATATGCACCAATTCTTCAGGGTACTTTCTCATCTACATCAGCAGTTTTTCATGTTCTTGATCGGGGAGTAGTGAATTTTGTTCATTATCTAGGAGACCGTGTAAAAGCTTTTAGTGGAATGAAGATCAAAAGAAACTATGGAAATTATAGTATGGAAAATGGAGATAATTTTGTAATAGAAAATAATGATGATTTTCATAGTTTAAAAGAGATTATGGCGAAATTATCTAAGAATATGAATAGCTTAATGTATTCCGTATTTATTGTTGCTGCAATTCTTGCAGTGATGCTAACTATATTAGTTTTTTAAAAAATTGATGAAGAGGGTGGTTTTTGTTGATTCATAAAATCATATTGTTGATGATCTTACTTCTTCCTGGAATAAGCGCAATGGTTGGATGGATTTTAGGGAGAAAAAATGAAAGGTATCGAGATATTTTAAATGTCTTAATGACAGGGATAGAACTTCTTTTGGTGATCCTTCTTTACAATCGGGTACTCAAGGAGCCTATTACCCTTTTCATACCGGATATTATGGGGATAGGTCTCTATCTAAAGTTAGATGCTTTTAGATATATTTTTGTTTTTATTACTACTTTTGTATGGTTTTTAGCAACTATGTATTCTACTCAGTATCTTATAAGGTATAAGAACAGAAATAGGTATTATGCTTTCTTTATGCTTACCTTAGCTAGTACCGTTGGAATATTTTTATCTGAAAATATATTAAATCTATTTACCTTTTTCGAAATCATGTCTTTTACCTCCTATGCCCTCATTATTCATGATGAGGATGAATATGCCCATGATGCAGGAAAATCATATTTAGGAATGGCGATTGCTGCCGGAATGATCTTACTTATGGGATTATTTTTACTATATGATTATACAGCTACTCTAAATATAAGTGAATTAGCAGAAAAAGTAGGAGAGATGGGAAACATCAAATATTTAATTAGTATATTGATTATTATAGGGTTTGGGACAAAGGCAAGTATGTTTCCTCTTCATGTGTGGTTACCAAAAGCTCATCCAGCAGCTCCTACTCCTGCTAGTGCTGTACTTTCTGGAATACTTATAAAGACAGGTATTTTTGGTATCATTATAACAGTAGGAATTATGATGGAGGGGGATGTATTCCTTTCTACAGCTATATTAATTCTTGGCTTTACAAACATGTTTGTAGGCGGATTCTTCGCATTGTTCCAAAGAAATATCAAAAGAATTCTTGCATATAGTAGCATGAGTCAGGCAGGATATATACTCGTTGGGATAGGGCTTATAGGATTATTAAAAGATCATAAGCCAATTGCCATATATGGAACTCTTTATCATATATTCAATCATGCTATATTTAAGGTACTTTTATTTATGGGTGCAGGAATTATTTACATGATCTTGCATGAATTGAGTATTAATGAAATCAGAGGCTTTGGAAAACACAAGATTTTATTAAAAGGTGTATTTTTCACAGGATTATTAGCTATTATTGGGATGCCTGGATTTAATGGTTTTATTAGTAAAACACTACTACATCATGCTTTAGCAGAGGCTCATGAGATGTATCATAGTATATGGTGGTCCTTAGGGGAGGCTGTATTTACTGTAAGTAGTGCATTTACAGTAGCCTATCTTCTTAAAATATTTATTGCTGTATTTATGGAGAAAAACGAAAAGTATAAAGGTCAATATAAAGATCATGTTCGAAAAAGAGCACTATTCCCTATGGCTATTTTAGGAATAGTTGTGATCCTTATAGGATTTAAGCCAAAATTGTTATTTCCATTAATAGAAAGTGCTATGAAGACTTTTGATGTAAATGGAGCTATAGAATCTCATTTTTATACCTATGGTAATATACAATCTTCAATTATTACTATTCTAATAGGTGTATTCATTTATCTAGGTTTTGTTCAAATGTATCTTAGAAAGCATGAGGAAGGGAAGTATTTTTATATTAATCCTTCCTTGAGTTGGTTTGATCTTGAAAGAGATTTTTATCATCCAATACTTCGGATGCTTTTCACATCTACCTCTGCTGTTTTTCATTTTCTAGATAGAATCGTAGTGGATATGGTGTATTTAGGAAGAGCTTTAGTAAAAGCTTTGAGTGGTATTCAGATTAGGAGAGAAAAATATAAAAAACCTGGAACAAAAAATGCGGTGGATGTAAAGCATTTTATAGAGGATATTCATTTTGAATTCAATAGTTTATCAGATGTAATGGGGAGAATATATAGTCGTGCAAATAGCTTAATGTATAGTCTATTTATGGTAGCTCTTATTCTAGCAATGGTTTTAGTGATTCTTGTTTTCTAGCATAAAAAAGTCCAATAAGGGTTAACCCTTATTGGACTTCTTTTAATGGCTTAGAAGCTCGTATCAGAGCCGATATAACAGGCAATATCATTATTTAAGAAAATATCCTGAATAGCATTTAATTTTTTGAGTGGGGTAGCTTCTTCATTTCTATAAGGATATAGCTTTCCTAGCTGACTCCATTTAGAGTCTCCTAATCTATGGAAGGGAAGAATATTGATTTCAAACAATCCTAATCTTTTCATAAACTGAACTGTTGCATGAATATTTTCATCTGTATCATTAAAGGAACGGATAACAGGCATTCTTAAAACTAATCGACCTTTCCAAGAGGAAGAACTCAAGTTTTCGATATTTTTTAAAATCAAATCATTATAAACCCCTGTTTTTTCTTTATGTTTTTCTCGATCCATATGTTTCACATCAATAAAGGCAAAGTCAATTAGATCCATCAGCTGAAGAAAAGTATTAGGGTCTGTATAAGCAGTCGTTTCTATAGCTGTATGAATATATTTTTCTTTACAAAGCTTAAGCATTTCTAGTAAAAACTCTTTTTGTAAAAATGCTTCTCCACCACTGAAGGTAACCCCTCCTCTTTCTCCCCAATATTGACGATCACGAGAAAGAATCTTTATTAAATCTGTTGAAGTATACCATTTACCGCAAACCTTTAAGGCTTCATGGTAACAAGCCTTTGTACAATCAAAGGTTTTACAACTATTGCAAAGATTCCAGTCAATAGAGACTTTTTCGTGATCTATGTGAATGGCATTATAAGAACAAGCATTGACGCATCGAGTACACCCTTTAGCAGCTTTACATTTATTTTGTGCAAACATAAGCTTTTGTCTATAAGTCCAACCTTCAGGGTTTGCACACCAATCGCACTGAAGAGGGCATCCAGAGAAAAAGCATATAGTTCTACAACCAGGACCATCATGAACGGAATAACTTTGGATATCAAAGAGTAATCCTTTTTTTTCTTTCATTTGTCCAAACTCCTTTTTTATCATTTATGTTCTGCAGATAATGGCAAGAAGAAGGCTACAACGGCAGAAACAGCAAAGGAACAGGTTGCGAAAATGATAGAGTTTTGATAATTTCCTGATAGATCAAATAAATATCCGCCCATGAAGCTTCCTACAGCAGGGCCGATTCCCATAACGATTAAGGTGGCAGCCCCCCAAATCTTTCCTAAAGTCTTTCCACCATAAATAGAACCTGCATAGCCAGCAACACCACCAGGCTCGATAGCCCAATAAATAGCAAATAGAAGACAAGCTATACCACTAAAAGCCATAGAAGATTTTGTACTTAGTAAAAGAATACAGGCAATAACTCCTGTGATTGGAGCAAAAATTAGTACAGTTTTTCTTCCCTTTGCTTCTGATATGGACTTTGTTACAATATGGTCTGCGATTTTTCCCATAAGAGGCATGGTGAAAATTCCAGCAACACCAATAATAACGTATAAATTTGTAGCTGCATCTAGTGATAATTTAATATCACGAGTCCAATACATAACTACTTGTGTCCAGATTAAGAATTCAGCTACCATACTCGTTAAGAAAGCAATGATAGCTCCCCAGATAGCAGATTTGCTAAAGGCTTCTCTAAGGCTCCAAACATAATCATCCTTTTTAGAAGAATCTCCTGTTTTTACAAGTCCAAAGGGTTCAAGACCATAATCCTGTGGATTTTTCTTTGCGACTTTGGCTGCAATTACAAGAGCAATAAAAACAACAATAGCTAAGCCTTTCATAGCTAAGCGCCAATCCATAGTTAAAAGAATTTTTTTTACACCTAAGCTTAAAACTACTTGTGCTACAGGAGCACCCATGAAAGCGAAGCCCCACATAGTAGCATAAGATTTTCCTACATACCATTTGCGAACAGAAACGGTTGAGGAAACCCAAAGCATACCTGTTCCAATTCCAGCGAAAATTACGTATGGAATCAAATAAGATAGATAAGTTTGTGCATTACTAGTGATATAAAAACCAAGGGCTGCACAAACAGAACCGATGGCGTAAGCTGGCTTTGTTCCCCATTTATCAATGATCATACCACTAAAAAAAGCAGTGATAGCATAAACAGTCATCATTAAGGAATATCCTAATGATAATTGGGAAACACTCCATCCTAAACCCTTTGACATAGGACCTAATAAAACAGAGAAGGTGGATCTATAACCAAAAAGACAAAAAACAGCAAGCCATGAAGCGAGAACAACCATATGACCCAAATGTTTTGCTTTTTTTTCATCCATTTTCAAACCTCCTTTTTATAAATAAGAAGAGCGCAAAAATTTATGAGCGCTCTTCTTTTGCATAAATTATTTTTCTTGATAACCTTCACAAGTTACAGCGCAAAGTTCGCCATATGTCCATGATTCTTTTTCAAGGCCTAAGCAGGTACCTACATTGTTCTCATTGGGATTTATGAAGTGAGCACAATTTTTACACTTTTTTAGTGCAGTAAATTTTGGACAGGTATCTGTATCTGTAAAAATAATATTATTTGTTAATCTACAAATGCCCTTTGCCACATCAATAGATGCGAAATTTGAGCAATCATTATGTTTTTGATTTGTTTTATCCATTATTTTACACCCCTTCGTATTCAGTTCTTGCAACTACTTCATCTTGGATAGGTTTGCCGATTTCACACCAGTATTGTGTAAAGCCTGCAACCCGAACCATTAGATCTCTATAATTATCAGGTTTTTCTTGAGCAGCTTTAAGTACTTTGGAGTCCACAATATTGTATTGGATATGGAAGCCTCCTTTTCTCATATAAGCTCTTGTTAAATCTAATAGCTTTTTAGATCCTTCTATGCCTTTAATAGCACTTGGATGGATTTTTAAGTTCATTTGAGAGTTTTGAGACTGAGTATGATCCCAAACAGTAGCTGAATTAAACAATGCATAAGGTCCATTCTTATCTGTTCCTGGATAAGCCGACATAGAACCATCTGCATAAGTAGTACCAGCTAAACGTCCATCAGCAGAAGCAAGAGTTGCACGACCTTGTGCTCCATGGGTTGATACAGAAATTTGACAAGCATATAAAGGCTTTGCATAAAGAGATTCATGGTTTTTACACATACTACAGAACCAATCTTCGTATTCTTTTAAGATATTGTCTGCATAGGAGTTGTCATTACCATATTTTGGAGCTGTTAAGCAATCTCCATAAAGATCATCATAAGGATCATTCATTTCTGCTTTTTCTTGATCTGCTAAAGAATAGCTTCCTATTTCATCAGCAGCCTTAAAACCAAAGTTATGAAGAATAGCTTCTCTCATGGTATCAATTGTATATTTTTTATCATCATAAACTAATCTTTTGATAGCCGCTAAAGAATTGACCATATTTGCAGTACCACAACTTTCTACATTAAAGGTTCCATTGTAGCGATATCCTAAATGACCGATATGTTGACCTTTGTCTAAACAATCTGGTTTTAGCATAGAGCTAAATATGGACATATTATGTTTTCTCCAGATATCATGTTGAATATTATTTGTTGTAGTTAAGCAATCAACAGTTATATCATAATAATCCTTGAAAGTATCCCATAATTCTTCATAAGTTTCAAGTTTTTTATTGTGAGGTGGATATACTTGAATACCTGTTCTATAATCTTTACCGTTTGTAAGAACTAATTCAAGGACCTTTGGATTTGCGATAAAGTGTACACCTACACTAGTTGGTTGACCAGCACCCCCTGGGATTTCATAAGTCTTTCCATTAAGAGTCAAAGTTTTCCAACAGGCAGGAGAAGTTTCAAGACATCCTCCAATAGCAAAGGAGCGAGCTTCTTCTACTGTCATTCCCTCAGGACCATATTGCTGCAATAAGAATTCAATACCGCCTCGGTTGTTCATCCAAGCTGGATATCCTGTACCTGTTTTATCACATTCAATACATTTTAATAGGAATTCTTCTGGTAATTTCTCATCATAAAGAACAGATAGTGTTGGTTGTGGAGATGAACAAGTAATACCTGCTTCTACAATAAGCATTTCCAAAGGATTTGTAGCCGATTGATTATCACTTGTTAAACCACCAATGCTTAAGTTATTAAAGGTATTTCCAGAAAGAACACCCCCCACTACTCCAGTAGATGCAAAACAGTCAATACAGGTCATTTTGATTCTATGAAGTTCTAAAAGCTCAAGAACTTCTTTTTCTGTAATACGGTTATTTTCCATATCTTGCTCAAACCATGGATAAAGAACTTGACCAAGTCTTCCAGGAGATAATCCTGAAATAGCATCTTCGTTTAAGCAAGTAATATGTACAATATAAGAAAGCTGGAGGGCTTCTCTAAAGGTACGAGGCTGTTTATGAGCAATCCACTCTAAACAAGATGTAATTTCCTCATATTCTTGTTTTTGAATAGGGTCTATTGTTATAGAAGAAAGCCTTTCTGCTTCCTTTGCATAATTTAGGATCCAAGTTTGTACCCCTTCTAACACAATTCTTACGGCTTCATAGAAATACAAACGATCCATACCATTGAGTCCATCACCATCTGCTCTTCCAGCAACCTTGTTTTTACAATCTTTAGCCATCTTTATAAGGGTATCAAAGCCATATTGTAGAGGATAATAATAGTTAATAATTTCCCTTCCTTGTGGTAAGGTGAATCCAGAGTCAAACATACAAATGAGAGTTCTCATAATATTTTCTTTCATTTCGTATTCTGGAATCATTTGTTCATATTTATGTCCTAAGTCATCTACACTTTTTCCAACCCATTCTTTTGCCAACTTTACGAGAACAGGGATTTCTTCTTTACGCATTCCAAATTTACCAGCAATAGAAACTACATTACCAAAGCTTTCAGTAACATTCCCACCGCCTGTACCAAATTTGCTCAACTCTCCTGAACTAGCACTTCCTCGATCAAGAGCTTCTTTATAAAGTTCGTCCTCTTTTGCTACGAAAAATCCTTCAGATAACCAGGGCATAGGGAAGGACCCTCTATAATAGCTTGCTTTTTGCATAACGAGCTTTTCACTAGGGAAGATTACAGGAGTTAGATGAGAAAAAGCATACTTTAAGGCTTCTGCACGTCTTACAACTGTAACTTCACCCTCTAATTCATTCCATTTACGGGTATACCAATAAGGAAATTCTGTATTGGCAGAAGATAATGTGTCATAATAAATATCTCTTAATTTTTTTGCTCTTTCTGTAGGTTCTTTTTGAACTTCTCGATCAATCATTTTTTCTGGTGCATTTCCACCAGCTTGGAAATTGATGGGTAATCCTTTTGCAGCTAAGATATCTGCTAATCTTTTTTTAGATTCCATCAAAACCCCCCCTTTTTTTTATTTGAATTCTTAAGATGAAACCTATGGCTGTAACGAACTAAAATTTACACACAATAATGTTTATTGTATTTACAAAGAAAATATGACAAACTCATATAAAAATAATTTTCTAAGATTTATCGTAAATTAAAAGAAACATGTAAACTTAGTTTACGCAATGCTAAGGTGCTGTAAGATGCTATAAGGCTATAGGATAGTGTTTACTTCGTTTACAAAACATCTGTTTTGTAGATAAAAATGTAAAAGAAGGATTTAATAAATAAATACATGAAAGTAGCTAATTTAAATGGAAAGAGAGAATGAAACGTTTTTTTTATAAGATGAAAAATTGGTATAGGACTTGCGTAATAGGTTTTATGATACTCAAAAATGATCAAAAAATAATTCATAAAATAAAACTTAGGAGGTCCTTTATGGAAAAGATTTGTGTAATAGGTGCTGGAACAATGGGGTCAGGAATCGTACAAGCTTTCGCAACGTCAGGATACCAAGTAATCATGAAAGATATTCAAGAAAGTTCTTTAGAAAGAGGACTTGAAATGATTACAATAAATCTAGAAAGATGTATAAAGAATGGAAAAACCACAAGAGAAGAGAAGGATAAAATATTAGGAAGAATCACCACCACTACAGGGATGGATATAGAAGATGTAGATCTAGTAGTAGAAGCAGCAGTAGAATGTATTGAAAAAAAGAAGGAAATATTTAAACAGCTAGATCAAGTCTGTAAAAAAGAAACGATTCTAGCTACGAATACATCCTCTCTTTCTATAACAGAAATAGCAGCTGCAACCAATAGACCTGAGAAGGTGATAGGAATGCATTTTTTTAATCCTGTTCCAGTGATGAAGCTTGTAGAAGTAATAAAAGGAATCGTTACATCTGAAGAAACAAAAAATAGTGTTTTAGAAATGAGTAAAAAGATGGAAAAAACTCCTGTAGAAGTAGAAGAGGCTCCGGGCTTTGTAGTCAATAGAATTTTAATTCCTATGATTAATGAAGCCATTGGTATCTTAGCAGAAGGTATTGCAACTGCTGAGGATATAGATCAAGCTATGAAATTAGGTGCAAATCATCCTATAGGTCCTTTAGCATTAGCTGACTTAATAGGAAATGATGTAAATTTAGCTATTATGGAAGTTCTTTATAAAGAATTTAGTGATCCAAAATATAGACCTCATCCCTTGCTAAAAAAGATGGTAAAAGGAAATCTTTTAGGAAGAAAGACAGGGAAAGGTTTTTATACATATTAGAAATAAAAATCTCTTGATAGGAATATCAGGGGATTTTATTTTACAGACAAACAGAATTCCACAAGTTTTGTGAAAATAAAGACCTATGATATAATTTCAGTGAAATCGTATAAAACAAACTATTATCAATAGATTATCCTTACTTTGAAAAGGAGCGCTTCTTATGAAAAAATATTTTAACCCTTTAATCAATAACATACTAGATGCACTTTTAGCTATAGATAAGGATGGAGAAGTGATCCTTATGAATCAACGTGCAGAAAAATTATTGGACATAAAAAAAGAGGAGATACTAGGAAAACATATTCATAAGATTATTCCCCATTGTAGACTTCCTATTATTGTAAAAACAGGAGAAGAGGAAAGAGATCGATATATATGTATCAATAAAAGACAATATAAAATAAGTATGATTCCTATGATGATCAATGGAAATATTGAAGGGGCTATGGCTTTATTTCGAGATATTACAAACTATAGAAAAATGAGTAAAGAGATGGATCAAGATAAGGTCTATATAGAAATACTCAATACTATTTTAGATACAGCAAATGAGTGGGTTACAGTTGTTGATGAAGAAGGAATTATTACTATGATGAGTAAAGCATACAAGAAATTTTTAAATATACAAGACCCAGAAGGAAGACATGTAACGGAAGTAGTTGAAAATACAAGGCTTCATGTAGTATTAGAAACAGGAGTTATGGAAATTGGTGAAATTCAAGAAATAAAAAATAAAAGAATGATTTCTATGCGTATTCCTATCAAAAAAGATGGAGAGATTATTGGTGCAGTTGGAAAAGTAATGTTTAAGGATATAAGAGATTTTCAAATGCTTGGGAAAAAGATCTCTAAATTAGAAAAAGAGCTGGCTTACTATAAAAGTGAGTTAAATAAAGAGAGAACAGCAAAATATTCTTTTCAAGATTTAGTAGGAGAAAGCCCTAGCATGAGTGTTGTGAAGGATATGGCAATGAAGGTGGCAAAAACTAGTTCAAATGTACTTATTACAGGAGAAAGCGGTACTGGTAAAGAGCTTTTTGCCCATTCGATTCATAATGCGAGTAATAGATATTTAGGACCCTTTGTGAAAATAAACTGTGCAGCTATTCCAGCAGAACTATTAGAATCTGAATTGTTCGGATATGAAGATGGTGCATTTACAGGGGCTAAAAAGGGTGGGAAAGAAGGTAAGTTTGAGCTTGCAAATGGAGGGACTATTTTATTAGATGAAATAGGGGATATGCCTATGACTATGCAGGCAAAGCTTTTAAGGGTGCTTCAGGAAAAAGAAGTAGAAAGATTAGGTGGAAATGTGATTCGAAAGATAGATGTTAGAATCATCTCATCAACGAATAAGGATTTAGAATCTCTTGTAGAAAAGGGAAAATTCCGTGAAGACCTTTTTTATAGACTCAATGTTATGGCTATTAAGATTCCTCCCCTTAGAGAAAGAAAAGAAGATATAGAAGCTCTTTCTAATGAATTGAAAATGAAGTTATCTAATCGATTAGATATTTATGTAGAAGGAATCTCACAAAAATCTATTGAAATCTTAAAAAAATATGATTGGCCTGGGAATGTAAGAGAACTTGAAAATGTTATTGAAAGGGCTATTAATCTTTTAGATTCAGATTTAATTATAAAATCAAAGCATTTACCTAAAAGACTTACTAAAAATAGTCAAAAGATCTATCCTACAGAAAAAAAATCATTAAAAGGAATAATAGAAGAAATGGAAAAAGATATGATTACAGCTAGTTTAAAAGCAAATGATGGAAATAAGTATCAAACAGCAAAGTCTCTTGGGATTAGTAGAGTGGGACTTTATAAGAAATTAAAAAGATATGGGATAGAGGATATTTAGATGAAAAAGATATATGGATATTGAAATGTGTTGAAATTTAACATTTGTCAAAATTTTCAATTTACAAATATATGCCTATATAATAAAATAAAGGTAAAATTTATAAGTAATAGAATAATGAATTTTATTTTTATGAAGAGGATAACATGGTGCATATGTTATTTTCATAAAAAATGAAAAAGGAGAGAAAAGGATGAAAAGAATTTTGAGTGTATTACTAATAATGGGATTACTTCTATCCATGTCAAGCATTGCTTTTGCACTTGATGTCAAGTTAATTGGAGGGTCTGCTAATAATAAAACGCATGCACAGGTCATTGGATATGAGAAATACGAGCAAACCAATGTAAGTTCTCCAGGAGAATCTGTACAACCTACGAATTCTACACCACCTCAAAATACTACATATCAACCGAATAATAATATTAGTTATGATTTTTCTTCTTGGCCAGCAATAGATATTATGCAAGGGGAATTTAGCTTAAATCGTGCATATACTCATTCTATGTATGCTGTACCAAATGAAAAAGGGCGTACATTTGCAACTTTTAGAAATTCAACCTTTACAAATGGTGAAATTGAAACAAAGGTGACTCTTTATGATTTAAAAAGTGGTGTAACGGGTAATGCAGGAATATATTTTAGAAACACTGTCCTTGGAATAGACAAAGATAGTGGATATTATGTAGGGGTACAATATGCTGATAGTCAAAATAGACACAATGCAAAGGTTGGTTTTTGGATATGTAATAACGGAAAATGGAAATCCTTAGCGTATGCACCTATGAATATTCAAAAAAGAACAGTGTATAATCTAAAGGTAGTAGCTAATGGTAGTCAATTTTATGTTTATTTAAATAACAAAAAAGTTATGACAGTGAAAGATGCAACATATAAAAGTGGTGAAGTTGGATTTAGAACTTTTAGAATACCTGCTATATTTCAAAATATAGAAATTCGAAGAAATACTAATATTATACAAACACCACAGAATACACAAAAATCAAAAGTAGTAAAATATGATGCGGATAAGGGTATGTTTTCTTATTATGGATATTTTGATAAAGTTGAGAGAAAAAAATATATCAATAGTTATGTTTATCATTTAGATGGGGCAAACAGTAAAATAGGTAGAAAAGAAGGTAAGCTTGTCCTAGATTATGATATGCAAAAAAGACTAGGAACTTGGTATACAGATGTAGATATGGAAGCCAATGTATTCCTTGATAAAAAAGATTGGTATTCAGATGTTGGAATTATATTAAGAGTTACGAATATGGGACCCCAAAACAATAGTTATAATGGGTACTATGCAGGTGTTAGAGATGATGGAGATGTTGTTTTTGGAAGACATTCTATGCAGAATGGATGGAAAGAATTAAAAAGATTTGATACCAATTTAAATGCACAGGCACCAAATAAATTAAGAGTAAAAGCAGTAGGTCCGTATTTTACTGTTTATATGAATGATAGAAAGTTAGGAACTATAACAGATTATACCTATAAAGCGGGAAAAGTTGGTCTTAGAACTTGGGACGGATATGTTTACTATTATGATATCGTAGTAAAAGATTTAACCAGCTAATAATATATAAAAAGAATCTCTTTTTTAGAGATTCTTTTTATATATTGATCTAAATTTATTCATCCTCTTCTATGAAATTATGACTTGTACTTCCATCATAATCCATAGAATAGACTTTTTTAAACTCTTCTATTTTTCCTAAAGTTTCATCACAAAATGAATTTTATCCTTCAAAAGCATGTAATACAATTCCCTCAAGTAAATCTCCTAAAGATATATCAAAATACTCTGCTAAACCCTTAAGACCCTTCACTGTTTTTTTTCTCCATACGTACTCTAGTTTGGATACGTTGAACCTTAACCATATTCATATTTTTCCCCATTTGGTAATGATTAGAAACAAAATCGCCACCTCGGTGAAATTATGCTAAGGTAATGACGGGGCTGTAAAGAATGATTTCTTGATTTTATTATTTATTATAAAAAAATTTAAAATAAGTGTTTAGAGAAAAAATGGATGGGTAAATATAAAATATCCAAAAGAAAAGGAGATGATACAAAAAAATAGATATTTTAGATTTTTAAGAAATGGAAACATAAGAGAAATTTAAAAAAGAAGGGGTGAGTCCACCAAAGTATGAGTGATGAGCAAGTGAATATAGAATAAAAAAGGCAACTCTAAACGGTTAGTGAAAGAGTTGTCTTTTATTTACTATAGTATTACTAGATTTATATTATTTTATTAATTCATAGATAAATACACATACTTGCCCTCTTTTGACTTTTCCTTTGTAATCTATTGGATCAAGAACCTTATCGATTACTCCTATTTTTTTAGCTTTAGCGAATGCAGTTTTAGCCCAATCGTGGATATTCACTGTGGTAGTGGTGTCTTTTGAATCTATTTTTATTTCTCCATAATTTTTCTCGTAGGCATTAACAAATATTTGAATTAATTCTTCCCCTGAGATTTCTTTTTCAGGTTTAAATGATCCATCAAAACCATTCATTAGACCATTCTTATAAGCTGCATAAGCAAATTTACTATACCAACTTTCAGTTGATACATCGTCAAAGATTTTATCATTTTTATAAGTGTTTATATCTATATTTAACCCTTTTACTAAGATAGCAGCTATTTGTGCTCTTGTCATAGAATCTTCTGGATTAAATTTGTTATTATCAAAACCAGAAATGATATTTTTTGTTGCTAATTTTTCTATGTAATCCTTCGCCCAATGACTATTGATATCTGAAAAAGTGTTTTGGGATGCACCGATTTCCTTCATGAATTCAGTTTCTTCTCGTGCAGTTTGTTGTATTTCTGCTATGATTTCGGCAATGCTTTTGGAAGACTTATTATTTTTTGTGCTCTCAGAATTCTTTTTATACATTCCTATTTCTTTCATGAACTCATCTTCTTCTCTTAAGGCCTGTTTTATTTCGGCTATAATTTCTTCGATACTTTTTTGGGATGTGGAACTCTTTTTATACATTCCAATTTCCTTCATGAATTCAGTTTCTTCTTTTGCTGCTTGTTGTATTTCAGCTATGATTTCTTCAATACTTTTTGATGACTTATCAATTTTCGTACTTTTAGAGTCTTTTTTATACATTCCAATCTCTTTCATAAAGGATTCTTCTTCTCGTGCAGCTTGCTTGATCTCCTTTATGATTTCTTCAATACTTTTGCTCTTTGTAGTTTTACGATCTTGTCTCACGGCACAAACGGAATAATATTTTGGATTAAATGTTTTATTTTTTACGATCCTAGGGGTATTTTCATACATATGACCATAAGATGTGAAACTAGTGCTTATGAGAAAAGAAGTAAGTAATAATAATGCTTTTGATTTATTTTTCATGGCTATCCCTCCCTGACAAAAATATAATAGCACAATAAGTGGGAAAAAAATGTAAAAAAATGAAATTTATACATACAATAAAAATTTTATATTTTATGTGTAAGAATTAAACAGATTTTGTTTAAATTAAAAAGACGAGTACTTATAAAGTACACTTAAAAAATTCCAACAAAAACTTTACAAAAGGATTATTAAGGATTAAAATAAAAGAGAATTGAATAGCAATGCTAGAGGTGCCGTTTGGCTGAGAAGGAGAAATCCTAACTCTTACAACCTGATGCAGTTCATACTGTCGTAGGGAAGCGAAGATCAAAATGATTATTTTTAAAGCTTACCTGGGTGTAAGCTTTTTTTAGTGGAAAAGTTTATAAACTTTGGGGGAGCTCATGTGGATGAGCTGAGAAAGAACTGAAAGTTCTGACCCGTATAACCTGATGTGGATAATGCCAACGTAGGGAACTTTGTACGATTCTTATTAAAGTGCGAATTCTCTATGAATTTGCACTTTTTTTAATCGGGGTAAAAAATTATATAACATAGATAAACATTCGTAAAGGAAAGGAGGAAAAGCTATGATGATCAATGGAAAAGAAAGGAATTTTGACACAGGAATGACTATCTGTGAATTATTAAAAAAGCTAGATTTAAACGAAGAAAAGGAAGTTGTGGAAGTAAATTTTACAATGATCTCAAGAGAAAAATACAAGGAACCCATATTGAACAAAGAAAACAAAGTGGAGATTGTGAGCTTTGTTGGAGGTAGTTGATGTGAAAATTTATGTAAATGAAAAGCCTATTATTGTTAATGAAAAAGCTACAGCTTTTGGAATTCGTGATTTTGTGAAAAAGGAAGCAGATATTGTAGTTCTAAATGGATTTATTTTAAGAGAAGATGCACCTTTGAAAAAGGAGGACAGGCTTACTCTTGTTATAAGGGGAGAAATTCCAAATGAAAAAGAGATAGAAGCTATGATTATTGCAAATTACAATAAAAAGGAGAAGGATGAAAATGACATATACAACGCAAATGGATGCAGCTAGAAAAGGAATTATCACAAAGGAAATGGAAATTGTATCAAAAAAAGAAAAAATGGATGTAGAAAATTTAAGAAAGTTGATAGCAGAAGGAAAGGTAATTATTCCTGCAAATAAAAATCATAAAAATATAGATCCAGAAGGGGTAGGAGAAGGATTAAGAACAAAGATTAACGTAAACTTAGGGATTTCAAAGGATTGCTGTGATATAGATAAAGAGCTTGAGAAAGTTCAAACAGCTATTGATATGAAGGCGGAAGCTATTATGGATTTGAGTTCCTTTGGAAAAACAGAAGAGTTCAGACAAAGATTAGTAGATATGTCTCCGGCTATGATTGGAACTGTTCCTGTATATGATGCAGTAGGTTTTTACGATAAGGAGTTAAAAGATATTACGGCAGAGGAATTTTTAAAGGTTGTAAGAAAGCATGCAGAGGATGGAGTAGACTTTGTTACAATCCATGCAGGAATCAATCAATATACAGCAGAAGTTTTTAAAAGAAATAAAAGACTTACAAATATTGTTTCAAGGGGTGGGTCATTAATCTATGCTTGGATGGAGCTAAACAATAAGGAAAATCCATTCTTTGAATATTATGATGAGTTATTAGATATTTGTGAAGAATATGATATGACTTTAAGCCTTGGAGATGCATGTAGACCAGGAAGTGTTAATGATGCTACAGATCCAAGTCAAATTCAGGAATTGCTGATCTTGGGAGAGTTAACGAAAAGAGCATGGGAAAAAAATGTACAGGTAATGATCGAAGGACCTGGACATATGGCAATTAATGAAATAGCTGCAAATGTAATGATTGAGAAAAAACTTTGTCATGGAGCACCATTCTATGTACTAGGACCTATCGTTACAGATGTGGCACCAGGATATGATCATATTACGAGTGCTATTGGTGGAGCACTTGCTGCAAGTCATGGAGTAGATTTCTTATGTTATGTTACACCAGCAGAGCATTTAAGACTTCCAAATTTAGAAGATATGAAGGAAGGAATTGTTGCAACAAGAATTGCTGCCCATGCAGGAGACTTAGGAAAAAATATTGAGGGTGCAAAAGAGTGGGATTATGAAATGAGTAAGGCAAGACAAGAACTAGATTGGGAAAAGATGTTTGAACTAGCTATGGACCCTGAAAAGGCTAGAAGATATAGAGCAGAATCGTTGCCAGCTCATGAAGATAGTTGTACTATGTGTGGAAAAATGTGTTCTATGAGAAATATGAACAAAGTAATGGAAGGGAAAAACATCAATATCTTGAGAGAAGATGACTAAATGCTTTGTCTCATTACTAATAGAGAAATCATAAAAAATGGAACATTCAAAGAAGTGATTGAAAAAGCAGTAGCAGGTGGAGTAGACCGTGTGATCTTAAGAGAAAAGGATCTAATTTATGATGAATTATTACCCATAGCTCAAGAAACAAGAAAAATCACAAAAGAAAACAATGCTTCTTTGATAATCAATAGGAATTTAGAGGTGGCAAAAGCTGTAGATGCTGATGGATTCCATATAGGTTTTCATGATTTGATAACAGCTAAACCTGATTGGCAAGGTCTTTTAGGCGTTTCTATACATAGCTTAGAGGAGGCTGTTTTAGCAGAAAAAAATGGAGCAGATTATCTACTCGCTAGTCATGTATATGCAACAGATTGTAAAAAAGGATTAGCACCTAGAGGAATATCTTTTATAAAAGAAATAAAAAAATATGTAAATATTCCTGTTATCGCTTTAGGAGGGATTAAACTTGAGAATGTAGGAGAAGTTCTTTCCACAGGAGTAGATGGGATTGCTGTCATGTCGGCTATTATGGCATCAGAGAGCCCTTATACAGCAGTTAAAAAGTTTAAATGTAAGATGGATACTGTCTAGAAAAAAATATTTATTCAAAATAGATTGACAAATAAAGAAAAAGTTGGTAAAATTACCACAATATATAGACACCTTAAAACATTAAAACTTTAAAGCGATGAAGGAGAGAAAAGAAAATATACAATTTTGTTCTAAACTTCTTGCCCCTTTATTCTAGATGGATAGAGGGCGAGAAGTTTTTTTATTAAAAAACATCATAAAGGAGGAGTTAAAAATGACATTAAGTGTTATTGTAGCATTTACAGCAATTCTTTTGGTACTGGCCATTGGAGAAGTTGTATCTACGAAAACAAAAGCATTTGTTCCATCAGTATTTGTTTCAGCGGTCTTATTTTTAATTGGTTTTTGGACTATTTTCCCTAAGGATTTAATTGATCAAGGTTCTTTTGTAAAACCAGTTGTTTATGTATCCATGTATTTGTTGCTAACACATATGGGAACTTTGATGAGCATTAAAGAATTGTTTGCACAATGGAGAACCTTTGTAATAGCTATCGCTGGTATAGCAGGAATCTGTGCAATGACTTTAACTATTGGAAAAGCATTTTTCGGATGGCAAACAGTAGTTGTAGCAACACCGCCTCTTACTGGAGGAGTTGTAGCATCTATTTTGATGTCTAATGCAGCAAATGATTTAGGAATGACAAGTCTTGCAGTACTTGCAACTTGTATGTATATCATGCAGGGTTTTGCAGGATACCCTATTACAGCATTATGCTTAAAAAAGGAAGCTAATAGAGTAAAAAATGTTTATAGAACTAAGAAAGAAAGTGGAGAATTAGATGCGACAGCAGAGATGGCAGCAGGGAAGGATCAGAAAAAGCTTATTCCACCCCTTCCTGAAAAGTATCAAACTTCTTATATGATTTTACTAAAATTAGGAATAGTTGCATGTCTTGCACACTTTGTTTCACCATATATTCACTTGAATGAATTTGTTGTTTGTTTAATCTTTGGTGTTATTGGTTGTGAAATAGGATTCCTTGAATCTAGAGCTCTTAATAAAGCTAATGCTTTTGGATGGTTGATGACAGTGCTTATGGCATTTATTTTTGCAAGTTTATCCAAAGCAACGCCAGCAATGCTTGCTGAAATTGTAGGACCTCTATTAGGAATTATCGTTTTAGGGGTTGCAGGAATGGCAATCGTATCTATGTTTGTTGGTAAACTTTTAGGATATACAAAAGAAATGGCATTTTCTGTAGCTTTGACAGCGCTATTTGGTTTTCCAGCAGATTATATTTTAACTATTGAAGCTGTAAAATCTGTATGTGAGACAGAAGAAGAAAAGGAATATGTATTAGACGATATGCTACCAAAGATGCTTGTAGGTGGATTTACAACTGTAACTATTGCTTCTGTTATTATTGCAGGAGTCTTTGTGAAAATGATATAAAAATATACATATAAACCTTCGTCACTGTCTTTTAGATAGTGAGGAGGTTTTATATATTAACAAAATGAATTTAAATATAGATAAGGGGGGAATGATCATGAACATGAAAGAATTAGCACAAAAAAACAAGCAATATGTTATTGATCTAAGGAGGGAATTTCATCAGCATCCTGAGCCAAGCTGGAAGGAAGTTAGGACTTCAAAAAGAATCAAGGAAGAGCTTGATAAGATGGAGATTCCATATGTATCTGTAGCAGGGACAGGGGTTGTAGCAACAATAGAAGGGAAAAACAAAGGAAAGACTGTAGCATTAAGAGCTGATATTGATGCGTTACAGGTAAATGAAGCAAATGATGTTCCTTATAAATCTCAAAATGAAGGGATTATGCATGCGTGTGGTCATGATGGGCATGGCGCTATGCTTTTAGGAGCAGCTAAAATATTAAATGAGAGCAAAGAAAGAATCAATGGAAAAGTGAAATTATTTTTTCAGCCTGCAGAGGAATTAGCTGAAGGGGCAGAGAAAATGGTTCAAGAAGGTGTTATGGAAGGGGTAGATGGTGTATTTGGTATTCATCTATGGAGTGATTTACCTTGTGGAACTGTATCTGTAGAAGAAGGGCCCCGTATGGCATCAGCAGATTTATTTAAAATTAAAGTAGTTGGCAAGGGGGGGCATGGGTCTTTGCCGCATCAAGGAGTAGATGCAGTAGTTGTAGCTTCTGCTATTGTAATGGATTTACAATCTGTTGTAAGTAGAGAAATAAGTCCTTTAGAATCAGCTGTTGTAAGTGTAGGTAAATTCGTAGGAGGAACAAGATTTAATGTAATTGCTGATGAAGCCGTTCTTGAAGGAACAACAAGATGCTTTAATAATGAAATAAGAAAAGATTTTCCTAAAATGCTTGAGAGAATAGCTAAAAATACAGCAGCAAGTTATAGAGCAGAAGCAGAACTTGAGTATACACCTGGTACACCTGCTACAATCAATGAAGCAGTTTGCTCAAGAGTTGCTGAAAAATCTGTTGAAAAGCTATTAGGTAAAGAAGGAATTATAAAAATGGAGAAAGTTACAGGTGGAGAAGATTTTGCCATGTACTTAGAGAAGGCACCAGGGACAATTGCCTTTGTTGGAGTAAGAAATAAAGAAAAGGAAGCGGATTATCCACATCACCACCCAAGATTTAACATGGATGAAGATGCATTACCAATTGGATCAGCTCTTTATGCACAGTTTGCAGTAGATTTTTTAGATGAAGAATAAAAATTGAGCCTAGGTTTTATGACCTAGGCTTGAATTTTATCATAGCATAAATTCATCTTCTAGATATTTCATTTTTCTAACGATTTTTGTTGCAATTTCAAAATCTTTTTTATCAATTGATTCGTCTAAAAGTCTTCGAAGCTTTAAAACCTCTTCTTTTTTTTCTTTAATTAATTCTTTGTGAGTTATAGTAGTAGAGAGTTTTGGAGATCCATGAAGTTGTTGATTTTCTTTTGACGATAAATAAACTTCTCCTTCTAAAAATTCGCCATGACGTTTTACTGCAACATATATTTCATCTTTTAAACTTGTTAATTTACCTGTTAGAAAATAGTCTTTAAGGATTTTTTGTCTGATATCATCATATAGCTTTTGATTAGACATCTGCTCTAGTCCCTGTATAAAAGGAACACGAGATACAAACAATAACTTTTTCATCATAAAAACTCCTTGTTCATATGATTAAAAACCATAATGATTATAAAAGAATAGAAGCTTCTTATTATATAGTATTGTTTGAAAAGGTAGTTTTCTTTCATTAAGATAATGGAGGTGAAGATATATATTGGTTATTCTCTCCTTTATAAATTTCATAATGTGAGTATATAAAAAGATGGATTGGAGATACTTACTACTAGGTTGAATGATTAGGAGGGAATTTTATGTTGAAATCTGTTATTCATGGGGATTTAAGAAATCAAACGGGATCAAATGTATGTTATCGTATAAGAAATGTTGGTCATGTTCCAGCAGTAGTATACGGACATAATACAAATACAAGGGCAATAGAATTAGATAAAAGGGAAATAGATCATATTATAAGAAGCTATGGAACAAATGTACTCTTTGATTTAGAAGTAGGGATCAATCACGAAACAGTTATGATTAAGGAGATTCAAAGAAATCCATTGACGGATGAAATAAGACATATAGATTTTCAACGAATAGCTGGGAATAAGCCAATACATACAACGGTGCCTATTCGATTAATAGGAAAAGAAAAAGTAGAATCAAGTATTGGTGTTGTACAGCAGCAATTAAGAGAAGTACATATTGAATGCTTACCAGATCGTATTCCTGAGAGCTTAGAGGTGGATATATCATCGTTAGCACCAGGAAATCCTTTGAAGATAGCAGATGTGGAGTTTGCTGAGGAAATTAGTATATTGAATGAACCTTATGAGGTGGTTGCTGCCCTTACAAAAGCAGAAAAAGCTATAGAAACAGTAGAAGATGAGGATTTGCTAGAGAAAGTCTTGGAAGTACCTGAAGATTTAAAGTAGGTGAATGATACCTGCTTTTTTTATGGATATAATACTCTTTACGTGTAAGGGGGAGCTTTCTTGGTTAAGGAACAAATTTATATTTGACACTTGATTGTAGATATGATATTATATATCTTGTCGCTACGGAAAGCAACCTTTTTAAAATGATATTTGATAAAAATCAAAATACTTATTTTAAAAAAGTAGTTGACATGAATAGGCAAAAATGATAAGATGATTAAGTCGCCAAACGGCGCTTGATTTTAAAGATGAACTTTGAAAACTATACAGTGTAAGAAATTAAGCCAGAATATGGACTATAAAGTCCAAAACGTTCAATTCAAAACTTTTTATATGAGAGTTTGATCCTGGCTCAGGATGAACGCTGGCGGCGTGCCTAACACATGCAAGTCGAGCGTGAAGCTCTTTATTGATTCTTCGGATGATTTAAAGAGTGGAAAGCGGCGGAC
>JAOARP010000057.1 GCA_025210525.1 Marinisporobacter sp.
GTAAGCGTCAATCCAACTACACATGGAAAATCAATACCCTTCATGAGATGATTAGATAAATCATTTAGTGGAGGTTTTTTTATGGGAAAAAGGAAAAGTGAAATGTGGTGGAAAGAAAAATATGATTTGTTTATTAAAAGTGGTTTATCAATGAGTGAATTCTCAAGGTTAAATAACTTGAAGAAAAGTACATTTAATGGTTGGATAAGAAAGTTCAAAATTAAATCATCAAATGATGTTGATAATACTAAATTTTCTAAAGTCTTAATAAAAGAAGAGAGTATAAGAAAATTGAAAATCAATGGGATACAGTTAGAATTTGAAGATATACTGTCTTATGAAGAAGCGTTAAATTTTGTGATTAAACATGCTGGATAAAGTTAAAACAGCAGATGTATACCTTGCAGTAGGTGCAACAGATCTTAGAAAATCTATTGATGGATTATCTATTATAGTACAAGAAAAGTTTAAACTTGACCCATTTTCAAATAGTCTCTTCGTCTTTTGTAATAGAAAAAAAGATAAAATCAAAATTCTTAGGTGGGATATATCAGGATTTTGGCTTTATTACAAAAGATTAGAAAAAGATAAGTTTCAGTGGCCTAATGATACTGGGGGTAGTCATATTGAAATTGATGAAAGATCATTTAGGTGGTTACTTGATGGTCTTAGCATAAGAGAAAGTCATGCACATAAAGAAGTCACAGAACGACAAATCATATAAATAAAAAAGGTTTAAATTATTGACATTTCAATACTTAAAGCCTTTTTTTGCAGATGCTTTTATGGTATAATAAAGTTATGAAAACTGTTGAAAATAAAGGCTTTTTAGCCAATAATAAAACTGAATACGAAGTAGATTTTTTCAAAGATAAAGTTGAAAAACTCGAAGATGAAAATCAACTTTTGAATAGCGAAAATCAGGTTTTAAAACATACAATTGAAGAACAGGAAGCTAAACTAAAATATTATGAGGAGCAATTAAGATTAAATGCTGAAAAAAAGTATAGCCCTTCAAGTGAAAAAAATCCTGATCAATTATCATTATTTAATGAAGCTGAAATAGAATCTGTAAAAAATCAAATGGAAATAGATTTAGAAAAAATCACATATAACAGACGTAAGGGAAAAACTAAGTCTAGAAAAACATATGATGATCTTCCTATAGTAGAAGTTAAATATGTACTTGATGATGATGAGCTTGATTGTCCTACTTGTGGTGGGAAGCTTCATGAAATGAAAGTTGAAACAAGAAAAGAGCTTGTTATAGTTCCTGCTGAAGTTAAAGTTAAACATATTCATAGACAGTACTATGCATGTAGAACTTGTGATAATAAAGGAACTACTGGCACTATTGTGGCTGCCCCAGTACCTAATGCAGTGCTGCCTAAATCACTTGTAAGTCCATCTCTACTTGCCTTTATAATGGATAAAAAATATAGAGAAGCTATGCCCCTTTATAGGCAAGAAAAAGGGTTTGAAAACCTCGGAATTGATATTCCAAGACAGAATATGGGTTCATGGATTATAAAAGGGGCTGAAATATGGTTAAAACCATTATTCGAAAGAATGAATTACTATCTTCTGCAAGAAGACATAATACACGCAGATGAAACTACACTTCAAGTTATTGATGAAAAAGATAATAAGAAAAACTATATGTGGTACTATGGTTCATCAAAATCAAGTGATAAACATATAAGTATATTCGATTATCAAAAATCAAGATCTGCAAATCACCCTAAGAAATTTTTGGGTAACTATAATGGATATCTTCAAACTGATGGTTATGCAGGATATAATAAGCTTAAAGTAAAACATCTAGCTTGTATGGCTCATGCAAGAAGAAAATTTGATGAAGCCCTTAAAGCAGCTCCCAAGGATGCTGATATTTCTAAAACTAAATCAAAAAAAGCTTTAAAATATTTCAGTAATATTTATAAATACGAAAAAGTTTTTAAAGCTGATAATTTAGATTTTAATGAAATATATGCTAAAAGATTAGAATTCACTAAACCCATTTTAGAAGAATTTCACGAATGGTTACTGGCTGAATCTAAGAAAACTTTACCTAAAAGCTTATTAGGCAAAGCTATCACTTATTCATTAAAGCAATGGGATAAACTAATTGTTTTTCTTGAGGATGGAAGATTATTACCTGATAATAATCATGCCGAAAGAGCTATTAAAAATTTCGTTATCGGCAGAAAAAATTGGTTGTTTTCTAAATCTTCTAAAGGTGCCACCGCAAGTGGTATTATATATAGCATCGTTGAAACTGCAAAAGCTAATAACTTAAATGTTTTCAAATACTTAACATATCTATTTGAAGAGCTTCCAAACATAGATCTTGAAGATTTTAATCAGTTGGATGCTTTATTGCCATGGAAAGAAACCATTCCTAATGAAATTTTATTAATGCCTAAAAACAGTAAATAAATTAAGCCTTTAGCTACAATATATTTATATTGTAACTAAGGGCTTTAGTTTTGTATATGTGTAGTTGAATTGACGCTTAC